>NZ_VDUZ01000135.1 GCF_008039615.1 Vineibacter terrae | reverse complement strand
TCCGCGTCAGTCCACCTTCAGTCCATCAGATGGTTCTCGGCCTCGAGCGCGCCGGCCTCATCCGCCGCCAGCCCGGTGTCGCACGAAGCATCCAGATCCTGGTCGACCCTCAAGACCTGCCAATCCTCCCCTGGCTCAACACACGCGGCAGTGACCGCGGGCGGGGTTGCCCAGGAGACGATGAGACCCATCTGAGACAGCGGTGCTGTATGGTCCATGGATGACAACGGTCATCATCCGTCCCCCTTGGTAAGCGCTTGCCGCCGCGCGGATTAGCGCTGCGGTGCGCTCAAGACGGCGCCCCCCTCAGGCAGCAGGCCATGCTCCAGGAAGCGCCACAGGGCGACCATGAGCTTGCGTGCCAAGGCGACGATGGCGACGCGCCGGGTGCGGCCCTTCTGGGTGCCGGCACGCTCTTCGAACCAGCGGCTCAAGGCGCTGCCCGGCTGGTAGCGGCGCCACAGCCAGGCGAGCTGGACGGCGACCCTGCGGCCGGCCTCATCCGCCGCCAGCCCGGTGTCGCACGAAGCATCCAGATCCTGGTCGACCCTCAAGACCTGCCAATCCTCCCCTGGCTCAACAGCAACCCGTCATAACCTCTGTGGCGAGGTACTAGGGCCTGTTTTCAAACCGAGTCACATCTTACTTGTCACTCGGAATGAAATTTGATTCAAAGCTGTTCTTTGCGTGAGTTGCAGCAATGAACAGGCGGCCGCTGAGTGATGAGCAATGGTCGGTCGACCATTGCTCATCACTCAGCGGCCGCCTGTTCATTGCTGCAACTCACGCAAAGAACAGCTTTGAATCAAATTTCATTCCGAGTGACAAGTGAGATGTGACTCGGTTTGAAAACAGGCCCTAGTACCTGTGCCCAGAGATTATGACTCTTTGGCTGCGTCTGGATAGGCGCGAGCGAGCTTTGTGCGAGCGCGTTGGGTGGTGAACATCCATTTGATGGGAGCGGCTGTCGCGTTTCGCTGGCGCAGCGGATGTTCACCCTCGCACACGCCTGACGGGGAAAGTACCACCAAAAATCGCGACCCATGACCTCGGTGCTTTCAAAATCACTCAATCAACTACCCAATAACCTCAGTCCGACAGGCTGCTAGCCCAACTTTCCCAACTGGAGGGCTGAAACGGCAATTTTGAGGTTGGAAAGTGTGAAAACGCGAATCATTTCAAGGGGTGTCGGTCGGCGAGCGGCTGTAGTGAAGACCAAGTGCCTTTTATGAGCGCCAGCGAAACGCGACAGCCGCTCGCATCAAATGGATGTTCACCACCCAACGCGCTCGCACAAAGCTCGCTCGCGCCTATCCAGACGCAGCCAAAGAGTCATAATCTCTGGGCACAGGTACTAGGGCCTGTTTTCAAACCCCGATCCAGATGAGGATACAGGCGATCAGCGCCATGGCGAGGTAGTTGCGGGCGGTCTTTTCGTAGCGAGTAGCGAACCGACGGAACCGCTTGAGGCGATTGATGATGGCGGCACTCCAGCTGAACCAAAGTGCGCCATACAGAATCACATCGCCCACCCGCACGGGAAGCCGCTATCCTCGGCCCGAGTCAATCTGCCGCGCCAACGCGCCAAGATGTGTAGACGCCCTAGTACCTCGCCACAGAGGTTATGACGGGTTGCTGTTGAGCCAGGGGAGGATTGGCAGGTCTTGAGGGTCGACCAGGATCTGGATGCTTCGTGCGACACCGGGCTGGCGGCGGATGAGGCCGGCGGACGATGAGACCCATCTGAGACAGCGGTGCTGTATGGTCCATGGATGACAACGGTCATCATCCGTCCCCCTTGGTAAGCGCTTGCCGCCGCGCGGATTAGCGCTGCGGTGCGCTCAAGACGGCGCCCTCAGGCAGCAGGCCATGCTCCAGGAAGCGCCACAGGGCGACCATGAGCTTGCGTGCCAAGGCGACGATGGCGACGCGCCGGGTGCGGCCCTTCTGGGTGCCGGCACGCTCTTCGAACCAGCGGCGACGATGAGACCCATCTGAGACAGCGGTGCTGTATGGTCCATGGATGACAACGGTCATCATCCGTCCCCCTTGGTAAGCGCTTGCCGCCGCGCGGATTAGCGCTGCGGTGCGCTCAAGACGGCGCCCCTCAGGCAGCAGGCCATGCTCCAGGAAGCGCCACAGGGCGACCATGAGCTTGCGTGCCAAGGCGACGATGGCGACGCGCCGGGTGCGGCCCTTCTGGGTGCCGGCACGCTCTTCGAACCAGCGGCGTTACTCACCCGTGCGCCGCTGTCGTATTGCTACGACCGCTCGACTTGCATGTGTTAGGCCTGCCGCCAGCGTTCGTTCTGAGCCAGGATCAAACTCTCATGTTCAAGTCCAGCCAGGGCTCTTGGCGCCCCGGCCGGCAACGGATCCCGTCACAAACCAAAACGCTCGGCTCATCCTGAAGCAAGGCTCTCACCCCGCCCCACAATTCACCTGCGTCCTCGCTCGCGACAGCATCCACCACCAAGCACCAGGCACCTAACACATGCAAGTCGAGCGGTCGTAGCAATACGACAGCGGCGCACGGGTGAGTAACGCGTGGGAACCTGCCCTTTGGTTCGGAACAACCCTGGGAAACTAGGGCTAATACCGGATAAGCCTCCGTGAGGAGGGAAAGATTTATCGCCGAAGGAGGGGCCCGCGTCCGATTAGCTAGTTGGTGGGGTAATGGCCTACCAAGGCTGCGATCGGTAGCCGGTCTGAGAGGACGATCGGCCACACTGGGACTGAGAGGAGACCAGACGAATCCAGCGATGAGTCACAAATCAGACACCGCGCGCCGCACCGGCCCGCATCGCTTCACCGAAAAGCAAGGCCAGTATCTGGCCTTCATCCATGTCTACGCCCGCATGTTCCACCAGGCTCCTGCCGAAGCCGACATGCAGCGCCACTTCCGCGTCAGTCCACCTTCAGTCCATCAGATGGTTCTCGGCCTCGAGCGCGCCGGCCTCATCCGCCGCCAGCCCGGTGTCGCACGAAGCATCCAGCCCGAAGGGGCGGAGGGGAGCCGACGGGGTCTTGGTCATCAGCACCACGAGCGCTCCCCATCCGGCCTTCGGCCACCTTCCCCGCGTTGCGGGGAAGGGAGTGACCCGACGTCACTTGCTGTCCCCGTTCTCGAGGCCGACCAGCGCCACCTTCAGGTAGCCGGCGCCGCGCAGCGCGTTCATCACCTCCATCAGCGCGCCGTAGTCCACCGTCCTGGCCGCGCGCAGGAAGATGCGCTTGTCCTTGTCGCTGCCGGCGAGCGCCATGACCTTGCCTTCGGGCGCCAGCGCGGCCGCCGGTCCGACCGCGGCGTAGGATTGGCGCACGCGGCCGATCACGGCGTCGCGCAGATACTGCGACTGCTCGACCATGGTGCTGGCGCCGCTGGCGTGGATCTCGCCCGACAGCAGGTCGAAGGCGCGGCGGATGCCGGCGGTGTCAGGCAGGTTGGCGACGGCGTCGAAGATGGGATTGCCGGCGCCGAGGCTCTCGACGCCGCTGCCGGCGGTCGCGCTTGCCGACCACCTTGCCGCTGACCGTGATCACGTCGCCGACCCAGGTGATCGAGGTGAAGCGGGTGCCCAGCGCGCGGATCTGCTTCTGCGGCACCCACGACGTCGCCAGCCGGCCCAGGAACGCCATCGACAGCATGCCGTGGGCGAAGACGTCCTTGAAGCCGAACTTCTTGGCGAAGTCGATGTCGACATGGATCGGGTTGTGGTCGCCCGAGCCGCCGCAGTAGAGGGCGAGCTGGTGGCGGCTGAATGCACGCACCGGCGACGGCCGGCCCCTGCCGCCGTTCCTCAAGCAGGAGATCCTCGACGAGCTTGAGCGCCTGCAGGTGCTGCAACGGCAGATCGATCGCCTCGAGGCCCAGGCCAAGGCCGAGCGCGCCGACGCCGAGGACGGCACCATGGCCGCCAAGATCAACCAGCTGGTCGATCTCAAGGGCATCGGGCCGGTGGGCGCCCAGCTGCTGGTCGCCGAGGTGTTCTGGCGCGGCTTCGACAACCGGCGCCGGCTTCGATCTCGACGAGCTGGATGTAGAACTGCCACAGCTGGGCCGGGTCATGGCCGCAGAGGTTGCTGCGCAGCAGGTATCGGCCCTCGCGCTGGCGCACCCGGCGGAGCTTGGTGCGATTGAGGGCGAAGCTGAAGGCGGTGCCGTCGTCAGCCACGGCGATGTCGATCAGACGCCAAGCTGCCGGCGCCTTGGCCCGCGCAGCGCCCAGCTTCATGAGCAGCTCCTTGCGGTCGAGGTCCATGGTCGACACCAACGGCGCGACCAGCCGCGAGAGCCGCTACTACCTGCTCAGCGCCGCCCTGGCGCCCGAGCAGTTCAACGCTGCCGTCCGCAGCCATTGGGGCATCGAGAATGGCCTGCACTGGACGCTTGATGTCATCATGGGCGAAGACAATGCCAGGAACCGCAAGGACAATGGGCCCCAGAACCTCGCCCTGCTGCGCAAAACCGTCCTTAACCTCGCCAAGATCGAGCCCTCAAAGGGCTCCATGCGCGGCAAGCTCAAGGCTTCGATCTCGACGAGCTGGATGTAGAACTGCCACAGCTGGGCCGGGTCATGGCCGCAGAGGTTGCTGCGCAGCAGGTATCGGCCCTCGCGCTGGCGCACCCGGCGGAGCTTGGTGCGATTGAGGACGAAGCTGAAGGCGGTGCCGTCGTCAGCCACGGCGATGTCGATCAGACGCCAAGCTGCCGGCGCCTTGGCCCGCGCAGCGCCCAGCTTCATGAGCAGCTCCTTGCGGTCGAGGTCCATGGTCGACACGGCAGGCCGTCGTCGGTGCGCTTGCGGGCCGCCTTGCGGCGTGCGCGCAGGGAGCGCTGGGCCGGGGCGACGGGCGAGGCGCGGGCCCGTTCGGCGCTGGCCTTGTCGTCGTCCTGGAACAGGATGGGGGCGAGGCGGGCGCGCATGTGCCATTCGATGTGATAGGCGAGCATGCAGAGGAAGACGTGTGCGCGCACGCGCCGGGCACGGCGATGATAGATGGGCCGGACTTCGAGATCGGAGATCTTGAGAGAGTCGCCGAACACCTGCGTGGTGCGGGCGCCGTAGTCGGCCTTCAGGCGATCGCCGATGCCGGCGAAGGCGACGCGGCGCGTGGTGGCGATGTCGTGCCAGCTGAAGCTGGCGCCGGCCCGCAGGCCCAAAGCGCCGAGCTGGCCGCCGCCATAGAGGGCGACATGATAGTTGTCGCTGTTGCCGGACGAGGCGCGGCTGTCGACGTCGAACGAGGCGCGGCTGTCGACGTCGAACGAGGCGCGGGTGTAGCCGGCGGCCAGCCCGACGCGCCAGGTCTGCTCGATGGTGGCATCGACGCCGATGAGGAAGCCGCCCAGCGAGCGGCTCAGCGTGCC
>NZ_VDUZ01000134.1 GCF_008039615.1 Vineibacter terrae | reverse complement strand
CCATTCACCGCCACGACACGGCCCGTCGCGCTGCGCGCACCGCCCACCGTGATCTCCGCCCCGCGCAGCGCGTTCAGCAATGCCGATGGCGAGCCCAGCGCCGCCTGGTCGAACGGCAGGTCACGGAGCACCTGCGACAGCGGCTCGCGACCCGGCAGGCTCAGCCCGCCGACACCGCCCTTGTCGTCATAGACCACCAGGCTCTTCAGCACGTCGTCGACCTGATCCAGGTTCACCGTCAGCTTCAGCGTCGCGTCGTTCTCCACCGACGCCTCGTATTCGAAATACCCCACGCCCCCCGACGACAGCATCACACGCTTCAGCGCCAGCTCCTGCGCCAACGCCGACGTCGACGCCAGCAGCGTCGCCGTCAGACCCGCTACCGCCGCCAGGCGACGACCCGGCA
>NZ_VDUZ01000133.1 GCF_008039615.1 Vineibacter terrae | reverse complement strand
CCGCAACGCGGGGAAGGTGGCCGAAGGCCGGATGGGGAGCGCTCGTGGTGCTGATGACCAAGACCCCGTCGGCTCCCCTCCGCCCCTTCGGGGCACCTCCCCACTGCGTGGGGAGGTTTTGCGCTGGAGCGTGAGCCTGGGCGTGGTGCTGGCGGCCCATCTGGGCGGCGCCGCAGCGCTGCTGGCCTGGCGCATACCGCAGGACATGCCGGCCGCGCCGCCGGCCGTGATGATCGAGCTGGCCGCGGTCTCCAGCGCGCCGGAGCCGGAGGTGAGCGAGACGGCGCCGGGCCCCAGGCAGGAGGAGGCCGAGCCGCCCGCCATCGAGACCGAGGTGCTGGCGCGCGAGCTGCCCGAGCCGGAGCCGCCGGAGCCCGTGACCTTGCCGCAGCCCGACCGGCTGGCCGAGATGCTGCCGCCGCCCGATGTGCCGCCTGAAGTGGTGATCGA
>NZ_VDUZ01000132.1 GCF_008039615.1 Vineibacter terrae | reverse complement strand
GCCACGGCGCCGTCACGCCAAGACCCAGTGCCAGCACCCGATTCCCGTCCAACCCAACCCCCGCTCCGTCTCTCGGCGAAGGTTACCAACAATTCCCCCCAATTCCATTCGCCACGTCGAGGAGCCTCTATTTTCTGTCGAACGGAACCGTGCGATTCGATGAGCAGTCGCGACAGCATGCGACCCCGCCAGCCTCAATCAGATGGTCGATCCAGGACGACGGACGACTCTGCATTTCCGAACCCGGGGAGCCGCTCCGGGACGGCCATTGCTTCACGGCTTCGATCACCGGCGATGACGTGACAATTTCCATGACGGATCGTCCGGCCGTCTCCGGCAAGCTCCTGAAGGGCAATGCCCGGAAGCTCTAAGTCAACCGCGGGAAACAGGTTCGGACAGGGCTATCGCATTTGGAAATTTGTGAACTGAGCGAGCATGGTGGCGAGGAATTGGTTGTCCCAGCCGGCACGCTTGAGCTTGCCGCGCATGGAGCCCTTTGAGGGCTCGATCTTGGCGAGGTT
>NZ_VDUZ01000131.1 GCF_008039615.1 Vineibacter terrae | reverse complement strand
GGCAGCGGCACCATCGGCGGCTTCACCGCCAACGCCGGCGGCACGGTCTCTCCGGGCAATTCTCCGGACACGCTCAACGTCGCCGGCAATGTCGCCTTCGCCGCCGGCTCGACCTACCTGGTCGAGATCGATGCCGCGAACAACGCCGACCGCATCGTCGCCACCGGCACCGCCACGCTCGGCGGCGGCACGGTGCAGGTCACAAAGACGGGCGGCGGTTATGTAGCGGGAACGCGCTACACCATCCTCACCGCCAATGGCAGCGTGAACGGCACCTTCGCTGGACTGGTGGCGGCGGGCACCGGCTTGCCGCTGTTCGACCTCGCGCTGAGCTACGATCCCAGCAACGTCTATCTCGACGTCGCGCGCAACGCGGTGACGTTCTGCGGCGTCGCCGCCTCCCGCAACCAGTGCACCGCCGGCAGCGGCGTCGAGAGCCTCGGCGCCGGCAATCCCATCTTCGACGCCGTCGCCAACCTGCCTGACACCGCCGGCATCCGCCGCGCCTTCGACCTGCTGTCGGGCGAGATCCACGCCAGCG
>NZ_VDUZ01000130.1 GCF_008039615.1 Vineibacter terrae | reverse complement strand
CCCAACTTTCCCTACTGGCGAGTAGCGAAGGCAGAAAGTGTAATCGAATCAACGGCGGCTCGTGAAAGGTCTTCACTACATGGCGGGCTCGGGCTGGCGGTCGAGGGCACCGGCGGCAGTGATCCTGGGCGGTGGCTGCGGCGGCAGCGTGAGGCCGAGCTGGCTGACGAGGAGCTTCTGATCGGCGGCGAGTTCGGTGTAGCGGGTCAGGATGAGGGTCCGGCCGTCGGTGGTGGGGAAGTGGACATCGAGCATCTGGATGGCGGCGAGCTTGTCGAGCACGGCCCTGGGCGTAAGGCCGCCGGCCAGGGGCCGCAGGCGGGCGCGTAGGGTGACGTGCAGGCAGTAGGCCATGAAGGCGACGAAGATATGGGCCTCGATGCGCTCTTCGAGCTGGTGGAAGATGGGGCGCAGCCGCAGGTCGTCCTTGAGGTTCTTGAAGGCGGCTTCGATCTCGACGAGCTGGATGTAGAACTGCCACAGCTGGGCCGGGTCATGGCCGCAGAGGTTGCTGCGCAGCAGGTATCGGCCCTCGCGCTGGCGCACCCGGCGGAGCTTGGTGCGATTGAGG
>NZ_VDUZ01000129.1 GCF_008039615.1 Vineibacter terrae | reverse complement strand
GTCGACCGGCACGTAGGGGCGGTCGACGTAGTAGGATTGATACAGCGCCTGCCGGAACGCCACCGGATGCCCCGACACCAGCGTCAGGTCCACATCCTTCCAGTCCTGGCCGCTCATGTTCTCCACAACCGCCCAGCCCTGAAGGTGCGCCTTCGTCACATCGCCCTCACCCGGCACCGTCAGCCGGTACGACGCCTTCCACAGCGGCGCCGTCACGATGTACGCCACACGCACCGTCCGCTTCCCCTGACCCTTCGCGCTCAGCTCAACCGTCCGCGCATCCTTCGCACGGTTCGACGCGATCGCCGCCAGCGCCTTCTGAACCTGCGCCCGAACCGCCGGATCCGCGAACTGCAGCGTCTCCGCCTCCTCCAGCACGAACTGCTGCAGGCCCTTGTCCGTCATCAGCGTCACGCGGTTGCGCACCCCGACCTGACGGCCCTCGGGGCTGATCACCGGCTCGCCATTCACCGCCACGACACGGCCCGTCGCGCTGCGCGCACCGCCCACCGTGATCTCCGCCCCGCGCAGCGCGTTCAGCAATGCCGATGGCGAGCCCAGCGCCGCCTGGTCGAACGGCAGGTCACGGA
>NZ_VDUZ01000128.1 GCF_008039615.1 Vineibacter terrae | reverse complement strand
GCCATCGACAGCATGCCGTGGGCGAAGACGTCCTTGAAGCCGAACTTCTTGGCGAAGTCGATGTCGACATGGATCGGGTTGTGGTCGCCCGAGCCGCCGCAGTAGAGGGCGAGCTGGTGGCGGCTGATCGGCGCCAGCTTCAGCGCCGGCAGCTCGTCGCCGACCTTGACGTCCGCGAATTTCGGTGCGTTTGCCATCTCCAGCCTCCTTACGCCTTCTTCGCCGCGTCCGGGTTGCGCACGACGGTGATGCTGCGCGCCTTGGCCACCGGCTTGCCCGACGACGCGTCCTTCATCTCGGTCTCCGACACCACGAACCACAGGGCGCCGCCCTTCTTGTCGTAGATGTCCAGCACCTTCGACTGGCAGGTGACCTTGTCGCCGACATGCACCGGGGCGATGTACTCGTAGTGCTGCTCGCCGTGCAGGATGAGGCCGATGTCGACGCCCAGCAGGCGCAGCAGGCCACCCTTGTCGGGATCGTCGTTGGTGACGGCCGTCAGGAAGGTGGGCGGCGCCGGGATGGCGCGGTAGCCGGCGGCCTTGGCGGCGGCCTCGTCCTGATAGATCGGGTCTTCCTCGCCGATCGCCTTGCAGAACAGCCGGATCTTGCCGGCTTCGAC
>NZ_VDUZ01000127.1 GCF_008039615.1 Vineibacter terrae | reverse complement strand
TGTCCAGCAACGCGCCTTCGATCTGCTCGACCTGACACCCTCGCTGTAGGCAGCACGAAACACTTCGCAGTCAACAAATCCCTGCGATCACAACAACTTGCTCAATTCCCTCAGGGGTAACTTCGGTTTAGCCGGAAGCTGTTGTCGAAGTTCATCTTGTGAAAGGCCTCGCGCATATCGGCGAGCTCTTCCGGATTCACTTTGCGGACACTCAGCCGATAGTGCCGCGAAGTTGTCCTGAGTTCGATGATCGCATCGCGCTCGAAAAAACTGACGGCCTTCAACATCTCTTGATCGTTGTCGTCCAGAAAGCGCTCGAACGACACGGAGACCCCGCGCTCATCGCGATCGCGGTACGGTTCATATTTCGGGGTTCGCAAGAGCGTGAGACTTTCGATCCAGGATGGGTCATCCGGTTTCTGGACCGCGAACGAAACGATGAGATCGTCTCCAAGCTCAACGGTAATGAATGCGACGGTATCCATGGGGCTTGCCGAATGTACGACCTATGCGCAGCCTATCAGGAACCTCGACTGGTTGGCCACCGTGCCGGAGGTGCCGGGTTCGACGGCCTGAAGGATCCTTCGCTCTGCTCAGATTCTATGTAGCGACGAGAGGTCAGGAGGTAGGCTTTGAGTTTGGACCGAGCCTACGGAGGAAGAGAGATGAAGTCTTCGCAACACGCTGACACCCCCGCCGCTGAGACGGAGTTTGCCAC
>NZ_VDUZ01000126.1 GCF_008039615.1 Vineibacter terrae | reverse complement strand
TCTCGAGGCCGACCAGCGCCACCTTCAGGTAGCCGGCGCCGCGCAGCGCGTTCATCACCTCCATCAGCGCGCCGTAGTCCACCGTCCTGGCCGCGCGCAGGAAGATGCGCTTGTCCTTGTCGCTGCCGCTGGCCGCATTCAGCGCCGCCGCCAGGCCCTCGCGCGTCACCGCCGCGTCGCCCAGCGCCAGGCTCAGGTCGGCCTTCACCGTCAGGAACACCGGCTTGTCCGGCCGCGGCTGGCGCTGCGCCGTCGAGGTCGGCAGGTCCACCGGCACGTCCACCGTCGCCAGCGGCGCCGCCACCATGAAGATGATCAGCAGCACCAGCATCACGTCGATGAACGGCGTGACGTTGATCTCATGGCTCTCCGCCAGGTCGTCCTCGCCGTGGTGCAGGCGGACCGACATCGCCCTACTCCGCCGCCTTCGACAGCGGCAGCGTGCCGCGGTCCAGGTCGCGGCTCACCAGCCGCAGGATCGCCGCCGACGCATCCGCCAGCAGCATGCGGTAGCCCGAGATCGAGCGCGCGAAGACGTTGTAGATCACCACCGCCGGGATCGCCGCCACCAGCCCGAGCGCCGTCGCCAGCAGCGCCTCGGCGATGCCCGGCGCCACCACCGCCAGGTTCGTCGTCTGCGCCTTGGAGATGCCGATGAAGCTGTTCATGATCCCCCACACCGTGCCGAACAGGCCGATGAACGGCGCCGTCGAGCCGATGGTGGCCAGGATCCCGGT
>NZ_VDUZ01000125.1 GCF_008039615.1 Vineibacter terrae | reverse complement strand
GTAGGCTTTGAGTTTGGACCGAGCCTACGGAGGAAGAGAGATGAAGTCTTCGCAACACGCTGACACCCCCGCCGCTGAGACGGAGTTTGCCACGCTGTACGTCGCATTTGAACTGGGCAAAGCGAAGTGGCTTGTGGGGATCACAGTATCAGGCAGCAAGAAGCTGAGCCGTCATGTTGTGGCCGGAGGCGATCTGGAGGCCGCGTGGAAGCTGATCAGCAAGGCGCAGCAGAAAGCGCAGCAGCGGCTGGGGCGGCCGGTGCGGATCGTCAGCTGCTACGAGGCCGGCTACGACGGCTTCTGGCTGGATCGTAGGCTGCGGGAGCTGGGGGTGGAGAACCGCGTCCTGGATGCTGGCAGCCTGCAGGTGAACCGCCGCCATCGGCGCGCCAAGACGGACCGGCTGGACCTGGAGAACCTGATCCAGGTGCTGATCCGCCACGAGGGCGGCGAGCCGCGGGTGTGCAGCGTGGTGCGGCCGCCGTCGGTGGAGCACGAGGATGCACGCCGGCCCTCGCGGCAACGCGATCGGCTGATCGAGGAACGCACGGCGCACACCAACCGCATCAAGGGCCTCTTGCACAGCCAAGGTGTGCGTGAGCTGGAGCCGCGGGCCCGGAACTTCCCTGAGAAGCTGGCCAATGCACGCACCGGCGACGGCCGGCCCCTGCCGCCGTTCCTCAAGCAGGAGATCCTCGACGAGCTTGAGCGCCTGCAGGTGCTGCAACGGCAGATCGATCGCCTCGAGGCCCAGGCCAAGGCCGAGCG
>NZ_VDUZ01000124.1 GCF_008039615.1 Vineibacter terrae | reverse complement strand
ACTTGTCACTCGGAATGAAATTTGATTCAAAGCTGTTCTTTGCGTGAGTTGCAGCAATGAACAGGCGGCCGCTGAGTGATGAGCAATGGTCGGTGATCGAGCCCCTGCTGAGGACGGATCGTAGCAAAGGAGGACGACCGCCGAAGGATAGCCGACCGGTGGTCGACGCCATTCTGTGGGTGCATCGCACCGGTGCACCGTGGCGCGACATCCCAGCCGGCTTCGGGCCGTGGCAATCGATCTACACGCGGTTCTGGCGGTGGTCGAAGGCCGGTATCTGGCAAGGGGTGCTGGCCGCGGTGTCGGGCAGCCGCGATGCCGAGAATTACCAGATTGACAGCACCGTCGTGCGTGCGCACCAGGATGCCGCCGGCGCAAAAAAGCGCCGGCGATGATCAGGCGCTGGGGCGCTCGCGCGGCGGCTTCTCCACCAAGATCCATCTGGTGGTCGACGCCCTTGGTTATCCGGTCGACCTGCGCCTCACCGGGGGCCACGTGCACGATGCCACACAAGCGGCGGCGCTGCTCAGCGGCAAGCTGAGCCAGTACGTCATCGCCGACAAAGCCTACGACGCCAACGCGATTATTGCGCTCATTCGGGCGCAAGGCGCCGAGCCCGTCATCCCGCCGCGTCTTGGCACCACGCCGCGCAAGGTGGATTGGCACGTCTACAAGGAGCGGCATCTGGTCGAATGCTGCATCAATCGCCTCAAGCGGTTCCGTCGGTTCGCTACTCGCTACGAAAAGACCGCCCGCAACTACCTCGCCATGGCGCTGATCGCCTGTATCCTCATCTGGATCGGGGTTTGAAAACAGGCCCTA
>NZ_VDUZ01000123.1 GCF_008039615.1 Vineibacter terrae | reverse complement strand
TTAACCTCGCCAAGATCGAGCCCTCAAAGGGCTCCATGCGCGGCAAGCTCAAGCGTGCCGGCTGGGACAACCAATTCCTCGCCACCATGCTCGCTCAGTTCACAAATTTCCAAATGCGATAGCCCTGACCCGCAGGCGCGATGCCGTGCGACCCGCCGGCCATGACATCAACACGCGCCTTGACCTCGGCGCCGTCATCCTTAGATCAGCCCCCACGGCCCAAGTCGGCCGGCTTTCCGGAATGGCGAGGTGAAAGGTAATGTCGGTGCCCCCTCAGACGCGATCCGTGCCCCTGGCGGCGTCGCGGCTGCGCCCCCTGCCGCAGTTGATATTCGCGTCGCGCTGGCTGCAGCTACCACTATATCTGGGCCTGATCATCGCCCAGTGCGTCTATGTTGCGCTCTTCCTCAAAGAACTCTGGCATCTCGTCAGCCACACACTGTCGTTCAACGAGCAGCAGATCATGCTGGTGGTGCTCGGGCTCATCGACGTGGTGATGATCTCCAACCTGCTGATCATGGTGATCGTGGGCGGCTATGAGACGTTCGTTTCCCGCCTGGAGCTGCAGAACCATCCCGACCAGCCGGAATGGCTCAGCCATGTCAATGCCAGCGTGCTGAAGATCAAGCTGGCGATGGCGATCATCGGCATCTCCTCGATCCATCTGCTGCGCACGTTCATCGAGGCCGGCAACCTCGGCTCCGAGAAGGCGACCTACACCGAAGCCGGCGTCATGTGGCAGGCGCTGATCCACGGGCTGTTCATCCTGTCGGCGCTGGGCATCGCGCTTGTCGACCGCCTGAGCGTCCCACCCAACGGCAAGCACTAGTACCTGTGCCCAGAGATTATGACTCTTTGGCTGCGTCTGGATAGGCGCGAGCGAGCTTTGTGCGAGCGCGTTGGGTGGTGAACATCCATTTGATGGGAGCGGCTGTCGCGTTTCGCTGGCGCT
>NZ_VDUZ01000122.1 GCF_008039615.1 Vineibacter terrae | reverse complement strand
GAGCGGCTGTCGCGTTTCGCTGGCGCTCCCAGGCGGCGATTTCGGCGTTGAGCGTGTGGCGGTCTGCGATGCGGCGGTCGAGGCACTGGCCGCGCAGCACGCCGATCTCGATCTCGACCATGTTGAGCCAGGAGGCGTGCTTTGGGGTGTAGTGGAACTCGATGCGGCGCAGGATGCGATGTGCTTCGGCTGCGGGGAAGGCCTCGTAGAGGGCACCTGGCGAATGGGTCGACAGGTTGTCGAGCACGACGCGGATCAGCGTGGCCTTGGGGTAGTGAAGGTCGACAAGATCACGCATGCATTCGGCGAAGTCGCGGGCGGTGCGCTGGTCGGTGACCTTGACCTTGCGCCAGGGCCGGTGGGCATCGAGGAAGACGAACAGGTTGGCGGTGCCGTTGCGGCGATACTCGCAGTCGTAGCGCTCGAGCTGGCCGGGCTGGGCGGGGATCGGCTGGCGGACCTCGCCGATCAGCTGGGTCGGGCTCTCGTCGAAGCACACCACCGGTCGCGTGGGATCGGGGGCCTCGGCATAGAGATCCAGCACGTCCTCCATGCGTGCGACATAGGTGCCGTCGACGGCGGGGATGCACCACATGTCCCGGCGCCAGGGCTTGAGATCGTTCTCCGCCAGACGGCGCCGCACCGTCTCGCGCGACAGCTCGGCATGCTCGGTCAGCTTGACCATCGCGCCGGCCAGCAGCTCCAATGTCCAGCGCGCCCGCCCGGCCGGCGGCTTGGAGCAGGCGGTGGCCACCAGCAGGGCCTCCTCCTTGCCGGTCAGCTTGCGCTGCGCGCCCGGCCGCGGCTCCTCGCTCAGGGCCGCCTCCAGATTGCCCAGCACAAAGCGCCGCTTGGTTCGGTATACTGTCGAGCCGCTCACGCCAATCGTGCCGGCGATCTGCTCGTCGCTGGCGCCGGCATCGGCCGCCAGCAGGATCTGCGCCCGCTTGAGCTTGCGCGCCGCATGCTTGCCGCCGCTCA
>NZ_VDUZ01000121.1 GCF_008039615.1 Vineibacter terrae | reverse complement strand
GCTGGTAGCACCGCGCCGGTGGCACCTGGCCGAGCGCTTCATGCGGCCGCTCTTCGTTGAATTGGCGGACAAAGGCGGCAAACCGACGCTGCTGGCCGCGCCAGGTCGCCGCCGGCGGACTCGCCGCCTCAAGCTTCAGGGTCCGATGCATGCGCTCATGACGACCGTTCTGCTGCGGCTTGCCCGGCGCGATCCGTTCCGGCGTCACGCCGGCTTTGATCACCTTCACGGCAAAGCGCGACAAGCCATGCAGCCCAGGACCTGCGAACGGCTGACCGCTGTCGGAGCGCAGCAGCTCAGGCAATCCATATTCACGGAAAGCCCCCTCCAGCACTGCCCAGGCCGCCGCCCCGCTGGGCCGCTCCATCGCAACCAGCCGCAGCAGGTAGCGGCTGTGCAGATCGCTCAGGCTCAACGGCTCGCAGCGATAGCCGTCACCGGTGCGGAACCAGCCCTTGTAGTCGATCCCCCACACTGTGTTCGCACCCTCGATCGCCGACAGCTCACCCCACCAGTCGGGCATCGCTGCCGATCGCAACCGCCGCCGCTCCACAAGCCCGTGCCGCTCCAGGATATCCCCGATCGTGCTGGCCGCCGGCCATGCCGTCCCACTCTCCCTGGCCTGCAACCAGGCCCGCAGCTTCTTGGGCCCCCACTTCGGATGCCCACCACGAGCTTCCACCACCCGCCGCTCGATCGCCGCCGCCACCGCCCGGCCGTGCCTGTGCGGCGCCCGCGAGCGCTCTTCCACCCCGGGCCAGCCCTCGGCCTCGAACCGCGACAGCAGCACGTGTACCGTCTTGCGGCTCACGCGGTAGCGCCGCGCCAGATCCGCCTTGCTGTAATCGCCGCTCAGCCAATCCAGCACCACTCGCCTACGCTCCTTCATCGCATCGGTCTCCAGCCACGGCATGCTCACCTCCATGCCAAAACTGTTACCGATGTATCCGGTCTATTCCGTCACCGATCTAATCGGTCTGTACA
>NZ_VDUZ01000120.1 GCF_008039615.1 Vineibacter terrae | reverse complement strand
CAGGGCAATCGCATTAGAGAAAGAGCTTGCGTTTGAGGGATAGGGGTTAAGGCTGGGTTGGGTTGAGTAGTAGCGTAGGAGTTTGGCGCCATGGAGGAGTCGAGGTCGATTTTCGCCGAACTGGAGGATCCGCGGACAGGGAATGCGCGTCTGCATCAGCTGGACGAAGTTCTGGTGATTGCGCTGTGCACGGTGCTGTGCGGCGGCGAGACGTGCGAGGACATGGCATTGTTTGGGCGGTCGAAGGAAGACTTCCTGCGGCAGTTTCTACGGCTGGAACATGGGATACCCAGCCACGACACGTTCAGCCGACTGTTCCGGCTGCTCGATCCGAGCCGGTTTCATGCCTGGTTTCTGGGCTTCATGAAGCAGTTTGCCGAGGCTTGCCAAGGGGTTGTGGCGATCGACGGCAAGACGCTGCGGCGCTCGTTCGACCGCGCCTCGGGACGCTCGGCGCTGCATCTGGTGAGCGCCTGGGCGTCGGACCAGCGGCTGGTTCTGGGCCAAGTGGCGGTAGACGACAAGTCAAACGAGATCACCGCCGTACCGCAACTGCTGGCCTTGCTGTCGCTGAAGGGCCGCATCGTCACCGCCGATGCGCTGAATTGCCAGCGCACGATCGCCCGGCAGGTGGTCGAGCAGGGTGGCGACTACATACTGGCACTCAAGGGCAACCAGGGCACACTGCACGACGATGTCTGCCGTTTCCTCGACGATCCCCAGACCCCGAAGCTCAGTGCCAGTCACACCGACAAGGGGCACGGCCGCATCGAAGTCCGCACCGCCAGCCTCAGCACCGACATCGCCTGGCTGCAGGAACTGCATGACTGGCCGGGCCTCAAGGCCGTTGGCCGTATTGACGCCAGCCGTGAAATCAACGGCGCGACCAGCCGCGAGAGCCGCTACTACCTGCTCAGCGCCGCCCTGGCGCCCGAGCAGTTCAACGCTGCCGTCCGCAGCCATTGGGGCATCGAGAATGGCCTGCACTGGACGCTTGATGTC
>NZ_VDUZ01000119.1 GCF_008039615.1 Vineibacter terrae | reverse complement strand
AGATGCGTGATCAGGTCGTCGATGTTGATCTTCTTCTCCATGTACCAGTCGACGATCTTCGGCACATCCGTGCGCCCCTTGGCGCCGCCGAACGCCGTACCCTTCCACACCCGGCCCGTCACCAGCTGGAACGGCCGCGTGCTGATCTCCTGCCCGGCGCCGGCCACGCCGATGATGGTCGAGACGCCCCAGCCGCGGTGGCAGCACTCCAGCGCCTGGCGCATCACCTGCACGTTGCCGATGCACTCGAAGCTGTAGTCGGCGCCGCCGTCGGTCAGCGCCACCAGGTGCTGCACCAGGTCGCCTTGCACGTCCCGGGGGTTGACGAAATGCGTCATGCCGAACTTCTCGGCCATCGCCTGGCGCGCCGGGTTGAGGTCGACGCCGACGATCATCCTGGCGCCCACCATGCGCGCGCCCTGGATCACGTTCAGCCCGATGCCGCCCAGCCCGAACACCACCACGGTCGAGCCGGCCTCGACCTTGGCCGTGTTGATCACCGCGCCGATGCCCGTGGTGACGCCGCAGCCGATGTAGCAGACCTTGTCGAACGGCGCGTCCTTGCGGATCTTGGCCACCGCGATCTCGGGCAGCACCGTGTGGTTGGCGAAGGTCGAGCAGCCCATGTAGTGGTGGATCGGCTGGCCCTTCAGCGAGAACCGGCTGGTGCCGTCCGGCATCACGCCCTTGCCCTGGGTGGCGCGTATCGCCGTGCAGAGATTCGTTTTGCCCGAGCGGCAGGATTTGCAGACGCCGCATTCGGGCGTGTAGAGCGGGATCACGTGGTCGCCCGGCGCCACCGAGGTGACGCCCGGCCCCACCTCCAGCACCACGCCGGCCCCCTCATGGCCCAGGATCGCCGGGAAAAGTCCCTCGGGATCGGCCCCCGACCACGTGAACTCGTCGGTGTGGCAGATGCCGGTGGCCTTGATCTCGACCAGCACCTCGCCTTGCCGGGGCCCCTCGAGATCGACCATCTCGACTTCCAGCGGTCGCTTGGCGGCAACGGCAAGGGCGGCGCGGGTTTTCATCGG
>NZ_VDUZ01000118.1 GCF_008039615.1 Vineibacter terrae | reverse complement strand
GAGAATTGGCGGAATCCCATGACCGATTTGATGATGCCGAACACCGGCTCAGGGGTCTGCTTGCGCAGGGCATAGAGCCGCTTGCCGTCGGGCGTGGCCAGCCGGTGGCGCATCGCGGCGAGCGGCGTCGGATTGTCGGGCACCGGCGGCGCTGGGGCGAAACGCTCGCGCCAGGACGGATGATGGCGCTCGCGTCCCATGGCGATCAGCGGCGCGATGCCGGCTGCGGCGCAGGCCGTCACATTGGCGGCGCTGAAATAGCCGCTGTCGGCAAGAAGACTGTCGGGACTGCCCAGCGCCTCGGGCAGCTGCCCGAGCTGCTCCAGCGTCGGCTCGATCTGTTGCTTGTCGTTGGCGGCCTGCACCACGTCGGTGCTCACCACCAGCATCGAGCCCACCGCCACCGCGGCTTGCGCGTTGTAGGCCTGCTCGAAGCCGCCGCCGGCCACCGGCATGATGCGCGAGTCCTCGTCCGTCAGGTTGATCTGGTCCTTGGCGCCAGGGTCTGCGGTCGGCGGCGCCGGCGGCTTGCCGCCCGGCTTCTTGCCCGTCGCCTTCTCCTTCTCGGCGCGCGCCGCCATCTTCGCTTCGTGCTCGGCCTGCTCGCGCGCAAAGCGCTCCCTGGCCCGCGCCTCGATCTTGGCCTTGGCCTCGGCAAGGCGGGCCAGGCGGTCCTCGCGCCGCGCCAGCTCCTGCGGGACCGACATGCCGTCCGGCACATCGGCGCGGTCGGCCGCTTCCGCCAGCGCCAGCAGTTCCGCCACCTCGGCCTTCAGCTGCGCCTCGATCCTGCTCGCATGCTCATAAGACAGGGCGCTGTGCCGGCTGGCATTGGCGTGGATCTTGGTGCCGTCCAGCGCCACCGTGCCCACCTGCAGCATCCCCATCTCGCGCGCCAGCAGCAGCACCCCCACGAACAACGTCCCGATCTCCGCGGCAAAGCGCCGCCGGAAGGCGGCGATCGTGTCGTGGTCGGGATGGTCGTTGGCGGCGATGAACCGGAACGCCACCGAATCATAGGTCGCCCGTTCCAGCTTGCGGCTCGAAAATACCCCCGTCGCGCAGCCATAGACCAGCAGCCCCAGCAGCACGCTCGGATGATACGATGCCGACCCCGAGCCGCGATACGACTTCACCATGCAAGACAGGTCCAGCCGATCAATCACCTCGACCACGAACCGCGCCAGGTGACGCTCCGGAAGCCACTC
>NZ_VDUZ01000117.1 GCF_008039615.1 Vineibacter terrae | reverse complement strand
GGCTCCTCGACGTGGCGAATGGAATTGGGGGGAATTGTTGGTAACCTTCGCCGAGAGACGGAGCGGGGGTTGGGTTGGACGGGAATCGGGTGCTGGCACTGGGTCTTGGCGTGACGGCGCCGTGGCGGTTGGTCGAGCAGCGGTTGGATACGGATCGGCAGCCGCATGAGCTGCATTTGCGGGTGGAAGCGGAACGGGGGGCGCAGTTTGGGTGTCCGGTGTGTGGGCGGCTGTGCCAGGCACACGACTTCAAGGACTTGACATGGCGTCATCTGAACTTCTTCCAGCACCACTGCTACATCACAGCCAAGGTGCCGCGGACCAACTGTCCGGAGCACGGGGTGCGGCGAGTGCAGGTGCCGTGGGCGCGCGAGGGTAGCCATTTCACGCTGCTGTTCGAGCAGGCCGCGTTGCTGCTGGTGCGGGAGATGCCGGTGCTGACGGCCGCCCGCATGATCGGCATCACCGATCAGCGGCTGTGGCGCATCGTCGAGCACTACGTCGCCAAGGCGGTCGCCGGGCTCGATCTTGGAGCGCTCAAGGCCTTCGCCTTCGACGAGACGGCCGCCCGGCGCGGGCACGTCTACGTCACGATCTTCATCGACCTCGACCGCCGCCGCCAGCCGGTGCTGTTCGTCACGCCCGGCAAGGGCAAGGAGACGGTGGCGCGCTTCCGTGCCTTCCTCGCCGCCCATGGCGGCGAACCCGGCCGCGTTGTCGAGGTGGTGTGCGATATGTCGAAGGCCTTCCTCGCCGCCGTCGGCGAGCAGTTCCCGACGGCCGCTGTCACTGTCGACTGGTTCCATGTCGTGCAGCTCTTCACCAAGGCGGTCGATACCGTGCGCAAGGCCGAGGCCAGGCTGGTCAAGATGCCGGGCGCCGTCCGCTGGGCCGTGCTCAAGGCCGGGGACGGCCCTTTGACCGAGAAGCAGGCTGAAGCCTTGGCCGAACTCGAGTCCGGCGGCTTCCTCACCGCCGCGGCCTGGCGCATCAAGGAGCTGCTGCGCTGGGTGCGCCATGCCGAAACCCCGCGCGCCGCGCGCTGGCGGCTCACCCATTTCCTGCGGCATGCTCGCGACAGGATCGCCAGCAGTCCGCTGCTCGATGCTTTTCGCGCCGCCCTCGACACCGTCGAGACGCATCGCCACCGCATCCTCCAGCGCTGGACTTCGACCCACTCCAACGCTCGCCTGGAAGCCCTCAACGGCATGTTCCAACTCGTCCGTGCCCGCGCCCGCGGCTATCGCAACGTCGATACCTTCATCGCCATGATCTATCTCGTTGGCGCTCCACTACCCAAACTCGTCAATTCCATTTGAAACGTCGAAGAGCC
>NZ_VDUZ01000116.1 GCF_008039615.1 Vineibacter terrae | reverse complement strand
TAGCCCAACTTTCCCAACTGGAGGGCTGAAACGGCAATTTTGAGGTTGGAAAGTGTGAAAACGCGAATCATTTCAAGGGGTGTCGGTCGGCGAGCGGCTGTAGTGAAGACCAAGTGCCTTTTATGCTGGTGAATTGGGCGTAGACTCGTGGTCCATGTACTTGCGTTACACGCGCCGGCTCAAGGACGGCAAGGAACACCGCTACTGGAGCATAGTGGAGAGCAAGCGCTGCTCGGGTGGTCGGGTGGTGCAACGGCCGGTGCTGTATCTGGGCGAGATCAACGACAGCCAGCGCGAGGCGTGGTGCCGCGTGATCGAGGCGTTTGACGAAGACGAGCAACGCCAGCGGCAGCTGGCGTTGTTCCCCGCCGATCGGTCGGTGCCGGCGCACGCTCAGGAGTATGGGGTTCAGGTTCGGCTGGCCGGGATGCGGTTGCATCGGCCGCGGCAGTGGGGCGCGTGCTGGCTGGCCTGTCAGCTCTATGAGCAGCTGGAGCTGGACCGGTTCTGGGCGGCGCGCCTGGCGGACTCGCGCGAAGGCACGTGCTGGCGGCACGTGGTGCAGACGCTGGTGTGCTATCGGCTGATCGATCCGGGCAGCGAGTGGCGCCTGCATCGGCAGTGGTTCGAGCACAGCGCGATGGGCGATCTTCTGGGCGAGGACTACGGGCTGGTCGCGAAGAACGCGCTGTATCGTTGCCTGGACAAGCTGCCGGCGCACAAGGCGGCGCTGTTCAGCCATCTGCGGCAGCGCTGGCAGGATCTGTTCGGGGCGCAGTTCGAGGTGCTGCTGTACGACCTGACGAGCACCTACTTCGAGTCGGCGCCGCCGGAGGATGAGGCGGACAAGCGCCGCTACGGCTACAGCCGTGACAAGCGCCGCGACTGCGTGCAGGTGGTGATCGCGCTGATCGTGACGCCGGAAGGCTTTCCGCTGGCCTACGAGGTGCTGCCGGGCAACACCGCCGACAACACCACGCTGCGCACCTTCCTGCACAAGATCGAGGCCCAGTACGGCCGGGCGCGCCGCATCTGGGTGATGGACCGTGGCATTCCTACCGAGGCCGTCCTGGCCCAGATGCGCCAGGCCGATCCGCCCATCCATTATCTGGTCGGCACGCCCAAGGGGCGGCTCAGCACGCTGGAGAAGGCCCTGCTGGACAAGCCCTGGCAGAGCGTGCGCCACGGCGTCGACGTCAAGCTCCTGCCGCAGGATCAGGAACTCTACGTGCTGGCGCGCAGCCGCATGCGGGTTCACAAGGAGCGCGCCATGCGTCAGCGGCAGTTGAAGCGCCTGTGGGCCCGCCTCAAGCAGGTGTCGACCATGGACCTCGACCGCAAGGAGCTGCTCATGAAGCTGGGCGCTGCGCGGGCCAAGGCGCCGGCAGCTTGGCGTCTGATCGACATCGCCGTGGCTGACGACGGCACCGCCTTCAGCTTCG
>NZ_VDUZ01000115.1 GCF_008039615.1 Vineibacter terrae | reverse complement strand
GCTAGGGCGTCTACAGATCGTTGAGGGCATAACCTTGTGCGAGGGCGCGGAAGTAGGTCAAGCCGTTGAAGAAGGTGATGGGTCCCGGCGGCTTGGTTTCATATACATGCCATCCGCCGAGCTTTGCGATGACCCACGCGGCAGCGGCCATGGTGTGGTGAGGATGTGGGTTTCGCTGCCGCGGGGTTTTGCCTTGGAGGCGGGAATTGAGGATGTCGAGCACCTTGATCTCATGAGGCGAGAAGACCAGGGAAGCGGGCTGGTCGTCGTGGCCGTCGCGGGCCTGGACGAGTTGCATGACGATGACGGCGGCCTTGGCGGCGATGGCGACCAGCTTGAGCAGTCGCTCGGCAGTGGCCAGCTCACTGTCCTCGATGCGCAGGCCTTGGCGTTTGAGGGTGCGGAAGAACTGCTCGATGATCCAGCGGCGGCGATACCATTGGACGATTTGCCAGGCGTCGGCGAGGCTGTTGACAGCATGGGTGGTCAGCAAGATCCAGTGCAGAGGTTCGGCCCCTGCGGGCGGATGCGGCTCGACGACTTCCACGACATGGACAGGAACGCTGTCGGACAGGTCTTTATCCGGTGTGTTCTTAGGCCGCTTGAGGGACAGCGTGGTGAAGCGCAGGGACAGCTGTGCGGTTCGCGCCGGGCGGTCGGCCCGGTCGCGCAGTTCGATGCGGGCCGTGTCGCGCACGGGTTGGTGTGCCAGGGCGGTGCGGACCGTGCCGCCCTCCAGGACGGCATGGTCGTTCATCAGGCGGGTGATGAGATGGACATTGGGTGCCGGCGTCAGCGCCCAGTGGGCATAGATGTCGCCCTCGCGATCGTCGATGACAGTGATGAGGCGGGCGTTGGCCAGGGTCTGCTTGGCCTGTTCGGCGGTCTGCACCCACCGCACCGACTCCTTGTCAGCCAACTGGCGGGCGCTATGGGGTGTCGTGACGGCGCCGCTGCGGGTCCAGGCACGGCCGCCCGCCAAGCCCAGCACGATGCCGCTGTCGGCATCGACGGCCAGCATGGGATGCAGCAGCACACCGTGGCCCGTGCCTTTCTTGACCTTGCCCAGGCCGCGCCGGTTCTCCTTGGTGGTCGCGAACTTGATTTCGCTCGTGTCCTGGATGGCCAGAACGTGCCGGCCCGCGCACGCCCCTTGCGTCGGCGTGCTCCAGTCCTCGATCACTCTGTCCAGCGTCACTCGCTTGTTCGCCAGGAAGCGCCAGAACCCCATCTGCGTCGAGCGGCACCCTTGTGCCAGCCGCCGTACGCACGTCGTCTGGCGCACGACCATGCGTCCGAGAAGCGCCGCCCCCTTTTATCGAGGCGGCGATCCCCGAACGATCCCAGCGACCACACAACATCTGCCATGGCGGCACTCCAGCTGAACCAAAGTGCGCCATACAGAATCACATCGCCCACCCGCACGGGAAGCCGCTATCCTCGGCCCGAGTCAATCTGCCGCGCCAACGCGCCAAGATGTGTAGACGCCCTAG
>NZ_VDUZ01000114.1 GCF_008039615.1 Vineibacter terrae | reverse complement strand
GCCTGAAAGGAAACAGAACTCACGCGGTCGTAGCCATGGGTGTGATTTCGACATGATATCCGAGGCTTGCGAGCTGTTTGACGAGGCGGTTGGTGCGACTCTGCTTGGAGCGGCGAGTGAAGTGGTCGGCGCCGAGATCCTGGTGGACGGTGCCGTCCTTGAGCATGTGGTAGATGGCGGTGAGCATTGCAGCCGCGACGGCGCAGATCGCCTTCTTCGCCTCCATCCGGGCGGCGAGGCGGTAGTACTGGGATCGGTAGTAGGTTCCCTTGGTGCGCACGGCAGCCCAGGCGCTTTGGATCAAGATGCCTTTGAGCCACCGCGAGCCTTTTCTGAGCCGCGACCGGCGGCGCCTGTCGGCACTCTGGTTGTTGGAGGGACACAGGCCAGCCCAGGCCAGCAGATGTCCGGCCGACGGGAAGAGGCTCATATCGACGCCGATCTCCGCCAGGATCGCCGGTGCCGCGATGTCACGCACGCCGGGCACCGTGCTCACCTGTCCGATGGCGTCGCGAAAGGGCTCCAGGTGAACCGCGACCTGGCCATCGATCTCTTCGATCAGTGCCGCCAGCCCGTCGATCTGCCGCAGGTGCAGGTGCAACAGAAAGCGATGGTTCTCGGTCACCCGGCCCTGCAGGACCGCCTGCAGTTCCTCCTGCGACGCTTTGATCCGGCGATGGGCCAACGCCGCCAGCTTGGCCGCATCGGTCTCGCCCGCGATCAGCGCCTCGACCATCCGGCGGCCGCTGACGCCGAGAATGTCGGTGATCTCCGAGTCGAGCTTGATGTTGGCATCCTCCAGCGTCTTCTGCAGCCGCTGCGTATGGCTGGTCTGCTCCCGCACCAGCTGTTTACGCGTCCGCATCAGCACCCGAAGCTCCTGGATCTCCTCGCCCGGCACAAAGCTGGCCCGGATCAGGCCATGCGCCAGCAACTCGGCGATCCACGTCGCATCATTCACGTCGGTCTTGCGACCGGGCACGTTCTTGATATGCGCGGCGTTGGCCAACACCAGGTCAAACTCACCATCGCTCAGGATGTGCCACACGGGCTTCCAGTAAACGCCCGTCGCCTCCATCGCGATGTGCGTCACCCCGTTCTCGGCCAACCACGCCGACAGCGCCAGCAACTCCGACGTCGTCGTTCCAAACGTCCGCACCTCGCGGCGGACCTCGCCATCCTGCACACACCGCACGCAGGCAACCACCGTCTTCTTGTGCACGTCCAGGCCGGCACAGCGCCGATGAATGACTTCCATCGTGGCCTCCTCCTATGGTGCTGCCGGCGTTGGGCGTCTCAGGCTAGAAGTCTGAAAGGCAGGCTCCAGGCCGTGCTCAACACGGCCCTTGGCTCAAATCGTGGTACTCCAGGCGCCCAGGGTTCAAACTCTGTGTCAGGCTCCTCTGCACTAGGGATCCGACCAACCTCGATGCCGGCCGGACAACAGCTTAGCACCCGTTTCAGCCCTTGTGGCCGACGTAGTCGGTGCGGAACTCTGTGGT
>NZ_VDUZ01000113.1 GCF_008039615.1 Vineibacter terrae | reverse complement strand
CCGAAGTTACCCCTGACAGAGTCAGGTAAGTATTTGGCTTTGTTGAAAAAAGCGGCGATTTTGCGTCCAGTATGTAGGCATGTAAATGGTGTTTTTGAGTAGCAATTATGGATATATTGTGCTACGGTGACTCATGTACGTCACGCACGTGCCGAACCGCAGCTCGCCACCCGCCATTCTGCTGCGCGAATCCTATCGCGACGGCGAGAGGGTCAGGACCCGCACGCTGGCCAATCTGTCGTCCTGGCCGCCGGCCAAGATCGCGGCCTTGCAGGCGGTGCTGCGCGGCCAGGCGGTGGCGCCGTCGGCGCTGGTGATCCGTCGCAGCCTGCCGCACGGCCACGTCGCGGCCGTGCTGGGCACAGCACGGCGCATCGGTCTGGACCGGCTGCTCGGGCAGGCCGACGCGCGCCCGGCGACGCTGGCCCTGGCGATGATCGTGGCGCGCGTCATCGACCCCGCCTCCAAGCTGGCCACCGCCGCCCAACTGGCGCCCGACACCGCCACCAGCACCTTGGGCGAACTGCTCGATCTGGGATCGCTCGACCAGGACGACCTGTACGCGGCGCTGGATTGGCTGGTCGCGCAACAGGCCCGCATCGAAGCCGCCCTGGCGCGCCGCCATCTGCGCGAGGGCACGCTGGTGCTCTACGACGTGACCTCGAGCTACCTCGAAGGCCGGCACTGCGAGCTGGCGCGCCACGGCTACAGCCGCGACGGCAAGCGCGACAAGCTGCAGATCGTCTTCGGCCTGATCTGCACCGCGGCCGGCTGCCCGCTGGCGGTCGAGGTGTTCGAAGGCAACACCGCCGATCCGGCGACGCTGGCCAGCCAGATCGCCAAACTCAAGCAGCGCTTCGGCCTGCAGCGGGTGGTGCTGGTCGGTGATCGCGGCATGATCACGGCGGCCCGCATCGAAGAGACCCTCAGGCCGGCCGGGCTCGACTGGATCACCACCCTGCGCGCGCCACAGATCCAGGCCCTGGCCGGCGACGGCGGGCCCCTGCAGCTCAGTCTGTTCGATCAGCGCGACATGGCCGAGATCACCTCGCCCGACTTCCCCGGCGAGCGCCTGATCGTCTGCCGCAATCCGCTGCTCGCGGCCGAGCGGGCCCGCAAGCGCCAGGACCTGCTGCGTGCCACCGAGGCCGAGCTCGCCCGCATCGTCGCCGCCACACGGCGCGCACGCAAACCGCTGCGCGGCCGCGACAAGATCGGCCTCAGGGTCGGCGCCGTGCTCGATCACCGCCACATGGCCAAGCACTTCGTCCTGACCATCACCGATGACGGCTTCAGCTTCAGCCGCAACCTCGACGGCATCGCCGCCGAGGCCGCGCTGGACGGCATCTACGTGCTGCGCACCGCGCTGCCGGCCCAGACGCTCGATGCCGCCGCCACGGTGCGCGCCTACAAGGGCCTGGCCCACGCCGAGCGCGCCTTCCGCTCTCTCAAGATCTCCGATCTCGAAGTCCGGCCCATCTATCATCGCCGTGCCCGGCGCGTGCGCGCACACGTCTTCCTCTGCATGCTCGCCTATCACATCGAATGGCACATGCGCGCCCGCCTCGCC
>NZ_VDUZ01000112.1 GCF_008039615.1 Vineibacter terrae | reverse complement strand
GCGGGCTAACTTGCGCACAGATGTTGCGCTGCGAGAGAGTAGCCATCGACGATGGCGTAGAAGCGTTCGAGGCCGTCGCGGATGGTGATGGGTCCGCAGCCCTTGTCACTGTCGTAGCCGGTCCAGCCGCCGAGCCTGGCGATGATCCAGGCTGCGGCCGCGAGACTGTCGGGCGGATAAGGGTTCTGCTGTTTTGGGGTACGGCCCTGCCGGGTCTTGAGCAAGACCCCGAGGACGACGATCTGTTGGGGGCTGAAGACACGGCTGGCGGGAGGGCTCTGGTCGGCGGCAGCCTTGGCGAGCACCAGCTGCATGGTGGTTGCGGCGGCGATGAGGGCGATGACGGCGAGCTTCTCGAGCGCCGCGCCGTCCTCGACGACAGCTTGCTCCAGCCGCAGGCCTTGGCGCTTGAGGGTTCGGAACAGCTGCTCGATGTGCCAGCGGTGGCGGTACCAGCCGACGATGGTCAGCGCCTGCAGGAGGGTTTCGACGGCATGTGTCGTCAGCAGCCGCCACAGGACCGGGATCTGGCCGTGCGGCGGCTCAAGCTCGCGCACCTCAAGGGCGAACAGGTCGATCTCGGCCGGTGCCTTGGGGTCGGAGCAGGCGAGCGGGCGTCGGATGCGGACACGGCCGAAGCGCACCGCCATGGTGGCCTGGCGGGCGCTGCGCTTCTTGCCCGGTCGGGCAGGCAGAGCGAGCACGAAGCGGTGCGCTTCGGCAAAGCCGGCCAGGGTCTTGAACAGGCGGCTGCCGTCGGCCAGGCAGCGATCGCGGCTGGCGCGCGTCAACAGATGGGTGCGGCTGTCGGGCAAGCGGTCCCATTTCTCGTAGATGTCAGCCTCGCGGTCATCGATGACCGTCACCATGGCGGCGTCGGCCAGAACCGCCTTGGCCTGGCTGCCGCCGTGAAGCCAGCGATAGGACTCCTTCAACTCGATCGGCAGCTTCTTGTAGTTTGGATCCTTGCTCTTGGTGCGACGCCAGACCTGAGCATCGACCAACCCCAGGCATTCGCCGCAGGTGGCGTCCACGGCCAGCACCGGATGCACGAACAGCCCCACGTCGCTGCCGTTGCCAACCGTGCCCAGCCGCCGCTTGCGCCCGCGCTGCGCCTCATAATTGATCTCGCTGGTATCCTGGATCGCCAGCACATGCCGGCCCGCCGCGGCCACCGCGACAAACTCCGCTCGATGCGCAATCATCTCCGCGACCGTCACCGCCTTGTTGGCCAGGAAGCGCTGAAACCTGACCTGTTCCGCCCGATCATCACAAAGCTTGCGCAGACAGACAGTCTGCCGCTCGCCGACACGTTGCACCATCAACGCGCCGTTCCGGGCCAGACGGTCATCGCCAAAATAGCCGATCACCGGCGCCATCGCCGCCTCCGCTCTTGCCGCGACGGCTCAAACAGAATCACACCAGATTCCACGCCTGCAACGACGATCTGCAGCCACCAGCCCCAACAGCGACTTTCGATTCGGAACTTGCCCGCACAAGCCACACCGGATTCGAATCTGTCGCCACCAAACCCTCAGCCCCCGCCCGCGAGCCGACTCGCGCTGCAACATCTGTGCTCAAATTAGCCCGCTTGCGGGAGAGGG
>NZ_VDUZ01000111.1 GCF_008039615.1 Vineibacter terrae | reverse complement strand
GCACAATATATCCATAATTGCTACTCAAAAACACCATTTACATGCCTACATACTGGACGCAAAATCGCCGCTTTTTTCAACAAAGCCAAATACTTACCTGACTCTGTCAGGGGTAACTTCGGGCTAGCGCGGGCCGCCGGCCGGCCGGGGGATCTCGGCGATCTGGGAGTCGGGCGCGGCAGGACCGACCCGCTCGCTCGGGATGCCGACGTCGTCCTGGTCCGGCGCGGCCGCCAGCAGGGTGGCCTCGGCACGTTCGTACCAGCGCCGCGCCTCTTCCTTGTCGGGCATCACGCCCCGCCCGGCCTCGTACATGAAGCCCAGGCTGGCCTGCGCGCCGGCATGACCCTGCTCGGCGGCGAGGCGGTACCAGCGCACGGCAGCGGCATCGTCCTGCCGCACGCCATGGCCCATCGCATACAGGCTGCCGAGGCCGCATTGGGCGCCGGCATGGCCTTGCGCCGCAGCCTTGCGGTACCAGCGCTCCGCCTCGGCGTCGTCGGGCGCCACGCCCTGGCCGTCGTCGAACATCACCCCGACCCGGTACTGCGCCTCGGCATAGCCCTGATCTGCCGCTTGCCGATACCACTTCATCGCTTCGGCAAGGTCGGGTTCCACACCCTGGCCGTCGGCATACATGGCGGCAAGGTTGACCTGGGCGCGCACATCGCCCCGGTCGGCCGCCTCGCGGTACCATTCAGCAGCCTTCTCGTCGTCCTGCGGCACGCCCCGGCCATGGGCATACATGTAGCCGAGGTTGAACTGGGCGGGCGCATAATCCTGGTAGGCGGCCTCGAGATACCACTTCGCCGCCTCGGCATCGTCGCGCCGCACGCCCTGGCCGGCGAGATACAGGCTGGCGACGTTGTACTGGGCAATCACGTGCCCCTGAGCCGCGGCCCGGCGATACAGCGCGAACGCCTCGGTGTAGCTGCGCTTCACGCCCCAGCCGTTGTCGTACATGAAGCCGAGATTGACCTGGGCATCGGCATGCCCCTGGTCGGCCGCCTTGCGATACCAGCCGACGGCCGTGGCATCGTTGCGCCGCACGCCCCAGCCCTGGGCGTACATGTAGCCCAGGTTGTTCTGCGCGCCGGCATGGTTCTGGTCGGCCGCCTTGCGGTACCATCGCACCGCCTCGGCCTCGTTCTTCGGCACGCCACGGCCGGCGGCATGCATGAACGCGAGATCGGCCTGGGCGTCGGCATTGCCCTGGTCGGCGGCGCGGCGAAACCATCGCACCGCCTGGGTGTCATCCTGCCGCGTGCCCTGGCCGTTGGCGTAGAGGAAGCCCAGCCCGAACTGGGCCTGCGCATCGCCCTGGGCGGCCAGCGGCCGCAGCAGCTGCATCACTGTCGCATAGTCGCGGCGATAGTACGCCGCACGCGCATCCTCGTGCGGGTCGGCCGCCGCCGGTGCCGCCATCAGCGACGCCGCCAGCGCCATGGCCGCCACAAGCCCGAGCTGGCGCCTTCCCCTCATGATCGTCGCCGCTGCCTCCCCATCGCCCGGCGCGAACCAGTGATACTACTCCAAGTCGCAGGCACGGGATAGACGCAGCACCCGCAGGCAGGGCAATCGCATTAGAGAAAGAGCTTGCGTTTGAGGGATAGGGGTTAAGGCTGGGTTGGGTTGAGTAGTAGCGTAGGAGTTTGGCGCCATGGAGGAGTCGAGGTCGATTTTCGCCGAACTGGA
>NZ_VDUZ01000110.1 GCF_008039615.1 Vineibacter terrae | reverse complement strand
AGCGAGGACCTCCTACCGGTTATCAAGGGGAAAATGGAGGGCAATAAGGGGCGCTTGTGGTTTGATGGCGGTCCCTTGCCGTGTGAGCGTAGCGCCGTGCTCGGCGCTGTCCAGGACGCTGCGCGCCGGCTGCGCCGGGGCCGCCAGCGGCCTCCTGGACAGCCCCTGCGCGCGACGCTCTGCCCGGCGGCAGGTCGGGACGGAGGGATGGCCTGGCGGTCGAACAAAGGGATGGCTGGCATGGCTCATGCGGCGGCCGCCATCGGTGCCGGCTGTGCATGGTCGGGGTCGAACAGGGTTTGCCGACGCAACAGGGTGCACAGCACGTAGAGCATGCGGTCGGCAACACTGCGCAGGGCGCGGCCCTGGCTATGTCCGCGTTGACGCAGCGCGTCGTAGCGCTGACGGCTGACCGGGTCATGTTGGGCGGCGGCTTTGGCGCAATGAAAGAGCGCGTTGCTCAGGCGCTTGTTACAGGCCAGGCGCCGGATCACAATGCAGCTCTTGCCGCTGCGGCGCGTCACCGGCGCGATCCCGCCCAGAGTGCGCAAGGCTTCGTAGTCTCGACGGCGCACAAGCTCTGGCGCCTCGGCGAGCAGCGTGGCCTGGACGATCCTTCCGACCCCCGGCAAGGAGCGCAGGATCGCCAGGTCGCGCTGCTCGAAAGGCTGCCCCGGCCCGTCCTCGGCCTCGAGCTGGGCGCACAGCTCGTCAAGGCGACGATGAGCGGCCTTGATCTGGCGTTTGATCAGCACCAGGCGGGCGACGAGGCTTTCGATATGGGCCCGCGCCGCCTCGGTGGTGCCGGCGGCGACCGCCAGCGGCGTGCGGCGCAGGATATCCAGGGCTTCGTCGGCCTGCAGGCGACGCACGCGATGGGTCTTGAAGAGCTGCGCGACGGTAGCCTGGCGCAGGCGGGCCGCCTTGGCTGGGGTCGGTGCCAGGCGCCACAACGCCACGAACCAGTCGGACGTCAGGTCGTCGGTCAGCTCCAGGGCCTGCGGGTAGTAGCGCCAGAGCTGCTCGCGCATGCGGTTGACCAGGCGCTGCTGCTCTTGCTGCAGCTCCTCGCTCAAGCGCGAGAACTCGCGCAGCTCGATGACCAGCGAATGCTCGACCGCCAGACGCCGCAACAGGTGCCGGTCGGTGCGCACGGCATCGCCCAGCACATACGCATCGCGGCTGTCATCCTTGGCGCCGGCGACGCTGAAGCGGTCGCGGAACCGGTCCAGCTGCTTGGGGTTGATGGCATAGACGGCAAAGCCTTGCTCCAGCAGCGCCTCGACCACAGGTCCATGCGGCACTTCGATCGCCACCGCGATCCGCGACGCCGGCGCCCCCGTCACCGCCAACAACCAGCGACACAACTCCGCCAGCGCGGCGCCGCCATGCGGGACATCCCGCTCGCCGATACAGCGACCCGTGCCGTCCAGCAGACAAACCCGATGCTTCTCACTCGCCCAATCAATCCCGACAAACCATTCCAGTGTTTCCATTGCCCTCACCTCATCATGCGGCGGGCCTGCCACGACGTGCGTCTGTCCCTGTACTGGCGCTCCAGGCGCAAACCTCCTACTGGACGTCCGTCATGGCCCACTCTGCCGGGGCACGGATCCTCGCTTGGTGCTCTGGGCACTGGATCAATGGGTGGCTCCCGGCAGGCGGCCCGACCCGGTCACTCTAGACCGGGCCTCTTGCGCTTCAACTGGTACAGGGATCT
>NZ_VDUZ01000109.1 GCF_008039615.1 Vineibacter terrae | reverse complement strand
AGCTGGTGACGGGCCGGGTGTGGAAGGGTACGGCGTTCGGCGGCGCCAAGGGGCGCACGGATGTGCCGAAGATCGTCGACTGGTACATGGAGAAGAAGATCAACATCGACGACCTGATCACGCATCTGCTGCCGCTGGAGCGCATCAACGAGGGCTTCGACCTGATGCATCGCGGCGAATCGATCCGCAGCGTCGTGGTGTATTGATGCTGGACAAAGCCTTCATGGTGAGCCTGTCGAACCATGAAGGCCTCGCACAACCGCGGTGCGACCGCTTCATGGTTCGACAAGCTCACCATGAAGCGGCTTCGAGCATCGCCATCGGCAAAGGAGGAACGCCATGAAAGTCGGACCGGCGATCGCCGAGATTCTCAAGCGTGAAGGCATCGAGATGGTCATCGGCTACCCGGTGAACCATATCCTGGAGCATGCGGCCGAAGCCGACATCCGGCCCATCATCGTGCGTCAGGAGCGCATCGGCCTGCACATGGCCGACGCCATCTCGCGACTGACACGCGGCAAGAAGATGGGCGTGTTCTGCATGCAGCACGGGCCGGGTGCCGAGAACGCCTATGGCGGCGTGGCCCAGGCCTTCGGCGAATCGGTACCGTTGCTGGTGATGCCGATGGGCTATCCGCGGCGCATCGCGCATATCCCGCCCAACTTCAACTCCAGCGTCGCCATGGCGCAGGTGTCCAAGCACGCCGAGCCGATCTCGTCGGGCAAGGAGCTGCCCAACATCATGCGCCGCGCCTTCGCGCAGCTGCGCAACGGCCGCGGCGGGCCGGTGGTGATCGAGGTGCCGACCGACGCCTTCGCCGAGGAGGTGCCGGAGCCGATCGACTACACGCCGGTGTTCTCGACCCGCAGCGCGCCCGATCCCGAAGCCGTGCGCACCGTCGCCAAGGTGCTGGTCGAGGCCAAGCGGCCGGTGATCTATGCCGGCCAGGGCGTGCACTGGGCCAATGCCTATGCCGAGCTGAAGGCGCTGGCCGAGCTGCTGGCGATCCCGGTCTGCACCAGCCTGCAGGGCAAGAGCTGCTTCGACGAGACGCACCCGCTGGCGCTGGGCTCCGGCGGCCGCGCGATCCCCAAGCCGGTGCATCACTTCCTGCAGAAGAGCGACGTCATCCTCGGCATCGGCTGCAGCTTCACCGAGACCAATTTCGGCGTCGCCATGCCCAAGGGCAAGACGATCATCCACGCCACGCTCGATCCGGGGCATCTCAACAAGGACGTGCGCGCGCAATACGGCCTGGTCGGCGACGCCCAGCTGACGCTGCAGGCGCTGATCGAGGCGTGCAAGCCGCTGCTGAAGGGCAGCAAGCGCGATGCGTCGGCGACGGCGGCCGAGATCAAGGCCGTCGAGGCCGAGTGGCTGGAGGCGTGGAAGGCCAAGCGCGAGTCCAACGATGCGCCGCTGAACCCCTATCGCGTGCTGGCCGAGCTGCACAAGACGGTCGACGTCGCCAACACCATCATCACGCACGATGCCGGCAGCCCGCGCGACCAGCTCTCGCCGTTCTGGAAGACCACGACGCCGCTCTCCTATATCGGCTGGGGCAAGACCACGCAGCTGGGCTACGGCCTGGGCCTGGCGATGGGCGCCAAGCTCGCCTGCCCCGACAAGCTCTGCATCAACGTGTGGGGCGACGCCGCCATCGGCTTCACCGGCATGGATTTCGAGACCGCGGTTCGCGAGCGCATCCCGATCCTGTCGATCCTGCTCAACAACTTCTCGATGGCCATCGAGCTTCACATCATGAAGGTCTCGACCGAGAAGTACCGCGCCACCGACATCTCCGGCGACTACGCCGCCATGGCGCGCGCCTTCGGCGGCTACGGCGAGCGCGTCACCAAGCCCGAGGACATCGCGGGCGCGATCCAGCGCGGCATCGAGCAGACCAGGCAGGGCAAGCCGGCGCTGCTGGAGTTCATCACCTCGAAGGAAGTCTCGATCTCGACGTTCAAGGATTGAGCCGCCGCACTGTCATCCCGAGCGCAGCGAGGGATCTCCCGCGACTGACGCACCGCGCATCAAGTCGCGGGAGATCCCTCGCTGCGCTCGGTATGACGCGTTGACGGCGCGGATGCTCACCCGCGCCGCGCCTCGATCATCTTCCAGCCGTTGCCTGACGGATCGCGGAAGCCGGCATCGACGGCGCCGTAGCGGTCCACCGGTTCCTGCGTGAACTCCACGCCGCGGGCGCGCATGCGCTCGTAGGCGGCGCAACAATCGTCGACGATCAGCACCAGCGGCGGCATGGCGCCCTTCGCCACGATCTCGCGCACCGTCTGCGCCGTCGCCGCGTCGAGCGCCGGCGGCTGCGGCGCGAACAGGCCGAGCTGGAAGGACGGCTGGTCCGGATGCTGCACCGTGAGCCAGCGATAGTCGCCGTTGCGCGCGTCGGTATGGACGCGAAATCCGAGCTTCCCGACATAGAACTGCAGGGCCTCGTCCTGATCGCGGACATACAGGCCGACCACCCCGACACCTTGGCTCATGGGACCTCCGTTTCTTCGGACCCGCCCTTCCTAGCCCAACTTTCCCTACTGGCGAGTAGCGAAGGCAGAAAGTGTAATCGAATCAACGGCGGCTCGTGAAAGGTCTTCACTACATGGCGGGCTCGGGCTGGCGGTCGAGGGCACCGGCGGCAGTGA
>NZ_VDUZ01000108.1 GCF_008039615.1 Vineibacter terrae | reverse complement strand
GCTCCAGCGGCGCTCTTCCTACCGGAATGCAAGAGCGCCGCTGGAGCGGCGCGGCCCGACCACGCTCGCTAGCCCCTCAGCGCTTCCCAGACGCGCTCGGGGGTGGCGGGCATGTCGATATGCCTGCCGCCCAGCGCGTCGACCAGCGCGTTCATCACCGACGGCAGCGAGCCGGCGCAGCCGGCCTCGCCGCAACCCTTGGCGCCGAGCACGTTGGTCCTGGCCGGCACCGCGTGATAGGCCATCTGGAAGAACGGCACGTCGGAAGCGCGCGGCAGCGCATAGTCGGTGAACGAGCCGGTCAGGAACTGGCCGTCCTCGCTGTAGACCGTGCGCTCGAACAGGGCCTGGGCGATGCCCTGCACGACGCCGCCATGGCTCTGGCCTTCCACCAGCAGCGGATTGATGACCGTGCCGAAGTCGCTGACCATGGTGTACTTCACCACCGCCACCGTGCCGGTGTCGGGATCGACCTCGACCTCGGCGACATGGGCGCCGTTGGGGAAGGCCGACGGCGCCGCCTCGTGGACATGGCTGACATCGAGCGTGCCGGGCACGCCCTCGGGCAGCTTCATCCCGCCACGCAGCTTCTCGGCCAGGTCCATGATGCCGATGCCGCGGTCGGTGCCGACGATGGTGAAGCGGCCGGCCTTGAACTCGATGTCGGCCGCGGCCGCCTCGAGCGCCACGCCGGCGATCTGCCGGCCCTTGTCGATCACCTTGTCGGAAGCTTCGACGATGGCGGCGCCGCTGGCCATGATCGACTTGGAGCCGCCGGTGCCGCCGCCCGCGATCAAGAGGTCGCTGTCGCCCTGGATCAGCCTGATGCGCTCGAACGGGATGCCGAGCTTCTCGTGCAGCACCTGGGCGAAGGCCGACCAGTGGCCCTGGCCGTAGTCGAGCGTGCCGGTGATGATGCTGACATCGCCGTTGGGCTCGAAGCGCAGCCCGCCCATCTCCTTCTGCGGCGGCGCCGTCACCTCGAGGTAGTCGCCGACGCCCAGGCCGCGCAGCTTGCCGCGGCGCGCGCTTTCGGCCTTGCGCGCGGCGAAGCCGTCGACATCGGCAAGCTGCAGCGCCTTGTCGAGCAGCGCCGTGAACTCGCCGCTGTCGTAGGTGGTCCCCGACGCGGTCTTGTACGGCATCTCCTCGGGGCGGATATGGTTGCGCCGGCGCAGCGCGATGTGGTCGATGCCCATCTCGCGCGCCGCGGTGTCGATCAGCCGCTCCATGAAGTAGTTGGCCTCGGGGCGGCCGGCGCCGCGATAGGCGCCGACCGGCGAGGTGTTGGTGAACACGATGCGTGACGAGACCTCGATCAGCGGCGTGCGGTAGATGGCCGCGAGGTTGCGGGTCACGCCCATCGATCCCATCAGCGGCCCGACATTGGCGAGATAGGCGCCGACATTGGCGAAGCCGTTCAGCCGCACGGCCAGGAAATTGCCGTCCTTGTCCAGCGCCAGCTCGGCGTCGAAGTCATGGTCGCGCCCGTGCTGGTCGGACAGGAAGCTGCCGCTGCGCTCATCGGTCCACTTCACCGGCCGGCCCAGCAGCTTGGAGGCGTGGAACAGGCCGGCATACTCGGGGTAGGGCGAGCCCTTCATGCCGAAGGAGCCGCCGACATTGCCGGTCAGGATGCGCATCTGCGCCGGCTTGATCCCCAGCAGGGCGGCCATCTGGTGCTTCAGGCCGAAGGCGCCCTGGTTGCCGGCATGGAGCGTGTAGCGGTCGGTGGCGGGATCGTAGTGGCCGATCGCGGCGCGCGGCTCCATGGCGCAGACCACGATGCGGTTGCTGATCAGGCGCAGGCGCGTCACATGGGCGGCGGCGGCGAAGGCTTCGGCCACCTTGGCGCTGTCACCATAGTGGAAGTCCAGGCAGATATTGCCCGGCACATCGTCGAAGACCAGCGGCGCGCCCGCCTCGGCCCCGGCCCGCGCGTCGGTGACGGCCGGCAGCGCCTCGATCTCGAGCATCACCGCCTCGGCCGCGTCCTTGGCCTGGGCCACCGTCTCGGCGACCACGACAGCCACCGGGTCGCCCACGAAGCGCACCTTGTCGGTGGCCAGCGAATAGCGCGTCGGCGTCTTCATCGGCGTGCCGTCGCGGTTGGGCACCGGGATCAGGGTCTTGAGCGGGCCATAGCCGGCCGCGTTCAGCTCGGCCCCCGTCCAGACGCCGAGCACACCGGGCATGGCCTTGGCCTGCGCCGTGTCGATCGCCTTGATGACGCCGTGCGCCACCTGGCTGCGCACCATCACGGCATAAGCCTGGTCGGGCAGGCTGAGATCGTCGGTATAGCGGCCCTGCCCCCGCAGCAGGGTCGGGTCCTCGCGGCGCGGCACGGGTTGGCCGATGCCGAACTTCATCGATTCGAACTTGATGGCGTCGAACGGCGCGTTCATCGATCAGTCCAATAAGGTGGGGCAATGGCGGTCAGCCTAGCATGGAAGGGGGGACCGGGAACCCTGACCGGCTGCAGGCGTGACATGCAGGCGCGCGGTGGTGACTCCGGATGCCCGCCTTCACGCAGATGACGACGCGCGCGTCATCGGAACCGTCAGAACCATCGCTGCCGCTGCCGTCGTCTGTCATCCCGAGCGCAGCGACGGGTCTCCCCGGGACGGCACACCATGCGCGCTTTCCGGTGGGATCCCTCGTTACGCTCGGGACGACAGTCGTGACTCGCCTAGCAGCCTGTCGGACTTGAGCCGAGAGCTGGAATGAGATTCATTATCGAGGGTTGATATTGGCTCGAGCCAGCGTGGTTGTGATGAGTAATTTCCGCCAAGTTGATCGTCAGACCGATTTTT
>NZ_VDUZ01000107.1 GCF_008039615.1 Vineibacter terrae | reverse complement strand
GCAAAGCTCGGCGGATGGCATGTATATGAAACCAAGCCGCCGGGACCCATCACCTTCTTCAACGGCTTGACCTACTTCCGCGCCCTCGCACAAGGTTATGCCCTCAACGATCTGTAGACGCCCTAGCACGCAGTGGGGGAGGTGGCCGAAGGCCGGAGGGGGACCCCACGTGTTCTTGGCAACTGAAACCACGTCGGCTCCCCTCCGCCCTTCGGGCACCTCCCCAGCTGCGCTGGGGAGGATCTGCAGGGCAGCTCAGGTCTTCTTCGCGACCCCGTTGGGGCCGAAATAGTGCTCGTAGGCCATGCGGCGGTTGACGACCGTGTCCTGCTCCCACTGCGTGGTGCGGCGGGCGAAGGCGATCTGCGATTCGAGGATCTCCTTGAACAGCGCGTTCTCCGCCGCCTTCTTCTTCACGACCTCGTCGTAGACCTCGAGCTGCCGCTTCAGGACCGCATCAGGGGTCTTGTAGAACTTGACCTTGTCCTTGGCCTGCAGCTCCTCGTAGTCCTTGGAATAGCGGTCGATCGCCTTCCACGACATGTCGGCCGAGGCGGCGTCGGTGGCGTGCGCGATGATCGATTTGATCTTGTCCGGCAGCGCGTCGTACTTCGCCTTGTTGAACATGATCTCGAACTGCTCGGCGTTCTGGTGGAAGCTCTGCAGCATGCAGACCTTCGAGACGTCGGCGAAGCCCAGCACGCGATCGGACGTGGCGTTGTTGAACTCGGCCGCATCGAGCAGGCCGCGGTCCATGGCGGCGACGATCTCGCCGCCGGGCAGCGCGTTCACCGCCGCGCCCAGCGCCTGGAACACGTCGATGGAGATGCCCACGGTGCGGAACTTCAGGCCCTTGAAGTCGTCGAGCTTGGCCATCGGCTTCTTGAACCAGCCCAGCGGCTGGGTCGGCATCGGCCCGTAGAGGAACGACACGACCTGGGCGCCGATCGAGTCATAGAGCTTGACCAGCAGCTCCTTGCCGCCGCCATACTTGTGCCACGCCAGCAGCATGTTGGCGTCCATGGCATAGCCCGGCCCCGAGCCCCATAGCGCCAGCGCCGTCTGCTTGCCGTAGTGGTAGACCAGCACGCCGTGGCCGCCGTCGAGCGTGCCTTTCGAGACGGCCTCGAGCAGGCCGAACGCCGGCACCACGGCGCCGGCGGGCAGCACCTCGATCTTGAGGTCGCCGCCGGTCATGTCGTTGACCTTCTTGGCGTAGTCCAGCGCGTATTCGTGGAAGATATCCTTCGACGGCCACGTGCTCTGCCAGCGCATGCTGATCGGGCCTTGCGCCGAGACGATGGTGGGCGCCGCAACGGTGGCCGCGGTCGCGACGGCGGCTCCCCTCAGGAACTTGCGGCGGGTGGCGGCGGACCGGGTTTTGCGCGACATCTTGATCTCCTCCCGATTTTTTGACTGGTGACGCTTCGTCATCTAAACGTCAGCTTGATTACCCTGGTTTGCGGCGTCTGCCTAGCGCGCTCGCGCCAACGTGTAGCGCTTCCGCGCGCATGGCGGCTGAGTGGCTGGTCACGGCGCCCGGACCGGCTACATTGGCCGGCGCGGGGTGGCCGGAGGACGAGGCGATGCTGCGGATCGGAATGCTGGGCTTCGGCGCCATCGGCAAGCGCGTGGCCGAGGCCGTGGCGGCGGGCCAGCTCGAGGGCACCGAGCTGACGGCAGCCCTGGTGCGCACCCCCCGGACGGCGGCCGCCGAGCGGCCCGACATCACCCACGACCCGGACTGGTTCTTCCGTTACCGGCTTGACGTCGTGGTCGAGGGCGCCGGGCACCAGGCGGTGCGCGACCATGCGGTGCGGGCGCTGGACGGCGGCGCCGATCTCTACGTCACCTCGATCGGCGCCTTCACCGACACCGCCCTGCTGGAGCGGGTCGTGGCGGCGGCGCGCGCCAACGGCTGCCGCGTCCACCTGCCCTCGGCCGGCATCGGCGGGCTCGACATGCTGGCGTCGCTGGCCGAGGGCGGGCTGGACGAGGCCACGATCACGGTGCGCAAGGATCCGGCCTCGTGGAAGGGCACGGCGGCGGAGGCGCTGGTCGACCTCGACACGCTGACGCAGCCGCATACCGTGTTCGATGGCCCGGTGCGCGAGGGCGCCCGGCTCTACCCGCAGAACGTCAACATCTCGGCCGCCACGGCGCTGGCCGGCATCGGGCTCGACCGCACGCGGCTGGTCATCATCGCCGATCCGGCCATCACCACCCATGTCTGCGAGATCAGCGCCAAGGGGAGGCTGGGCAGCATGCGCTTCGTCGAGGACCTCGTGCCGTCGCCCGAGAACCGCAAGACCAGCACCCTGGTCGGGCATGCCATCGTGAAGACGCTGCGCAACCGCACTGCCACGCTCGTGATCGGCGGATAGGACGATGCCGCCGGCCCGCCAGACGACGCTTCCACGGCCCACCGGCGCGCCCTTGTCGGGCGCGAACCTGGTCGAACGCGTGCTCTATCGCGACGGCCTGATGCTGGTGATCGACAAGCCGGCCGGCATCGCGGTGCATGCTGGCCCGGGCGGCGGCCCCAACCTCGAGGCGATGTTCGACGCCCTGCGCTTCGGCTGGTCCAAGCCGCCGGCGCTGGCGCACCGGCTGGACCGCGACACATCCGGATGCCTGGTCCTGGGCCGCCATCCCAAGGCGCTGCGCAAGCTGGGCGCCCTGTTCGCCGCCGGCAATGTCGAGAAGACATACTGGGCCATCGTCCAGGGCGCGCCGCCTGATGACGACGGCACGGTGGACCAGGCGCTGCGCAAGGTGACGCGCCGCGACGGCGGCTGGCGCATGGTCGTCGATCCCGACGGGCAGGCAGCGCTCACCCATTATCGCGTGCGCGGCCGCAGCGGCGATCTCGCCTGGCTGGAGCTGCGGCCGCGCACCGGCCGCACGCACCAGATCCGGGTGCATTGCGCCGTCCTGGGCTGCCCGATCGTGGGCGACCCGCTCTACGGACCGCCCGCCGCGCCCGGCAGAAGCCTGCCGCCCTTGCACCTGCACGCCCGCGCCCTGGTGATCCCGCTGAAGGAAGGCAAGCCGCCGATCACGGCCGAGGCGCCGCCGCCGGCGCACATGCTGGAGGCGCTGGAAGCGTGCGGGTACACCCCTCGCCCCGCGTGAGCGGGGAGAGGGAGGGGCCCATTGCGCGCAGCGCAATGGGAGGGTGAGGGGTACGGACGATCAAGCCATGCGTTGCCGGTTGACATGTCCGTCTTGCTGGCGACGTCGCGATTTGGCTGTTCCTACCCCTCACCCTCCCATGCCTTCGGCATGGGCCCCCTTGTACGACCGGATACATCGGTAACACTTTAGACCGGATACATAGGTAACACTTTGGACCGGATACATCGGTTACACTTTCGGTGCCGCCGCTGGCCGCTGCCGGGGGCGCGCCCCCGGCAG
>NZ_VDUZ01000106.1 GCF_008039615.1 Vineibacter terrae | reverse complement strand
CATCAATCGCCTCAAGCGGTTCCGTCGGTTCGCTACTCGCTACGAAAAGACCGCCCGCAACTACCTCGCCATGGCGCTGATCGCCTGTATCCTCATCTGGATCGGGGTTTGAAAACAGGCCCTAGTATCAGCTATCGGTAGAAGGTGAGTCGTGACTGTCATCCCAAGCGAAGCGAGGGATCTCCTGCGATTGGCGTACTGTGTGTCCCACGCGGGAGATCCCTCGCTGCGCTTGGGATGACAGCCGGCAGCGCGGCCTTGCGCCCCGCCCTGACAGCTCCACCGCTGTCGTCTCGCTGCGCTCGGGATGACAGCGGTGGTCCTCTTTCGTGACTTGCCCCGCGGCCTCAGTCGGCGGCGCCGGCAGCGGCGGCCTGGATCGGCCGCTGCGCGGTGTTGTCCTGGCGCGTCGGGGTTTCCTCCACCGGCAACCCGGCGAAGCGGCGCAGCGCCCGGGCCATCTGCACACGGCCGCCGACGCCGGTGATCACCACGTCCACCATCGCGAACGAGGAATGGAAGTGGCCGCGCGCCTTCAGCTGCTCGACCGGCACGCCTTCAGCGGCCATGGCCTCGGCGTAGGCAACGCCCTCGTCACGCAGCGGATCGAACTCGCAGGTGACGACCATCGCCGGCGGCAGGCCCGCCAGCTTGCCGCGCAGCGGCGAGACGCGCGGGTCGGTGCGGTCGGCGGGCGAGCAGTACAGGTCCCAGAACCAGTACATCAGCGAGCGCGTCAGGAAGTAGCCGGTCGCGTTGTCGACGTAGGAGGGCCGATCGAAGGTGCAGTCGGTGACCGGGCATATCAGCAGCTGGCCGGCGATCTGCGGGCCGCCGCGGTCGCGCGCCATCTGGCAGGTGACGGCGGCCATGTTGCCGCCGGCGCTCCAGCCGGCCACGGATACCGGCCCCGGCCGGCCGCCCAGCTCGGCCGCATGCCCGGCGATCCAGCACAGGGCGGCGTAGCTGTCCTCGGCCGCGGTCGGGAAGCGATGCTCCGGCGCGTGCCGGTAACCGACGCTGACGAAGGCCATGCCCGTGCGCCGGCACAGGTCGCGGCAGAGCGGATCGTCGGACTGCTCGTCGCCCAGCACCCAGCCGCCGCCGTGGAAGTAGACCACGATCGGGTGCGGCCCCGGCGTCGACGGCCGGTACAGCCGGTACGGCAGCGGACCGTCGGTGCCGGGCAGCGTGCCGTCAACGACCTCGCCGACCGGCCGGCCGGCCGGGCGCGTGGCGTTGAACTGGGCCAGGAAGTCACGCGCGCCCTGGGCGCCGAAGGATTCCAGCGGCGGCAGGTTCATGCTGGCGAGCAGATTCAGCACCAGGCGCACATCGGGCTGCAGGCGCACGATCTCGCCGTCGTTGCACTGCTCCGCGCCGTTGGGGCCGGTGAGCCGGAAGCCCAGCATGCCGCGCTCGACGACCTCGTTGCAGATGCCGCGATAGGGGCCGACACCGCCGGTGTAGGGCATCACGCCCTGCGGCTTGCCCGGCACGTTGGCACCCGTGTACCAGGTGTTGGCCAGGCGATGCAGCGTGATCATCGAGCAGTCGGCGTTGTGCCGCTGCCAGCCGTCCTGCGCGGTGTCGGTGGCCTCGATCGTGGTGAAGCCGGCCTCGCGCATGGCGACCAGGCGGTCGGTGATCCAGTCGACGTGCTGCTCGATCGACACCATCATGTTCGACAGCACCGACGGGCTTCCCGGCCCGGTGATCATGAACAGGTTGGGGAAGCCGGCCACGGTGAGGCCGAGATAGGTCTGCGGGCCATGCTCCCAGGCTTCCGCGATCGACTTGCCGCCGCGGCCTGAGATCGGATGGACGGCGGTGATGGCGCCGGTCATCGCGTCGAAGCCGGTGGCGAAGACGATCGCGTCGACGTCGACCGTGCGGCTGTCGGTCCTGATGCCGCTCGCCGTGATCGACTTGATCGGCTCGCGCCGCAGGTTCACCAGCGTGACGTTGGGGCGGTTGTAGGTGGCGTAGTAGCCGGTATCGAGGCAGGGCCGTTTCGAGCCGAAGGGGTGGTCGCGCGGGGTGAGCGCCTCGGCCGTCTCGGGATCCTTGACCACGGCACGGACCTTCTCGCGCAGCAGGTCGGCGACCAGGGTGTTGCCGTCGACATCGACGGCCTGGTCGGCCCAGAGCTGGGTCAGCATGACCACCAGGTCGCCGGCGGCCCACGCCTTCTCGAAGCGCTCGCGCCGCTCGGCATCGCTCAGCTGCCAGCTGAAGTCGGTGGCCGGCGGCAGCGGCACGCCGGCCATCGACCAGCGCGCCTGCTCGCGGAATGCCGGGACGTCCTTCTGCAGCATCTCCACGCGGTCGGCCGGCGAGGGGCCGTTATGCGCCGGCAGCGCGAAGTTCGGCGTGCGCTGGAACACGGTGAGATGGGCCGCCTGCTGCGCGATCAACGGGATCGACTGGATCGCCGACGAGCCGGTGCCGATCACGGCCACGCGCTTGCCGGTGAAGTCCACTGGCTCGTGCGGCCAGCGGCCGGTGAAATAGACCTCGCCCTTGAAGTCCTTGAAGCCCTCGATCTCCGGCGGCTTGGGGGCGGAGAGGCAGCCGCTGGCCATGACGTAGTAGCGGCAGGACACCGGCGCGCCGCTGCTGGTCGTGAGCAGCCAGCGCTGCGTGCCGTCATCCCATGTCGCGGCCGAGACCGTGGTGCCGAAGCGGATGTCACGGCGCAGGTCGTAGCGGTCGGCGACGAAGCCGAGATAGCGCAGGATCTCGGGCTGGGTGGCGTATTTCTCCGACCACGTCCAGGCCTTCTCCAGCTCGGGATCCCAGGTGTAGCTGTAATCGCTGGTCTGGATGTCGCAGCGCGCGCCGGGATACCGGTTCCAGTACCACGTGCCGCCGACATCGTTGCCGGACTCCAGCCCGATCGCGGAAAGCCCTGCCTTGCGCAGCCGATGGAGCAGATACAGGCCGGCAAAGCCGGCTCCCACCACGGCGACGTCCGCGTGCTGCGCGCCGCTTGCGCCTGCTGCATTTGCCATTGTTTCCTCCTTTGACTGATACCGATCTTGCCTTGACGTCCGGGATCGGCCGCTGCCCGTGCCGTGCTATTCGCGGCATAGGCGCCACGCCGTCCGGGAAACCGCGCGTGCATCAAGAGCGCGCTGCACGCCACGACGGGATTTCGATCAAGCGATAGAATCAGTGGCAATTCAAGCATCAATAAGGGGTGCTGATACAGCTGTCATCCCGAGCGCCCCCGTGGAGAGGAGTCCAGGAGTGGCGCCCGGATCGTTCGCTTCGCTCGAAGCTTGTGATCTTGTCCTCTCCAGAGGGCAGGGCGATCGCTTCTGTCATCCTTATATGAGCATTTGGAAGTCAAGAGGCATTCATCGACAAAGCATCCCTTTGTTTGATCGGCACAGACCATCCCTTCGTCCCGACCATGAAGATTGCAGAGCGCCGCGCGCAAGACG
>NZ_VDUZ01000105.1 GCF_008039615.1 Vineibacter terrae | reverse complement strand
CCGCTCCAGCGGCGCTCTTCCACAACACCAAGAGGCGCCGCTGGAGCGGCGCGGCCCGGCCTCATGAGGCGATGGGCACGATCGGCAGCACGACGTGAGACGGCCGCTCGCGGTCGAGGAAGACCGTGTTGCGCGCGACGCGGGTGTCGCGCCATGCCCCTTCCGGCTCGCCGGTGTTGGGGTTGAGGTCGAAGCGCGGGAAGTTGCTGCTGGCGATGTCGAGTCGGATGCGATGGCCGCGCTGGAAGCGGTTGGCGGTCGGGAACGCCGTGATGGTGATGCGCTGCACGTCGCCCGGCGTCATCAGGCTGGGGTGCTCCCAGGAATCGCGATAGCGCACGCGCAGGATGCCGTCGGTGAGGTTCATCGCGAAGCCGTCCGGATAGTCGGTGCCGGGCGGATGCACGTCGATCAGCTTGGCGGTGAAGTCGGTGTCCGGGCAGTCGGAGGCGATCCACAGCGTCACCGTGATCGGCCCGATGACGTCGACATCCTCGGCCAGCGGCGGCGTCTGGAACACCAGCACGTCCGGCCGTTCGGCGAGCGCACGGTAGGGCTCGCGGGAGCCGAAGAAGCGTGGGCCTTCGACCTGGTCGAAGGCGCCGCCCACCATCAGCGGCTCGCCCGACGAGATGGCGCCGCCGATGGTCGGCACCGGCTGCCGCGGGTCGTAGTCGAAGCGGCAGGCAAGATCGGATGCGGTGGGCGGCGTCGGCGCCAGCGTGCCATCGGGCCCCAGGTAGTAGCTGGTGAAGCACGTGCCGGGCAGCGGCCAGTCGCCGGCGGCGCGCCAGGCCCCGCCATGGTCGAGCCGGCCTTCGGCGTTGCGCCGCCCGGAGCCGCCGCCCATCACGAACAGATGCACTGCCGGCTCGTCGCCGACGCCGTTGTCGATGCCGCGCAGCCAGTGGTCGAACCAGCGCCGGCGCAGGGCCAGGAAATCCTCGGCGAGCTGGCCGTCCAGCGTCGCGGCGGGCCCGAAATCGACGTCGCCGGCCCAGCTCAGCGAGCGGTCACCATGCGTCCACGGCCCCAGGATCAGGCGCACCGGGCTCGTCTTGCGCACCTTCAGCCCGAGATAGTTCTCGACCGCCGTGCGCGGATAGGGATCGTACCATGACGACATGTGCACGGCCGGCACGTCGGCATAGGTGTCGTAGGCGCCTTCGGCGTAGATGCCGACCTGCTTCCAGTAGTCGCCGAAGCTGCCCTGCTCCCATTGCTTGAACAGATAGTCCTCGTAGGACGGCGCCAGGGCCAGCGGCGAATGGCCCCGGCTCCACGGCATGTGCCTGAACCACGACCGCAGGTCGACCGCGCCCATCGCCTTGCGCTTGAGCGACGACGCCGCGATTTCGGGGCTGACCAGGGCATTGTTGAAAGCCCAGGTCGCCTGCTTCAGCTCGAAGGCGCCGCCCTGGCGGATGCCGCTCTGGTAGGCGTTGGAGAAGCCGCCGGAATCGAGGAACATCGCCGCCAGGCCCGGCGGGTTCAGGCAGGCCAGCGCGCTCTGCGTATGGGCGGCGTAGGACAGGCCCATGGTGCCGATCTTGCCGTTGCACCAGGGCTGCGACGTGATCCACGCCACGGTGTCGTAGCCGTCGGCGCCGTCGCTGAGATACTTCACGAACCGGCCTTCGGAGCCGTAGCGGCCGCGCGTGTCCTGGTAGATCACGACATAGCCCTCGCGCACGAACACCGCCGCGACGTCGCGGCGCGAGCGCGGCGTTGCGTCCCGGGCGGTGCGTTCCGAGCGGCTCGTCATGGCCTTGCCGTACGGCGTGCGCTCGAGGATCACCGGGAACGGCCCCTCCACCGGCCGGCCATCGACCGCCGGCCGGTAGATGTCGGTGGCCAGGTGCACGCCGTCGCGCATCGGCACCGGCACGTCACGCTCGATGAAGATATCGGTCGCGGCGACGTCGGCGGTCACGGTGGCATCGGGCATGCAAGGTCTCGCGGGCAGTGTCGGAACGGACCTGCAATGCTAGCCGGCAACGGCACCCCGTGCCAATCTATCCGCTCCGCGGCTCGGTATTGGAGTGGCGACATGTCGAAGCGGACGCAGATCACGGGGCGGCTCGATGCTTATGTCGACGCGCACTGGCTGCGCGACAGCGACGTCAAACGCTGGCTGCGCGAGGAGACCGCCAAGCTGCCCGGCGGCGTCATGCAGGTGGCCGCTGACCAGGGGCAGATCATGGCGCTGCTGGCGCGCGCCATCGGCGCCCGCCTGGCGGTCGAGGTCGGCACCTTCACCGGCTACTCGGCGCTGTGCGTGGCCGAGGCGCTGCCGCCCACCGGCAAGCTGCATGCCTGCGACGTCAGCGAGGAATGGACGCGCATCGGCCGGCGCTACTGGAACGAGGCCGGTGTCGCCGACCGCATCGAGCTGCATATCGGGCCGGCGCTGCGCTCGCTCGACGAGCTGATCGCGAGCGGTCTGGCCGGCCATGTCGACATGGCGTTCATCGACGCCAACAAGACCGACTACGACGCCTACTACGAGCGCTGCCTGACCTTGCTGCGTCCGCGCGGCCTGATGCTGATCGACAACGTGCTGTGGAACGGCGCCGTCGCCGATCCCGACGACCACTCGGCCGACACCCTGGCGCTGCGGGCGCTCAACGCCAAGCTGCGCGACGATCAGCGCATCGACCTGGGCCTGCTGCCGGTCGGTGACGGCATGACCATGGCCTTGAAGCGCTGAGCCCGCACGCGCGCGGTTGAGGAGATCGTCGGCCATGAACGAGGCAGTGGACGCCATCAGGCAGACCGTGAAGGTCTGCATGTTCGATCAGTACGGCACCGTCGTCGACATGCAGGGTGGGCTGACCGAGGCCGCGACGCCGTTCCTGAAGCGCAAGGGCTGGACCGGCAGCCCGAACGCCTTCGTGACGTGGTGGCGGCGCACCCATTTCGAGAACTCGATGATCGATGCGCTGCTGCATCGCGAGCACACGCCCTACCGCGAGATCGGGCACCGAGCCGTGGCCCATGTGATGGATCGCGCCGGCATCGCCTATTCGATGGACGAGGTGCGCTACCTCGTGGCCCAGATCGAGCGGCTGAAGCCGTTCCCCGAGGTGCCGGCGGCGCTGGCGCGGCTGCGCACGCGCTACCGGCTGGTGGTGCTGTCCAACGGCGACCCCGACATGCTGGAGGCGGCGAAGCGCCATCACGGCATCGCCTTCGACGACGTGATCTCGGTCGAGCTGGCGCAGTCGTTCAAGCCGCATGTCGCCACCTACACCAAGGCGGCGCAACGCGTCGGGCTGCCGCTCGACCAGATCCTGTTCGTCGCCAACCACGCCTTCGACTGCATCGGCGCGAAGTCGGCCGGCATGCGCACCGCCTTCATCGACCGCCGCAGCCGGCCGTTCGGCATCACGCCGCACCAGCCCGATCTGCTGGTGCCGACGATGACGGACCTCGCCGAGGCCATCGCCTAGCGCGGGGAATCGCAGGTCGCTGATACATCCGTCATCCCGAGCGCAGCGAGGGATCTCCTGCGTGGGACGCACAGTACCATTCGCAGGAGATCCCTGTACCAGTTGAAGCGCAAGAGGCCCGGTCTAGAGTGACCGGGTCGGGCCGCCTGCCGGGAGCCACCCATTGATCCAGTGCCCAGAGCACCAAGCGAGGATCCGTGCCCCG
>NZ_VDUZ01000104.1 GCF_008039615.1 Vineibacter terrae | reverse complement strand
GCTGCCGGGGGCGCGCCCCCGGCAGCGGCCAGCGGCGGCACCGAAAGTGTAACCGATGTATCCGGTCCAAAGTGTTACCTATGTATCCGGTCTAAAGTGTTACCGATGTATCCGGTCGTACAAGGGGGGCCCATCGCGCAGCGATGGGAAGGTGAGGGGTACGAGCGATCAGTCCCCATTTTTGCTGCATGGCTTGGTCGTTCCTACCCCTCACCTTCCCATGCCTTCGGCATGGGCCCCTCCCTCTCCCCGCTCTCGCGGGGAGAGGAGACTAAGACCGGCATCAGGACGCGGCCGGCGGCGGCTGGACCAGCTCCAGGCCCTGGCGCGCCACCGCCGCCGCATCGCCGCCGCCGCCCGCCACCGTCACCGTCGGCGAGGCGAACTTGATGCCGTTGGCCTCGAACGCCTTCTTGATCATGGCATAGGCGCGGCGCCGGATCGTGAACTGCTGGCCCGGCTTGGTCTTGATCTTCATGCGGATGCGGATGGCGTAGTCGCCGAACTGCTCGACGCCCTGCATCTTGAGCGGCTCCAGGATGTGCGGCGCGAACTCGGGGATCTCGGACAGCTCCTTGCCAATCTGCTTGATGAGCTTCTTCACCTTGTCGACGTCGGTGTCGTAGGTGACGCCGACACCCATCTTGTCGATCACCCAGTCGCGGCTCATGTTCTGGATCGCGCCCAGCACGCCGAAGGGCACGGTATAGAGCGGCCCGCGGTGGTGCCGCAGCTTGATCGAGCGCAGGCTGAAGGACTCCACGACGCCCTTGTAGTTGCCGCTCTGGATGTACTCGCCGACGCGGAAGGCGTCGTCGAGCAGGTAGAACATGCCGCTGAAGATGTCCCGCACCAGGGTCTGGGCGCCGAAGCCGACCGCGACGCCCACGACGCCGGCGCCGGCGATCAGCGGCCCGATCTCGATGCCGACCGAGGCCAGCGCCGTCAGCACCGCCATCACCAGCAGGACGATGAACAGCACGTTGCGCAGGATCGGCAGCAGGGTGCGCAGGCGTGCCTGCCGCCGCGCTTCTTCACTGTCGGGCGAGCCGCCGGCCTGCGCCGCGCCGAGCTTGCGGTCGATCAGCGCCTTGAGTATGTGCCAGACGAAGTCGGTGACCAGCGCGACCACCACGACATTGAGCGTGCCGCGCACTAGGCGGGTCGTGAGCGCGTCGCCGGCCGTCATGTCGGCGAGGTTGACGTGCCAGGCGTGGGCCAGCAGCACCACGGCGCCGACGATCAGGGCCGCGCGCAGGCCACGGCCCAGCGATATGGCGATGAGGCCGGGCGACGCAGCATCGGCGTCGGCCGCGCCCGGAGGGCGCAGGATGTGGTTCACGGCGCGCTGTGTCGCCGCCATCGTCGCCGGCAGGGCGACGGCCACGACTGCCAGCCAGAACAGCGGCATGGCGCTGGCCACCCAGAAGAGCCAGAGCAGCACGAAATAGATCGACAGCAGCACCGTGCCGGCGACGCCGCCGAACCACCCGCGCGCCGGCGCCCTCTCGCCATCCTGCACGGGCTGGGGAGCCGGGCGTGGCCGGCGCCACACCGCCTCCAGGCCGATCGCCAGCAGCCCCAGGCCCAGCACATAGGCGACGATGCGGCGCACATCGAGCGAGACGCCCAGTGTGCCGGCCAGGGCGACGGTGACCCAGCCGAAGGCCAGCCAGCCGACGAACAGCGCGAAGCGGCGATGCCAGAACGCGGCGGCCGGCGTCGTCATCGGCAGGATGCGGAAGCGCTCGCCGCCGGGCGCCAGGATGAAGCGGCCGGCGACCAGCGCCAGCCGCACGGCGAGGAAGGCCACGAGGTAGCTGAGCACGATCTCACCCAGCAGCGGCGGCCAGTCGAGCGCCAGGAACGCGCCGACGCTGCCGACGGCGAACGCCGCAACGATGCCGGTGCCGTAGGCCAGGCGCACCGCGACGGCGCGCAGGCGATGCTCGACCGAATCGAGCGGCAGCGCCACGATCCAGCGCTCCACGCGCGCGCCGGCCCAGTAATAGAGCCACTCGGCACCGAAGCCGAGCGCCACGAAGCCGACGATCAGCAGCAGCACCCGGAACAGGCCGTGCTCCTCGAACTCCAGCCCCAGGATGTTGCTGGCGCGTGCCAGCTCGTCCGGCACCGTCGGCACGGCCGCCGCCAATGTCGCCAGGTGCTCGCGGACGCTGGCCATGCGCGCGCCCAGCGACGGCTGTGCCGTGGCCGGCGGGGCGGCGGGCGCCGGGCGGGCATGCTGCTGTTTCGCGAGCCAGTCGCGCACCCCAGGGTCGGCGAGCAGGTCGAGCAGCTCCTTGACCTTGGCCGGCGTCGGCTCGGCGGGCGCCGGTTGCGCCGGTGCCGGTTGAGCGCCGCCCGCGAGCGCCGCCAGCGCGACCACGAGCGCCAGCGTCGCTGTACGGATCGCCATCCAGGATACTGTCATGCTGCTGCTCCCCCAACGCGCGCCACCTTGCGCAGGGTGAGCATAGCAGCCCATGGCGACGGCCGGGAGCGCCGCCATCCCGTCCGCTCCGCCGGCCGGCGTCAGTCGCCGACCGTGCGTTCGATCGCGCGCGCCAGCAGCTGGCCCGTGCAGCGCTGGCCGTAGTCGTTGAGGTGCAGGCCGTCGCTGATCATGAAGCGGCCGAAGGGCATGTGCTGGCGCATCACCCAGCCGCGCATGATGTCGAAGCGGTGGAACACCCCGGCGCCGGTCTGCCGTGCGACATCGTGCATGGCCGCGACATAGTCGTCCTCGTTGGGCAGCGCCACGATGGCAGGGCTGTATTGCGGCGTCATGAGCACGACGTCGGTGCCGGCCTGCTTCATCCGCTCGATGCCGCTGGACAGCTTCAGCCGGAAGCTGTCGAGCTTCATGCCGCGGATGGCGGCGTTGGTGCCGACCTGCCAGATCACGAGGTCGGGCCGATGCGACAGCACGTCGCGCTGCAGCCGCTCCAGCATCTCGGTGACGTCCTGGCCGCCGGCGCCGCGGTTGAGCATGACGAACTTCAGCCGCACCGTCTCGTACTGGCGTGCCAGCGTGACCTGCGCCTGCGCCGGGTAGGCGTTGCTGTCGATGGTGGCGCCGTATCCCTGTGTCGATGACGAGCCCAGCGCCACGATCACGACCTGTCGGCGCTCGCGGATGGCCGCTTTGACATGCGGCAGGTCGGTGCCCAGGCGCAGCTCCTCGGCGCGTGCCGGGCAATCGTCGGCCCGTGCCGGTCCATGCATCAGCAGGACGGCGAGCGTCCCGGCGATGAGGGTAGAGAGGGCGCGTGCCGCACGGCGAGCCGTGGCGCACGCGCCGGGCGGACTCGGGTCACGAGACTCTTGATCGGGCACAGGCATTTCCCGGGCTGCGGACGGCGTGGCGGTGAGGGCCGCTGCCGTAGCCGCGCAATATGGCGCGATCGAGGCCTGATCGGTCCGATCCGGAGGGATGCGGCTATATTGCGCCGGTGCCGCTGCGGCGACGGCGGCGCCGGCCCGTGGCCAGGAGCGCTCGTGCCGCTGCTCGGATGCGAAGCTCATGGAGCGTCTCTAAATATGAGTGTTTGCTCCTTTTGTGTGAGTACATGCTCATTGTCAAGCCCTGGGGTTGATGGCGGCGCATACCGGCGGTCAGCTTGCTGACCGGCCGCCGCCGCTCCCGGCAATGTGAGCGCATCTGATCGGTCGGACGTCATTGCCGCGGGCACGGCGGGGAATTCTTCGCCGCTTGGCTTGTTGATCCCGCGTATGGACGGCGGCAGGCATGCGGCCCGATCGAGAGGTCGGCACCGCCTGCGCCGCAAGTATCGGAGGAGAGAGTCATGAGCATCGCCGTTGCCGAGGCGTCGATACGCGTGCCGCGTGCCCGGCGTGCCCGGCTCGTGCTGGTCCTCGCTATCATGGCGAAGCGCTTCCTGCGGCGGCGCGCCGAGCGCATCGCCGTGCGCCAGCTCTATGCGCTGCCCGATCGCACCCTGAAGGACATCGGCATAAGCCGTTCGCAGATCGCCGCCGCGGCACGCCGGCGCTAGATCGGTGCGCCGAGCGCAGCAGCGCCCTGGTAGAAGGACACGAGAAGATCAACCACAGAGTTCCGCACCGACTACGTCGGCCACAAGGGCTGAAACGGGTGCTAAGCTGTTGTCCGGCCGGCATCGAGGTTGGTCGGATCCCTAGTGCAGAGGAGCCTGACACAGAGTTTGAACC
>NZ_VDUZ01000103.1 GCF_008039615.1 Vineibacter terrae | reverse complement strand
TCAGCGGCAAGGTGGTCGGCAAGCGCGAGGAGAACGGCGAGAAGCTGGTCGACCTCGAGGTCAAGTGCACCAACCAGAACGGCCAGAGCACGCTCGAAGGCAACGCCACCGTCGCGCTGGCATAGCGCGGGGAATCGCAGGTCACTGATACATCCGTCATCCCGAGCGCAGCGAGGGATCTCCTGCGTGGGACGCACAGTGCGCCATTCGCGGGAGATCCCTCGCTGCTGGCGGAAAGAGCGCACGGTCGAGCGGACACATGCTGGGGGCGCGCCACTCCGTGGCGCGTCATGTGCTGGCCCGGACGAAGACGCGCGACGGAGTCGCGTGCCCCCAGCGTTTGATCCTGCTGCCCGGGCCAGTTTTTATGGCGTCGTGGCAAAGCCGGCCATCGCTGCACAGCCATGATGCGCTTTCCGCAAGAACGATGCCCCTGTAGTCTGGCGAGAATGCTGGTCTTCTCCGGATCAGAAGGCGCAATCGTCAGGGACGACAATGACTGTCAGGACGGCCGACCGCACGCTGGACATATTCGAAAGCTTTGCCCGTCGGCCGAGGCCCATCACGGTGTCGGATCTTGCCCGCGAGCTCTCGTTGCCGACATCCACGTGCTTCTCGCTCGTGCGTACCCTGGTCGATCGCGGGTTTCTCTTCTACCTGCGCCCCAGGGGCCCGTTCTACCCGACACGGCGCCTGGGCATCGTCGCCGAAGGGATCGCGCAGCACGATCCCATCGCCCAGCACATCCTGCCGTTCCTGAAGGCGCTGCGCGACAAGACCGGCGAGACGGTGATCCTGGGAAAGATCCAGGGAATGGGCACCGTCTACCTGGAGGTCGTCGAATCGAGCAATCCCATCCGCTACACCATGGGCGTCGGCAACGTCCGCGAGCTGCATGCCTCGTCGATGGGCAAGGCGATCCTCGCCGCCATGGACGAGGAGGAACGCGACCGGATCCTCTCCCGGATCAAGTACACGCGGCTGACCGGGCGCACCCTGCGGAACCGTGCGCAGCTTGAAGCCAGCATCGAGGAGGGACGCAAGCGCGGCTACTGGACCAACATCGGCGAGAGCTCTCCGGACGTCATGGGGATCGCGCAGGCGGTCAGGATCTTCGGCGACCTGTACGGCGTGCTGATTGTCGGCCCGGAGTTCCGTATCGAGAAGAAGAAGAAAGCCTATGCCGAGGTGCTCACGGCCACCATCGAGCAGATCTCCACGATCCGCGAGTACGTCGAGGACGAGTAGGCGTTTGGGGGCAGGGGAGGTGCATATCCCCCTCCTGTCATCCCGAGCGCAGCGAGGGATCTCCTGCGGCCAGGCGCACGGTGCGCTGTTCGCAGGAGATCCCTCGCTGCGCTCGGGATGACAGTGAAGAGGTAGCGCTTGCGCCGGGAAGAGGGCCGATGCACATCCCTCCAACGGCACGTTCTCCAGCCGAAGCGGCCGCCTGTCGCCCCGCTCAGTAGGCGGCTTCGAGAAGCCGAAGCGCCTCGGCGATCTGGGCCTCCTGCGAGCGGACGCCTGAATTGGCGTTGAAGTTCTTCACCGTATCGGCGGCGATCTTCGGGAAGTCCTCGCGCGGGATGTCGAGCTGGCGCAGGCGCGTCGGCATCCCGAGCCGCGTGTAGAGCGCCTCCAGCCTGTCCGCCACGGCGAGCGCGGCCTCGCGGCCGTCCATGCCGTCGCGCCAGACCTCGAGCGCCTCGGCGACCCGCCGTGCGGCGCGCAGGTCGACCGCCTCCGCTAGCCTGATCCGCGTGTCGTGGATGACGGACGTCGACTCGCCCTGCCCGATGCGCGGATAGCGGATATGGATCGCCGTCGAGACCGCGTAGCTGCCGGAGAAGGGTCCCGGCCGCAGCAGGCGGCGCATCGCATCGTCCTCGGCGCGGTTCTGCAGGAAGGCGGCGATGCAGAGATCGAGGCGCAGCGAGGCGTTGTCCGGCTCGTCGAGCAGCCGCGGATAGGCGCGATACGCCAGCCTGAAGGCCTGGTCGTCGTCCCCCTCGACCAGGGGATTGGTGTCGAGCTGTCCTTTCGCGCTGATCACGCCGGCGAGCACGGTCGTCGCCGTGGAGCGGAACAGCTCCGCCGGTGTGGCGAGCAGGGCTTCCTCGTCGAGGAAGATCGAATGCGGCCGCGTCTTGGGATCGAAATACTCCATGCGATGATCGAGATCCGGGTTCTTCAGCGCCGTTCCCGCCCGGTTCATCGCGCTGGTCGGCGTGATCGGCACGTTGATGATCGGCGGCTTGGCCGCCATCAGGCGCGGGCTGTAGGCCGGCTTGCCTTCCGGATACTGCGTCATGATCCGGAACGGGTCGTCCGGCTCCGCCATGAAGATCGCCGCACCCCGTGCCGCCATGATCACGCCGCCGCCGCCGACCGCGATCAGCAGATCGGCGCCGGCCGCGACCGCAGCTTCCTTGGCCGCGAAGACGGAGGCATAGGTGGCATCGTTCTCGGTGCCGTCGAAGACACCGGCATAGAGATCGCCCAGCGTTGCGGCGATGCGGTCGACGCTCTGGGTCCGCCGGGTGATGGACGGCGAGCAGATCACGAAGGCGCGCCTGGCGCCGGCCCGGGTCACGGCTTCCTTGAGGTTCTGCTCCAGGGCCTGGCGGCCGCAGTAGAGACGCCATGGAAAGCCTGACGCCTTGAATCCGCTCTCACGCATTGGTCCTGTCCCCGATCTCTCGATTGAAGCGCGAACCTGCCGGCAGCGCGTCAGGAGGATAGCACCTGCTCGGCGAGCGTCGCGCAGGCCGCCATCGCCTGCTCGAAGGTGATCCGCTCGGCATCGGCGCCGAATGCGACCGCCTCGACGAACCGCTCGTACTCCACCTGCCACAGCCTGTCGGCCGCGATCGTGGGGAGCATGGCGCGCAGCAGCGCGAGGCCGTCGGCGTCGGGCCGCTTCGTGCGCCTGGCATCGGCCGCCAGGACAGACCGGGCGAGCGGGCCGAACCTGGTGCTTTCCTGGGCGCTGGCAGCCAGGGCGGCGAGGTCATGGATATGACGCACGATGGAAGGATCGTCCGTCTCGGCGGCGCGGTCGCGCACCGCCGCCCGCCACGCCAAGGCGCTGATCTTGTCGGCGGCGGTCTCGACCGGGTCGACGCAAAGCAGAGCCGGGACTTCCGGCGCGGATTTCTGCGCCCAGCTCATGAGCGACTGTACCGGCCTTGACTGCGGCTCGAGGAGCGTGCCGCTGAACGTCATCTCGATTTGCAAGCCAGGCCGAACGCCCATTGCCGGCGGAAATTGGGCGCCGTAGTGAAAGGAAGCACGGAAGAAGCGGCTCATGTTGCCGATGAGCACGTCGCCATCGGGAACGAACCCGGCTTTTGCGAGCTCTTCCAGAACGGTTTCCCGGAATTTGCCGCGGCGGGTGCGCGCCGCGCTCGGATTGGGCGCGTCGATCCTCACCTTGAAGTCGATGTCTTCCGAAAAGCGCTGGATCAGTCGCCACGCTGCGGCGAGCGACGTGCCGCCGGAGAAAACCGGCGTGACGCCGGGCACGTTGACTGACGCGATCACGCCGATCGCGCGCACGACGTGCCAATCCTTCTCGATGTATGGTTCGCTCGTCTGAAGCGCTGCTGCCACCTGGCGGATGCGCTGCAGATCAAACACGTTCGAAGCTCACGGTCATGCCGTTGTAGCCGAGCTTGCGGCGTACCCGACGGTTGACGCCAATGAGCCGGCCGGTCGGGACCTGGGTCGTTTGTCCGCTGTTGTAGGCTCGCTCAAGCCGCGTGGGGCGCGTCTTGATCCCGAGACGGTCCAACGCCTCCGACATGAGAGAGCCGATGCCCTTTACGGGGACAGGCTTGCCGTCGATGATCGAGGGGGCCGCGCGCGTGTAGACACCTTGGCCGACGCGCAGCAGGCTTCCCTTTCGCACCAGCTGCCCGAGCACCAGACCGATCCGGTCATAGCTCCCGAGATCGGCGAAATCCGCGCGCAGAAACACGTCGCCCTTCCTGCGGGCGACACGCGCTTCGACTTTCTCCGCCACGGTCAGCGGTCTGCGCGGGACCTTCCTCATGCTGTCAATATACGTTGCCAAAGATCAATTTTCAATTGTTTTTCAATGATCTGCAAGGCCAATACCTTCCGCCGCCAGGGCTATCGCATTTGGAAATTTGTGAACTGAGCGAGCATGGTGGCGAGGAATTGGTTGTCCCAGCCGGCACGCTTGAGCTTGCCGCGCATGGAGCCCTTTGAGGGCTCGATCTTGGCGAGGT
>NZ_VDUZ01000102.1:2500-4999 GCF_008039615.1 Vineibacter terrae | reverse complement strand
TGGTTGCGGGGGCAGGATTTGAACCTGCGGCCTTCAGGTTATGAGCCTGACGAGCTACCGGGCTGCTCCACCCCGCGGTGGTGAGGGTGGAGTGAAGAGGGTGCATGTGCTGCGCGCCTTGGAAGGCCTGGCGACGACCTACTCTCCCGCGCCTTGAGACGCAGTACCATCGGCGCTGAGGGTTTTCACGGCCGAGTTCGAGATGGGATCGGGTGTTCACCCCTCGCCAGAGCCACCAGGCCGTCGAAGGCCGCAGCGGTCTGTTGAGTGCTTGGCAAGAGAGCGGTGCGGGGGCTTGCCGCCGCACGGGACGATGGAGACAGAGACTGATCAAGCTCGATCGAGCGATTAGGACCGCTTAGCTGAGCGTGTCGCCACGCGTGCACTTGCGGCCTATCGACGTGATGGTCTGTCACGGCTCTTAGGGAGACCTGGTTTTGAGGAGGGTTTCACGCTTAGATGCGTTCAGCGTTTATCCCGTCCGTACATAGCTACCCGGCGGTGCGGCTGGCGCCACAACCGGTACACCAGAGGTACGTCCATCCCGGTCCTCTCGTACTAGGGACAGCGCCTCTCAAGTCTCCAACACCCACGGCAGATAGGGACCGAACTGTCTCACGACGTTCTAAACCCAGCTCACGTACCGCTTTAAATGGCGAACAGCCATACCCTTGGGACCTGCTCCAGCCCCAGGATGCGATGAGCCGACATCGAGGTGCCAAACCTCCCCGTCGATGTGGACTCTTGGGGGAGATCAGCCTGTTATCCCCGGCGTACCTTTTATCCGTTGAGCGATGGCCCTTCCACGCGGAACCACCGGATCACTATGGCCGACTTTCGTCTCTGCTCGGCTTGTCTGCCTCGCAGTCAGGCGGGCTTATGCCATTGCACTCCACAGCCGATTTCCGACCGGCTTGAGCCCACCATCGCGCGCCTCCGTTACTCTTTGGGAGGCGACCGCCCCAGTCAAACTACCCACCATGCAGGGTCCCGGACCGTGTCGCGGCCGCGGTTAGACGTCAGGAAACAAAAGGGCGGTATTTCAAGGGTGGCTCCACCAAGGCTAGCGCCCCGGCTTCAAAGCCTCCCGCCTATCCTACACATCCATTCCCTAACGCCACTGCAAAGTTGTAGTAAAGGTGCACGGGGTCTTTCCGTCTGACCGCGGGTACCCCGCATCTTCACGGGGAATTCAATTTCGCTGAGTCGGTGTCGGAGACAGCGGGGAAGTCGTTACGCCATTCGTGCAGGTCGGAACTTACCCGACAAGGAATTTCGCTACCTTAGGACCGTTATAGTTACGGCCGCCGTTTACCGGGGCTTCGATTCAAGGCTTGCACCTCTCCTCTTAACCTTCCGGCACCGGGCAGGCGTCAGACCCTATACGTCGCCTCGCGGCTTCGCAGAGCCCTGTGTTTTTAGTAAACAGTCGCTACCCCCTGGTCTGTGCCCCTCGACCCTGGTTGCCCAGGACCGAGGCCCTCTTCTCCCGAAGTTACGAGGGCATTTTGCCTAGTTCCTTCGACACCGTTCTCTCAAACGCCTCGGTATGCTCTACCAGTCCACCTGTGTCGGTTTCGGGTACGGTCTATACGCTGGCGCTATTTCCTGGAACCCCTTCGCTGCCCTCCCGCGCCTTGCGGCCCTCTCGGAAAGACAACTTGCAGAATTCGTCACGTCCAGCAGGTGCAGGAATATTAACCTGCTTCCCATCGACTACGCCTCTCGGCCTCGCCTTAGGGACCGACTAACCCTGCGCGGATTAACCTTGCGCAGGAACCCTTGGACTTGCGGCGGGAGCGTTTCCCACGCTCCTTGTCGCTACTCATGTCAGCATTCGCACTTCCGATACCTCCAGGACCCCTCACGGATATCCCTTCGCAGGCCTACGGAACGCTCCGCTACCGCTTCCTTGCGGAAGCCCGAAGCTTCGGTGCGTGGCTTTAGCCCCGTTACATTTTCGGCGCAGGACGGCTTGTTTAGACCAGTGAGCTATTACGCTTTCTTTAAAGGATGGCTGCTTCTAAGCCAACCTCCTGGTTGTTATGGCCTTCCCACTTCCTTTCCCACTTAGCCACGACTTGGGGACCTTAGCTGTCGGTCTGGGCTCTTTCCCTCTCGACGACGGACCTTAGCACCCGCCGTCTGTCTGCCGCACACTGCTCACCGGTATTCGGAGTTCGGTTGGGTTTGGTAAGGCTTTGGACCCCCCTAGCCCATCCGGTGCTCTACCCCCGGCGGCATTCATGCGACGCGCTACCTAAATAGCTTTCGCGGAGAACCAGCTATTTCCCAGTTTGATTGGCCTTTCACCCCTAGCCACAGGTCATCCCCTACCTTTTCAACGGGAGTGGGTTCGGTCCTCCAGCGCGCGTTACCACGCCTTCAACCTGCCCATGGCTAGATCACCAGGTTTCGGGTCTGATCCGTACGACTCGGTCGCCCACTTCGGACTCGCTTTCGCTGCGCCTGCGCCTATCGGCTTAAGCTTGCCGTACA
>NZ_VDUZ01000101.1 GCF_008039615.1 Vineibacter terrae | reverse complement strand
CCAGCGCCGCATCCGGCGCGTAGCGCCGGACACATGAGCGGCGCTGGAGCGCCGCGGCCCGGCCGTAAGCCCGCTACCGCGCCGGCAGGCCGAACAGCGCATAGGGTGCGCCGTATTCATCGGGCCAGGCGGCATAGGCGACATCGGTCGGCCCGATGACGAACGCACGCACCGTCCACTGGTCACGCTTCTGCAGCAGCGCGAAGACCGTGCCGCCGTCGAACATCCCCTCGCGGATCGCTTCGGCGTAGCGCGTGCGGCGGTAATCGATCTGGCTGCCGTCCCGGGCCTGCGGCACGACGATGGCGAATGCCCAGTCGTCCTGCTGGCGCAGTGTCTTGACGACGAACTGGACCGGCAGGCCCAGGTCGCGCTCGATCGCCGGCCGCAGCGCATCCAGCAGTATCTTGCGCAGCGTGTCTGCCGGCGCGATGTCGCGCGGCGGCGCGCCCTGGCCGGGCCTGGCCGGCTGCGCCGCTGCCGGAGCGGGCGGCAGCAGGGCGGCGGCCGCCAGCACCACGGCAAGGACAAGAAGCCGGCGCCGCGCGCAGCGCGCGGCAGGCGAGGCAGGGTGATCGCATCCGGCCCTGCCGTCATCCCGAGCGCAGCGAGGGATCTCCCGCGGCAAGGCGCACCGGGCGCTGTGCGCAGGAGATCCCTCGCTGCGCTCGGGATGGCGGAGGGCGCGGCAGTGTGGCCGTGCGTCCGGCGGCGTCGGCTGTGGCTCGTTCATGGCGATATCCTACGCACGTTTGCGCGTCGTCACGAGCGCGTGTTGCCGGCGCTCGGCGAACGTCGTCAGGAAGCGCGCCAGCTTGTGCGTCGCGTCAGTCGCGTCGTCGGCACGCAGCAGCATGCCGATCGGCTCGAAGGGCAGGGGCTGCGCCAGCGACACCTCGCGGACCTGCCCGGCATCGATCAGCTGGCGCGCGAAGCTCACGGGCAGGAGGCACAGCAGCTGCTCCTGCGTCAGCATCGCCCAGAGCATCGCCGAGACGTTGCTGACCACGGTGCTGGTGCGCGGCGGCGTCGGGCCATCGGCGAACAGCCGGTCGAAGGTCTGGCGGGCGGCTGTCGGCACCGGCGCCAGCAGCCATGTCGCGGCGCGCAGGGCCTCCAGGCCCACCCGGGTGCACCGCAGCAGGGGATGGCCCGGGCCGGCGACGACGGCGAAGCGGTCCGCCATCAGCGGCACGAAGCGCCAGCCCTCCGGCGTGACATCCGGGGCGCGGCACAGGGAGAGGTCGACATCGCCGTCGGCGATCATCGCCGCCTGCTGCAGCGGATCGGCCTCGCGCAGGCGCACCAGCACATCGGGATGGCGGCGGCTGAAGGGCGGCAGCGCGCGCACCAGCAGGCCCGATATCGCCGCCGTGATGGCGCACACGCGCACGACGCCGGTGGCGCGGTCCGTCATCGCCGCCACGCGCTCGGCGCTGTCGTCGATGCCGGCCAGGATGCGGCGCGCCAGCGGCAGCAGCGCCAGGCCCATCGGGGTCGGCCGCATGCCCCGCGCATGGCGCAGGAACAGCTTGCAGTCGAGCAATGTCTCGAGATCGGTGAGCGCATGCGTCACCGCCGGCTGCGTCAACCCGACCGCGTCGGCGGCGCGCTTGACGCTGCCCAGCTCGGCGACGCGCACCAGCACCTGCAGGTGGCGCAGACGGGCGCGGCCGATCAGGCGGTTGCGCAGGGCGGTGGCGTTGGCGCTCAAGCGAGGTATTCATAAGACTTATTGCAGGGCCTGTCATTCTATTCGTCACTTATCGCAAGGCATCGCACGGTGCGCTCCAAGACATCGAGGAGGAGACCACCATGCCGGACCAGCCTTCGCGGATGCCACGCCGCCGTGCCCTGCTTGCCTCGCTTGCCGCGGCCTCGGCGCTGGCGGCGCCGTCCCGGCTGACGGCGGCCCAGGACTATCCCGACCGGCCCATCACCCTGGTGGTGCCGTTCCCGCCGGGGGCGGTGACCGACCGCGTCGGCCGGTCGCTGGCGGCCGAGCTGGGCCGGCGGCTGGGCCAGCAGGTGATCGTCGACAATGTCGGCGGCGCCTCCGGCACCCTGGCCGGCAAGAAGGTCCTGGGCGCCCGCCCCGACGGCTACACCCTGCTGCTGGGGACCGTGAACGACATGGTGCTGGCGCCGATCGTGATGCGCGCCGGCTACGCCGCGAAGGACTTCACGCCCATCGCCAAGATGTTCCTGGTGCCGACCATCCTGGTCGCCAACCCGTCGCTGCCGGCCGATACGGCCGACGCGTTCATCGAATACGCGCGCCGGGCCCGCGGGCCGATCCAGCTCGGCGCCACCGGGCTGGCCACGCTGCAGACCTTCGGCGGGGTGATGCTGGCCGACGCCGCCGGCTTCAAGTTCGAGGTCGTGCCCTATCGCGGCGGCGGCCCGCTGCTGGCCGACCTGGTGGCCGGCCAGATCCAGGTCGCGACGATCTCGCTGTCGTCGGCACTCGCCCTGATCCGGCAGGGCAAGCTCAAGTCGCTGGGCCTCATCGCGCTGCGGCGCGATCCCACCGCGCCCGAGCTGCCGACGGTGAACGAAGGCCGGCTGGTCAGGGGCATCGAGGCCGATCTATGGGGCGGCCTGGCCGGACCGCCCGGCCTGGCGGCCGGCGTGCAGGCACGCCTGTCCGCCGTCGTGCGCGACATCCTGGCCGATCCCGCCTTCCGCGAGGCCGAGGCGCGCGCCGGCACCGTGCTGGCGCCTTACGCCGACCCGGGCGCCTTCGCGGCCTTCCTGGCGCGCGAGCACGACCGCCTGGCGGCGCTGGCCGCCACGGTGAAGGTCGAGTAGCGGCAATTCACGGCGGTGGCGGCGTGTACCGGGTGCCGGGGGTGCCGCCGACGCGGAAGTAGTATCCATCGCGGCGCCCCATGATCTCGCTGACGGGACGCCACCATGGCGGATCGGCGTTCGGGTTGCACCGCTTGCGGTCGGCCTCCCCCTCCTCCGAGCCGACACCGCCCCAGCCCAGCACCGCGACATCCGGCTTGGATTGCGGGTTGCCGCTGGTCGGCATGTCCACGCCAACCGCCTTCGAGCCGAAGTAGACGATCGCGATGCTGTTCATCTGGAAGCGGTTGACGAAGCCTTCGCAGACGCAGGCTCTCGCGAACATGTAGTTTTCCGCCGCCGCGACATCGAGATCGAGGGAGTTCGGCTGCGCCCCGGCCGCAGGCGGCAGATCACGCCAGGCTTTCAGGTTGATCCATGCCTGGCGGATTTTCCCGCAGCATGGGTCGCCGTTGTTGCTGGCCTTGGCAATCGCGTCGTTTATGATTTGCCGCACACGCACATTGTTGACCGCCATCGATAGTCCCTCCGCAACAGAGGAAGTTGCTGGACCTTCGCTTGCTTCCTTCGAGCACACCGACAGGTCGCGAGGATACGGTAGTGCCGCGTTCATCTTTCGGCGTCCTTCAGGTGGAGGAGGCCGGGCCAGAAAGTCGAGTCGAGCGCCGACAGCGGCCGGTCCGGACCCGGTGGTAAGGAGTTTTACTGCGGGCAATCTTCGTGCAGACTACGTGAGGCCATTGGCGTTGAGGTTTCCAAGCAACAATCGGGAGCGGGGCGATAGGCCGGACAAGCCCCACCGATGAGGAAATTCGATGACCGTCCAAGACGCAGACTCCACCACCGGTTCCGACGAGGCCGCGGCGGCGGAACCGACCTTTGACCGCCGCGGATTCATGGTCCTGGGCGCAGGCGGCCTGCTGGCGGCCGTGCTGCAGAGCGCCCGCCCGGCCGCGGCGCAAAGCGCCCAGCGGCGCGGGACCCTGGTCATCGCGCTGGATATCAGCGATGCCACCGGCCTCGACCCGGTGCGCGTCTACCAGTATTCCAACCCGCTGCCGACCCATGCCGCCTATGACGGGATGGTCACCTTCGATCCGGGTGATTCGGTCAACCTGAAGCCGGCGCTCGCCACCGAGTGGGTCTACCAGCCTGACGGGAAGACGGTGCGGCTGAAGCTGCGCACCGACGTGAAGTTCGCCTCCGGCAAGCCGATGACCGCCGAGGATGTCCGCTTCTCCTTCACCCGGCAGCTCAACATCAAGGACCAGCCCTGGCAGTACATCTCGCACATCCAGGAGGTGAAGGTCGTCGACCCTCACACGGTGGACATCGTGTTGAAGGACCCGTCGCTGCCGTTGATGACCATCATCGCCACCCCGGCCTTCGGCGTGCTGGAGAAGGCGGCGGTGATCGCCCATGGCGGCACCGATGCGCCGGACGCCAAGGAGAAGGACAAGGCCACCGACTGGCTGAATGAGAATTCCGCCGGCACGGGTCCGTACCGTCTGACCGGCTGGCAGCGCAACCAGCAGATCCAGATGGTGAAGAATCCCCATTATTGGAAGGGTGCTCCCGGCTACGACCGCGTTCTGATCCGCCACATGAGCGAGAGCGCGGCGCAGCTCCTGGCCATCCAGCGCGGCGACGTCGATGTGGCGTTCAATCTGATTCCGGAACAGATCGCCACGCTGAAGGGCGATCCCAACATCACCGTCGCGGGCATGACGAGCCTCGACTTCATCTACATGGCCGTGGTCGAGGCGCCGACCAACCCTGCGCTGCAGAACAAGCTGGCGCGCCAGGCCATCGGCTACGCCATCGACTACGACGGCATCATCAAGAACCTCATCGGCGGCAACGCCGTCCGCCCCGTGAGCTTCCTGCCGGTCGGCGTCAACGGCTCGACCGAGGCGCTGACCCGGGAGATCGGCTTCCGCGAAGACCTCGCGAAGTCGAAGCAGCTGCTGGCGCAGGCCGGCATGGCGGAGGGATTCAAGTTCCAGCTCGCCTACGGCAACGCCGCGATCGCCGGCGTCGGCTACCAGAACCTGGCGCAGAAGCTGCAGTCCGACCTGGCGCGCGTCGGCATCCGGGCCGAGCTGACGCCGATGGACCAGGTCAACATGCGGACCATGTACCTGGGTGGCAAGCTCGAGGCGGCCCTGACCTTCTGGAACCCGCCCGCGCCGGAGAACTGGCTGTGGAGCAGCGCCACGATCAACCGCGTGGCAGGCCGCGTGCATTGGAAGGTGCCCGAGGACGTCCGCAAGCTGGTGGCCGACGCGGGTGCGGAACGCGATCTGGCGAAGGCCGCGGCGCTCTACAAGCAATACCAGCAGGCGATGGTCGATGCGGCGCACCACTTCGTGCTGATCCAGCCGGTGTACCAGGTGGCGGTACGCAAGAGCGTGTCCGGCCTGCAATTGACGGCGGCAGGCTGGATGGCCGAGCTGGCCGGAGCCAAGCCCGTTTGATGCCACACGGCGTGCTCCCTCTGCGGCTGCGCGGGGGAGCGGGCAGGGCAATCGCATATGGCGCCATGAAAGCTGACCATAGAGACACAGAGGCACAGCGCAGCCGTTGGCCGCAACCAAATGGCGGAGGAGTGCTTCATGGTGAGCCTGTCGAACCATGAAGCGACGCACCACTGTCCGTGCGACGCCTTCATGGTTCGACAGGCCCATCATGAAGGCTACTCAAATCGCCGTGGCTTGCGAGGATTCTTGAGGTCAGTAGTACAGAGACGACACAGAGCAACGAAGGGCTGCGCGCCTTCGGTGCGCGGTGGCGTCTTCCTCTGTGTGACCTCTGTGTCTCTGTGCCTGAAAGGAAACAGAACTCACGCGGTCGTAGCCATGGGTGTGATTTCGACATGATATCCGAGGCTTGCGAGCTGTTTGACGAGGCGGTTGGTGCGACTCTGCTTGGAGCG
>NZ_VDUZ01000100.1 GCF_008039615.1 Vineibacter terrae | reverse complement strand
CTGCATCAATCGCCTCAAGCGGTTCCGTCGGTTCGCTACTCGCTACGAAAAGACCGCCCGCAACTACCTCGCCATGGCGCTGATCGCCTGTATCCTCATCTGGATCGGGGTTTGAAAACAGGCCCTAATGCCGGCTCTTCTTCCCTGTGCTGTTGACTGCCGTATCAGATAGTCATGGCAACCGGGAGCGCCCTGAGGGCTGCGATCCTGGCAAGGAAATGCATTCTGGACAAGCAGGATCGTATCGCCGCCACGGGCGAGGCCCATGGCCAGTCGCTCGGCATGGTTGTTGAGGTCGGCGCCCCTGGCGTTCTGCATCGGGTCCGCCCTTCCTCCCCAAGATCCATGGTTGAGCCGATAGTAGGTACAATTGACGGGCATCTTGGCCTCCCGTGCACTGCCTAGCGCCCGGCTCCTAATCGCGACGAACGCTCTGTGGACTTCTGCCACTCACAGGAGCAGGGCAACCTAGCTTCTACCGGATGTCAAACAGGAGGATTTCCGCGTCTTTTCCGGGAATTTCCACGGATTCTTGCTGAAGTGAAGGTTCGGGCCTTGGACACGGCCGCCAGATCGGGGACCCGCTCCGGCCCCTGCAGAGCCGCCAGGAACCCATTCCCCTCGGCGCCGCCGCGAGGCGCCGTTCAGTCCGAATAGGAACATTCTGCGGTTGTGGAACCTGCAGCCGCCGCGCACCGTGCGCTCGGGGTAGGGCTGTCCCTATCCCGTTCCGTCTCCCACGACATGCCTAGCCCGCCCGGCCAATCCCCGTGGCGGGCTTTTTCTGCCCTTTATTTACCGGATGCGCCGGAAGGTTCATTCCACGGTGTATTCCAGCGTGTCACGGCTGACCCGGCGCACGATCAGGCGCTTGCCCTCGAGGGGGTAATATTCGCCCGGCCCCAGGGCCAGGGTGATGGGCTGCGCAGCCGCGGCGTAGGCGCCATCCGGCGAGGTCACGCCCACCGGCACCCACAGCACCGCCGCGTCGCGCGTGTCCAGGACCAGGTCGTTGCGCACCAGAACCGCCCTGCCGCCCTGCACGCCGTCGAAGCGCACCATCACCCGGGTAACTTCCCGGCCGTCGACATTGAGCAGGCCATACGGGCTGGGCGGCGCCCGCATGATGCGGACATCCATCACGGTGCCGCCGACATTGGCCGACAGGGTCGGGCCATCCGGCGTCACCAGCGCAGCCTTGCGGCCGTAATCGGTGCCGCAGGCCGCCAAGGCCAGCAGCGCGCACGCCGTGCCCAGGATCCGTATCGTGACGCGCATCATCGCCTCGCCCCATGCCTCCCCGCGCCGTGTCGGCGCCAGCGCAATGTTGGCAAGGAAACCGCCGAGCGTCCATGGCGATCCTAGCCGCTGTTGCGCAGGCCGGCGGCGATGCCGTTGATGCTGAGATGGATGCCCTGGATCACCGCCGGGTCGGCATCGCCGGCGCGGTGGCGCCTGAGCAGCTCGATCTGCACATGGTTCAGCGGGTCGATATAGGGGAACCGGTTACGGATCGAGCGGGCCAGCAACGGGTTGCTCTCGAGCAGGGTCTGCTGCTGCGTGATCGCGAGCACGGCGTCGATCGCTTCCTGCCACTCGGCGCGCAGCCGGGCGAAGATCGCCGTGCGCAACGCGGCATCGTCGACCAGCTCGGCATAGCGCGATGCGATCGCGATGTCGCTCTTTGCCAGCACCATGTCCGTGTTCGACAGCATGGTGCGGAAGAACGGCCAGTCGCGGTACATGGCCTGCAGCGTCGCCATGCCGTCGGCCGGCCGGCCGGCGGTCCACGCCCTGACCGCGGCGCCGAAGCCGTACCAGCCCGGCAGCATGAGGCGGCACTGCGCCCAGCTGAAGACCCAGGGAATGGCGCGCAGGTCCTCGATGCCGCCCAGCTTGGACCGCGACGCCGGGCGGCTGCCGATGTTGAGGTTGGCGATCTCGCCCAGGACGGTGGACTGGCGGAAATAGCGCTCGAAGCCTTCGGTGCCGTAGACCAGGTCGCGATAGGCGCGGTAGGCGTGCGCCGACAGCGCCTCCATCACCTCGAGATACTCGGGGCGGGCCGCGGGCTGGGCCCCTTCCAGCAGCGTCGCCTCCAGGGTGGCAGCAGCCAGCGCCTCCAGGTTGCGCCGGCCGACCTCGGCATTGGAGTACTTGCCGCCGATCACCTCGCCCTGCTCGGTGATGCGGATCGAGCCCTGCACGGCGCCCGGCGGCTGCGCCAGGATCGCCTCGTAGCTCGGCCCGCCGCCGCGCCCGACCGAGCCGCCGCGGCCGTGGAACAGGCTCAGCCCGATGCCGTGGCGCGCGAACGTGTCGACCAACGCCACCTCCGCCTTGTACAGCTCCCAGGTCGATGTCAGGTAGCCACCGTCCTTGTTGCTGTCGGAGTAGCCCAGCATCACCTCCTGCAGGCCGCTGCGCGAGGGCAGCAGCCGGCGATACTCGGGCAGGCCGAACAGCGCATCCATGATCGGGCCGCAGCGCTGCAGGTCGGCGATGGTCTCGAACAGCGGCACGATGTTGACGTCGAGGCGATCCTCGCGCGGCCGCAGCAGTCCGACCTCCTTGAGCAGCACCGCCACTTCCAGGAGGTCGGAGACGCCGTCGGCCTTGGAGATCACGTAATTGGGCACGGCGGCCGCGCCGTAGCGGCGGTGCGCATCGGCCGCCACGCGCAGCATCGCCAGCTCCGACGCGGTCTCCTCGGAATAGGCCAGGTGCAGCGACGCCAGCGGCCGCGCGTTGCGCAGCTCGGCGGCCAACAGGCGGACGCGGTCGGCCTCGGGCAGGGTGCGATAGTTGGCGCTGACGCCGGCGGTCTCCAGCAGCTCGGCGATCACCCGCTCGTGCACGTCGGCGTTCTGGCGCAGGTCCAGCGACGCGAGGTGGAAGCCGAACACGTCGATCGCGCGCCGCAGCTGCCGCAACCGCCCGCGCGCCAGGGGCGCCGATCCGTTGGCCATCAGCGACTCGTGGATGACGTCGAGGTCGGCGCGCAGCGCCTCGGCCGAAGCGTAGGGCGGCGCCTGGCCGATGGCGGGGTGCGGCGGTTCCAGCCGGTCGAGCGCCCAGGCGGTCGCCGCCAGCCGCGCATAGATGCCGGCGATGGCGCGCCGATAGGGCTCGTCCCGGCGCTCCGGCGCGCGGTCGGGCGACTGCTCGGCGAGCGCCCGCGCCGCCTTCGACACACCCACGATGCGTTCGTCGAGCGACAGCTCGCCGCCCAGCCGGTGCAGCTCGTCGAGGTGGAAGCGTATCGCCCGCTCGCTCTGCATCGCCAATGCCTGGCGCAGCACCTCGGCGGTGACGAACGGATTGCCGTCGCGGTCGCCGCCGATCCAGCTGCCCATGCGCAGGAACGAGGGCACCTGAAGATCCTGCCAGGCCGGCTCCATGGTGCCGAGGTCATCCTCGAGCTCGGCATAGAAAATCGGCAGCTCGCGCAGGAACGTATGGTCGTAGTAGGCAAGCCCGTTGGCGACCTCGTCGATGACGCGCAGGCGCGTGGTGCGCAGCACGCTGGTCTGCCACAGCGTCAGCACGGCGCGGCGCAGGGCCTTGCGGTTGGCAGCGAGCTCCTCCGGAGTGAACTGGATGCGGTCGCGCTCGTCCAGCAGGCGTGCGATCTCCATCTCGCGGTCGATTGAGCTCTTGCGGCGCACCTCGGTCGGATGCGCCGTCAGCACGGGGCAGCACAGGGCACGCGCGAAGAAAGCCTGCAGCCGCGCCTGCGTCACGCCGCTTGCCCGGGCGTGGCCCAGCGCATACGCCATCGTGCCCGGCCGCGGCGCGGCGTTGGCCATGGCGTAGGCACGCGTGCGGCGGATGTGGTGCTGGTCCTCGGCCAGGTTGGCGAGGTGCGAGAAGTAGCCGAACGCCCGGATGATGCGATCGGCCCGATCGGCCGGCAGGCTGCTCATGATCGCCTGCAGCTCCTGGCGAGCGGCCTCGTCGGCATCGCGGTGGAAGCGCACGGCGGTGCGCCGGATGCGCTCGACCAGCTCGAACACCTTCTCGCCTTCCTGGTTGCGCACCGTGTCGCCCAGGATGCGGCCCAGGAGCCGGATGTCGTAGCGGAGCGGCACGTCCTTCTCGGGCACGTCCTCGCGCGGATCCAGATGCTCCATCGCCTGCCTCCGGTTGTGGCCTGGCCGCGTCAGCGGCACGTCAGGCCATGGGCGCATGCCGTGCGCGTGACGCCAGCATCCGCCGATCGGTCCTGATGAGCGATGTAGCACAAGCCACCCGCGCCCGGCCGCCCTTCCTGCTCGCCCACTCGCCCTGGGACACCGTTCCCGTGCTGGCGGCATTGGCGCATCTCGCCGGCGTCGTCGCGCTGGTGATGGCATTCCCGGTCATGCCGTGGTGGGCGTTCATCGCGCTGGCGCTGGCCTATGCCGTGTCGATCTCATGGAACATCAACGGCATCGCGCACAACCAGATCCACAATCCCTATTTCAGGTCCGACGCGCTCAACCGCGCCTTCAACATGCTGCTGTCGCTCACGTTGGGCTTCACGCAGACCGAGTATCACTACGTCCACCTGCGCCATCACGCCGGCAATTCCGACCGTCCCGGCCCCGACGGCGAGACCATCGATCCGCTGTCGATCTACCGCTGCGGCGACCACGGCGAGCCGGAGAATGTCTGGGCCTACACCTTCCTGAGCTATTTCCGCGACGCGCCGACCAAGGATTTCAGCAGCATGACCGGCCGGCGCCGGCTCGATGCGCTGTGGTCGCGTGCCGAGATGGCGGCGGTGGTCCTGTTCTACGGCCTGCTCGCGGTCCATGACTGGCGGGCCGTGCTCTGCCTGGCGCCGTTCTACTATCTCGGCCACAGCCTGTCGTCGCTCAACGGCTGGTACGAGCATTTCGGCGGCAATCCCGACGTGCCGATCGCATGGGGCGTCAGCACCTACAACCGCTTCTACAATTGGCTGTGGTTCAACAACGGCTACCACGCCGAGCACCACTATCGACCCAAGCAGCATTGGACGCGCATGAAAGAGCTGCATCTGCAAATCGCCGACGCGCAGAAGGCGGCTGGCGTCAAGGTGATCATGACCTGCCATGCGCTCGGCTTCCTCGAGCCCAGCCATCCGCCGCATGTGTGGCGCAAGCTCGCCGCGCACATGCTGGGACGTCGCGCCGCGCCGGCAGGTGGTGCATGAAGCAACCGCAACGCCTGCTGCTGGCCCATTCGGGCTGGGATGCGATCCCGATCGTGCTGGGCATCGCGCATGCCGCTTCCGTCATCGGCCTGCTCGTCGCCTTCGAGGCCTTGCCGTGGTGGGGCATGCTGCCGCTGGCCCTGCTCTACGCCGTCAGCATCTCGTGGAACGTCAACAGCATCGCCCACAACCAGGTGCACAATCCCTACTTCGCCTGGCCGCCGCTGAACCGCGCCTTCAACATCGTGCTGTCATTGGCCTGCGGCTTCTCGCAGACCGAGCATCACCATACGCATCTGCGGCACCACAGCGGCAATTCCGACCGCCCCGGCGCCGGCGGCGCCACCGTCGACCCGTTCTCCATCTATCGGTTCGGGCATGGCGGACAGCCCGAGCCGATGCTGTCGTACATCATCCTGTCGAACTACCGCGACAGCCCGACCGGCAACACCGGCAAGCTGACCGGCCGGCAGCGCCGGGACCTGTGGTGGATGCGGATCGAGTTCGCCTGCGTCATCGCCTTCGTGGCGCTGCTGGCCTGGCTCGACTGGCGCTTCGTGCTGTTCATGGTGCCGTTCTGGGCGCTGGGCCATATGCTCTCGGCGCTCAACGGCTACTACGAGCATCTCGGCGGCGATCCCGACCAGCCCATGGCCTGGGGCGTCAGCTCCTATACCCGCCTCTACAACCTGATGTGGATGAACAACGGCTATCACGCCGAGCACCACTACCGGCCGAAGGTGCACTGGACCCGCATGAAGGCGCTTCACCGCGAGATCGCGGCGCAGCAGCAGGCGGCGGGCGTGCGCGTGCTGCGCCACGCCCATGGCCTGGGCTTCCTCGATCCCGGCCATCCGCCGCATATCTGGCCGTGGCGGCGTCGAGCAGCCGTCGGGGGGTAGCCTGCTGCTGCGCTAGCCCGAAGTTACCCCTGAGGGAATTGAGCAAGTTGTTGTGATCGCAGGGATTTGTTGACTGCGAAGTGTTTCGTGCTGCCTACAGCGAGGGTGTCAGGTCGAGCAGATCGAAGGCGCGTTGCTG
>NZ_VDUZ01000099.1 GCF_008039615.1 Vineibacter terrae | reverse complement strand
GCAAAGAATTTCGCCGCCTCGAAATTCGGCTCGTAGCTCTCCTCGATGCGGCTCACTCTCGCCGCGCCGATCTTCACCTCGGTCATCGCCTGTCTCCTGGACTGCGATGCCGATCCTCCTGGCCCGACCACAGGGCATCTTGGCCAGCACCTACCGGCGCAGCCTGGCGATCACACCGCCCAGGCGGTCGATGGTGCGCAACGTCGTCTTCTGGTCCAGGCCCGGCCATTGCACGCGCGCCAGGATATGGTTGATCGCGGTTGTCTCGCGGTAATGCTCGATCTGCTCGACCACCTCGCTCTGCGAGCCGATCAGGAAACGGTCAGCTGCGAACCGGTCGAAGTCCTGGCGGATACGGTCGGCCGGCACGAAGCCGCTGTCGCCGCCCCAGCTTGCGTATGATTCGTACTTGAAGGCCAGCGGCTCGCGCACCTCGTCGAGCGCGCGGCCGGTGCCGCTGCCGACATGGCACTCGCGGATGGCGGGAAATTCGCTTGCCGGCGGCAGGCGCGCGGTCGCCCGCGCCTCCTGGAAGAGCGCGCCCAGGCGCCCGGCCGCCTCGCGGCTCACCATCGGCGACGGCATCCAGGCATCGCCCAGCCGCGCGGCGCGCTTGACGGCGACCTCGACGTCACCCGCCAGCCATAGCGGCGGTCCACCCGGCCGCCGGGGCTTGAGGCTGGCCTGGACACCACCAAGCCGATGGAAGCGTCCCTGGTGCTCCACCACCGGATCGCGCCACAGCTTGCGGATCACCTCGATGCCTTCGATGAAGCGCGGCACCCGCTCATTGAACGGCACGCCGATGGAATCGAACTCCTCATGGCGGTAGCCCAGCCCGAGGCCGAGCACGAAATTGCCGCCGGTGAGCCAGTCCATGGTGGCCGCCTCCTCGGCGACAACCACCGGATTGAGCAGCGGCAGCAGCAGCAGGCCCGGCCCCAGCAGCATGCCCTCCGCCTCGGTCGCCAGGCGCGCCAGCAGGGGCATCGCCTGGAACATCTGCAGCGGGCGCGACAGGAAATGCTGCCCGACCATCAGCGATGCGAAACCGTTGGCCTTTGCCGCCCTCACCTGCTCGATCAGATTGGCCAGCTCAGGCCCCAGATCGGCGCCCTCGCGCCACTGCGTCGCCATGTAAAGGCCGATCTTCATTGCCCCGCTCCTCGCGATGGTGGCCATGCCGCGGCCAGTCTGCGGCGGCCGGCGCGCAACAGGCAAGGGCCGAGCGTGCGGGTTGCCCATGGCCTCCGTCTTTGCAAAGCTTCGCCATCGGCAACCGCGGAGCCGCCATGGCCGTCGTCAGCCTGCGCGCCTTGCGAAAATCGTACGGCCCCCACGAGGTCGTGCACGGCGTCGACCTGGAGATCCGGGACGAGGAGTTTGTCGTTCTGGTAGGGCCGTCAGGTTGCGGCAAGAGCACGATCCTGCGCATGCTGGCCGGGCTGGAGGACAACAGCTCGGGCGAGATCGCGATCGACGGCGCCGTGGTCAACGACAAGGAGCCCAAGGACCGCGACATCGCCATGGTCTTCCAGGACTATGCGCTCTACCCGCATATGAGCGTCTTCGAGAACATGGCCTTCTCGCTGCGCTACCGCGGCGTCGACAAGAACGAGATCCGCCGTCGCGTCGAGGAGGCCGCCCGCATCCTCGACATCGGCCCCCTGCTCGAGCGCAAGCCACGCCAGCTCTCCGGCGGCCAGCGCCAGCGCGTGGCCATGGGCCGTGCGATCGTGCGCAAGCCCAAGGTGTTCCTGTTCGACGAGCCGCTCAGCAATCTCGACGCCAAGCTGCGGATCCAGATGCGCACCGAAATCAAGAAGCTGCGCGAGCGCGTCCGCACCACGACGGTTTTCGTGACCCATGACCAGGTGGAAGCGATGACGCTTGCGGACCGCATCGTGGTTCTCAACAGCGGTGTCGTGCTGCAGGTCGGCACGCCCGAGGAGATCTACGACCGGCCGCAGACCACGTTCGTCGCCGGCTTCATCGGCATCGCGCCGATGAACCTGCTGCCCAGCCGGCTGGAGCGCCAGGACGGCCATTGCGTCGCCGTGCTGCCGGGTGGCGCCCGCTTGCCGCTGGAACCGGCGCAGGCCGACAGCGCACCGAGCCGCGACGTCTATGTCGGCCTGCGTCCGGAGCACCTGGAATGGGCGCCGCACGACGACAGCGGTGGCGTCCTTGCCGGCCCTGCCTCCGTTGTCGAGCCGCTCGGATCGGACGTCATGGTCGCCTTCACCGTCGGCGATCACGATGTGCAGGCGCGGCTGCCGCCGCGGACCGTGCGCAGCACCGGCGCGCCGGTCAAGGTGCGGGTCGCGCCCGGCAACATCCATCTGTTCGACCGCGCCAGCGAGCAGCGGCTGGGACCATGAACGCCCTGGCCATCCGCCCCGAGGATCTGGGCCGCGGCAGCCCCTGCCGGCTGGCCATCGTCGATGATGCCGACGCGCTGGCCGCGGCCTTCGCGCAATCGATGATCACGGCGTATCGGGCGGCCAAGGCGGCCGGGCGGCCGCAGGTGGTCTTCATCGTGCCGGTGGGACCGGTCGGCCAGTTCGAGCGCCTGGCCGCTTACGCCAACGAGGCCCGCCTGTCCCTGGCCGATCTCGTGCTCATCAACATGGACGAGTACCTGAGCCCCGACGGGCGGGATTTCATCGCGCCGGATGATCCGCTGAGCTTCCGCGGCCACATGCAGCGCCATCTCTGGGACCGGCTTGATCCGGCCCTGGCACCACCCGCCAGCCATCGCCACTTCCCGGATCCGCGCCGGCCCGAGGCGACAACGGCGCTGATCGCACGGCTGGGCGGTGTCGACGTGGCATTCGGTGGCGTCGGCATCACCGGGCATCTGGCTTTCAATGACCCACCCGAGCCCGGTGACGGGATGGATCTCGACTCCTTTGCCGCCCTGCCGACCCGGGTGGTGCGGCTGAGCCGCGAGACGTTAACCATCAACGCGGTCACCGCCGCGCGCGGCAACATCGACCGCATCCCGCGTCTGGCCGTCACGGTGGGGATGGCGGAGATCCTGGCATCGCGGCAGGTCCGCATCTTCATGAACCGCACGTGGCATTGCGCCATCGTGCGCAAGCTGCTGCACGGCCCGGTCACGCCGGCTGTCCCCGCCTCGCTGCTGCAGCGTCACCCCGATGTCGTGGTCACGATCACCCGCGACGTCGCCCAACTGCCGGAGCCGGAGCTGAGATGAGCCAAGCCATGCCCTTCGCCCTGATCGGCTACGGCGCCTGGGGGCGCTTCCACGCCCGCTCGATCGCCAAGGCGCACAATGCCGATCTGGCCGCCATCGTCGCCCAGGGTGATGCCAATGCCACCGCCGCGGCGCAGGATTAGCCGCAGGCCAGGGTCGCGCGCGACTGGCGGGCCGTGCTCGGCGACCCGGCGATCGAGGCGGTCGCGATCGCCACGCCCAATCACCTCCACGCCGACATCGCCGTCGCGGCGCTGGAGGCCGGCAAGCATGTGTTGCTGGAAAAGCCGATGGCCACGACGCACGCCGACTGCGACCGCATCGTCACCGCCGCCGAGCGCTGCGGACGGGTGCTGACCGTGGGCCATGAGCAACGCCTGTCGCCGCAATGGGGGCGCATCAAATCACTGATCGACGAAGCGGCGATCGGGCGGCCCGAGCACGTGCATGTGACCCTTTTCCGGTTTCCCTATCGCCAGGGGTCGGGCGGCTGGCGCTACGACCGCGCGCGCGTCGGATCGTGGATACTCGAGGAGCCGATCCACTTCTTCGACGTCATACTCTGGTATCTCACCGAGATCGGCCGCCCGACGTCGATCGTCGCGTTCGGCACCGGCGATGCCGCCATGTCGCGCTCGCTCTCGGTGTCGATGCGCTTCCCCGGCGGCGTCACGGCGTCGATCAACCAGATCCTGGCCGGCTTCGAACATCACCAGACCGTCGAGGTGGTGGGCGCCACGGGCGCGATCCGCGCGCTGTGGTCGGGTGTGATGGATCGCACCTTCGAGCCGGTGGCCTCGCTGCGCGTCAAGCGCGCCGGCGCCGAGCAGGACGAGGCGATCGCCATCGAGCGCTCCGGCGAGGTGTTCGAGCTGGAGGCGCAGGCTGTCGCGGCCGTCGAGGCGTTCCGCAGCGGCAGGCCCATCGTCTCGGCCCGCGAAGGTCGTGCGGCCGTGCTGCTGTGCCTGGCGGCGGAGCGCTCGGCGCGCGAGGGGCGCGAGATCGCGGTCGACGAGCTGTAGACGGCGAGCCTATGATTTTTGCCAAAGAGGGCGGCGCCGATCCGCGAGCCGGCATCGTGTGACACGCCCTCCGCCAGGGAGGGAGATCATGACACTGACACGACGCACCGTGCTGAGGACGGGGGCAGCGCTCGCCACTGCCGCTGGGCTGCCGGCGCCGGCAATCGCACAGGCCAAGAAGATCAGCTTCCTCACCTGGAACATCATCGACCAGGCCGAGCTGATCAACGGCTGGATCGCGCGCTTCAAGGCCTCCCGCCCCGGCGTCGACGTCGAGTGGCTCGACAAGAAGGGCCCGGAGATCCCGGCCTTCTACCAGACCCAGCTCACCGCCGGCACGCCGCCCGACGTGATCAACACCCAAGGGGCGCTGGGCCTGGAGTATGCCGCCCAAGGCGCGCTGCTCGACCTGACGAGCTATCTGGCCGCCGAATCCGCCATCAAGAGCCGCTTCAACCAGGACTACCTAGCCAACTGGACGCTCGAGGGGCGCAACTTCATGCTGCCCTTCTACATCACCAAGACGCTGCTGTTCTATAACAAGACGCTGTTCAGCGCTGCCGGCCTGTCGGGCGCGCCACGCAGCTTCGACGAGATCCTCGACGCTGCCGCCCGGATCACCAAGGGCGATGACAGCGGCTTCCTGACATTGAACTTCGACTGGCTGTATTGGCCGCTCTTCGCGATGAACGGCATCGAGCTGCTGTCGCAGGACCTGAAGAAGCCGACCTTCAACACGCCCGTCGCGGCCGGCGTCGTCGAGCGGCTGGCCAAGGCGACGGCTGCCGGCGCCATCAACAAGATCTCGTGGACCGGACGCTGGGTCGAGCCCAACGGCGCCTTCGCGACCGGCAAGGTCGGCATGCTGCATGCCCATTCGCCCGCCTATTTCTTCTTCAAGGGCCAGGGCTCGTGGGTGACGCCCGACACCCTGGGGGTCGCCCATATGCCGGGCAACTACGCGACGCCCAACTCGCATGGGCTGGGCATATCCAAGGGATCGAAGAACCCCGAGCTGGCCTGGGACTTCCTGAAGTTCATCACCGCCGACGACCAGGCCGGCGAGCTCGCCACCCGACGCAAGCTGATCACCGGCAACGCCGGCGTCGACACCGCAAGCCTGGCGGCCCTAGCCAAGACCGATCCGCTGGTGCACAGCGTGCTCAAGACCCAGCTCGAGCACACCGACAAGATGGTCGGCAACTGGCGCCTGGGCAACGACAGCCGGGTGAAGGAAGCCTTCTGGCCCGAGCTGCAGAACGTCCTGCTGGGACGCAAGGACGCCAAGGCGGCGCTGGCCGACGCCGACCGCAAGGTCGAGCGCGAGCTGAAGCGGGCGTGAGGTGCAGTTCTGGTTGGGGTGGGCGGCCAACGCATGTGTCGCAGCTGTGACGTTCCTGTCGTCCTGAGCGAAGCGAAGGACCTTGCGGTAGTCCGGCCGAGGAACGGCAGCGCCGGTGACTTTCTGGTGCCGCCATGGACTGACCGCAAGACCGCAAGGTCCTTCGCTTCGCTCAGGACGACAGGGAACGGAACCGGCTGCCCGCCCCGGGCTGGGCGGTTCGCCCCGTGATCCGCAGCGCCGCTGTCGCCTGGCATCGCCGCAAGCGGACGCGCGAGCTGTTGCTCGTCGCCTGCTTCCTGCTGCCGTCGCTGGCGATCTTCTTCCTCTACCGCCTGCTGCCGCTGGGCTGGAACGTGCTGCTGTCGTTCCAGTACTGGTCGCCGTTGAAGCCGGCGACCTGGGCCGGTTTGGACCACTACGAGGAGATGCTGCTCTACGACGACGTCTTCTGGCAGGCGCTGGGCAACACCGCCATCTTCATTGCCGCATCGCCCATCGCCATAGCCGCGGCGCTGGGCATCGCGCTGCTGGTCAACAGCGACCTCAAGGGCGCGGCGGTCTACCGCACGATCGTCTTCCTATCCTATCCGTTGATGACCGTGGCTGTCGGCATCATCTGGCGCTGGATCTACGACGAGCGCGGCGGCATCCTGAACTACGCCCTGCGGTCGGCCGGTATCGTCGAGCAGCCGGTGCCGTTCCTGCAGAGCTTCGACTGGGCGCTGCCGTCAGTGATCCTGGCCGAGATCTGGCAGGTGCTGGGCTTCTACATGATCATCCTGCTCACCGGGCTGCAGAGCATCCCGCAGCACCTCTATGAGGTCGCGGCGATCGACGGCGTGCCCCGCCGGGCACGCTTCTGGCGCATCACCCTGCCCATGCTGCGGCCGTCGCTGTTCCTCTGCATCGTGGTCGGCATCCTCAATTCGTTCACCAGCTTCGACCTGGTGTACATCATGACCAACGGCGGCCCCGGCCATGCGACCGAGCTGCTGATCACCTACATCTACAAGTCGGGCTTCGGCCAGACCAAGTTCGACTACGCCGCGGCGCTCACCGTCGTGCAGTTCGCGCTGCTGCTGGTGCTGACCTATCTCGCGAACCGGGCTGCCGGCGGCAATGCCGGCGCCATCGAGCGGGACTAGCAGCCTGTCGGACTTGAGCCGAGAGCTGGAATGAGATTCATTATCGAGGGTTGATATTGGCTCGAGCCAGCGTGGTTGTGATGAGTAATTTCCGCCAAGTTGATCGTCAGACCGATTTTTTG
>NZ_VDUZ01000098.1 GCF_008039615.1 Vineibacter terrae | reverse complement strand
AAAAGGCACTTGGTCTTCACTACAGCCGCTCGCCGACCGACACCCCTTGAAATGATTCGCGTTTTCACACTTTCCAACCTCAAAATTGCCGTTTCAGCCCTCCAGTTGGGAAAGTTGGGCTAGCGCCATGGCCGGCGGCTCCATCCCACGCACCACGATCCCGCGCACCATAGGCGAGCGCTGCTGGCGGCTGGCGCTGTTCGCCGGCAGCGGCGCCGTCCTGCTGTTCCTGATCGCGCCGATCCTGGCCGTGCTGCCGCTGTCGCTCAACGACAGCCAGTTCCTGGCCTATCCCCTGCGCGGCTTCACCTGGCGCTGGTACGAGGAGCTGCTGGGATCGGCCCGCTGGGGGCTGTCGGTGCGCAACTCCTTCTTCATCGGCATCATGTCGGCGCTGCTGGCCACGGTCCTGGGCACGCTGGCCGCGATCGGGCTCAACGTCAGCGATTTCCGCGGCAAGACCGCGCTCACCGCCGTCCTGCTGTCGCCCATGGTCGTGCCGGTGGTGATCTACGCCGTGGGCCTCTACCTGTTCTTCGCGCCGCTGGGCCTGACCCAGACCTACACCGGCCTGATCATGGCCCACGCCGCGCTGGGCGCGCCGTTCGTCGTCGTGACGGTGTCGGCCGTGCTCGCCAGCTTCGACTGGCGCCTGGTGCGCGCAGCCCAGTCGCTGGGCGCCAATCCTTTCACGGTGTTCCGCACGATCATGCTGCCGCTGCTGGCGCCGGGCGTGTTCTCGGGCGCCTTGTTCGCCTTCGGCACCTCCTTCGACGAGGTCGTGACCTTGCTGCTGATCGGCGGACCGCAGCATCGCACCCTGCCGCGCGAGATGTTCTCCAGCCTGCGCGAGGACATCTCGCCCACCATCGCGGCCGCCACGGCCCTGATGCTGGTGACGGCGGTCCTGCTGCTGATCACGGTCGAAAGGCTGAAGGCGCGCACCGCGCGGCTCACGCGGCCGGCACCAGGACCGTGAGGTTCATGCAGGGGCCGTGGCAGGGCGACCGCACATGGCGCTGTTCACCCCTCTCCCCGCTGCCGTGGGGCGAGGAGACCGCACCGGCGCTCCCATATGCGATCGCCCTGGGGACCGGGCCCGCCCCGTAGCCGTCATCCGGGATTGACCGCCTTCACCAGCCAGCAGGCGGCCGGCAGGCGCACGCCGCCATCCGCCACGTGCCCGGCAAGCACCTCGCGCACGGCGGCGATGACCTTGTCGCGCACCGCCGGCGGCGCCTCGCGCAGCGCCCGGGTCAGCGGCCCGACCTCGGTCGCCTGGGTGACGGCCTCGTCGAGCCCGGACGTCGAGAGCACCATCATGGCGTCGACCGGATCGATGGCGATATCGCTGAAGCCCGCATCGGCGAGGATGCGGCGCACACGGTTCTGGTCGCCGAAGGCGAACGGCCCGGGATCGTCCGGTCCCGGGCGCGGCATCGGCGGCAGGAACGGCACGGACGCCATGAACGGCACGAAGGCCCAGCCGTTCTCCTTGAAGGGCCGCCAGCACAGGAAGGCGAGCCGGCCACCCGCCTTCAGCGCCCGGCGCAAATTCGCGAACGCCGCGGCCGGATCGCCGAAGAACATCACGCCGAAGCGCGAGAATAGCAGATCCACCGCCTCCGGCTCGAAAGCATGGGTCGAGGCGTCGCCGGCGAGGAACCTCACATTGGTCAGGCCGTCGGCCGCCGCGCGCCGCGCCGCCTCGCCCACCATGGCCGACGACAGGTCCAGGCCCAGCACCGTGCCCGAGGGCGCCACGGCCCGCGCCAGCGCCCGGGTCGTGGGGCCGGTGCCGCACCCGACATCCAGGACATGCTCGCCAGGCTTCGCGGCGGCGCCGGCGATGGCACGACGGTTGAGCTCGGCCAGCGAGGCATCGATGCGGGCCTCGCGCGCCAGCCAGTTGTCGCCGCCCTCGCCGCTCCAATAGGCGACCTGGTCGGCGTGCAAGGCATCTACGGTACGGGGCGGGCTTGTATCGGCCGGCATGGCGGAACTCCATCAGGGATCGGCGGGACGATAGCAGAAGGCGGCTGCGAGGCGAGGATTCGCCGCTGGCGCCACGTGAGGGTGTCTCGACCTTGGCTTATATATTACTTATTAAATTTGTATAATTTTATGTTGTACAGTTCATTAGGTTATTTTGTATTGAATTTCCACGTAGGCAGTGGCTAATTCTCGGCAGACAATGCCACAGCCTGGAGCGGGTCGTGACTGTTGCGAACGACAAGCTGGATGCGACGGCGGGCCGTGGGCTGGCCGCGGATTGGCGCGCGCGGCGCCCCATGCTGGCGGCGCTGCTGGTCCGCGGTGTGGAGGTGGCAGCCTGGATCGCGTTCTACGTCGTGGTCCGGATCCTGACGGACTGACCGGGCCATGAAGCACCTGCCGACATTCTTCGCGCTCGACGGCCGCGCCGCCCTGGTTGTCGGCGGCACGCCGGCCGCGGCGCAGCGCGCCCGTCTGCTGCTCGCCGCCGGCGCCCGGGTGACGGTGGCGGCGCCCGGCCTGGATGCCGCCTTCGACGCGCTGCTGGGCACCGGCGCCATCGCCTGGCAGGCCCGCTGGCCGGGCGACGAGGATATCGATCGTGCCGCGCTGGCGTTCATCGCGACGGGCGATCCAGGGCGCGACCACGATGTCGCGGCCCGGGCGCGCGCCGCCCGTGTGCCGGTCAACGTCACCGACCAGCCCGGGCTCAGCGACTTCATCATGCCGGCCATCGTCGACCGCGGCGACGTGGTGGTCGCGGTCTCGACCGGCGGCGCCGCCCCCGTGCTGGCACGCCTGGTGCGGGCCCGCATCGAGCGGGCGCTGCCGGCGCGGCTGGCCGATCTCGGTGCCTTCGCGGCCCGCTTCCGCGACTCGGCGCGCGCGCTTTTCCGCGACGTCGGCGCCCGCCGCCGCTTCTGGGAGCGGGTGCTCGACGGCCCCATCGGGCAGCTCGTGCTGGCCGGCCGCGAGCCGGCGGCGCGCGATGCCATGCTGGTGGCGCTCAATCGCGCTGATGCCGCCACGCCGCGGCCGGGATCCGTCACGATCGTCGGCGCCGGCCCCGGCGATCCGGATCTGCTGACGTTGCGCGCGCTGCACGCGCTGCAGCAGGCCGATATCGTGCTGTACGACGAGCTCGCCGGCCGTGCGGTGCTGGACTACGCCCGCCGCGACGCCGAGCTGGTCTATGTCGGCAAGCAGAAGGCGCATCACAGCAAGAGCCAGGACGAGATCAACGCCCTGATGGTGGCGCATGCGCGGGCCGGACGGCAGGTGGTGCGCCTGAAGGGCGGCGATCCTTTCGTCTTCGGCCGCGGCGGCGAGGAGCAGGCGCATCTGCGCGCGCACGGCATCGAGGCCACCGTCGTGCCGGGGATCACGGCAGCGCTGGCCTGCGCCGCCGCCGCCGGCATCCCGCTGACGCACCGCGAGCATGCGTCCGCCGTGACCTTCGTCACCGGCCATCTCAAGAACGGCGAGCCTGCCGCCGACTGGGCGGCGCTGGCCAGGAGCGGCCAGACCATCGTCGTCTACATGGGCGTGAGCGCCGCCGCGACGGTGCGCGACCGGCTGCTCGCGGCCGGGATCGCACGCGCCACGCCGGCAGCGATCGTCGAGAACGGCGCACGGCCCAACCAGAAGGTCAGCATCGGCACCGTGGCCGGGCTGGCGGCGCTGGCGGCCCGCCATGTGAACGGCGGCCCTGCCCTCATGATCATCGGCGATGTCGCCGCCCTGGCCGACACCGCCCTCGAACCGGCTCTGGCGGAGGCGTCCTGATGGCCAAGAATCTCACCGGCACCTTGCAGATCGTCACCGCCAACCGCTTGCGCGACGGCAGCGTGGTGTTCCTCACCCAGACCGCCGAGTGGACGTCGGACATCCGCCGCGCCGCCGTGGCGCGCGACGGCGAAGCCGCGACGCGGCTGCTGGGCATCGGCACCGTGGCGGCCGCCGAATCGCGCGTCGTCGATCCGTACCTGACCGCCGTGACCGGGGAGGGCGACGACATCATGCCGGTCAGCCTGCGCGAGCGCATCCGCGCCCAGGGCCTGACCTTCGCCGCGATCTCCGCAGACGCGACGCGGTATCTGTGAGGGCGGATACGATGATTTTTGTCGTCCTGAGCGAAGCGAAGGACCTCGCGGTGCGTCAATCGCGCAAGCTTGCGCGCTCGACGCATGAAGATTTCACCACAGAGGCACAGAGGACACAGAGGGACACAGAGAAGAAGACTTTTCTGCGCGCCACAGGCGCGCAACCTTTCATGCCTCTGTGCCTCTCCGTGCCATCTGTGCCTCTGTGGTCAGCCTTCACGCGAGCCTTCAACGACCGACGCACCGCAGGGTCCTTCGCTTCGCTCAGGACGACATAGGGGCGCTGCCATGTACCGCTATGACGAATACGACCATGCCTTTGTCGCCGAGCGCGTGGCGCAGTTCCGCGACCAGGTGAAGCGGCGGCTGGCGGGCGAGATCACGGAAGACGAGTTCAAGCCGCTGCGGCTGCAGAACGGACTCTACCTGCAGCTGCACGCCTACATGCTGCGCATCGCCATCCCCTACGGCACGCTGTCGTCCAAGCAGATGCGCACGCTGGCGCATATCGCGCGCCGCTACGATCGCGGCTACGGGCATTTCACGACGCGCCAGAACCTGCAGTTCAACTGGATCAAGCTGGAGGATGCGCCCGACGCGCTGGCCGATCTCGCCAAGGCCGAGATGCACGCCATCCAGACCAGCGGCAACTGCATCCGCAACACCACCGCCGATCATTGGGCCGGCGTGGCCATCGACGAGATCGAGGACCCGCGCATCTGGTGCGAGATCATCCGCCAGTGGTCGACGGTGCACCCCGAGTTCAGCTTCCTGCCGCGCAAGTTCAAGATCGCCGTCACCGGCTCGCCCAACGACCGCGCCGCGGTGCGCGTGCACGATATCGGCCTGCGCATGCTGCGCGACGAGAACGGCGAGCCGGGCTTCGAGGTGATCGTGGGTGGCGGGCTGGGCCGCACGCCGATGATCGGCAAGACGATCCGGCCGTTCCTGCCCAAGCAGCACCTGCTGTCGTATCTCGAGGCGATCCTGCGGGTCTACAACCGCTACGGACGGCGCGACAACATCTACAAGGCGCGCATCAAGATCCTGGTGCACGAGATCGGTGCCGAGGAGATGCGCCGCCAGGTCGAGGAAGAGTGGGAGGGGCTGCGCGACGGCGCGCTCGACCTGCCGGCCGACGTGGTCGCCGGCATCGGGCGCCATTTCGCGCCGCCGCGCTATCAGCCGCAGCCGACCATCGCGACGGAAACCGAACGGCTGCGCTTCGAGAACCGCGACTTCGCGCTCTGGCTGCGCAGCAACGTGGTGGCGCACCGCCAGCCCGGCCATGCCATCGTCAACCTATCGCTGAAGCCCGAGGGCGGGCCGCCGGGCGATGCCAGCGCGGCGCAGATGGATGCCGTCGCCGACCTGGCCGACGCCTACAGCTGCGGCGAGATCCGCGTCACCCACGAGCAGAACCTGGTGCTGCCGCACGTCGCCGTCGCCGACCTGCCGGCGGTATGGCGCGGCCTGACGCTCATCGGCTTCGCGACCCCCAACCTGGGGCTGGTCAGCGACATCATCGCCTGCCCGGGGCTCGACTATTGCGCGCTGGCCAATGCCCGCGCCATCCCGGTGGCGCAGCGCATCTCGCAGCATTTCGCCGATCTGGCGCGCCAGCACGACATCGGCGAGCTGAAGATCAAGATCTCCGGCTGCATCAACGCCTGCGGCCATCACCATGTCGGCCATATCGGCATTCTCGGCGTCGACAAGAACGGCACCGAGTTCTACCAGATCACGCTGGGCGGGCATGCCGGCGACGACGTTTCGCTGGGCAGCATCCTGGGTCCGGCGGTGCCGGCCGACCAGGTCGTCGAGGCCATCGACTCGCTGGTGCGGACCTATCTCGCGGTGCGCCAGGACGGCGAACGGTTCCTCGACACGTATCGCCGGGTCGGCAACACCCCGTTCAAGGAGCGGCTCTATGCCACTGCTTAAGGGCGGCGCCCTGATCGACGATCCCTGGCAGCGCCTCGCCGACGATACGGCGCTGCCGGCCGACGGCGCCGTGATCGTGAGCTTCGCGCGCTGGCGCGCCGAGCGCGAGGTGCTGCTGGCGCGCAGCGCGCCGCTGGGCGTGCTGCTGAAGAACACCGACCCGGTCGATGCGCTGGCGCCCGATATCGCGCGCCTGCAGTTGATCGCGCTGGAGTTCCCCAAGTTCAGCGACGGGCGCGCCTATTCGCAGGCGCGCCTGCTGCGCGAGCGCTATCGCTTCGGCGGTGAGCTGCGCGCCACCGGCCACGTGCTGCCCGACCAGCTGCACCACATGCGCCGCTGCGGCTTCGATGCGTTCGAGGTCGCCAAGGGCGATCCGGTGACGGCGTGGCGGCGCGCGGTGCACACGTTCAGCGCCGTCTATCAGCCCACCGGCGATGGCCGCGCGCCGGTCTCCGCCCTGCGCCGACGCCTGCTCGCCGCGGCAGCGGATTGATTCTCCTCTCCCGCGAGCGGGAGAGGAAGGGGCCCATCGTGCGCCGCACGATGGGAAGGTGAGGGTCCAAGGACACGGTGCCTCGTGCGTGGGCCCTCATCCGGCCATCGCTGCGCGACGGCCACCTTCTCCCGCTTGCGGGAGAAGGGAAACTACCACTCCGACACGAAGGCCTGGCGGTCGAGCTTGCGCGGCGCCGGGCGCACGGCGTTGATCGGCGTGCCGATGCCGACATAGCCGACCAGCTTGTCACTCTCGCCCAGGCCCAGCGCGCGCAGCACCACCGGATCGTAGGCGTTGGGGCCGGTCACCCACATGGCAGCGAAGCCCAGCGCATGTGCAGCGTTGAGGATGTTCATGGCCGCGGCGCCGGCCGAGAGGATCTGCTCGATCTCGGGGATCTTGTGGCCGACGCGCACGGTGGCGGCCACCGCGATGATGACCGGCACCGTGCGCGGCCAGCTGCGGAACTTCTCGATCAGCGCCTCCGGCGGATCAGGCTCACGCTGGTGCAGCGCCTGCACCGCCAGCTCGCCGAAACGCTGGCGTGCCTCGCCGCGGATCACGATGAAGCGCGCCGGCTTCAGGTTGCCGTGGTCCGGTGCGCGCAGGGCGGCATCGAGGATCAGGCCGATCTGCGCGTCGCTCGGTCCCGGCTCGGCCAGCAGGCGCGGCGACACCGACGCGCGCGACAGCAGCATGTCGATGGGCGAGGTGGCGGATTCCGATTGAGCGAATGCATCCATGGAGACTCCTGCTCGTATCAACGCAGCTGGAACTGCACCGGCACGACAAAGACGAATGGTCCAGGCAATTCCGGCGGTGGCGACGGCAGCGGTTGGGCGCGCTCGACCAGCGCCAGGGTTTCCTGGTCGAGCAGCGAATGGCCGGAGGTCCGGTCGAGCTGCTTTGTCAGCACGTTTCCGCTGCGGTCCATCGTGAAGCGCAGATAGGCGACGCCCTCCTCGCCGTCACGCCGCGCCGCGCCGGGATAGCGCTTGAATCGCTGCAGGTGCGCCACGAGGGTCGCCTGCCAGCGCCGCACCGCATCGGGGGACGGCTGGCTGGCGATGCCCGGCGGCGGCGCGGCCGTGGCTTGCGCCGCCGGCGCGGGCGCCGCGGCCGGGGCCGTGGTCTGCGCCACCTTGGGCTTGGGTTCTGGGGGCTTGGGCTCGGGCTTGCGCACCGGCTTCTCGGCCGGCTTCGGCTTGACCTCGGGCTTGGGCTTGGGCTTTGGCGGTGGCGGCTTGGGCGGCGGCACCTCGATCACCACTTCAGGCGGCACATCGGGCGGCGGCAGCATCTCGGCCAGCCGGTCGGGCTGCGGCAAGGTCACGGGCTCCGGCGGC
>NZ_VDUZ01000097.1 GCF_008039615.1 Vineibacter terrae | reverse complement strand
GCAAAAAATCGGTCTGACGATCAACTTGGCGGAAATTACTCATCACAACCACGCTGGCTCGAGCCAATATCAACCCTCGATAATGAATCTCATTCCAGCTCTCGGCTCAAGTCCGACAGGCTGCTAGAAGCGGACGCGCGCAACATAGCCCGAGGAGCTGGCATGGCCTATCAGGTGATCGACTACCATGTCGACGAGGCGATCGCGATCATCACCCTCAATCGGCCTGATGACCTCAACACCATCGTGCCGCCGATGCTCGATGAGCTCGAGAACGCCGTCGGCAGGGCGATCCGCGACCGCGCGGTCAAGGTGATCATCCTGCAGGGTGCCGGCCGCGCGTTCTGCGCCGGCTTCAACTTCTCCGGTGGCTTCAGCCACTGGGACGAGCTCCTGGCCAGCGACGGCCAGTGGGATGCCGGCCGCGACCTGATGATGGTGACCAGCCAGGAGCTGGGCTGGGTGCCGCGCTTCATGTCGCTGTGGCGCAGCCCCAAGCCCGTGATCGCGCAGGTGCACGGCTGGTGCGTCGGCGGCGGCAGCGAGATGGCGCTGTGCGCCGACCTGGTCGTCGCGGCCGAGGATGCGCAGATCGGCACGCCCTATTCGCGCATGTGGGGTTGCCATCATGCCGGCATGTGGGTCTATCGCCTCGGCCTGGCCAAGGCCAAGGAGCTGGCCCTGACGGGGCGGCCGGTGTCGGGCAAGGAAGCCGCCGAGATCGGCCTGATCAACAAGGCCGTGCCGTTCGCGCAGCTGCAGGCCGAGGTGCGCCGCCAGGCCGAGGCCCTGGTCAGCATCCCGTCCTCGCAGCTCGCCGCCATGAAGCTGGTCGTCAACCAAGCCTACGACAACATGGGCCTGTCGACGACCCAGATGTTCGGCTCGGTCATGGATAGCATGATGCGCAACACGCCCGAGGCGCTGCGCTTCATCGAGAAGGCGCGGCGGGATGGCGTGCCCGCTGCCGTCGCCGAGCGCGACGGGCCGTTCGGCGACTACAGTCAGGGCATGAGCAAGCCCGACAAGACGCATGTCGTCTCGCTGCCCGCGCGGCCGAAATGATACGGCGATGACCGACCTGTCGCTTGCCCGCAAGGAGCCGTCCGCAGCGGAGGCGCGCCGCGACCTCGTGCTGCGGGCCGCGCAGCGGGTGTTCGAGGAGAAGGGCCTCGACGGGGCATCGATCCGGCTGATCGCCAAGGCGGCCGGCTGCACGACCGGATCCATCTATCCCTATTTCACGGGCAGGGAGGAGATCTACGCCGAGCTGCTCTCGCGCTCGCTCGACGACTACGAGCGCTTCCTGACGTCGCGCATCGTGCGCGGCGCCTCGCCGTCCCTGCGCTTCGAGGCGGCGCTCTCGGCGCATTTCGAGTTCTACGACAAGCGGCGCAGCGACATGTCGCTGGCGCTCTACCTGTTCAACGGCCTGAAGCCGCAGGGGCTGACGCCGCAGCTCGACGTCCGCCTCAATGTCCAGCTCGGGGCGATCCAGGCGATCTTCGCGACCTGCGTGCGCGAGCTGACCGGCGCCACCGGGCGCGAGGTCGATGACGAGGTTGGCGCCCACCTCGCCATGCTGTTCGGCCTGCTGGTCCTGCACCACACCAGGCGCACGCGGGTGCTGCGCACCGATGCGCGGGTGCTGCTGCGGCGTCACATCCGCCAGTCGCTGTCCCGGCTGCAGGGCGGACCCGGATCGGCGTAGGGGAACGAAGGGAACGACACCATGCAGCTCAGTGACTTCGACGAGTATCCGTTCCACCAGCATCCGACGCCGTTCAACATCCCTTTCACGTCGGACGTCCACTTCAACGACGGCTATTTCTGCGCCACGTTCGCCGACGACTGGTACGTCGTGACCGGTGTCAGGCTGCATCCCAACATGAACGTGATCGACGGCTTTGCCGGCATCGCGCGCAAGGGCGAGCAGCGTGTCGTGCGCGCGTCGCGGGCGCTGCGGCCGCGTTCCGCCGAGCTTTCGGTCGGCCCGATCAGGGTCGATATCCGCCAGCCGATGCGCGAGGTCGGTCTGGCGCTGGCCGATAACGACAGCGGCTTCAGCTTCGACCTGACCTTCAGGACGCGCTCGCCGGCGTTCCTCGAGGCGCCGTACCGGTTCCGCAAATACGGCCACCTTATCCACGACATGGTGCGCTACACCCAGGTCTGCGAGGCGACGGGAACGGTGCGGCGTGACGACGAGACGGTCGAGGTCAAGGCGTGGACCGCGATCCGCGATCATTCCTGGGGCGTGCGAGCCGGCATGGGGCCGGTCACGTTCCATGGCGGCGCCGAGCGCGACGAGGACGAGATCGATCATCGCCGCTTCCGGATCTGGGCGCCGCTGGCGACCGACCGCTACACCGGCTTCTTCAACACCCACGAGGACGAAGCCGGCAAGCCGCTCGATTTCGAGGGCGCCCTGTTCATGGCCGACGGCACGAAGGTCAGGCTGGTCGCGGTGCGCCACACGCTGGACTACGCGCCGGGCACCAAGAACGTCGTGGGCGGGGCGTTCTCACTGCTCGACAGCGACGGGCGCTGGCGCGACTACCGCATCAAGCTGGCCGGAACGCCGGCCGATGTGCAGGGCCTGGGCTACTATGGCGGCTGGAAGGACGGCGGCAGCGCCGGCGTCTGGCGCGGTCTGGGTCCGGTCGTCGAGACCGACCGCTATCCGTCCTCGCATCTGGGCAAGACAGGCCTGCTGTCGCTGCCCGAGGCCAAGCGGCTGGGCCCGACCGAGTTCCCCTGCCATCTGCAGGGACCGGACGGCGAGATGGGGATGGTGCATTTCGAGCAGCACATCTTCGGTCGCTACAAGCCCTACGGCTTCTGAGGCGACTGAAGCTATGCTCGCAGCCGCCGAGGCGTGGTGCAGCAGCTAGTTCCGCGCGGGCGATGCGCCGGGACTGCTTCCTCTGGTCAACAGGTCCATGAGCTGATCCTTGAGGCCGTCACCCGCCCCGCCGCAATAGGTGACGGAGCTGGACGCGTGCGTGATCCGCGGCCGTTCGGCAGGCGAGCCGACGAGCAGCCCCGTCGCGCCAAGCGCAACGCGCCACGGCAGGGGCAGCCGTTCGTCCGCGGCGATCCAGGCGGCGACCTTCGCGCAATTGAAGTGCTGCGGATGCAGGACGTAGAGCGCCGCAAGGGCATCGAACGGGTAGAAGCCGGGCAGGCCGACGACCCGCTCCCAGTAGTCGAGCCAAGGCCCAGCCCTCTGCGCGAGCCACGCCGCTGCGCCGGGACCGCCTTGCATCTGTATCAGATCCCGGCGGGTCACCATGACCGCGCGTGCCGCTGCGTAGGGTATCAGGCTGACGCGTCGGGCAAGTCTCAGGACGGTGGCAGCCGAGGTCCGGTCCTTGGCGAAGTTGAAGTCGCGGAAGATCGGTCCGTGGCCGAGGAGAATGCCGTGTGCGCTTCTGCCTTCGGCCGGATGGAAGACGTGGCCGGGACGCCGCCCCATGACCGCAACCAGCAGCGCGATGTTGCCCGCCAGGTCCGGCCGCCGCCGCAGCGTCGCCGCGACGTTCGTCAGCGGCCCGAGGCTGACGATGGTGAGGGGACCGCGCTCAAGCGCGTGCTCGAGCGCCGCATGCGCGGGCTCGATCGTCGTCGTTCGCTCCGCCTGAAGCGCAGCCGAGGCGCCGCTATGGACCAGGGAGGCCGCGTTTCCCACAACGCGCCCCATCAGGTCGCGCGTCGTTCGATCGACGACCGGCAGTGGCGCATTGCCGAAGACGGTCGAGATCCCGACGATCTCGACATCCGGCGAGCTCATGAGCAGGAGCATCGCGAAGCAATCGTCCGGATCGGCGTTGCCGCCGTGGCACGCAGCATCCGTGTCGATCCATACCCGTGACGGCCGATCCACATGCGGTCCGCTGCGCGACAGCGGCAGTGGCCGATCCTCGACCTCGCCGGTGCGCCAGCTTCGAACATGAGCGGTGCATGGCAGCGGGAGCAGCGCCGCCGCCAGGAGCAGCACGGCCAGCCCCGCGCGCACGAGCACCTTGTTGCCCGGCGCCATCATCCGGGTTTGCCTCTGGTAGGCGGCATAGGGCTCGCCAAACATGCGCTCGAGCAGCTGCTCCTCGGCGCGGGCGCGCCAGGCCAAGGTCGGGACAATGCCGCACAGCACGATCATGACGGCGGGCCAGCTGCCGAAGGCCAGCGCCTGGCCCGTGGCGAGCAGCGCGAGGCCCAGGTAGATCGGGTGGCGCATGCGACGATAGGGGCCGGTCGTGACGAAGCCCGCGCCCTGATCCGCCTTTGGCGCAAGGCTCCATGCCGGACCGAGCACGGCGCGGGATCTGACGACGAGGGCCGCGTCCGCCGTCGCGAGGGCGCATCCCGATAGGGCCAGCGGCAGCGCCATGCACGCCTCGGCGCTGCCGGCGAAGATCAGCAGCGCGGGAAGGAACAGGCCGAAGGCCGCGAGGTTCGCCACCATGGGCGCTCGGCTGCCGCCGTCCTGACGCGCCCGCGCCCCCGTCTCGCCACGACGCAAGCCGGCCAGCAGCAGCATGGGCCCCGCGAACGCCACCAGGGAGGCCGCCCGGAGGATGATCACCAGCGTCGACATTCACCGTGCTCGTGGCCGCATGAGATAGAGCGCGATGGGCAGCAGGAGGATGGGGAGCACATAGCTCACCGCGAGGGCCAGGATCGGCTGGTCCGCCCAGCCGTCGCCGATGGCGGCAAACGCGAAAGCCGCGGGCACACTGCCGACGGTGAGCGCCGCGGTGAACTTCCTCATCGGCATGCCCGCCAGTCCGGCGAGAAAGACCATGGCCTCCGGAACGCTGTAGGGAAGGCTGCGGGTCAGGATGATTGCCCAGGCGCCGCCGTGCTCGAACAGACGCTCCATCTTGTGCAGCGAACGGGGGCCGGCGAGGCGATGCGCAAGGCGCCGCGCGGCGGTGAGCATCAGGGCGTAGCCGAGAAGGCCGCCGGTGATCAGGGCGAGGCTGCCCACCAATCCGCCGATCAGCGTCCCATAGATGATGCCGAGCGCGGCGATCACCGCAGTCTGCGGGATCGGCAGCACCAGATCGGCCCAGATGAGCGCGATGCCCACGGCCCATGCCCATCCCTGGTGCTCCCGCAGCCGCAGGACGGCATCGCTCGCCTCCTGGGGCGTCGGGATCGCGCAGGAGGCCAGCACGAGAGGCAGAACGCCGACCACGACCAGGCCTTCTCTCATGTCGGCCTCCTTGCCCTCGGGCTACACCCAGCGGCGCACGCGGGCCTTGTAGCTGCGGTAGGTGTCGCCGAAGCGCCGTTCCAGGTACTTCTCCTCGCGCGCAACGACGCCGTAGCGGATCGTGATTGCCAGGGGCAGCGTGAGGATTAGGGTCCACGGGCTCTGTGCTGCGACGCCGATGCCGCCGTAGAGCAGGAACATGCCGAGATAGATGGGATTGCGTGTCCAGCGGTGAACGCCGGTCGTGACCAGCGCGCGCGTGGGCTGGTTCGTTGGCACCGGCGTGCCTGCCCCTGAGAAATTGCGAATGCCCGCAGCCGCAAGCGCCAGGCCGGCGGCGATCAGCGCGCCGGCAACAACCCAGCGGACGAGGTCGACGCCCAGGACAGGCAGGGGCAGCAGGTGATCCAGGGCGAGGCCGGGCAGAAGCGCGGCGAGGAAAAGGAGAGGCGGCCGGGCGATGACGCGGGCCGTTCGCGTGTCGGCCTCTTGCTGCCCAGTTGGGTCCGTACGCATCCGTGCTCCCGCCGATGCTGGGGCTGCGCAGTACAGAAACGACAACTAAGGTGTCATCCTGCGAGTTGACAACAACGGTGTCAACTGAAAATGCTGGCGAAGCTGAAGGGAGCGCATGCCATGGCGTCGGTGCGACACGGGGCCGGAACGGCCCCAGCGGCGGGTGCGACCGTCAACGCGAAGGCCGAGGCGATCACCGAGCTGATGCTCGAGGTGGCGCAGTGCTTCTTCAGGATTCGGGCCCTGGGCCAGAAGACGGGGCTCATCACGAGCTGGGGCGGCGGTGCATTCGGCTTCATGCGCAGCCTGGCGCTGCTTGGCCCGCTCACCGTGCCGCGGATCGCCCGGATGCGTCCCACCAGCCGGCAGCGCATGCAGCGGTTGGCGGACGAGCTGGCGGCCGAGGGGCTCGTCAGGTTCATCGACAATCCCAGGCACCGGCGCTCGAAGCTTGTGCAGCTCACTCCCAAGGGCGAGGCGCGCTACCACGCGCTCGAGGCCCGGCTCCTGTCGATCGCATCCACCATGGGCATTGCGCTCAGCGAGCCGGATATCCGCAGGACGACCGAGATCGTGCGGCTCCTGAGTGACGACGTGAAAACGCGCGCGGAGCGTGCACCCGCCGCCAGGCCATGACCTGGCCGCCCCGCGCTGCGCCGGGGACGGCGGTTGCGGCTCAGAACACCTTGTGCACCCAGCCGTGCGGGTCGGCGGCGCGCGTGCGCTGGATATCGATCAGCGTCGAGCGCAGCTTCTCGGTCTGCGCCGCCGAGCGGCCGTTGCCGATGGTGAAATTGCCGTCACGCGAGCGGACCGTGCCGATCGGCGTCAGGACCGCGGCCGTGCCGCAGGCGAAGGTCTCCTTGAGCCGGCCGCTGGCCGCGTCCGCCCGCCACTGGTCGAAGGAATAGGGCTCCTCGCGCACGGTGATGCCCATGTCGCGGGCCAAGGCGATGATCGAGGCGCGGGTGATCCCCGGCAGGATGGTGCCGCCCAGCGGCGGGGTCTGCATCGAGCCGTCCTCGAAGGCGAAGAAGATGTTCATGCCGCCCAGCTCCTCGATCCAGCGCCGTTCAGTGGCATCGAGGAAGACGACCTGCTCGCAGCCCTCCTTGGCCGCTTCCATCTGCGCCAGCAGGCTGGCGGCGTAGTTGCCGCCGCACTTGGCGGCGCCGGTGCCGCCGGGGGCGGCGCGGGTCAGGTCCTGCGACACCCACACCGAGACGGCGCTGTCCTTCGACTTGAAGTACGAGCCGACCGGCGAGGCGATGACGATGAACAGGTATTCCGACGACGGCTTGACGCCCAGGAAGACCTCGCTGGCGAACATGAAGGGCCGCAGGTAGAGGCTGCCGTCGCCTTCCGGGATCCAGTCGCGATCGATGCTGACGAGGTGCTCGAGCGCGGCCACGAACAGGTCCTCGGGCAGGCTCGGCATGGCCAGCCGCTCGGCCGATTTCTGGAAGCGGCGCGCGTTCTCTCCCGGACGGAACATCACGGCTCCGCCATCGGCGGTGCGATAGGCTTTCAGCCCCTCGAAGATCTCCTGGCTGTAGTGCAGCACGGCCGCTGCCGGGTCCATGGCGATGGGGCCGCGCGGGCCGATCACGGCGTCGTGCCAGCCTTTGCCTTCCGTATAGCGGATCGTGACCATATGGTCGGTGAACACCCGGCCGAAGCCGGGATCGCGCAGGATGGCGGTCCGCCGGTCCGGCGGCGTCGGCGCCGGATGCGCTTGGCGAATGAATTCAAGAGCCGAAGACTGAGACATGAAACTCTCGCATGTTGGCGTCGCACCGCCACGGCGCCGGAGCGCGTCTGCGGGGCACGAAACGCGGTCGAATTTACACAATGGCTCCGAAGCCGGTATCTGAAAAATCAGCTGTCGAAAACCCCGATCCTGTCATCTGATACATCTGTCATCCCGAGCGCAGCGGGGGATCTCCCGCGAATGGCGCACCGTGCCTCCCTCGCAGGAGATCCCTCGCTGCGCTCGGGATGACAGTCGGGCCGATAGTCGGTGTCAGAACCGCAGGCTGAGGCTGCCCCTGATGGCGTGGTCCTGGGCGCTGCCGGCGAGCTGGCCGCTATAGGCGATGCCGAACCGGGCATAACGGGTCACGTCGATGTCGATGCCGGCTTCGACGATCAGGCTGTCGCGCGCGATCGGCACCCCGACGACGGTGAACGGGCTGCCGCCGGCGCGGAACGCCAGGCGCTGCTCCGGCGTGACGTCGCCGAAGGCGTGACGCCAGCCCAGCGTGCCGCGCAAGGTCACCGTCGTCGTGTCGGACGGCGCCGTCACGGTCGCCGCCGCGCGCAGGCCCAGGGTGCTGAAGCCCATGTCGAAGGCCTGGCGCCGGCCGGCGAGCGCCGCCGCGCCGCCGGATTCGTCGATGCGGTCGCTGCGGTAATTGACCCAGGCCAGGCCGGCGAAGGGCTCGAACGCGACGCGCTCCAGCGCGATGGCATAGCCGGCCTCGCCGAACACCTGCGTGGTGCGGGCGCCGTAGTCGGCCTTCAGGCGATCGCCGATGCCGG
>NZ_VDUZ01000096.1 GCF_008039615.1 Vineibacter terrae | reverse complement strand
GCTGGACCGGCTACGACAGTGACAAGGGCTGCGGACCCATCACCATCCGCGACGGCCTCGAACGCTTCTACGCCATCGTCGATGGCTACTCTCTCGCAGCGCAACATCTGTGCGCAAGTTAGCCCGCAAGCGGGAGAGGGAGGGGCCCGGCACGCGAAGCGTGCCGGGAGGGTGAGGGGCCAAGAACGAGGTCTCATGCGTGAAGCCCTCACCTCGGCATACCGGCCGATGGCCGATATGCCTGTCCCGTCGCGACGCGATCGTCGACCCCTCCCGCTTGCGGGAGAGGTGAAGACCCCGCTAGATGCGGACAACAGCAAGACCCAAGCCCTGGGAGCACGCCCGTGGACACCGCGATCACCGTAGACGCACCCGATCGGGTGCCGTTCAAGCCGATCGACTTCCTGTCGCGCGATGTCGCGCTGGAGCGCCGCGGCGACGGCAGCATGGTGCTGCGCTCGCGCCATGCGCTGAAGCCGTACGAGAGGCATATCCCGGCGCTGCTGGCACATTGGGCCGACACGGCGCCGGACCGCATCTGGCTGGCGCAGCGCCGCGGCCCTGAGCGGCAATGGCTGCAGCTCACCTATGCCCAGGCCAAGGCCCAGGTCGACGCCATCACGCAGGCGCTGCTGGACCGCGGCTTCGGTCCCGACCGGCCGGTGCTGATCCTGTCAGGCAACTCCATCGAGTTCGCACTCCTGACCTTGGCGGCGATGCAGGCGCGCGCGCCCGTGGCGCCGGTGTCGCCCGTCTACTCGCTGATGAGCGAGGACCACGCCAAGCTGAAATACGTCTACGATCTGATCCGGCCGGGCCTGGTGATGGTGCAGAACGGCGCCATGTTCGCCAAGGCGCTGCGTGCGCTCGACCTTGCCGGCGTCACGCTGGTGCATGTCGAGGCATCGCCGCCGGACATGGCCTCCGTCGCCTTCGCCGACCTCGTGGCCACGGTGCCGGGCGATGCCGTGGCGCGATCGGTGGCGCTGATCGACGGCAAGACGGTGGGCAAGTTTCTGTTCACCTCGGGCTCGACCGGCATGCCCAAGGCCGTGATCAACACCCAGGAGATGATGTGCGCCAACGTCGCGATGGGGCAGATGTCGCGCGTGCGCAAGGAAGGCGAGCCGCCGGGCGTGATGCTCGACTGGCTGCCCTGGAACCACACCATGGGCGGCAACGCGACGCTGCACGCCAACCTCGCCGAGGGCGGCACCACCTATATCGACGACGGCCGGCCGCTGCCCGGCCTGTTCGACGAGACCCTGCGCAACCTGCGCGAGATCTCGCCGACCTACTTTGCCAATGTGCCGGCGGGCTATGCCATGCTGGCCACGGCGCTGGAGAAGGACGACGCGCTGGCGCAGAGCTTCTTCCGCAATCTCGGCCTGCTGGCCTATGGCGGCGCCACCTTGCCCGACGATCTCTACCGGCGCATGCAGGCGCTGGCGGTGCGCCATACGGGCTTCCGGATCCCGTTCGTCACCGGCTGGGGCAGCACCGAGACAGCGCCCACCGCCACCACGGTGCACTGGGCCAGCGAGCGGGTCGGGCTGATCGGCCTGCCGTTCCCCGGGGTCGAGCTGAAGATGGTGCCCACCGGCGAAGACGGGCGCTACGAGCTGCGCCTGCGCGGCATCATCGTCACGCCCGGCTACCACAAGCAGCCGGAGCTGACGGCCCAGATGTTCGACGAGGAGGGCTTCTACAGGATCGGCGATGCCGGCCGCTTCGTGGACGCCACCGATCCGGCCCAGGGGCTGGTGTTCGACGGCCGCGTCGTCGAGGACTTCAAGCTCACCAGCGGCACCTTCGTGCTGGTCGGCACGCTGCGCAGCACCGCGGTCGCGGCCGCCTCGCCGGTGCTGCAGGACGCGCTGGTGGCCGGCCAGGACCGCGCCTATGTCGGGCTGCTGGGCTTCCCCAACATCGCCGCCTGCCGGCAGCTTGCCGGCGATGCCGCCGGCAAGCTGCCGCTGGCCGAGCTGCTGCGTCATCCGGCGGTGGTGGCCTGCGTGCGCGACGGTCTGGTTGCCATGAACGCCCGCACGCGCGGCTCGTCGATGCGCGTGGCGCGCGTGCTCTTGATGACCGAGCCGCCGTCGGTCGACGGCAACGAGCTGACCGACAAGGGCTACATCAACCAGCGCGCCGCCCTGAGCCGGCGCGCTGCCCTGGTCGAGCGGCTCTACGCCGAGCCGCCGGCGCAGGACGTTATCGTCATCTCCTAGCTGGTACCAGCTATCAGTGGAAGGTGAGTCGCCATTGTCATCCCGAGCGCAGCGAGGGATCTCCTGGGAGAGGCGCACAGTACGCTATTCGCGGGAGATCCCTCGCTGCGCTCGGGATGACAGGTGTGTCACCGACCCGCGATTCCAGGTGCTGGCTGCAGTCGTGCGTAAGTTCGTGCGACTGCAATGGCTCCATTTTGGACCAAACTCCGGTCGGGGCGCCCCTCGGGCGCCCCGCTGCCGGCGGTGATCCGCGAACGCGGCCGCCGCGGCCGGCCTGTTGGCGCATCAGCAGGACTTGGCTTGTCCACCGTGTTCGTCCATGACGTTCGAGGGCGCCCGCCCGAGGTCACCGCGAGTGAATACGCAGAGCCTTCGCCGTTCCGTCGCGCCGCCCGCGGCTTCAGCTGCGGGCGCTGGCGTGCGCCTGACCGATGCGGTGGTGCGCGCGGCGCTCGACCAGGCTGGGATCGGCCTGCTGGTGGTCGACGGCGCCGGCCGCATCGTCGAGGCCAGCGCGGCGTTCCAACGGCTGATGGGCTGCGATGCCGCCGCGCTGGCGGGCCGCGACGAGATGGAGATCGTCCATCCCGACGACCGTGCTCCGGGTGGGGTGGCGGGCGAGGCCGACAGGCGCTACGTCCGCAAGGACGGCAGCGCCGTATGGACGCGCAACAGCGTGTCGGTTGTCGACGATGGCCCCGACCGGGGGCGCATCGTCGTCGTGCGCGATATCACGGCGCAGCGCGAGGCCGAGTGGGCTCTGCGCAACAGCGAGGCGCGGTTCCGCGACTTCATCGAGGCGGCGTACAGCCTGTGGGTCGAGACTGATGTCGAGCTGCGCATCACGCAGGCCGCCCTCGCGTCGGCCGCCAGCCCGGTGCGCAGGCTCGACGAGATGGTCGGGCTGCCGATCTGGCAGGCCGCCGGGGTCAGCGATCCGCAGCTCGATCCGACCTGGCGCGACGTGCTGACATTGATGCAGGCGCGCCAGCCGTTCCGCGACATCCGCTACACGATGGTCGACGGGCAGGGCCGCACCCACTACCGCCGCGCCAGCGGCGTGCCGGTGTTCGACGAGGACAAGCGCTTCACCGGCTATCGCTGCGTGGCCAGCGACGAGACCGCCGAGATCGAGGCCCGGGCCCGGGCCAACGCCACCGAAGGCCTGCTGAACCTGGCCATCGAAGGCATGTCGGACGGCTTCGCCGTGTTCGATGCCGAGGACCGGCTGGTGCTGATGAACCGCCGATACCGCGAGTCGCTGCCGCCGGATACCGACTGGCTGCATCCGGGCCTCACCTTCGAGGAGATCCTGCGCACGGGCGTCGCCAGCGGCCATTACGTCGAGGCGATCGGCAACGAGGAGAGCTTCATCGCCGAGCGGCTGCGCGAGCATCGCGAGGGCAAAGGCGCGCGGCTGGTGCGCGCCATCGGCAACCGGTGGTGCCGCGCCCGCGACCATCGCCTGCCCGACGGCAGCACGGTCATCATCCGCACCGACGTCACCGACCTGATGGAGCGCGAGCGCGAGCTGCAGGATCGCGAGGAGTGGTTGCGCGCGATCGCCGGCAACCTGCCCGGCTTCATCTTCCGCCAGGTGGTGACGGCGGACGGCAAGTTCGGCAGCGCCTATGTCAGCGACCGGCTGATGCAGGTCATCGGCGTGCCGGCCGAGGAGATCAGCAGCGGCCATGGCACGCTGCTCGACCATGTCCATGACGATGATCGCGAGCGCCTGGTCCGCTCGCTGGCCACGACGGCGGCCGATCCCGGGCCGTCGCTGATCGAGGTCCGGCTGATCGCGCGTCCCGGCGGCGAGGTACGCTGGCTGCGCCTGCATGCCACGCCCAAGAAGCTGCCCGACGATGCCCTGCAATGGGATGGCATCGGCATCGACATCACCGACCACAAGGTGGCGGAGGACCGCCTGCACCAGGCCTTGAAGACCGAGGCGATCGGGCAGCTCACCGGCGGCGTCGCTCACGACTTCAACAACCTGCTGACGGTGATCGCCGGTTGCGCCGAGCTGCTGAACGAGGAGCTGCCCGAGGCCGACCACGCCAGGAAGGAGCTGGTGCGCAGCATCCTCACCGCCAGCAGCCGCGGCTCGGAGCTGACCCACCAGCTGCTGGCGTTCGCGCGCAAGCAGCCGCTGCAGCCACGTGCCGTCGACGTCAACCATCTGATCGAGGAGCTGCGGCCGCTGCTGACCGGCCCGCTGGGCGAGGATATCGCGCTGCGCTTCGACCTGCGCGCCGATCCGACCATCGCCCATATCGACGCGCACCAGCTCCACAACGCGATCCTGAACCTCGCCGTCAATGCCCGCGATGCGATGCCGGGCGGCGGGCGGCTGCTGATCGAGACCAGCAACATCGGGCTCGACAAGCGGCTGGCGGCCGAGATCGCCGATGTCCGGCCCGGCCGCTACATTGCGATCCGGGTCGTCGATACCGGGCGCGGCATGTCGGCCGACATCATGTCGCGCGCCATCGAGCCGTTCTTCACCACCAAGCCGGCAGGCAAGGGCACGGGTCTGGGGCTGAGCATGGTCTACGGCTTCGTGAAGCAATCCGGGGGCCACATGACCATCGACAGCCGGCCGGGCGAAGGCGCCAGCGTGTGCCTTCTGCTGCCGCAGGCCGGCGGCGACGAGCAGCCCGGCGTCGCCAGCGTGGCGGCGGCGGAGCGGCCCCGCGGCTCGGAGACCATCCTGCTGGTCGAGGACGATCCGGCGGTGCGCGGCACCGTCGCCACCCTGCTGGGCAATCTCGGCTACAGCGTCATCGAGGCCGCCAGCGGCCGCGCGGCGCTGCAGATCATCGCCGGCAGCCAGCCCATCGACCTGCTGTTCACCGATGTGGTGATGCCGGGCGGCATCGACGGCTTCCAGCTGATCGACGAGGGGCGCCGCCTGCGGCCCGGGCTGAAGGTGCTGTGCGCCTCGGGCTATGCCGAGAGCGCCATCGAGCGCTACGGCCGGCCGCCGCCCGACATCGAGCTGCTGCAGAAGCCGTTCCGCAGCCGCGAGCTGGCGCGGCGCATCCGTCGTGCGCTCGGCCAGCCGTCGGCGGCGGACAGCTGATTTCGCGCGTTGGAGCGACGGCGTCACCGTCCTACACTGCCGACCTGCCATCCCGCCATCCATCGCGCGAGATCCGACCGTGCATCCCACTGATTCCCATCGCCTGCATGCCCATCTCATCGGCCGCCAGGGCTCGCGCGGGCTTCTGAACACGCCGGCGCTGGTGCTCGACCTCGACATGCTCGAGCGCAACATCGCGGCCATGGCCGCCTTCGCGCGCGCACACGGGATCGCGCTGCGGCCGCATTCCAAGACCCACAAGAGCCCCGACATCGCGCGGCGCCAGATCGCGGCCGGCGCGCTGGGCAATTGCTGCGCCAAGCTGGGCGAGGCCGAGGTCATGGCCGAGGCCGGCATCGGCGGCCTGCTGATCACCTCGCCGGTGGTGTCGGCGCCCGCGATCGAGCGTCTGATGGCGCTGCTGGCGCGCAGCCCGGACCTGATGGTGACGGCCGACCATCCCGACAACGTGGCGGCACTGGCGCGCGCCGCTGCCGCTGCCGGCCGGTCGCTGTCGGTGGTGGTGGATATCGATCCGGGCATGCATCGCACCGGCGTGGCCTCGCCCGAAGCGGCGCTTGCCCTGGCCCGGCAGGTCGCCGCCGCGCCGGCGCTGCGCTATGCCGGGGTGCAGTTCTATTGCGGCCGCCACCAGCACATCGAGGCATTCGCCCAGCGCCGCGACGAGATCACCGAGCGTACCGCCTACCTCAAGGGTATCGTCGAGGCGCTGACGGCCGATGGGCTGAAGCCGGCCATCGTCACCGGCGGCGGCACCGGCACGCACGCGATCGACGCGGCGCTGGGCGTGTTCAGCGAGCTGCAGGTCGGCTCCTATGTCTTCATGGACCACCAGTACAATGTCTGCGACCTGCGCGGCGACGGTCGCGCGCCGTTCGAGCAGGCGCTGCAGATCGATGCGCGCGTGGTCAGCGCCAGCACGCCGGGCATGGCGACCATCGACTCGGGCCTGAAGTCGATGGCGACGGAAGCCGGCGCGCCACCGATCCTGTCCGGTGTGCCGGACGGCACGACCTTCCGCTTCGCCGGCGACGAGCACGCGCGCATCACGTTCCCCGACGGCGTGTCGGGGCCCGGCATCGACGCCGTCGTCACGCTGACGCCGCCGCACTGCGATCCGACGGTGAACCTCTACGACGCCTACCACGTGGTGAAGGGCCATACGCTGGTGGACATCTGGCCGATCGCCGGCCGCGGCCGCAGCCGCTAGGGGCGCCGTCATGACCGAGGACGACCTGCAGCGCCTGCTCGCGGCGACGCTGCCGGCGATCGACCAGCATGCGCTGATCGTCGAGGAGGCGCAGGACCAGGACGTGCGGCTGCGCTTCCCGTTGCGGCCGGCATTGATCGGACCGGGCGATGTCTTCTCGGGCCCGGCGCTGCTGGGCTTCGCGGACACGGCGATGTTCGCGGCCATCCTTGCCGCGACCGGCGGCCGGGCGCTGGGCATGGTGGCGACGATGAGCGCCACGTTCCTGCGCCCCATGCCGGCGGCGGATGTCGTCGCGATCGCCCGTGTCATCCGCAGGGGCAAGCGCATGGCGCATGCCGAAGCGTGGCTGTTCGACCATACGCCGGTCGAGGCGGTGCTGCATGCCACCGCCAGCTGCGCGCTGCGGCCGCGCGCCGATGTGTGATCAGGCCGGCTGGCAGCCTTGCTGCGCTTCGGCCTGCGGCGGCAGGACGCGCAGGCGGACCAGCGGCGTGGCGAGCACGACCGTGAAGGACAGCGTGAAGCCGATGGCGATCGCCAGCATCGCCGCTTCGTAGCCGAAGCGCGCGCCGAGCCAGCCGCCCAGCAGGGCGCCGATCGGGCGCATGCCGTAGACCGCGACCTGGATCGTGGCATTGACCCGGCCCAGCAGCTCGGGCGGCGTCACCAGCTGGCGCACGGTCGTCTGGCAGATCAGCCACAGCATCGGGCCGAAGCCGACCAGGAAATGCGCCACCGCTGGCAGCACGACGCCGGGCGTGCGCGTCGACATCAGGAGCAGCACGCCGGCGATCACCGAGACTGCCGGACCGAACAGCAGGGTGACGTTCGGCGGCAGCCGTGACAGCAAGGTGCCGCCCGACAGCGCGCCCACGATCAGGCCGGCGCCATAGGTCATCTGCATGGCGCCGGTCTGCCGCGGATCGAGCGCGAGCAGCTTCAGCGCGAACGGCACGAAGACGGCCCACAGCGCGAAGAACGACAAGTTCCAGAAGATGGCGCACAGCGCGATGCCGCGCAGCAGTCGCTGGCGCATGACGAAGGCGGCGCCTTCGCGGATCGCGGCCAGGATCGGCTGGCGCGGCGGCGGCGTCACGGCGATGGCGCGCCGGTCGAGGCCGGCCAGCCAGGCGACGGCGCACAACGATGCCACGATGGCGAGCGCATAGCCCCAGGTCGGCGACAGCCGCATGGCCAGCTCGCCGGCGATGAAAGGCGCCGCCAGGGTCGCGGCGGCGCGGCCCAGCTCGAGGCGGGCATTGCCGGCCGGCAGCTGGGCCGGCGGCATGAGGCGCGTGATCACGGCCGTCGCCGCCAGGACGAACGAGACCGTGCCGGCGGCGCCGATGAAGGCTGCGCCGGCCAGCGGCCAGAGGAGGTCGGCCAGCGCCGCGACCAGGGCCACCACCGAGGCTGCCAGGGAAAGCACCGGCGCTGCGAACAGCACGGTGGGGGCCGTGAACCGGTCGACGATGATTCCGGCCGGCAGCGACACCAGCAGCCAGGCGGCGCCCTGGATCGCCACCAGGATGCCCACAAGGCCGGGGCCGGCGTCGAGCAGGAGCACCGCGGTCAACGGCAGCGCCGCCAGCGCGAGCTGATCGGCGGCATGGACGCCGACGGTAGCGCCTTGCAGTCGCAGGAGGGGAGAGAGAGACATGGCGGCGCACCCATCGCGGTCGGTCTGGCGGCGATGGATAGACGGGCCCGCCGGTCGTCACACTCCGCGGCACGGCGTCGAATTCCACGGACGGATCAACGGTCGAACGTGAAGAGCCCCAGCGCATGGCGGATCTCGTCCAATGTCGCCTGGGTCCTCTCCCGCGCCTCGAGCGTTCCGGCGCGCAGCACCCGCAGCACATGGCCGGGATCGCGGGCCAAGGCGGCGCGGCGCTCCCGGATCGGCGCCAGGAGGGCCTGCAGGATGTCGTCGAGCCGGCGCTTCACCGCCACGTCGCCCAATCCGCCACGCCGATAGTGCTCCTTCAAGGCGACGACAGCCTCCCGGTCCTCGTCGAACGCATCGAGGTACGTGAAGACAACATTGCCTTCGACGGTGCCCGGATCGGCGGCGCGCAAATGGTTGGGGTCGGTGTACATGCGCCGCACGGCGTCGCGGATCGCCTCGGGCGCGGCCGACAGCGGGATCGCGTTGCCTTGCGACTTGCTCATCTTGGCCTTGCCGTCGACGCCCGGGAGGCGCCCGACAGGCGCGATCAGCGCCCGTGCCTGGGGCAGGACGTCGTGGCCGATCTGGTGGTTGAGGCGCCGCGCAATCTCGTTCGTCTGCTCGATGAGAGGCAGCTGGTCCTCGCCCACGGGCACGACCGTGGCCTTGAACGCCGTGATGTCGGCAGCCTGGGCGACAGGATAGCAGAGGAAGCCGACCGGAATGTCGCGTCCGAAGCCGCGGGCCTGAATCTCGTCCTTGATCGTCGGGTTGCGCTCCAGCCGCGCGACGGTCACGAAGTTCATGTAGAGCGTCGTCAGCTCCGCCAGGGCCGGCAGGCAGGATTGCACGCAGATCGTGGTCTTTGCCGGATCGATGCCGACCGCGAGGTAGTCCAGCGCCACCTCCAGCACGTTGCGGCGCACCTTGGCCGGATCGTGCGCATGATCGGTGAGCGCCTGGGCATCGGCCAGCAGCAGGAACTGGCGGTGCGAGTCCTGCAACGCCACGCGGTTCTTGAGCGAGCCCGCATAGTGGCCCAGGTGCAGCGGTCCGGTGGTGCGATCGCCGGTGAGGATGATGGGCCTGGTGTCGACAGGCATCGTGACGTCTCCGAAAAGGGGAGCCGCCGCGACGGAAGAAGCTGCCAGAGAGAAACGACCTGTGCCTGCCCGATCACGGCGGCAACGGTCGCTTGCAAGAAGGCTGTCGTGCCGCTCCTAGTACCTCGCCACAGAGGTTATGACGGGTTGCTGTTGAGCCAGGGAAGGATTGGCAGGTCTTGAGGGTCGACCAGGATCTGGATGCTTCGTGCGACACCGGGCTGGCGGCGGATGAGGCCGGCGCGCTCGAGGCCGAGAACCATCTGATGGACTGAAGGTGGACTGACGCGGAAGTGGCGCTGCATGTCGGCTTCGGCAGGAGCCTGGTGGAACATGCGGGCGTAGACATGGATGAAGGCCAGATACTGGCCTTGCTTTTCGGTGAAGCGATGCGGGCCGGTGCGGCGCGCGGTGCCTGATTTGTGACTCATCGCTGGATTCGTCTGGTCTCCCCCTCAAGGAGATCAGAATGAATGTACGGTACCGGGTCGAGCTGAGCCAAGAGGAACGCGCGCAGCTGGCGGCGCTGCTGAGCGGCGGCAAGCATGCGGCGCGCAAGCTCAAGCGGGCGCAGATCCTGCTGGCGGCCGATGCCGGCGCCAGCGACGAGCAGATCGCCGGCACGATTGGCGTGAGCGGCTCGACAGTATACCGAAC
>NZ_VDUZ01000095.1 GCF_008039615.1 Vineibacter terrae | reverse complement strand
AAAAAATCGGTCTGACGATCAACTTGGCGGAAATTACTCATCACAACCACGCTGGCTCGAGCCAATATCAACCCTCGATAATGAATCTCATTCCAGCTCTCGGCTCAAGTCCGACAGGCTGCTAGGGCTCGAAGATCAGGCACGTCGTGGTGCCGTGGGCGAGCAGGCGTCCCTGCGCGTCCGCCACGCGTCCCTCGGCGGTGCCGACACGCCTCCCGTGGCTCAGCACGCTGCCCACGGCCGTGATCAACCCGGTCTGTGCCGTGATGGGCCGGGTGAAGGCGATCTTGAACTCCAGCGTCGTCTGCGCCCAGCCCTTGGCCAGCATCGTCTGCACGGCCAGACCCATGCATGAATCGAGCAGCGTCGCCGACAGGCCGCCATGCACCGTGCCTGCAGGATTGAAGTGCGTGCTGCCGGGCTGGGCCGTGATCACGACCTGGCCCGGCACGGCCGACGTGATGCGGTAGCCCAGCGTCCGGGCCATCGCGTTGTGCGGCAGCCTGCCGTCGACCATGGCCTGCACGAACTCAAGCCCGCTGAGCGCCCGCTGCTCGTCGGGGCTCACCACGCCGTAGTGTACGTCGTCTGGTGCCGCTGACATCGGCTTCTCCCTCCCTCACGCCGACCCGATGCGGCGGGCATGGAACTCGACCGAGAGGCGCCAGGTCACGCCGCCGTCCGCCGACAGCTCGGCCCGCCAGACGAAGCTGTCCGGCGTGATGCGCGAGAAGCTCCAGCGCATCCGCTGGCCATCGGGCATCGTGCCGAGCTGGACGATATCGTCACCCTCCTTGCGACCCACCATCGTCAAGTATGCCTGCAGCACCGGATCGGTCCATTGGATGTGCCAGGCATCGATGCGCGGATCGTACACCCGCAGGGTCGAGCCGAAGGAATTGCCGTTGGCGGCGGCATCGCCGTGGCGCCCAGGCCCGCGCGGCGGCACGATCCATACGTCCTGGATGGCACGCCCTTCGAGGACCCAGCCGAAATGCCATTCACCGGGACGCCGCCATGACGAGCCGTCGTCGCGGAACCGCGTCACGTCCAGCGCCCAGGAGCCGATGAGCCAGCCGTAGAGATCCATGCTGCCGCCACGGTCAGGCGACGGACCGGCTGCGTGCAGGGCGTCGAGGAAGGCAGGCATTGGTGTCGTCATGGGCTCACCCCTGGGCCAGCTGGCGGTCCAGCGTCTGCTTGATGGCCTTGGCGCCCTGCGCCTGCATCGCCGCGATGGACGGCGCCAACGCGTCGGGCAGCAGGTCGATGATCCAGATGAAGCGGCTGCGTTGCGCGCCCTCGGCAAGGACTTGCGCCGAGGCGCTGTAATGGGTCGCACGGCCGTCGACGATGGCATAGGCCAGCCGGTGATGCGCATCGTCGATATCGACCAGCAGCTCGCGCGCTTGCATGCCGTTGAAGAACGTGACGATCCGCGCATCCGGGCCGTCGAGGCGGCAGTCGACGACGAAGCCCGGGACAAGGCGCTGGTGCAGCGCACCGAAATCGCGCAATGCGGCCCAGGCGTCTTCGGCCGGCGCGTTGATGGGGATGTCCTGGCGCAGGGAAGCCATGGCAAGTCTCCTCGATGGGGCGGCGGTTTGCGTCCGCAATCCTGGCCGACGCCCGAGGGCGTCGCTCGCGGGTTCCGGACGTCCTCACCGTAGAGGCGCCGCCGGCGCCGATCTTGGAGAAACTTGCTGAAGTGCCGCTGCGTCCGATCCGGTTGCGGCGCCTCGGGCGCGCCGCAGCGCGGTTCAGCCCTGCATGAAGCCGTTGATCTCGGGCGTGCTGGCTGTCGTGTCGATGTAGCCGAACGTGCCCTTGTCCTTCACTTCCTGCGCCGCTGTCATCAAGCCGCTCATGGCGGCGCGGTAGAGCGACGTGGCGAGGCTGATGCGGCGCACGCCGGCGGCGGCAAGATCAGCGACCGTGAACGACTTGCCCCTGATGCCGACCATGAAGTTGAAGGGCTTCGTCAACGCGCCGCAGACGGCCTTGACCGCTGCGAGGTCGGGCAGGCCCGGCGCCATCAGCACGTCGGCGCCGGCCTTCTCGTAGGCCTGCAGGCGCTTGATGGTGTCGTCCAGGTTGGGGTTGCCGCGCAGGAAATTCTCCGAGCGTGCCGTCAGCGTGAAGGCGAAGCCCAGCGAACGCGCCGCTGCGACCGACGCCGTGACGCGTTCGACGGCCTCATCGAACGCGTAGAGCGGCCGGTCCTTCTCGCCGGTGGCGTCCTCGATCGAGCAGCCTACCAGGCCGGTCCCGGCGGCCAGCCGCACCGTCTCGGCGGCGAAGGCGGGCGCATGGCCGAAGCCGTTCTCGAGGTCGGCCGACACGGGGATCTCGACGGCACCGGCCACGGCCCGGCAATGCGCCAGTGCCTCGTCGCGCGTCACCTTGCCGTCGCGGCGTCCCAGCGTTCCGGCGAAGGCGCCGCTGGACGTCGCCAGCGCCTCGAAGCCGAGCCCGGCCAGGATACGGGACGATCCGGCATCCCATGCGTTGGCGATCACGAAAGCGCCGGGCCCCTGGTGCAGGGCGCGGAAGCGGTTGGCCTTGTCGCTCTGGCTGGCGGTCATGATCCCTCCTGATGCTGCGGTTGGCGCAACGTAGCGCGGGCGGCCGCCGCTGCCGACGGCCAATCCGTGCCGGCCGAGCGGGCCATTGGCGCCGTCAGCTGCGGCGCCGTGCCTTGGCCGGCGGCGCCGGTGCCGCGCCGCAGATCAGCTGCACGCCGGCATCGGCGGTCGCGCGCAACGATGCCGGCGGATCCCCGGCCCGGGACCGCAGCGCCAGCGTATGCAGGATGGCGGATGCGATCTTGGCCAGGGCGGCAGGGTCGGCGTCGGCAGCGATCTCGCCTTGCGCCTGGGCGTGGCGCAGGCGCGCCTCGAACTCGCCGTCGAACAAGCGCAGTCCGGCGCTGAGCTTGGCCCGCACCTCGGGATCGCTCACCGCCTCGGTGGTGGCCGTGCCGATCAGGAAGCATCCCAGGGCCGCATCGCCCGGCGGCAGGTACATCGACAGCGCGCGTTCGTAGAGCTGCCGCAGCACCTTGCGCACCGGCTGCTCGCGATCGAGGACCGCCACCATCGCCCGGCGGCCGTTGTCGATGTAGCGGTCCAGGGTCGCCAGGTAGAGCGCGCGCTTGTCGCCGAACGCGCCATAGAGGCTCGGCCGGTTCATGCCGGTGGCGGCGCTGAGGTCGTCGAGCGACGTGCCGGAGAAGCCGGTGCGCCAGAACGCATCGGTCGCCTGCGCCATCGCCTGCTCCGGGTCGTAAGCCCGCGGTCGGCCGCGTGGGCGTTTCTCGTATTTTTGTACCATTTAGAACAATATCCGTTGACGCCTCATATTTATGTCCAATACAGTACACAAATCAATACAGGAGGGATCGACCATGAACCTGTACTTCTCGCCGCTCGCCTGCTCGCTCGCCACCCGCATCGCCATCTACGAGGCCGGCGCCGACGCCCGCTTCACCAGCGTCGACACGCGCGCCAAGCGCGTAGAGGACGGATCGGATTTTCTCGCGGTCAATCCGATGGGCCAGGTGCCGGCGCTGCGCACCGATGAAGGCTTCGTGCTGAGCGAGAACACGGCGGTGCTGCAATACGTCGCCGACCGTTTCCCGGCGGCGCAGCTGGCGCCACCGACGGGCGCCGAGCGGGCACGGCTGCAGCAATGGCTCGGGTTCATCGGCACGGAGCTGCACAAGGCGCTGTTCGTGCCGCTGCTGGACCCGATGGCCTCGGCGGACGTCAAGGCCTATGCCCGCGCCAAGGCGGCGCTACGCCTGGGCATCCTGCAGGACCGTCTCGCGGCACACGAGTTCCTGCTCGACCGGTTCACGGTGGCCGATGCCTATCTCGTCACCGTGCTCAACTGGGGCCAGTACAGCGGCATCGACCTGGCGCAGTGGCCGGCCGTGCGTGACTACTACCAGCGGCTGCTGAAGCGCCCTTCGATCGTCAAGGCGGTCGGCGAGGAATTCGATCTCTATCGTGCCGAGAAGGCACGGCAGGCCAGGGCGGCGGCCGCCAGCTAATACCTGGAATCGTTGATCGCCGACATACCTGTCATCCCGAGCGCAGCGAGGGATCTCCTGCGAGGGACGCGCGGTGCGCCATTCACGGGAGATCCCTCGCTGCGCTCGGGATGACAGTCACGACTCACTTTTTGCCGATAGCCTGTACAGGTGTGCGGACAACGCTGGCACCAGCCGTTCCCGTAGCGCCGCACGCTCTGCCCGCGCCGCTTGGCGAAAGCGGCGCGGCGGCACGCCGGCCACGCGGTGGAATGTGCGCACGAAGTTCGACAGGTCGGCGAAGCCGGCAGCGAAGGCGATATCGGTGACCGACCCGCCGCCATCGGCCAGCAGGCGCGCGGCGCGGCGCAAGCGCGCACGGATCAGGTATTGATGCGGCGTGACGCCCAGCACCTGCGCGAAGAGGCGCAGAAAGTGGAACGGACTGACACCGGCCGCCTTGGCCGCCAGGTCGAGATTGACCGGCCCCTGGGCGTGCTGGTCGATCCACAGGGCGGCGTCCACGGCACGGCGGCGGTCACGCGCCTTGACCGACATTGGCTTCCGGCTGCGTCCGCACGCAGTGTCGGCGAAACGCGCGACGAACATCATGCCGGCTTCGCTCAGGCCGATGTCGCTCTTGCCGTCGACGACGGCCTGCGCCAGCTCGCCCATCACCATCAGGCCGGGCAGCGGTGGCAGGCAGCCGGTCTGCCAGACTCGGTGGTCAGCGCCAGCCGCCTCGACCAGCGCCGGTGACAGCTGGAAGGACAGGCATTCATCGCCACGGACGTGGTGGTCGTGGGTGCACATGAACTCGTCGCCCGGGCGGCCGACCAGGACCGAGCCCGCCACCAGCTCGAATGCGGCGCCGCGCGCGTGATAGCCGAAGCTGCCCTTGCGTACGAAGGAGACGGAAAAGGCCTCGTGCAGCTCGACGAAAGGCATATCGCCCGGACCCGCCTCGCATCGGTAGTCGACGACCGTGATCGCTTCGCCCAGCGACAGCGTGGTGACAGCCATGGCTCCACCATGTTCCTAACTGCCTATCTGGTTATAGACTGTAGGAAGCGCCGTCCCGCTTGTCAACGCGGCTGCCGCCGACTCGGCTTGTCCTCAGTCGGCCGGCGACAGAACGAAGCCGGCGCGCGGGAAGTGCACGACCACCGTGCCGAGGCGCTCGCTGGTGCGGCGCACGGCGATCTCGTGCGCGTTGAGCGTTACCAGCTCGCCGGTCACGGGCACCTTGCCGGTGTCGTCGGGCGTCACCGACACGTGCGTGCCCGCCTTCAGTCCGCTCGGGTCGCCGTCGTCGACGCCGGCCGGCGTGTCCGGCTCGCTGCGCTCGGCGATGTCCAGCGCTTCGCCCGGCGCCATGTCGGTCGGCCGGCCGTTGCCGAAGCGGCCCAGGCGCTCGGCCCAGGCCACGACCTTGGGCACCTTGTCGAACGGCGGCACGGGCGCACCCAGGCGCTTGAGCACGAACCATACGGGATTGTAGACCGCGACGTCGGCCAGTGACGGCAGGCCGCCCAGCAGGAAGGCGCGTCCGTCCGCCAGCATGGACTCGACATGCGCCAGCCCGGCATAGAGCTGGTCGCGCGCCACCGGCGCCATGGCCTTGAGCCTCGACGGATCGACCGGCCGGCCCGAGAACGCGCTGCGGTCCTTGTGGAAGGCCTCGGGCAGCTGATCGCCGATCGCGCCCATCACGACGCCGACGGCCGACCAGAAGAGGGTGCGATCAGCCCAGAATGCCAAAGCTTCGGCCACGCCTTCGTGGCCGGCCGGAGTCAGCGGCAGCTCGGGATGGCGCCGCTGCAACTCGCGCATGATGATCTGGGTGTCGCAATAGATGTCGGCCCCGATCTGCATCACCGGCGTCTTGCGGTAGCCGCCGGTCAACGGCATCAGGTCGGGCTTGGGCATGATCACCGGGATCTCGACCGAGCGCCATGCCAGGTTCTTCAGTCCGAACGCCACCCGCACCTTTTCCGAGAAGGGCGACGTTGGATAGTGGTGCAGGATGATCTCGGCCATGTATGGTCCCCGGTCGTGGCGGTGGGCGCATGCTAGCGGCTTCGACGGCGCAAATCGAGGCTGACGCATGGGATTGACCGCATTGCGCCGAGAGCGTTCTATCCCCACCTAATCGATCTTTGGAGACCGACATGGCCGCATCGCCGGGCACGGCCACCGCCAACACCAAGACGCTGGTGCTGACCGGCGCCAGCCGTGGCATCGGCCATGCCACTGTCAAGCGCTTCGGCATGGCCGGCTGGCGCATCATTACAATCTCGCGACAGCCGTTCAGCGCGCTGTGCCCGTGGCCGGGCGGCGGCGAGAACCATGTCCAGCTCGACCTCGCCGATCCGGTCGATGTCGGACGCGGCATCGAGCAGATCCGCGCACGCCTGCAGGGCGGCCGGCTCGATGCGCTGGTGAACAACGCGGCGATCTCGCCCAAGGGCCCCGGCGGCGCGCGGCTGGGCGCCGTCGATACGCCGTTCGACCTGTGGCACCAGGTGTTCAACGTCAATTTCTTCGCGCCCGTCATGCTGGCGCGCGGCCTGATCAAGGAGCTGGCCGAAGCCCGAGGCAGCGTGGTCAACGTCACGTCGATCGCCGGCTCGCGCGTGCATCCCTTCGCCGGCTCGGCCTATGCCACGTCGAAGGCGGCGCTGGCGGCGCTGACCCGCGAGATGGCGCATGATTTCGGGCCGCACGGCATCCGCGTGAACGCCATTGCGCCGGGCGAGATCGATACCGCCATCCTGTCGCCCGGCACCGAGAAGATCGTGGCCGAGCAGATCCCGATGCGCCGGCTGGGCACGCCCGACGAGGTCGCGGACGTGATTCACTTCCTGTGCGATGGACACGCATCCTACGTCACTGGCGCCGAGATCCAGATCAATGGCGGCCAGCACGTGTAGCGGCATAGCGCCCCGGTCCGCAGATCAGGCTTGAGCCGGCGGTGAGCCGGCCCTAAAGCGGCGCTGACACGGTCGCGGCGCCATCGACATGCGGAATTGCGCTGCGGCGGCAACAAAGCATGGAGCAGAGGGTGACGAGGACGTTCAACCGTCGGCGCGCGCTGGGCGTTGGCGCCGGGACCTTGGCGGCATTGGCGACCGGCGGCGCTGCGGCGCAGGCGTGGCCGAGCAAGCCGATCCGCTGGGTCGTGCCCTACACGCCGGGCGGAATCACGGACTCCACGACACGTATCGTCACCGAGCGCCTGACGGCAGGCCTGGGTCAGAACATCGTGGTCGACAACCGGCCCGGCGCCAATTCGCTGATCGGCGCCGAGGCCGTCGCCAAGGCCACACCCGACGGCTACACGATCCTGACGGTGATCGCGGGGCACGCGGCCAATGCCACGCTCTACGCCGGCAAGCTCTCGTTCGATCCGGTGAAAAGCTTCGCGCCGGTGTCGCTGATGGGCATCGCGCCGGTGATCCTCACCGTCAGCAATGACTTCCCGCCCAAGGACGTCAAGGAGCTGATCGCCTACGCCAAGGCCAATCCCGGCAAGGTGTCCTTCGGGTCGTCCGGCGTCGGCGCCGCCGCCCATCTCACCACCGAGCTGCTGAAGCAGACGGCCGGCATCGAGATGGTGCATGTGCCTTATCGCGGCACGGCGCCGGCGCTGCAGGATCTGATCAGCGGCAACATCCAGGTCCTGATCGACGTGCCGTCCTCGATGATGCCCCAGGTGCGCGCCGGCAAGATACGGGCGCTGGCGATGTTCTCCAAGGAGCGCCTGGAGGCCGCCAAGGACGTGCCGACCATCGTCGAGGCCGGCGGTCCGCCGATCGAATCGTCGACCTGGATGATGGCCCTGGCGCCGGCCGGCACGCCGCCCGAGATCGTCGAGCGGCTGTCTAAGGAAGTGGCCAAGGTCGTGGCGCTGCCCGAGGTCAAGGAGCGCTTCGCCAGCATGGGCATCGTGCCGGCCGGCTATGACCCGGCGCGGACCGGCAAGTTCCTGGCTGACGAGGTGGCGCTTTGGGCCAAGGTGATCCAGACCGCCGGCGTCAAGCCTGAGCAGTGAACCAGGCGCGCCGCGCCCGGACATCAGTTTGCATCAACCGCGCTGGAGCGGCGCGCTCCAGCGCGGGGCGGGGGATCGCAAATGACCCCTCCTGTTATCCCGAGCGCAGCGAGGGATCTCCTGCGAAAGAGGCACGGTGCGCTATTCGCGGGAGATCCCTCGCTACGCTCGGGATGACAGAAAGGGTGGCAGCACGGCGTTACGCGATATGCAATCGCGGTGCAGCAGGCGGGGAGCATGGCGCGGCGATCACGCGGGCTGCCGCTCGGCCCCCAGGTCGGTGTCGCCGGCGCCCTGGTTGAGCTGCTGGTGCAGCCGCGTCTTGTCGAGCGCGTTCTCCCAGTTCGAGACGACCGCGGTCGCGACGCCGTTGCCGATCAGGTTGGTGAGGGCCCGCGCTTCCGACATGAACCGGTCGCGTGGTGACCACCTCGAAATAGAGCAGCGCCTTGGTGCCGACCCGGCCGACCTTCTTCATGTCCTCCATGCTGGCGATGCCGTGGACCACCGTGCAGAAGATGATCGGCGCGATCAGCATCTTGATCGTCTTGATGAAGGCATCCCGATCACGATCGCGCACTCGACCCCCGCCTTGCAAGCGCCCGGGACTCAGCGTAGGAAAGCCGGTCGCCTATGGGCCGTTCTCGCTGGTTCGAGGCAATTTCCGGAGAAAGGACAATGGGTTACAGACTCGCCATCGTCGGCGCGACAGGCAATGTCGGCCGCGAGCTCCTCAATATCCTCGCCGAACGCAACTTCCCGGCCGATGACGTCGTCGCGCTGGCCTCGTCGCGATCGGTGGGCAAGGAGGTGTCGTTTGGCGAGAAGGCGATCCTCAAAGTCCAGGACCTCGAGAAATTCGACTTCAAAGGCATCGACATTACGCTGTCGTCGCCCGGCGCCAAAGTATCGGCTGTGCACAGCCCGCGTGCCGCCAAGGCCGGCGCGGTGGTGATCGACAACACGTCGCAGTTCCGCATGGACCCGGACGTGCCGCTGGTCGTGCCCGAGGTCAACGCGCACGCCATCGCCGGCTGGACCCGGAAGGGCATCATCGCCAACCCCAACTGCTCGACCATCCAGATGGTGGTGGCGCTGAAGCCGCTGCATGACGCCGCCACCATCAAGCGCGTCGTGGTGGCGACCTACCAGTCGACCTCCGGCGCCGGCAAGGAGGCGATGGACGAGCTGTTCGGCCAGACGCGGGCGATCTACGTCAACGACACGGTCGAGCCGCAGAAGTTCACCAAGCAGATCGCCTTCAATGTCATTCCGCATATCGACGTGTTCATGGACGACGGTTCCACCAAGGAAGAGTGGAAGATGGTGGCCGAGACCAAGAAGATCCTCGATCCGCGGATCAAGGTCACGGCCACCTGCGTGCGCGTGCCGGTGTTCGTGGGCCATGCCGAGGCGGTGAACCTGGAGTTCGACCGTCCGCTGGACGAGACCGAGGCCCGCGCCATCCTGTCGAAGGCCAATGGCGTGGTGGTTGTCGACCGCCGCGAGCCCGGCGGCTACATCACCCCGGTCGAGGTTGCCGGCGACGATCCGGTCTATGTCAGCCGCATCCGCAGCGATCCCACGATCGAGAACGGGCTGAACCTCTGGATCGTGGGCGACAACCTGCGCAAGGGCGCAGCCCTGAACGCCGTGCAGATCGCCGAGGCGATGGTCAAGGGCCAGCATCTCAAGGCAGCAGCCTGATCGCTGCCGGGAAGCGCGGGCCGCACCCGCGCTTCTTTCGCAGGCCTATTGCAAGTGTGTGTTCGGGCGAGGAGGATCGGCATCGCAGTCCAGGAGACAGGCGATGACCGAGGTGAAGATCGGCGCGGCGAGAGTGAGCCGCATCGAGGAGAGCTACGAGCCGAATTTCGAGGCGGCGAAATTCTTTGC
>NZ_VDUZ01000094.1 GCF_008039615.1 Vineibacter terrae | reverse complement strand
TCCAGTTCGGCGAAAATCGACCTCGACTCCTCCATGGCGCCAAACTCCTACGCTACTACTCAACCCAACCCAGCCTTAACCCCTATCCCTCAAACGCAAGCTCTTTCTCTAATGCGATTGCCCTGGCCGACACGCAGTCGCATCTTTCGCCGGGCCGCTGCGATCCCTATAGTAGCCCCGTCATGTCCGAACCGTCGTCCGACCGAAGTTCCGGCGCGCCCGGGGCATCCGAAGGCGGCCCGCTGCGACGCATCCTGCGCAAGTTGCGCAGGCGCAACCGCGGCGAGGAGATTCGCGAAGTCATCGAGGAGCTCATCGAGGAGCATCCCGAGCTGCGCAACGCGTCGACCGATGAGCCGGCGCTGGGCGAGGAAGAACGCGATCTGCTCGCCAACATCCTGGGTCTGCGGGCCAAAACTGTAGCCAACGTCATGGTGCCACGCGCCGATATCGTCGGCATCGCCATCGACACGTCCCTGGAGGACACCGTCAAGCTGATCCAGCAGGAGGCGCATTCGCGCTATCCCGTCTATCGCGAGTCTCTCGACGATGTGATCGGCATGATCCACATCAAGGACGTGCTCGCCTATTGGGGCAGCGGCCGCCGTTTCCATCTGCGCGAGGTGCTGCGTCGGGTGAGCTTCGTGGCCCCGACCATGCCGGTGTCGGACATGCTGCTCGACATGCGCCGGCAGCGTGTGCACATGGCGCTCGTTGTCGACGAGTTCGGCGGCACCGACGGCCTGCTCACGATCGAGGATCTGGTCGAGGAGATCGTCGGCGAGATCGAGGACGAGCACGACACGGAGCAGATGGTCGGCCTCGTGGCGCGGCCGGATGGCAGCTTCGACGCCACCGGCCGCACCCCCATCGCCGCGTTCGAGGAGATGGTCGGCCCCGTGCTGAACGACGAGGAACGCGGCGAGGTGGATACGCTGGGCGGCCTGATCTTCTCGCTGGCGGGCCGCATTCCGGAGCGCGGCGAGGTGATCCGCCACCCTTCGGGCTGCGAGTTCGAGATCGTCGACGTCGACCCGCGCCGCATCCGGCGCCTGCGCGTGCGGCTTCCCCAGCCGGCAAGCGCCACACCTGCCGCCACGGTGCCGGAGAGCGGATGACAGGCGAAGCATGACGGCAGGTCCACCAGTCGAGCGTTGGAAGGGAGCGTTGTCATGGACATCATCATCACGATCGTCATCGGCCTGATCGTCGGCCTGATCGCCAGGCTCATCATGCCCGGCAGGGATCCGGGCGGCATCATCATGGCGATCGTGATCGGTATCGCGGGATCGCTCATCGCCACCTATGGCGGCCAGGCCCTGGGGCTCTATCAGCCGGGCCAGGCCGCGGGCTTCATCGGCTCGGTCGTGGGCGCGGTCGTGTTCCTGATCCTGCTGCGGCTGATCCGCCGCGCGACCGGAAGCCCTGGAGATCAGGCATGACGCGTGGCGTCATCGAGCGGCTGAAGGCGACTGAGCCCGAGCTGATCGCGATCCGGCGCGACATCCACCGGCATCCGGAAACGGCCTTCGAGGAGGTGCGCACCGCCAGCATCGTCGCCGAGAAGCTGACGTCCTGGGGCTTTGCCGTGCATCAAGGCCTGGCCAAGACCGGGGTGGTCGGCACGCTCAAGGGCAAGCGTGCCGGGCAGAAGACGATCGGCCTGCGTGCCGACATGGACGCGCTGCATCTGCAGGAGAAGAACGCGTTCACCCACCGCTCGACCATCGACGGCAAGATGCACGCCTGCGGCCATGACGGCCACACGACCATGCTGCTGGGCGCCGCGCGCCAGCTCGCCGCCGATCCGGATTTCGCCGGCACGGTGCATGTCATCTTCCAGCCGGCCGAGGAGGGCCTCGGCGGCGCCCGGGTCATGATCGAGGAGGGGCTGTTCGACCTCTTCCCCTGTGACGCCGTCTACGGCATGCACAACGCGCCCGGCCTGCCGGTCGGCAGGTTCGCGATCCGCAGCGGCCCGATGCTGGCCGCCAGCGACTCGTGGACCGCGGTGTTCCATGGCACCGGCGGCCACGGCTCGGCGCCCAACCGCGGCACCGACCCGACGATGCCGGCGGCCAGCTTCATCCTGGGGGTCCAGGGCATCGTCGGCCGCAATGTGCCGCCGACCGATACCGCGGTGCTAAGCGTCGGTCACATCGCCGCCGGAGCGTTCAATTCCCCCAACGTCATCCCGTCGGACGTCACCGTGCGCGGCACGTCACGCAGCTACCGGCCGGCTGTGCGCGACATCCTGGAGCGCCGCCTCGGCGAAGTCGCCCGCAGCACGGCCGGGAGCTGGGGCTGCAGCGTCGACTACACCTACCAGCGCCGCTATCCGCCGCTGGTCAACACCGCCGACCAGACGGCCATCGCCATCGCCGCTGCCGCCGCCACCGTCGGCGCCGAGAATGTCGACGGCAACGCCCCGCCGATCACCGGCGCCGAGGACTTCGCCTTCATGCTGGAGAAGAAGCCCGGCGCCTACATCATGATCGGCAACGGTGGCGACGAAGCCGGCGGCTGCCACTACGTGCACACGCCGCTCTACGATTTCAACGACGAGATCATCGTCACGGGCGCCGCCTACTGGCTGAACGTGGTGCAGCAGGAGCTGGGCGCGGCAGCGGGCTGAGTGTAGCCGCGCCGCTCCGGCAGACCATGCAAAGAGCGCCGCTGGAGCGGCGCGGCCCGACCGATCAAGGCGCCGCCCGGTAAAGGAAGTAGCGGTCCTTGGGCACACCGTCCGGCTCGGGCAGGCGGATCCAGCGCGCGACGTCGAGCGGCTGGTTGGCGACGACATAGCCGCCGGGCGCCAGCAGCTGGTCCAGGGCCGGCCCCAGCCACGTGCCCATCTCCATGTTGGCGGCATGGTCGCCGGTGCCGAGATCGCTGTGGATCAGCACGGCGCTGCGGCCCAGCATCCGCGTGGCGCGCGGCAGCTGCTCGCGCACGTCGCCGAGGAAAAGATGGTGTGCCGGCGGCACGCAGTCGGGATGCGCCCGCACCTCGCGCTCGAACACATGGATGTCGCGGCCCGGCAGAAGCTCGCGCAGATGGTCGTAGGTGCGGCCGTTGCCGAGGCCGATCTCCAGGATCGGCCCAGCCATGCCGCGCACTTGGCCGGCCGCCCAGTTGAGGCAGTCGCGCTGCGCCTGCATGCGCCGGATGAAGCTGTCGAGGCGGCTCAAGGCGGCAGTCTCATGCCGCCTGCGCCGCCGCCAGCTTGCCGTTCATGTCCTCCACGCGATGAGCCAGCTCGCGCATGATCTCGACGGCCATCTGGGGAAACTCGGCGACCAGGCGGAAGAACATTTCCTTGGGGATCTTGAGCGCGGTCAGCTTCTCGTGCGCCTTCACGGTGGCGGTGCGCGGCATGTCGCACAGGATCGCCATCTCGCCGAAGAAGCCGTTGCGACGAAGCTCGGCCACCTTGATGGGCCCGTTGGGCGAATCGATCAGCACGTCGGCCGAGCCGCCGAGGATGACGTACATGGCGTCGCCGATATCGCCCTGGTGGCACAGCTCCTGGCCGACGTCGAAGGTCATCCGATCGCTGGTGAAGGCAATCAGCTTCAGCTTCGCCGGCTCGATCTTGGAGAAGATCGGCACGGTCTTCAGGAGTTCGACTTCTTCGTTGATGCTCATGAGCCTCTCCTCGCGAGCTCAGCCCGCCGCCAGCAGGTCGGCGAAGTTCTTGTCTCCAGCCATGTCACCCGGTGCGCCACTGGCTGTCACCTTGCCGCCCTGCAGGACGATCACCTGATCGAAGCGGTCGGCAAGGCTGGCACGATTCAACGCCCAGACCACGCCCCGCCCCTTGCAGGCATCCAGTATCTTATCGAGAACACGCTGCTGCGCAGCACCGTCCAGCATCGCCGTGGCATCGTTGAGCACCAGCAGGTCGGGACGCTTCACCAGCCCACGCGCCAGCCCCACCTTCTGCCGTTGTGCTGCCGGCAGGCGCTTGCCGGCAACGCCGACATTGTAGTCGAGGCCGACCTCGACGACCGCGCCGCGCAGCTCAAGGCCTTCCAGGACCTCCGAGATCAACGCGCCGACCCGCTGCGGGCCCTGCGCCTGGCCGTAGACGATGCGGCCGAACAGGATATTGTCCTGCAGCGTGGCTGCCGCGTTGTAGAGGTTGCGGTCGTAGAATTCGATGGCCTTGGCCGCCGCCGCCGGCAGGTTCTCGGCGAAGGCGCGTCGGGCCGCGAGCAGCCGGCCTTCCATGGCGGCATCGATCAGGCCCAGGCGATGGCGGGCCTCGATATAGCGGAAAGGCAGCGCTGCCAGCCGCGCGCGCGCCGCATCGTCGAGATCCGCGACGCTCTTGCCCGCCAGCCGGCTCAGGATCGTGCGGAACTCGGGCAGATCCTCGGCGGCGATGAAGCTGAACTGCTCGAAGAACGGATGTCCCACAGGCAGGTCGGCGAACAGCTCGACCATGGTCTCGGCGATCGCCACGCCCATCTGCAGCAGGTCGGTCTCCAGGCCGACACGGCCCAGCGCCTCGCGCATGTGCGGATTGGCCGCGATGTTGTCGGGATCGAACGTCCTGTCGACCGGCGTGCCGAACAGCAGATTCTCGGCGATCGACATGTTGCGGTTGTAGCGGGCCCGATCGAATGGCTCGACCAGCGACGCCAGCGCCGGATCGGCCAGCCGCGCATGCAATTCGTCGCGCGCCATGAGGATCGATTCGGCGACGCGCGGCCGCGCCATCGCATCGATCGTGCCGCGCAGGCCGAAATGGTAGATGTCCTCCTCGAGCTCGACGGCGCGCAGCACCTCGACAATGCGCCGGTCGATATCGCCCGGGCCGGTGGCGCCGGCCGCCTCGTAGTCGATCCAGTCGTCGGCCGGGTTCAGGTCGGGGTTGCCGGCGCGGCGCGACTCGGCCACGAACCGCTCGCGCTCGCGACGGGCCGCATCGTCGTACACCGCCGGGATCACCGGCCGGCGCTTGAGGCCGTAGAGGATGTTGTCGCGCACGCTGACGGGGAAGAGATAGACGTCCTGGCCCACATAGGCGATGCGCGCGCCGGTGACGGTCTCCGGCAGCGACGAGAGATCGACATCGCCGATGCGCACGGTGCCGACGCTCGGCCGTATCAGGCGCGCCATCACCTGGGTCAGCACTTCCTTGCCGCCACCCTGGGGACCTACCAGGGCCAGCCGACGACCGATCGGCGTCACCAGGCTCACGCCGTCGATCGGCTTGGCGCCGCCGTCGTCGGCCACGGTCACGCCGGTCAGCACGATGTCGCCCGACAACGGCGATACCGGCCCGTCCGGCAGCGCCTGCAGCGCCGGCGGCAGCATGCCCTCGGGCTGGAACTGCTCGGCGACCTGCTCGTACTTCTGCTGCACGTCCTGGCGCTGCTGGTCCCAGTCGATCAGCTCCTTCACCGGGCCGGGCAGATCCTTGTAGGCCAGCAGCACGCCGACCACGCTGCCGACCTGCATGTCGCCGAACAGCACCAGGTAGCCGCCGATCAGGTAGATCATGAACGGCGTGATCTGGGCCAGCAGGTTGTTCAGGAACTTGGCCGTGAACTTGCGCTGGAAGAGGTCGAAGCGGATTTGGTAGATCGTGCCCAGGCGCTGGGCGATGTCGGCGCGCTCGTAGTTCGACGTGCCGTGGCTATGAACGTCGTGCACGCCGTCGACCGTCTCGGCGATGCGCCCGGCAAGCTGGCGGGCGGTGAGCTGGCGTTCCCGTCCTAGCACCAGGATGCGCCGGCGCAGCCGCGGGATCACGAAGGCCTGCACGGCCAGCACCGCGATCACGATCAAGCCCAGCCATATGCTCTGCAGCATGATGAAGAGCAGCGCCGTGAGCGCCTGGCCGCCAAGAAAAGCCGGCTGCACGTAGGCATCGCCGATGAAGCCGCCCAGCGGCTCCACCTCGTCCTTGATCATGCCGCTGAGCTCGGCCGCCTTGACCTTGCGGAAATGGGCGGAGGGGAACAGCAGGATCCGGTCGTAGAGCTCGTAGCGCAGGCGCCGCAGCATGCGCTCGCCCAGACGTCCCTTCTGCGTGTTGATGGTCTTCTTGAACATGCCGTTCACGGTGACCATCACCAGGAACAGGCAGCTCATGGCCACCAGGTAGGGCCACTGCGTCAGCGATATGCCGTCGAACAACGTGAGCGATCCGGACGACGACAGGAAAGACGGCACCGGCACGCTGACGCGCAGGAACGACACCTCGGAGATGGTCTTGAAAACCTTGCCCTCGATGCCGTCGTTGACAATCGTCTTGGGAATGCTGAGGGATGCGAAATAGAAGACCTGCGCCACGATCACGAGGAACAAGATGATCAGCTGATCGTGGCGGCTATGCCGCCATATGTATTTAAACAGGTTCTTTTCCATTCCCCGATCCACGCCGAGAACGCGCGGGCCCGACGAGCCTGTCCGCGACAGATTAGCCGGTAGCGCCCGTCTACTGGAACATGCAATTCGCCGCCGCTCGGGCCCCTAGGCTCCCAGGTCCCCCGCGACGGCTGTGCGCAAGGCGGGGGTCACGGCCGGCTCGGAACCGCCAAACCAGGCGGCAAAGCCCGGCCGCCCCTGGTGCAGCAGCATATCGAGCCCGTCGACCGTGGGATTGCCGCGCGCCTGGGCCCGGCGCAGCAGGTCCGTGCGCAACGGCACGTAGACGACGTCATTGACCACCGCCGCGGTCGGCAGCGCCTCGAGCGCCAGATCGAGCGCCGGCTGGCCGTCCATGCCCAGGGAGGTGGTGTTGACCAGCAAGCCGGCGCCAGCCAGCGCGGCAGCCCGCCGTGACCAGTCATCGACCACCAGGGTGCGGCCATCATCGGGCGTAAAGCGCACGCCGAGGTCGATGGCCGCCTGCCGTGTCCGGTTGACGAGGCGCAGCTCGGGCACGCCGGCATCGACCAGGGCCGCGATCACGGCACGGGCCGCCCCGCCGGCTCCCAGCACCACGGCCGGTGCTGCCGCCGGCTGCCACGCCGGCGCACCGGCGCGCAGCGCCTCGACGAAACCGAAGCCATCCGTGTTGCGGCCCTCCAGGGTGCCGTCGGCACGCTTGACCACGGTGTTGACGGCGCCGATGCGGGATGCCGCCGGCGTGACCACATCGAGCAGCTCCAGGGCATCGATCTTGTGCGGCAGGGTAAGGTTGCAGCCGCGTGCCTGCGGCGTGCGGCGAATGAAATCGAAGGTCGCGCGCAGGGCGGCACCCCCCGGCTCGACGGCGAGACGGCCGTAGCAGCCGTCGATCCGGCGCTCCTTCAGCCAGAAGCCGTGCAGCAGCGGCGACCGCGAATGCGAAACCGGCCAGCCGACGATGAAGGCGAAGCGGCGACCGGCGGCGGCCGCCAGCAACGAATCGAAATCGGGCGCCGTCATTGATCAGCTCCGCAACACGCCGGCGCTGCGCAGCCATGCCAGCAGCGGCAGCAACGGCAGACCGAGAATGGTGAAGTAGTCGCCGTCGATGCGCTCGAAGAGCTGCGCGCCCGTGCCCTCGAGGCGATAGGCCCCGACCGAACTGGTCAGCCAATCACGACTGGCATCGACATAGCGGGTCAGGAAATCATCAGAGAACGGCCGCATCGCCAGCCGCGCCGTATCGATATGACGCCACACGACCTCGCCATCGCGCGCGACGCTGACCGCCGACTGCAGCTCATGCACACGGCCGCGCAGGAAGCGCAGCTGCTCGCAGGCCGCGTCGATGTCTGCCGGCTTGTCGAAGAGACGGCCATCGCAGGCCAGCGTCGAGTCGCCACCGATCACCACGGCACCCGGCCGGCGCGCCGACACCGCCAGCGCCTTGCGGTCCGCCAGCGCCGTCGCCAGGGAAGCGGCATCGGCGCCAGCCAGCTCGCGCTTCACGGCGTCCTCATCGACGCCGGGCGCCACGATCTCGAAAGCGATGCCGGCCCCTTGCAGCAGCGCACGCCGCGCGATGCTGGTGGACGCCAGCACAACCGGCAGCGCCCCAGCGCCCTGCAGTGGACCCAGCTCAACCATGCGCCGCTTCTAGCGGGCGCACGACCACGGAGCAATCGCGGCCATGCCGGTGCGACGCCTCGGTCATGCCGGCTCGACGCGGTAGAGAGTGCCGTTGTCGCTGCGCGAGATCAGGTACAGCATCCCGTCCGGCCCCTGGCGGACGTCACGGATGTCGAACATGTCGGCCAGCAGGCGCTCCTCCGACACGTAGCGCTCGCCGTCGATCTCGACGCGAAACAGCGAGCTGGCCGACAACCCGCCGATGAAGAAGGAGCCGCGCCATGCCGGAAAGGCGCTGCCGCTGTAGATCACCAGCCCGCACGGCGAAATCGACGGCACCCAGGCCCGCACCGGGTCTTCCATCCCCGGCAACGACTTGTGATCGCTGATCTTGGCGCCGCTATAGTCGATCCCCTGCGTCGCCAGCGGCCAGCCGTAGTTGGCGCCTGTTTTGAGCAGGTTGAGCTCATCACCGCCGCGCGGGCCATGCTCGACCGACCACAGGCGGCCGGTATCGGGATGCATCGCGAGGCCCTGGGGGTTGCGATGCCCGTAGGTGAAGATCTCCGGCCGTGCGTCGCGGCGGCCGACGAAGGGATTGTCCGGCGGCACGCTGCCGTCGTCACGCAGCCGCACGATCTTGCCGCCCAGGTCGTCGAGCCGCTGCGCCCGCTGCATCTGGTAGCGCTCGCCGCATGTCACATACATCAGCCCGGCACGATCGAAGGCAATGCGCGAGCCGAAATGGTTGCCGCCGCTGCCGGGCGGCGTGGCATCGAAGATCGGCGTCACGTCGGCCAGCCCGCCCTCGCCCCAGCGGGCGCGCACGACCCGGGTCAGGGCGCCGCCGGCGACCGGCGCGGCAAGCGAGAGATAGAGCGTGCCGTTGCGGGCAAACGCCGGATGCAGGCACACGTCGAGCAGCCCACCCTGGCCGCGTGCCCGGACCTCCGGGACGCCGGCGAGCGGCTGCGGCTCGAGCTTGCCGTTGGCGAAGACGCGCAGGCGTCCGGGCCGTTCGGTGATCAGCAGCCGGCCATCCGGCAGGAACGCGATGCTCCACGGCTGCTCAAGGCCAGAGGCCAGGGTCACGAGACGATAGGCCGCCTTCTGGCTGCGGAAGGTCCTGGCCTGGGCCCGCGACACGGCCGGCATCGTCAACCCCGCGGCGCCAGCGATACCGCCGGCCACGAAAGCGCGCCTTTTCATGGGGGCCCCTCCTTTACCTGACGGACCGGTACCTGACGGACCGGCCGCGACATCCGCCTGCGCAAATTGCGCGAAGCCGACCACACCATGCGAAACGCGTGACAACAACGACAAGAACGACTGAAAGTCGCGTGCCTGCAGAGGAAACGCGACCGTCGGGCGTGCCTATATGGATATCGCCACGTACGGCGACAAGGAGTCCAAAACCGGAATGATCGGGCCGCCTCAGCAGGCGTATGCGACCTGCGGTGCTCCATAGCCCTTGAGCTGCACCTCGCGCCGCTGCGGCGCGGCCTTTGCCGCGGCCAGCGCCTGCCACGCCGCTTCGCTGACCAGGATTTCGCCAGCCGCAGCCACCGACTGCAAGCGCGAAGCGCGATTCACGACCTGGCCGACGGCCGTGAGATCGGTATGCGTCGTGCCGAACTCGCCGAAGGTCGTGGTGCCCCGGTCGATGCCGACACCGACCCCAAGCTCGGCGACATCCAGGCCGTAACCGGCCAGCTCCTGCTTGCAGCGCGCATGGCAGCGTGCCTGGATGTCGCGGGCCGCTGCCAGCGCGAGGTCCGTGTGGTCGCCGTGACGCAGCGGAAAATTGAAGATCGCGAGGATCGAATCGCCGATCGCCTTGTTCAGCAGGCCGTCATGCAACCACACCGCCGTGGCGCATTCGTCGTAGAAGAAGTTCAGCAGCCGCGCCAACGCGGCTGCGTCCATGGCCTGGGTCAGTGTCGTGTAGCCGCGGATATCGGCGAACAGGATCGTGGCCTCGATCTCGATCGACCTGCGTCGCATGACATGCTCGAACATGGTCTCGCAGATCGTGCAGATATTCGGGTTCATGCGGCTGGGGCGCACACCGAAGACCCGGAACGGCACCGACAGCGGGCCGCGCAGCACGATCGGAACGTGCATCTGCTCCCAGCACCCTCGGCATATTTTTGCGGTCGCAGCCTCGTGGCTCATGGTGATGGTCCTGAACGTTCGACCCCGACCCGCCCGGCATACTGATCGCCAACGGCCTGTCCGACAAGGGACAATCCGCCCGCGGCAGGGCAATCGCATTAGAGAAAGAGCTTGCGTTTGAGGGATAGGGGTTAAGGCTGGGTTGGGTTGAGTAGTAGCGTAGGAGTTTGGCGCCATGGAGGAGTCGAGGTCGATTTTCGCCGAACTGGAG
>NZ_VDUZ01000093.1 GCF_008039615.1 Vineibacter terrae | reverse complement strand
CACCGACCATTGCTCATCACTCAGCGGCCGCCTGTTCATTGCTGCAACTCACGCAAAGAACAGCTTTGAATCAAATTTCATTCCGAGTGACAAGTGAGATGTGACTCGGTTTGAAAACAGGCCCTAGAGCACGCGACCCAGCCGCGGTTCGTCTATCGCCACAAGTGGCGGCAGGGTGACCTGGTGATGTGGGACAACCGATGCCTGGTGCACAAGGCGACGGCGGACTTCGACATGGCGAATGAACCGCGGATCCTGCATCGCACCGTGCTCCAGGGAACAGTGCCCTCCTAGACCGGCGGCCGGAGCACATCTCGCTCGAGCGGAGTCGGCTCCGCCTGTCGTCCAGAGCAAAGCGAAAGACTCGGCGGTGGTGTGTCAACGCGACGGGCGCCGGTGATCGCCGACACCGCCGGTCTCTTCGCTTCGCTCACGACGACGGCGGATGAAGCTTCCACCGAAGCGGTGCGTGCTCCAGGGCGCTATCAGCTTTGATGGAGCGACGAACGTGGTGAAGCGGAAGTGAAGTGGAGCCGTGCCTGCGGAGCAGGCGGCATCCCGAGCGCAGCGAACAATATTCCCACGAACGGCGCACTACACGTCTTTCGCAGGAGATCCCTCGCTACGCTCGGGATGACGCTAGGCCCTTATGAAATCGTCCGACCTGGAAGAACCACAGGTGCGCTCTAGCGGCTCGCCCGTGTCTTTGACGTTGCGCGCTTCGCGGCGACGCGCTTCTTGGCCGCTGGCCGCTTGACGGCCGTTCCGGCCCGCGCCGACTTCGCAGCAGCCTTGGGCGCGACCCGCTTCGCCGCCTTCTTGACCTTCACCTTCACCTTCGCCTTCACCTTCGCCTTCGCGGCCGTGCGCCGCTTGGTCGTGACGGTTGTCCGCTCGACCTTCTTCTTGGCGGTCTTGGTGCGTGCGACTGCCGATTTGGTTGTACGTTTTGCCATGAGCAACTCCTACTTCAGACTCAACAGTATCGGTGTTCACGTGAAAGTTCGCTTTGTCCAGAAATTTTTTTCAAGCGGCCGGATGCGATCGCGCGCGTGGAGCATGTTCCGATCGAGCGGAATCGACTCTCTTGCTGTTCCGGACGCAGCGAAAGGACATGTTGAATCATTGGTTCGCGCGCAGCCATCGATGATGCATGCGCGCGTTTTCGATGACGCATGAGAGTCGTCGCCGCGCTTGGAATGTGTGACGCAATCCTTCAGGCCGATCGCGTGGCGTTGCCAGTCCAACGGCGAGAAGGCGAACCACAGAGTTCCGCACCGGCTATGCCGACCACGAGGGCTGGAACGGCGCACGGTCGTGGGGCCATACGCTGGGAGCGCGCCACTCCGTGGCGCGTCTTCGTCTGGTGCGGCGCATGACGCGCCACGGAGTGACGCGTCCCCAGCGTCTGATCCTGGCGCCTGGGCCAATTCCCTTTCAGGCACCGAGATACAGCGCAGCCCTTGGCCGCAACAAAGATTGAGGCCTGCCACGCGCTCGCTGTCATCCTGAGCGAAGCGAAGGATCTTTCAGACCATCGGCTCGCGCGGGCATGCCCCGTCGAGACGCGTACGCCGTCATGCGATAGCACCGCTCAAAAGATCCTTCGCTGCGCTCAGGATGACAGCGAGCAGACCCAAATCGCCGCGGCTTGCGAAGATTTTTGGGTCGGTCGTACAGAGGCTGCGCAGAGATCAAACGTTGCTCGCCGTCAGCGCGGTGCCGTCGTGCCCTGTACTACTGACCTCAAAGATCTTCGCAGGCTGCGGTGATTTAAGCAGCCTTCATGGTGAGCCTGTCGAACCATGGAGGCGTCGCACGGGCAGCGGTGCGGCGCTTCATGGTTCGACAAGCTCACCATGAAGCGCTTTCTCCGTCCTTTGAGTTGCGGCCAAAGGCTGCCCGTGTGACCTCTGTGCTTCGGTGTCTTCGTGGTTCGACGTGCATTGGCTCGGACAGCGCGATCCCGAAACGACGACGGCCGCCCGAGGGCGGCCGTTGCGATGTCGCGGCAGGTGCGGCGAGCGCGCCTACTTCCACCCGACCTTGTCGAAGATCGCCTGCGCCTTGGCCTGGTTGCGGCCCAGCGCGCCGACATTGACCTGGTCCATCTTGAAGGTGCCCCAGCTCTCCAGCGCCTTGTTGTCGGTCTTCACCTCGGCCACGGGGTACTCGTTGTTGCCGTTGGCGAAGTAGCGCTGGGCCTCATCCGACACCAGGTACTCGAGGAACCTGATGGCGCTGTCCTTGTTGGGCGCCGTCTTCACCATGCCGCCGCCCGAGACGTTGACATGCGCGCCGCGGTCGCCCTGGTTGGGGAAGGAGACCGCGATCTTGGCGGCGATCGCCTTGTCCTCGTCCTTGGTCGAATTGAAGATGCGGGCGACGTAGTAGCTGTTGGCGATCGCGACGTCGCATTGGCCGGCGGCGACCGCCTTGATCTGGTCGGTGTCGCCGCCTTGCGGCGGACGGGCCATGTGGGCGACTACGCCCTTGGCCCAGGCTTCCGCCTTCTCCTCGCCCTGGGTGGCGATGATCGAGGCCAGCAGCGACAGGTTGTAGACGTGCCCGCCGGAGCGCACGCAGACCTTGCCCTTGAAGCCGGGGCTGGCGATGTCCTCGTAGCGCGCCACCTGGGCCGGCTGCAGCTTGTCCTTGGCGTAGACCAGCACGCGGGCGCGGGTCGAGAAGCCGAACCACCTGCCCTCGGGATCGCGCAGGTTGGCCGGCACGCGCTGCTCCAGCACGGCCGACTTCACCGGCCCCAGCAGGCCGGCAGCCTCCGCTTTCCAGATGCGGCCCATGTCGACCGTGATCACGAGGTCCGCCGGGCTGTTGGCGCCCTCGTTGCGGATGCGCTCGATGATCTCGTCCTCCTTGCCTTCGATGCGGTTGACCTTGATGCCGGTCAGCCTGGTGAAGCCCTCGTACAGCTTCTCGTCGGTCTGGTAGTGGCGCGCCGAGTAAAGGTTGACCACCTTGTCCTGGGCGCTGGCAACGCCGGCGAGGCCGGTCGCCGTCGCGGCGAGGGCCAGGGTCATCGCGCGACGGGAAAGTCCTTTCATGTCCTGCTCCTCGACTGCGGCGCCACATCCTGTCGCGCCGGACGTCCACCCGAAACGTTGTTGCGATTCACGCAAGTATTGAGAACCACTCGCATTTTCAGTTGCATAAAGCAGAAGCAGCGTCAATAGCGGCGGCGGCCGGGGAGGGGCGGCCACCAGCGCCAACCCGCCGCAGCGACGAAACGATCGCTTCAAATCGAGCGACGGCTCGCTTATCTTAGGTTGCAAGGAGGCCGGGGAGGCGGAACGCCTCGCTGGCGCCTTGGTATGGCCGCAGGCATGCGCTGACATGCCGCGGCTCGAGCGGGGCAGGGCCCAGGGTGCTGGCGTGGCGAGCCTGATGGAGATCGACGAACCACCACTGGCGTTCAGCGCCAGCGGGGCGGGGCCGGTTGACGTGCCGGCGGTGGTGCGGTCGACCTATGTCGCCGCCGACCGCTACGGCTTTGTCACGGCCGTCGACGGGGCGACGTTGCGCTTCGGGGTGTGGCATGCGCGCCAGCCGGTCGCGCGCGGCTCGATCCTGCTGCTGACCGGCCGCGGCGAGTTCATCGACAAATACGCCGGCGAGGTGATCCCCGAGCTCCTGGCGCGGGGCTTCGCGGTCTATGCCATGGACTGGCGCGGCCAGGGCCTGTCGGAACGGCAGCTCGAGGACCGGCAGAAGGGCCATATCGACCGCTACGACACCTATCTCTGCGACCTGAAGGCCTTCCTGGCGGGCGTGGTCGCCCCCGAGGCGCCGCGCCCGATCGTGGCGCTGACGCACTCGATGGGCGGCCATATGCTGCTGCGCCACCTTGCCGAGCAGGCCGGCGACACGCCGATCGCGGCCGGCATCCTGGGCGCGCCGATGACCTGCCTGCGCCACGAGGCGATCATCGCCACCATCCTGGTCCTGCTGCCGCCCGTGGCGGCCATCGACCAGCGCTATTTCTACGGCTCGGCGCCGTTCCGGCTGATCGGCCGCGAGTTCACCGGCAACAAGGTGACGCACGACGAGCGCCGCTACCGCTTCACGGAGGCATGGTTCGACGCCGATTCGCGCCTGGCGCTGGGCGGGCCCACCGTGGGCTGGCTGCGCCAGACGCTGCGCTCCAACAAGGTGCTCGCCGAGCCGGGCTACCTCGAACGCGCGCGCACGCCGCTGCTGCTGCTGACGGCGGGACAGGACCTGCTGATCGACGGCCGGACCCATGTCACGGCCCGCAGCCGCCTGCCGAACTGCCGCCACATCGTCTATGCCGACGCCCGTCACGAGATCATGATGGAAATCGATCCGATCCGGGCCCGCTTCTTCGCCGATATCGACGCCTTCCTGGCCCGCCACGCGCCGGCACGGTCCTGACCTCTCCCGCTTGCGGGCGACGGTGTTCAAACATCTTCACCGTCATCCCGAGCGCCAGCGAGGGATCTCCCGCGAAAGACGCACGGTGCGCCATTCGCAGGAGATCCCTCGCTGGCGCTCGGGATGACGGTGAAAATTAGCGCGCGCGGGAGAGGGATCGAGCGCTACGCCTTCTCCTGCGCCTTGTCCTTCTGCCAGCTGTCGAGGATGGCGGCGGCGTCGTTGGCGGCTGGGTCCATGGCGCGGTCGTGGTTGGGCATCTTCGCCGTCAGCTCGATCACATAGCCGTTGGGGTCACGGAAGTAGATCGAGCGGATGAAGCGGTGGTCGGAGATGCCGCGCACCTCGCGGCCCTCGCCGCGGCCCTTGTCGAGCATGCGCTGCAGCGTCCCGGCATCGACCTCCAGCGCGATGTGCAGGTCGTAGTCGTGCTGGTCCTTGAAGTCGAAGGGCCGGTCGGGCGCCTCGAAGAAGGCGAGGTAGGAGCCGTCGCCCATCTCATAGAACGTATGCAGCACGTCGGTGCGGCGGCCGGTCATCGACTCGTGGATGCGCAGCGCGTGCGCGAATCTCAGCCCGAGGAAATCCTCGTAGAAACGCCGCGTCTCCTCGGAATCCCGGCAGCGGTAGGCGTTGTGGTGAAGGCCCTTGATCATGGTCGATCTCCTTCGCGCGAGACGTGCCCGCCATGAAGCATTGCTTTTGTGCGCCGCTCACATCGCGACGAACGGCTGCGCCTTGACCTGGTCGGCGAAGCCCTTGATCGCCGCATAGACCTCGGGCGTGGTCGGCTGGTTGCGCATCGTCTCCATCCAGCGCGCCACGTTCGGATAGGAAGCGAAGTCGCAGCGAATCACCTCGCCCACCTGCAGGATCGCGTAGCCGAAATAGTCGGCGATGGTGATCTCATCGCCGCACAGATATGTCTTGCCGCCGCCGAGCACGTGGTCGTTCAGCACCTGCAGCCACGCCTTGCACCGCTCCTTGCCCCAGTCGACCGTCGCGGTCTGCGCCTCGTCGGAACGGCGCTTGTGATGAGGGAAGACCTGCGGATAGATCAGGCCATAGCCGTAGTCGCGGTAAAGGTTGGCGTTGAACCAGTCCATCACCTCGTTGACGCGCGCCCGCTGCCTGAGGTCCTTGGGATAGGCCGGCGAGCCGGTCTTGTCGGCGAGGTACTTGAGGATCGCCGAGCTTTCGGTCAGGCGGAAATCCCCGTCCTCCAGCATCGGCACCATCTTGTTGGGGTTGATCGCGGCGTAGGGCTCGCGCATGTGCTCGCCGCTGAACAGGTCGACCACCTGCAGGTCGCAGGGGATGCTGCTCGCGGCGATGAACTGCACCACCGGCCGGCTCGTGGTCGACGCCGGATGCATGTAGAGCTTCATGATGATGTTCCTCCCTGGGGAGGTCGCAACGCACGCGGCCAGGCACGCGCCACGCGCCGTCATCGGCCTGCCGGCGGCCATCGTAGCAGCCCCGGGCTGCCATGGGGATGGCGCAATGACAGGTTACGCCTTCGGAACCAGGGCCGGCCGCAGGCGCACGGCGAACCCGAAGGCCACGGCGCCCAGGGCGAAGGCGGCGCCGGATGCGAAGATCCAGCGGCTGGCATGGGTGATGGACGGCGGGTCCAAGGCGTTGGAGAGGCCGGCCGCATGGGCGATCAGGCCGAACAGCGCCGCGCCGATGGCGTAGCCGGCGGCCTGCGTCGTGGGCAGCAGGCCCGAGGCCGTGTCGGCCTCGCCGGGGCGGGCGTGGGTCATTACGGCCTGGCTGAGGAAGGCCCAGCTGACGCCGAAGCCGGCGCCGATGGTGATCTGGCACAGCACCAGCAGCCAGTGCAGCTTCGACGGCACGGCGATGGCGGCGCCCGCCAGCCCGGTCATCACCATGATCGGCCCCAGGCGGATGGTGATGCGCGCCAGAAGCTGCGTCTTGATGTTGGCCACGATCAAGGCGGCGGCGCTCCAGGCCAGCGCCGTGATCGCCGCGAACGCGCCTGCCACCGTCGGCCCGTGGCCCCACAGATGCTGCAGGAACAGCGGCAGGTAGACGGCGCTGCAGGCTTGCGCCAGCGGCATCAGCAGCACCACCCACAGCGTCGCGCCCACGATCGAGCGGGGCGAGAAGGCGTCGCTGGGGAACAGCTTGTCGCGGCTGGCGCGGTCGACGACGAACACGCCGACCAGCACCGCCACGGCGGCGCCGATCAGGCCGGCGACGAGCGGCAGGTCGGTGGCCAGCCCGGCGACGGCCATCAGCATGATGCCTGAAGCGATCGCCGCCAGGCGGCCGAACGGCACGACGATGCGGCCGGCGATGCGGGCGGCGCGCGGCACGACGGCCGCGACCAGGCCGGCGAAGGCCAGGGCCAGCGGGATGTTGGCCAGGTAGGCCACGCGCCACGACGTGGTCTCCGTCAGCAGCCCGGCCAGCAGTGGCCCGCCGAAGGCCGCCAGCGCCCAGATCACCGCCAGCAGGCCGAACACCTTGGGCACCAGCCTGGGCGGGAAGAGCTCGGCCACGAGCGCGTAACAGGCCGCGACGATGACGCCGTCGCCCAGCCCCTGCAGCGCGCGGCCGACCAGGACGGCCGTCATCGACGTCGCCAGGCCCACGGCCAGCGTGCCGGCCGCGAACACCGCGGCGGCCGCGATCAGCGCCGGCCGCGCGCCCAGGCGCTGCTTGAGGAAGCCCGCCGAGGCGCCGCCGACGATGGCGGCGATCAGGAACACGGTCGACGCCCAGCCGATGATGTGGACGCCGCCCAGCTCGACCACCACCGAGGGCATCGTGGTGCTGACGATGAAGGTGTTGAGCGCATGCAGGGCATCGCCCAGGCAGACGGTGGCCGTGGCCGGCGCCAGCCTGCGGGTCAGCAGATGCCGCCAGCGATCCTCGACCGCGTGGTCCACGGCGCTTCCTCCCTCTTGCGGGTGTGATACTTGTTGTATCCGGTCTATTTGACAAGATATATCTTGTTTAATAGCCGGGATGGACGCATGGCGGATCGGACCACGGATCGGCTGCTGCACGCGCTGAAGGCCGCCGGCCCGCAGACGGCGGGCACGCTGGCCGGCCGGCTGGGAGTCACCGCCGTCGCGGTGCGCCAGCACCTGGACGGGCTGGCCGCGCATGGCCTGGTGGCGCACGAGGACCGGCGCGAGGGCGTGGGCCGGCCGCGGCGCTACTGGGGCCTCACCGCGGCAGGGCATGCGCGGTTTCCCGACAACCATGCCGGACTCACCGTCGAGCTTCTCGAGGCGATCTCGGGCGTGTTCGGCGCCGGCGGGCTCGAGCGCCTGATCGCGCATCGCGAGGCTGCGACCCTGGCGGGCTATCGCCGCCGGCTCGCCGCGGCGACGACATTGGCCGGCAAGGTCAGGATGCTGGCCCGGCTGCGCACGGAAGAAGGCTACATGGCCGAGTGGCGGCGCGACGCCGACGGCAGCTTCATGCTGATCGAGAACCACTGCCCGATCTGCGCTGCGGCCCGCGCCTGCCAGGGCCTCTGCCGTTCGGAGCTGGGCATCTTCGCCGCCGTGCTGGGCGCGGCGGCGTCGGTGACGCGGGTCGAGCATGTCCTGGCCGGCGCCCGCCGCTGCGCCTATCGGATCGAGCCGGTGGCGACGGGCATCGACCGAAGCAGGCGCGGCAGGAAGCTGCGCGGTCCGGCTCGGGCGTCGCGCAGCATGCCGGCCATGCCCCGCTTGCGCTGACGGGCCGGCGCAGACCACACTGCGCGCCCTCGATCGCGCGTGAGATCGGCGAGACCTATCCACGCTTCGTGAAGCACGTGTTCCCGGAGGCAGCATGACCATTGAGACCGAGGAGCAGCTCGAGCGCCTGCGCCGGATCGGCGGCATCGTGGCGGCGGTGTGCCGCCTGATGGGCAGCCGGCTGGAGCCCGGCATGACCACGCGCGAGCTCGACGAGATCGGCCGCGCCGCGCTCGAGCGCGAGGGAAGCCGCCCGGCCCCCAGCCTGATGTACGGCTTCCCGGGCGCCACCTGCATCAGCGTCAACCATGCCGTGGCCCATGGCGTGCCCGACGACACGCGCCTGGCGCCCGGCGACATGGTGAACATCGATGTTTCGGCCGAGCGTGACGGCGTCTTCGCCGACACCGGCGCCAGCTTCGTGGTGCCGCCGTCGCGTGCCGACCAGGAACGGCTGTGCCGCTCGACGCGCAAGGCGCTCAACCGCGCCGTCCAGGCCGTGCGTCCGGGCCGGCGCCTGAACATCATCGGCCACACCATCGAGCGCACGGCCAGCGCCGACGGCTACACCGTCATCCGCAACCTCGGCAGCCACGGTGTCGGCGACAGCCTGCACGACGAGGTGCCCGGCTTCATCCCGGGCTACTACGACCGCGACGACTGGCGGATGATGACGCACGGCCTGGTCTTCACGATCGAGCCCTTCCTGTCGACCGGCGCGACGCAGGCGGACGAGCAGGGCGACGGCTGGACCCTGGCCACCGCTCCCGGGATCATGACGGCGCAGTACGAGCACACGCTGGTGGTCGGCCGCCGCGGCGCCATCGTGGTGACGGTGTGAGGCGCCGCGCCGGCGCGTGGTCTCGTGAAGCCCATTGGTGACATCACTCAGGCGACGGCGTAGCGCGTGACGATCGATCCCACCTACGCCGCCGTGGTCGGCGTCGCGTTCGCCGTCGCGGGCGTGGTCAAGGGTGCTGCCGGCATGGGCCTGCCGCCGACGGCGATCGCGCTGATGAGCCTGGCGCTGCCGCTGCCCGAGGCCCTGGCGCTGATGACGGTGCCGACGCTGGCCACCAACCTGTGGCAGGCCGTCTATGGCGGCCACTTCCGCGCCATGCTGCGCCGCTTCTGGCTCATGGGCGTGCTGATGGCGGCCGGCGTGCTGATCTCGGCCCGCACCTTGAAGTCGCTGGGCTCGCCGACTTCGGCCGGCTGGCTGGGCGTGCTTCTGGTGCTGTTCGCGATCCTGGCGCTGACGGCATGGCGACCGCATGTCGCGGCCCGCCACGAGCGGTGGGCCAATCCGCTGTGCGGCGCCGCCAGCGGCCTGGTCGGCGGCATCGCCGGCATCGCGGCCGTGCCGTTCCTGCCCTACATGCAGTCGCTGGAGATCCGCAAGGACGAGCTGGTGCAGGCGCTGGGCATCCTGTTCGTCGTCTTCACCGGCGCGCTGACCCTGGCGCTGTGGGATCTTGGCGCGCTGCACGGGGGCAACCTGGCCAGCAGCGCGCTGGCGACGCTGCCGACCATGGCCGGCGTCTGGCTGGGCCAGAAGCTGCGCCTCGCGATCTCGCCCGAGGCCTTCCGCCGGGTGTTCCTGGTCGTGCTGCTGGGCCTTGGCCTGCACATGGCCAGGGGGCTGCTGTAAGGCGCTGCAATGCTGCTCCGCGGTGCGGAATGATGCGCGCAACTGCCGAAATTCACTACGTTTTTTGTCTCTTGTGTCAGGGACATGTCAGCCGCTGATGCAAAATGGCGGTTGCGCGATGATCGGCCTACCCCAACGGGCCCTCGTCGACGTCACCCCCAACTACCACGCCCGCGCGGCAACGCAGCGGGCGTTTTCTTTGCCTGCGGCGGCGGGTGGACAGCGTGCCGGGGCGAGGCTATGCCTGCGGCCAACTGCGAGATCCGGTCCATGTCCGACAGTACTGCGCTCACCACCTTCAAGGTCACCATCTGCGGCCTCAGCGAGCTTCCCGGCCTGTGCAACGGCGACGTCACGCATTTGCTGTCGCTGCTCGACATGCATCACCCGTCGCCGGAGGCGTTCGGCGGGCTGAACGGCGTCGACCATGAACTGCTGCGCTTCGACGACGTGGTGGCGGAGTTCCCGGGCTTCACCGCCTGCACCAATGCCGATGTCGAGCGCATCCTGGCCTTCGGCACGCGCCTGCGCGCCGCCGGCGCATCGGCGCGGCACGTGATCGTCCACTGTCATGCCGGCATCTCGCGCTCGACCGCATCGGCGGCGGTGCTGATGGCGCAATTCAACCCGGGCCGCGAGACGGAAGCCTTCCTGTCGCTGCTGCAGATGCGCCCGCATGCCTGGCCCAACACCCGCATCGTCGAGATGGCCGACCAGATCCTCGATCGCAAGGGCGCGCTGCTCGATGGGCTGGCCGCCTACCGCCGCGCCCTGCTCGAGAACAAGCCGCAGCTGCGCCAGATCATCATCAACATCGGCCGTGGCCACGAGCTGCCGTGATGCTTCCCCTCTCCCCCCGCTGCGCGGGCGGAGAGGGAAATATCTCACCGGCCGCGCATGGGCAGGCCGCCGAGATGCATGCCTGAATCGACCATCATGAACTCGCCGGTGACGTTGCTGGCGCTGGTCAGGAAGAAGACCGCGGCCTCGGCCATCTGGTCGGTGGTGCCGGCCTGGCGCAGCGGCGTCGACGTCTCCTGGTAGGCCTTGGCCTTGGCGTAGCCGTCCTCGCCCATGCCGCCCAGCAGCCAGCGCGACTGGATGAAGCCGGGGCACACCGTGTTGACGCGCACCGCCGGCGCCAGCCACTTCGCCAGCGCCAGGGTGAGCGTGTTCAGCGCGCCCTTGGAGCACATGTAGGGGATCGACGAGCCGACGCCCATCACGCCCGCGATCGAGGAGATGTTGACGATCGAGCCGCGCTCGCCCTTCTCCTCCCACTGCTTCTTCATCACCGGGAAGACGGCACGGCTCAGCTGGTAGGGGCCCACGACGTTGACCCGGTTGATGCGCTCGAAGTCCTCGGCCTGCACGCCGTCAAGGTCGCCCTGCTGCTGGAACTTGGTGGTGCCGGCATTGTTGATCACGCCATCGACGCGGCCCCATTTCGCCGTCGCCGCCGCGACCAGCTTGCGGCAATCGGCGTCCTCGCCGACATCGGCCTGCACCAGGATGGCTTCGACACCTTTGGCCGTCACCGCGGCCAAGGTTTCCTCGGCCTCGGCCTTGCTGCGCGTGTAGTTGACCACGATGTTCCAGCCGAGGTCGGCCAGCTGCACCGCTGCTGCGGCCCCCAGCCCCGTGGCCGACCCCGTGACGATCGCGACCTTGCCCTTCTGTTTCGCCATAAGCTCCTCCTGCGTCAGGCCGGCACCCTAGCAGCCTGTCGGACTTGAGCCGAGAGCTGGAATGAGATTCATTATCGAGGGTTGATATTGGCTCGAGCCAGCGTGGTTGTGATGAGTAATTTCCGCCAAGTTGATCGTCAGACCGATTTT
>NZ_VDUZ01000092.1 GCF_008039615.1 Vineibacter terrae | reverse complement strand
CCACTCTGCCGGGGCACGGATCCTCGCTTGGTGCTCTGGGCACTGGATCAATGGGTGGCTCCCGGCAGGCGGCCCGACCCGGTCACTCTAGACCGGGCCTCTTGCGCTTCAACTGGTACAGGGATCTTTCCGGGAAGGCGTACGGCGTGGCGTTCGGAAAGATCCCTCGCTTGCGCTCGGGATGACAGTCTCGGATTTGTCGGTGGAACAGTGATTGCGGGGAGGTGGATGATGCGAACCACCACAGGAAATGCGTCACCAGCCAGCCGTGGCCGGCGATCGTTCAGGCTGGCCGTCCCGTCGATTCTCTGGGCCGTGGCGCTGGCGGCGTCGCTCGTCCTGGGCGCCACCGCGGTTCGAGCCGAAGCACCCACCGCGCCACCCGCGGGCATGACGCGCGAGCAGTTCGACTCGCTGGTCGACGCGATCAGCAAGGCCGTCGTCGAGCGGCTGAAAGCCGAGGCCGTTCAGACGCCCGCACCGGATGCGGCGGTCAAGCCAAGATCCGGCAAGAATGCCCCGTCGCCGAAGCCCGAGATCGTGATAACGCCGCCCAAACCGGGACCTGGCGAGGTCGCGATCTTCCTGCAGCGGGCCGGGAAGGTGGCGATGGCGTTTCCGGTGCTCGGCCGCCAGCTCGACCTCGTCGTCGGCGGCCTCGGCCAGGATTCGAACGGCGGCTGGGGGATCGCGGGCTTCGTGCTCGCGCTGGGCGCGATCGCCGCCGCGGCCGTGGTGGCGGAAGGTGCGCTGCGGCGCCTGCTCGGGACGTTCCGGGCACGTCTTGCCGTCGGTGCCGACGCCGGGCAGGGCGTCCGGTCGCTGGTCCATCTCACGGCGCTGGCACTGCTGGACGGGCTCGGCCTGCTGGCGGTCTGGCTGATCTGCAATGCGGCCGGGGCCTGGTTCTCGGGCGACACGGCGCAGGACAAGCTCGCCGAGGCTGTCCTGATGGGCATCTTCGCCTGGCGCCTCTACATGCTGGTGTTCCGCATCGTGCTGCGGCCCGACTTGCCGGCGGCGCGCCTGTGCGCCGTGACCAGCGACGACGCCCGCACGATGTATTCCCGGATCGCGACGGTGATGCTGGCGATCATCGGCGGCCGCATCCTGGGCCGGATCCTGTTCGCGGCCGGCACGCCGCCCGACGCGCTGGCGGCCTGGCAGGTCGTGGTCGTGCCGCTCTACCTCGCATTCTTCCTGTGGCTGGTGTTCGGCACGAAAGCGGCGGCATCCCAATGGCTCGGTGGCCTCGGCACGGCGGCGCCGCTGGCGGGCGCCGTCGGCCGCCATTGGACCGCCACCGCCAGCGCGTTCTTCGTGGCGTTGGCCGCGACGCAGCTTTACAGCGCCATTTCGGGGCGGGTGCAGGTGGGCGGCGCCATGCTTCTCACGCTCACCCTCGTGATCGGGCTGCTGATCTTCGAGACACTGATGCAGGCCTTCGTGCGGCGGCTCGATTCGCAGCTCCTCGGCCGCACGCCGGCCGGCGATGCGCCGAAGCTGCCGGATGTGGTGGCGCGCTGCGTGCGCGTCGCGGTGCTGATCGGCGTCGTCGTGACGATCCTTGAAGCCTGGGTGGTCGACGTCCTGGGCCTCGCCAGCGCCGATCAATGGGACCAGATCACCCGTTCCTCGCGCACGGCCGGCATCACGCTGTTCCTCGCGTTCGTGGTGTGGGAGCTCTTCAAGCACGCCACCGCCCCCTACATGGCGCGCAAATCGAAGGGCGCGGCCGAAGCCATTGCCGACGGTGAAGCGGCGGCGGCGCCTGCTTCCCGCATCGCCACCATGATGCCGCTGCTGCGGGTGGCGGCCGCGATCCTGATCGGATTCCTTGCGGTCGTGATCGCGCTGGAGGATTTCGGCATCAATGTGATGCCGCTGATCGCCGGCGCCTCGATCTTCGGGATCGCCATTTCATTCGGCAGCCAGACCCTGGTGAGGGATATCGTCTCGGGCATCTTCTACCTCACCGATGACGCCTTCCGGGTCGGCGAATACATCGATTGCGGCAAGGCCAAGGGCACGGTCGAAGGCTTCACGCTGCGATCGATCAAGCTGCGCCATCAGAACGGCCAGGTTCACACCATTCCGTTCGGCCAGCTGGGGCAGATCACCAACTTCAGCCGCGACTGGGTCACGGTGAAGTTCAACCTGCGCTTCGCGCGCGATACCGACATCGAGAAGCTGCGCAAGGCGGCCAAGAAGATCGGCGCGGACATGATGGAAGTGGCCGAGATCAGGTCGGAGATCCTGTCGCCCTTCAAGATGCAGGGTGTCGTCGACATCATCGACAACGCCCTGCTGGTGCGCTTCAAGTTCACGGTGCGGCCCGGCAACCCGGCGATGGTCCAGCGCGAGGCGGTGAAGCGCCTGTTCAAGGTCTTGCCCGGCCTGGGCATCGAGTTCGCCAAGGATGGCGCGACCGTCATCCTGCAGACACCCGCTGCCTCGGCGGAGGGTGCACCCGCGGAAACCGCGACAGTTGCCAAACAGGCTCCGGTTCCAGTGGCGGCAGGGTGACGCTGACGTCAATGCCTGGCTTGCGGCTGCGCGGGAGAGTACACCGGTTGTCCTATATCTCCGCTGAAAGGTGAGTCACGACTGTCATCCCGAGCGCAGCGAGGGATCTCCCGCGGAAAGACGCACAGCAGGTAATTCGCGGCAGATCCCTCGCTGCGCTCGGGATGACAGCAGGTGTGGCAGCGCGGTCTTGCGTCATAGGCGGTCGCCCTGCCCGTGCGGGGAGCGTGGATCGGAGTGGCCGCCCGGGCGCACAATGGTCGCCGTGCCGCGGGCTTGACGAGCGTTCGTCCCACTGACGGCTGGATCAATGACGAATCTGCCGTCATTCTGCGCTCGCCGCTCAAATCGGATGGCATGGGTTCGATGTCGGACACTGTGAACACTCAGGCGCAGCAGGCGGAAATCTTTGCCCACTCGCTGCCCACCGGCCTGGATACCGCGCGCTGGGAACCGCTCTCGCACCATCTTCGCCAGGTCGGCGACCGCGCCGCCGCCTTTGCCGAGCCATTCGGGGCAAGCCGCGCCGCCCTGGCGGCCGGCCTGCTGCATGACATCGGCAAGTGCTCGGCGGACTACCAGGGCTACATCCGGGGGCAGCGTGCGAAGGGGCCGGACCACAGCACCGCCGGGGCGCGCGCGGCGATGGCAGAGTACGGCAGGATGGGGCGGCTGCTTGCGTTTGCGATCGCGGGGCACCATTCCGGCCTGATGGATGGAGCGGGCAATGATGGCAAAGGACGCTCGCTGAGCGACCGGCTGGACCTGAACGGCTACGCCATCCCGGACTATGACGACTGGCGCGCCCATGCGCAGGGCCTGCCGTCGGCATCCGAGCTGCGGCCCGACGGGCTGTCGGCCAATCCCGATTATCCCGGCTTCGAGACCGCCTTCCTGATTCGGATGCTGTTCTCCTGTCTGGTGGATGCCGACTTCCTCGAAACCGAACGCTTCTACGCCGTGGCGGATGGGAAGCCGCCGCCCGCACGTGGCGGCGTGGTGGCCCAGGTTCATCTCGATCGCATTCGGACCCATATGGCCGGCCGCCGACGAAACGACACGCTGGTCAACCGCCTGCGCGCCGAAATCCTCGATCATGCCGTCGGCAAGGCCGCGCTGCCGCCGGGGCTGTTCACGCTCACCGTGCCGACCGGCGGCGGCAAGACGCTGACGTCGCTCAGCTTCGCCTTGGAACATGCCCTGAAGCATGGCCTGCGCCGGATCGTCTACGTCATCCCGTTCACCTCCATCATCGAGCAGACGGCACGGGAGTTCCGCGGCGCCCTGGGCACGGGCGCCGACATTCTGGAGCACCATGCCAGCTTCGACTGGGACACGCCTCCCGCGACGGCGAAGGACGATACGGAGGAGGAGGGGGCGTCGGGCCTTGCCAAGCTGCGTCGCGACGCCGAGAACTGGGACGCGCCGATCGTCGTCACCACGGCAGTCCAATTCTTCGAGAGCCTGTTCGCGTCGCGCACCAGCCGGGCCCGCAAGCTGCACAACCTGGCCGGCAGTGTCATCATCCTCGACGAGGCGCAGACGCTGCCTGTTCATCTGCTGCGGCCCTGCATGGCGGCGCTCGGGGAACTGACGCGCAACTACGGCGCCAGCGTCGTTCTGTGCACGGCGACCCAGCCGGCCTTGCGCAAGCAGGACGGCGCGCTGCCCCGGCGACGCGAACGGGATCCTGCGCCGGGCTTCGATATTTGCGCGGAACGTGAGCTGGCGCCGCGGCCGCGCGAGCTCTACGAAACGCTGAGGCGGGTCGTGGTCGAATGGCGGCGCGATCCCGTCGCGGACGAAGAGATCGTCGAGCGCTTCTCGGATCAAGAGCGGATGCTCTGCATCGTCAACACCCGGGCGCATGCGCGCGCGCTGTTCATGGCGATCGGCCATCTGCCCGGCGCCCGTCATCTCACGACCCTGATGTGCGCACGGCATCGCCGCGAGGTGCTGGAAAGGATTCGGGACGACCTGAAGCACCGCCGACCCGTCCGTCTCGTCGCGACGAGCCTCATCGAGGCCGGCGTAGACGTCGACTTTCCGGAGGTCTGGCGCGCCGCTGCCGGCCTCGATTCGATTGCCCAGGCCGCCGGGCGGTGCAATCGCGAAGGCCGGCTGGAAGGGCCGGGGCGGACCGTTGTGTTCGAGCCGGCCGGACGCAAGCCACCGCCCGCCATCACGGCTTTCTATCAGGCGGCACGGCCGGTGCTGCACGCAGCCGGCGATCCGCTCGGGCTGGACGCCGTCGAGCGCTATTTCCGCGAGCTCTATTTCCAGAAAGGGTACGAGTCGCTCGACGAAGCCCGCTTGGACGGTGCGCCCTATCGCATCCTCGGGGAAATCGAGCAGACGCGACAGAGATTCGATTTCCCGTTCTCGCGCATTGGCCAGGCCTTCCGCCTGATCGACGATGTCATGGATCCGGTGCTGATTCCTTTCGACGATGCAGCGCGAGAGGCGCTCGACGCCCTGGAGCATGCGCCGTTCGCTCCGAAGGGCGTCATGCGCCGGTTGCAGCAGTACGTCGTCCCGGTGCCGGCGAAACCCCGCGGGTCGCTGCTCGCCGCTGGCGCGGCGCGGGCGATCAAGGCCGAGGTCTATGGCGACCGGTTCGTGCGGCTGGACTCGATGGACCTCTATCATCCGTCGTCGGGGCTTGACTGGAGTGATCCGACGTTCCGGTCGGGGGAGAGCAATATCTTCAGTTGATCCAAGCAAGACGGACGCGGGGGTGAAACGGTCGCGGTTGTATTCAAACGCACCAAATTGGGTTGTATTATTATTTGAGTGAACTTGTTTTAAGATATCGCTTCAGCGATAGTTGGCCTTCGGGGGAAGGTCCATCGATGAGCGTACGGTTGCATGTTTGGGGGGAGCGCGCGTGCTTCACGCGGCCGGAATTCAAGGTCGAACGGGTCAGCTATGATGTGCTGACGCCTTCGGCCGCGCGTGGGATTCTCGAGGCGATCCACTGGAAGCCGGCGATCCGCTGGCACATCGATCGGATCCATGTGCTGAGGCCGATCCGCTTCCAGTCGATCCGCCGCAACGAAGTCGGCGCCAAGGCGAGCGCCGCCAACGCCCGCAGCGCCATGAAAGCCGGTCACACCAACGGCGTCGGCCTCATCGTCGAGGACAACCGCCAGCAGCGTGCGGCGACGATTCTGGTGGACGTCGCCTACGTGATCGAAGCGCATTTCACGATGACGGCCAAGGCTGGTGCGGAGGACAATGCCGCCAAGCATGCCAGCATGTTCAACCGCCGCGCCGAAGCAGGCCAGTGCTTTCACCGCCCTTGCCTCGGCACGCGCGAATTCGCCGCTGAGTTCGCGCTGTTGAAGCCGGACGCGCCGCTGCCGGAGTCGTCCTTCCCTGCCGAGCCGAAGCAGATCGATCTTGGCTGGATGCTGTACGATGTCGACTTCGCGAACGGTGCCAGCTCCCGCTTCTTCCGGGCGCGAATCGTTGACGGTGCGGTGGCGGTGCCGCCAGCCGACAGTCCGGAGCTGGCAACATGATCGAGGGTATCGACCGACGCCAGGGATTGCTGCAGGCGCTTGCCGGCTACTACGAGCGGATGGACGACGCCGAGGCGCCGGGCTGGAGCCGCGAGAAGTTCGGCTGGTGTGTCGTGATCGACAAGGACGGCGAGCCAGTGCGTGTGCAGGACATGCGCGACCTTGGCGGCAAGAAGCCGGTTGTGAGGCAGTATCAAGTGCCCGCGTCCTTTCCTCGACCGGGAACCACGCCGCGGGCATTCTTCTTGTGGGACAAGACAGCATTCTCGCTGGGCGTAACAAAGTCAGGTCGGCACAATGCTCTACGCCAGCATGAAGCCTTTCGATCCTTGAATCTCGAAAGACTGGCGGGCACGAACGATGAAGGATTGATGGCCTTCCAGCATTTTCTCCGGCGCTGGACGCCAGATCGGTTCGACATCGATCCCTTCGTCTCCGAGATGCTCGATGCCAACATCATGTTCCGTCTGGAAGGCGACGATAGATACCTCCACGAGCGTCCGGCTGCCCGTCGCCTCGTCGCCCCGGTATCGGAGGCGGACGATAGAAAAACCACTCTTTGCCTTGCGACAGGCGAACGTGGACCGGCGGCGCGGCTGCATCCGACGATCAAGGGTGTGGAAGGTGCCCAGACTGCAGGCGCGTCTCTGGTCTCGTTCAACCTTGATGCCTTCGAATCCTATGGCAAGGCACAGGGCGACAACGCGCCGACATCGGAGACGATCGCCTTCCGCTACGGTGCCGCGCTCAATCGCTTGCTGACACGCGATGGTCCTAACCGGGTCCGGCGGCCGATTGGCGATGCCACGCTTGTGTTCTGGGCCGACGCGTCCAACGCCAAGGCGGCCGAAGCGGCGGATTCCTGGTTCGGTGAAGCCGTCGCCGTCGAGGACGCCGACGAAGCCCGCAAGATCGGCGAGGATCTGGCGGCCGTCGCCAAGGGACGGCCGTTGTCAGCCCTGCACCCCGCGATCGAGCCGGGCACACGCTTCCATGTTCTGGGCCTGTCGCCCAACGCGGCGCGCCTGTCGGTGCGGTATTGGCTGTCCGATGATCTCGACGTCTTCGCGAAACGGCTGGCGGACCATCATGCGGACCTGAGAATTGAGCCCCAGCCATGGGGCAAGCCGCCTGCGGTCAACTACCTGCTCGCGCAGACGACCGCCCTGCAGGGGAAGTTCGACAACATTCCGCCGCTGCTGGCGGGGGAAGTCATGCGCGCGATCCTCACCGGCGCGCCATATCCACGGTCCTGGCTGGCCGCCGCCGTCATCCGGCTGCGTGCCGGTGACGATCCCGGCCAGGGGTGGCACGCTGCCGCCATTCGCGCCGTGCTTGTCCGCCGTCAAAGGCTGCAAGGCACCGAATCTGATATCCGCGAAAAGAAAGAGACGCCGATGAGCCTCGACCGAGACCACCCCAACACAGGCTATCAGCTCGGCCGGCTGTTCGCCGTCTACGAGCTGGCCCAGCGGGCGGCGCTCGGCCGCGGGGTGAAGGCGACCATCCGTGACAAGTATTTCGGCGCGGCATCGGCGACGCCCGCGAGCATCTTTCCGCTGATCATCGCCAACGGCCAGAATCACCTGTCCAAGGTCCGCAAGGAGAAGCCGGGCTGGGCCTACATGATCGAGCGGGAGCTGGAAGAGGTGATGGCGCATATCACGCCGACCATGCCTTTTTCCCTGCCGCGGTCACTGCGCCTGGAGGATCAGGGCGAGTTCGCCATCGGCTACTACCATCAGCGCAAAGCCAGGCTCGGCGATGGGGCGACCGAACAGCCGAGCTTCGATGACGACAGCGATGAAGGAAACGACCGCGATGAATAGCAGCGCCGCCGTTCAGAACCGGCATGAGTTCGTTCTCTATTTCGATGTGACGAACGGCAACCCCAACGGCGATCCCGACGCCGGCAATTTGCCGCGGCTGGACCCTGAGACCAATTGCGGTCTCGTCACTGACGTCGCGCTCAAGCGCAAGGTGCGCAACTACGTCGCGCTGGCCCGGCCGGATATGCCCGGCCATGAGATCTACATGAGCGAAGGCGCGACGCTGAACAACCAGCACAAGAAGGCCTGGAGCGCCGTGCTGCCCGACGTCACCAAGGCCGACGAGCTCAAGAAGCTCCCGAAGGAGGAAGCCAAATCGCGCGAGCTGACTCGCTGGATGTGCGCCAATTTCTGGGACATTCGCGCCTTCGGCGCCGTGATGACCACCGGCGTGAATGCCGGCCAGGTGCGCGGGCCGGTGCAGTTCTCCTTCGCCCGATCGGTCGAGCAGATCCTGCCGCTCGAGATCGCCATCACGCGGATGGCCGCAACCACGGAGGCCGACGCCGAGGCCAAGGGCGGCCGGACCATGGGCCGCAAGCACATCGTGCCCTACGGCCTTTATCGCGCCCATGGCTATGTCTCGGCGCCGCTTGCGTCGCATGCCGTGAAGGGGACCGGCTTCTCGACGGCCGATCTTGAGCTGCTGTGGGAAGCGCTCTGTAACATGTTTGATCACGATCGGTCTGCGGCGCGCGGCGAGATGTCGACACGCAAGCTCATCGTTTTCCGCCACGCTTCTGCACTGGGTAATGCCCAGGCGCAGAGCCTGTTTGACCGGGTCAAGACCTTTCGCGTCTACCAGGGATCCAGGCATGAAATTGGGAGCCCGGCGACGGGCAACTGGCCTGTGGCACGTAAATGGGAAGACTACGAGGTCACGATCGACCGCGATGGCCTGCCGGAGACCGTCGAGATCATCGAGCCTCACTGACCATGATGCAGGCGCCCCCGCCGGACGGCGCCATCGAGGATGCGCTCGTGCCGGTGTCTGCGTTGCAGCACTATCTGTTCTGCCCGCGCCAATGTGCGCTGATCCATGTGGAGCGGATCTGGGCTGAGGATGGTGCCACCGCCGAGGGACGGCTGCTTCATGAACGGGTCGATGACTCGACGCCGCCAGGCTCACGACATGCGGCACCGGAAGTTTCGATCCACGCTCCCGCACGGGGAGCGACCGTCGAAATCTTGAAGGTGCTGCTCGCGGAGCAGTGTTTCGATCCACGCTCCCGCACGGGGAGCGACCCGCAGGCCGCCGGTCTCGTTGCCGATGATGCCCAGGTTTCGATCCACGCTCCCGCACGGGGAGCGACTTCGCGACACGCTCAGCGTCGTCGCGGATGACCTGTTTCGATCCACGCTCCCGCACGGGGAGCGACGTCATCACCCTGTTTTACCCGGTGCCTGGTGCTGTTTCGATCCACGCTCCCGCACGGGGAGCGACGGTCGAGTTTTCGTCGTGAGCGCAGTAGTTGAAGTTTCGATCCACGCTCCCGCACGGGGAGCGACCAGGCTCCTGACGGGCGCTGGTGTGCTGACGCATGTTTCGATCCACGCTCCCGCACGGGGAGCGACTTCGACGTTCTTACAGTCAAGGCTAGTTAACGCGAGTTTCGATCCACGCTCCCGCACGGGGAGCGACCTAAGCACTTCGGTTCCTGGTGGGCGCCAAAAAGGTTTCGATCCACGCTCCCGCACGGGGAGCGACATGGTGGAACCCGCAAGAGTTCGTACCGGCTGAGTTTCGATCCACGCTCCCGCACGGGGAGCGACTTTGGATTGCGTCTCGATACGGTGCGTAAGCGTAGTTTCGATCCACGCTCCCGCACGGGGAGCGACCGGTGAAGGTTGGGCCTCGGCCCAGCGTGTCTCCCGTTTCGATCCACGCTCCCGCACGGGGAGCGACAGGACATGGTTGACCATTTCGCGGAGACGGTCCTGTTTCGATCCACGCTCCCGCACGGGGAGCGACTGTCACGTGTTTTCAGATAAGGGATGCTGCAGCGCATGTTTCGATCCACGCTCCCGCACGGGGAGCGACGGACCTTGAGGTGTTTGGGAAGCGCAACGAAGTGTTTCGATCCACGCTCCCGCACGGGGAGCGACATCTCCTGGCCCCGGTTGTCGTAGCTCCAGACGAAGTTTCGATCCACGCTCCCGCACGGGGAGCGACGCCGCTCTCGCCGATCACAAGCACCTCCACGTCAAGTTTCGATCCACGCTCCCGCACGGGGAGCGACGCCGCTCTCGCCGATCACAAGCACCTCCACGTCAAGTTTCGATCCACGCTCCCGCACGGGGAGCGACGCCGTCGTACATTCTGCACAAGCGCATGATCGAGTTTCGATCCACGCTCCCGCACGGGGAGCGACTCTTCTGCAGCGTCGGTATGTTGGCGTTGAGGTTGTTTCGATCCACGCTCCCGCACGGGGAGCGACCAGTGTCGACGCCGCCGCGCTCCGCGCTCCGCATGTTTCGATCCACGCTCCCGCACGGGGAGCGACCGCAGACGGTGCGCACGTCGGCTCGCACGACCGAGTTTCGATCCACGCTCCCGCACGGGGAGCGAGGGTCGCTCCCCGTGCGGGAGCGTGGATCGAAACCATCAGGTCGGAGCGGGGCGTGCCCGGTGGCAGCGTCGCTCCCCGTGCGGGAGCGTGGATCGAAACTCGTCCCACCAATCCATGATCGCTCGATCGGACTGTCGCTCCCCGTGCGGGAGCGTGGATCGAAACACCGGCGCGGTGACCAGCGGTGCGCTGAGCGACGGTCGCTCCCCGTGCGGGAGCGTGGATCGAGACCAGGTCGAGATCCGGGCGGCCCTCGTAGCTTAGCGAGGTCGCTCCCCGCGCGCCTGATGCGTCCGAGTTCGACAGGGGCGCTGCCAAGGCAAGGGTGGCGCAATGCAGTTTCATGGCAATCATCCGTCAGATGGCCTGCGGCATGTATTGAAGCCGTGAATCGTCACCACCAGGGAACGGGAGCGGCTTCGCGTGGGTGCCGCGGTAAAAATTCTTGTCCTCTGAGTGAGAATAGTGTACAATTATTGTTAACAGCGTTCCCGCCGCCGGGGCATACGGGCGTTATCGTGGGCCCCGTCGCAAGGGGCAAGGCCGCCGCCGGGTCACGCTTCGGGCGCTTCGTCCGTTCCACGACACGGAGCGCGCCAGCTTGCTGCGTATAGGCCCGTCGGCGCCGAACCCGCAAACCCCGCAAAACTCCGCAAATTTCTGGGATCCGACCTATGTCATTGGAATCGAAACCAAAAGACGTTTTTGGTATTTCTGGCGCGGACAGCGACGAGTCCGCCCGCGCGACCATGGCGGTCATGGATGCCGAAAACCTTCGGCGCATCGTTGCCGCCGTGTCACAGATCATCGCCGTCCCACGCCTGCCGGCGGGGATGCGCGTGCGCTGCGATTGAGGGAAACTGCCGCGTCGCGGTGGTGCGCCGCCGCGATATGACCAGGAGAGGGAAGACGTCCGCATGCAGATGCCACCGCTGGATCCGGCCATCCTCGCGCGCCGCGCCGAGATCGTGGCGGCGCTGCGGGCGATCGTGCCGGGCGAGGGCGTGATCGCCGACGAGATCGGCATGAGGCCCTTCGAGTGCGATGCGCTGTCGGCCTACCGCCAGATGCCGCTGGTCGTGGTGCTGCCCGACACCGTCGCGCAGGTGTCGCGCATCCTGCGCTACTGCCAGGACAACGGCGTGAAGGTGGTGCCGCGCGGCGCCGGCACGTCGCTGTCGGGCGGCTCGATGCCGGTGGGCGACGCCATCCTGCTGGGCATGGCCAAGTTCAACCGCATCCTGGAGGTCGATTTCCCCAACCGCTGCGCCCGCGTGCAGCCGGGCGTCACCAACCTCGGCATCACCAATGCCGTGCAGCACGAGGGCTTCTACTACGCGCCCGACCCCAGCTCGCAGATCGCCTGCTCGATCGGCGGCAACGTGGCCGAGAACTCCGGCGGCGTGCATTGCCTGAAATACGGCCTCACCACCAACAACCTGCTGGGCATCGAGATGGTGCTGATGACCGGCGAGGTGGTGCGGCTGGGCGGCAAGCACCTCGACGCCGAGGGTTACGACCTGATGGGCGTGATGACCGGCAGCGAAGGGCTGCTGGGCGTCGTCACCGAGGTCACGGTGCGGCTGCTGCGCAAGCCGGCCACGGCGCGCGCCGTGCTGCTGGGGTTCCCCAGCGAGGCCGGCGCCGCCGATTGCGTCGCCGCCGTGATCGGGGCCGGCATCATCCCCGGCGGCATGGAGATGATGGACAAGGACGCGGTGCATTGCGCCGAGGCCTATGTCGGCGCCGGCTATCCGCTGGACGTCGAGGCGCTGCTGATCGTCGAGCTCGACGGCCCGCCGGTCGAGGTCGACCACCTGATCGAGCGCGTCGAGGCCATCGCCCGCGACAAGGGCGCCTCGACCGTCCGGGTCAGCAACGATGAGCAGGAGCGGATGCTGTTCTGGGCCGGCCGCAAGGCGGCGTTTCCGGCCGTGGGCCAGATCACGCCCGACTACATGTGCCTGGACGGCTCGGTGCCGCGGCGACGGCTGACCGAGGTGCTGTCGCGCATGCGCGACCTGTCCAAGCAGCACCGCCTGCGCGTGGTCAACGTTTTCCACGCCGGCGACGGCAACCTGCATCCGCTGATCCTGTTCGACGCCAACGATGCCGACGAGCTGCAGCGCGCCGAGGCATTCGGCGCCGACATCCTGCGGCTGTGCGTCGAGGTCGGCGGCGTGCTGACCGGCGAGCACGGCGTCGGCATCGAGAAGCGCGACCTGATGGGCGTGCAGTTCACCCAGGTCGACCTCGACCAGCAGATGCGCCTGAAATGCGCCTTCGACCCCGACCACCTGCTCAACCCGGGCAAGGTCTTCCCGCAGCTGCGCCGCTGCGCCGAGCTCGGCCGGCTGGTCGTGCACCACGGCCAGGTGCCGTTCCCCGACATCCCGAGATTCTGATGGCGGACGGAGTGCGAAGCGCAAGCGTCACCCCTCGCCGCCCGCGCAGCGGGGCAGGGCATTCCCACATGACCTCGCTGTCATCCCGAGCGCCAGCGAGGGATCTCCTGCGGCAAGGCGCACAGTGCGCCATTCGCGGGAGATCCCTCGCTACGCTCGGGATGACGGCAAGCGCATATGCAACCCCCCCGACCCGCTGCGCGGGCGGAGAGGGGGCGTTCTCACCGGAACAGCCGCTCGATGGCCTGCATCACGGTGACGGTGGGGTTCTGGGCGCAGTACTGGCCGATCTTCTCGCTGTCGGTGGTCAGCGCGTCGGTGTCGAGCGTGGTGGTGTTGGCGCGTCCGGCGTAGAAGCCGTGCAGCCACATCAGGATGGTGCCGATATCCTCCTCCTTGCCGTCGAGCAGCTCCTTGCAGGTGATGGTCGCCATGTTGATGACCTCGGCGCGCACGCCGGGCGCGGCGGCAGTGGCCAGGCCCGCCGCCAGGACGGCAGCGGTGAATGCTTTGCGCATCGGGAACTCCCCTTCATGTCGTTGACCCATATCGAGGCGGCAGGATTGCCCGTTCGGCAATCGCCCGTGGCGGCGATGGGATGCGCCGCCCCGCGCGTTCCAGCCGTCGTCCCCAACGCCAGCCCGGTGAGCGCGTATGATTGTCCTCGCCGCCCAGAGTCGATGATCGCCGTGCCGGGGTCAACGGTGATCGTACAGCGTAGCCGTTGGCCGCAACCAAATGGCGGAGGAGTGCTTCATGGTGAGCACAGGTGAATGCTTCGCATTCACCTGTGCTCACCATGAAGGCTACAAAAATCACCGCGGCTTGCGAAGATGCTTGAGGTCAGTAGTACAGAGGATTGCCGCATGAGCGTCATCCAGCCCCGCGACGCCGCCGAGCTGCAGCGCGCCGTCGCCTGGGCGCTCAATGACGGCGTCGCGCTCGAGGTCGAGGGCCGCGGCAGCAAGCGCGCCTACGGCCCGCCGCAGCGGGCGGCGCAGACCTTGTCGCTGGCCGCCCTGGACGGCGTGGTCGACTACCAGCCCGAGGAGCTGGTGCTCACGGCCCGGGCCGGCACGGCGCTGCGCGAGATCGAGGCGCTGCTGGCGCAGCGCCGCCAGATGCTGGCCTTCGAGCCGCCCGACCTGGGCGCCATCCTGGGCGGCGCGCCGGGCGCGGGCAGCCTGGCCGGCGCCCTGATGTGCAATCTGGCGGGGCCGCGCCGCATCTGCGCCGGGGCCGCGCGCGATCATTTCATCGGCTTCCAGGGCGTCAACGGCCGCGCCGAGGCGTTCAAGTCGGGCGGCAAGATGGTGAAGAACGTCACCGGCTACGACCTTTCCAAGCTGATGGCGGGCTCGCTGGGCACGCTGGCGGTGCTGGACGAGATTACCGTGAAGGTCGTGCCGGCGCCAGAGAAGGTGCACACCCTGCTGCTGGTGGGCCTCGACGACGGCGTGGCGATCGCGGCGTTGTGCGACGCCATGGGCAGCCCGCACGAGGTCAGCGGCGCGGCGCACCTGCCGGCGGCGCTGGCGGCGCGATCGAGCGTCGACATGGTGGCGCGGCAGGCCGTCGCCGTGACTGCGATCCGGGTCGAGGGCGTGGCGCCGTCGGTGGCGGCCCGCATGGCGGCGCTGCGGGCGCAGCTGGCTGCCGCCGCGCCGGCGATGGAGGAGCTGCACACCATGCGCTCCCGCGCTTTCTGGGAGGAGGTCCGCGACGTGCGGCTGCTGGCACCTGGGAGCGCCGGCTTCCAGCCGGCCCACCTCTGGAAGATCTCCTGTCCGCCCACCGAGGGCGCGCGGGTCGTCGACGCCATCCGGGCGCAGCGCCCCGATGCGCAGGCGCAGTACGACTGGTCCGGCGGCCTGGTGTGGTTGGCGCTCGCGGGCGGCGATGCCGCGCCCGGCCTGGTGCGCGGCGCGCTGGCGGCCTGCGGCGGCCATGCCACCCTGGTGCGCGCGCCCGAGGCCGTGCGGGCGGCCGTGCCGGTGTTCCATCCCCAGCCGGCGGCGCTGGCGGCGCTGAGCCGGCGCGTCAAGGAGAGCTTCGATCCCAAGGGCCTCTTCAATGCCGGGCGATTGGGCATCTAGCAGCCTGTCGGACTGAGGTTATTGGGTAGTTGATTGAGTGATTTTGAAAGCGCCGAGGTCATGGGGTCGCGATTTTTGGTGGTACTTTGCCTGTCAGGCGTGTGCGAGGGTGAACATCCGCTT
>NZ_VDUZ01000091.1 GCF_008039615.1 Vineibacter terrae | reverse complement strand
AGCGGATGTTCACCCTCGCACACGCCTGACGGGGAAAGTACCACCAAAAATCGCGACCCATGACCTCGGTGCTTTCAAAATCACTCAATCAACTACCCAATAACCTCAGTCCGACAGGCTGCTAGGCGTCGGCATTGGCGCGCTTGGAGCGCGCCTGGTCATGGAGACACGAGGCAGGTCATGGCGGACCGTCAGGCGATGATCGATGCGTTCCTGAAGCTGCTGGCCGAGAAGGGCTGGCATGGCTTCGCGTTGCGCGACGTGGCCGAGGCCGCCGGCGTGGGCTTGGCCGAGCTTTACACCGCCTTTCCCTCACGGACGGCGTTGGTCGAGGCCTTCCTGGCCGATATCGACCGCACAGTGCTGGATGGCACGGCGCCGTCGCTCGATCCCGACGAGACCGTGCGCGACCGCCTGTTCGATACGATGATGCGCCGCTACGACGCGCTGCGGCCGCACAAGGAGGCCGTCGCAGCCCTGGCCGAAGGCTTGGCGCGCGACCCGCTGGCGGCGCTCACGCTCTCCCGAGCGCTGGGCCGTTCGATGGCGGTGGTGCTGGAAGCGGCCGGTGTCTCGGCCGAGGGCCTGTCGGGCACGGTGCGGCGAAACGCGTTGGCAGCCATGCACATTGCAGTGATGCGGGTCTGGCTGCGCGACGACAGTGCCGATCAATCGCGTACCATGGCCGCCCTGGACCACCGCCTGAAACGGGCCGAACGCTGGGTGCAATCCCTTGATCGGTTTGGGAAATCTGCCCGCCGCCGGGGCCGGGCGGCAGCCTCGCACGCGGCCGCGCCGGAGGCGCCGGACCCGCCAGCCAATCCGGCGGCATGAGGATTGCATATCTGGCCAACGCGTGTGGTGGATTGACCGATCCGGAATTGTGCATCGCACAACGACCCTTGACTTTCCGCATCGCAGCATTCATCTTTGCTGCACTGCACCATGAATGGTGCGAGCAACCGGATGCAAGCGGCGCTCGACCGTCAAGCCACCGGCAGTCCGAGCGTACCCCGTTATGATTTGCCAGGAGATTCCTCAATGACCGCTCCGAGCTTCAAGTTCCCGTTCGCCGACGTCGACTTCACCAAGGCTTTCGGCGAGTTCAAGGTGCCGGCGTTCGACGTCGAGGCGCTGGTCGAGGCGCAGCGCAAGAACGTCGCGGCCATCACCGCTGCCAACCAGACCGCGTTCGAAGCCGTGAAGTCGGTGGCCCAGCGCCAGGCCGACATGATCAAGGTTGCCACCGAGGAGTTCTCGAAGGCTGCCAGCGAGCTGATGTCGGCCGCGACCTTCGAGGAGAAGGCCGTGAAGCAGGCCGACGTCGCCAAGAAGGCCTACGAGACCGCCATCGCCAACGTCCGCGAGCTGGCCGACATCGTCGCCAAGGGCAACACTGAGGCGCTCGACGTCGTCAACAAGCGCATCACTGAGGTGCTCGACGAGATCAAGGTGGCGGTCGCCAAGAAGCACTAAGCGCGCAGCACGCGTCGCTCGAGTCAACGCCGGCCGGCCTCCCGACTCCCTCGGCCTCCACCGGCGCTTCCAAGGGCCGCTCTTCGGAGCGGCCCTTTTTGCTGGCCGCAAGATCGGATATCAGGACCGGGCATCAGACCGGGAGGCATGAGTGGGTGACCTGCAGTCCGGCGCCGCGCGCGCGACGATCTCCTACGACGATTTCGAAAGGATCGACATCCGCGTCGGCACGGTGATCGAGGCCAGGCCGTTCGAGGGCGCGCGCAAGCCTGCGGTCCAGCTCTGGGTTGATTTCGGCCCGGAAATCGGTGTGCGCAAGAGCTCGGCGCAGATCACGAAATACTACACGCCGCAAGGTGTGATCGGCCGGCAGGTTGCGGCGGTGGTGAATTTTCCGCCGCGCCAGATCGGCAAGTTCATGTCCGAGGTGCTCGTGCTGGGCTTCCCCGACGGCGACGGCAGCGTGGTGATGATCGGCCCCGACCAGAAGGTGCCCAACGGCGGCAAGCTGTTCTGAGTCGTGGCCTGTGGGTGGCATGGCTTGTGGCGCGACGCCCGCGGCCCCATGTCACGCGGACGCATTTGAACAACGATCCGTTGGGGGACCGATGCTGAACTTGTTGCGCGCGTGTGCGCTCGTCACAGCGGTCGCATTGCTGGGGACGGCGTGCAACACCACGTCGGACCGTGCGTCGGATGGCCGCTGGTATTTGCAACCGCCGACCGACTATTGAGGCCGGGACCAGGGCATCGACGGGAGGGCGCGATGGACACCAAGCCGGCTGTCGTCGCGGTGGCGGCTATATTGATCGTGTTGGCCATGGCCAGCCCGCCGCTGCGGGCGCAGAGCAAGCCTGAGGGCACGCCGCCGCCGGCTGTGCCGCCCGTGGCGCCCAATGTGCCGCCGACACCGGGCAGCGAGGGCACCGGCTCACCCTCGATCACCGTGCTCGACACCCAGGAAGTGCAAGGCATCCTCGGCCGCGAGGTCCGCAGCGCTGCCGACGAGAACATGGGACGGATCGTCGACGTGATCGTGGACGTCGAGGGCCGGGCGCGAGCCGCCATCATCGACTTCGGCGGCTTTCTCGGCGTCGGCAGCCGCAAGATCGCTGTCGACTGGAAGGCGCTGCATTTCATTCCGACCGCCAGCAAGCGCTACCGCGTGATCCTCGAGCTCACGCGCGAGCAGGTGAAGCCGGCGCCGGAATACAAGGAAGGCAAGCCCGTCATCATCCTGGGACCGACGGGCAACCTGGAACCGTTCCCGTAGCAGAAGCTGGCAACGGAGGAGCAGCCTGTCGGTAGAGCCGTCCCTGCGCCAGACCGACGGACCTGACGGCAACGGGGTCGGGTCCAGGTCATCCCATGGCCGCGGGGCGCCGAAAGAGGCGCCGCCGCGGAAGCCTTCGGCGCGCAGCCTGCGCGGACTCGACTGGTTCGTCTTCTGCGTCGCCGACGTGCAGACCGGCTTCGGCCCCTTCATCGCCGTCTATCTGACGACACAGAAATGGACCCAGGTCGATATCGGCCTCGTCCTCACCGCTGCCGGCTTGGTTGCGCTGGTCGGGCAGATGCCGGGCGGCGCGCTGGTCGACTGGGCGCGCGCCGAGCGGGTGGTGGCGGGCGTGGCGGTCGTGCTGATCGGCTCTGCCGCGCTCGCCTATGCGAGCGCGCCGATCTTCCCTGTCGTGCTCGCGGCAGCGTTGCTGCACGCCGCTGCGAGCTGCGTGCTGGGGCCGGCCATCGCGGCCATCAGCCTCGGCCTCGTGGGCCATGCCGCGATCGGCGAACGCTTCGGACGCAACGCCCGCTTCGCGTCGATCGGGACCGGGCTGTCGGCCGGCGTGATGGGCGCGTGCGGCTACTTCTTCTCGGCGCAGGCGGTGTTCTTCGTCACGGCAGCGCTGCTGCTGCCGACCCTGCTGGCGCTGCGCACCATCTCGGCGACGGAGATCGATCCCGAGCGCGCGCACGGCAACATGCCGCGTCGTCGCGCCAATACCGCGCCGGTCAACCTGCGCAGCCTGCTGCGCCGGCGGCCGCTGATAATCTTCGGCGGCTGCATCCTGCTGTTCCACCTCGCCAACGCCGCCATGCTGCCGCTGATGGGTGGCGTGCTGACGACGCGCTCCAGCACCTGGGCAACGGTCCTGATCGCTGCCTGCATCGTCGGGCCGCAGCTGATCGTGGCGATCTTCTCGCCCTGGGTCGGCCGCCGGGCGCAGCTCTGGGGACGGCGGCCGCTGCTGCTGGTGGGCTTTGCTGCGCTGCCGGTACGTGGCCTGCTCTTCGCCCTGGTGACGGATCCCTATCTGCTGGTGATCGTGCAATTGCTCGACGGCGTGACGGCGGCGGTGTTCGCCGTGCTGGTGCCGCTGACGGTCGCCGATCTCACGCGCGGGACCGGCCGCTTCAACCTGACCCAGGGCTTTGTCGGCACCATGATGGGGGTCGGTGCCTCGCTCAGCCCGACTTTCGGCGGCTACATGAGCGACACCTTCGGCAGCGCCGCGGCCTTCCTGGCCCTGGCGGCGATCGCGGTCATGGGCTTCGTCGCCGTCCTCACCCTGATGCCGGAAACCCGTCCGCAGCCGGAGTGAGGCGCGCCTGCGGCCATCAGGCGAACCCCGTGCGACGCTGCGAAGCGCATGGGCGCGAGCGCAGAGCGTGCCCCGTAGGCCATTTGCATTGTTTGCGCCGCCGGCTTCGGCGAACCTGCGGAAAATGAACCCGGGTGTGGCATCGATGCCAGAACTCGAACTGTTCAAGCGCCTTGCCGTCGCGCTGGCGATCGGCCTGCTGGTCGGGCTGGAGCGCGGCTGGAAGACGCGCGCGGAAGCCGAGGGCGAGCGTACGGCCGGGCTGCGCACCTATGCGCTTTGCGGGCTGCTGGGCGGCGTGGCCGGAGCCTTGTCGTCGGGCAGCCCGGTGGCGGCAGCCCTGTTCTTCGCCACGTTCACGGCCACCTTCGCGACCTTCCAGTGGCGCGAGATGGTCGTTGAAGGCTCGTTCGGCATCACCAGCATCGTCGCCGCCATGCTGACCTTCGCCGTCGGTGCCTATGCCGTGCTGGGCGAGCCGCAGGTCGCGGTCGCCGTCGCCGTGGCCATGGCCTTGCTGCTGGCGCTCAAGCAGCCGCTGCACCGCTGGCTGCGGCAGCTCACATGGCCCGAGATCCGCGCCACGCTGATCCTGCTGGCCATGAGCTTTCTGCTGCTGCCGGTGCTGCCCGACCGGACCATCGATCCCTGGGGCGCGCTCAACCCGGCGGAGATCTGGCTGCTGGCCATCGTCATCGCCGCCGTGTCCTTCGCCGGCTATGTCGCGATCCGCGTCATGGGCGACCAGGCCGGCGTGGCGCTGGCCGGGCTGGCTGGCGGCCTCGCTTCATCCACCGCCGTGACGCTCACCTTCGCGCGCCTGGCGCACCAGCAGCCGCAGGCGGCATCGCTGCTGTCGGGCGGCATCCTGCTGGCCGGCGTGGTGATGGTGGTGCGCGTGATCGCGGTCGCCGGCGCCCTCAACACGGCGCTGATCGGCCCGCTGCTGTGGCCGCTGGGCATGGCCGGCCTCGTCCTGGCGGCGCCCTGCCTGGTGCTGCTGCGCCGTCGCGACGGGCGGGGCGAGCGGCCGCAGCTGGCGTTGCACAATCCGTTCGAGCTGGGCACGGCGCTGAAGCTGGCGGGCTTCATCGCCGTGGTCATGGTGCTGTCGAAGCTGGCCGTGGACCGGCTCGGCGAGCAGGCGGTGCTGGTCCTGGCGGCGGTCTCGGGCATCGCCGACGTCGATGCGCTGAACCTGTCGATGGCCCGCCTCGCCGGCAACGGGATTGCGATCCACACCGCCGCCCTCGCCATCGCGATCGCCGTCGCGGTCAACACGCTGGTGAAGGCGGGCTTTGCGGCCGTCGTCGGCACGCTACGCACCGGCCTCATCGTCGGCGTCACCAGCGTGGCCGCCATCGCTGCCGGTGCCGTGGCCGCCGTCTGGTCCTCCCCAACGTAAGTTGGGGAGGTGCCCCGAAGGGGCGGAGGGGAGCCATCGTGGTCGACATGACCGAGACCACGTCAGCTCCCCATCCGGCGCTTCGCGCCACCTTCCCCATGCATTGCATGGGGAAGGAAAATCCTACACCGGCAGCCGCAGGCGCGCCCGCAGGCCGCCCATCGGCGAGTCTTCAAGATGCAATTCACCGCCGTGGCTGCGCACCACGTCGCGGGCGATGGTGAGGCCGAGCCCGACACCGCCGGTCATCGGGTTGCGCGATGCGTCGAGCCTGAAGAAGGGGCGGAACACCTCTTCGCGGCGGTCGGCCGGGATGCCCGGCCCGTCGTCGTCGACGGTGATCTCGATGGCCGTCTTGCGCCGCCGCGCCCGCATCTCGACCCGGTGCCCGTGGCGCAGCGCGTTGACCACCAGGTTGCTCAGGCAGCGCTTCATCGCGGTCGGCCGCAGGTTGATGGCAAGATCGCCGGTGAAGCCCACGACCACGATGCCGCCGTCGCGCCGCGCGCCGGAAGCGACATCCTCCAGCAGCTCGCCGACATCGACGGGCGTGGGCTCCTCGTCGCCCTCGCCGCGGGCGAAGGCGAGATAGCCCTCGATCATGCGCTCCATGTCGACGACATCGGCTTCCAGCTCGCGCCTCTCGGGGCCGTCGTCCAGCATTGCCAGGCCCAGCTTCATGCGCGTGAGCGGCGTGCGCAGATCGTGGCTGACGCCGGCCAGCATCTCGGTGCGCTGCTGGATCTGCCGGCGCAGACGCTCGCGCATGGTGAGGAAGGCACGGCCTGCCTGCCGCGCCTCCAGCGAGCCTTCGGGCTCGAAGTCGGCGACGTCGCGTCCCTTGCCCAGCGCGTCGGCGATCTTGGCCAGCTTGCGGATCGGCTGCAGCTCGTGGCGCACGAAGGCGGTGGCAAGGCCGAACAGCACCATGGCCGAGCCGGCCATGGCGGCGAGGAAGGCCCAGCTGGAGGTGGTGTAGAGCCGGCTCAGCGGCGCCAGCACCTCGATCACGCCGTCGGGCACCTGCACCGCGATCAGCACACGCCGCTCGGTGGGCGCCGTGTCGAGGAAGTAGGGCAGCTTGAGGTCGCTCTCCAGCGCGTTGGTCAGCTCGCGCTCGAGGATGCTGTAGAACGCCGGCGCGCGCCGCTCGGGCAAGGTCGCGCCGGGCTTGAACGTGACCGTCATGCGCATGTCGCTGCGCGCGCGCTGGATGATCCACTCGGAGTTGACGTCGCCCGGGAACTCGGTGTGCAGCGCCGCGATCATCCGCACGTCGCCGACCACGGAGCGTGCCAGGCGGCCGGTGACGTTGTCCCAGAGCTGCTCGTAGAAGACGTAGGTCGCGATCACCTGCAGCAGGATCGTCGGCACGACGATGGCGAGCGTGGCACGCACGAACAGGGTGCGTGGTGCCATCTTGCCCAGCTTGCGGCCCAGCCGCAGGCGGCGCCACGCCATCAGCGCACGGCCGGCCCAGGCCGCCGGCCCGTTCGTGCGCCGCGCCTGCGCCAGCGACGGTTCGTTGGCGCGCTCGACGCTCATGACCCCACCAGGCGGTATCCCGTGCCGCGCACCGTCTGCAGATAGCGCGGGAACTTGGGATCGTCCTCGATCTTGCGCCGCAGGCGCGTCACCTGCACGTCGATGGTGCGCACATTGACCTCGCCGCCCACCAGCCGCGCCAGGGTCTCGCGGCTCATGTCCTGCCCGAGATTGAGGGTGAAGACAGTGAGCAGCGCCCGCTCGGCATCGGTGAGCTTGATGCGCTTGTCGTCGTTGGTCAGCTCACCGCGCTTGGTATCGAAGCGCAGCTCGCCCAGGCGCACCACGGCAACCGCTGGTGTAGTGGCGGCCGGCGTGGCCTGCACCGTGGCGCGGCGCAGGATGCTGTTGATGCGCAGCAGCAGCTCGCGCGGCTCGAACGGCTTGGGCAGGTAATCGTCGGCGCCGCGCTCGAAGCCGGCGATGCGGTCCTTGGCCTCGCCCATGGCGGTCAGCATCAGGATCGGGATCGGCTTCTTCTGCTGCCGCAGCGCCGCCGTCAGGTCCAGTCCGCTTTCACCCGGCATCATCACGTCCAGCACCATCAGATCGAAATCCATGCTCGCCAGCCGCTCGCGGGCCTCGGTCGCGTCGCCGGCCACCGTGACCCGGAAGCTGTTGCGCGACAGGAAGCTGCGCAACAGCTCGCGCAGCCGCTGGTCGTCGTCGACGACCAGCACATGCGCCTTCTCCGTCGCGGGCTCCGACAATGGCGGGCTCAGCGTGCGCGTGTGAGCTGCCGTTCGATCTCCGGCCTTTCATCCGGATCGAGCATGCCCAGCAGGACCTGGTGGAAGCCCTCCATCGCCGGCGCGCCGGTCTCGCCGAAGGCGCGGGCGAAACGCGCCTGCTGGCGGCCGGTCAGCTCGCGCTCCAGCGCCTCGCCCTTGGGTGTCAACGCCAGCAGCCGCTGGCGGCGGTCGCGCGCGCCCGTGTCCTGATGCACATAGCCGCCGTCGATCAGCTCGCGCAGCACCCGCGACAGGGACTGCTTGGTGATCTTCAGGATCCGCAGCAGGCCGCCCACGGTGATGCCGGGATGCCGGCCGATGAAGTAGATGGCGCGGTGATGCGCCCTTCCAAACCCGGCGTCGGCCAGCATCGCATCCGCCTCGCCGGTGAAATCGCGGTAGGCGAAGAACATCAGCTCGATGCTGCGGCGCAGATCCTCCTCGCGCACGAAGGTGGGCAGCAAGCTCAGCGGGCGGGCATCGGCCATCAGGCGTTCCTAGGGGTCTTGATCAACAAGCCCTGTTGTAGCGATCTGGCCGGTTCTGGAAAAGTCCCGATTCGGGATTTTTACCATGGGCTGTCCCGCTGCGCCGGAGCAGCGGACTTATGAGCCGCGACGCTTCCGCCAGGGCACGCGGTCCCAGAAACGCATCTTGACCCAGCGGTCGGCACGGTCGGCTTCGGGTGGCAGCGGCTCGTCCACCGCCCCGACCACGTAGCCGACAGCGGTCCGGGCGGCCTCGGCCATGCGCAAGCAATGCTCGATGGTCTCATCGAGAAACGTCTCGATCTCTGGCTTGCCTAACCATGCCGTCCAGGCGGCCGCATCGGTGGCATCCAGGTCCCTGTATTTAGGGAACTCTGCCAGCCATTCGCCGCGCCACCCGTAGTTGCCGTCGTCGCGCATTTCGAGGACACGAATGAATTTTTTCACGTCCTGTCGATTGGCCGGCACCTCGACATGCTCGGGCATGCTCGTGATTTCGGCATGCAGGTCGTAAGGCGGTGGGCCCATTTCCGGCGCCGGAAGCCACAGCCAAAAATGTCCGTCCGGGCACCTGAACCAGTTCTCGGCGTGCTCGATGATCGCATCCCGTGACAAGGCCAGCGTCAGACCGCTTGGAAGTTGAGGCATTCACAGGCTCCGCTTCGGCTTGGACTGCCGCAGCCAGTTTAGGCCTGGCACCGGCTCCTTTCAATATGACAGTAGAATGCGAAAATATGAATCAACCTATACGAGTAAAAAGTACGTTCCGGGCATTCCATTTTGGTACAATGTCAGCTCTATTGACAAAGACAATTATACTGACTTATCGTTGGATAATTGCGGATTATAGCACGTAAATATCGTTAAAATTCCAAACTCAGGAGTCGTGACGCAATGTCGAATTCTATGGATGATCGCGACGGCTGGATCTGGCTGGACGGCGCGCTGGTGCCATGGCGTGAGGCTCGCCCGCATGTGCTCAGCCACGGGCTGCACTACGGCTCGGGCGTCTTCGAGGGCGAGCGCATCTATGATGGCCGGGTTTTCCGCCTGGCCGCGCACAGCGCGCGGCTGGTCCGCTCCGCCCGGCTGGTCGATATCGACCTGCCCTGGACGCGCGAGGAGATCGACACGGCGACCCGCGCGGTGGTGCGCGCCAACGGTCTGGCCAGCGGCTACGTGCGGCCGCTGGCGTGGCGCGGGTCGGAGGCCCTGGGCGTGTCCGCCATCGGCACCGGCGTGCATCTGGCGATCGCACCCTGGGAATGGCCGCACTATTTCTCGCGCGAGGCGCGGCTGCGCGGCATCCGCCTGGACATGGCCCGGTTCCGCCGGCCATCGCCCGAAAGCGCGCCCGGTGAGAGCAAAGCCTCCGGGCTGTACATCATCTGCACCCTGGAGAAGGACCGCGCGATCAAGGCAGGCTTCGATGACGCGCTGATGCTCGATTGGAAGGGCCGCGTCGCCGAGGCGACAGGCGCCAACATCTTCCTCGTGATCGATGGCAGGCTGGTCACGCCGCGACCCGACAACTTCCTCGACGGCATCACGCGTCGTGCCGTGATGGGCCTGGCGCGAGCGCGCGGCATCGAGGTCGAGGAGAGGGACGTGTGGCCCGACGACCTGGCGCGCGCCAGCGAGGTGTTCCTGACCGGCTCGGCCTCCGAGATCACGCCGGTGCGCGAGCTCGATGGCCAGTACTACCAGGTGGGGCCGCTGACACCCAGGCTGATCGATGACTTCGCCGCGCTCGTCCTGCGCGAGGACTGCGAAGGCTTCGGCGAGTCGGCGCATCTGGCCGACGTCGAGCTGGGCAAGGCAGCGTGACCTTCACTTCTCCCGCAAGCGGGAGAGGTCGACGAGCGCGCAGCGCTCGGCGGGTGAGGGGCCACACACGAGGCATTTGGTCCTTGGGCCCTCACCTTCCCATCGTGCTGCGCACGACGGGCCCCTTCCTCTCCCGCTTGCGGGAGAGGACCTTCACCCGTTCTCCCATTTGCGCGCGGCATCGTCATCGTCGCTGTGCGCCTCGACCCAGTGCTCGCCCTTGGGCGTCTCCTCCAGCTTCCAGAACGGCGCCTTGGTCTTGAGCCAGTCGATCAGGAAGCGGCAGGCGTCGAAGGCGGCATCGCGATGCGGCGAGGCCGTGAGCACCAGCACGATGCGCTCGCCTGGCTCGAGCCGGCCGTAGCGATGCACGATCAGCGAGGCGTCGAGCGGCCAGCGCCGGTGCGCCTCGGCCTCGATGTCGGCCAGCGCCTTGTCGGTGACGCCGGGCCAATGCTCCAGGGTCATCGCCTGCACCGAGTCGCGATGGTAGCCCTCGCGCACATGCAGATCGCGCACCAGCCCGATGAAGCTCACCACCGCGCCGATGCGCGGCGTGCCGGCCGTGAGCGCCGCGATCTCGGCACCGACGTCAAAGTCCTCGCGCTGGACGCGGATCGCCACGGCTAGCCACCGGTGAAGGGCGGGAAGAAGGCCACCTCGCGCGCGCCGGTGATCGGCGCGTCGAACTGCACCACCTGCTGGTCGACGGCGGCGCCGAAGACCTTGGCCTCAGTGAACGCCTCGGCATGCGCGGGGCTGCGGCGCGACAGGAAGTCGACCAGGTTCTGCACCGTGCGCACATCGTCGGGCAGCGTGATGTCCTCCTCGGCGACGCCTGTCTTCTGCCGCAGCCAGGCGAAATACTTCACTTTCACGACAGCCTCCCGTCGGCGTGCCGCTTTCCGTCGTCGCTGACCGGCCGCGGCGGCGGCACGGCGGCGGGATCGTCGATCATGTGCTCCAGGCCGGCGCGCAGGTAGTCGTAGCCGGTCCACAGCGTCAGCGCTGCCGCGAACCACAGCAGCGCGAGGCCCAGAGGCATCACCCAGGGCGGGCCGGCATTGCCGATCAGCAGCACGCCCAGCGCCATCATCTGGATCGCGGTCTTCCATTTTGCAGCGCTGCTGACCGGCAGGCCCACGCGCAGCTCGGCCAGGAACTCGCGCAGGCCCGAGACCATGATCTCGCGGCACAGGATGATCAGGGCCGGAATCACGTGCACGCCGCGCAGGGTCTCGAAGGCGCACAGCAGCAGCAGCACCGATGCCACCAGCAGCTTGTCGGCGATCGGGTCGAGGAAGCGGCCCAGCCGCGACACCTGCTGCCAGCGTCGCGCCAGCCAGCCGTCGAAATAGTCGGTGACGCTGGCGATGAAGAACAGCGCGGCCGCCGTCCATTGCGCCCAGCCGCGGTCGAGCCAGAACGAGGCGACGACCAGCGGGATGGCCGCGATGCGGGCCAGGGTGAGGAGGTTGGGCAGGCTGAGCATTGATCCGCGGCGAGGGGCTTGGCCGCCGACTCTAGCCGCCGCTTCGGAAGTGGTCATAGATTTTCTTCGCCATGGTGCGTGAGACGCCGGGCGTGGCCTGCAGATCCTCCAGTGTCGCCGTGGCGACGGCGCGGGCCGAGCCGAAATGATGCAGCAGCGCGCGCTTGCGGGCCGCGCCGATGCCTGGCACCTCGTCCAGCCCCGACCGGGAGATGCCCATCGAGCGGCGGGTGCGGTGCGTGCCGATCGCAAAGCGGTGCGCTTCGTCGCGCAGGCGCTGCAGGAAGTAGAGCACCGGGTCGCGCGCCTCGAGCGAGAAGGGCGGGCGGCCCGGCATGAAGAAGCGCTCGCGGCCGGCATCGCGATCCGGTCCCTTGGCGATCGACACCAGCGCCACGTCGTCGATCGCCAGCTCGGTGAACACCTCCAGCGCCGCGTTGAGCTGCCCCAGGCCGCCGTCGATCAGCACCAGGTCGGGCCACAATCCCTTGTCGCGCGCGGGATCCTCCTTCAGGGCGCGCTTGAAGCGCCGCGTCAGCACCTCGCGCATCATGCCGTAGTCGTCGCCGGCGCTGATGCCGGGGGCGGCGCCGTCGGGCGCCGGAGCTGCCCCCGGCGCGGCTGCGGTGCGGATGTTGAACTTGCGGTAATGGTTCTTCTGGAAGCCCTCGGGGCCGGCCACGATCATGCCGCCGACCGCATCGCTGCCCTGGATATGGCTGTTGTCGTAGACCTCGATGCGCTGCGGCGGGGCGTCGAGGCCGAACGCCTGGGCCACGCCGTCCAGCAGCTTGCGCTGCGAGGCGCTTTCCGCGACCCGCCGGCCCAGCGCTTCGCGCGCGTTGGCCAGCGCATGCTCCATGAGGTCGCGGCGCGGGCCGCGCTGCGGGCAGATGATCTCGATGCGCCGGTTGCCGGTGCTCAGCGACAAGGCGGCGGCCAGCAGGTCCGCTTCGGGCAGCGGATGGCTGACCAGGATCTCGCGCGGCACCGGGCGGCCGCTGTAGAACTGTCCGACAAACGACGACAGCACGTCGGCGATCTCCAGCTCCTTGCCATGGCTGGGGAAGTAGGCCTTGTTGCCGAGATTGTTGCCGGCGCGCACGAAGAAGACCTGCACGCAGATCTGCCCGCCCTCCTCGTGCGCGGCAAAGACGTCGGCTTCCTCGATCTCGGAAATCTCGATCGATTGGTGCGACTGGATCGCGGTCAGGGCGCGGATGCGGTCACGCAGCACGGCGGCGCGTTCGAATTCCAGGTTGGCGCTCGCCGTCTCCATCCGCTGCGACAGCTGCGACTGCACCTCGCGGCTCTTACCGCCGAGGAAGCCGCGCACGTCGTCGACGATCGAGCCGTATTCCTCGTCGGTGACGCGCCCGACGCAGGGCGCCACGCAGCGCTTGATCTGGTACTGCAGGCAAGGTCGCGTACGGTTGGCGAAGATCGAGTCCGAGCACGAGCGCAAGGGGAAGGCGCGCTGCAGGGTGTAGAGCGTGCGGTTGACGGCGCCGGCTGACGCGAACGGACCGAAATACTCGTCGGTCTCGTTGCGCGCGCCGCGATGCTTGGCAAGCTGCGGCCAGGCATGGTCCCGCCGGATCACGATATAGGGGAACGACTTGTCGTCGCGCAGCAGCACGTTGAAGCGCGGCTTGAAGCGCTTGATCAGGTTGTTCTCGAGCAGCAGCGCTTCGGCTTCGCTGTCGGTGACGACGAACTCCATCGCCACGGTCGCCGACACCATGCGCATCAGGCGCGTCGAGAGGCGGGTCGGCTGGGTGTAGGACGCCACGCGGCTCTTCAGCAGGCGCGCCTTGCCGACATAGAGCACGTCGCCCTTGGCGTCGATCATGCGGTAGACGCCGGGCTTGCGCGGCAGGGTCCTGACATAGCCGGCGATGATCGCGGTGCCGGCCGCCAGGCTGCCTTCGGCCGGCGCCGCCTCGGGCACCGGATCGGCGGCGCCGGCCGGCACGTCCTCGTTCGCCGGCCGAAGGTCGGCCGGTGGGATGACGGGGAGGACGTCGATCTCGGGTTTGCCGGACATCACAAAATCTACCGCAGACAGTCTCTAATCGGCCGTCCGCCCGATCGAGGCCAGTGAAAAATCCCCACCCCTGGCATTCGGTGGCAGGCGCTGCGACCACGATCGGGACAAGGATGGCCTGTATGTGGATAAGCCTGTGGGTTCACGCAACGGGCAGCCGAAGCGCCGCGGCAGGATCGTCTTGACAGCTCCTGCCCGCGAGCCCGGCTGAATACTCATTCGTGATGCATAATCGCTTGTTCCGCTTGGAAAAAAGCCGGCTTGATAATTCGGTAACCTAGCCGTCAATAAGGCAATGGCCCTTCCATATCGGTGCCGAATCGTCCCCCGAGGGGGTGTGTACAGATTCCGGCCGTTTCAGCCGTTGTGGCGCTCGATTTCGATGCCAACGGACGCGGCATCGGCGAAGACTTCCAGCTTCTCCACCCGAACGCGCGCGGTATGGACCCGCCGGTCGCGCAGGCACAGCATCGCGATGCGCTCCGCCAAGGTCTCCACCAGGTTGACATGGCCCTCGCTGGTGAGCGCCCGCACGCCCACGACGATGGCTTCGTAGTCGACCACGTTGGCCAGCCGGTCGTTGAGCGGCCGCCCATCCTCCGGCACCAGCAGCTCGATATTGATGCGCACGCGCTGGGGTGCCTTCTTTTCATGCCGGTGGACGCCGATGCGTGCCGTTGCGACCAGGTCACGCACGAAGACGCGTCGCAGGGGCACGGTGCCCGTGGCGTCGGCGACCGGCGGACGCAGGGAGTGGACAGCGGATCGGGCCATGCGCGTTTCGCCTTGAGGCCGGGCAAGCGGGCGCCGACCATAGGGGCCTGGGTCGCGCCCCGCAATGCGGCAGCGTGACGGCTCTGAGCAGGCGCCGACTCGCGACCGCGTGAATTGACCCGTCGCTCCGGCCCGACGACCATGGCTGCAATGCAGTGGGGTGACAGATCGGGCTGTCGCAAAATTGCCGCCGCGCGTGATCAGGAACGGCGGCGGTGCGGCGGTGCCGCCAAGCGATAGCCCAGGGTGATGGATGTGGCAGCGATGGCAAGCAGATGGCGCGCCGCGACGGCGGTGCTGGTGATGTCCGTGCTGGCCGCGCCGGCGTGGGCCGATGTCGTGTCGGCGCCGGTGGTCACGGATCGCACACGCGCGACGCTGGTGGCCGACGACATCGCCGCGGCGCCCGGCCAGTCGGTTCCCGTGGCGCTGCGCCTGCAGCTCAAGCCCGGCTGGCACACCTACTGGCGCAATCCCGGTGATTCCGGCGAGCCTGCGTCGGTGACCTTGCATGTGCTGGGCCGCGACATCGCCGGCCCGCAGCAATGGCCGACGCCGGAGCGCATCGATATCGCCGGCATCGTGAGCTACGGCCACCATGGCGACGTTGCGCTCGTCACCAATGTGCCGGTGCCGCCGTCGGCCAGGCCTGGGACGGTCATCGACATCGCTGCCGACGCCACCTGGCTGGTGTGCGAGAAGGTCTGCGTGCCCGAGCATGGCCACTTCACCTTAAGCCTGCCGGTGACAGCCGACGCCAAGGGTGCCTCGACGATGGTCGATCCGCCGTTGCCGGCAGCCGCCGGCCTGTTCGAGCGGACGCCCCAGGCTGTGACGGTGCGCGTGCCGAAATCGGCGTTGGGCGACGGCGATGGTCCTGTGCGCGAGGCCTATCTCTTCCCCGAGCGCGGCGATTTGATCGACCATTCGGCGCCGCAGGTGCTGCGCGAGCAGGGCGGCGACATCGTTCTGGCGCTGACCGCGGCGCAGGTGGACGCGCCAGCGCCGACGGAGCTGCGCGGGATCCTGTCGATCACGCGCCAGCGTCCCGACGGCAAGCCGCAGGATCAGGTCTTCCAGCTCACGGCGCGGCCGACAGCGGCGGCACGCTAGTACCTCGCCACAGAGGTTATGACGGGTTGCTGTTGAGCCAGGGGAGGATTGGCAGGTCTTGAGGGTCGACCAGGATCTGGATGCTTCGTGCGACACCGGGCTGGCGGCGGATGAGGCCGGCGC
>NZ_VDUZ01000090.1 GCF_008039615.1 Vineibacter terrae | reverse complement strand
GCATCAATCGCCTCAAGCGGTTCCGTCGGTTCGCTACTCGCTACGAAAAGACCGCCCGCAACTACCTCGCCATGGCGCTGATCGCCTGTATCCTCATCTGGATCGGGGTTTGAAAACAGGCCCTAGTTCGGCCGCGGCACCGTCGTCACATTGTTGGGGTTTGACGGGTCGGCGGCGGTTGGAAGCGTCGTGCCGCCGGGCAGGGGGAAGGTCGTGCGGCCGGGCAGCGGAATGGTCGTGGCGTCCGGCCGCATCGGGATGCTCGGCAGGCCGGAAGACGTGCCGGCATAGGGGTTGCCCGGCACGCCCGGCGCGCTGCGGCCGGGGTTGCCTGGGTCGATGCGGCGCATGATATCGGGGCTCAACTCGGGATTGGTATTTGGCTGGCGCGCTTGCCAGCCGCGCAGGCTCTGATCGACCGTCTGTGTCGGCGCGCCGCCGTCGCCGCGCTCCGGCGGCCGCGGAACCGAGTTCGTGTCGGCACAGGCTGCCGCCACCGCCAGCGTCGCGGCCAGCGGCAGCAGTCGCGCCACGTTGGACGTTCTGGCCATGTAGCAATCTCCTGCGGCGTCGCCGCTGCCATGTCCAACGCCAGCAGGCGCGTCGGGATCCATGCCGTCAAGGATGGAATCCGCTCATATCGGAGCCGTGATGTTGATTTGGCGCAAGGTGCCGGCGTCGCGGTTGGAGTGTTCTTGCGGCTCCTGAACAGGAGACGTGCATGCTGGCCAAGGATGTCATGACCCGGCAGGTCCACACCGTGACGCCGGACACCTCGATCTTCGACCTGGCGCAGCTGCTGCTGGGCGCGCAGGTCAGCGCCGTGCCGGTCGTCGATGCGGATGGCACGCTACTGGGCATCGTGAGCGAAGCCGACCTCGTGCACCGCGTCGAGTTGGGCACCGAGCGCGAGCGCTCGTGGCTGCTGCGGCTGGTGCCCAACGATGCGTCACGGGTCGCCGACTACATCAAGTCGCATGCCCGCCGCGTCGCCGACATCATGACGGCGTCCGTCGTCACGGTGGCCGAGGACACGCCGCTGGCCGAGATCGCGCGGCTGATGGACAAGCACCACGTCAAGTGCATTCCCGTCGTGCGCGACGGCAGGCCGGTGGGGGCCGTCAGCCGCGCCAACCTGCTGCAGGGGCTGCTTGCGCACAGGCCCGCGCAGGACGTGCAGGTCACCGACGAGGCGATCCGGTCCGCCGTTGCCGACGAGTTCGCCAAGAATCACTGGCCGTGGATCTGGCCGGCGAACGTGGTCGTGGAGCAGGGCGTGGTCCATCTCTGGGGCTACGTCTACAACGAGACGGTGAAGAAGGTGTGCGGCGTCGCGGCCGAGCAGGTCGCGGGCGTCAAGCGTGTCGAGAACCATCTCGTCGTGCTGCCGGAGGTGCTGGCCTTCGGCGTCTGACGGCAGGGGATGGCGGTCGTCCCCTGCCGCCGGTCACGGCCTGCTATATCAGCGCGTCGAAGTCGCAGAAGTGCCGCAGCGCCTCGTCGTCGACGATGGTCACCGAGCGTCCCTGGCTGGCGACGCCATGCGGCCGTAGTTGCACGAAGGCACGCGACAGGTGCTCGGGGCTCATGCCCAGCCGCCCCGCCAGGAGCCGCCGCTCCATCGGCAGGTAGATGCTCCCGCCGCAGCTGCGGTCCTGCGCCAGCAGATACGATGCCAGGCGCTGGGCGCCGGCGCGCAGCTTGAGATCCTTGATCTGGCGGATCAAAACGCGCCAGTGCCGTGCGAGCTGGTTGATCACCGCCCGCGCCAGCGCCGGCTCGCGATCGAGCACGGCACGGAACGTCTCGGCCGGGATCGCGGCGACGCGGGTCTCGATGAGCGTGCGGGCGGTCAGCAGGTAGGGCCGGTCGAGCATGACTGCCGGCGTCAGCAACGCCTCGCCTTCGCCGAAGGCCTCGATCACGGCAGCGTCGCCGGCGCCTTCGCCGATGAGCGCGATGCGGCCGGCCAGGATCAGATGCAGCAGCGATGGTTGCTCGCCCGTCCGGAAGACGGTGGCGTTCGCAGCAAGCACCTGGGTTGCGCACGCTTGGGCCAACGAACGGACGGCCGGCATCGGCACGTCCTTGAACAGCACGATTGTCTCGACGCGATGCTGATCCTCGGGTGACACGATTGGCTGCTCCTGGCGACGATATCGGTCTTCGCTGGAAATGATAAATATCAAGTGCGCGCGACAATCAATCCATCGCAACCCGAAATTGACTTGCGTCAATGGCGGCCCGCAGTATCGGGCAGAGTGTGCGGTCGAACGGTGGGGGTCGACGATGGTGCACGCGATTGCTGAAAGCGGTGGTGTCCGGCAGGACGACGGGCCGGCTTCGGCTGAGGGACGCACACGCGCGCTGGCGCTGAGCACAGTCGCGTTCACCGTCTGCTTCGCCGTGTGGACGATCTTCTCGATCATCGGCATCCAGATCAAGGACGACCTCGGACTCAGCGAGACGCAGTTCGGCCTGCTGGTCGGCACGCCGATCCTCACCGGCTCGCTGATCCGGCTGATCCTCGGCATCTGGACCGATCAGCATGGCGGCCGGCTGGTCTACACCCTGGTCATGCTGGCGGCGGCGCTGGCAACATGGCTGCTCACCTTCGCCACCACCTATGAGACGTTCCTGCTGGCGGCGCTGGGTGTCGGCATCGCCGGCGGATCGTTCGCGGTCGGCATCGCCTATGTCTCGCGCTGGTATCCCCGCGAGCAGCAGGGCACGGCGCTGGGCGTGTTCGGCGCCGGCAATGTCGGCGCCGCGGTCACCAAGTTTGCCGCCCCCTTCGTGATGGTCGCCTTCGGCTGGAAGATGGTGGCGGGCATCTGGGCGCTGGCGCTGGTCGTGATGGCGGTCGCGTTCTGGTTCGGCACCAGCGACGACCCCGAGCTCCAGGCGCGGCGCCGGGCCGGCACCAGGCCCGAGCCGCTGTCGGCGATGCTCGAGCCGCTGAAGAACATCCAGGTCTGGCGCTTCGCGCTCTACTACTTCTTCGTGTTCGGCGCCTTCGTGGCGCTGGCGCTGTGGCTGCCGCGCTACCTGATCGGCGTCTATGGGCTGGACATCATCGCCGCCGGCGTCATCGCTGCCGCCTATTCGGTGCCGGCCAGCCTGTTCCGCATCTATGGCGGCCACCTGTCGGACAGGTATGGCGCACGGCGCGTGATGTACTGGACGTTCGGGGTCTCTGTCGTCGTCTGCTTCCTGCTGTCGTACCCGCCGACCCAGTACATCGTGAAAGGCATCAACGGCCCGATCGGCTTCCAGGTCGAGGTCGGGCTGGTGCCGTTCACCGTCATGGTCTTCGTGCTGGGCTTCTTCATGAGCCTGGGCAAGGCGGCGGTCTACAAGCACATCCCGGTCTACTATCCCAGGCATGTCGGCGCGGTCGGCGGCGTCGTCGGCCTGGTGGGCGGCCTGGGCGGCTTCGTGCTGCCCATCGCGTTCGGCTTGATGAACGACCTGACCGGCATCTGGACGAGCTGCTTCATGCTGCTGTTCCTGATCGTTGCCGCGTCGCTGGCCTGGATGCACATGGCGGTCCGGACCATGGAGCGCACCGCAGCGAGGGAGGTGCTGCGCACCCTGCCCGAGCTGCCCGAGATGCAGGAGATCCACGAGCCGCGGCACGTGGGCGCTCTGTCCGGCCAGCTGATCACCGACTGGCGGGCGGAAGATCCTGCCTTCTGGGCCGAGGTGGGCCGGCCGATCGCGCGGCGCAACCTGCTGATCTCCATCCCGGCGCTGCTGCTGTCGTTCGCGGTGTGGATGGTGTGGTCGGTCGTGGTCGCGAAGCTCCCGGCCGTGGGTTTCAAGTACACCACCGACCAGCTGTTCTGGCTGGCGGCGCTGCCCGGTGTCTCGGGCGCGACGCTGCGCGTCTTCTATTCTTTCGTCGTGCCGATCTTCGGCGGCCGCCTGTGGACGACGCTCTCGACATGGTCGCTGATGATCCCCGCGGTCGGCATCGGGCTGGCCGTGCAGAACCCCGCGACGCCATACTGGATCTTCCTGCTGCTGGCGCTGCTGTGCGGCTTCGGCGGCGGCAATTTCGCCTCGTCGATGTCCAACATCTCGTTCTTCTTTCCGAAGGCCGAGAAGGGCAATGCCCTGGCGCTCAACGCCGGGCTGGGCAATCTGGGTGTCAGCGTCGTTCAGTTCGTCGTGCCCCTGGCCATCACATTGGGCGTGTTCGGCTGGCTGGGCGGCAATCCGGCAATGGTGAAGGGCGCTGCCGGCGAGACGCCGCTGTGGCTGCAGAACGCCGGCTTCATATGGGTGCCGTTCATCGCCGCCTCGGCCTTTGCCGCGTGGTTCGGCATGAACGACCTCGCCTCGGCCAAGGCATCCTTCGCCGAGCAGTCCGTGATCTTCCGCCGCCGGCACAACTGGATCATGTGCTGGCTCTACACTGGCACGTTCGGATCGTTCATCGGCTATTCGGCCGGCTTCCCGCTGCTGGCCAGGATCCAGTTTCCCGAGGTCGACGCGCTGCAATATGCGTTCCTGGGCCCGCTGGTCGGCGCGCTGTCGCGCTCGATGACGGGCTGGGTCGCCGATCGCTTCGGCGGCGGCCGGGTCACGTTCTGGGTGTTCGTCGGCATGGCGCTGGGCATCGTCGGCGTCATCCACTTCCTGGAGGCGGGCAGCTTCGCCGGCTTCTTTGCGATGTTCCTGATCCTGTTCTTCGTCAGCGGCGTGGGCAACGCTTCGACCTTCCAGATGATCCCGGCCATCATGCGCCTGGAGATGGACCGGCTGATGCCGGACACGGATATCGCCGCGCGCCACCAGCAGGCCGAGAAGGAGTCGGCGGCGATCATCGGCTTCACCTCGGCGGTCGCCGCCTTCGGAGCCTTCTTCATTCCCAAGAGCTACGGATCGTCGATCGTGCTCACCGGCGGGCCACAGGCGGCGCTGTGGGGGTTCTTCGCCTTCTACCTGACCTGCATCGCCATCACCTGGGTTGTCTACACCCGCAGGGGCGGCCTGCTGCGCGCCGTCGAGCGCGGCGGGCCCACTCAAGCGGCCGCCCAGCCGGCCTGACCACGGAGTCCTCACGATGAGTCATTTCCTCGACCGCCTGATGTTCTTCCGCAAGAACGTCGACAGCTTCGCCGGAACCCACGGCGTCGTCACCAACGAGGACCGCGGCTGGGAGGAGGCCTACCGCAGCCGCTGGGCGCATGATCGGATCGTGCGCTCCACGCACGGCGTCAACTGCACCGGCTCGTGCTCGTGGAAGATCTACGTCAAGGGCGGCATCGTCACCTGGGAGACGCAGCAGACCGACTATCCGCGCACGCGGCCCGACCTGCCCAACCACGAGCCGCGCGGCTGCAGCCGCGGCGCCAGCTACTCCTGGTACCTCTACAGCGCCAACCGCCTGAAGTACCCGATGATGCGCGGCCGGCTGCTTCGGCTGTGGCGCGCGGCAAAGGCGGCGCACGGCGATCCGGTGCAGGCCTGGAAGTCGATCGTCGAGGAGCCGGCCAAGGCCCGCGACTACAAGGCGATGCGCGGCATGGGCGGCTTCGTGCGCGCGAGCTGGGACGAGGTCGAGGAGGTCATCGCCGCCGCCAACGCCTACACCATCAAGACCTGGGGACCGGACCGCGTCATCGGCTTCTCGCCGATTCCGGCCATGTCGATGGTCTCCTATGCCGCCGGCTCGCGCTACCTGTCGCTGATCGGCGGCGTGTGCATGAGCTTCTACGACTGGTACTGCGATCTGCCGCCGTCCAGCCCGCAGACCTGGGGCGAGCAGACCGATGTGCCGGAGAGCGCCGACTGGTACAGCTCGACCTTTCTGATGCTGTGGGGCTCCAATGTGCCGCAGACGCGCACGCCGGACGCTCATTTCATGACCGAGGCGCGCTACAAGGGCACCAAGGTCGTCACGGTGACGCCCGACTATTCCGAGGCGTCGAAGTTCGCCGACGTGTGGCTGGCGCCCAAGCAGGGCACCGACGCGGCGCTTGCCATGGCCATGGGCCACGTGATCCTCAAGGAATGGCACGCGGTGGGGCGCAGCGACTATTTCGCCGACTACTGCCGCCGCTACACCGACATGCCGATGCTGGTGAAGCTGGTGAAACGCGATGGCCGCCGCGTGGCCGACCGCTTCATCCGGGCCTCGGATTTCACCGATGGGCTGGGGGAGGCCGCCAACCCCGAGTGGAAGCCCGTCGTCATCGACGAGCCCAGCGGCCGCGTCGCCGTGCCGACCGGCACGGTCGGCTCGCGCTGGGGCGACCCGGGCAAGTGGAACCTGGAGAGCAAGGACACGTCCGGCGCCGACGTCACTGCATGCCTGAGCCTGATCGAGGCGCGTGACGCGGTCGAGGCGGTGGCCTTCCCGTATTTCGGCAACATCGCGCACGCGCATTTCAAGAATACCGACCACGCCGCGATCCTTGAGCGCAACGTGCCGGTGAAGCGGCTGGCGCTGAAGGACGGCGAGGTTCTGGCCGCCACGGTCTACGACCTGCTCCTGGCGCATTACGGCATCGATCGTGGCCTGGGCGGCGACGTCGCGGCCTCGTTCGACGACGACGCGCCCTATACGCCGGCCTGGCAGGAGCGCATCACCGGCGTGCCGCGCGAGCGCGTGGTGGCGGTGGCGCGCGAGTTCGCCGACAACGCGCACAAGACGCGCGGCAAGTCGATGGTGATCCTCGGCGCGGCGGTGAACCACTGGTATCACGCCGACATGAACTACCGCGCCATCATCAACATGCTGGTGATGTGCGGCTGCATCGGCCAGTCGGGCGGCGGCTGGGCGCACTATGTCGGCCAGGAAAAGCTCAGGCCGCAGACCGGCTGGACGCCGCTTGCCTTCGCGCTCGACTGGCACCGGCCGCCCAAGCACATGAACTCGACCTCGTTCTTCTATGCCCACACCGGGCAGTGGCGCTACGAGCGGCTGGGTGTCGAGGAGATCCTCTCGCCGCTGGCCGGGGACAGCCTCAAGGGCAGCCTGATCGACTTCAACGTGCGTGCCGAGCGCATGGGCTGGCTGCCGTCGGCACCCCAGCTGGAGATCGGCGGCCTGGAGGCTTGCCGCCAGGCTGCGGCTGCCGGCAAGGACGCGTCCGCCTGGGCGGCAGAATCGCTGAAGAGCGGCGCGCTCAGGCTTTCGTGCGAAGACCCCGACAATCCGCGCAACTTCCCGCGCAACATGTTCGTCTGGCGCTCCAACCTGCTGGGCTCCAGCGGCAAGGGCCACGAATACTTCCTCAAGCACCTGCTGGGCACGCAGCACGGCGTGCAGGGCAAGGATCTCGGTGTCGAAGGCGGCCGCAAGCCGCAGGAGGTCGTGTGGCGCGACGATGAGGGCGAGGGCAAGCTCGACCTGCTGGTGACGCTCGACTTCCGCATGTCGACCACCTGCATGTACTCCGACATCGTGCTGCCCACGGCCACCTGGTACGAGAAGCACGACCTCAACACCTCGGACATGCACCCCTTCATCCACCCGCTGTCGGCCGCGGTCGATCCGGCATGGGAGGCGCGCAGCGACTGGGAGATCTTCAAGGGCATCGCGCGCAAGTTCAGCGCCGTCTGCCAGGGCCATCTCGGCGTCGAGAAGGAGCTCGTGCTGAGCCCGCTGCTGCACGACACGCCTGGCGAGCTGGCGCAGCCCTTCGAGCCGCAGGACTGGAAGAAGGGCGAGTGCGACCTCGTGCCGGGCAGGACCGCGCCGGCGCTGGCCGTGGTCGAGCGCGACTATCCCAACACCTACAAGAAATTCACCTCGCTCGGGCCTCTGCTGAGCACGGCCGGCAACGGCGGCAAGGGCATCAGCTGGAACACCGAGGCCGAGGTTCGTTTCCTCGGCGAGCTGAACCGCACGGTGACGGAAGAGGGCATCAGCCAGGGCCTACCGCGCATCGACACGGACATCGATGCGACCGAGGTGATCCTGGCCCTGGCGCCGGAGACCAACGGTGCCGTGGCGGTGAAGTCGTGGCAGGCGCTGGGCAAGGCCACGGGCCGCGACCATACGCATCTCGCCATCCCGCGCGAGGACGACAAGCTGCGCTTCCGCGACCTGCAGGCGCAGCCGCGCAAGATCATCTCGTCGCCGACCTGGAGCGGCGTCGAGTCCGAGCACGTCAGCTACAACGCCGGCTACACCAACGTGCACGAGCTCATCCCGTGGCGCACGCTGACGGGCCGCCAGCAGCTCTACCAGGATCACCCCTGGATGCTGGCCTTCGGCGAGGGCTTCTGCCTCTACAAGCCGCCGATCGACACCAAGGCCACCGACCCGATGCTGCGGCGCAAGCCCAACGGCAACCCGGAGATCGTGCTCAACTTCATCACGCCGCACCAGAAGTGGGGCATCCACAGCACCTACACCGACAACCTGCTCATGCTGACGCTGTCGCGCGGCGGGCCGATCGTGTGGCTGAGCGAGGCCGACGCCAAGGACGCGGGCATCGAGGACAACGACTGGATCGAGGCCTTCAACCTCAACGGCGCGCTCGTGGCGCGCGCCGTGGTCAGCCAGCGCGTGCCCAAGGGCATGGTGCTGATGTACCACGCCCAGGAGAAGATCGTGAACATGCCGGGCAGCGAGATCACCGGCGCCCGTGGCGGCATCCACAACTCGGTGACCCGCACCTGCCTCAAGCCGACGCACATGATCGGCGGCTACGCACAGCTGAGCTACGGCTTCAACTACCACGGCACGATCGGCACCAATCGCGACGAGTTCGTGATCGTGCGCAAGATGGCCAACGTCGACTGGCTCGATGGTCCGCTGACCAGCCGCCCTGCGGCGGCCGAGTGAGCGGTCGGGCGATATGAGAGGGAGCATGCGAACATGAAAGTCCGGGCCCAGATCGCGATGGTGCTCAACCTCGACAAGTGCATCGGCTGCCATACCTGCTCGGTGACGTGCAAGAACGTGTGGACCAGCCGCGAGGGCGTGGAATACGCCTGGTTCAACAATGTCGAGACCAAGCCGGGCATCGGCTATCCCAAGGAATGGGAGAACCAGGAGCGCTGGAAGGGCGGATGGCGCCGCACCAGGAGCGGCAAGCTGGTGCCGAGGATCGGCGGCAAATGGCGGGTGCTGGCCAACATCTTCGCCAACCCCGACCTGCCGGAGATCGACGACTACTACGAGCCCTTCACCTTCGACTACGAGCACCTGCACACGGCCCCCGAGTCGGAGGCCATGCCGGTGGCGCGCCCGGTGTCGCTGATCACGGGCAAGCGCATGGACAAGATCGAATGGGGCCCGAACTGGGAGGAGATCCTGGGCACGGAGTTCGCCAAGCGCTCCCGTGACAAGAACTTCGAGCAGGTCCAGAAGGAGATTTACGGCCAGTTCGAGAACACCTTCATGTTCTACCTGCCGCGGCTGTGCGAGCACTGCCTGAACCCGGCCTGTGTTGCTGCCTGCCCCTCGGGCTCGATCTACAAGCGCGAGGAGGACGGCATCGTCCTCGTCGACCAGGACAAGTGCCGTGGCTGGCGCATGTGCGTCTCTGCCTGCCCCTACAAGAAGATCTACTACAACTGGCAGTCCGGAAAGGCGGAGAAGTGCATCTTCTGCTACCCCCGCATCGAGGTCGGCGAGCCGACGGTCTGCTCGGAGACCTGCGTCGGGCGCATCCGCTACCTCGGCGTGCTGCTCTACGACGCCGACCGCATCGAGGAGGCTGCATCGGTTGAGAGCGAGCAGGGCCTCTATCCGGCGCAGCTCTCGATCTTTCTCGATCCCGAGGATCCGGCGGTGATCGCCCAGGCGCGCAAGGACGGCGTGCCGGATGCCTGGCTCGAGGCGGCGCGCCGCTCGCCCACCTACAAGATGGCGATCGACTGGAAGATCGCCTTCCCGCTGCACCCGGAGTACCGCACCTTGCCGATGGTCTGGTACGTGCCGCCGCTGTCGCCGATCACGTCGGCCGCCGATGCCGGCAAGGTCGCGATGGACAACCACATCCCCGATGTGCGCTCGCTGCGCATCCCGGTCCGCTATCTCGCCAACCTGCTGACCGCCGGCGATGAGGCGCCGGTCGTCAGCGCGCTGGAGCGCATGGCGGCGATGCGGGTCTTCATGCGCGCCCGCAACGTCGACGGCGTCGACCGCATCGACGTGCTGCGCAAGGTGGGCCTGGATGCCCGCCAGGTCGAGGAGATGTACCGCTACATGGCCATCGCCAGCTACGAGGACCGCTACGTGATCCCGACGACCCACCGCGAGTATGCCGAGACGGCGTTCGACCTGCGCGGCAGCTGCGGCTTCTCCTTCGGCAACGGCTGCGGTGACGGCACGGACGAACGCGGCCTGTTCGGCGGCAACAGGCCTGCCCGCGCCCTGGGAGGCAAGTGATGATCACCTATCGCGTTCTCGCCCGACTGCTTGGTTACCCCGACGATGCGCTGGTCGCATCGGTGCCGCAGATGCGCCGGCTGCTGCACGCCGACAACCTGCTCGCCCCGGCGGCGCGCGAGGGCCTGGAGCCGCTTTTCGCCGTGCTGGAAAGCCGTGACCTGCTCGACCTGCAGGCCGCCTATGTCGGCCTGTTCGACCGCGTGCGCACGCTGTCGCTGCATCTGTTCGAGCATGTGCATGGCGAGTCGCGTGACCGCGGCCAGGCCATGATCGATCTGGTGAAGCTCTACGAGCGCCACGGTCTCGACGTGACGGCCAAGGAGCTGCCGGACTATCTGCCGCTGTTCCTGGAGTTCCTCTCGATCCTGCCGTCCGCCCAGGCGCGCGGGCTGCTGGCCGAGGCCACGCACATCATCGCCGCCGTCAATGGCCGCCTGGCGAAGCGCGACAGCGCCTATGCCGGCGTGTTTGCCGCGCTGCTGGCGCTGGTCGGCGCCGACGGGGGCTGTCCCGCCGATACCGATGAGCCCGACACCGAGTCGCCCGAGGCGATCGACCGGGCATGGGAGGAGGCGGCAATCGTGTTCGGCGTCGGGAGCACGCCCGACATGCAGACGCGCGACCAGGGCTGCGACCGCGCCGCCACCATGCTCGCGCGCATGAACGCCAAGCCGGCGTCGGGGGCGCACCGGTCATGACCGATTATCTCCATCTCTTCGTCTTCGGCATCTACCCCTATATCTGCCTGTCGGTGTTCCTGCTCGGGAGCCTGCTGCGCTTCGACCGCGAGCAGTACACCTGGCGCTCCGGCTCCAGCCAGCTGCTGCGCGCGCGACAGCTGCGCTGGGGCTCCAACCTGTTCCATGTTGGCATCCTGTTCCTGTTCCTGGGCCACTTCGTGGGCATGCTGACGCCGCACGCGGTCTACGAGCACGTCATCGGCGCCGGCGCCAAGCAGCTGATGGCCATGATATCGGGCGGCATCGCCGGCGTGGTCTGCTTCGTCGGCCTGACGCTGCTGCTGCACCGCCGGCTGCTCGACGCCCGTATCCGGGCCACCAGCTCGGCCATGGATATCGCGATCCTCGCGATCCTGTGGCTACAGCTGGTGCTGGGCCTGGCGACGATCCCGTTCTCCGCCGGCCATCTCGACGGCAGCGTCATGATGGTGCTGTCGGAGTGGGCGCAGCGCATCGTGACGTTCCGCGGCGGCGCCGCCGACCTGATCCGCGACGTCGACTGGATCTTCAAGGCCCATATGTTTCTGGGCCTCACGATCTTCCTGATCTTCCCGTTCGGCCGTCTGGTGCATATCTGGAGCGCGCCGGTCTGGTACGTCTTCCGGCCCTACCAGGTCGTGCGCAAGCGCGGCGCGCGCGGGCCCAGCCGTGAGGTGCGGACATGAGCATTGCCATCGACGGCGTTGCGATCCCCGAGGCCGCGATCGCGCGCGAGGTCCAGCACCATCCCGCCGCGAAGCTCGAGGACGCCCGCGCCGCCGCCGCTCGCGCCCTGGTCATCCGTCAGCTGCTGCTGCGCCGCGCCGCCGCGTTGGGCATCGGCGCCGCGGATCCGGCCGCGGCCGACGGCGAGGAGGAGGTGATCGCCGAGCTCCTGGCGCGCGAGGTGACGGTGCCGGCGGCCGATGCGGAAACCTGCGCGCGCTACTGGCGCAACAACCGCCAGCGCTTCCGCAGCCCGGATCTGGTCGAGGCGCGCCATATCCTGATCGCCGCCGCGCCGGACGACGATGACGGCCGCGCCGAGGCCAAGCGCAAGGCTGAGGCGCTGATCGCCGAGCTGCGTCGCGAGCCGGGTGCCTTCGGCGCGCTGGCGCGGCAGTTCTCGGCCTGCCCGTCGAAGGAGCAGGGCGGGCATCTCGGGCAGCTTGTGCGCGGCCAGACCGTGCCGGAGCTGGACACCTTCCTCTTCAATCTCGATCCCGGCCTCTGCCCCGTGCCGCTGTCGACGCGCTACGGCTACCATGTGCTCTCGGTCGAGCAGAAGGTCCTGGGCCGCGAGCTGCCCTACGACGCGGTGAAGGACCGCATCGCCGACTACCTCCAGGATCGGTCGTGGCGCACCGCGGTGTCGCAATACATCCGCATCCTCGCCGGCGGTGCGACGATCAACGGAATTGACCTTGGCGCAGCGACATCGCCACTTGTGCAGTAGCGATCGGCGTCTTCAGGGAGTGGCGTCATGCGGACCAACATCATGGATCTCACCGAGCCCGTCGCGCGTCCGGCAGGGTTCGCGCCGCTGGCCTACGGCTTCCGCCCGTTCTTTCTGCTGGCGGCGCTGTACGCGGCCGGCGCCATTCCCGTCTATCTCGCCTGGCTGAGCGGATTGGGGCTGGCGCCGCAACGGCTGCCGGTCATCATGTGGCACGCGCACGAGATGCTGTTCGGCTTCGCCGGCGCGGCGCTCGGTGGCTTCCTGCTGACGGCGGTGCCGAACTGGACGGGCGCGCCGCCCGTGGCGGGCTCGCGGCTGGGCGTCCTGGTGGTGCTGTGGCTGCTCGGCCGGGTCGCGATGATGTTCATCGACGCGCTGCCGTGGCCGCTGGTGGCGGCCGCCGACCTGGTCTTCCTGCCGGCCGTCGCCATCGCCGCGGCGCCGGCGCTGATCGCGGCCGGCAACCGGCGCAACTACATCTTCTTCGTTCTGTTCGCGGCGATCACCGTCGCCAATGTGCTGGTGCACCTCGATGCGGGCGGCGTGCTGCCGCAAGGGCGGCGCGGCCTGTTCCTGGCGCTCGACATCCTCCTGCTGATGATCACCGTGATCAGCGGCCGCATCGTGCCGGCGTTCACCGGCACGTTCGTGCGCCAGCGTCGGCCGGGATCGGCCGGCATCACACCGCGCCCGATGCTGGACCGGCTTTGCATCCTGTCGATGGTTGCCGTGGCGCTTCTCGACGTCGCGCTGGGCGATGCCAGCCCGGTGGTGGGCTATGCCAGCCTGCTGGCCGCGGCCATGCTCGCCGTTCGGCTGGCACGCTGGCGCACGGCCGCCACGGTCGGCACGCCGATCCTCTTCGTCCTGCATGCCGGCGTGATCTGGCTGGTGCTCGGCCTTCTGGCGCGCGGCGCCGCGCTGGCGTTCGACGCCTTGCCGGCCACGGCCGCGCTGCACATCCTGACCATGGGCGCCATCGGCACCATGATCATGGGCGTGATGTCGCGCGCGACCTTGGGTCACACCGGCCGCGAGATGAAGGCGCCATCGGCCATGGTCGTGGCCTATGGCTTGCTGGCGCTGGCCGTGGCCGCGCGCGTGGCCGGGCAGATGCTCGACGCCGCTGCCGCCGCGCACCTGCTGCTTGCCGCCGGTGTGCTGTGGACTGCCGCGTTTGGTCTGCTCGCCGCTGTCATCGCCCCCATGGTGCTGCGGCCGCGTGTCGACGGCCAGCCGGGGTGATGGCCCTCGGAAAAATGTAAGGGGTTTCCCGTACGCGTCGTTCCCGAATTTAATCCGCGGGGCGACCGGGCCAAAGTCGTCGGCATCGGCAAGCCACGGGAGCCCGCCTGTCATGATCACCTACACGACGAACGCGCCTCAAGCCGTCCCGGCCGCTGTCATGTCGGCAGCGGACGATGACGCGAATGCCTGGCTGCCGGCGACGGGCGTTCGCGCCAGCGTTGCACGCGAAGCCGTGCTGTTCCAGCAGGGCGATACGGCAAGATCCTGCTACCGGATCGTGTCAGGCGCTGTGCGCCTATGCAAGATCATGGCTGACGGTCGGCGCTACGTCGTCGATTTCCTGTTGCCCGGCGACCTCATCGGGCTGGAGGCTGGGGACACCCATGTCTTCACTGCCGAAGCCATCGTCGATACCGAGCTGACCCGCTATGCGCGGCCGCAGCTGCGGCGGGCCCTCGAAGGCGATGCCCGCGCCGGCCAGCGCCTGCTTGATCTCACCATGCAGAGCCTGGCGGCGGCGCAGGATCAGCTGCTGCTGCTGGGCCGCATGAACGCCCTGGAGCGGGTCGCAACCTTCCTGCTCCAGTTCAAGCGCCGGCTGGGAGCGCATCTCATGGCGCAGCCGATCGTGCCGCTGGCCATGACGCGGGTGGACATCGCCGACCATCTCGGCCTGACGCTCGAGACCGTGAGCCGTATGCTGGCCGAGCTCAAGCGCCGCGGCATCATCGAGCTGCCGCATCCGCAGGAGATCCACATCCGCGACCGTGCCGCGCTGGCCGCCCTCGCCGGCGACGCCCGTCACTGAAGTCTTTCATTCGGACCGCGGACGTCCACGCCCGCACTCGCTCGGAGCGAAGCGCAGAGCGAGAGACCGTCGGCGCTAACGCACCGATGCGGGCGTGGACGCCCGCGGTCCGAAAAAATCAAGTCTTGAACGCCTGGCGTGCCAGGAGCTTCCGGCTGGTGCCCTGCTTCTGCCAGACTTGCAGCACACCGATCCTGGCCGTGCCGGGCTTGCCCTCAGACTCGAACTCGGCGGCGAAGGTATGGCGCGCGATTGCGTTGGTGCCGGCGACCGTGACCGTGGCGTCCGACAGCGTGATCGTCTTGTAGACGGTCTTCCTGGAGGCGATGACGTCGATGAACTGCGCCTTGGTCTCGACCGCGCCGCCGGAATGGCCGTAGCTGAGCTGATCGGCCACCAGCGCCTCCAGCTGCGCCCGATCGCCGGCGAGCATCGCTTTGCGCAGGGTCTCGACAGCCTGGTTGACCGCGGCTTCGTCGCTGGGCTGCGACACCGGCCGACGGGCGGGCAGAAGGCTCGATGTTGTGAGCACGAACGCACCAGCAACGGCCATATGACGCCGTGTCACGCGCATGATTCCCCCCGGATTCATTCTATTTGCGCCGTCATTATCCTAAGACGCCGGCGGCCCTGAAGCAACGTGCCGGGCGCTGTTTCTGCGCTCTTTGGTTGCAGCGCACAATTCACCGCTTTCGGCGGCCGCCCACCCATAGAAGCGGCCCCGGACCGATGCGCCCGGCCCGGTCGCCGGCATTGACGAGTTGGCAATGCTCCAGCGACAGGCAGCCGCAGCCGATGCAGCTGGTGAGGCCCACCTTCAGGCGCTGCAGCTCGGCGATGCGCTGGTCGATGCGGCCGGCCCATTTGCCGGACAGCCGCGACCAGTCGCGGCCGGTCGGCACGCGCTCCGAGGGCAGCTTGGCGAGCTCGGCGCCGATCTCCTCCAGCGACAGCCCGATACGCTGGGCGAAGACGATGAAGGCGAGGCGCCGCAGCACGGCGCGCGGAAAGCGTCGATGGCCCGAGCCGGCGCGCTGCGCCGTGATCAGGCCGCGTTCTTCGTAGAAGCGCAGCGCCGAAGCAGCCACGCCGCTGCGCCGCGCCGTCTCGCCGATGGTGAGCAGGGCTTCCATGGCCGGCAATCAATCACAGCCACCCCTTGATCTCAAGCTCACTTGAACTTCTATATTAAGCCGAAGTTACCCCTGACAGAGTCAGGTAAGTATTTGGCTTTGTTGAAAAAAGCGGCGATTTTGCGTCCAGTATGTAGGCATGTAAATGGTGTTTTTGAGTAGCAATTATGGATATATTGTGCTACG
>NZ_VDUZ01000089.1 GCF_008039615.1 Vineibacter terrae | reverse complement strand
CCGTCAGGAAGGTGGGCGGCGCCGGGATGGCGCGGTAGCCGGCGGCCTTGGCGGCGGCCTCGTCCTGATAGATCGGGTCTTCCTCGCCGATCGCCTTGCAGAACAGCCGGATCTTGCCGGCTTCGACTGTGGCCGTGAACGGCGTGAACGTATGGCCGATGAGTTTCTTGTCGAGCATGGCTGCTTGAATCCTCCTTTCCGATATAGGCCAGCTTATCCATATAGACGGACCCTGGACCGCACGACCGCAGACACGCCAGACGGTATCGCAATGCGAACAAGAGCCGGGATTTCCCCGTGCTGCCGCCCCGACGCGGCGTGAATCGCGTTCAGGTGGAAGCGTCGTTCTCGCGGCTGTCATCCTGAGCGAAGCGAAGGATCTTGCTGTGCTGATCCCAGGCAATGCAGGTGCTGGCGAGCATCAGCAGAGCACGTCCTCGCGCTTCTACCGGTCGATCCGTGTCGAGAGGACCATGGCCGACGTGGTGCGCTCGACGCCGGCCAGCGCGCCGATCCGATCGATCGTCGCGTTCATCTCCTCTACCGAGGCCGCCGTCACCGACACGATGAGGTCGAACGGCCCGCTGACCGAATGCAGCGCCCTCACCTCCGGCATCCTGCGCAGGGCCACCTCGATCGACGCCGACTGCTTGGGCTGCAGCGTCACCATCACGAAAGCCTTGAGCTGCCCGCGCTCGTGCTCGTCCGCGACGCGCACGGTGTAGCCGACGATGTGTCCGCTCCGTTCCAGCCGCTCGATGCGGCTCTGGACCGTCGAGCGCGACAGGCCGAGCCGGCGCGCGAGCTCGGCTGTCGGCGCCCGGGCATTCTCGCGCAGAAGAGCCAGAAGCTGACGGTCCGTGCTGTCGGCCTGCACCCGCGTTCTGCCGGTCACATCGGTCATAGTGCCGCTGGCCCTCGCCGTTTTCGTCGATATGCCGGTAGCGTTCGATACGACACCCGTCAACACTGACCGCGGATCGAGTTGCGGTTGCGGGAGCGTGTCATGGGCAGGATGGAGATCGCGGTCATCGGCGCCGGCAGGATCGGTGTGACGATCGCCGAGCTGCTGGCGGGCAGCGGCGACTACGGCGTGACCCTGATCGATCGGGATCGCGCCCAGCTCGAGCGCATCCCCTTCGGCTCCGCAATCAAGACCGCCGCGCTCGATATCGCGGCGGTGGACGAGGCGCTGCTGGGCCAGCTGCGCGACAAGCTCGCTATCCTCTCGGCGGCGCCCTTTCAGCTCACCACGCAAATCGCCGGCATCGCCCGGCGCATCGGCGTGCACTACCTCGACCTCACGGAAGACGTCGCCAGCACCCGCCAGGTCCAGAGCCTGGCGCAGGGCGCCGCCGCCGCCTTCATCCCGCAATGCGGCCTGGCGCCGGGTTTCGTCTCGATCGTCGCGCACGACCTGGCGCAGCGCTTCGACAAGCTCGACAGCATCCGCCTGCGCGTCGGGGCGCTGCCGCGCTTTCCCTCGAACGCCCTCAAGTACAGCCTGACCTGGAGCACGGACGGGGTCATCAACGAGTACTGCGAACCCTGCCAGGCGATCGTCGACGGCGTGCAACGCCAGGTGCAGCCGCTGGAGGACCGCGAGGAGCTGGTGCTCGACGGCACGGCGTACGAGGCGTTCAACACGTCCGGCGGCCTGGGCACGCTGTGCGACACCTATCTCGGACGCGTGCGCGAGCTCAACTACCGCACCGTGCGCTACCCCGGCCACGCCGCGATCCTCAGGACATTGCTGCGCGACCTGCGCCTGGGCGAACGCCGCCACGTCCTCAAGGACATCCTGGAGCACGCTCTGCCGTCGACCCTGCTGGACGTCGTCGTGATCCAGGTCACGGTCGCCGGCTGGCGCGAGGGCGCGTTTGTCCAGGAGACCTATGCCAATACCATCTACGGCAGCGAGATCGACGGCCAGCGCCGCAGCGCCATCCAGATGACCACGGCGACAAGCATCTGCGCCGTGCTGGATCTTCTGGCCGAGGGCAAGGTCCCCCGGCAGGGTTTCGTGCGCCAGGAGGACATCGCGCTCGACACCTTCCTGTCGAACCGGTTCGGATGCCTCTATGCTATCCCGGGCCGCCGGACTCCGACGCCGCCGACCGGCGAGGCGATCGCCAGCCCGGTCCGCCGGGATCCCGCGGTGATCCGTGAAACCGGCCGCACCGTGGCCTTTGCAGGGGAATGACGCCATGGCCTTGGCAGCTTCCAATCTCGCTCAAGAGACGGCCGCCCTGCTGCAGGCGCTGGGCGTGCCGCGCGAGCGCACCACCGGCGGTTCGCTCGCGGTCCACACGCCGATCACAGGCGAGGTGATCGCGCAGGTGCATGGGACCTCGGCGGCCGAGGCCGACGCCAAGATCGGGCAGGCCCAGGACGCCTTCATCGCCTGGCGCCATGTGCCGCCGCCGCGGCGCGGCGAGCTGGTGCGCCTGATCGGCGAAGAGCTGCGCGCGGCCAAGGGTGATCTCGGACGCCTGGTCAGCCTCGAGACCGGCAAGATCCTGTCGGAAGGCCGCGGCGAAGTGCAGGAGATGATCGATATCTGCGACTTCGCCGTCGGCCAGTCGCGGCAGCTCTATGGGCTGGCGATCGCCACCGAGCGCCGCGACCACCGCATGATGGAGACCTGGCATCCGCTGGGCGTGTGCGGGGTGATCTCCGCCTTCAACTTCCCGGTGGCGGTATGGTCATGGAACGCGGCCCTGGCGCTGGTATGCGGCGATCCGGTCGTGTGGAAGCCGTCGGAGAAGACGCCGCTGACGGCCCTGGCCACGCTGGCGATCGTCGGCCGGGCGCTGGCGCGCTTCGGCGACGATGCGCCGGCGGGGCTGTGCGCGGCGCTGATCGGCGGGCCGGCCCTGGGCGAGGCGCTGGTCGACGATGATCGGGTCAAGGTCGTGTCCGCGACCGGCTCGACCCGCATGGGACGCGCCGTCGGCCCGCGCCTGGCCAAGCGGTTCGCGCGCGCCATCCTGGAGCTGGGCGGCAACAACGCCGCGATCGTGACGCGATCGGCGGACCAGGACCTGGCGCTGCGCGCCATCGCCTTCGCGGCGATCGGCACCGCCGGCCAGCGCTGCACGACATTGCGGCGCGTCTTCCTGCACGACAGCATCTACGCGCCATTCCTGGAGCGCCTGAAGCGGGTCTACCGGACCATCGCGATCGGCGATCCGCTCGCGGCCGGCACGCTGCTGGGGCCCCTGATCGACGCCCGCGCCTACGAGACCATGCAGCGGGCGCTGCAGGCGGCGCGCGAAGCAGGCGGCACGGTGCATGGCGGCGAGCGCTGGGATGGCCTGGGCCTGCCCCAGGCCTACTATGTCCGCCCGGCGCTGGTCGAGATGCCGGCCCAGACCGGGCCGATGCTGCAGGAGACCTTCGCGCCGATCCTGTACGTCACGCGCTACAGCGACCTGCCAGAAGCGATCGGGCTGCAGAACGCGGTCGGCGCCGGCCTGTCGTCCTCGATCTTCACGCTCGATCTGCGCGAGGCCGAGCTGTTCCTGTCGGCCGCCGGCTCGGATTGCGGCATCGCCAACGTCAATATCGGCCCCTCGGGCGCCGAGATCGGCGGCGCGTTCGGCGGCGAGAAGGAGACCGGCGGCGGCCGCGAGGCCGGCTCCGACGCCTGGAAGGCCTATATGCGGCGGGCCACCAACACGGTGAACTACGGCACCGCTTTGCCGCTGGCGCAGGGTGTCGAGTTCACGGTCGAGGGCTGAGGCGGGCAGCGTCAAGGCCATGGCGCGCGGCGCCAACACCGCGATTGACGCTGACCGCCTACTCCGCTTTATTCGCGCCGCTACCACCGGTGTGCCCCTGTGGCGGAATGGTAGACGCGGCAGACTCAAAATCTGTTGCCCGCAAGGGCGTGTTGGTTCGAGTCCGACCAGGGGCACCAATCTTTTCAACAACATAGGCGCGTTGTTCATCGCGGCAGAGATGGCATAGCGGGCAGTGAGACACTGCGCGAGATCTTTGCAATGGACGATGTGCGCCTCATCGTGACTCACGTCGGGCTCGATCGGTACGTGAGGTGAATTTCGTCGCCGCCCGTGACCTTCGGTCAGGCAGGCAGGTCTCCTGCTCTGCAGGAGTGCGGTCTCCGCCACGAACCCTCAGCTTGTGCCAGGCCGTGGTCGAACACGGGCAGGTATGGCTGGTCCAGGTCATCACCGCGAAAATGCGAATATGGTAGGCCCGACATGTCCCGCATCAAGCTACCGCGTGCAGTTCTCGTTCACGACCGGCAGCGCGGCGCAGATGCGCGGCATTCTGACGGACCCCCGGCAGCGCGTAGTAGATGTCAAGGTAGTGCTGGGCCATCCGATCGGCGGTGAAGCGCGCTTCGAAGACACTGCGCACACCGGCACGGTCGAGCGCGCCGACCTCCTTCACGGCGGACACTGCCTCATCGACGGTATCCACCACGAAGCCCGAAAGGCCGTTGTCGATCACCTCCGGCACGGAGCCGTGGCGGAATGCGACCACCGGCGTGCCGCAGGCCATGGCTTCGATCATGACCAGGCCGAAGGGTTCGGGCCAGTCTACGGGAAAGAGCAGGGCGCGCGCGTTGCCCAGGAAATCCGCCTTTTGACGCTCGTTGATTTCGCCGATGAACTCGATGTTCGGCGTCGCCGCGATCAGGGGGCATATTACCTGGCTCCAGTACAGCTCATCCACCTTGTCGATCTTTGCTGCAATTTTCAGGCGCATACCCGCGCGCGCCGCGATCTCGATGGCGCGATCGGGCCGCTTTTCCGGCGAGATGCGGCCGAGAAACGCCAGATAATCGTCACCCGGCCTTGCCGTGAAGCGCAACAGATCGGCCGGCAGGCCATGATGAACGGTGCCGACCCAACTGGCAGGTAGCAACGGCCGGCGCTGGTGATGGGATATGGAGACCAGCGGAACCTCGGAGAAGGCCGCATGAAACGGCTTCAGGTCCGGAAGGTCGAGCCGGCCGTGCAACGTCGTCACGGTGCGGTCGGCAAAATCTCGGATTATCGGGTAGTGCAGAAGATCGATATGGAAGTGCAGGACGTCGAACGAGTCCGCCTGGCGCCGCACTTCGTCCAGCATGATCAAATGGTAGGGGATCGGGTCCTTGACGGCCGGGTTGAGCCGCAACGCCATGTCCGAGCACCGCACCAGCTTGGCGGCGGTCCGCGAGTCGCCGCTGGCGAACAAGGTGACGTCATGGCCCTGCCGGACCAGTTCCTCGGTCAGATATGAAACAATCCGCTCCGTGCCGCCGTAGAGCCGTGGCGGGCAGCTCTCCGCCAGCGGCGCGATCTGGGCAATCCGCATCGATGACTCTCCTGGTGAAACCGAAATGGCGAGGCTGTCATGGGTGGACGAGGCCCGGACTATCCTGGCCTCGACCTGCCCTCAAACGTCCATGCCAGCAGGCACCGGGGGTGATGCCGCCTCCTTCGGTTTCTCGGCCACCAGGGCCTCGGTCGTGATCATCAGAGATGCCACCGAGGCAGCGTCCTGCAGCGCGGTGCGTACGACCTTGGCAGGATCGATGATGCCAGCTTTCACCAGGTCTTCGTATGTGCCGGTGGCGGCGTTGAAGCCCCACGCATAGTCGTCCTGCTCGAGCAGCTTGCCGACGATCACCGAGCCGTCCTCGCCGGCGTTCTCGGCGATCTGCCGGATCGGTACCTGCAGGGCGCGGCGGACCACGGCAATGCCGGTCCTCTGGTCCTCATTCTCCGGTTGCAGTCCATCGAGCACGCGCAAGGCACGCAGCAGCGCAACGCCGCCGCCCGGCAGGATTCCCTCCTGGACCGCCGCACGGGTGGCATGGAGGGCGTCGTCGACGCGGTCCTTCCTTTCCTTGACCTCGACCTCGGTGGCGCCGCCGACGCGGATGACGGCAACACCGCCGGCCAGCTTGGCAAGACGCTCCTGCAGCTTCTCGCGGTCGTAATCCGACGTCGTCTCCTGGATCTGGGCTTTGATCTGCGCGATGCGGCCTCGGATCTGCTCTTTGTCGCCGGCGCCTTCCACGATGGTCGTGTTCTCCTTGTCGATCACGACCTTCTTGGCACGGCCGAGCATCTGAAGCGTGACGTTCTCCAGCTTGATGCCGAGGTCCTCGGTGATGAGGGTGCCGGCGGTCAGGATGGCGATGTCCTCCAGCATCGCCTTGCGCCGGTCGCCGAAGCCGGGCGCCTTGACGGCCGCGACCTTCAGGCCCCCGCGCAGCTTGTTGACGACCAGGGTGGCCAGCGCCTCGCCCTCGACATCCTCGGCCACGATCAGCAGCGGCTTGCCCGACCGCACGATCGCCTCGAGCACCGGCAGCATGGCCTGCAGGCCGGACAGCTTCTTTTCGTGGATCAGGATGTAGGGATCCTCGAGCTCGACCCGCAGCTTCTCGACGTCTGTCACGAAATAGGATGAGACGTAGCCGCGGTCGAACTGCATGCCCTCGACCACCTCGAGCTCGGTCGACAGCGACTTGGCTTCCTCGACAGTGATGACACCATCGTTGCCGACCTTCTCCATCGCCTCGGCAAGGAAGCGGCCGATCTCCGTATCCCCGTTGGCCGAGATGGTGCCCACCTGCGCGATCTCGTCGTTGCGGGTCACCTTGCGGGCGCGCGCCTTCAGCTCCTGTACGACGGCTTTGACAGCCTGGTCGACACCGCGCTTGAGGTCCATGGGGTTGACGCCGGCGGCGACCGCCTTGGCGCCTTCCTTGACGATCGCTTGCGCCAGGACCGTTGCCGTCGTGGTGCCGTCGCCCGCCACGTCGCTGGTCTTGGACGCGACCTCGCGGACCATCTGCGCGCCCATGTTCTCGAACTTGTCGGCGAGCTCGATTTCCTTGGCGACGGTAACGCCGTCCTTGGTGATGCGGGGTGCACCGAAGCTCTTTTTGATCACCACGTTGCGGCCCTTTGGGCCGAGAGTGACCTTGACCGCATTGGCGAGCGTGTCGACGCCCCGCAGCATCCTTTCCCGCCCTTCCGACGAGAACTTCACTTCCTTGGCAGCCATAGCTCTCTTCCTCCTTCCTTGTATGGCTCTGCGGATCAGGCAGCCTTCTTGAGCCGCGTATTCTCAAGGACCCCCAGGACGTCGCTCTCCTTCATGATCAGCAGCTCATCGCCGTCGATCTTCACCTCGGTCCCGGACCACTTGCCGAACAACACCCGGTCTCCCGGCTTCAGATCGATCGCGATCAGCTTGCCGTCCTTGTCGCGGGCACCCGGCCCGACGGCGACCACCTCGCCTTCCTGCGGCTTTTCCTGGGCCGTGTCGGGAATGATGATGCCGCCGGCGGTCCTCTCTTCGGCATCGATGCGGCGTACGACAATGCGGTCGTGCAGAGGTCGGAATTGCATGAAGATCCTCCTGGTCGGTCGGTGATGGAAATTGCTGCACGATCAGGGATCGCGTCCCTGGTCGGCAGGTTCTCTAATTGATCGGGATTTGCCGGGGCAGTGCCTGCTTCGCCTTGGGCAAGGTGAGCGTAAGGATCCCGTCCTGGAGATCAGCCTGGATGCGGTCCTGATCGATCTTGTTCGACAAAGCGAAGGTGCGTGAGAAGTGACCGACGTTGTACTCGGCGTACACCGGGTCGAGACCCTCGTACTTCGAGAAATCGATGCGCCCTTCGATACGCAGGACGTCGTTCTCCAGCTTCACGTCGATATTCTTCTTCTCGACCCCGGGCATCTCCATGACCAGCGTCAGCGCCTCGTCCGTCTCGTGAATGTCGGTGTTGGGAACATAGTACCGGGCTGGCACTGTCTTCTCTTCCTTGGGTGTCAGCTCTTTCTTGGGCTGCACCGCAAGCTCCTGTGGAGCCACCATCGTATCCTCCATCATTGGCTTGTTGCGAAAGGGCGCCGGTCAGGGCAGCTTGATCGACCGCGGCTTGTCCTGTTCGGCGCGCGGCAGGAACAGGGCCAGAATACCGTCGCGGTACTCAGCCTTGACCTCCTCGACGTTGACTTCGAACGGAATGGTGATGGCGCGATCGAATCGCCCGGCGATGCGCTCGCGCCGGTGGATCCCGGCCTTCTGCGGGAATTCGATCGTCCTGGTGCCTGAGATGCGGATGGTGCTGCCCTTCGCCTGTATATCGACGTCGGTCTTCTTGACGCCCGGCAGCTCGATGATGACGACGGCATCATCGTCCTTGCGGAACACGTTCAGCGGCGGATAGGTGCCGCCGGCGCTGGGACCGGGCTCGAGCCAGCCGCTGGCATGGAACGCATCCAGGGCCTTCTGCAGATTGAAGAGCGATTCGAAAGGATCCGAAAACAACATGGCCATCGTACCCCTCCTGGTGTGCATCGACAGGCTCGAGATCAGGGGACCTGGCGGTGTCCGGGCAATGTCCGACTCGACGCCGGGCTGATCCGCTCGACCGTTGGCACTCTCTGATCTCGAATGCCAACGGAGTTAGGCGACCGGCGCGGCTTTTCAAGAGCGGACGGCTCGGGAAAGTGTTCACCGGCCGATCGTGCTGGTACGCCGCGCAGTGTCGCGTGCGATGAGCACTTGGCGCAGCATCACCAAAAGCATCGCCAGACCGAGCGCTGCTTTTGACGTGTCTTTGCCAGTGCTTTCCAACCAGTCGATCAGGTCGCGCTGCAGCGCGACCTGACATTCGATCTCTCCGATCCGGTCGTCGAGCTCCTTGATGTCGCGTTGTCTCTCGCAACACATCGCAACCTCCGCGCACGGTTCACGGAGGGGCAGCCGGCCATGCGACCGGTCGAGATGCTTCCGTGGCCGTGGAGAGCGGCTGTCGGCAATACGTTATTCAGATGCCGCGCGCCGCGGCTGCGATCTCGCCGGGAGGCTTGAACACGTGGCGCTCGAGGTAGCGGCGCGTCAGTCGCCCCAGGCGACGGCGCAGAGTCGACTGCGCGCGCGTGCGTCTGGCAGGGCGCGCGGCAGCACCGCCCGGGCGCGGATCGGGCGGCTCGTCAAGGCGGCTGAGGGCATCGAGAATGACGTCGACCGCCACGGGATGAGTGAACCCGGGTGGTCGGCGCAGCGGCGGGATCGAAGGAACAGCCCAGGCATCGGAGGCCCAGGCCGACAGGATGGCACGCTTTGCGTCGCGATCGAGCGTGGAGTCACTGAGTACGTCGATCGGATGGTTGAATCGCAGGACGGCCGATTCGAATGAAGTGCCGGCCCGGGGAAAGCCAATGATCTCAGTCATGGCTCGCTCCTCTTAACCTCCCTTCAGGGTGCGAACAGAAATCGAGATAGAGCGTGTGAACCAGATGTCAAGACCGTCCAGAGAGAGCGCAAAACGCTTCATCGAGAGCCGCCAATTTAAACAAGTGAGCGGTCGCCTTCGGCTGCGAATGGCGCACTGTGCGCTCTGCCGCAGGAGATCCCTCGAATGGGTTAGATCGCCTCGGCATCGCCGATCGGCAATCTGGATATGATTGCGATCGATAGCTCTCCCACACCGAGGGGAGAGCTGTCTTGATCCCCGTCACCAGATGTCCGTGGCCTTGATGAGGATGGACCCGTCCGGCTCCAATATACTGGCAAGGTACTTCCTGCGCGCTTCCTGTTCGATCGCACCTCTGTTCGCTTCGAAAACCTTCAGCTTGTCCTTGCGCTCGGGCTTGTAATGGTCGTCAAGCGCGTCGCGGCTGATGGCGCAGCGCACGCGCTTCGTGCCTTCCTGTCCCCAGAAGACCACGACATCACGAACGCCGTCATATCGCGCCTCCGGGTCCGAAAATGTCAGTGTCCGGCTATCCAGCAGGCCGAGCACGCCGAGGATGCCGAGCGCCGACGACAGCTGAATGTCTTTCTCGCCGTTCTCGAAGCGCGACACTGTCGGCGTGCTTATGTCCGCGAGCTTCGCGAGCCGCTGCTGGGTAAGGTTTTGCGCCTTCCGCCGCGCTTTTGCCTCTTCGACAAGAGCTGCCCAATTGAGGCGAAACTTCCCTTCCATCGCTTCTCCATGAGGTCAATGAGCTCGGTCTTGAGCGCGGGCGCACCGTGGGCCGCTACTCCGATAGCCGTAGCCGCCATCGGCAGGCGCGATCCGAGATCCTCGACCGCAGAGAGGATTGCTGCATCGCTCAGCCCGTATCCCGCGCCGAGGGACACCAGATGTTTGGGTTGCAAGCTGCCGATCGCGAGGTTCCGGGCACCCCCGGCCACGAGAGCGACCGTCTGGTACTGTCTGTAGGTCGCTGCCGCGACCAGATCGTATCCGGGCGTCAAGCGCAGCCCGTCCCGGGTGTGGAACATCGCGAAGTTCTTGAAATGCGCGTCCGTGTTGCCGAGGAGGAGACATGCGAGGATGCGGCGATACAGGCGGTCCGCCTCCGCCGGCAGGCAGCCGGACGTCTCGTGGATGAAGCCGCCCATATCCTCGTAGCTTCCTTCGTACTTGTCGTCACCGGAACGCCGGCCCAGGAGCTGGTTGAACTCCTCGAAATGAAGCTTCCGTCCAGTGGCTGTCCGGTCAAACCTCCGCACGATGAGCGCCGGTTCGTGGATGCCCGAGACTTCGCCGACTTCGAGGTCGACGACCTGATCGCCGGGCAGGAGAGCGGCCGTTGCGAGCGTGGTCAGCAACTCGAGCTCGACGATGTCTGTCAGCTGGCCGGAGGCGAGCTTGGCCAGGTGCGTGCTGATTTCGTTGGGATCAGCCGGCCTGAAGGTTCGTCCGTCCTTGACGACCATCAGCTTGCGCTGCACGCCGGAGAGCGACGCCCGGCTCCTCAGCGCTGCGGCCGCAGCTTCGTCACTAGCATCCGGCCAGCCGGCATTGCGCGAATCTGGATCGATGACGGACACCGCGCCGGCCAGATCGCGGCCGAAGCCGAGCAAGAGCGCCAGCCGGTCGTCAGGCGCAACCCCGAGCGCGCGCCTGGATATTGCTGAGCCAACCCTCCGCCACCAGATTATCGAAGAATGGGTGAAGCCCACCTTCCTGGACGAAGGGCTCATCGGTCAGTGGCAGCGTATGAGCTATCGGCCGGGCTTGCGCGGCACCGAGATAATCCGCATCGTAGATGAAGACACAACGCCCCCCAGGATCGCGGCGCAGAATGCCTGCGAAGGTCTTATCGTAGTATATATTCCCCCAGAGCGCGATTGCCACATAAACTCCGTTTTATGAGCGCCCAATTTTGCAGCGATTTATAAAGTATATTTTGTGATTATTCTGGATGAATTTCAAGATGTAAAATACGTTTTATAGAGCGCCCCACCACTTGAAAGCTGTATCCCGCTCGCTCATCCGAGCCGCCGCCACCCGTCGCGTGGGCGTTGGGTCCATAGGGTAGGTCCGGCAACGCCGGCCTTCGGCCATAGACCATTTGCGGACATCCGCTCACGCTTCGGCCGTGCTACGTTCCGGAATGGAAGCTCCAGGAGCCTTCCCCATGGAAAAGCCGCCCGTTGTAGAAGCTCGCCATGACCTGACGCCGATGGAAATCGACGCCATCGAGGATCGTCTGTATGCGCATAATCGTGCCGCCACCGGCCGTGATGATGGCCAGGGGTTGGGGTTCGTCATTCGAGATGAGGGCGGCAGGACAGTAGCCATTACCGCCGGATACACATGGGCTGGCGTATCCGAGATCAAGCAGATGTGGGTCGACGAGGCGTTTCGCGGTCAAGGCTATGGTCGCGCGCTGCTTGATGCGATGGTCACCGAGGCGCGGCGGCGAGGCGTGTCGCGGGTATGGGTCGCCAGCTATGATTTTCAGGCACCGGGATTTTATGAACGTGCCGGCTTCAAGCGCATGGCCGAGTTTGACGGCTGGCCAGAGGGACGGATCAACGTGATCCTCTGCAAGGCTCTAGACGGCCAACGGGCGGCGTGAGTCCGGGATGACAAAACGCGACGCCAGCGTGTAGCTACATGCGCATGCGCAGGATCCCGATCGTCGTTGCGCTGGCGCCGGCTTTGTGCGCCACCGCGGCGCTCGCCCAGGACTGGCAGGGCTTTCCGCCCTATCCGGCGAGCACGGCGCTGTGCGACCAGCGGGTCCATGGCAGCACCCGGGAGATCCACTGGAGCGCCTACGCATCAGGCGATTCGCCGCAAGCCGTGGTTGCGTTCTACGCCGGCAAGCTCGGCAAGCCAAAAGCCGACCCGGACGGCACACGCTTCTCGATCGGCAGCGACGACAGGGCCGAGCGCATCCTGGCGATATACCCCGTCGACGGCAGCTATCCGCGCTGCGGCAAGGACCCCGGTCCCGGCGCTCGCACCGTGCTGATCATCTCGCGCGCCATCACGCGCTAGCCTCCCAGGCGTCGGACAAGCAGCAATCGTTGCATTGCTGCGTGGACAAAATCGCAGTCCGAGTGTTCAATGTGGTGCTATCGGCGCTGGAGCTCACCTGGAAAAACCATGGCGCCGGCACTTGGGGGAGTTGGTGACGATGTCGCCGCGGTCGCGTCTGCATGCCTGGTTGCACGCCACTACATTTCTATCGATCGGGTTGATGGTGCTGGCCGCAGCGCCTGCACCAGCGCAAGCGCAGGTCAACTGGACCGGCGTCACATCCGATGACTGGTTCACCACCGGCAACTGGGCTCCGGCCACGGTGCCGGCAGCCGGCGATGCCGTCGTCATCGACACCGCCATACCCTCCGCTGCGCGGGTCGCCGGCAGCGCCACCAGCACATTGGGCGCGCTCACGATCGGCGATGCCGGCACCGGCACGCTCAGCATCGGCGCCGGCGGCACGGTCAGCGCCACCTCCGTCACCATCGCCCGCCAGGCCGGTTCCACGGGCACCCTGAATATCGGCGGCAACGGATCGCCCGACGCGCCCGGCACCCTCGACACCGCCACCGTCACGTTCGGGGCCGGCAGCGGCACCATCAACTTCAACCACACCGACACGGGCGGCAGCTACGTCTTCGCATCGCAGGTCAGCGGCAACGGCACCGTCAACATCCAGACCGGCACAACCCTCTTCACCGCCGACAACACCTACACCGGCGCCACGACCGTCAGCGATGGCGCGCAGCTGGCGCTCGGTGACGGCATCAGCGCCGGCGGGGCGGTCGCCGGCGACATCGTTCTCTCCGGCCCGGCGGCGTCCCTCACGTTCAATCGGCCGGACACGATGACGATCGGCGGCACGATTTCCGGGACGGGCATCGTCACGCAGTTCGGCAGCGGCACGACGATCCTGACCGGCAACAACACCTACGGCGGCAATACCCAGATCTTCGCCGGCACGCTGGTCGCCGGCACGAGCTCGGCGCTGGGCTCCGGCCTGGTTTTCATCGTCGGCGGCGCCACGCTGGGCTATGCCGACGGCGTCACGATCACGAACCAGATCGCGACATCGTTAGGGGGACCCATCATCCTCGACGTCGCCAGCGGCACGGCGACGCAAGCCGGAACCATCACACCGGTTCTCGGCGGCTCGTTCGTCAAGACCGGCGCCGGCACGCTGGTGCTGACGACCGACAGCCCCTTCCCGTTCGCCATTACGATCAGCGACGGCCGGCTGCAGCTTGGCGACGGCGGCACCACCGGCTCCCTCTTCGGCAGCTACGACAACAACGGCATCCTGGCGTTCAATCATTCCGGCACGTTCACGTTCGTCGGCGCCATCACCGGCAACGGCGTCGTCGAGCAGAACGGGCCCGGGACCACGGTGCTCACCGGCACCCACACCTATTCCGGCGGCACAGTGCTGAACGCCGGCACATTGTCGGTATCCGAGGACGGCAATCTCGGCGACGTCAGCGGCGGCCTCACGTTCAACGGCGGCACGCTGCAGAACACGGCCGCGATCACGACGATCCGCGCCGTCACGCTCAACGCCGGCGGCGGCACCTTCCAGACCGATGCCGACCTCGAGCTCGATGGCGATATCAGCGGCAGCGGCGGCCTGACCAAGACAGGCGCGGCGACCTTGATCCTGACCGGCAACAACACCTATGACGGTCCCACGACCATCAATGCCGGCATCCTGCTGGCGGCGACGTCGACGGCGCTCTCGCCGCTGTCGGCCATCACCGTCAACGCCGGCGGCGTCCTGCAGATCCTCGACGGCGGCATCTTCGCCGGCGCGGGGTCGCTGGCTGGCGACGGCTTGGTCGTCATCGGCATGGGCTCGGTGCTGGTCGTGGGGCTGAACGATCAGAGCACCACGTTCTCCGGCGAGATCCATGGCAACGGCTCGTTCGAGAAGGAAGGGCCCGGCACCCTGACCCTGACCGGCAGCAGCAGCATCGGTGGCGTGCTGAGCGTCTGCTGCGGCACGCTCGACATCAGCGGCGGCTCGTTCACGGCAGGCCTCACGGACATCGCCTTCGGCACGCTCGCCATCACCAACGGCGGCCGATTGCAGACCGGCGACCTGATCGACAGCGCCACCCTGCTGATCACCGGCCCGGGATCGATCGCAACCGCCAGCGGCGATACCGTGATCGGCGGGTTCAACCAGGCCACGGCGACGATCAGCAACGGCGGCAGGCTCGAAAGCCTGGGTGATGCCTTCATCGGCATGGACTCGACCGTCACCATCACCGGCACCGGCTCGACATGGACGATCGCCGGCGGGCTGGGAATCGGCGATCCGTTCGGTGGCCCGGGCACGCTGACCGTCGCCGACGGCGCCGTCATCACCGTCACCACCATCACGATCATCGACCCGGACAGCACGCTCAACCTCGGCAATGGCGGCCTGGCCGGCGGCATCGCGGCGCCGCTGATCATCAACGATGGCCGGATCGTCGCCAACTTCACCGACACCCTGACTCTCGCCGTGCCGATCGGCGGCAGCGGCTCGCTGACCAAGGCCGGCGCCGGCACCCTGATCCTGACCGGCGACAACACCTACGCCGGCGGCACCACGATCACGGCCGGACGCCTGCAGCTGGGGGACGGCGGCACCACCGGCTCGATCGTCGGCGACGTCGTCGACGACGGCATCCTCGCCTTCAACCGGTCGGACACGGTCACCTTCGCCGGCCTGATCTCGGGCAGCGGCAGCGTCGAGCAGAACGGGGCGGGCACCACTGTATTGGCCGCCGCCAACACCTATGGCGGCGGCACGGTGCTGAACGCAGGCACGCTGTCCGTCGCCGCCGATACCAATCTCGGTGGTGCCGGCGGCAGCCTCACCTTCAACGGCGGCACCCTGCTGAACACCGCTGCGTTCGCGACGGCGCGCAACGTCACGCTCAACGCCGGCGGCGGCACGTTCCAGACCGATGCCGACCTCACCGTCGGCGGCACCATCGGCGGCGCCGGCGGGCTCACCAAGACAGGCGCCGCCACGCTGATCCTGACCGGCAACAACACCTATGCCGGCACGAGCACGATCACCGCCGGCACCTTGCAGGTCGGCAATGGCGGCACCGCCGGCGCGATCGCGGGCGACGTGGTCAACAACGCCACGCTGGCGTTCAACCGGTCCGACACGCTCATCGTCGCCGGCGCCATTTCCGGGACCGGCGCCGTGCAGCAGAACGGCACGGGCACCACCGTATTGACCGGCGCCGGCACCTATGGCGGCGGCACCACGATCAGCGCCGGCACCTTGCAGCTGGGCAATGGCGGCATCACGGGCTCGATCGCCGGCGATGTGCTCAACAACGGCACGCTGGCGTTCAACCGTTCCGACACCGTGACCTTCGCCGGGATCATCTCGGGCACCGGTGCCGTGCAGCAGAACGGCAGCGGGACCACCGTCCTGACCGGCACGAGCACCTATGCCGGCCCGACCAGCGTCAATGCCGGCCGCCTGATCGTGAACGGCGCGATCGCCAGCACGGTGACGGTCAATGGCGGCGGCCTGCTGGGTGGCAGCGGCACCATCGGCGGCTTCACCGCCAACGCCGGCGGCACGGTCTCTCCGGGCAATTCTCCGGACACGCTCAACGTCGCCGGCAATGTCGCCTTCGCCGCCGGCTCGACCTACCTGGTCGAGA
>NZ_VDUZ01000088.1 GCF_008039615.1 Vineibacter terrae | reverse complement strand
CAAGCGGATGTTCACCCTCGCACACGCCTGACGGGGAAAGTACCACCAAAAATCGCGACCCATGACCTCGGTGCTTTCAAAATCACTCAATCAACTACCCAATAACCTCAGTCCGACAGGCTGCTAGACTTCGCGTTCGGTCTGCGGTCCGCCCGGTGCAGGCGGCAGATCGACCCCGAGCAGCGAGATGATAGATGCCCGTCCGGGTACGCCGGACGGGTATTGTCGTTTGAGGGCGGGCGTTGAGGCGCGTGTGCCGAAGCGCGATCCGGCTTCTGCCGCCGGCAATCGTCGGCTATGTCTGGGCCGATGTGGGAAGCGGCGTTCAACGAGGTCTGGCGGCCTGAGCTTGCGATTGTCGGACTGACGGCGCTGGCCGCGGGCTTCGTGCGCGGCATGGCCGGCTTCGGCGCGGCGCTGATCCTGACGCCGGTATTTTCAGCTTTCTACAGTCCGGCGCTGGCGGTGCCCACGCTGGGCGTGGCCGATTTGCTGATCGGCCTGCCGATGACGATACGGGCCTGGCAGCGTTGCCGGTGGCGCGAGGTGCTGCCGCTGGCCGCGGCCGCGGTCGTCATGCTGCCGCTGGGCACCTGGGTGCTGGCCACCGCGTCGCCCGTGATCCTGCGCATTGCGATGTCGCTGTGCGTGCTGCTGGCAGTCGGCGTGCTGGCCACGGGCTGGCGTTATGCCGGTCAGCCCGGCCTGCCGGCAACGCTGCTGGCGGGCGGCGCGTCGGGGGTGATGGCCGGCGCGGTCGGCATCGGCGGCCCCCCGGTCGTGGTGTTCTGGCTCGCCGGACAGGCCAACGCGGCGCTGGCCCGCGCCAACACCATTGCATTCTTCGGCGTCACCTCGATCGGCACGCAGTCGATGTACTGGCTCAACGGCCTGCTGACGCCGACCGTCTTCGTCATGGCGGCGCTGCTGGTCCCGGTCTATGGCGCCGGGCTCTATACCGGCGCCCGTGCCTTCAGCATGGTCTCGGAGACGACCTTCCGGCGCATCGCCTTCACGCTGGTGGCGGCCGTCGCGGTCTCGACCCTGGTGGCCGCGGTCGCGTCGCTGATTTCGGCGCATTGACAGCGCCCGGTGCGACGAAGAATTGTACGGTGGCAATGTCCATCCGTTCCCTGTTTCCGACCCTGATCTATCGCGCATCGCTGGGTGGCCGCGACTCGGGCCGCTTCACCCAGCGCCTGCTCGACGAGGCCGAGGCGCTGCGGCTGCATGACGTGGCCGGCCGGGACTGGTCCGATACGCATTATGTCGGCGGCTACACGTCATATGCGACCCACGCCAAGCTGCACCGCACCTCGTCGACCTTCGGCGAGCTCGAGCGGCGCCTGGCGCCGCATGCGCGGGCCTTCGCAGCGCGGCTGCGCTACGACCTGCGCGGCCGGTCCGTCGACATGACTGATTGCTGGGTGAACTTCATGCCGGCGCAGGTGGCGCATGGCCTGCACCTGCACCCGATGTCGTTCCTCAGCGGCGCCTACTATGTGCGCACGCCGCGCGGCTCGGCGGGCCTGAAGTTCGAGGACCCGCGGCTGTCCAGGCTGATGGCGGCGCCGCCACGGCGCACCGATGCGCCCGTGTCGTTGCGCTCGTTCGTCACCGTGCCGGCGCGCGCCGGCATGCTGACGCTGTTCGAGAGCTGGCTGCGCCACGAGGTGCCGGCCACCCGCGCCGCCGGCGAGCGCGTGTCGATCAGCTTCAACTACGCCTGGTCGCAGAAGGGCTAGGCAGGTCCGTCACGGGCGCAGGCCGCGCAAGCGCAATCCGGTGCCCGGTAGATGGCAAGGCGATCGATACGATCTGTGGATCGGCCGAGCCATCAACGATATTGGACCCACCGCTTGGTGGTCACTAGCGTGCGCGCGACGACCAATGGCGTGGAAATGCAGCTTAACTTCAGGGCCAACTCACACCGCTGCCGCATCTACAGCGGCGACAACGCGCTGGCCTCGCTTCCCGCGGAGCTAACCCGATCGGGGATCCGAAGGGCAGCGATCCTGTGCGGGAACTCGGTCGCCAAGCGGACCGGGCTGATTTCAGCGCTTCGCGATCTGCTCGGGGAATCGTGTGCCGGCGTCTTTGACCAGGCTGGGCGGCATGCAACCCTCGAAAGCGTGCAGGCGGCGGCAGCCCTGGTTCGTGATGTCGACGGCGACGGACTGATCGCGGTCGGCGCCGGCAGCGTCATGATGAGTGCGCGGCTCGCGGCCATCCTCTTGGCCGAGCGTGCGCCGCTGCACACGCTGGTGACGACCTACCGAGAGGACGGACCTGCGGTGAGTCCTCGGCTCGATGCGCCCAAGCTGCCGATCTTCAATGTGCTGACCGCACCAACGAACGCGCAGAACCGGGGCGGCTCGGCGATGCGGGACCCCGATGGCGAGCGCCGCCTGGAGATGTTCGATCCGAAGACGCGGCCCGCTGCAATCTTCTGGGACCCGCAGGCGCTGCGCACGGCGCCGCCGAGGCTCATGAAAGCCGCCGGGCTGACAGTGTTCTGGTGGAGCTTGATGACGCTCGGCGGGGTCGCGAGCGCCAATCCCTTGTCCTGCGCTGATCGGAGGCAGTCCTTCGATCTTGCTTTGCAAGCTCTCCCTCGCCTCACCGATGAGCACGATGACGAGGCGCGCATTGCGATGTGCGCAGCCGCCTTCCTCCAGAACCGCGACGAGGACGACGGCGGCCAACCATTCGAAGTGCATTGGGTGTTCAAGGTCTGCTATGCGCTGGCCTCGGGCATCTTTACCAAGGACGAGGGCATCGACCCCGGTCCCGTGTATGTGGCGCTCACAGCACCTGCCATCGAGCATTTCGCAGAACGCAATCTGGCGCAGCTTCGCTCGATGTGCCTTGCGCTTGGCAACGTCACACCCCTCGAGGCTTCTGCCGCCACCCCGGAGCGGATTGCCCGTTCCGTCCGGGAGTTCTTTGCTGGCGTAGGAGAAACGCGACGCCTGCGTGATCTCGGCGTGGCGAGAGAGGCCCTGCCGGCGATTCGGGATTTTGCGCTCAGGAACTACAACGCTGACCGAGGCCGGCAGCTTCGCGGCGAGGTCGCACGGCTGGATGAGACGCTGGGAGCGGCATGGTGAATTCGAACTCCGGCGGCCGCCCGCTGCACGGGCTGCGTATCCTTGATCTCACGCGGCTCCTGCCTGGCCCCTTGTGCACCCAGCACATGGCCGATCTCGGCGCCGATGTTATCAAGATCGAGGATCTTCGACGGGGCGACTATGCTCCTGCCTTCGTGCGACGCGCGGTGAACCGCAACAAGCGCGGCTTGCTGCTCGATCTCAAGGATCAGGAAGGTGTGGAGATCTTCCTGAAGCTTGTGCGCACTGCAGACGCAGTCGTTGAAGGCTTTCGTCCGGGCGTAGTTGACCGGCTCGGGGTAGGATTCGAAGCGGCCAGGGCAGTCAATCCGAAGATCGTCTATTGCTCGATCACCGGCTTCGGTCAGGACGGCTCGCTTCGTGACATGGGCGGACATGACATCAACTATTGCGCGCTCTCCGGGTTCCTGGATCTGGTGGCCAACACATCATCACCTCCCGCATTGCCGCATGCCTTGATGGCGGACATCATGGGCGGCACGCTGTCGGCCGCGATGGGTTTGCTCGCGGCTCTGGTTGATGTTCAGCGGGGCGGGCCAGGCCGCCACGTCGACGTGTCGATCACGGACTGCATGCTGGCGCACAACATCCTTGCGCTGGGAGCTGACGCGACCGAGGCGCGGCCGCTGCAGCCATCGATCCACTCGGGTGCAAATCTTCGCTATCGACTTTATGAAACCGCCGACGGTCGCCACATGGCGATAGGCGCTCAAGAGAAGCAGTTCTGGGACGAGGCCTGCGATGCCCTGGGCCGACCCGATTTCAAGCCACACCACCTCGCGCCATCCTCTGCGGAATGTCCGGTTACCCGAGACATCGAAGCGACGTTCCGAAGCCGCACCCAAGCCGAATGGATCAATAGGTTCAGAGGCCGCGACGCATGCGTGACGCCGGTTCTGTTCCCAAGGGAGGCGGTGCGCCATGAGCATTTCGTGGAGCGCGACCTTGTTGCCTGCCCGGATACCGCGGCGCCGGCGGCTTTCGGGTTCCCGATCAGGATGACCGATGCCGCGTTCGATGTGAGGCTTGATCCACCTTCACCCGGTCAACACACGGCCGAAATCCTGGGCAATATTGGCTTCCCGCCCAACAAAATCGCCGATCTCATGACGAGAGGGGTCGTGCGAAAGCCGGGGGCTGGCAGCGTGGGACAAGAGGAGCCAGCAAGGTGACGAACGCGAGCGCGATGATCGGCTCCATAGCAGGCGCCGGTAGCCCGGACGTTCCCTCGGAGCAGCGTCCACACCACTTCTTCTGCTGCGCGATCATCAGGTCTGTTCATCGCCGGATTGGACACCAGGATTGGGTAAGTCGAGTGATGGCTGATACGCGCGCTTCCATCGAAGCGAGACGAAGCGATGACCGGTCCACTTGACGGTATCCGTATCCTCGACCTGACCACGGTCGCGTTCGGTCCCTACGCCTCGCAGATCCTTGGTGACCAAGGGGCAGAGGTGATCAAGATCGAGCCGCCCCAGGGCGACTCGACGCGGTACACAGGCCCCTCACGCCATCCCGGCATGTCCGCGATGTTCCTGGCGCTCAATCGGAACAAGAAAAGCGTCGTTCTGGATCTGAAGCTTGCCACCGATCGCGAAAGATTGTGGGGCCTGGCTACCGAGGCCGACGTGGTCATGCACAACGTGCGGCTTCAGAAGGCCAAGCGGATCGGCATCGACCACGAGGCCATAAGGGCCAGAAACCCTCGCATTGTCTATGCCCACCTGAGCGGCTTCGGCGAGACCGGGCCGTATGCCGGCAGGCCGGCATACGACGACATCATCCAGGCAATGAGTGGTGGCGTATCGCTGATGCAGCGGCAAAGCGGGGAACCCCGCTATCTGCCCACCATTCTGGCCGACAAGACGAGTGGGGTCGTGGCCGCGCAGGCCATCACTGCGGCGCTCCTGGCTCGCTCCCGGCACGGGCGTGGTGTTCATGTCGAGGTGCCTATGTACGAGACGATGGTGGCCTTCACCCTTCTGGAACATTGGTATGGCCGCTTCTTCGAGGAACACGCTGCTCAGAGCGGCTACCCGCGTGCCCTCGATCCAAGTCGGCGACCCTACGCGACACGCGACGGCTATGTTTGCGTGATGCCGTACAACGATCGTCATTGGAAGGAGTTCTGGACATCGGCAGGTCGCACGGACCTCGCGGATGACCCTCGTTTCCAGACCATTTCTGGACGGACGTCCAACATCTCGGAACTGTACGGGCTCCTCGAGGCGACGCTGGCGCAGGGCACCACCGAGGAGTGGCTTACCTTGTGCTCGCGTTTCGAGATCCCGGCCTGCAAGGTCTTCGATGTGGTCGACATCGTTGACGACGAACACCTGAACGCGGTCGGCTTCTTTCGAGAGATGGACCATCCGAGCGAAGGGCGTCTGCGCATGATGACCTCCCCGGTGCTGTTCGACGGCCAGAGGGCACAGCTGAGCCCCGCGCCTCGGCTCGGACAACACAATCCCGAATATATATCGGCCGGGTTCGAGCAGAGCTGCCGCCATGAGGTTGAATGCAGGCTCGGTTCAGCCGCTTATCACCAAGAACCTGAACATCAGGCCATGGCCAAGACAGTCACGGAAGGTCGCCTGCCTGACGGGCGCAAGTGAACTGGAATTGCAGGAGATCCGGACCATGCGTCAAGTAACTCGTCGCGCCTCGTTGTCCATTCTCGCAGGGTCCGCCCTCTTGTCTGCCGCCTCGATCGGCAGCGGGCCCGCGTCCGCAAACGAGTACCCGGCCAGGCCGCTGCGTATGATCGTGCCTCTGGGTGTCGGTGGCACTTCAGACACGATCGCCCGAGCCGTGGCGGAAAAGGTGAGCGTGGCGCTGGGTCAGAAGATTATCGTCGACAATCAGCCCGGTGGCGGCAGCATCCGCGGCACGATGGTGGCGAAGCAGGCCGCCCCGGATGGCTATACCCTCCTGTTCGGTGGCTCGTTCAACCTCGCCTCCAACGTCACGCTGATCCCGGATCTGCCGTATGATCCCGTGAAGGACTTCGAGCCCATATCCCGCATGTTCGACGTGTCGCTCATGCTGGTCGTTCACCCATCACTGCCGGCGAAGACCTTGCAGGAGTTCGTTGCTCTCGTGAAGCAGAAGCCGGGACAGTTGAACTATGCATCCATCGGCAATGGCAGCACGAGTCATCTGACCATGGAGTTGCTGAAGAAGACGGCCGGTATCGAGATATCGCACGTGCCCTATCGCGGGGCCTCCCAGGCCATGACGGATCTGCTCAGCGGCCACGTCCAGGCCATGATGGAGCCGATCGCATCGGCCGGTCAGCACGTCAGGGAGGGCCGCCTGAAGGGACTTGGCTTCAGCGGCAACAAGCGTTCGCCGATCATGCCAGAATTGCCGTTGATTTCTGAGACTTATCCGGGGTTCTATTCGTCGGCCTGGGGCGCCGTACTGGTACCTGCTGGCACGCCCAAGGCTGTCGTGATGAAGCTGAACCGGGCTTTCGTCGAGGTGCTGTCGAGTCCTGAGATGCGCGACTACATCTCCAAGCTTGGAGCGGAAGCTGTATCAAGCTCTCCGGAAGCGCTCTCGGCCTACATCAAATCCGAGATCCCGAAGTGGGGCGATATCATCCAGCATTCGGGTGCGAAGCTGGACGACTAGCCGCGGGGGCTCGCTGCCCGGAGGGGAGGGACATCGCTTGGAACTGCGTCAGCTGAGGAACTTTGTCACCCTGGCGGAGACGCTCAATTTTCACCGTGCGGCTGAGAGACTTCACATAACCCAGCCGCCCCTCACCACCTCCATCCGCAAGCTTGAAGAGGAGTTCGGTGTTCCGTTGTTCACGCGCACCGCACGCGGTGTGAAATTGACGGCGGCCGGACGCAGTGCGCTGGCCAGCGCGCGTCGGGCATTGCGCGTCGCGAACGAAACACGGTTGGCCGCGCTCTCCGGAGCAGCCGGCGAGGAGGGCATGCTACGGCTCGGCTTCATTGGCTCGGCCACCTATGTCCTGCTCCCCAGGCTGATTCCACGGTTCAGGCAGCTCTACCCCCGTGTGCAGCTGCAGTTGCGTGAATCCGTCACGGCCAACCTTCTGGCTGACCTGCGCAGTGGTGACCTGGATGCCGCGTTGATTCGCGTGCCCATCCCGGCCGTGGACGTACCCGATGTGGACGTGTGTCTGCTCGACGTGGACCACTTTGTGCTGGCGGTTCCGGTCAAAAGCCGGCTGGCGGCAAGATCCAGCATCAGGGTCGAGGATCTCCGCGACGAGCCATTCATCGCCTATGCCCGCAGTGCCGGTCCTCTCATGCGCGGACTCAGCATGCGAGCTTTCGATGCTGCTGGGTTCCAACCGCGGGTCGAGCAGGAAGCCATCCAGGTTCACACCCTCGTCAGCCTGGTCGAAAGCGGACTTGGCGTCGCACTGGTTCCCTCCATGGCGAGCAAATACACCGCCCACAATGTGCGATTTCTGGAAGTCGCGGGATTCAGGGACACGATGCGGATCGGGATAGCGATGGCAGCTTCGAGTATCGAACGGATTCCCGTAGTCGTAAATTTTCGCCAAATGGCACAAGAGGCGGTCCGCGGCAGGAAGGGTACGTTTGTTCCGGCTATCGATGAGAGGTGAGGCACGACAATCATACCAAATCGCAACGAGGGATCATTTTGGGAAGGTGCACGGTGCGTCGTGCGGAAAGATCCCTTGCGGCTGGACCTCCATAGCTGCTGCTGACCGGCCGGTGAACCGGATGCGCAAGCGATGCCCGGGAGCCTCACGGCAGCACCAGTGACGGCAGCGCCTGCAGTGATGTGAGCTCGCGGGTGAGCCGGCCGGGAAGTCGCTCGCGCGCCTGGCCGGTCCGGTTGATCCAGCACACCTGGAAACCGAAATGTGCCGCCCCATGCGCATCCCAGCCGTTGGATGACAGGAAGCAGATCTCGTGCGGCGCCAGCCCCAGGCCATCGGTAGCGAGGCGGTAGACCCGATGATCGGTCTTGAACACCTTGACGGCATCGGCGCTATAGAGCGCGTCGAACAGCGGCGCCAGCCCCGTGTTGCGCACGACGGCGCCCAGCATCTGGGGATCGCCGTTGGACAGGATCGCCGTCCGCATGCCGCCGGCTCGTAGCGCTGCCAGCATCGCCGGCACCTCGGGAAACGGGTCGAGATGGAGATAGGCCTCCATCAGCCGGTCCCGGATGCCTGCCGCCGTCACGCCACAGGCCTCCAGGCAATGGTCGAGCGCCTCGCCAGTGACCTGCCAGAAGGGCGCGTAGGTGCCCGCAAGGCTGCGCAGCCACGTGTAGCTGATCTGCTTGCCGCGCCACATCTCCGACAGCCGCTCGGCCTGTGGCCCGATCGCCTCGCGGTGCCGAGCGACGGCCGAGTTGAAGTCGAACAGCGTGCCGTAGGCGTCGAAGACGCAAGCTTTGATGCCGGTCAGGCGTTCGGTCATGGCTGCCTCCCTACCTTCCCGCTTGCGGGGCAGGTGGCGCGAAGCGCCGGATGGGGAATGTTGCAACAGGAGGGATACTGGACGGCGACCCGGCGTCAGTTCAAGCATCCCCCATCCGCCCCTTCGGGGCACCTTCCCCCGCAAGCGGGGGAAGGTAAGAGCCACACCTCACCGCTGCTGCGGTGCTGGCACGGAGCGGAACTGGCCGTTGAGGCGGTCGCGGTAGACTGCGACGCCTTCCATGACGCGCTGCACGTAGTTGCGCGTCTCTCGGAACGGGATCAGCTCGATCCAGTCGACCATGTCGATGGCGCCGCTGCGCGGATCGCCGATGCTGTCCAGCCAGCGGCTGACCCGGTTGGGACCGGCATTGTAGGCCGCCAGCGCCAGCTCGTAGGAGCCGCCGAACCGCTTCAGCATCTCGCTGAGATACTGCGAGCCCAGCGCCACGTTGTAGGCGGGATCGCGCGTCAGGCGGGCGGAGTCATAGGGCTGCCCCAGCCGTGTCGCGACGTCGCGCGCCGTGTCGGGCATCAGCTGCATGAGGCCCAACGCGCCGGACGACGAGACGGCCGACGTGTTGAAGCTGCTCTCCTGGCGGGTCAGCGCCAGCGCCAGCGCACGCTCGATCGCACCTGTCGCCCCGAGATCGACCACGGGGTAGGCGGCATCGAAGAGAACGACGCCGGTCTCGACGCCGCGGCGCGCCAGTGCGACGGCGACATCGGGCCGGCCGAGGTCGAGCGCCACCGCCGCGCTCAGACCCAGCTCGCCGGCGCTGCCGGCGATGCGGCCCAGCCGCAGCAGGAACAGCCGCGCGCGATCGTCATCGCCGATCTGCTTCAGCCAGCGCGCCACCGACACGATCTCGCGCTGCTCGACGGCCTGGCGCTCGCGGTCGGTGACCATCGGATCGACGGGCATCTGCGCGGCGCCGTTGGGCAGCTTCTTGGCTGCGAGCTGGCCGTAGAAGGTCTGGCCGTATTGCGCACCGCGGTCGTACCACAGCGTGGCGTCGCGCGAGCGCCGCGCCGCCTCATGGGTGCGGCCCAGCCAATAGGCGGCGCGGCTCTTGGACACGGGCATCGAGACGTTGTCCTCGAGCGCCTGGAAATGACGCAGCGCCATGTCCGGCTTCTTCAGCCAGCGCAGGGCGATCCAGCCGGCCAGGAACTCGGCCTCGGCGAAGGCGACGCCGCGCTTCAGCCCATGCGCCGCCACCAGCCGGTAGGCGAGGTCGGCGCGCTTGGCCTGCAGCGCATCGCGCGCCATGATCTGGCGCTCGGCCCACCAGCTGTCGTCCTGCTGCAGCGTCGCCGGCAGGTGCTGCATCAGGCTGAGCGCGCCGGCATTGTCGCCCGTGCGCCGCAGGTAGCGGATGCGGTCCAGGAGCAGGCGGCCGTCCTGCTGCTGCGCGGCGGGCACGGCGCGCAGCACGGCGACCACCTCCGGCGCCTTGACAATCATCGCCAGGCGCGCCTCGGCGATCGGCCGGTAGTCGTCGGGCAGCTTGGGCACCAGGTCGCGCGCGACCTTGTCGCGGCCTTCGCGCATCAGCCGGTCGAAGCGCTCGACATGGTCCGACGGCTGCAGATGTTGTCCATACGTCGTGAGGAAGGTGATCTCGTCGCTGTTGCGGAACGTGCCGTTGCGCCAGCTCTCGCGCGCCAGGGCGGGAAGCTGGTCCGGCGCGACCTGCTCCGCCGCCTCCAGCCGGCGCATCAGGCCGGCGCTGGTGAGCGGCGGGAACTCCTTGAAGAACGCCATCTGCTCGGCGACCGGAGTCTCCGGGCCGATCTTGTCCTCGGCCTGGCGGCGCAGCACCAGTTCGTCGGGCCAGTCGGGATTGGAGCGCAGGAAGGCGACCAGGGCGGCGAAGGTGGTGTCGCTATTGGGTTGCCGCGCAATCGCCCATTCGACGTACTTCATCAGGCTGCCGTTGCGCGTCGGCGCGATGGCGCGGCGCGCATCGTCCCAGCGTTTTTCATCCACAGCCTTGTTCGCCTCGGTCAGGGCCTGGGCGATGTCGGCCGGCAGGGGCGTGACCTCGGCCAGCGCGCCGGCCACGGCATCGGCCTGCCTGGGTGCGAGCGTGGAGCCGCCATCGGCCGGCGGCACATAGCCGCCGGTCGGCGGGCGTGCGGACGAGGGGGCGCGGCCCGATGTCGGGGCCTGCGCCGAGGTGCCGCCCGGCGTCCGCACGGCAGGGCCGCCCGATCCGGGCGCCGGCGGGCCGTCGCCGGCGCCCTTGAGGATGGTCACCTGGGCCCAGGCCGCAGGGGCCTGCGCCGATGCCGCGGCCAGCATCGCCAGCAGCGTCGCCGCGACGGGCAGAGAGCGCCCGCGCCCTGTGCGAAGATGAGGCAAGGGGTGCTGCTTCTTCACGGTGCGACAAGGTATCGGCATGCGCCGGTCGTGTCCATGTGCGCCGGCGGCGGGGAGCGCCGCCGACCGGTTCCGCTGGGCGCAAGAATCATACCTCTGCCGCGTACGATCGCGATGGCGGTTTGCCGCGACCTTGGTAAGCTGGTCGGCAAATCGGCATCGGATACCCGGCGGCGGGGTCCGACATCAGCGTACCAAATCAAACGGCCGATCGGAGGAAACACATGAGACGCAAGCTGGGATTGATTCCGGCCGCCATGGCTGCTGCCGGTTCCCTGGGCTTCGGCGCGGCCGCGCTGGCCCAGGGCACGATCAAGATCGCCTATACGGACCCGCTGTCGGGTCCGTTCGCACAAGTAGGCGACTCCAACCTCAAGCAGTTTCAATACATCCTCGACTACATCAATTCCAAGGGCGGAGCGCTGGGCAAGAAGTTCGAGATCGTGCCGTTCGACAACAAGTCGCAGCCGTCCGACGCCTTGCTGGCGCTCAAGAGCGCCACCGACCAGAACATGCCGTTCATCATGCAATGCAGCGGCTCCAATATTGCGGCGGCGCTGATTGAAGCTGTCGACAAGCACAACGAGCGCAACCCGGACAACCGCATCATCTACGTCAATTGCGGCGCGGTTGCGACCGAGCTGACCAACGAAAAGTGCAGCTTCTGGCACTTCCGCTTCGACATCCATGCGGCCATGAAGGCCGAGACCATGGTGCGGGCGCTGCCCAAGGACGTCACGAAGATCTACCTGCTGAACCAGGACTACCTGTTTGGCCAGTCCGTGCAGCGCGACGTCAAGGAGTTCCTGAAGAAGCTGCGGCCCGACGTGCAGGTGGTCGGCGACGAGCTGATCCCGCTGGGCAAGGTCAAGGATTTCTCGCCCTACGTCACCAAGATCAAGGCGGCCGGTGCCCAGGCGCTGATCACCGGCAACTGGGGGCCCGACATGTCGCTGCTGATCAAGGCCGGCATGGATGCGGGTCTCGATATCCGCTACTACACGATGTATGCGCACCTGACCGGCGGTCCCACCGCCATCGGTCCGGGCGGCGACGGCAAGGTGCGCGCCATCATGCCGTTCAGCGAGAACATCGCGGTCGAGGAGAAGAACGCCGAGGTCGAGGCCTGGACCAAGGCGTTCCGCGACAAGCACAGCTTCGATTTCTACGCCGCCGGCTTCCGCACCATCTTCGAGTTCCTGCAGGCCGGCGTCACCAAGGCGGGCGCCGTCGATGCGACCAAGATCGCCTACGCCCTGGAAGGCCTGGAGATGAAGGACTTCCTCGGGCATCCCGCGATCATACGCAAGGGCGATCACCAGATCCTGTCCAACTACTATGTCGGCGTCTTCAAGAAGGGCGTGAAATACGACTCCGAGAAGACCGGGCTGGGCTGGGCGACCGAGGCCACCGTGACGGCCAAGGACCTCGACCAGCCCAGCACCTGCAAGATGAAGCGGCCGAAGTAGTTTGACTCCTCCCCACGCAGTGGGGAGGTGCCCCGAAGGGGCGGAGGGGACCTCTCGTGGTCTTGATAACAAAGACCACGTCGGCTCCCCATCCGGCCTTCGGCCACCTTCCCCACTATGTGGGGAAGGAAAGAGATCGGACCCCACCCCATGGAAGTCTTCCTCGTCTCGCTGCTGAACGGGCTGGTCTACGGCATGCTGCTGTTCATGCTGTCCAGCGGGCTCACGCTGATCTTCAGCATGATGGGCGTGCTGAACTTCGCGCATGCCAGCGCCTACATGCTGGGCGCCTATTTCGCCTTCACCATCAGCCTCTATGTCGGCTTCTGGCCGGCGCTGATCCTGGCGCCGCTGCTGTGCGGCCTGATCGGCGCGGCGATCGAGATGTACGGGCTGCGGCGCGTGCACAAGAACGGCCATATCGCCGAGCTGCTGTTCACCTTCGGGCTGGCGCTGATCATCGAGAAATGCGTGCAGATGACGTGGGGCCTGGTGGCGGTGCCGTACCGCGTGCCGGCGGGGCTCGATTTCCCGCTGTTCAGCGTCTACGGCACCAACTTCCACGCCTACCGCGCGTTCATGCTGCTGATCTCGGCGCTGATGTTCGTCTCGATCTGGCTGGCGCTGACGCGCACGCGCGTCGGGCTCATCATCCAGGCCTCGCTCACGCATCCCGAGATGGTCGGGGCGCTGGGCCACAACGTGCCGCGCGTCTTCACCCTGGTGTTCGCCGGCGGCACGGCGCTGGCCGGCCTGGCCGGCGTCATCGGCGGCAACTACCAGGTCACCGAGCCCTCGATGGCGTTCGCCATGGGCCCGATCGTCTTCGTGGTCGTGGTGTTCGGCGGGCTGGGGTCGCTGACGGGCTGCTTCATCGCCTCGCTGCTGATGGGCCTGATCCAGACCTTCGCCATCGTGCTCGACTACTCGCTGGCCGACCTGCTGAAGCAGCTCGGCATCACCATCACCAGCAGCACGCCGTTCGCCGAGGTGCTGAGCGTGCCCCTTCCGCGTATCGGCGCCCTGCTGCCGTACATCCTGCTGGTGCTGATCCTGCTGGTCAAACCCCGCGGCCTGATGGGGACTCGCGACACATGAGCGCCGACGCCGACACCCTGCCGCGCGTGACGGCGGCCACCGCCGATGTGACGCCGCCGCGGCCATTCCTGCGCGAGCACTGGCCATGGCTCGCCGCGATCCTCATCGCGGTCGTGATGCCATGGTTCTTCTTCAACTGGTCGACCGGCCGGCACTCGGGCTTCGTGCTCACCATGCTGAGCGAGATCGGCCTGATGACCATCTTCGCGCTGTCCTTCAACATGCAGATGGGCCACACCGGCCTGCTGTCGTTCGGCCATGCCATCCTGTTCGGACTGGGTGGCTACTGCACCGCGCACGCGCTCAATGCCATCAAGGACGGCGGCCTATGGCTGCCGACCGAGCTGGTGCCGCTGGTCGGCGGCGTGGGCGGGCTCTTCTTCGGCATCCTGTTCGGCTATCTCGCCACCAAGCAGCGTGCCACGGCGTTCGCCATGATCACCATGGGCATGGGTGAGCTGGTGGCCGCCGCGGCCCTGATGTTCATGGGCTTCTTCGGCGGCGAGGGCGGCGTCAGCACCAACCGCGTCACCGGCGTCAGCCTGCTGGGCGCCAGCTACAGCAGCTCGTGGCAGGTCTACTACCTGATCGTGGTGTGGGTCGTGATCTGCGTTGTGCTGATGCGGCTGCAGACGATGACGCCGCTGGGCCGCATGGCCAATGCCTGCCGCGACAATTTCGAGCGCGCCCAGTTCGTGGGCTACGACCCGCGCATGGTCCGCTTCTATCAGTTCATGCTGTCGGGCTTCTTCGCCGGCATCGCGGGCGGGCTCTATGCCATCCTCTACGAGATCGTCACCTTCGACACGGTGGCGGCGCCGAAATCGGCCACGGCGCTGCTGGCGACCTATATCGGCGGCGCCGGCGGCTTCTTCGGGCCGATCCTGGGCACCATCCTGGTGGTGCTGCTGCAAAGCGGGGTCAGCCTGCTGAGCAACGCCTGGCTGCTCTATGTCGGCGTGCTGTTCATCATCATGGTGATGTTCGCGCCCGGCGGCATCGTCGGCCTGATCGGGGCGCACGCGCCGATCGCCCGCATCGGCCGGCTGCGCGAGCTCGCGGTGCCCTATATCCGCGTGCTGATCCCCGGCCTCTTCACCATGCTGGGCGTCGTGGCGCTGGTCGAGCTGGCGTCGTTCACCACCATCGGCGCCTCGCAAGGCAAGAAGCTCGCCGTCGGTGGCCTGGCCGTCGACACGGCCACGGCGCTGCCCTGGATCGTGGCGGCCGCGGCGCTGCTGCTGGGCGGCTTCTGGCTGCGGCGCGAGGCGGCTGCCTTCCGCCGCCGCTGGGACGCGCTGATGGACGAGGCCAAGGCGCAGGGAGCCGCGGTATGAGCGACGTTGCGATCTCGCTCAAATCGGTGCGCAAGAGCTTCGGCGCCACGGAGATCATCCGCGGCGTCGACCTCGACATCCCCAAGGGCCAGCGCCACGCCATCATCGGCCCCAACGGCGCCGGCAAGACCACGCTGTTCAACCTCATCAGCGGCCGTTTTCCCGTCACGTCGGGCACCATCGCGCTCAACGGCACGCCGATCTCGGGGCTGGCGCCGCACGAGATCAACCGCCGTGGGTTGTCGCGCAGCTTCCAGATCACCTCGATCTTCCCGCGCATGACGGTGTTCGAGAACATCCGTTGCGGCCTGCTGTGGGCGCGCGGCTACAGATACTCGTTCTGGCACCTGCTCGGCCGGCAGAAGAGCCTGAACGAGCAGAGCGAGCGGCTGCTGGAGCGGCTGAACCTCGGCGCCCGGCGCAACCTGCCGGCCGGGCTGCTGTCCTACGCCGAGCAGCGGGCGCTGGAAGTCGGCATCACCATCGCCGGCGGTGCCGACGTGGTGCTGCTCGACGAGCCCACCGCCGGCATGAGCCACAGCGAGACCGACTATGCCGTGTCGCTGATCCGCAGCGTCACCGAAGGCAAGACGCTGCTGATGGTCGAGCACGACATGAGCGTGATCTTCGGGCTGGCCGACGTCATCACGGTGCTGGTCTACGGCGAGGTGATCGCCAGCGACGTGCCGTCCAGGATCCGCGCCAACAAGGCGGTGCAGGAAGCCTATCTCGGCACGGAGGCGGCGTGATGCTCGAGGTCCGCGACCTGCATGCCTATTACGGCAAGAGCCATATCCTGCAGGGTGTCGACCTGCGCATCGGCGAGGGCGAGATCGTGAGCCTGCTGGGCCGCAACGGCGTCGGGCGCTCGACCACCTGCAAGGCGATCATGGGCCTGGTGCCGCCGCAGGGCTCGATCACGTTCAAGGGCCGCGCCATTTCCGGGCTGCGCGCGGACCAGATCGCGCATGCCGGCATCGGCTACGTGCCGGAGGACCGGCAGGTCTTCCCGACGCTCACGGTGCGGCAGAACCTGGAGCTGGGCCTCAAGCGCTCGGCTACTTTCGGGCGCTGGACGTTCGACGACATGTTCAGGCTGTTCCCCAACCTGGGGGAGCGGCGCGACAACCCGGCGGGCGTGCTGTCGGGCGGCGAGCAGCAGATGCTGACCATGTGCCGCACCCTGATGGGCGATCCCGACCTCGTCATCATCGACGAGCCGACGGAAGGGCTGGCGCCCAAGCTGGTGGAGCAGGTCGCCCGCCTGCTCGACGAGATCGCCAATCGCGGGGTTGCGATCCTGCTGGTGGAGCAGAAGCTCACCATCGCGCTCAAGATATCGCGGCGACTCTATGTCATGGGCCACGGACATATCGTTTTCGAAGGCACGCCGGCCGAGCTGTCGGCCAATGCAGCCGTGCGCAAGGAGTGGCTGGAGGTGTGATCCGCGGTCGGTCCGCGATGGATGGAAAAGCAGGGTGGAATATCAGAAGGTCGTTGACGATCGCGCGCGCTTGGTGTCTTCCCTGGCCCGGGGGAATGCATGAGCATCGGCGGTGGCAAAAGTGGCCCAGGCGACGAACTGTCCGGCGTGCCGACCCGGCTTGTCGTGGACGGGGCGCCGCCTGATGCGGAGATGACGCGGGAAGAAGACCCGTACATGCCGCTGGCGCCGGGCTCGGTGCTGAATAACACGCATCGGGTTGAACGGTTGCTGGCACGCGGCGGCATGGGCGAGGTCTACCGCGCCACCAATCTGCTGACCGGCGATGCCGTGGCGCTGAAGGTCATCCGGCCCGAGATGGTCAACGAACCGCAGATGCGGGCGCTGTTCCTGCGCGAGGCAGCAGCATTGCGCAAGATCCGCCATCCCGCCATCGTCGCCTATGAAGGGGTGCATTCCGAGGCCAGCGGCCGCGTCTATCTGGTGATGGATCTGATCGAGGGGCCGTCGCTGTCGAAGCGCACCGCCGATCGTCCCTTGACGGTGGCGCAGGTGCGGGCCCTGCGCCACCGCCTGGCGCAGGGCTTGCTGGCGGCGCACGAGCAGAACAGGCTCTTCGACGTTTCAAATGGAATTGACGAGTTTGGGTAGTGGAGCGCCAACGAGATAGATCATGGCGATGAAGGTATCGACGTTGCGATAGCCGCGGGCGCGGGCACGGACGAGTTGGAACATG
>NZ_VDUZ01000087.1 GCF_008039615.1 Vineibacter terrae | reverse complement strand
CGCTCCAGCGCCGCTCATGTGTCCGGCGCTACGCGCCGGATGCGGCGCTGGAGCGCCGCGGCCCGACCGTAGAGCATCGCTGCACGCCGTGCGGTCCATCGCACTTGCGAAGGAGCGGCGCCTTCAGCCACAATGATGCAAGCACCTTCCCCGCGCACTCTAGCTGAATCTTGAGGTCGATGGCCGACGACGTATTGCTGGGCGTCCTGATCGTTCTTCCCTTCGCCGGTAGCGTCCTCGCCGCGACGTTCCGTCCCAATGCACGCAACTCCGAAGCCTGGCTGGCAGGCGGCGTCGCGCTCGCGTGCCTGGTCCTGGCCATCGTCGCCTACCCGGCCATCGCCGAGCACGGCGCGATCCGCAGCAGCATCGACTGGGTCCCTTCGATCGGCCTGACCTTCTCGCTGCGCATGGACGGCCTGGCCGCGATGTTCGTCTTCCTGGTGAGCGGCATCGGGCTGCTCGTCGTCTTCTATGCCCGCTACTACATGTCGCCCGAGGATCCGGTCCCGCGGTTCTTCGCGTTCTTCCTCGCCTTCATGGGCAGCATGCAGGGCGTCGTGCTGTCGGGCGACCTGATCCTTCTCGTCTTCTTCTGGGAGCTGACCAGCATCTTCTCCTTCCTGCTGATCGGCTACTGGCACGGCAAGGCGAGCGCGCGCGACGGCGCGCGCATGGCGCTCACCGTCACCGGCATCGGCGGCCTCGCCCTGCTCGTCAGCGTCTTGCTGATCGGCCATATCGTCGGCAGCTACGACCTGGATCGCGTGCTGGCCTCCGGCGACGCCATCCGCTCGCACAGCCTCTATGTGCCGATGCTGGTGCTGCTCCTGCTCGGGGCGCTGACCAAGAGCGCCCAGTTCCCGTTCCACTTCTGGCTGCCGCATGCGATGGCGGCGCCGACCCCGGTGTCGGCCTACCTGCATTCGGCGACGATGGTGAAGGCCGGCGTCTTCCTGCTGGCACGCTTGTGGCCGGTGCTGTCCGGGACGCCGGAGTGGTTCTGGCTGGTCGGCCTCGCCGGCATGGCATCGCTGCTGCTCGGCGCCTTCCTCGCGATCTTCCAGCATGACCTCAAGGGCCTGCTGGCCTATTCGACGATCAGCCATCTCGGGCTGATCACCATGCTGCTCAGCCTCGGCAGCCCGCTGGGCGCCGTGGCCGCCATCTTCCACATGATGAACCATGCGACGTTCAAGGCGTCGCTGTTCATGGCGGCGGGCATCACCGATCACGAGGCCGGCACGCGCGACATGCGCAAGCTCGGCGGGCTTTTCCGTGCGATGCCGATCACCGGCACGCTGGCGATGGTGGCGAGCGCGGCCATGGCCGGGGTGCCCCTGCTGAACGGCTTCCTCTCGAAGGAGATGTTCTTCGCCCAGGCGATCGAGACGCATGTCGATTCGATCCTCGACGTGGCGCAGCCCTATGTCGCGGTGCTCGCGAGCGCCTTCGCCGTCACCTACTCGATACGCTTCATCCACTCTGTATATTTCGGCCGCAAGCCCGACGACCTGCCGCACGAGCCGCACGAGCCGCCGTTCTGGATGGGATTTCCCATCCTGTTCCTCGTGCTGGCCTGCCTGATCGTGGGCATCGTGCCGGGCCTGACGGTGGGCCCGGTCCTGCAGACCGCAGCCCAGTCCGTGCTGGGCCCGCGGACGCCGCAATACAGCCTCGCGATATGGCACGGCTTCAACCTGCCGCTGATCATGAGCGCGGCCGCCCTCGTCGTCGGCGCCCTGCTATACTTGGCGATGAGAAGCTACCTGCGGCGCTGCGAGGAGGGCCCGCCCCTGCTGCGCCGGTTGGACGGGCAGCGCCTCTTCGAGCGCGCCCTGGTCACGGTGTCGTGGAAATGGGCCCGGTTCCTCGAGGGCCTCGCCAGCACGCGGCGCCTGCAGCCGCAGCTGCTGCTGCTTCTCGCCGCCGCCCTGATCGCCGGCCTGCTGCCGCTCTATGCCGGCGGGCTTGGCCTCGGTCCGCTGCAGCTCAGCCCGGTCGAGCCGGCCCTGGTGCTCGTCTGGGTGACCGGCGGCGCCTGCGCGATCGGTGCGGCGCACCAGGCCAAGTATCACCGGCTGGTGGCGCTGCTGCTGCTCGGCGTCGCCGGAGTCGCGGTCTGCATCACCTTCGTCTGGTTCTCGGCCCCCGATCTCGCCCTTACCCAGCTCCTCGTCGAGGTCGTCACCACGGTCCTGCTCCTGCTTGGCCTGCGCTGGCAGCCCAAGCGTCTCGAGGAGGCGAACCCGGAGCCGGCCACGCTCAAGACGCGCCTGCGCCGCGAACGTGACCTTGCCGTCGCGGTCATCGTCGGCATCGGGCTGTCCGTGCTGGCCTTCGCCGCCATGACGCGCCCGCTGCCCGAGACGATCGCCAGCTATTTCCTCGAGCGGTCGTACACGGAAGGCGGCGGCCGCAATGTCGTGAACGTGATCCTGGTCGATTTCCGCGGCTTCGACACGCTGGGCGAGATCACGGTGCTGGCGGTGGTGGCGCTCACCGTCTTCGCCCTGCTGCGCCGCTTCAGGCCGGCCCCCGAGAGCATGGCGTCACCCGAGCAGCAACGCATCCAGGACGAGCTGGACGAAGCCGAGCCCGACCGCAAGCCCGGCGACACGGTCAGCGACTACCTCCTGGTGCCTTCCGTGACGATGCAATGGCTGTTTCCGGTCATCATCGTCATGGCCGCCTACCTGCTGCTGCGCGGCCACGACCTGCCGGGCGGGGGATTCGTCGCCGCGATCGCGATGGCCGCCGCCTTCATCCTGCAATACATGGCATCCGGCGCGCGATGGGTCGAGGACAGGCTGCGCGTCCTGCCGGTCCACTGGATGGGCCTGGGCCTCCTGCTGGCGGCCGGCACCGGGCTTGGCGCCTGGCTGTTCGGCTACCCGTTCCTGACGTCGCATTCGCAGTACGTGGACCTGCCGGTGGTCGGCAAGGTGCCGACGGCCACGGCCATGCTGTTCGATCTCGGCGTCTTCAGCGTCGTGATCGGCGCCGTGGTGCTGATGCTGATCGCGCTGGCGCATCAATCGATCCGCAAGCGCCGCGCCGAGCGCGCCAAGGCCGCCGCCGAGGAGGACGTGTGATGGAGGTGCTGCTCGCGATCGCCATCGGCACGCTGTGCGGATCCGGCGTATGGCTGCTGCTGCGGCCGCGGACCTACCAGGTCATCATCGGCCTTTCGCTCATCTCCTATGCCGTCAACCTGTTCATCTTCAGCATGGGCCGGCTGCGGTCCGATGCGCCGGCGGTGCTGACGGGGCAGACGGGCACCCTGGCCGACCACACCGACCCCGTCCCGCAAGCCCTGGTCCTGACCGCGATCGTCATCGGCTTCGCGACCACCGCCCTGTTCCTGGTCGTGCTGCTGGCCTCGCGCGGCCTGACCGGGACCGACCATGTCGACGGGCAGGAGCGGTGATGAGCGGCTGGATGCATCACCTGCTCATCGTGCCGATCGCGCTGCCGCTCGTCTCGGGCGCGCTGCTGATGGTGTATGACGAGCGGCGCCAGTTCCTGAAAGGCGTGATCAACCTGATCTCCGCCCTGACGACGCTCTATGTCGCGATCCGGCTCCTGCAATTCGCCGACACGTCGGCCACGGGCGTCTATCTGCTGGGCAACTGGCCGGCGCCGTTCGGCATCGTGCTGGTCGTCGACCGCCTGTCGGCGCTGATGCTGGTACTGACCGGCGTGCTGGCGTCGGCGGCGCTGATCTTCTCGCTCGCCCGCTGGCACAAGGCGGGCGCGCATTTCCATTCCCTGTTCCAGTTCCTGCTGATGGGGGTCAACGGCGCCTTCCTGACCGGCGACCTCTTCAACCTGTTCGTCTTCTTCGAGGTCATGCTGGCGGCCTCCTACGGCCTGGCGCTGCACGGATCGGGCGTGCAGCGCGTCAGCGCCGGCCTGCACTACATCGCCATCAACCTGGCCGCGTCCTTCCTGTTCCTGATCGGCGTCAGCCTGATCTACGGCGTGACGGGCACGTTGAACATGGCCGACCTCGCCGTGCGCATCCCGGCGACGGCCGGCGATGAGCGCCTGCTGCTCGAGGCCGGCGCCGCGATCCTGGGCATAGCCTTCCTGGTGAAGGCGGGGATGTGGCCCTTGAGCTTCTGGCTGCTGGGCGCCTATCCGGCCGCCGCCGCGCCCGTCGCCGCCAGCTTCGCGATCCTCAGCAAGGTCGGCGTCTATGTCCTGCTGCGGCTGTCGCCGCTGCTGTTCGGCGAGAAGGCCGGCGCGTCCGCCGGCTTCGGCAGCGTCGTGCTGCTGGTCGGCGGCATGGCCACCATCGCCTTCGGCATGATCGGCGTGCTCGCATCCCAGGCGATGGGCCGGATGGCAAGCTACAGCCTGCTGGTGTCCTCCGGGACGCTGCTCGCCGCCACGGGCCTGTCCGATGCCGGCGTCACGGGCGGGGCGCTGTTCTACCTCGTCAGCTCGACACTGACCATCAGCGCCTTCTTCCTGCTGATCGAGCTGGTCGAGCGCGGACAGAGTCCGGCCGCCAACATCATCGCGGTCACGGCGGAGGCGTTCGGCGACGAGGAAGAGGAAAAGGAGAAGCCGGACGACGGGTCCGGTTCGGCCTTCCCGGGCACGTTCGCCATCCTCGGCGTCTGCTTCGCCGGCTGCGCCTTGCTGCTGTCCGGACTGCCGCCCTTGTCGGGCTTCATCGCCAAGCTGTCCATGCTCGTGGCCGTCCTCGCGCCGCCCGGACCGGGCGTCGCGGCCGGCATACCGCTCGCCGGCTGGATATTCACGGCGCTGCTGATCCTCTCCGGCCTGGCGGCGCTGCTGGCCATGTCGCGGATCGGCATCCGCATGTTCTGGGCGCCGGTCGATGCCAGCGTGCCGCGCGTGCTTGTGGTCGAGATCGTTCCGGTTATCCTGCTGCTGTCCCTCACGATCGCGCTGGCGGTGCAAGGGGGCCCGGCGATGCGCTACATGCAGGAGACGGCGCGCGCGGTGCACGCGCCCGTGCAGTATGTGCACGATGTCCTGTCGGCGCCGCGTGCGCGGCGGGCCCCGGCGCGGGAGGCTGCCCGGTGAGCCGCGTGCTGCCCTACCCCCTGCTGACGGCATCGCTGCTGGCGATGTGGCTGCTGCTCAACGGGACGTCGGTCGGCCAGCTCCTGCTGGGCACCGCGATCGCGCTGGCAGCGTCGCGCCTGATGGTGGCGTTGCAGCCGTCGAAGCCGAGGCTGAAAGGCTGGTACCTGCTGCCCAAGCTGGTCGCGATCGTGGTCGCCGACATATGGCGCTCCAATATCGCCGTCGCCCGGCTGATCCTGCGCCGCGACCAGAGCCGGCGCATGTCGGGCTTCATCGTCGTGCCGCTCGACCTGCGCGATCCGACCGGCCTGGCGATCCTGGCCTGCATCGTGACCAGCACGCCGGGGACCGCCTGGGTGGAGTACAGCTCGACCGAGAGCAAGCTGCTGCTCCACGTGTTCGACCTTGTCGACGAAGCGTACTGGATCGACCTGATCAAGAGCCGTTACGAACGGCTGCTGCTGGATATCCTGACATGAGCGCATCAATCCTGTTCTGGTCGCTGCTGATCGCACAGATCCTGCTCGGCATCGCCATCGCCATCACAGCCTACCGCATCATGCGCGGACCCAGGGCGCAGGACAGGATCCTGTCCCTGGATGCGCTCTATGTGAACGTCATGCTCCTGCTGCTCGTCTTCGGCATCAAGACCGAGAGCACGCTCTATTTCGAGGCCGCGCTGGTGATCGCCCTGCTCGGCTTCGTGGCCACCGTGGCCCTGGCCAAGTTCCTCATGCGCGGCGAGGTGATCGAATGACCATGGACCTTCCCGTATGGGCAGCCCTGCTGACGGGCTTCCTCGTGCTGCTGGGCGCCGGCCTCACGCTGATCGGCACCATCGGCCTGCTGCGCCTGCCGAGCTTCTACGAGCGCATGCACGCGCCGACGCTGGGATCGACATGGGGAACCGCCGGCATCCTGCTCGGCTCGATCGTCTTCTTCTCCGTGATGCAATCGCGGCCGATCCTGCACGAGGTGCTCATTGCCGCCTTCGTGACCGCGACGACGCCGGTCACGCTGATGCTGCTGGCGCGGGCGGCGCTCTACCGCGACCGCACGGAAGGCAGCACCGCGGTTCCGCGCCGCTTCTCATCGCACCAGGAAGACGCGGGTTGAAGGAGACCGGAAGATGACGGATGCGACCCCACATGCGCCGCGGAGAATTCTCCTCGCCACCGACTTCGGCGCCCGCTGCGACCGGGCGCTCGATCGCGCCGCCCTGCTGGCTGCGGGCTGGGACGCCGAGCTGATCGTGCTGCATGTCCTCGAAGAGGAGCGCGCCATCTCGCGCGGGCCCGGGCCGCTCCCCTCCTGGCGGCGCCCGGTTGATCCACAGCGGGTCGCCGAGCGCCAGCTGCGTGCCGATCTCGCGGACCTGCCCCGGCAGACCACCGTGGTGGTCGAGAGCGGTGTTCCCGACGAAGTCATCGCCGGCGTCGCGCAGAGTCATGGCTGCGACCTCATCGTCGTCGGCCTGGCGCGCGACGAGCCGCTGGGCCGCTTCAGCCTGGGTGGCACGGTCAACGGTTTGCTGCGCCAATCGACTGTCCCGGTCCTCATCGTCAAGAGCCGCGCCCGCGCGCCCTACCAGGACATCGTGGTCGCGGTGGACTTCTCGGACTCCTCGCGTCACGCGCTGGAGACGGCCACGCGACTGTTCGAGGATCGCGAGCTGACGGCCCTGCACGCCTACAGCACGCCCCTGGAGGGACTGGCGACCGATCCGGCCACCTATCGGCGCGACTACCGCAACGTCGCCGTCGCCGACTACGAGGCATTCATGCAAGGGGCCCGGCTGCCCGCCGGACGAACGCCCCGGCCGCTGATCGAATGGGGCACGCCGGCGCACCTGCTGCGCGACTATGCCGAGCACCGCAACACCGACTTGGTGGTGCTGGGCACGCACGGCCGCAGCGCCGTCTTCGACCTCCTGCTGGGCAGCGTCGCACGGGAGATCCTCGCGCAGGTTCCCTGCGACGCCCTCGTCGTGCGGCGCCCCTGACCGCAGCCGGCTGAGGTCACTCGGCGCGCTTCAGGGTGCCCATGCCCCAGTCGTCCAGCGCCTCGATGGTCACCGCCGACGCCTTGCCGTCGGGGCCGATCGCAAAACGCACGGCCGACGGCAGATCGGGAAGCTCGGGGGACGCGAAGCACAGGAACAGGTCCCGATCGAAGTGCTTCAGGACATAGGTGTGCGCGCCGCCGGGACCGACCGAGACAGTGAGGACGCCGTTGCTGTCGGCAACGACGGCATCGCCCACGAAGGCATTGGCGTAGCGCCCGGTGTAGGCGGCGAGCGCCATGGCCGGCGTGGGCGGCTTCGGCGGCGTGCCGTACGCGGCCTTCGCCGCCGCGACCGCAGGGCCGAAGAGTCCGGCGTAGGCGTCGTCCCAGGGCTTCATCCAGTCCTTCTCCAGCTTCCCGTCGAAGGCGAGATCGGCGAAGCTGTCCGACAGGCCCTCGGGGACGCCGGTGGGAAAGGCGTTGGCCAGCACCAGGATGGCGAGATTGGCCTTCGGATAGAACGTGACCACGCTGCGCCCGCCGACGCTGAACGCGCCGGCATGGCCCCAGGCCAGGCCATGGCGGCCGAACTCGACGTTCCATCCCATGCCATAGAACGAGGCGCCGCCGGTGACCGGGTTGGTGCCGCGCGCCGTCAGCGGCGCATGGGCTACGGCCAGCGCGTCAGCGGCGATGAGCCGCTTGCCGTCGTGCTGCCCGCCCGCGAGCACCAGACGCATCCACTGCGCCAGGTCGCGGGCGCTGGCGCTGACCCCGCCGGCCGGCGCCTGCACGTCGGGATTGCGCTTGATGCGCGCGGCCCAGGCGCCGTCGAGCCTGATGTGCAGCTCGGCACGGTTGGCGCGAGCGACGAAATCGGCGTGGCGCGCGCTTGTCGATGTCATGCCCAAGGGCGCGAACAGCTTCTCCTCGGCCACGACCTCCCACGGCTTGCCCGTCGGCCGGGCGGCGGCGACGGCGCCCTCGGTCAGCCCGGCGTTGCTGTAGGAGTAGCCGGCACGGAAGCTCGACAGCGGCGGCACGAGCCGCAGGCGCCGCAGCACCGCCGCGCGGTCGTAGCCGATGCCCTCCAGATCGTCCCCGGCCGTGCCCGGCAGGCCGCTGCGATGGGCGAAGAGGTCCCGCACCGTGAGCTGCGCGGTGGGATAGGCGTCGTGCAGCCGGAACGCGGGGTCGAGATCGGCGATGCGCGACTCCCAGCGCACCACGCGCTCGCCGACCAGGGCCGCCACCACGGTCGCGGAGACGGGCTTGGAGAGGGAGGCGATCTGGAACACCGTGTCGGCATCGACCGGCTCAGGCTTGGCGGCGTCGCGGCGGCCGAAGCCCTTGAGGTAGACGACCGCATCGTCATGCACGACGACGATGGCAAGGCCGGGCACGCCGCCCGAGTCGACCGCCTTGCGGGCCATGGCATCGAGCGCCGGCAGAGCGGCGGCGACCTTGTCGCGCGACAGCGTCTGCGCGTGCGTGGCCATCGGCAGTGCCGCAAGCGCAAGCCACAGGATCGCGCCCAACGAAACCTGTCCCGAGCCGGCCATCTCCCCCTCCTCCTGCTTCGGACAGAGCCGGATTGTTACGCAGATTCGCGGCTTGCGGTACAGGCAAGTTGGTCATCGAAAGGTTGCGATCTGAATATCTGCCGCGTTCGCCCGACTCAGGCGCGAGCCTCACCATGCCAGCAGTGAGAGGTCCGGAATGTCCGCGTAGTCGGCTGCATTCATGGTCACGAGCGTGGCACGGTGGACAATCGCCTGGGCCGCGATCATACGGTCCAGCAATTTTCGGCGTGAATAGCCAGCATTTGCCACGATGGAACCGTATGCGGCGGCTGCCGCGTCATCGAACGCGATGGCGGGTACCGCGGCCAAGATCGCATCCAGCCGCGCCCGCCTGATCCGGGCGTGAACAGGCTCTCGATGCACCCCGCCTTCGAGCTCCACCCGCGTGACGATCGACATCAGCACCGCACCATCCAGGGTAGCCACCTTATCGACCACCACGCGGTCGCCGTCGCGCAGATGGATGGCAACGTCGGTGTCGAGCAGGAATGCCATGGATCAGAGACCCGGCCGCTCCGGCAGTTCCTCCTCGTCCCGCTGCTCGATGGTCGGCGGCACCGGCAAGGCGCGCAAGCGCTCGACCATCGCGGATATCGACGTGGTCGCCGGATAGATCGTCATCACGTCGCCAGACCGGACGATCACAAGCTCCACGTTTTCGCCAAAGGCAACTTCTCGCGGCAACCGCAGCGCCTCGCTGTTTCCGCTTCTGAATGTCCGGGTTCGCACGATACCCATGACCAGCCTCATAGTATATACTCGTATATACTATGGTCGGGGCCAGAATGCAAACACCGCCCATTTCCTGGCCGGCGAGAACGCCCGCCGGCCTGCGGTCTGGCGCTACCAGCGGAAGCGGAAGCCGGCGGTGCCCTTGACGGCGTAGCTGTCGCCGAAATCGGCCAGGCTGGTGGCGATGGAGGCTTCGCCGTACAGCGCGTACTTGCCGTTGGCCCAGTCGAGCGTGCCGCCGGCGCCGAGGCTGCCCCACAGCCGCTGCTGGCGGCTCACGAAGCGCGTGCCCGCCACGTCCGCTGTGGTCCCGTCCAGGAATTCATAGTGCAGGTTGGCGATGCCGTAGAGCTTGGCCCGGCCCGCCTGCCCGGCGGGATCGCTCCAGGCGCTCTGATAATCCAGCGCCACGCCGACGCGGCCATGCAGGCTGTCGCCATCGTCCAGCGACACCCGCGCCCCGTACGGGTCGGTGAAGCGCTCGGCGCTGACGCGCGAATACACCAGCTGCGCCTGCGGCGTCAGCGACCAGGACGGCGCCAGCGCCAGCCGGTGGCCGCCCTCCAGCCCGAAGGCATAGCCGAACGCGCCATTGTCCTTGGCGAGGTTGCGGCTGGCGGTGCGCGAGGTGAGGTCGCTGTCGTACCACGTCAGCTGCGCCTGGCCGTCGAGGTACACTCCGTCGGCACCGTGCCATGTCAGCGTGCCGGCGACGCCATAGGCATCGGTGCTGATGCGGCCCTTGCCGTAGGTCGAGCCGACATCGGTGGCGCTGGTGGCGTAATGCACCGTGAAGCCGCCGATCAACGACCCCGAGGTCCCGTCGTGCAGCACGGTGTCGAAGCCCGCCTGCAGGCGCCACGTCGTGGCGTTGAAGTGCGTGCCGCTGGTCGAGACGCCGGGATCGATGCTGCTGTAGCCGGCGTCGATGCGCCCCCAGATGCCGGCGCCCGTCCGGGCGCCGTCGCTGCCCGGCATCCAGGTGCGGTTGCCGACCCGCTGCTCCAGCGTGCCCAGCCCGTTCAGCCCCAGCAGCGCCTGGCCATAGGCCTCGTACACCGGCACGCCCGCCTGGTAGAGCGGTGTCGGCGGGTCCGCCGGCCTGACGGGGTTCAGCAGCGCCGAGCGCAGATACCAGTCGCTGTCGTCGGGCGTGCCCAGGCCGTTCTTCTGCAGGGCGTAGCCATAGGCCCCGGCCACCACCACCGGCGCGCCGTTCAGCACGTAGTCGCCCTGCAGCGCGAAGGTGCCGTCGGAGGCCCCGGCCACGTCGATGACCTTGATGCCTTCCACCGTCTGCGCGCCGGCGCCGCCCACATTGATGACCCGCACCGTGGTCGTGCCGGCGGTGCTGCCGGTGACGACCAGGCGGTCCGACGGCGAGCCGTCGCCGCCGAGCTGCGCCTCGATCTCGAGCACGCCGCCGCTGCCGACATGGTTGCCGACGATGGTCAGCGCGCCGATCGAGTTGCCCGGCGCGATCGTGCCGCCGGCGAAGCTCGTGGTCGTGCCCACGGTGCCGATGCCCTGCAGGCGGCCGCCGACGACATCGACCGTGCCGCCCAGCGTGCCGTTCACCGACAGGGTTCCGGCCGACACGGTCGTGCGGCCCGCGAAGGCCGCGCTGTCACCGGTCAGGACAGTCATGCCCGAACCGATCTGATGGACCGCGCCACCACCCGATATGACGCCGGCGAAGGTCAGCGTATCGGCGCGGTTGAACACCAGCGCGCCGTCGGTCGCCACGTTGCCGACGATGCTGCCCGACGTTCCGCCCACGCCCAGCTGCAGCGTCGCGCCGGCTGCGATCGCGGTCGGGCCGGTGTACGTGTTGTTGCCCGACAGCACCTCGGTGCCGCCGGCCAGCACCAGCCCGCCCGTTCCCTGGATGACCCCGGCGAAGCTATCGGCGGCGGCGGTCAAGGTCAGGGTCTGCGCGCCGAGATCGACGCGGCCGGCTCCCGACAGCGAACGCACAGAGGCTCCGTCGGTGGTACCCGATATGTCGAGAACCCCATCGGCCCTGACGCCCCTTGACTGTGCGATCGACCCGCTGCCCGCCAGGGCCAGGGTGCCCTGTCCGATCGTCGTGGCGCCCGTATAGGTGTTGGCGCCCGTGAGGATCATGACGCCAGCCCCGCGCTGCGCCACGGCGCCGGTGCCGGAAATCACGCCATTGAATACGACCGTGTCCGACCGGTTGAAGGCCAGCGCGCCGTTGTTGGCAACGTCGCCGACGATGCTGCCGGTGGCGCCGCCATTGCCGAGCTGCAGCGTGCCGGCGCTGATCGTCGTTCCGCCCGTGTAGGTGCTGGTGCCCGTCAGCACCGTCGTGCCTGTCCCGCGCTGCTCGACCGCGCCGATGCCCGAAATGGCACCATCGAACGCCAGCATGTCCGATCGGTTGAACACCAGCGTGCTCCTGTTGGCGACATCGCCGACGATGCTGCCGGTGGCGCCGCCATCGCCGAGCTGCAGCGTGCCGGCGCTGATCGTCGTGCCGCCGGTGTAGGTGCTGGTGCCTGTCAACACCGCCGTGCCGGTCCCGCGCTGCTCGACCACGCCGGAACCGGAGATCGCGCCATCGAGCGTCAGCGCGTTCGACCGGACGAGCACCAGGGCGCCGCTGTTGGCGACGTCGCCGACGATGCTGCCGGACGTGCCGCCGTCGCCCAGCTGTAGCGTGCCTGAGCTGATCGTGGTGCCGCCGGCGTAGGTGTTCGCGGCCGTCAGGACCAGCGTGCCCTCGCCTGTCTTGGTCAGGCCGCCATCGCCGCTGATCGGGCCGGCCGCGGTCAACGTCGTGCCTGCCGCGGTCTCGATCGTGCCGCCGGCCGCCGCGAGGCTCACGCCGCGGCTCATGGCAGTGTCGGCCGTGAGGCGCAACGTGCCGCCGTTGAAGGTGAGGAGGCCGGCCGCATCGCCGAGGCTGCCATCCGCCGAAATCGACAGCACGCCGCCGGACAGCGTCCACGGCGTCAGCCCCGCGTTCGTGCCCGTCAGCGTCCAGGTGCCCTCGCCGGTCTTCTCGAAGATGCCAAAGCCGCGGTATGTCGCGGCGTCGCCGATCGCGGCGACATCGAAGCTGCCATCAGTGGCACCGCCCAGGACAAGGCGGTCGGCGCTGCTGAACGCCTGGACGTTGCCGGTGATGACCGATGTCGACCAGATCTCCAGCGCGTTGGTGCCGCCGGTAAAGGTGATCGCGTTGGCACGCAGGCGCGCCGCAGCCGTGCCGCCGGCGAGCGCGCCGGTGATCGTGCCGGCGTTGACGACCGATATGTTGGCGCCCTTGATGGCTTCGGCGCCGTTGCCAACCCTTGCGGCCATGAGAGCCGTGCCGCCGACGCCACCGCTGATCGTGCCGCCTGCCAGGTTGGTGATCGAGCCGCCCTGCAGCACAAGCACGCCGGCGCCCCCGCCGCCGCCGCCATTGAGCGTCGCCCTTCCCCCGGCGCCGCCGACGATGGTGCCGCCATTGACGACGGTGCCGCTCGCCGTCAGCACGATAGCGGCGGCACCGCCGCCGCCGCCCGAGTTCGCGCTTCGGCCGCCCGCCCCGCCTGTGACCGTGCCGCCGGCCTGAACCGTGACGTTCCTGCTGGAGAAGATGCCGACACCACCGCCGCCACCGCCACCGGCGGCGACGGCCGTGGTGGCACCGCCGCCACCGGTGCCGCCCGTCACCGTACCTCCGCTCGCGACAGTGACGTCAGCGGTTGCGCCGATGCCGACACCGCCACCGCCTTGTCCGCCGGGGCCGACATAGCCGACCTTGCCCGTCGACCCCTGCTCCGCAGGACCAAGGCCACCGGTGCCGCCGACAATGGATGTCGTCACCGTCGTGGCGGCCGTCACCGCCTGCCCCATGGCGCCGGTCGCGCCATAGTAGGGCGCCTTGACGCCATTGACGGCAGCGCCGTAGGAGCCGCCATGGGCACCGAAGCCGGTCTCCAGATTGACGCCGCCGCCACCGCCTGCAGAGCCCTGGGAGGTTGTGCCCGCCGAGCCATCCTTGCCGATCGCGCTCTCCTCCGATCCGTCGACCCCGCCGGCGCCGCCTGGTCCTGCACCGGCGATCGGCTGGAGGGCGCCGCTGCCGCCGTCGGCCGACGCGACGCAAGGCGCAAGAGCAACAGCCGCCATCAGGCCGGTGACGGAAGCTGCTCTCAGCAACGCCAAGCCCGAGACGCTCGCAAGCAAGCCGCCATGACGCAAACGCTTCAAAACCCCACCCCTTCTCGTTCACTCATCTGCCGGGACCGGCGAGCATCCCCACCCGTCCGATCTCCGTTCTTCGCCCTGCTCACCCAAGTAGTGGGAGCGCTCTAAAATAAGCCACGCATCGGCGCGCCTCAGCGTGCACCTGCCCATCTTGGGCAGGCCGGCCGCCAGATCTCAGTCATCAGGCGGCAACACAGCGAAAATTTCATTCTCGATGCATTCGTTGATCATCCGCACGGTCTGCTCGAAGATCTCGAAGATCGCCCGCACGAAGGGGGCGGATTGCAGCGCGCCGGGCTGCAGGACGTAGTCGCCGGAATCGCGCCGCGCCACGACCCCCATCTCGATCAGCCGCTTGATCTTGCGCCGCACGGTCTCGCGCGGCAGCCCGGTCGCGGCCGCGATCGACATCGCGTTGGTGCCGCGCTGCCCGTCCAGCCCGAGCACCACGTCGATGCTGGCGAAGCGCAGCCTGAAGTCCGGGTCCCTGATCTTGTGCTCGATGCCGGCAAGGCCGATGACGCCGGTGATGATCATGAGATCCATGTCGCGCTCAAACAGCTCCGCCTTCAGCAGGCAGACGCGCTGGAAGTACCGTACGTAGGCAAGCACGAAAAGGCGCGACGTGGCCTCGGGGGCCGGACCGATGATACGGGGATGCTTGCCCTTCGCTGAGCTTGACACTGCACGCTACCCACTGAACGCCACGTTCAAAGGGAGCGACTTTATTCACAACGCCTTCGCAAGTCACGTTCTCGACCGGTTGCTGCGGCCGGAACCAGGACTGTCATCCCGAGCGCAGCGAGGGATCTCCCGCGAGTAGCGCATGGTGCGTCTTGCCGCAGGAGATCCCTCGCTGCGCTCGGGATTGACAGGGTATGGGTCGTTCACGATCCCGACGCCGCCTCGGGCCAATAAGACGAGTCCGACGTCGGCCGCGGGCCGAACACAGCCTGGCCGACGCGCACGATCGTGGCCCCCTCCTCGATCGCGATCTCGTAGTCGCCGGACATGCCCATCGACAGGTCTGCCAGCCGCTCGCCCTGCGGCGCCTCCTGCAAGGCTCGGGCGCGGATGGCGTGCAGGACGCGAAAGCAGCGGCGGATCTCGTCGGTGTCGGCCGTGAAGCGCGCCAGCGTCATGAAGCCGTACGGGCGCAGCGAAGCGAACGCGGTCAGCGCCTGCAAGAACGGCATGACCTCGTCGGGCGCCAGGCCGTACTTGCTCGCCTCACCCGACGTGTTGACCTGCACCAGAACGTCGAGCCCGCGCCCGAGATGCTGCAGGCGCTTCTCCAGCGTGGCCGCCAGCGGCAGGCGGTCAAGCGACTGCACCTCATGGGCGAAGCGCAGCACGTCCTTCACCTTGTTGGTCTGCAGGTGCCCGATCATGCTCCAGCGGATCGACGCATCTGCCAGCGCCTCGGCCTTCGCCCGCCCCTCCTGCACCTTGTTCTCGCCCAGCACGCGCTGGCCGGCATCGAGCGCCAGGCGCACGCGCTCGGGCGGGACCGTCTTGGCCACCAGCACCAGCCGCACCGCGTCGGCGGGACGGCCCGAGCGGACCGCGGCGGCGCCGATGCGGGCGCGCACGGTCTCGAGATTGCGCGCGACGTCACTCATCACCCAGCTCCTGCAGCCATTGTCCGAACATGGCGCGGCCGGCGTCGCTCAGCGCGGCACCAAAGCGCCCGGCATCGCGGCGCAACGCACGCGGGTCGATGCCGGCGGCGGCGAGCTCGGCGGCATGGCCCACCAGCCAGCGCTCGAGCGCCGGCCCGCAATCGGCCTCGGGATGGAACTGCAGCGCCATGATGCGGGAGCCGATCGCGAACGCCTGGTTGGCGCAGGCGGCGCTCGCCGCCAGATGGTCGGCGCCGTCCGGGATGGCGAAGGCATCGCCGTGCCAGTGCAGCACCGGCGTGCCGGCAAGGTGCCGCAACGGCCCGCGCTGGCCGGCCGGCGTCAAGGCAAGCTCAGAGAAGCCGATCTCCTTGATGCCGGTCGGCGCCACGGCGGCGCCCAGCGCGCGGGCCATGAGCTGTGCGCCCAGGCAGATGCCGAAGGTGGCGCGCCCCGCCGCCAGGCGCCGCGCCAGCAGGTCGATCTCGTCGGCCAGGAACGGATAGGTGTCGGTCTCGTAGACGCCCACCGGGCCGCCGAGCACGAGCAGCAGGTCGGCTTCGCACGGATCGAGCGCGCGCAGATCGTGCAAGTCGATATCGTGATAGCGGACCGTGTAGCTGGCATCGGCCAGGGTGGACGCGAACGTCCCCAGATCCTCGAAATGAACATGCCTGATGGCGAGCGCGGTCCGCCGCATGCGCGTCCTCTTCTGCCGCGTCGGCGCCATGCCGACTTGCCGGCATCCGCGATATCCGTTATCCGGCCCAGCCGTAGGAGCCGGATTCAAGAATTCGGATAGGCCGGATGGTCAAAGGAAGCCGCGCCACGATCGAGCTGATCGAGATCCCGGGCCAGCCTGTCTTCATCAGGCTGGCGACGGCGATCACGCGCGATATCGAGCGCGGCCGGCTGAAGCCCGGCGACGCGCTGCCGGGCACGCGCGCCCTGGCGAAGGTCCTGAGGATCCACCGCAACACGGTCGATGCCGCCTACCACGAGCTCACGATGCAGGGCTGGCTGGTGGCCGAGGCGTCGCGCGGCACCTTCGTCGCACGCGACCTGCCGGTGCTCGCCACCGCAGCCGCGAGCCTGCCGCCCGCCGTGCGGCAGGCGGCAGCGAGGACGGGCACACCACCGCCGCTGCTGCGCTTCTCGGACGGCGTGCCCGATCCACGGCTGCTGCCGCATGCCGAGCTCGCCCGCGCCTTCCGTCGGTCGCTGTCGACGCCGGCATTCCTGGCCAGCGACGGCAGCGACGATCCGCTGGGCAGCACCGCCCTGCGGGCGGCGCTGGCCGGCTACCTGTCGCAGGAGCGCGGCCTTGCGCTCTGTGAGGACGACATCATCGTGACGCGCGGCAGCCAGATGGCGCTGTTCCTCGCCGCCTCGGCCATCCTCGCGCCGGGCCAGGCGATCGCGGTTGAGGAGCCGGGCTATCCGTTGGCGTGGCGGGCCTTCCGCGCCGCCGGCGCGCGCGTGATCGGCGTGCCGGTCGGCGCGCACGGCCTCGATGTCGAGCGCCTGGCGGCCGTGCTGGCGCACGAGCCGGCGTTGAAGGCGGTCTACGTGACACCGCACCACCACTATCCGACCACGGTGACCCTGGGCGCCGGCCACCGCCTCAAGCTGATCGAGCTGGCGCACCGCCATGGGCTTGCGATCATCGAGGACGACTACGACCACGAGTATCGCTTCGAGGGCCGGCCCGTGCTGCCGCTGGCGGCCCGCGCCGCAGCGGCGACATCCGTCGTCTTCGTGGGCTCGCTGTCGAAGCTGCTCGCGCCGGGCATCCGGTTGGGCTACGCCGTCGCCCAGGCCGGCGTGCTGCAGCGGATGGCGGCGCGGCGCGAGGCCATCGACCGCCAGGGCGACCTGCCGCTGGAGCAGGCCGTCGCGGCGCTGCTGCGCGACGGCGAGCTGGGCCGCCACGCCCGCAAGGCCCGGCGCATCTATCATGCGCGCCGCGATCACCTCGCGGCCGAGCTGCGGCGGCATCTCGCGGCCGAGCTGGCGTTCGACGTTCCGGCCGGCGGCCTGGCGATCTGGGCCCGCGCTCGCGGTGGCATCGACGCCGCTGCCTGGAGCACGGCCGCCCGGCGCGCCGGCCTGGAGGTGCGGCCCGGCGCGGCCTTCTGCCTCGACGAGAGCGCCGCGCCGCAGGCCTTCCGCCTCGGCTTCGCCAACCTGAACGAGCCGGAGATCAGCCGGGCGGTGAAGATGCTGAAGCGCACCCGGCCGGCAGCGGCCAGGTGAGGTACCTTTCGGTCGGGCCGCGGCGCTCCAGCGCCGCATCATGATCATGAGCCATGAGCGGCGCT
>NZ_VDUZ01000086.1 GCF_008039615.1 Vineibacter terrae | reverse complement strand
CCAGCCTTGACCCGTCTTGCGCGCGGCGCTCTGCAATCTTCATGGTCGGGACGAAGGGATGGTCTGTGCCGATCAAACAAAGGGATGCTTTGTCGATGAATGCCTCTTGACTTCCAAATGCTCATATGAGGATGACAGTCGCGACTCACCTTCCACCGACGGCCGGTAGCAAATCCGCCGCCACGACACCGATTTTCTGACGTCGCGTCGCGCTACGCTATTCCAGAGGCTGCTCGCCTCCGCCTCCGATTTTGACCTCGTGTGCCGCGAGCTCCTCACGGACGGCAACCAGAGCGACTTGCAAGAACACAACGCGTCGAAGAGCTTCAACGGAAACCAATGAAATCGCCCCGTCGGTGGAGGCCAGCTCCTGGATTGCCTGCAATCTTGCGCCTTCGAGGGTGTCTCTCAGTGCGTGTATGGGTGTGTGTCTGGCCATCTCGCTTCTCCGATCGTCGTGTGCGCTACGTCAACACGGATCGACCTCCGAAGGTCAACGCGCCGGATCCTAATCGGCTGGCATCGCGGTGGTAGACTCGGAAACTACGGAGACGCTGCCGCGACGCGGTCAGGCGCCGCCGCGCGCGTTCGTCCGGGAGGCGCGCGGTCCGGCAAACGCTGCCGTGTGTCGAAGCTGGCGCCGATGTCCACAGCGACCGCATCATCCTGCGAATTGCCGGATCACGGTCTCGCCGAAGCGGGGCAGGCTGTCCTCCAGGTCGGGCATGAAGGCCGAGATCGGCAGGGCGACGCGGCCGATGCCGCGCGCGATGCGCTCCTCGACGGCGGCGCGCGGATCGACGCCTGATTGGGGCAGGGCGCCCGGGCAGCCGGTGATCAGCTCCACCGACGCCGGATCGCGCCCGGCCGCCTCCGCCGAGCGCCGCACCACGTCGAGCAGGGGCATGATATCGACCTGGCTGCCGATCGAGGGGAAGAAGCCGTCGCCCAGGCGGCCCGCGCGGCGGGCCGCGGCTTCGGAATGGCCGCCGATCACGATAGGCACGTGGCCCCTGACTGGCTTGGGATTGCAGCTCATGCCGCTGAAGCTCACGAACGCGCCGTCGAAGCTGGCGTCGTCCCGCGCCCAGAGCGTGCGCATGGCGGCGACATATTCGTCGGCCCGCGCGCCGCGCTTCTCGAACGGCACGCCCAGCGCCGCGAACTCCTCCTTCAGCCAGCCCACGCCGATGCCCAGCTCGATGCGCCCGCCGCTCATGTAGTCGAGCGTGGCCACCGTCTTGGCCAGCACCAGCGGGTTGTGCAGCGGCAGGATCACGACCGCCGTCATCAGCCGCAGGCGTGTCGTGACGCCGGCAACGTACGCCATCCAGATCAGCGGATCGGGCATCCGCGTGGCCGGGTTGCCGGGCAGGCGGCCGGTCGGCGCATAGGGATAGGTCGAGCCGTAGTCGGTCGGCCACACCACGTGCTCAACCGCGAAGATCGAATCGAAGCCCGCGTCCTCCGCCAGCCGCGCCAGGCGCTGGGCACCCTGCGGGTCCGGGAACGTGTTGTTGGCGAAATGCAGCGCGAACTTCATGGAGGCTCACTCCCGCTGGCCATGATGGGGATGGCGGGTCCGTTGCGTGCGCAGGAACCGCCGGGGCAGGGGACAACCGTGCCATCCCCGGGGGAGAGGGGTAAAGCATGTGGCGCGGGCAGGCGGTCGCGGGGCAACTCGATGCTCGAAGGTCGCAAGCGCCGGGCTGCGGCGCAGCGCCTGAAAGCGGACCTGCTGAATGAGCGGAGGGGTGGTCCTGCCCTTACGACCGTCCTCGTGGAAAGTGTTGAGCCGGCTCAGGGATCACAACCCAATCGTGCTTGCGCTCCTCCCAAACCGACCGAACGGGAGCTGGGTACGTTGGATCGCAGATCGCCCCGACAGCGATCCCGATCAAGGTCGGATGCTTCCCGGCGCGGACATAGACGGTAGACCCGCAGATTGGGCAGAAGAAGGTCTCGAACGTGCCGCCTGTTGCAGTCGGCCTCTCATAGCGAGTCGCCTCGCCCGTGATTCTGACGCTGTCATCCGGGTAGTAGGCTAATACGCCGAACGGCGACCCGCTTCGCCGCTGACAGTCGCTGCAATGACAAGCGACGACCGACGTGCTCGGGCCCGGCAAGTTCACGCAGAGCTGCCCACACTGGCACTTGGCATCCATCGCAGAATCCCTTGCTTCCTCGCATAGTTGACGCTTGGCGCAAGGTCCGCAACGGGGCGGACATGGCCACCTTAAGATCAGCGTTAGTGCCTGGAATCACTGCACTTTTTGATGTTGAGCAACTCCTGTACAGTCGTCGATCCCCTGACAATCGACCCTTTCTTCACATCGGATGATTTGTACAATTTCTTGACATGCCACCTTTATGGTGGCACATTGAAACATGGATAAGTTTCGGCCGACTTACGACCTTGAAGCCATCAAGGCCACCTTAGGCTCGGCGGAGACACTGGCGATAACGACGACCGCGCTTCGATCGGCCACTGAACTGGGCTTCGACCGCACCGATGTTGTGGAGGTCATCCAGAGCATCCGCCGATCGATGTTCCACAAGTCGATGACCTCCTACGCCGATCATCGCGTCTGGCAGGATGTTTATCACGTACCGGTCGACGACGACTTGGTCCTGTACGTCAAGTTTCAGGCCGATGTGGTGACCGAGTTCGTCGTGCTGTCGTTCAAGGAGAAATGAGCATGGCACAGGAGCGAAACCTACCAGAGAAGATGACCTCGCCGGAAACGGGTGAGCGGCTGACGCGTGGGATTCGTCCATTTCCTGTGCAGTACAAAGGCCAAACGGTGATGGTGGACCTGCCTGGGTATTATCCGGCGGGCGAGGGAGACGGCGTTCACGTCGGTGATGACATGGCTGTCGTTGACACCGCGCTGCGGGGACTCAAGGAAAAGATCGACGGCATCCCATCACCGGAAACCATCCGACGCATCCGCCTGAAGCTAAAGCTTTCGCAACGGGACGCGGGTGCATTGTTCCGCGTCGGCGAAAACGCCTTCGACAAGTATGAGCGGGGGATCATTGCACCGAGTGGGCCAACGATTCAGCTGATCGCCTTGCTGGACCATCATCCCGAGTTGGTGGCCGAGCTGGTGGCTGCCAGCTCACCGTCTGACGGAAGCAAGCGTGCTGTGCGCGGCCGGCGCGCTGATAGGACAGAACGATGAAGCCCGGATCTCGGTCGTGGGTTGGCAAGGCGATGCGGGCTGTGGAGAGACGGCGGCCGTGTTCCTCAAGGCGCGAGCCGGTGACGCCAGACCTGCGGATCTTCTGCGATTCCTCGACCGGGCGGGGACGGAACCACCCAGTGAGGGCGACTGTCAATGACCGCAGCATCACTCCACTGTCTCGTGGCAATGAGCAGGTCTCATTTATAGTGCGGCTTTCAAAATGCAGTCCTACAGCCTACCCTAGCAGCTTCCGTGGTCCTCGCTGACTGTGCCGCTGGAGAGGGCAGGGCCGCTCGCCGCTACCCTGATCGGCTTGGCGTTGCTCAGCCCGCGAACTGCCGGATCACCTTCTCACCGAACCGCGGCAGGCTGTCCTCGAGATCGGGCATGAACGACGAGACCGGCACGATCACCCGGTCGACGCCTTGCGCGCGGCGCTCCTCGATCGCCGGCCGCGGATCGCCATCGCCGCGGGGCGAGACGCCGGGGCAGGTCGTGGTGATCGCGATCGCCTCAGGGTCGCGGCCGGCGGCCTCGGCGGCGCGGCGCATCATCGCGATCAGCGCGCCGATCTCGCCCTGGCCCGCGTTCAGCGGAAAGAAGCCGTCGCCCAGCCGCCCGGCCCGCTGCGCCGCCGCCTCGGAATGGCCGCCGACCACGATCGGCACATGGCCGTTCGCCGGCTTGGGATTGCTGCTGACCCCGCTGAAGGACACGAATTCGCCCGTGAAGCTGGCATCGTCGCGCGACCACAGCGCCCGCATGGCGGCGACATACTCGTCGGCCCGCTTGCCGCGGCGCTCCCACGGCACCCCCAGCGCGGCGAACTCCTCCTTCAGCCAGCCGACGCCGATGCCCAGCTCGATGCGCCCGCCGCTCATGTAGTCGAGCGTCGCCACCTCCTTGGCCAGCACCACCGGGTTGCGCTGCGGCAGGATCAGGATGCCGGTCATGAAGCGGATGCGGCTGGTCGTGGCGGCGACCCAGGCCATCCAGATCAGCGGGTCGGGCAGGGGCGTCGACGGGCTCCCCGGGATCTTGCCGGTCGGCGAGTAGGGATAGGCCGAGTTGTAGGCGGTGGGCCAGATCACATGCTCGACCGTGATCAGGGCATCGAACCCCGCGTCCTCGGCCAGCCGTCCCAGCCGGGCCGCGCCCTTGGCGTCGGGGAAGGCGGCGTTGGTGAACATCAGCGCGAACTTCATCTGCTTTCCTCCCAAGGCATCATCGATCGAAAGGATAATCCCAGCCGATCCAGGCGCATAGCGCGCGCCCCATCACCAGCTCGAGTTCCGGCCCCGACAGCCACGGCAGCTCCTCGGTGAACAGGGTCACGCATTGCCGGTAGCTGCACGGCATGCGGGTGATGTCGGTGCCCCAGAAGAAGCGGTGCGGTCCGAACGCATCGTAGATGCGGTGAAGCGGATCATGGATGTTGCGGAACGGGTAGGGCGCCGTCGAGTAGTGCGGCGCGCCCGTGACCTTGACCGCGACGTTGGGCAGCGCCGCCAGGCTCAGCAGCTCGTCGAGATTGGCGAACGCGGCCTCGTCCTGCGCCGGGCGCACCAGGCCGCAATGGTCGATGATCAGCCGCAGGCCCGGGTGGCGCTCAGCGATCGCGCGCAGCACCGGCAGGAAGCGCCACGCCATCAGCGCGACCGGCAGGCCGGCGCGCTCCGCCGCCGGCCACAGCCAGTCCATCGTGCCGTCGACATGCCAGTCCTTCTGCTCCGGCAGGGTCAGCGAGAACCGCAGCCCCTTCATGCCGGGAAGCTGGCGCCAGCCGTCGATCAGGCTGCGGCTTTCCGGCCGCTCGGGCGGGAACTGGCCGAGCACGGCGAAGCGGTCCGGATAACGCCGTGCCGCCGCGACCGCCATCTCGTTGGCGTGCGGATCCCAGCCCAGCGGCGGATGGATCACCGCCGCATCGACACTGGCCGCATCCATCTCCGGCAGCAGTTCCTCGGCGGTGAAGACGGAGACCGGACGATGGCGGCCGCTGGGCGTGCCGCTCGACCAGATATGGACCTGGGCGTCGATGATCTTCACAGGCGTCTCCTCCTGTCAGGTCTTTAGGACCGCTTGCGTCCACGCCCGCATTCGCTCGCAGCGAAGCGCAGAGCGAAAGCGTGGTCGGCGCTGACGCGCCGCTGCGCGCGTGGACGCGCGCGGTCCGAAGAGAATCACTCGTGCAGGTTAGCGCCATCCCCGGCATCGCGCCGGATCTTTTGCACAAGACGCGCAAGGGCGGTAATTCTGCTGCGCCGCACACGAAGACCATCGACGTGCGGCGCGCCCTTGCTGTCATCCCGAGCGCAGCGAGGGATCTCCCGCGAGTAGCGCACCGTGCGCCTTGCCGCAGGAGATCCCTCGCTGCGCTCGGGATGACAGAGGTCGGCAGGTGCGGTGCTGCGCCATTGCGATCCACACCATCTCCATAGGAGTCCGCGATGACGCCGCAATGGCGAGCGATGCACGAGAGCGACCTTGCGGCAGTCCTGCACGCCGCGGGCACGGCGCATCCCGGCCTGCCGGAAAGCGAAGCCGTCTTTGCCGAGCGGCTTTCGCTTTTCCCGCGCGGCTGCCTCGTGCTCGCGAACGGCGCGGCGGTCGAGGGCTATGCCGTCTCCCACCCCATCCGCCGCTTCTGCCCGCCGGCCCTGGACACGCTGCTGGGGGATCTGCCCGGCGATGCCGACGACTATTACATTCATGATCTCGTCGTCTCGCCGCAGCGCCGTGGCGGCGGCCATGCCGCTGCCGGCGTGCATCGGCTTCTGGACGTCGCCAGCGCGTACGAGACGGCATCGCTCGTCTCGGTGTACGGAACAGCGCGCTTCTGGGCACGTTTCGGCTTTGCGCCCGCCGTCCGGGACATGCGCGACAAGCTCCGCCCCTATGGCGCCGATGCCGTCTACATGTTGCGGCGAAATCGCGCGTGACCTGCCGGTCCAGGGCGTCGAGCATGCCGGCGAACACCATGGAGCCTACGGTATTCACGCGACCGGAAAATCATGACTGTCATCCCGAGCGCAGCGAGGGATCTCCCGCGAACGGCGCACCGTGCGTCTTTCTCGGGAGATCCCTCGCTGCGCTCGGGATGACAGTGAATGTGTGAATACCGCAGGCCATAGAGCGAGAGCACCAGCCTACCGTGATATCTGCCGCGCACGCGCCGTCCGGCCGTCCCCACCAGATCGCCACGCGCATCGTCTTCTTCGTCATGGGCTTCGGCGTCGCGGCCTGGGCGCCGCTGATCCCGTTCGTGAAGGCGCGCGCCGGCATCGGCGACGACATCCTGGGCCTGCTGCTGCTGAGCCTCGGCGCCGGCTCGATGCTGACCATGCCGCTCGCCGGGGCGCTGGCCGGACGTTTCGGATGCCGCCTGGTCATCGTGCTGGCAGCAGTGCTTCTGTGCATCACCCTGCCGCTGCTGGCGACGCTCTCGAGCCTCGCCGGGCTCGTCCCGGTCCTGCTGCTGTTCGGGGCCGGCGTCGGGGCCGCCGATGTGGCGGGCAACATCCAGGCCATCATCGTCGAGCGCGACAGCGGACGGCCGATGATGTCGGGTTTCCACGGCCTCTTCAGCCTGGGCGGCATCGCCGGCGCCGGCGGCGTGAGCCTGCTCCTGAGGGCCGGCGCCTCGCCGTCGGGGGCGATCTGGATCGCCATCGCCGTGATCGCGCTCGCGACGGCCGTGGCGGCGCCGCGCCTGCTGACGCACGGCCTCGACAAGGATGGCGTCGTCTTCGCGGTGCCGCGCGGCATCGTGCTGCTGATCGGCGCGCTGTGCTTCATCGTGTTCCTGGCCGAAGGCGCCGTGCTCGACTGGAGCGGCGTGTTCCTGACCGCCGTGCGCGGCGTCGCGGCGTCCGACGCGGGGCTGGGGTATGCCGCCTTCGCCCTGACCATGACCGTGAGCCGGCTCATCGGCGACGGCATCGTCGCCCGGCTGGGTGGCGCGCGCACGATCCTGCTCGGCGGCATCTGCGCCGCCGCGGGCTTCATGGTGACCTGGGTGCCGGATCGCCACGCCGCATTTCTGGGCTTCGCCCTGGTGGGCGTCGGCTGCGCCAATATCGTGCCCATCCTGTTCAGCAGCGTCGGCCGCCAGACCGTGATGCCCCAGAACGTGGCCGTGGCGGCGATCACGACCCTGGGCTACGCCGGCATCCTCGTCGGCCCGGCGGGCATCGGCATCGTGGCGCAGTGGAGCAGCCTCGAGATCGCGTTCCTGCTCCTGGCGGCCCTGCTGCTGGTGGTCGGCGTCAGCGGCCGCGGCTTCGCACGACGGCAGTGAGCTGCATCTGTCATCCCGAGCGCAGCGAGGGATCTCCCCGCGAATGGCGCACGGTGCGTCACTCGCAGGGAGATCCCTCGCTGCGCTCGGGATGACGGGTGTATCAGCGGCCAGCGATTCCAGGTACTAGGGCGACAGGCTTGTCTTGCCATTTCGGACCGCCGCGACGACGTCGTGGATGGAATCGGCCACAAGCTGCGGCTGGTCCTTGTGAATCTCGTGGCCGCTGTTCGTGTTCGTGACGTGCCGCGCGCCAGGGACCAGCATGGCGAGCTTTGCCTGCGCCACTTTCTGCGCCCTGTCGGTCACATAGCCAAAATCGGCAGGGGTGTTCGCCGGCAGCACGCCGTCGGTGATGAGCTTCGGGACCAGCGGTCCCCAGGGCCGATCGGCGCTCAGCACGACCAGTGGCATCGGCTTGAGCGGTGCGGCGGCGCGGATCTGATCGAAGCTTCGGTCGGCATCCGCCCGCTCGATCGCCGGGTAGAGCTTCAGCGCCTCCGTCAGGTCGCCATTCAAGAGAACGCGTTGGATCGCCCACTCCTGAGGTGTCTCCGCTGCCTGAAGACCTTCAGACAACGCGTCGACGAGAACCATCCCGTTCACCTCTCCCGGATAGGTCATCGCATATAGTCGGGCGACGACGCCGCCATAGGAGTGCGCGACGATCACGAACGGCGTGGCGATGCCGGCAGCGGCCACCAGCGCGTGGAGGTCGGCCACCGCGTCGCTCGCGGTGACCGGCTGCGCAACCGGATCGCTCCGACTGGGCCGCTCGCCGACCGGCGTTCCCGGCCGGTCGTAGACGCAGACCCGTGTGAAGCCGGCAAGCGCCGAGAAGACGTTCAATTTGCCGGGCCCGGCCTTGGTCCAGTCCTCGGCGGAAGCCCTCATACCCGCAACGATGACAACGACCGGCGACCCCGCGCCACGGCATTCGAGGTGCATCTTCCGCCCGCCGCCAATATCGACTCGGCCGGCAATATCGCCGCTCTGGGCTCGCGCCGGCATCGCGGCCGAGGATGCCGCAAGAACAAGAGCGGCAAGCAAAGAATACCGACGCCACATTGGCTTTGTCCCCCGGGGTGCGGCAGCAGGATCAGGCGCTCGCAAAGAGCGCGCGGACGCGACCAATTTGCGGTATTAGTGCGAAGAATCCCCCCATCCGCAAGGCAGGATATTCCATGCAGATTTCCACGAAGGTCGGAGGCGCCGCTCTGGCTCTCATGGCCCTGCTGTCGTCAGCAGGTGGGGTGACCGCCGGCCCCGCGGCGGAGGTGTCGGCGGATATTCCGGCTTCCGTCTCCGACGCCATACGGAACATCCAGGCCAAGGCGGTGTTTGCCCACAGCAGCTGGGGCATCCACGTGGTGGATCTCGCCACCGGCCACGTGCTGATCGATGAGGCGGGCAGAAAGTCGCTGCTGCCTGCTTCCGTCATGAAGATCTACGGCATCGCGACCGCTCTTCACGGCTATGGCGCCGATTACCGTTTCCGCACGCCGGTATACAGGCTCGGGGAGGTCAAGGATCACGTGCTCGCCGGCGACCTGGTGCTCGTCGCCTCTGGCGACTTCAACTTCGGGCTCCGCAACCAGCCTGACGGCACGCTTGGCTTCAACAGCCTGCCGGCAATCGACCACAACAGCACCTACACCGGCTTTCCCGGCGGCGCCTATGTCAAGGACAGCAACCCGCTCGCGGCGCTCGACGCGCTGGCCGCCCAGGTGAAGGCGGCAGGCATCCGCGAAATCAAAGGCGATGTCATGATCGACGACCGGCTTTTCGAGACCTACCGGGGGTTCTCCGCCGGGCCGATCGCGCCGATCTGGGTCAATGAAAATGATATCGACATCATGGTGACGCCCACCAGGGCCGGCGAGAAGCCCCAGATCGACTGGCGTCCGAAAAGCGTCGCCGTGCATGTCGAGAACGATGTCACCACGGTTGCCGGCACGGCCGGGCCACTCGAAGTGACGACGACCGCCCCGGGGGTGATCAAGGTCAGCGGAAAGATCGCCTCGGACAGCCCGCCGATCCTGACGATCTCGCAGATCGCCGATCCCACTGCCTTCGCGCGCACCGCGTTCATCGAGGCGCTGGCGCGGGCGGGTGTCAAGGTCGCGGCAGCGCCGCTCGATGCCCCTGGCGCGCTTCCCGACGCAACCGCGTATGGCGATGACAATCGGGTAGCGCAATACGTCTCGCCGCCTCTGTCGGAATTCGTCAAGGTGATACTGAAGGTAAGCTACAACCGCGGCGCCGACCTCATGGTCTGTCTCGCGGCGGTGAAGGCCGGAAGCCGCGATTGCGGCAATGGGCTGGCCGAAGTCCTGAAGCTCCTCGCCGAGCACGGCATCTCGCCGACCAGCACTTATGTCTTTGACGGCGCGGGGAGCAGCCCCAACAACAGGACGACGCCGTCGGACCTTGCAACGTTCCTGCGGGAGATCGCGTCCACCCCCTGGGGTGCTGCCATTCATGACGGCATGGCTGTTCTCGGCGTCGACGGCTCGCAGGCGCTGAACGGCGCGGGAGGGCCGGCGGCCGGTCACGTCCGGATCAAGGACGGCGACGCTGTGGCGGGCAGCGCTTCCGGGAAGCTCGTCGCGCTTGCCGCTACCCAGGCTGGATACATCGATGCCAGGAGCGGGCGCCGGCTCGTCTACAGCGTGATGGTCAATAACGTGCCATTCCCATCGCTGGAAGACTACAACGCCGCCCGGGCGGACGTCGCCGCCGTCGTCGTGGCCATTCAACAGGGCTACTGAAAGACTGGCTTGTCCCAGGAGATGGAATCCGACGCGGCCTTCCAATCGCTGGTCGCTGATACGTCCGTCATCCCGAGCGTAGCGAGGGATCTCCCGCGAATAGCGCACCGTGCGCCCTGCCGCAGGAGATCTCTCGCGGCGCTCGGCATGACAGTCATGACCCACCCTCGAAGAACGCCAGGATCGCGCGGCCGAGCGAGTCCTCGTCGGTGTTGAAATGGGCCACGATCGACATGTGGTTGTGGCCCCTCATCTGGAGATAGGGCGGGGCATGGCCGCGCGCCGCGGCCACGCGATGGGCGAACTCCAGGGCGTAGACGTCGAGCAGCGGGTTCTCGAACTCGGCGGCGGCGATCAGCAGCGGCAGGCGGCAATGGGCCGCGTGGGTCATCGGCGAGCGGACGTCGTAGAGCGCCGGATCGTCGCCGAAATAGGCCCGCACGCCCATGGCGTTGGGGTTCACCGGCGACACGTCGGCGCGCAGCCGCGCCGAAACAAGCACCAGCGCCGCGGCATGGCGGCCGAGATAGCCCAGCGCCGGGTCGCAGGCATAGCTGGCGGCGTGCGTGCCGCCGGCGGAGTGGCCGATCAGCAGCACGCGCGCCGGGTCGCCGCCATGGCCGCCGATCCGCTCGTGGACCCACGCCATGGCGCGCGCGAGATCCTGCGCGCCGCCCGGATAAGCCGCTTCCGGCGCAAGCCTGTATTCGACGTTCACGCCGACAAAGCCTTGGCGCGCGAACCAGTAGAGCACGTTGTCGTAGAGCGCGTCGCTGGCGCGCTTGGCGCCGCGCACGAAGGCGCCGCCATGGACGAACACCACGACCGGCGCCGCCCGGGCGCCGGCCGGACGGAAGACGTCGAGCACCTGGCGCGGATGATCGCCGTAGGCGAGATCGCGCGCCACGGCGATGCCGGCCTTCGGCGCGCGCGCCAGCAGCGGCGCGTAGGCATCCTTGGTGCGCTGGCTGTAGAGCGCGATATCGCTCGCCCATCGCGGCCCGATCTGCGCCAGCTCGGCGCGCAGCACGGTCGGCATGGATGGATGCCCGGACATGATCGCGCAGGCGCTCGGCGTGTCAGGGCGCCAGGCCGTAGCGCTTGACGACCTCGGTCCACTTCACCGACTCGCGGCGCGCATAGGCGCCGTAGGAGATCGGATCGCCGCTCTGCGGCTCGGCGCCGAGCTGGCGCAGGCGCGTGACCATGTCGGGGGTCTCGAGGATGTTCGTGACCGCCGCGTTGAGCTGCTCAAGGATCGGTGCCGGCAGGCCGGCCGGCGCGAACAGGCCGAACCAGGCGCTGACCTCGTAGCCGGCGAGGCCGCTTTCGCTCAGGGTCGGCACATCCGGCAGCAGCGAGCTGCGGGTCCTGCTGGTGACGGCCAGCGCCTTGAGCTTTCCGGACTTCAGGTAGGGCAGGGTCGTGGCCTGGAGGTCGAACATCAGCGGCACGACGCCGGCGATGACGTCGTTCAGCGCTGGCGCGCTGCCCTTGTAGGGCACATGCAGCAGGCGGACCTGAGCGTCCGAGGCGAACAGCTCGGCCGCCAGGTGGTTGGATGTGCCGGGGCCGGCCGAGGCATAGCTCAGCCCGTCGGGCTGCGCCTTGGCGCGCGCGATCAGCGCCGCGACGCTGTCGATCTGCGCCGCGGGATTGGCCACCAGCACGAACGGGATCGAGGCCAGCGGCGATATCGCGGTGAAATCCGTCAGCGAGTCGTAGGCGACCTTGTTCATCGCCGGGTTCATGGCCTGCGAGCTGACGGTGCCGAGCAGCAAGGTGTAGCCGTCAGGCGCGGCGCCGGCCACGATCTTGGTGCCGATGGCGGTGCCGGCGCCGCCGCGATTGTCGATCACGACCGGCTGGCCCAGCCGCTTGCCGAGCTCGGCGCCCACGGCGCGGGCCAGGATGTCGGCCGAGCCGCCGGGCGGGTAGGGGACCACCAGGGTCACCGCCCGGCTCGGGTAGGCTTCCCGGGCCTGGGCGGCGAAGCCGGCGACGAGCGCGCTGGCCGCCATGAGCAGGCCGGCGAGCGCGGTGGACAATCGGTTCATGCTTCCTCCCAATGGTCGCGCCGGTCCGCCGCTCACCCCTCGCGCCGCGGGAGGGAGATGGCGATCGTCCTGCCGACGCCGCGGTCAATGCGCCGTGGCGCCGGCGCGATCCACTTCGGCGATCTCGGGGATGACGACATCATAGGGCGCGACATCGGCGCGGATCTGGTCGAGGCCGCGCTTGATGATGGCGATCTCCTCGTCGGGATGCGTCGCGCCCAGCCCGTATTCGGCGGCCAGCGCGCGATTGCGGCCGGCGCGCTCCCGTTCGGCCGGCGGCAGGTTCACGACGGCGTAGACGCCGTTGAGAAGGCTGCCGCGCAGCTTCTTGGCGAACTTCTCGCCCAGCAGGCGGCGGTCGTCGGCCGACAGCTCGGCGAAGAACCGCCGCATGATGATGCGCCCGAACTGGATGTGCCGCGCCTCGTCGCGCAGGATGAGCTGGCAGGCGCCACGCACCGAGGCGAAACGGGCATTCTCGTAGCGGGCCTGCAGCAGCTCGCCCGAGAGCTGCTCGAACAGCGTGTTCACCGCGAGGCCGGCATAGAAGCTCATGGCCTTCTCGTCGCGCTCGTCGTGGAAGCGCGGGATGATCGCCTTGAAGTATTCCGCGCGCGGCTCGTTGTGGTAGCCGTCCAGCCCGTTGGCGATCAGGAAGGACGCCTCGTGGTGGCGCAGCTCCTCGGCGATGAAGTTGGTGATGTGCTGTTTGATCTCGAAAGGCTCGTGGCGGAAGATCGCCTCGCGCAGCCGCTCGGTGCCGTAGGGGACGGCGCCGTGCTCCATCCAGGCGCGCAGGCTCCACCATTCGGCGCCCGCCGCCCGCACCTCGGCCGGAAGATCGGCATCGCGCAGGTCGCTGAAGTCGATCGACACCGGGTCCCAGGCCAGCTCGCGCGCCTGCACGCACAGCCGCCACACGTCGTGATACTCGACCTCCGAGCGGATCGGGTAGGGGTTGGGCACGGGCGTCAATTCTTCCAGCAGGGAGGGCTGCATGATGGAATCCCACGTCGAAAACGAAAACAGGTGGACGACAACGGTCGGCCGATGCTTGGGCAGGCGGCGCGATCCGTCCAATACCGTTTGCTCGGCCTGGTGATAGCGATCAGCGATCACCAGCATGGACGGCGGCCGAGGCCGGCCATAGGATCGTCGGCATGGATCTGCGGCGCCTCAGGCAGTTCGTGGCGGTGGCGGAGGAGCGCAGCTTCCGCCGCGCCGCCGCGCGCCTGAACGTGTCGCAGCCGCCGCTGAGCGTGGCGGTGCAGCGGCTCGAGGCCGACATGGGCGTAAGTCTGCTCGACCGCACGCGCCATCACGTGCGCCTCACGGTGGCCGGCGAGGCCTTCCTGCGCGAGGCGCGCCGCACGCTGGCGCAGGCGCAGCTCTCGGTCGAGGTCGCGCAGCGCGCCGCGGCGGGCAAGCTCGGCACGCTGCGCCTCTCCTTCGTGCCCAGCGCGGTGCTGGACGTGCTGCCGCGGCTGCTGCACGCCTTCCACGCCGACCATCCCGACGTGAAGCTGACGCTGAGCGGGGACACCACGTCGCAGCAGCTCGAGGCGCTGATGGGTGAGACGACCGATCTCGCCATCGTCGTGCCGCCGCTCCATGACGCGCAGGACCTGCGTGTCGAGAGCCTGTGCGAGCACGAGTTGATGCTCGCCGTCCCGCGGTCGCATCCGATCAGCCGCCAGCGGCGCGTGCAATTGCGCGACCTCGCCGCCGAGGCCTATGTCGGCTTTCCCTTCAAGGAAGGTCCCGGTTTCCAGAGCGTGGTGGTCGCCGCCTGCCAGGAGAGCGGCTTCGTTCCCAACGTCGTGCAGGTCGCGCCGCAGATGCAGACCATCCTGGCGCTCGTGGCGGCCGGCATGGGGATCGCGCTGGTGCCGCAGGCAATGCGGTCGGTGCAGATGGACAACGTGGCCTATGTCGAGGTCCGCCGTGGCACGGCGCCGGTGACGTATGCGCTGGGCCTCGCCTTCCGGCGGTCCAACGAGAACCCGGCGCTGGCGGCGTTCGTCGCCATGGCGCACCGGCTGCATCGGCTGCCGGTGCCGGCCGCGGGTCGGCCGCGCCGCGTCAGGCCCTCGCGCGCGCGGCGGTGACGGGCAGGGTGCTCATTTCTCCGTCTCGATCTGGAACGGCGAAACCGGGTCGCTGGCCGGGAAGGTCTCCTTCAGCGCTTCGTCGAGGAGCCTGTCCTGCCGTTCCTTGATCTTCCGCGCCTCGGCGTCGTCGTCAGCCTTCCCGGTCTGACCTGACGCCTGTATCCGGTTTCTCATCGGTGCCTCCAGCCGCTCATGCCTAGAGAGTGGTGCCGGATCGGCCGACATCCAGGGAGGTGCGTCAAAAGGATTGTTCTTTTATCGAGAATGATATATACAGATCGAAGGGCGGCGGTCCGGGCTCCAGGCATGTTCCTGACATTTCGCGAATAACAGGAACGTATTCCAAAACATTGATATCAAAGGAGAAAATGTTTTTGGTATTTTTGGCGTCCGGGCCGCGACGCAATGTCTACAAAACGTCACAGGCGCCGGGTTGTGCCCGGCTGAGAGGCGCCCCAGAGTCGCGCCGGTCCTGGAGGTGCCGATGCCGACATACAGCTTCTTCGTCAACGGCAGCGCCCGCACCGTGCAGACGCGCACCGATGACCAGCCGCTGCTGTACGTGCTGCGCAACCAGCTCGGCCTCACCGGCGCCAAGTTCGGCTGCGGGCTGGGGCAGTGCGGCGCCTGCACCGTGCTGGTCGACGGCGAGGCGGTGCGCTCGTGCATGATGCCGGTGGCGGCAGCCAACGGCCGCGGCGTCACCACGATCGAGGGGCTGGGCTCGCCCGACCAGCCGCACCCGGTGCAGGCGGCGTTCATCACCGAGCAGGCGGCGCAGTGCGGCTACTGCGCCAGCGGCGTGGTGATGGCCACCGTGGCGCTGCTGGCGCGCAAGCCCAAGGCGACGCGCGCGGAGGTGCAGGCGGCGCTGGCCGGCAATCTCTGCCGCTGCGGCACGCATCAGCGCATCCTGCGCGCCGCCCTGCGTGCGACCGGGACGTCGCCATGAGCCGCCGGGAGCCCGTCGCGGTCTCGCGCCGCGCCGTGCTCGCCGGCGGCGGCGCGCTGGTCGTGGCCTTCAGCCTGCCGCTGCCGGGCCGCGGGCAGCAACCGCCCGTGGTCGAGAAGGCGCTGGGCAAGACGCTCGATCCGACCGAGGTCGACGGCTTCCTCGCGGTCAACGCCGACGGCTCGGTGAGCCTGTTCTGCGGCAAGGTCGACCTCGGCACCGGCCTGCGCATCGCCATCCCGCAGATGGCGGCCGAGGAGCTGGGCATCGGCGTCGAGCGCATCGTGCTGGTCGAGGGCGACACGGCGCTGACGCCGGACCAGGGGCCGACCGCGGGCAGCACCGGCATCATGCGCGGCGGCGTGCAGATCCGGCAGGCGGCCGCGACCGCGCGCGCCGCGCTGCTGCGGCTGGCGGCCGCGCGCCTGGGCGTGCCGGCCGAGGCGCTGGAGGTGGTGAACGGCGAGGTGCGGCCGAAGGAGGGCGGGCAGGGCGTCGGCTTCGCGGCCCTGATCGGCGAGCAGCAGTTCAACCTCAGGCTCGATCCGCAGGCGCCGCTGAAGGACCCGGGCAGCTACGGCATCGTCGGCCGCTCGATGCCGCGGCCCGACGTGCCGCGCAAGGTGACGGGCCGGCATCCCTATATCCACGACCTGAAGCTGCCGGACATGCTGCATGCGCGGGTGATCCGCCCGCAGGCGGTCGGCGCCCGCCTGCTCGACGTCGATGACACGGCGGTCCGCGACATCCCCGGGGTGCAGGTCGTGCGCCTCGGCAGCTTTGTGGGCGTCGTCGCGCCCGACGAATGGGATGCCGAGCTGGCGGCGCGCGCGCTCGTCACGCGGTGGTCGCCGGCGTCATCGCTGGTCGGGCACGAGGGCGTGCCGGCCTGGATGCGCAAGGGGCCGTTCGACGCCGACCAGAAGCTGGTCGGCAAGGGCGACGCGCGCGCGGTGCTGGCTTCGGCCGCGAAGAAGCTGTCGGCGACCTACTACTGGCCGACGCAGTCGCATGCGTCGATGGGGCCATCCTGCGCCGTGGCCGACATCCGCGAGGGCAAGGCGACGATCTGGTCGGCATCGCAGGCCACGCATCGCTTCCGACGCACCATCGCGCGCCTGCTCGACCTGCCGCTCGAGGCGGTGCGCGTGGTCTATGTCGACGGCTCCGGCTGCTACGGCATGAACGGCCACGACGATGCGGCGGCCGACGCAGCGCTGCTGTCGCGCGCCGTCGGCAGGCCGGTGCGCGTGCAGTGGAGCCGCGCCGACGAGTTGGGCTGGGATCCGAAGGGCCCGCCGCAGATGCTGGCGCTGGAGGGCGCCGTCGGCGCCGACGGCCAGATCGCGGCCTGGCGCACGCAGATGTGGATCCCGCGCGCCACCGCCAACCTGCCCAACATCCCGCTGCTGGGGCCGGCCGACGCCGGCATGGCGCAACCGCCAGGGATCGCCACCGGCCTCATCAGCCAGAACGGCGATCCGCCCTATGCCACGCCCAATGTCGAGGTGCTGGTGCACTGGCTGAAGGATGCGCCGCTGCGGCCGTCCAACATCCGCGCGCCGGGCAAGATCGCCAACAGCTTCGCGGTCGAGAGCTTCGTCGACGATCTCGCCGCGCAGGCCCGCATCGATCCCGTCGAGTTCCGGCTCAAGGGGCTGTCCGATGCGCGCGGCGCCGAGGTAATCCGCCGGGCCGCGCGCATGCTCGACTGGAAGGCGCGGCCGTCGCCGGGCCCCGGCGGCCTGGGCCGCGGCATCGCCTACGTGCATTACAAGCACGGCGAGACCTATGTCGCCGTCGCCATGGAAGCCGAGGTCGATCCCGGCTCGGGCGCCATCCGGGTGCGGCGCGTGGCCTGCGCCCAGGATTGCGGCCTGGTGATCAACCCCAACGCCGCCATGCAGCAGGTCGAGGGCAACATCCTGCAGACCCTGAGCCGCACGCTGCTGGAGGAAGTCACGTTCGACGCCGCCGGGGTCACCAGCGTCGACTGGGCGCGCTATCCGATCCTGACCTTCCCCGACGTGCCCGAGATCATGATCGATCTCGTCGACCAGCCGCAGTCGCCGCCGCTGGGCGTCGGCGAGGCCGCCAGCACGCCGGTGCCGGCGGCGCTGGCCAACGCCATCTTCGATGCCACCGGCGCGCGCCTGCGCACCGTCCCGTTCACGGCCGAGCGCGTCAAAGCCGCGCTTGCCGCGGCGCGGAGGACGTAGCTCTTCCTCCCCAGCGGAGCTGGGGAGGTGCCCCGAAGGGGCGGAGGGGAGCCGACGTGGTCTCAGTTGCGAAAACCACGTCTGCTCCCCATCCGGCCTTCGGCCACCTTCCCCCGCAAGCGGGGAAGGGAAGAGACTATTTCAGCGTTTCCAGGTAGGCGATGAGGTTCTTGCGGTCGGCGGGCTTGTTGAGACCGGCGAAGGCCATGTTGGTGCCCGGGATCACCTTGCGCGGGTTGGTGAGGTAGGGATCGAGCGTCTCGGGCGACCAGGTGATGTCGGCGCTCTTGTTGGCGTTGGTGTAGCGGAAGCCCTCGACCGAGCCCGTCTTGCGCCCGATGACGCCGAACAGGTTGGGTCCCTGCTTGGTCGGGCCGCCCTTCTCGACGGTGTGGCAGACGAAGCAATTGCGCTTGAAGACCTTCTCGCCCTCGGCCGCGTCCTGAGCGACGGCGGCACCGGCTGCCAGCATGATGGACATCGTCAGAACTCCGGCGACCGTGGGGGCGCGCAGCGACATGGCTCTCTCTCCTCTCGATGATAGTCCGCAATACCAAGACCTACGTGACCGGCTCGGCCTCGCTCTGCGCCGCGGCCTGCTGCTCCTCGCGTGCCACGAGGTTGAACACCTCGATGAAGGCGGCCGGCGGCTGGGCGCCGGAGATGGCGTACTTGCGATTGACGATGAAGCAGGGCACGCCGTTGATGCCCAGGCGGCGCGCGTAGAGGTCGGCCTGCACGATCTCGTTGCGCAGCTCTTCACCTTCCAGGAAGGTGCCGACCTCGGCTGCGTCCATGCCGGCGCGCGTGGCGCAGGCCGCCAGCACGTCGAGGCTGCCCAGGTCGCTGCCTTCCTCGAAATAGGCGCGGAACAGCGAGTCGACGACCTGGTCCTGGAAGCCCTTGGGACCCGACCAGTGGATGAGGCGATGCGAGTTCACCGTGTTGGGCGTGCGCTCCATGCGGTCGAACTGGAACTCGATGTCTTCCTCGCGGCCGCTCTCGGCGATGGCGCGGTAGATCTGGCGCGGCCGGTCGCCGCCGCCGAACTTGGCGCGCAGATAGTCCTGTCGCGACATGCCGGCGGCCGGCATGTCGGGATTGAGCTGGAACGGCCGCCACGCGACCATGATGTCGCTGCGGCCGCTCTCGGCGACGGCCTTCTCGAACCGCCGCTTGCCGATGTAGCACCACGGGCAGATGGTGTCGGAGACGATATCGACGAGCATGGTGTCGAGGCTACGCCGGCCGCACCGCACTGTCACCCCCGTCAAACCGTCGCGGCACTGAAAAAACCGGCGCGCATCTATGCTCGACGGCCCAGCCGCTGCTCGGCGCGATGCAGCGCCCAGGCGGCAAGCGCGGCGCCGCCGAGCGCCGGCGTGGTGTAGAGCAGGGCCCACGGCCAGCCGCCGGTGGCGACCAGCGCCGCCACCACGGGCGGCCCCAGCAGCAGCCCGATGTTGGAGCCCTGCATCAGCATGCCGGTGGTGGCGCCGACCAGCGCCGGCCGCGGCGCATGCACCGGCACGGCGGCGAAGAGCGCGCCAGGGATGGCGCTGGACACCGCCGAGAAGACGAAGGCCGTGACCAGCCGCAGCAACGGCGGCAGCAGGTCCAGGAACACGCCGGCCGCGGTGAGCGCCATGATCGCCGCCGTGGCCACGAGGATGGTGAGGCGCTGCCAGCCGCGATGCAGCAGCGCGCCGGCGACGATTGTGCCGATGACATTGGCGGTGATCACGCCGGCGGTGGTGGCGGCGGCGACAACGGGATCGATGCCCAGGCGCTCGACCTGCAGCGTCGGCAGGAAGCCGACCAGCGCCAGCCAGCTCGAGGCGTAGAAGCCGAAGCAGGCGCCGATGGCCAGCGCCCCGCGCGATGCGCCGACGTCACGCAGGTCGCGTCCCAGCGAGCGCGGCTCGCCACGCGGCGCCGCGTTTGCGCCGCGCCCGACCGTCGAGGACAGGATCGACACTGTCGCCAGCACCAGCACGCCGGCCGTCGTCCACCAGACGCCGCGCCAGCCAACCGTCGGCAGCAGGAAGGCCGAGGCCAGCGCCATCAGCCCGGCGCCGCCGGGCAGGTAGGCGCCCCACAGCGCCATCACCCGGCGCACGTCGTGCGGCGCGGTGAGGCGCAGCAGCAGCGTCGGCACCGACACGACCACGGCGAGGAAGCCGAGCCCCTCGACGATCCGGCAGGCGAACAGCGTCGTGGCCGACGTGGCGAGCGCCCCTGCGGCGCTCGACAGCACGCCGGCGAGCAGGCCGGCCACGGCCAGGCGCCGATGTCCGACCCGGTCGGCGGTGAGCGCCACCAGGACACCCACCAGCGCCGTCATCAGGTTGATCAGCGAGACGAACCAGCCGGCGGCCCGCAGGTCGATGCCCAGCTCGGCGCGGATCGCCGGCAGCGACGGCGGCACCTTGCCGACCTGGCTCGCGACCGCAAGGCCGGTCGCGATCAGCAGCCACACCAGCACCCAGTCGGTCGCGGTGCGCGCAGGCGTGGCCACCTAGTACCTCGTCACAGAGGTTATGACGGGTTGCTGTTGAGCCAGGGGAGGATTGGCAGGTCTTGAGGGTCGACCAGGATCTGGATGCTTCGTGCGACACCGGGCTGGCGGCGGATGAGGCCGGCGC
>NZ_VDUZ01000085.1 GCF_008039615.1 Vineibacter terrae | reverse complement strand
TCGGCCTCGAGCGCGCCGGCCTCATCCGCCGCCAGCCCGGTGTCGCACGAAGCATCCAGATCCTGGTCGACCCTCAAGACCTGCCAATCCTCCCCTGGCTCAACAGCAACCCGTCATAACCTCTGTGGCGAGGTACTAGGCACAGCGCCGGTCACGACACCGCAATCCCGCCCAGCCGCGCCAGCTTGTCGGGATTGCGCACGATGAAGATATCCGTCGCCCGTCCATCGGCGTCATAGGCGAACGACACGGCCGCCACGGCGTGGCCGCCGTGTCGCAGGACGACGCCACGGCTACCATTGATCTCGGCTGCCACCCAGGCATACGGGGCCCAGTAGCTGCGAAGCGACTGCCCGACAAAATCGAGCACCGCGGCCTTGCCGCGCACCACGTGCTGGACGGTCGCGACCTTGCCGCCGCCGTCGGCCGACAAGGCGACGTCGTGCGCCAGCAGCGCCGCCAGGCGATCCGTGCCGCCGCCGGCGATGGCCGCCTCGAAGGCCGCGACCAGCTCTTCCTGCCGATCGGCCGGCGTCACATGCCGGACGACCGACCGGTCGATGTTGGCGCGGGCCCGCGCCACGAGCTTGCGGCAGGTGCTTTCCTGCACCCCGAGCATGCGGGCGATGTCGGCGTAGGCGACATCGAAGATCTCGTGCAGCAGATAGGCGGCGCGCTCGCGTGGCGTCAGGCGCTCCAGCAGAAGCAGGAAGGCCGTCGTCAGGGATCCGGCCAGGGAGAGATCTTCGGCCGACATGGCCTCGCTCGCCGTATGGATCGGTTCGGGCAGCCAGGTGCCGACATAGTCGACCCGGGCCCTGTGGGCAGACCGCAGCAGATCGATGCAGCGGCGCGTGCAGGCGGTCGTGAGCCACGATGCCGGATTGTCGATCGCGCACCGGTCGGCCTTCTGCCATTTCAGGAACGTATCCTGGACCGCGTCCTCGGCATCCGCCCGGGAGCCGAGCATGCGGTAGGCCAGGCCCATCAGCATGGGCCTGGCCGCCTCGAAGATCGAGGCGTCGCTACCGGCCGGCATCTCAGTGCCTCGATACCTGGATCCTGTTCCACAGATTGATCATGGCCACGATGGCGGTCAGCACGCCGATCTCGGGCTCGGTGAAGTGCCGCCGCAGCCGGGCCCGCAGCGCGCCCAGGTCGGTGTTGTCGTCGAGCCGGGTCAGCGCCTCGGTCCAGGCCAGGGCCGCTTTCTCGCGCTCGCTGAAATCATGGACGTGTCGCCAGACGATCATCCGGTCCAGCCGGTCATTGGTCTCGCCGTCCTGCCGGGCTTCCTTCGTGTGCATCTTGATGCAAAAGGCGCAGCCGTTGATCTGCGAGGCGCGCAGCTGCACCAGGTGGCGGATCATCGGGTCGAAGCCATGCGTATCCATGACCTTGTGGACCCCGGCCATGGCCTGCAGGACATCGGGAACCACCTGCTCATATTTGACGGCGCCGGTCTCGCTCATGATGTGCTCCTTCATAGCGGCCATACGGCCTGCCTGCATATGACGATCGAGCCCGCGCGTTTGTGGCGCCGGCCGACGGATTCTTTTGGCCGGCCGGGGGGCAGCGTTTTTGTGGCGCCAGCACCTAGGCCGCCCCGCCCTGCCGCGCTAGGCTGAGCTGGCCCGCAAATCAAAGGCCCTTCAGGAGAGATCCGTGAAACGCCTCCAGTTCGGCGCCTTCCTGGCGCCCCATCACCCGGTCGGCGAGCATCCGGCCCTGCAGTTCCAGCGCGACCTGAACCTCGTGGCCCATATGGACAGGCTTGGCTACGACGAGTTCTGGTGCGGCGAGCATCATTCCTCGGGCTGGGAGATGATCGCCTCGCCGGAGATGTTCCTGGCGGCGGCGGGCGAGCGCACCCGGCGGATCAAGCTCGGCACCGGCGTGGTGTCGCTGCCGTATCACCACCCGTTCAACGTGGCGCAGCGCATCGTGCAGCTCGACCACATGACCGGCGGCCGGGTGCTGTTCGGCACCGGACCGGGGGCGCTGCCGTCCGACGCCCGCACCTTCGGCATCGACCAGGTGCTGCTGCGCGATCGGCAGGACGAGGCGCTGGGCGTCATCATCCGCCTGCTGGAGGGCGAGCGCTTCACCGCCAGGAGCGACTGGTTCCAGCTCAACGACGCGCAGCTGCAGCTGCTGCCGCTGCAGGAGAAGCTGCCGATGGCGGCCGCCTCCTCCATCAGCCCTTCAGGCATGCAGCTGGCAGGCAAGTACGGCATGGGCGTGCTGTCCATCGCCTCGACCTCGGTCGAAGGCCTGCAGGCGCTGCCGGTGCAGTGGGGCTTCGCCGAGGAAGCCGCCAGGAAGCACGGCAAGACGGTGGACCGCCGCAACTGGCGTGTGCTGCTGTCCTGGCATCTGGCGGAGTCGAAGAAGCAGGCGCAGCAGGAGGCTGTCGACGGCCTGTGGTGGTGGCACAACGAATACCGCGTGCGGGTGCTGGGCCAGCTCGGCGCCACCGCCGTGGAGGACCGCTGGGAGCTCCTGGCGCAGGTCGGCGGCGCCGCCGGCAGCGGCACCGGCTCGTCGGTGATCGGCACGCCCGACGAGCTGGTCAAGACCATCCGCCACCTGCAGGAGATCACCGGCGGCTTCGGCGTCGTGCTGGGCTTTGCCCATGACTGGGCCAACTACGAGGCGACGCTGCGCTCGTGGGAGCTGTTCGCGCGCTACGTCATCCCGGAGCTGAACGGCTACACTCGCAACCAGAAGGCCTCGGCCGAGTACCTGGCGGCGCACCGCGCCGAGCTGATGGCCGGCCGGGCAGAGTCCATCCGCGCCACGGTGAAGGGCAACGAAAAGGCCCAGGCGGCGCTGGCTGTCACCATGCAGCAGATGGCGTCGGCGCCTCAGGGCGGCGGCTGGCGGCCGGGCTCGGAGCTGCTGGAGGAGAAGGGCAAGGAGCCGGCCGGGCCGTCCGACTGATCCTCGGCCAGGGTCGTTACCCCAGCGGGGCGCAGCGCGACGCCAGGAGGCGATGCCGCGCTGTGCCTGGCAGGCCGTGCGTCAAATGCCCGAAGGCAGGTTCCGCTTGCGCTTCCACATCAGGCGGCCGCCCCAGGCATAGGAGTCGGCGTTGTTCTCCAGGCCGACATAACCTTTGGCGTTGTGCTTGAGGCCGTCCCACTTGTAGCCCGAGCCGTCATAGGTGCCATCGTCGAGCAGGTCGACATCATCGGTGTTGGCGAATTTGTGCGACGCCTCGTGCACGATGATGCGTGCGATCTTGCCTTCGCTGTAGGTCTCGACGCTGTCCATGTTCAGGTGGATGCGCCCGACATGCGTGCCGCTCGAGGACACCCAGCCTTCCGTTCCCTCGCGGATGAACTTGATATGCTTCCAGGCGTTCTTCAGCCCCTTGCCGTGGCGCAGGGTCGAGAAGGCATCCTTGATGCCAGTCTTCACGTCATCGCGGTCATGGATGTAGCCGACGACGAGATCGAAGGGCCCGGCGATCCCGGACCGGATCTGGCCGAACTTCATGCGGATGGTCGCGATCTTGGCCTTGTCGGCAGGCTGCTTGAGGTCGAGGCCGAAGTACTTCTCCATCGCCTCCTTGACGATCGTCTGCTTGCCGAAATAGTCCTTCGACATCTGCTTATCGACGCTGGCGACGATCTGGGCGTGCTCGTACTGCGCCAGCAGCTGGCACGAATCCTCGACGATCTGCCGGGAATAGCGAATCGCCATCGCCAGCTTCGCCTTTGACGTCGATCCGAGCTTCAGGAATGGATCTCCACTCCAGTTGGTGACGTGCACCTTCTCAATTGTCTTATCCATTTGTCCACTCCACCTGCCGGGGACAGCCCGCGCGATGCCGGGGGTGATCTCGTCATGAGATGCAGGATTGTGCCATCACGCCGGCCGCGACGGCACTTAAGAGTTCTTAAATTCTCTTAATCCTGGAATGGCGGCTGTGGTGGACAGCCAGCCCGCTGTGGGGCCCGGTGCCTTGCCGTCGTTGCTTGTTGTGTGGGCGGCACAGTCACCGGGCCGATTCAGTCCCCAAGCCACGCCCGTTCTTAAGCCACGGCCGGCCTTGGCAGCACTTAAAAGTTCTTAAAAATGGCGCGCGGCGGCGCCGGCGCCGGCGCCGCTTCAGCCGCCGCGCACGATCCGCAAGGTCGGCCGGGCGCTGGGGTTCGGCCGCTCCGGGATGCCGGCGCGGCGCAGCCCCTCGACAACGGCGGCCAGCAATCGTGTCGTGGCACGGCGGCTATGGAGGTGGCGGTAATCGGTCAGGTTGAAGGCCGGGTCGAGCGTCATGAGATGCGTCACGGCCGCCTCAGCCGACAGGCCGGCCAGGCCCAGCGCGGCAACATAGGCGCGGTGCGCCGACAGCCGCTCCGGGCTGCCGGCAATCGCGCGCTCGCCCCAGCGCACCGCGGTCTGCGGCCGGCCGGCCACGAGATGGGCGTAGCACATGCCGGTCAGCGGCTCGCCGGCGCCCGGGTCGAGCGGGTCCAGCCGCAGCGCTTCCTCCAGGTGCCGGATGGCCTCCTCGGGCTGGTCGGCATAGAGATAGGCCCAGCCGGCGGAGCTGCGGGTCATCGCCGAGTTGGGGTGCAGCTCGACCGCCCGCTTGACCAGCAGCAGCGCCGCGTCCAGGCGGTGGACGAGGTAGACAAAGACGATGGCGACCTGGGCCAGCACCTGGGGATCGTCCCGCGCCTGCGCCAGGGCCGCTTCGGCCAGCCGGATGGCGGCTGCCGCCTCGGCCTCCGTGTCGTCGGGGAAGGCCTGGGAAACACGCCACATGCGGCAGTAGGCGGCCGCCGCCAGCGCCAGCGCGAAGTCGGGATCGATCGCCAACGCCTGGTCGAGGAAGCCGAGCGCCGCCGCGCAGTTGTCACGCGTCATCGGATGCATGCAGGCGACGGCCCGCAGATAGGCTTCATAGGCGCGCGGCAGCTCCGTCGGCCGCCGCCGCAGGCGCTCGATCTCGGCCCGCCGCAGCCCGGGCTCCAGCGCCGCCACGATGCTGCCGACGATGCGGTCCTGCAGGGCGAACACCTCGTCCAGCGTATGGTCGAAGCGTTCGCTCCACGCCGGCACCCCTTCGACGGTATCGATCAGGTCGACATTGACCCGCACGCGCTCGCCGGCGCGCCGCACGGTGCCGGTGACGACATAGCGCACGCCCAGCTCGCGGCCGATTTCAGATGCCGGCACATCGCGTCCCCGGAAGCTGAAGGCCGAGTTGCGCGCCAGCACGAAAAACCAGCGGATACGGGACAGCGCCGTGATCAGGTCCTCGACCAGGCCGTCGGCGATATGGGTCTGGTCGGCATCACTGCCTGCGGTGCGGAACGGCAGCACCGCCAGCGACGGGCCGCGCGTGGACGGTTCCGGCCCCGCCGGCCGCACCGCCGCCAGCTGGATCGGCGCCGGCGGCGCCAGCCGCGCCCCGCCGAAGCGGTAGCCGCGCCCGGGAACGGTGATCACGATCTCGGCGCCCTCGGCGCCAAAAGCCCGGCGCAGCGCCGCGATCTGGACCGGCAAGTTGCCGTCCTCGACCGTGCGCCCGGCCCAGGCGCGGCGGATGAGGGCGTCCTTGTCGACCACGGCGCCATCGGCCTCGATCAGGGCCAGCAGAATGTCGGCTGCCCTGCCGCCCAGCACGACGCGCTCGTCCCCGGCGACCAGGGTCCTGGTACGCGGCAGCAGACGCCAGCGGCCGAAACGGATTCCGTCCTCGGACATATTCAAGGGTAAGCAGACCATTACTCACGCCGATTGTACGGCGGAACCGGGTCACGTGGCTATAACTTGCAGCGCAGTGCCAACCGTTCAGCCATGACTGCCCCGAGGCCGGCGCCCCGAGGCAATTCCCGCCGTCACCGCACGCGCCCGGCACCTGTTTTCAGGGGTGGGGCTACTTTCACCAGCGCCACCCGGCAAAGCCGCTAGCGCGCCGTGGCGCGCTCGACGTTGGCGATCCGGGCAGGCACGCCGAACTCGCGGCGGCAGACATCGGCCAGCACCGCCACGCCCTGGCGGATCGTCTCGGGCGCCGGGTTGGCGAAGCACAGCCGCAGCCGGCTCTTGCCGAATGCCTTGTCCGTCGACCATTCCGGCCCGGGATTGAGGGAGACGCCGGCCGCCAGGGCAGCTTGCGACAGCTTCAGGGTGTCGACCTGGTCGGGCAGCTTCACCCACAGGAAGATGCCGCCCTTGGGCTCCTCGAACTCGGCCGACGTGCCGAACTGCTCCGCCAGGGCCTCCATCAGCGTGTCGAGCTTGACCCGCAGGCCGCTTGTGAGCGCCGGCACATGGGTGTTGAAATGCGCGGCGCAGAACTCGGCCAGCACCATCTGCTCCAGCGCGCCCGACCCGGCATCCTGCTTCAGCGCCAGCATGCGCGCCAGCAGGTCCCAACCGGCGACGATGTAGCCCACCCGCAGCGCCGGCGCGATCGACTTGGAGAACGAGCCGATATGGATCACGCCGCTGCCCTTGGCCATGGCGTGCAGCGCCGGTGGCCGCTCGCCGTCCCAGATCAGGTCGGAATAGCATTCGTCCTCGAAGATCGGCACGCCATGGGACTGCGCCAGCTTCAGCAGCTCGGCCCGCCGCGCCGTGCCCATGATGGTGCCGGTCGGGTTCTGCACGGTCGGGATGGTATAGATGTACTTGGCCTGCACGCCGCGGCGCTTGAGATCGGCGAGCGCCGCCGCCAGCGCATCCATGCGCATGCCCTCGCCGTCGAGCGGGACGCCGATGGTCTTCACGCCCAGGCGCGTGAGCCGGGTGAGGGCGCCGCCATAGGTCTCCTGCTCGATCAGCACGGTGTCGCCCGGCGCCAGCAGCAGGCTGTTGACGAGGTCCAGGCCCTGCAGCGAGCCCGACGTGATCAGGATCTCGTCGGCCGTGCAGGTGATGCCGGCATGGCTCTTGAGCTTGGCCACCAGGAAGTCGCGCAGCGGGCGGTAGCCCAGCGGGCCGCTGTTGAGGCCATAGGTCGCCAGCGACGCGCCCTCGCGCCTGAGCACGGCGGTCGCCGCCGCGATCAGCTGGTCGACGGGAACACGCTCGGCGTCGTTGTGCCCGCCGATGAAATTGTACTTGGGGAACCCGTTCCACCTGGCCGCCGGCACGGGCAGGTTGGGCGCCAGCAGCGGCGCGAAATCGAACGATGCGGACGTCATGGCGTTCCCTTCCTTGCTGCCTTTCCTGACCTGGTCGGATAACACACAACCCGTGTGCCCCAGCGCAACAGCTTTGGCGGCGACGCAGGCTTGCGCCGGCGCGCACCCGACCCCGGCGGGCACCTCATTCCGTTCAGCGGCGCTCGAAGTCGATCTGCTCGTCCACCGGCAGGCCCAGCAGGTGCCGGCGCAGGCAATCCAGGGCCAGCTCGGTGGCGCCCAGCCGGATCCAGTCGCGGCCGCCGAACAGGCGCGCCTGGCGCGCCACGGCGACGCCGCCATCGGCGATGCCGACCGCGATGGTGCCGCCCAGCTCCATCCGGTCAGCGCCTTCGTCGAGATCGACCAGCACCGCCAGCGCAAGGCTCGATCCGCTGCTGTCGCGCAGCATGCTGGCCACTGCAGCGGCCGCCTGGGGTGATACCGCGCCGGCATCGCCGCCCGTGGCCAGGCCGACGGCGGCGCGCAGCTGCGCCAGGTCGCGGGCCACGGCGCTGCGCCTGAACACGCTTTCGGCGCCCGGCAGCGGTGCGATGCGCGTCGCGATCGTGCCCGACGTGAACATCTCGGCGATCGACAGCGACAGGCCGCGGTCGCGCAGCATCGACAGGATCACGCCCTCGAGCGTCTGGTCGTCCTCGGCAAGGATGAAGTTGCCCAGCCGGCGGCGCACCTCGGCCTCGATCGGCGCCAGCTTGCGCTCCAGGTCGGCGCCATCGATGCCGCGCACCGCCAGCTTGGTCTCGAGCTGCGGGTAGTGGGCCTGGAAGCCGAGCTTGATGTCGGCGCCGGGCGCCAGGATGTCGCTCAGCATCTGGTCGGCGCGCGATTCGCCGATGCCGAACGAGTGGAACCGCTTCAGCCGCGTCACGCCCGTCACGCCGCCCAGCGCCAGCAGGCGCGGGATGATCTGCTCGTCGAGCATGCGCCGCATCTCGCGCGGCACGCCGGGCGTGAAGAAGAAGCGCACGTTGTCGATGGTGACGGCGAAGCCGCAGGCGGTGCCGATCGGGTTGTCGATAAACTCGGCGCCCGCCGGCAGCATCGCCTGCTTGCGGTTGTTGGGCGGCATGACGCGGTTGCGCCGGGCATAGAATTCCTCCATGCGCGCCAGCCACGCCTCGTCCAGGACCAGCTCGACGCCGGCGGCGCGCGCCGCGATCTCCTGCGACAGGTCGTCGACCGTCGGCCCCAGCCCGCCATTGACGATCACCGCGTCGGCGCGCGCCGCCGCCTGGCGGAACGCCGCCAGCAGGCTGTCGCGGTCGTCGCCCACCGTGGTGCCCCAGTAGGCCGACAGGCCGACCTCCTCCAGGCGCCGCGCGATGTGGCTGTAGTTGCTGTTGATGGTCTTGCCGGTCAGGATCTCATCGCCGGTGCAGAGAATCTCGATGCGCATCAACTGTGGGCCTTTATTTGGACCGCGCGCGTCCACGCGCGCACTCGCCCGAAGCGGGAGCGGAGGGCGACCTCGTGTCGGCGCTGACGCGCCGATGCGCGCGTGGACGCGCGCGGTCCGAAGACATCACGCCACCTTCACCGGGATGGCGCGCTGGTTGTAGAGCATCTTGCGGATGCGGGCCTGCTCCTCGGGCGGCAGCTTGGTGACGTCAGTCGACAGGTCGTTGCCCACCGCCATGCCCTTCTGCACCGCGGGACGGGCGCCGACGGCCTCGAACCAGCGCTTGAAGTACGTGAACTCCTCGATGTCCTGGCCCTGCCCCTTCCAGTTCACGGTCCAGGGATAGGCGATCATGTCGGCGATCGTGTAGTCGTCGCCGGCCAGGTAGGGCCGGTCGACCAGCCGGTTGTTGAGCACGCCGTAGAGGCGGTTGGCCTCGTCGGTGAAGCGGCGCACGGCGTAGGACTGGTCGCCCTCGCGGTCGCCGAGCCGGCGGAAATGGCCGCACTCGCCCAGCTTCGGCCCCTGGTTGGCCATCTGCCAGATGACCCATTGCGTGACCTCGTACTTGCCGCGCACGTCCCGCGGCCAGAACCGGCCGGCCTTCTCGGCGATGTACATCATGATCGCGCCCGACTCGAAGACACTGATGGGCGCGCCGCCGCCGGCCGGCGCATGGTCGACCAGGACCGGCATGCGGTGGTTGGGATTCATGCGCAGGAACTCGGGTCCGAACTGGTCGCCGCGCGAGATGTTCACGGGCACGATCCTGTACGGCAGCCCGCATTCCTCGAGCAGGATCGTGACCTTCTTGCCGTTGGGGGTCGGCCAGTAGTGCAGGTCGATCATGGAGCATTCCTTCGATCGGTGCTGACAATGGGCAGCAGCTTATCCGACTGCGGGCGTGCGACAAGGATGGCAGGCGGCGGCCGTGGTCACTTTTGATGGCGCGCAAAGCGATCCCGCGTCACACTGCGGCGCAGACAAGGTCATCAGGGGAAGGCCATGCCGCAACGACGTCGACACCGTCGCAGCCACGTTCTGGCGCTGCTGACCGCGCTGCCCCTGGCCACCGCTTCCCTCGCCGCGCACGCCGCCGACCCGGCGCCGGCCGTGGTCTATTCGGTGGGCGAGAAGTTCGACGGCTCGTTCAACGAAGCCGCCTTCCGCGGCGCCGAGCGCTTCAAGAGCGAGACCGGCATCGCCTATCGCGATTTCGTGGTCACCAACGAGGCGCAGCTCGAGCAGGCGCATCGCCGCTTCGCGCAGAGCGGCAGCGATCCCATCGTCGGCGTCGGCTTCCTGCAGACTTCGGCCGTCACCGCGGTGGCCAGGCAGTTCCCCAAGGTGCGCTTCACGGTGATCGACACCGTGGTCGACCTGCCCAATGTGCGCTCGGTGCTGTTCAAGGAGCATGAGGGCTCCTTCCTGGTGGGAGTCGCGGCCGCCCTGGCATCCAAGAGTGGCACCATCGGCTTCGTGGGCGGCATGGACATCCCGCTGATCCGCAAGTTCGTCTGCGGCTACGCCCAGGGCGCGCGCTATGCCAGGCCGGGCACGACGGTGATCCAGAACATGACCGGCAACACGCCGGCGGCGTGGACCGACCCCGGCCGCGGCGCCGAGCTGGCCAAGGGCCAGTTCGAGCGCGGCGTCGACGTGATCTATGCCGCCGCCGGCACCACCGGCCTGGGGGTGCTGCAGGCGGCCAAGGATCGCGGCAAACTGGCGATCGGCGTCGATTCCAACCAGAACGGCGTGCATCCCGGCTCGGTGCTGACGTCGATGGTCAAGCGCGTCGATCTCGCCACCTACGAGACCTTCACCGCCGCCAAGGCGGGCACGTGGTCGGCCGGCGTGCGCGTGCTGGGCCTCAAGGAAGGCGGCGTCGACTGGGCCCTCGACCAGAACAACGCCGCGCTGATCACCGATGCGATCAAGGCCAAGGTCGAGCAGGCCAAGGCCGACATCGTGAGCGGCAAGATCACGGTGCACGACTACATGAGCAGCAACAGCTGCCCGCAGTGACCCCCGGGACCGCCGGCATCTTGCCGGCAGCGGCGCTACACGCCGTGTCATGAGCCGGCTGGAAGCCGGCGCTCCCGGGAGGAAAGCAACAGGGAGGCCGTCATGAAGACTCTGACCCGAAGCGGGCTCTGCGGCATCGCCGCCGCCTGCATCGCAGGCATCGCGCAGGCTGCCGACATCAAGCCGGCCGTCGTCTTCGACATGGGCGGCAAGTTCGACAAGTCCTTCAACGAAGGCGTCAACAACGGTGTCGAGCGCTTCAAGGCCGAGACCAGGATGACGGTGGCCGAGTTCGAGGTCACCAACGAGACCCAGTTCGAGCAGGCGCATCGCCGCTTCGCGCAGCGCGGCCAGGACCCCATCCTCGGCGTCGGCTTCACCCAGGCCAACGCCGTCGAGAAGGTGGCCAAGGAGTTCCCCAAGATTCGCTTCACCGTGATCGACGGCGTCGTGAAGCTGCCCAACGTGCAGTCGGTGCTGTTCAAGGAGCACGAAGGCTCCTTCCTGGTCGGCGTGCTGGCGGCGCTCGCCTCCAGGAGCGGCAAGGTCGGCTTCGTGGGCGGCATGGACATCCCGCTGATCCGCCGCTTCGCCTGCGGCTACGAGCAGGGCGTGAAATACGCCAACCCCAAGGCCGAGCTGCTGCAGAACATGACCGGCACCACGCCGGCGGCGTGGAACGACCCCGGCCGCGGCGCCGAGCTGGCCAAGGGCCAGTTCGAGCGCGGCGCCGACGTGATCTATGCCGCCGCCGGCGCCACCGGCATCGGCGTCTACCAGGCGGCCAAGGACCGCGGCAAGCTGGCGATCGGCGTCGACTCCAACCAGAACCACCTGCATCCCGGGACCATGCTCACCTCCATGGTCAAGCGCGTCGACGTCGTGGCCTACGACACGTTCAAGCTGGCCATGGGCGGCACCTGGACACCCGGTGTGACCGTGCTGGGCCTGAAGGACGGCGGCGTCGACTGGGCGCTGGACAAGAACAACGCCGCCCTGGTGACGCCCGAGATGAAGGCCAGGGTCGAGGCCGCCAAGGCCGACATCATCGCCGGCAAGATCACGGTGCACGACTACATGAGCAACAACGCGTGCGCGTATTGATTTGTCATGTCCTCCCCAGCTCCGCTGGGGAGGTGCCCCGAAACGACGTTTCGACGCTGTCGCGTCGAAAAGTCGGAGGCGGAGGGGAGCCGATGTGGTGCTTCTCGTTCGAGCACCCCGTGCGCTCCCCCTCCGGCCTTCGGCCACCTCCCCCAACTTCGTTGGGGGAGGCAAGAGGTGCCTGAGACCTCGCCGCCGGCCATCGAGCTGCGGTCGATCGACAAGTCGTTCGGGGCGGTGCGCGCCAACCGCGACGTGTCGCTGCAGGTGGCGCGCGGCTCGATCACGGGCATCATCGGCGAGAACGGCGCCGGCAAGTCGACCCTGATGAGCATCCTCTACGGCCTCTACGAGGCCGACAGCGGCGAGATCTATGTCGACGGAAGGCGCGTGCGCATCCGCAGCCCGCGCGATGCGATCGCCAGCGGCATCGGCATGGTGCACCAGCATTTCATGCTGATCGACACCTTCACCGTGCTGGAGAACGTCGTGCTGGGCGCCGAGGCCGGCCCGGTGCTGCGCCCCAGCCTGGCGGCGGCGCGCCGCGAGCTGGACCGGCTGGGCCGCGACTACGGCCTGCGCGTCGATCCCGACGCCATCGTCGGCACCCTGCCGGTGAGCGAGCAGCAGCGGGTCGAGATCCTGAAGGTGCTGTATCGCGGCGCGCGCATCCTGATCCTGGACGAGCCCTCGGCGGTGCTGACGCCGCAGGAGACCGAGCAGCTGTTCCGCATCCTGCAGGCGCTGCGCGCGCGCGGCGCCACCGTGATCCTGATCACGCACAAGCTGCGCGAGATCATGGCCGTCACCGACATGGTCCATGTCATGCGCCACGGCCAGGTGGTGGCCGAGCGCCGGACAGCCGAGACCAGCAGCGCCGAGCTGGCGGAGCTGATGGTCGGCCGCAAGGTGCGGCTGGCGCTCGACAAGACGGCGCCCCAGGCCGGCACACCCGTCCTGCGCGCCCGCAGCATCGGCCTGCGCGACAGCCGCGGCGTGCGCCTGCTCGACGGCATCGACCTCGACCTGCGGGCCGGCGAGATCGTGGGCATCGCCGGCGTTTCCGGCAACGGCCAGAGCGAGCTGCTGGAGGTGCTGGCCGGCATCCGCGCGCCGAGCGACGGCAGCCTCGCCATCGGCGAGCGGGTCATCGACGCGGCGCACCCGGCCGATCCCGCCGAGATGCGCGCGCTGGGCCTGGCGCATGTGCCGGAGGACCGGCACCGCTACGCCATGGTGGCGCCGTTCGCGGCCAACGAGACGGCGATCCTGGGCTACCACAACGAGGCGCCGTTCAGCGGCACGTGCCTGCTGCATCATCGCGCCATGGTCGGCCACTGCGCCGAGCTGATGGACGGCTACGACGTGCGGCCGCGCCAGCCGGCGCTGCGCTCGTCGAGCTTCTCCGGCGGCAACCAGCAGAAGCTGATCCTGGCGCGCGAGATCGCCACCCGGCCGCGCATCCTGCTGGTGGGCCAGCCGACGCGCGGCGTCGATATCGGCGCCATCGAGTTCATCCACCGCCAGCTCGTGGCCGCGCGCGACGCCGGCTGCGCCATCCTGGTGGTCTCGGTCGAGCTCGACGAGGTGATGGCGCTCGCCGACCGCATCCTGGTGATGTTTGGCGGCCGCATCGTCGGCGAGGTCGCTGGCGATGCCGCCGACGAGCGCACCCTGGGCCTGATGATGGCGAACGTGTGGAAGCCGGGTGAGACGTGATGGTGCAGTCATTTTCTTTTCCTCCCCAACGAAGTTGGGGAGGTGCCCCGAAGGGGCGGAGGGGAGCCAACGAGGCTTTCGTAACTGAGACCACGTCGGCTCCCCATCCGGCCTTCGGCCACCTTCCCCGCAAGCGGGGAAGGGAAAGGAGGCGTTGGCTCCCATGAGCCGCCAGCCGCTGCCGCCCTGGGTCGATATCGGGCTGATCCCCATCGTCAACGTCCTGCTGGCCTTCGTCGTGGTCGGGCTGATCGTGCTGGCCGTCGGCGTCAACCCGTTCACGGCCGTGCGCATCATGGTGACAGGCGCGGTCGGCTATCCCGAGGCCATCGGCTACACGCTCTACTACACCACCAACTTCATCTTCACGGGGCTGGCCGTCGCGCTCGCCTTCCATGCCGGCCTGTTCAACATCGGCGGCGAGGGGCAGGCCTATATCGGCGGCCTGGGCGTGGGGCTGGTGCTGCTGGCGTTCGACAGCAGCCTGCCGGCGCTGCCGCTGATGGCGCTGGCGGTGCTCGCCGCCGCCGTCTTCGGCGCCGCCTGGGCGGCGGTGCCGGCCTGGCTGCAGGCCTGGCGCGGCAGCCACATCGTGATCACCACCATCATGTTCAACTTCATCGCCGCGGCGGTGATGGTCTACCTGATGGTGAACGTGCTGATCGCGCCCGGCTCGATGTCGCCGGAGAGCCGCGAGATCGCCGCCAGCGGCCACCTGCCCTTCGTCCACGAGCTGCTGGCCATGGCCGGCATCACCATGGGCCAGTCGCCGCTCAACCTGTCGATCGTCTGGGCGGCGCTGTGCTGCGTCTTCGTCTGGGTGTTCCTGTGGCACACGCCGTGGGGCTTCGAGCTGCGCACCATGGGCCACAATCCCAGCGCCGCGATCTATGCCGGCGTCGACATCCGCCGCATGACGGTGCTGGCGATGTGCCTGTCGGGCGCGCTGGCCGGCTTCGTGGGCGTCAACGAGATCATGGGCGTGCATCACCGCCTGATCCTGAACTTCACCGCCGGCTACGGCTTCGCCGGCATCGCGGTGGCGCTGATGGGCCGCAACCATCCGGTGGGCATCGTGCTGGCCAGCCTGCTGTTCGGCATGCTGCAGCAGGGCGGCGCCGAGCTGTCGTTCGAGATCCCCGCCATCACCCGCGAGATGGTGGTGGTGATCCAGGGCCTGATCATCCTGTTCTGCGGCGCGCTGGCCAACCTCACCAAGCCCGCCTTCGAGCGGCTGTTCGCGGTGCTGCGGACCCGCAGCACCCGCGCCCAGGCCAGCGCTGCGGAGGCGTAGCGCATGAAGATCAGCCACAGAGGCACAGAGACACAGAGACAGGCACAGAGGATGAGAGGGATGCGCGCCTGCGGCGCGCGCAAGGCCTCCCTCTGTGCCATCTCTGTACTACTAACCTCAAGAATCTTCGCGAGCTGCGGTGATTTGGTAGCCTTCATGGTGAGCCTGTCGAACCATGAAGGCGTCGCACGGGCAGTGGTGCGGCGCTTCATGGTTCGACAAGCTCACCATGAAGCGCTTCCTCCGCCCTTTGGGTTGCGGCCAAAGGCTGCGCTGTGTCTCTGTGTCTCTGTGCCTCTGTGGTTGGCCTTCTCTTCATTCCGAGGTGTCCTGACATGGACGAGTGGATCACCTTCGCGGTGCTGATCCTGTCGGCGACGCTGCGGGTGGCGACGCCGCTGATCCTGTGCGCCATGGGCGGCCTGTTCTCGGAGCGCAGCGGGCTGATCGACATCGGGCTGGAAGGCAAGATGCTGGCGGCCGCCTTCGCCGCCGCCGCCGCCGCTTCCGTGACCGGCTCGGCCTGGGCCGGCCTGGGGGCGGCGATCCTCGCGGCCGAGGCGCTGGCCCTGCTGCACGGCTTCGCCTGCATCACCCATCGCGGCAACCAGGTGGTGAGCGGCGTGGCCATCAACATCCTGGTGTCGGGCCTGACCATCGTGTTCGGCATGGCGTGGTTCCAGCGCGGCGGCCAGACGCCGTCCCTGCCGCCCGAGGCGCGCTTCATGCCGATCACCCTGCCCGGCACGCAGGCGCTGGCCGACGTGCCGGTGCTGGGCCGCGTCTGGGGCGACCTCATCGGCGGCCACAACATCATCGTCTACGCGACGCTGCTGGTCGTGCCGCTGACCTGGTGGGTGCTGAACCGCACGCGCTTCGGCCTGCGGCTGCGCGCCGTCGGCGAAGCGCCGCTGGCGGTCGACGCCGCCGGCATCTCGGTGGCCTGGCTGCGCTATCGCGCCGTGCTGATCTGCGGCCTGCTCACCGGCATCGCCGGCGCCTACCTGTCGATCGCCCAGAACGCCGCGTTCAGCCGCGACATGACGGCCGGCCAGGGCTACATCGCGCTGGCGGCCATGATCTTCGGCAAGTGGCGGCCCTTCCCGGCGCTGGGCGCCTGCCTGATGTTCGGCCTGCTCGATGCCGTCGCCATCCGCCTGCAGGGCGTGCACGTGCCGGTGATCGGCGAGGTGCCGGTGCAGCTGATCCAGGTGCTGCCCTACGTGCTGACCGTGATCCTGCTCGCCGGCTTCATCGGCCGCGCCGTCGCCCCCAAGGCCATCGGCGTGCCGTACGAGAAGGAGCATTGAGGCCTATGTTGCCCCGGCGAAGCGAAGCACGTTGCGAGGTGTCGATAGGTGACGAACAGCACGTCGTCGAAGCACCTATTGGATAGAGCTGTGTTCGAACTCCGCGGCGTACTCAAGAACCCGTTCGTAGTTGTTAGTTCAATCTTGCGATGCGATCGAATCTTCGATCGGAGCTTTATCCGCGAGCTTAGACCAAGTCGCCGACTTCGCCAGCTTGCGGCAAGTCTTCTGGGACTTCGGCCCCTGTATAGTGATGTGGTGCGGATTTCCTGGAATTGGTGCTCGTATTACCCCGAGACCCGCGTCCCGAATAGCCTGGACTGTAAGCGCCACGACTCCAAACCCGGCTGGAGCCCTTTCCAGACATTTCTCGGCAGACCACCCCTCCTCGAGAAGGTCGACGGACATGCCTGATCCGCTGGGGTGATTTTTGAAATTGTCAGAGTCAGGAACTGGTTGACCTTCCTTGTGCCTCCATCTGCCCGGCGGGATACGTCTCAGAACAATGGCGTCTCCAGCAATGGAGCTATCATCTCGAAATTCATCGCCCGGAGGATGATCTGATGCCAGTCGATCCTCGGGTACCGCCGGTCCAGATGCGCCTCGCATCTGAGATAAATTGAACGTTTACCGCCAAAACGAGCCGACCCTCTGTATGACAGGCTTAAGGTCAAGGCTCAGTTGCTCCTCGTCTTCGTCACCGGATTCGTGATCAGTGTAGTAGACACTGCCCCGCATCGGTGCGTCGACAGAGATCTCCAATTCTCGGCGTCCGTCGTCCCACTGCAGCAGCACGCCTCCATGGGTAGAAGCAAGGATGCGCGGCAAATATCTGCTTGCCGGCATCAATTTTGTTAGGACGAGCAACGAATGCTCAAGCGTTCTCTGGTTTACCGGCACAGCTCCGTACGTATCCCAATTTTCGGGCATCCGAGCGACTTGGTTGAGCCGCGCGAGTACCTCTCGCATCCAATCGGGGAGATTACCGACGTGTTCGATCCGCACCAAAGATTTGCCCAGGCGAACTTGATGTGCCGTATCGCTTTCCCATGCGGTGCTTGAGGGCACTGGGTTCGGCGCCAGGAAGGTTTCCGTCAATGACGTCGCGTCGTCTGAACGAGACTTCACTGCGCTAGCCATGATCGTTCCTCCCCCAAATTTTGTGCATTGCCGGCGAAGTGAGCGACGCAAAACTTCGTACTACGTGCTCTCTTCCGAAATCAAAAAAATCGAGAACTTCTCCAGGTACTGCGCCTTTAGGCTGTCCTCGAGCAGTAAGCGAAAGTTGGACGAGCTTACGCTGATCCGAAATGCGGATTCGGGGCTCCGCCGCCACATGTAGCCGACCAACAAACGTCTCTCCACGCTCCAAGCGATATGCCATGTTGATGCGCACTTGCTCGGGCGTTCCGAGGAAGTCGTCTGATGTGGCACCTGACCAGAACTGAAACAAATTGCTAAGGTCGCCCCAGTCATTCGCGCCTTCGGCAAGGAGTATCTGATTTATGTAGGTGACCTCGCATTGATTGGGAACGACGGTACCGAGCCCTAGATCGGCCACGAAGGCGACAAACTCGCGAAAATACCGATCAAAACATTCGCGCACGCGAGGGTATCTAGGATACTCCTTCTTCACGTCTCCCTGTCGCCAATTGAATATGAACCGATCTGCCTGGACCTGGAGTAGCTCAGTCTTGTCCGCGTTGACGAACCAGACGCGAGCACCTGGGAAGCCCTCGATCATCTCGAAGGTTACTCGTTGGCCGTGGACATCGGGCTGTTCGATCATTTGTTCTAGGGAGGGTTTGCTCTCGGTCGTCACGAACTCACGACCGAGTTTTTCCCAGAACAATCCAAAATGCGCGATTTGAAGCGCATCGAGAGGAACGAATTGCACGCCAAGAACGACCTCCACCACAGGTGGGTCTGTGAATGACGGCCTGGCAGTATTGAAGGCGTTTGCGGACATGGTAGCTCTTAAGTGTAAGATGAATCGAGATGAATCGGATGTAAAGGGCGATGAGCGACGGCAAAGCTGCCAAGGGCACCGGATCCTGACATGCTCACTGTCTCCTAAGCAGGAATAAATGCAAAGCTGGGAGCTACATACTCCCTCCAATGCGCGGCAAGCGTCGCCCGAGAGGCGACGCCAAATCAGACCACGAAAAGATCTCAGCCTTCACTAATGATAGAGAACCTCGAACTCCGAGATTCAAGGCCCCCCGCCCAGCTACAAAGGCTCTGCTGCGGAGCGTGCTCCTGGGTAGCACTCTGGACTCCACCACATGTCCGAAGCAGGATCGTTCCCTCGCGAATCGCGTGACAACAACGACAACAATGACTAAAAGTCCGCATTGTGCGCATGTTGTCGCATTGCGGGTGGTCTTTGGTGCGCCGCCAGCCGCATCGCTTGGGTACGTCACATCATCGTCGTATCCGGTCCCGCTATTGTCCCGAGTGCAACGAAGCGTCCAAAGGCGTTCGGATTCCTCGCTGCACTCGACATGGTAGCGCAACGTGTTACGGCGGCAGCCGCCTTGCGCCGCCAGCTACGCATCGCGGCAGCCCAGATGCGGCAGCGCCGGGTTGACGGCCCATCGCCGGCGCGGGCGGCCGTCCCCCGGACCGGGATCGACCGGGCGCAGGAAGCCGGCGCCGGTCAGCGTCGTGATGATGTGGTCCACGCCCGGCGCGTCGCGGGCGGCGCGGGCATGGCGCCACAGGTCGTCGCGCGATACCGCCGACAGGCCCTGCCGGCGGATCCACAGCAGCGCCTTGCGCGCCTGGCGCCGGCTGGCGCTGCCGCCGGCGCTGCCCATCACCGCGCTTGCATGCGGCCACAGATGCAGGCGCCACAAGGCGGCGCAGGCTTCCATCGCGTCGACGGGGACATCGCGCGGCTCCGCCACGCCATCGGGCAGCACGGCCCAGTCGAGGAACGTCCACACGCCGGCCAGCCGCAGCACGGTGCTGGCGCCCTTGCGCCACCATGCCGCCGGCTCGTCCTCGAGCCCGTCGGCCTCGGCATCCAGCGCCTGCCGGAAGTCCTCGAAGAGGTGCCGCGCTTCCGGCGCCAGGGCAACGACACGGGCCTCGTCCGGAAGGTCGCGCAGCCGGGCAAGCGCGCGCAGCGCCTCGGGGCTGAGCGATGCCGCCCCGTCCAGCAGCGGCTGGAACGGCCGGCGTCCGGGCCAGGCGAAGAGCAGCCGCGCACCGAAGCCATGATCGGCCAACGACCGGCCGAGCGCGTCGGGCTCGATCGTGCCCAGGACCGAGACCGCGGCGCGTGGGCTGCCCGACCAGGCGCCGCGCCAGAACGACGTCTGCGCATCGGCGTCGCGCGCCATGCCGCCCAGCCAGCCGGCCAAGGCGTCGCGCGCCATCAGGATGCCGCGCGGGCTGCCACGCAGCGCGTCCGCCACGATCGCGACGGCGGACCCCTCGACGAGAAGCCGGCGCGGCGCGAAAGGCTGCGGCGCATCGGCCGCCGCCGGCATCGGCGGCGGCGTCAGGTGGTTCGCCACCGCCCCGCGCACCTCGTCACGCCACCACCCGTCCTCGGCACGTGCCGTCTCCTGCGCCGTGACGTGGCGGCGCCGCAGCGCCTCGTTCTGCGCCCCGAGATCGTCGCTCAGGGCCCGCACGAGGCGCAGCGCCGCCTCCATGGCCGCGGTCTTGCCTGACGACGGCGCCCCGACCAGGGCGGCCCACAGCACGCAGGGCTCCGTCCATGCCGGCGCGGGGCTGACGCGCCGCGCGCCGCCGAGCAGGCCGGCGGCGGCGGTGAGCAGCGCCAGCGCGACGTGATCGACCGCAACGCCGGTGCCGTGCGCCATGTCCTGGCACCAGTCGCGCCAGAAGGGCGGCAGCAGCTCGGCCGGGAACACGGGCCGATCGCCGGGTGATCCGTCCAGCAGCGTGCGGTCGGGCTCCGGCCAGCCCGCATCGGGGCGAACGTCGGACAACGCTGTGCCCTTGGTCTTGTCGCGCATGGTCCGGCTCATGGTCAGGAGGAAGACGACCGATCAGGGTGACGCAGGCCGCGGGGCGCCGCGCGCAGGCGGCGTCGCGCCCATGATGCGTGGCGCAATCACCGCCTGCGGCTGGTCAGTGGCGCACGCCGCCGCGGTCCTTGCCGGCACCGCCGCCGCCATCGTCGCGCCGCGCGTCGCCCGATCGGCTGGGATCCTCGCGCCGGGCGCGAATGGCCACCGCGCTGCGCAGCACGTCGACGAAGTCCAGCGCCGCCTTGGGATCCATGCCCTGCCGTGCGCGGCCCCAGGCGCGGTCGAGGATGATCTCGGCGGCGGCCAGGCGGGCGGCCGCCGGCGTGCGCGCATTGCCCATCACCGCGAGGATCGTGTCGATCGCCTGGCGGACGTGGCGGCGCGCCAGGTCGCGAAGCTCGGTGTCGGTCCCGGGCGATCCGGTCGGATCGCCACCACGGCCGTGCGGCCGGCCGTTCTCGTCCATGCGATGGCTCATCGTATCCTCCAAGCCTGCTCTGTGGGTGATCTTGCGACTGGCCGACGCGTCCCGCGGCGCGATGTGGTCGGCCCCTGGCCCCCTCTGGCGGCGCAACGTCCGGGAAGAAGCCATCAAGCCGCTTCCACAGAATTTACTGTCATTACTTTGATGCGAGTTTGCATAATGCCATTATTATATAAAAAATCAAGAAATTTCTAAATCATGGCCGCGACATCCCAAGAACGGGATGCGTCCTGCAGTACAAAACAGGAATTTCCTGCTTCAGACCCTGGATTTTTTCTGCATTCTTCTCAGGCATCGCCGGGAATGAAACGAGTCCAGCTTCAAGCACCTGCATCGGATCCGGCCAGCCTCCCCGCCCAAGTGCTGCCACGATGCCGTGCGGATCATCCGTGCAAGGTCAGGTCGTTCGGGTGGTGTCCCGGAGAGGAAGAAGAATGGCAGCGGTGAGGATGCGATTGCTGGCCTTGGCCTTGATGCTGCAGCCGATGGCGGCGGGCACGGCCCTGGCGCAGGCTGGCGGGCCCCCGGCGACATTGACCGGCAAGGCGGCGGCCGCGGCGTTGATCGGCAACACCCTGGTCTTCACACGGGTGGGCACGGCCGGCCAGGATGGTGCGATCTATTTTGGCTCTTCGACGTTTCAAATGGAATTGACGAGTTTGGGTAGTGGAGCGCCAACGAGATAGATCATGGCGATGAAGGTATCGACGTTGCGATAGCCGCGGGCGCGGGCACGGACGAGTTGGA
>NZ_VDUZ01000084.1 GCF_008039615.1 Vineibacter terrae | reverse complement strand
TGTCCAGCAACGCGCCTTCGATCTGCTCGACCTGACACCCTCGCTGTAGGCAGCACGAAACACTTCGCAGTCAACAAATCCCTGCGATCACAACAACTTGCTCAATTCCCTCAGGGGTAACTTCGGATTAAGGATCGGCATCCCTCGGACCAAGGAGAGCGCGCATGAGCGTGCAGCTCAATCACACCATCGTCTGGTGCCGCGACCAGCAGAAGTCGGCTTCGTTCCTGGCCGACATCCTGGGCCAGCAGGCGCCGACCCGCTTCGGGCCGTTCCTGGTCGTGGAACTGGCCAACGGCGTGTCGCTGGACTACCACGAGACCGGCCGCGAGATCCGGCCGCAGCATTATGCCTTCCTGATCAGCGAGGCCGAGTTCGACCAGATCTTCGGCCGCATCCGCGCCGAGGGCATCCGGCACTGGGCCGACCCCGGGCAGACGCGCGCCGGCGAGATCAACCGCAATGACGGCGGCCGCGGCGTCTATTTCGAGGATCCCGACGGCCACCTGCTGGAGGTCATCACGCGCCCCTATGGCAGCGGCGTGTAGCGCTTCATGCCAGGCGCAGCAGCGGCACGGCGGCGGCGGCCAGCCCGATGGCGAGCAGCCGCAGGCGCGTGAACGGCTCGCGCAGCCAGACGATGGCGATCAGGATGGCGAAGATCGCGCTGGTGTCGCGCAGCGCCGCGGCAGGCGCGATGGGCGCGCGGGTCCACACCCACAGGATCAGCAGGTAGGACGCCACCGCGGCGATGGACAGCGGCACGGCCGCGGCGGCGTGCTGCGCCAGGACCTGCCATGGTCGCGACGCCTTGCGCTGCCACCACAGCATCAGCACCGCGTTGGTGATCGAGACGACGAAGCCGTAGGCCAGGGGCGAGCCGGCGCGCCGCACGCCTTGCGCATCGCACATGACATAGGCGGCGGTCGCGACGCCGGCCACCGCGATCCATCCTATCGCCGCGCGCGGCACGGCGCCGGGGCCGGCATTGCCCATGGCCAGCAGCAGCAGGGACAGCGATATCAGGCTGACGCCGGCCAGCCCGGCCAGGCTCAAGGTCTCGCCCGACAGCGCCGCCGCCAGCGGCACCACCAGCAGGACGCAAACCGCGCGCACCACGGGATAGGCGATGCCGAAGCCCGACGCCTCGTAGGCCCGCAGCAGGGCGGTGACGGCGATCAGGTTGCTGGTGGTCGATCCCGCGATCCATGGCCACGATGCCGTCGCCGGCAGCCCGGTCCAGAGCAGGCCGGGCAGCACGATCAGGGCGCTCATCGTCATCTGAGCCGTCATCATCTGCGGCGGCCGGGCGCTGGCCTTGACCGCGGCGTTCCAGCCGGCATGGAGCACGGCGCTCAACAGCGCGGCGGCGACGTGGATGGCGTCCATGGCTCAGTCGGGACGGTGATAGCGCGAGGTCATCGCGGCAGGTCCGTGCCGGCGGCCATCACCACGGCGTAGCGTGCCGGCTCGCGGGTGCGGTTGCGATAGGCTGTCGGCCGATCGAGGATGAAGGCAAGGCAGTCGCCGGTCGCAAGCTCATGCGCCTGCTCGCCGACGGTGACCTCGATCCGGCCGTCCAGCACCCAGACCTGGTGATGCGCCGGCGTCTGGCGCGGCGCGGCATCATAGGCCACGCGCGCGCCGGCCGGGAAGGTGACCTCCACGATCTGGATCGGCGTGGGATAGAAGGGGGGCGATATGTTGCGGCGGACATAGCCCGAAGCCGGGTCGCGCCACGCCGTCTGGTCCGATCGGCGCGCCACGGGGCTGGCCGTGCCCGCCGGCGGCTCGAACAGCGACGCCAGGGTGATGTCGAGGGCCGCCGCCAGCTTTTCCAGCAGCACGGCTGTAGGGCTGGTCTCGCCGCGCTCGATCAGCGAGATCATGGACCGGCTGACACCACTGCGGTCAGCCAGCGCCTCGAGCGTGATGCCGCGGTCGGCCCGCAGCTGGCGCACCCGCGCCGCGATCTGCTGGTTGAGGTCCGGCTCGGCCATGGTTAAATTCCAGCATAATGGAAAACATGTCCATTACAATGGAATTCGAATCCCGAGCGCAGCGAGGGATCTCCTGCGAAAGACGCAGGAGATCCCTCGCTGCGCTCGGGATGACAATGCTCAGGAAATGTCGGGCCCGGGTGCTAGCGCTTCAGCATGCCCAGGGCGGCCAGCTCGTATCCCAGCCTGTCGCTGGCATCGTCGGCTTCTTCCTGGCTGTGGACATGGCGTGCGTCATGCAGGCGCCAAGCCACTTCGCGGATGCCCGGCCGAACGCGCAGCCTGTCCTTGCCGTCGATCCAGTCGATCGTCTGCCGGACCGTGTGCAGGACGACGCCGTTGCGGCCGCGAATGGCGAGCGGCCGCGTGAAGGCCACGTCGTCCGCCGATAAGGGGCTGCGCTGTTCGATCACGAGCGATGTTCCTGCGTTGCTGCCGGCGATAGCGTTGCGCGCCGTCATCGCTCTGTAAACATCGCCGCGGTGATTCCGCTGTGAAAAACACGGGCGAAAAATCACAGCCCGCATGCAGGTCGTCCGCCGATCCGGGCGCGCCCCTATACCTAGGTATATCGCCGCTGACCTGATGCCTGATGGCGATTCCGCCGGCGGCGCCTTAGATCATGGCCACCCCGTCCGCCGGACCTCCGGTCCGGCCGGACGGTCACTGCAAACCCTCCACCCACGCCTGACGACACGGGGCGACAGCACGCGCCATCGGGCGCGCCCGGCCGGGCCGCGCGGCGCCGCGCGGCGCGGCGGTGGCAGCCGGCACGAGGTGAGCCATGGCATTCCTGTCCGAAGGCGCCAAGGGTGCCCGGCCCGTCGTGCGCTTCGTGCGCGCCGGGGCGATGCCCAACTGGGCCGACCTGATCGCGCTGCTGCTGCTGGCGGCGGTGGCCGTGCTGATCATCCATGGCGCGGCCGAGATGAGCCGGCCGCTGGCACGGCTTGACGCCGAGCCGATCGTGCTCGACCCGGCGCGGCTGCCCGAGTACGCGCTGCGCACAACGCTGCGCATGTTCGCGGCGCTGGCGGCATCGTTGCTGTTCACCTTCACCGTCGCCACCCTGGCGGCCAGGAGCCGCAAGGCGGAGCTGGTGATCATCCCGGCGCTGGACATCCTGCAGTCGGTGCCGGTGCTGGGCTTCCTGACCTTCACCGTCACCTTCTTCATGGGCCTGTTCCCGGGCCGGCAGCTGGGCGTGGAGTGCGCGTCGATCTTCGCCATCTTCACCAGCCAGGCCTGGAACATGGTGTTCAGCTTCTACCAGTCGCTGCGCACCGTGCCGGCCGACCTCGACGAGGTCAGCCGCCAGTTCGGGTTCTCGGCGTGGCGGCGCTTCGTGCGCCTGGAGCTGCCGTTCGCGACGCCGGGCCTGGTGTGGAACACCATGATGTCGATGTCGGGCGGCTGGTTCTTCGTCGTCGCCTCGGAAGCCATCACCGTCGGCGACACCACGGTCAGCCTGCCGGGCATCGGCTCGTGGCTGGCCACGGCGATCGAGGCGAAGGACTTCGCGGCCGTGGGCTGGGCGGTGGCGGCGATGGCGGTCGTGATCGCGCTCTACGACCAGCTCGTGTTCCGCCCGATCGTGGCCTGGGCCGACAAGTTCCGCTTCGAGCAGACCGCTTCGCAGGTGCGTCCGCGCTCCTGGCTCTACGAGCTGGCACGGCGCGCGCGGCTGATGCGGCTGCTGGTGGCGGCGCTGGCCTGGCCCGGCCGGGCGCTGGCCGCGATCGAATGGCCGCTTCTGGCCCGCGCGCCGCATATGCGCCTGGGGGCGCGCGCGGCCCGCCTGCTGGACATGGCCTGGATCGCGCTCGTCATCCTGGGCTGCGTCGGCGCGGCCTGGCTGGTGGGCCGTTTCATCGCCGCCAGCCTGCGCTGGGGCGACGTGCTGCAGGCCTTCGGGCTGGGGCTTGCCACCATGGCGCGCGTGGCGCTGCTGATCGCGGTCGCGAGCCTGATCTGGGTGCCGATCGGGGTCTGGATCGGGCTGCGGCCGGCCTGGACCGAGCGGCTGCAGCCGATCGCGCAGTTCCTCGCCGCGTTCCCGGCCAACGTGCTGTTTCCGTTCGTGGTGATCGCCATCGCCGCGGCGCAGCTCGATCCCGACATCTGGCTGTCGCCGCTGATGGTGCTGGGCACGCAATGGTACATCCTGTTCAACGTCATCGCCGGCGCCAGCGCGCTGCCCACCGACATGAAGGACGCGGCCCGCATCTTCGGCATAAGCGGCTGGCAGTGGTGGCGCCGGCTCGTGCTGCCCGGGATCTTCCCGTACTACGTTACCGGCGCGCTCACTGCCTCGGGCGGATCGTGGAACGCCAGCATCGTGGCCGAGGCCGTGTCGTGGGGTGACACGCACCTGCAGGCGGCCGGGCTGGGCGCCTTCATCGCCAACGCCACGCAAGCCGGCGACTTCCCGCGCGTGGCGCTGGGCATCGCCGCGATGTCGGTCTTCGTCATCGCCTTCAACCGCGCCCTGTGGCGTCCGCTCTACCGCTTCGCCGAGCGCCGCCTGCGCCTCGATTGACTGGAGCCTGCCATGATCGTCACCCAGGACCATCGCTGCCTCGTCAAGGTCAACGACGTGCGCCATGTCTACGGCAAGCCCGGCGGCGCCGGCCTGCTGGTGCTCGACGATGTCGACCTTGCCCTGAACGACAATGAGATCGTGGGCCTGCTGGGCCGCTCCGGCTCGGGCAAGTCGACGCTGCTGCGCTCGATCGCCGGCCTCATCACGCCGTCGGAAGGCACCGTGACCTGGCTGCCGCCGGAGCCGGGCGGGGGGCCGGCGAGCGTCAGCATGGTGTTCCAGAGCTTCGCGCTGTTCCCCTGGCTCACGGTGCTGCAGAACGTCGAGGTCGGCCTCGAGGCCAAGCGCGTGCGGCCTGAGGAGCGCCGCCGCCGGGCGCTGGCGGCCATCGACATGATCGGGCTGGACGGCTTCGAGAGCGCCTATCCCAAGGAGCTGTCGGGCGGCATGCGCCAACGCGTCGGTCTGGCGCGCGCCCTTGTGGTCGACCCCGACATCCTGCTGATGGACGAGCCGTTCTCCGCGCTCGACGTGCTGACGGCCGAGACCTTGCGCACCGACCTGCTGGATCTGTGGTCGGAAGGGCGCATGCCGATCAGGTCGATCCTGATGGTGACGCACAACATCGAGGAGGCGGTGCTGATGTGCGACCGCATCCTGCTGTTCTCGTCCAACCCCGGCCGCGTCATGGCCGAGATCAAGGTCGACCTGACGCGGCCGCGCGACCGGCAGGATCCGTCGTTCCGCGCGCTGGTCGAGCACATCTACGTGCGCTTGACCGAGAAGGCGCCGCCGGAGGCGCGCGAGGGCCCGTTCCCGGGCACCGGCATCGGCATGGCGCTGCCGCAGGTGTCGACCAATTCGATGGCCGGACTGATCGAGGCCGTGAGCGCGGCGCCGCACAACGGCAAGGCCGACCTGCCGCATCTGGCCCAGGACCTGCGCTACGAGGCCGATGACCTGTTCCCGATCGCCGAGGTGCTGCAGCTGCTGCGCTTCGCCGAGCTGGCGGGCGGCGACCTGCGCCTGCTGCCGGCGGCGCGCCGCTATGCCGAGGCCGACGTCGATGCGCGCAAGCAGCTCTTCGCGCAGCATCTGCTGAACCACGTGCCGCTCGCCGCCCATATCCGGCGCGTGCTCGACGACCGCGCCACGCACACCGCGCCGGCGCGCCGGTTCCGCGACGAGCTCGAGGACTTCATGTCGCCCGAGTACGCCGCCCAGACACTCAAGGCGGTGACGCAATGGGGCCGCTACGGCGAGCTCTACGCCTTCGACGAGGCCGCCGATCTCTTCAGCCTCGACAACCCGGCCTGACCGTCACCTGCCGTCATCCCAAGCGCAGCGAGGGATCTCGTGCGCAGGACGCACGGTGCGCCAATCACGGGAGATCCCTCGCTGCGCTTGGGATGACGGCAGGTGCGGCAGTGCAGCCGTGTGCCATATGCGATAACGTTGCCGCAGGCAGGGGCGAAAGGGCAGGACATCGATGAAACGCATGCCGCTTGTTCTGCCCAAGGCCCCGCTTGCCGTGCTGCCCGTCGCGGTCGTCGTGCTGGCGCTCGGCATCTTCGTTGTCGACACCGTCACCGAGCTGGAGGTCGCCGTCGCGGTGTTCTACGTCGCCGTCGTCCTGGTCGCGATCGGCGCCTTCCGGCGCCGCGGCGTGATCCTGGTGTCCGTCGGCTGCATGGCGCTCACGGTGCTCAGCTACTTCCTGACGCCGGTGGGCGCGCCGCGGTCGGGCCTGATCAACAGCCTGATCAGCCTGGCCGCGATCGGCGTCACCACCTACCTGGCGCTGAAGATCGCCTCGGCCGAGGTCGCAATGCACGAGGCGCGTGCCCAGCTCGCGCATATCGCGCGCGTCATGACCCTAGGCGAGCTCACGGCCTCGATCGCGCACGAGGTCAACCAGCCGCTGGCCGCGGTCGTGACCAGCGGCAATGCCTGCCTGCGCTGGCTGGCGGCCGAGCCGCCCAATGTCGAGAAGGCGCAGCAGGCGGTGGGCCGCATCATCGCCGACGCCAATCGCGCCAGCGAGGTGATTGGCCGCGTGCGCCGACTGGCCAGGCCGGCGCCGCTGCGCAAGGAATGGCTGAACGTCAACGAGACCATCCAGGAGATCCTGGCGCTGGCCATGAGCGAGGCGGAGGGCGGCGACATCACGCTGAAGACCGAGTTCGCCGACGACCTGCCGCCGGTGCTGATGGACCGCATCCAGGTGCAGCAGGTGGTCCTCAACCTGGTGGTCAACGCGATCGAGGCCATGGCGGCCGGCGGCGGGCAGGCGCGGTCGCTCACCATCAGCACGGCCCGCGACGGGCCCAAGGCGGTGCGCGTCAGCGTCGCCGATACCGGCGTGGGCCTGGAGCCGGCAGCGCTGGCGCACGTCTTCGACGCCTTCTACACCACCAAGAAGGAGGGCATGGGCATCGGCCTGGCGATCAGCCGGTCGATCATCGAGGACCATGGCGGGCGCATATGGGCGACGGCGCAGCAAGGCGGCGGCGCCGTCTTCGCCTTCACGCTGCCGACCAGCCGGGCGGAGGTGTCGTGAGCGCGCCGGCCGCCACCGCCGGCGGCGACGCCGACCGGCCGATTGTCGTCGTGATCGACGACGACGCCTCGGTGCGCGCCGCGCTGGAGGACCTGCTGGGGTCCGTCGGCCTGCAGGTCCGCGTGTTCGGCTCGGTGCGGGAGTTCCTGGCCGCCGAGCGCGTCGATGCGCCCGGCTGCCTCGTGCTCGATGTCCGGATGCCGGGCCAGAGCGGGCTGGATTTCCAGCGCGAGATGTCGGGCGCCGGCATCCACCTGCCGGTGATCTTCATCACCGGCCATGGCGACATCCAGATGTCGGTGCGTGCGATGAAGGCGGGCGCCATCGAGTTCCTCGCCAAGCCGTTCCGCGACCAGGACCTGCTCGATGCGATCCAGCTCGGCATCGAGAAGGACCGGATCAGGCGCCGCGACGCGGCTGCGCTGGCCGAGCTGCGCGACCGCCATGCCAGCCTGAGCCCGGGTGAAAGCGCGGTGATGGCCCGCGTCGTCAGCGGCCTGCTGAACAAGCAGATCGCGGCCGAGCTCGATGTCAGCGAGATCACGGTCAAGGTCCGCCGTGGCCAGGTGATGCGCAAGATGAAGGCCAGGTCGCTGGCCGACCTGGTGAAGATCGCCGAGCGGCTGGGCATCGAGTAGCGCCACGGAGCGCGGGTCTCGGCCAGGCAGCGTGCGCTTGGGCTACTCCTGCGGCACCGTGCCCCATAGCCGCTCCAGGCGGGCATCGCGGCCGCAGCCCCAGCGGTAGTACGAGTATTTCAGCGGGTTCTTGCGATAGTAGTCCTGGTGGTAGTCCTCGGCCGGATAGAACGCGCCGGCCGGCAGGATGCGGGTGACGATCGGGCCGGGCAGCTTGCCGCTGCGCTCGAGCGCCGCTTTCGACGCTTCGGCGGCGGCGCGCTGCTGGTCATCGGCAACGAAGATCGCCGAGAGGTACTGCTCGCCCTTGTCGCAGAACTGGCCATGGGCATCGAGCGGATCGATGTTGCGCCAGAACACCTCCAGCAGCTTCTCGTAGCTGACGCGCGCCGGGTCGTATTCCACCCGCACCGCCTCGAGATGGCCGGTGCCGCCGGTCGACACCTGCTCATAGGTCGGGTTGGCCTGATGGCCGCCGGTATAGCCCGAGATGGTGGCGGTCACACCATCGAGCTTGTCGAATGGCGGCTCCATGCACCAGAAGCAGCCGCCGGCGAAAACGGCGACGGCCCGGGCGGGTGCCTGGGCGAACGATGGTGCCGTGGCCGCGAGGGCCAGCAGACAGGCGACGACGGCAAGCCGCAGGACATGCATGCAAGGCTCCTGGCAACGCGGTTGGCGCCACCATGGTGGGGCGCCTGTGATCGGACGGACTTGGATACCAGATCGTGCCTTCATTGCCGCTCACATCTGGTCGAGCCCGCCGTGATCGACGTGCCGAGTCCCGCATCGTAGAGTAGGGCCATGGACGACGGCCGGATCAAGATGATTGTCGAGTGGCTTGCCGACGGCGCGCGCACCGCGGCGGCGCCGCAGCTTGTGCTGCTCGACCTGTGCGAACGGATGGTCGAGGCTGGAGTGCCGCTGTGGCGGACGGCCGCCTTCGTGCGCACCCTGCACCCGCAGATCATGGGCCGCCGCTTCGTGTGGGTGCGGGATGCCGGTGTCACCATCTCGGAAGCGCCGCACGATCTGCTGACCACGCCGACATACCGCGACAGCCCCGTCGCCCGGGTCTGCCTCACCGGCCAGGGCCTGCGCCGCCGGCTGGCCGACCCGGCTTGCCCGATCGATCTCAACACCCTGGCCGAGCTGCGCGAGGAAGGTGTCACCGACTATGTCGCGACGCCCCTGATCTTCACCGACGGCGCCGTGCACGCGGCGACCTGGACCACGCGCGCGCCGGGCGGCTTCAGCGATGCGCATATCGCGGCCATCGAGAGCGTGGTGGCGCCGCTGGCGCGGGTCGCCGAGGTGCGTGCCTTGCGTCGCCTGGCCGGCAATCTGCTCGACACCTATGTCGGCCACCAGGCGGGCGAACGCATCCTCTCCGGCCACATCAGGCGAGGTGACTCGGAGGCGATCGCCGCGGCGATCTGGCTATCCGACATGCGCGGCTTCACGATGATGGCCGACCGGCTGCCGCCCAAGACCACGATCGACCTGCTGAACCGCTATTTCGACTGCCAGATCCCGGCCATCGCCGAACGCGGCGGCGAGGTGCTGAAGTTCATGGGCGACGGGTTGCTGGCGATCTTCCCGATCGAAGGCCGCGACACCGACGCCGTCTGCCGCCGCGCGCTCGATGCGGCGCGTCAGGCGCGCGAGGATATCGCCGGGCTCGACGGCTGGGACAACGGCACCAACGGCCCGCGCTTCGGTCTTGCCCTGCATCTTGGCGAGGTGCTGTACGGCAATATCGGCGGCGGCGAACGGCTGGACTTCACCTGCATCGGCCCGGCGGTGAACATGGCGGCGCGCATCGAGAGGCTCGCCGCCGCGCTGGGGCGCACCGTGCTGGCGTCGAGCCGCTTCGCGCGCGAATGCCAGGCCGACATGGCGGGTGTCGGCGACTTCGTGCTGCCGGGCATCAGCGAGACGCAGGCGATCTACGGCCTCGCCGAGGAGGCGAGCCGGTCGTGACGCTCAGGGCGCCACCAGGTTGCCCCCCAGCTTGCCCCAGCGCGTGACCCGCGCGATGCGCACCGCGATCACCGGCAGCGGCTCGATGCGCATCGCCGCGAGCTGCCGGTAGCGGGCGCGCAGCAGCGCCTGCGCCTGGTCGTGCTCGGCGCCGTCGGCCAGGATCTCGGCGCGTCCCCGCAGCATCACCCAGCCGAGCTGTGTCCAGTCCTCGTCATAATGGTCGACGACGACGGCGACCGCGGGGTTGTCGGTGATGTTGCGCAGCCGCTTCAGCGGCGGGCCGTCGCTGCGCTTGGGCTTCTGGTCGATCGTGATGTAGAGCGTGGCCTGCGCCAGCGCGAAGCAGACCGGCACGACATGCGGCGCGCCCTCGCGATCGGCCGTCGCCAGCCGTGCGACCCGTCGTGCTTCCAGGAACTGACGTTCGTCCGATGAGAACATGTGCGTGCCGGCCTCTGTTTTCCATTCACCGACGAGCAAAATCCTGACGCCAGGCGACGGTAGCGGAGGCGACGTGAAACGGCCAGCCTGCTCGCCGCCGCTATTGCCGGCCCGCAGCGCGCGGACTACCGTTCGGACGCCCTGGCCTGTGGATTGCAAGCCATCGATCGGACGACGCGGCAACGGCGTCGGCGATGGTAGTGGTGCGCCGGGCGCATTGGTCGCCTGATGGTTATCGCTGCGAAACCGGATGGGGAGAGACAGCATGTCTTCGACCAGGAACGTTCATGGCGGGCGCGGCCAAAGCCGTCGCCGCATCCTGAAGGTCGCCGCCGCAGCCGGTGCCGTCGCGGCGAGCGGCCCGTGGATCGTGCGCGATGCCCTGTCGTCGTCGGGCGAGCTCAACCTCCTGCACTGGGATGACGAGCTGCCCAATCCCGTGATCCCGGACTTCGAGAAGGCGACCGGGATCAAGGTCAAGAGCACGTCGTTCTCGCAGAACGAGGAGCAGATCAACAAGCTGCAGGCGACGCGGGGGCAGGGCTTCGACCTCTGCCAGCCCACGCATGATCGGGCGCCGCAGTTCGAGGAGATCGACGTCCTGCAGCCCTTCGACGAGAAGAAGCTGGCGCTCGACGCCATCGTGCCCGCGATGCTGTCGGCGTCGAAGACCAGCTGGACCTGGAAGGGCAGGCTCTACCACGTGCCGCATTGCTGGGGCACCGAGGCGATCGCCTGGCGCAACGACCTGACCAGGATCGAGCCCAAGGCGCTGTCCTACGGCACGCTGTGGAACGACGAGTACAAGGGCAAGGTGGTCGGGCGGCCGCATTCGCTGCTGCTGGGCATCGGCCTGTGGCTCGACGGCGAGGGCAAGCTGAAGTCGAACCGCATGCTCGATGCCTACAAGGACGAAGACGCGATGAAGAAGATCTACGACGTGCTGCTGAAGGAGGCCATCGCCCGCAAGCCGTGGATCAAGCAGTTCTGGGATTCGGCCGACAACACCAAGTCGGCCTTCATGTCCAACGGCTGCGTCATCGGCCAGACCTGGGACGGGCCGCCCATCAATCTCAAGAAGGCTGGCCAGCCGATCAGCTACATGGCGCCGAAGGAAGGTGCCATCGGCTGGGTCGACGGCTGGGCGCTGAGCAAGGCGGCCAGGAACATCGACCAGGCCTACGCCTTCCTGAAGTACCTGCACTCGCCGGAAGGGTCGGCCAAGGTGGCCGAGAACTCGGGCTATAATCCGGTCGCCAAAGGCGCCGAGAAGCTGCTCTCCGACAAGGCGCGCGCCATCTTCGACGAGGCCTACCTCAAGGGTGAGGCGCTTGACGGCATGTGGTGGCGTCCGATCGAGCCGTCATGGTTCGCCGAGCTGCGCACGCAGTATGCGGAGAAGTTCAAGGCGGCGTGAACGCGGCGAGCGCGCATGAGCGCGGATGTCGAGCTCGATGACGTGTCGGTGCGGTTCGGCCCGTTCCTGGCGGTCGATCGCGCTTCGCTGAAGATCGCGGGCGGCGAGTTCTTTTCCATCCTGGGGCCGTCCGGCTGCGGCAAGACCACGCTGCTGCGCACCATCTCGGGCTTCCTGCAGCCTTCGCAGGGGCGGGTGCGGATCGGCGGCCGGGACATGGCCGGCCTCGGCGCCAACAAGCGGCCGACGGCGCTGATCTTCCAGAACCTGGCGCTGTTCCCGCTGATGACCGTGGCCGACAATGTCGGCTACGGCCTGCGGGTGCGCGGTGTTGCGCGCGCCGAGCGTCGGCGGCGCGTGGATGCGCTGCTGCAGCTTGTCGCGCTGCCCGACCAGGGCGGCTCGCTGGTCAGCGAGCTCTCGGGCGGCCAGAAGCAGCGTGTCGCGATCGCCCGGGCCCTGGCGGTGGAGCCGCAGGTGCTGCTGCTCGACGAGCCGCTGTCGGCGCTGGATTTGCGGCTGCGCCAGCACATGCGCAGCGAGCTGCGCGCCATCCAGAAGCGGGTCGGCATCACCTTCATCTACATCACGCACGACCAGGGCGAGGCGCTCACCATGTCGGACCGCATCGCGGTGATGAACCGCGGCGTCATCGAACAGGTCGGGCCCGGCCGCGCCGTCTACGACGATCCCGCCACCGCCTTCGTCGCCTCGTTCGTCGGCGAGAACAACTGCTTCGAGGGGACGGTCGTGGAGACGGGCGACGGGCACGCCGTGGTCGAGACCGGCGTCGGGCGGCTGTCCGGGCGCCGGCGCAATGGCCTCGCGGTCGGCGACCGCGCGCTGGTCTTCGTGCGTCCCGAGGCCCTGCGCCTGGTGAGCGACGATGCGCCGGCGCCGATCGCCTGCGAGCTCTCGAGCTCGGCCTTCGAGGGCAACGCCACCCATTTGTTCGCGCGTGCACGCCAGGGCCAGCCGATCGTCGTGACGCTGTCGCGGCGCGACGAGGCAGGCGCGATGGCCCCTGGCCAGAAGCTCGGATTGGATTACGCGGCGCATGACGGCCTCGTGCTGCCGGCGAACGGCCATGGCGCGGACTGATCGTCGTTTCCGGCGCGGCCCGGCACGCTGGCGCGAGGCCCCGCCATGACCGGCCTTCGCGGCGTGCTGTTCGTTGGCCTTCCCGTTGCCGTCATCCTGGGCTTCTGGCTGCTGGCGCGCTGGGAATACCGGCACGGCCGCGACAGCCATCGACAGTCCTTCGTCGCCAGGAACGGCTGGCCGGTGGTGGCCTTCGTCGTCGCGGCCGTGGGCTTCTGGGCCCTGGTCATGATCGTGCTGCCGCAGCTCTACATGGTGGACTTCTCCTTCCATCCCAAGCTGCCGCCATCGCAGCGCGGCGGCCCGCGCGACGTCTACACCCTGGAGAACTACCGCTACTTCCTGTTCGGCTCGACGCGCTCGACGGCGAGCTGGAACGTGACGCACATCACCGCGTTCTGGCTGACGATCGCGGTCAGCATGTGCATCACCGTGCTCAACTTCGTGATCTGCTATCCGCTGGCCTATTTCATGGCGCAGGTCGGCACCGGCTCGCAGGTGCGCAAGCTGATGCTGCTGCTGATCATCCCCTACTGGGTCAACGAGCTGCTGCGCGCCTTCGCCTTCAACATCCTGTTCGGCACGTCGGGCGTGCTGAACGTGATCCTGCTGTGCACCGGCGTCATCGCCAGCCCGATCGACTTCATCGGCCAGGATATCGCCCTCTATTCCGGCCTGACCTACGCCTATCTGCTGGTGATGATGTTCCCGCTGTACAACGCGCTGGAAAGCCTCGATCACAACCAGATCGAGGCGGCGCGCGATCTCGGCGCGCCGTGGTGGCACGTCCATCTCCACGTGGTGATGCCGTTTGCCAAGCCAGGCATCGCCTCGGGCTGCACGCTGGTCTTCATGCTGTGCGCCGGGGCGCTGGCGGCGCCGCTGGTGCTGGGCGGGCCCAAGACGCTGTGGTTCACGCCGATCGTCTACGACCGCTTCTACCAGGCCTTCAACTGGAACCAGGGGGCGGCCTACGCCATCGTGCTGCTGCTCACGTGCATTCTCTTCGTGATGATGGTGATGCGCGTCTTCAGGGTCAGCTTGTCGGAGATCACGCGATGAGCGCCCGCACCGTGCAGCGCCTGATGATGGGCTTCTACGTCGTCTTGTTCTTCGGCTTTCTGTTCGGCCCGCTGCTGGTGATGGCGGTCACCGCCGTGAACACCGCGCAGTACCCGCAGGTGCTGCCGTTCGAGGGCTTCACGCTCGACTGGTTCGTCGTGCTGCTGGACGACCGCAATCTCGTCGACGGCATTCGCAACAGCATCTTGATCGGCGTCTTCGTCGTGCTGCTGTCGGTGCCGCTGGGGCTGGCCGGCGCCATCGTGATGACGCAGATCTACGACCGCGCCCGTTCGCTGTACTATCTTGTCGTCGTATCGCCCGTGCTGACGCCGGGGATCATCATCGGCATCTCGACCGTGATCTTCTGGCGCGATGTCGCCGACAGCATCGGGTCCGAAAGCGTCTATAGCGGCCTGTTCCTGGCCACGCTGGGGCAGTCGACCTTCATCTCCGCCTACTGCATGCTGATTTTCCTGTCGCGCCTGCAGCGCTTCGACCCGTCGCAGCGCGAGGCGGCGCTGGATCTCGGCGCCACCCACACCCAGGTGTTCTTTCACATCCTGCTGCCGTTCCTGAAGCCGGCGGTCTTCTCGGCTGCCCTCATCGCCTTCCTGTCCTCGTTCGAGAACTACAACACGACCACGTTCGCGATCCTGGCCGACAAGACCTTGACCACCGTGCTGGCCGGACGCGTGCGGCAGGGCACGACGCCCGCCATCAGCGCGCTGGCCGTGCTGATCATCGCCATCACGCTGGCGGGTGCCGTGCTGTACGAGGTGCTGCGCCGCATCGAGCAGCGCCGCGAGCAGGGCCGTGCGAAGGCCGCGGCCATGGCCGAGCGCGCCGAGGTCGCGGGCGGGCTGGCGCCGGCCGCGGCCCTGATGTCATCCTGAGGACGACGCTGAAGGAAATCTCAGTTCTTCAGCATCCCCGCGACCAGCGCCGGGACGTTGTGGCGGAACATCTTCTCGTAGGTGTCGGCCGGGCCGCCGGGCTTGGACAGCGCATCGACATAGAGCGACGGGCCGACGGCGCCACCGGCGTCGCGCGCGATCTGCTCGACCAGCTTCGGGTTGCTCATGTTCTCGATGAAGACCGCCTTGATGTGCTCGCGCTGCATCTGACGGATCAGGGCCGCGACCTGCTGTGCCGACGGTTCCTGGTCGGTGCTGATGCCGATGGGCGCAAGGAACTCCACGCCATAGGCCTTGGCGAAATACTGGAACGCATCGTGCCCGGTGATCACCTTGCGCTTGTCCGCCGGCACCGTCGCGATCTGGCTGCGCACCCAGTCGTCGAGCCCGGCCAGGCGGCGGTCGTAGTCGGCGCCGCGCTGGCGATAGGCGTCGGCGCTGGCCGGATCGGCTGCTGCCAGGCCGGCCACGATGTTGCGGACATAGAGCCGGCCGTTGGCGATGTCCTGCCAGGTGTGCGGGTCGGGCGCATCATGCGCGTGCTTGTGGCCGGATTTGCCTGAAGCGTCGAGCTGCAGCGGCTTGGCGATGCCGTCGGTGAGCACGATGCGCGTGCCCTTGAAGGGCGCCGCGCGCGCCAGCCGCTCGATCCAGCCCTCGAAGCCCAGGCCGTTGACGACCAGCACCTTGGCCGCGGCGACCGCCTTGGCGTTGCTGGGTGTCGGCTGGTAGGTGTGCGCGTCCTGGTCGGGGCCCACGATCGTCGTCACCTCGACGCGATCGCCGCCGACCTCGCGCAGCATGTCGCCGATGATCGAGAACGAGGCCACCGCCTGCAGCGTCTGCTGCTGCGCTGCCGCCGGCGACCCGGCCAGCAGCGCCGCGCCGCCCAGCAGCAGGGCGCGACGCGGAAGGGGCGAACGATCGGGCACGGAACGTCTCCAGGTTAAGCTGCATGATCCCTATTATGTTATAATATAACTATCACTGTCCAGCACTGCCCAGCGTATCCGGGGGCAGGCGCCGCACCAGGCCGGGCGTCAGCAGCGCCGCGGCCCCGGTGAAGGCGACCAGGGGCCACGCCGTGTCGGCCGGCAGCCACAGCACGGCCAGCGTGCCGGCCAGGCTGGTGATCACGCCTTGCAGGCAGTGGTAGATCGCGACCGCGGTCCCGGCGACATCGCCGAACGCCCGCAGCGCGCCGTTGGCGGTGACGGCGCAGGTGATCGAAATGCCCATGGCCGCGATCCACATCGGCGGCAGGAAGGCCCAGGTCGAGGGGAATGCCGTGAGCTGCCCGGCGGCCAGCAGGGTGGCGGCGGCCAGCAGCAGGCCCATGCCGCGCACCAGGCAGCCGCGCGAGCCCCAGCGCCGCGCCAGGGGCGCGGCCAAGCGGCTGGTGATGATCATGACCACGGCGACCGTGGCGAACAGCAGGCTGAAGGTCAGCGGCGCGAGCGCAAGCCGGCCCATCAGCACCAGCGGCGCGGTGGAGAAGTAGACGAAGAACGTTCCCAGCGCGGCGCTGAAGCCCAGGGTGTAGGTCCAGAACGGCGCGTGCCGCAGGATGGCGCCGACGCGCGCCAGCTTCACGCCGCTGCCGTCGGGCCGGCTCTCGGGCCAGCGCAGCAGGGCCTGCAGCAAGGCGGCGAGGCCCAGCCCCGCGAGCATCAGGAAGATCGCGCGCCAGCCCAGCGCCTGATCGATCACGGCGCCCAGCACCGGGCCGACGGCAGGCACGAATGCCAGCATCGCGCCCAGCATGGCGTAGATCGCGACACCGTCGGGATGGTCGGCATAGACGTCGCGCACGGTGGCGAAGGTCGCGACCAGGGCGGCGGCGCCGCCGGCGGCCTGGGCAACACGCCAAACCACGAAGGCCGGCGCCCACGTCGTGTACGCCATCGCCGCCGAGGCGACGGCGAACAGCAACGCGCCGCCCAGCAGCACCGGCCGCCGGCCGATGCGATCCGACAGGGGGCCGAACAGCATCTGCCCGACGCCGAGCACCACCATGTAGAGGCTGAGCGTGAGCTGCACGGTGGCGGGCGTGGTGGACAGGATCGCCGGCATGCGCGGCACCACCGGCAGGTAGACATCCATGCCCAGCGAGGCCAGCAGGTCGAAAGGCGCCATCAGCAGCAGCGCCGCTGGCAGGGAACAGGTCCAGGTCCTGGAAGCAGGCACGACAAAACTCCGCACGAAAGGATTCGGCGGCGCTCATCGGCCGGGACGGGGAGGCACCCTGGCGGTGGAACGCCGCAACAACACGGTCGGTTGTTGCGGCTCAGCGGGTTGCGGTGCTGTCGGCCTTCATCGGAAGCACATGGACGCGAGGGTGCGCATCTAGCGCGATCCCGGCGGCCGGCGTCAAGCGTCGCCAAGCGTACCGGGCGGGAGAGGCTTCCGGGTCTCTCGCCATATCCGGGATGACGGCAGCGTCAGCCGCCGGCCTCCTTCTTCTTGGCTTCGTCGATTTCCTTCTGCTTGGCCTGAGCCTTTTCAGCGTCCTTGGAGAGCTGGGCGGCCTGGGCCTGGGCGGCGGCCGGATCGAAGGCCGGGCCGCCCGACGTGCCGTCGCCGATCAGCACCGTGAAGCAGCCCATGACCACGAAGCCGCCATGGGAAGTCGTATCGACGAGGATGCGGACCGCCATCAGGTTGTTGACGAGAACCACCGGCGAGCCCTTCACCAGGATGTCGGGTGGCCCCACGCACATTGCCTTGTCGGTGATGCGCGCCTGCGGCAGGCTGCCCGTGAGGACGTTGATCGAGCATGTCGGCAGCACCGGCCCGCCGACATGCGGCACAGGCCCGTTCGACATCGGGCACGCATGCATATCCGTCAATCGGGCAGCGGGCATCTGTGGCATGTCGGCTCCTTCCCCTTGGTGGAGCGATCACTCACCCGCACAATGTACACGCGAACCTGACGGTTGGCCAGGGAGATGGCAACGCCTCGGTAATATCGTCGCGACACGGTGACTGTCGGCTACGCCGGCAACTCGTATCCTGCTGCCGCCTCGTCGGCGATCGTGCGCTGCACGGCGGGGCGCGCCATCATCCGTTCGTAGTGGGCGTAGAGGCTCGAAAAGGCGGCGCGGTCGGGCGTGTGCGATCCCACCAGGCGCCAGAACAGGCGAAAGAGATGGATGTCGGCGATCGTGTAGCGGCCGACGGCCCAGGTGCTGCCGCCCAGCCGCTGCTCGGCCAGCGCCCAGGCGGCGTGCGCGGCCGCGGGGCCGCGTCGGCGCGCCGGATGCAGCGTCGCGGCGATGAACGACATCCACGACACGACCTGCGCTTCGGCCTCGGGGTCGTCGGTGGGCAGCAGCCCCGCTTCGGGATGGCGCCGCGCCAGGTAGTAGAGGATTCCCGCCACCTCGGTCAGCGGCCGCCCCTCGATCAGCAGCGTCGGGACCTTGCCTTCGGGATTGATGGCGAGGAAGTCCGGGTCGCGTTGCTCCTTGCGCGCGAACGACACGATGCGCCGCTCGAACGGCACCCCGATCTCGTTCAATGCGATATGCGGCGCCATCGAGCTCGAGCCGGGCGCCATGTAGAGCGTGAGCATCGCCGCCTCCGGGTGTGATCACCGGCGGTCAGCCTACCCGAATCTGTCATCCCGAGCGAAGCGAGGGATGACGTGCCGCTAGAAGGTGAAGCGCGCGCCCAGGGTGACGTTGATGCCAGGCAGGGGCACCGAGTCCTTGATGAAGGACGTGTGCACGATCGCCTTCTGGTTCAGCAGGTTGTTGGCGCGCAGGTAGAGCTCGTAGCCGCTCAGCGGCCACAGCGTGCCGCCGAACGACACGCCGGCATTGAGCATGTCGTAGCCGGGGGTGCGGGTCTCGAACGCCGCCACGTCGCCCTGGGTGAAGACGTGGTAGTATTGGACATAGGCCTTCCAGCGGTCCCACCTGGCGTCGATGCGGCTGCCGATGCGGCCCGGCGGGATGCGCGGCAGGTTGCCGCCGCCATGGCTGATCCTGGCCCGCACATAGTCGCCGAAGACCGAGACGTCGATGGCGTCGGTGACGGCGTATTTGACGTCGGCTTCGACGCCGTAGAACACCGCGTCCTGCTGGCGGAAGTTCACCACCCGCAGATCGTCGATCACCTCGCCGGTGTCGGCGGCGAAGATGAAGTCGCGCACGGCATTGCGGTAGAGGCTGACACCGAACTGCAGCGCGCCGGTCTTCTTGCGCAGGCTGAGCTCGAGGTTGTGCGAGGTCTCGACCTTGAGCCGCGGATCGCCGATCTCGAACTGCCCGGTCGCGACATGCGGGCCGTCGGCATACAGCTCCTCGGCCGTGGGCAGGCGCTGCGAGCGCGAGAACGTGACGCCGACCGTGTAGCCCGGCGTGAAATCCCACATCAGGCCCAGCGAGGCCGAGAAGCCGTTGTGGCTGCGGTCGGGCTGATCGCTCCTGACATCGATGTGCTGCCATTCGTAGCGCAGCCCGCCTTCGATGTAGAAGCTGTCCCAGCTGTAGCGCTCGAGCAGGAACAGCGCGTAGTTGCGCGTCAGCGTCGGCGCGATGAAGGCCTCGTCGCCCAGCGCCTTGAAGTCGCGCCAGAAGCCGGATGCGCCGAGCACGCCCTTCAGGCCGCCGATCGGGTCGTGCACGACCTCCAGCCGCGTGTCGGTGCCGTTGTTCTTGAACGTCGTGCCGACAACACTCTCCTCGATCTCCTTGTGCTGGTAGTTCACATGCCCCAGCCGGAAGCGGATCTTCTCGATGCCGGGCAGCGGCTCGACCAGCTCGCTGCGCACATCCAGGCGTTGGCTGTGCATCCTGATGAAGGTCGTCTCCTCGCTGGGGATGCCGTACGCGCTCCGCTGGTCCGAGAACGCGGCGCCGAGATAGCCCCAGTCGCCGATCCATGAAGCGCCGGTGCTCCAGCTCGTGGTGTCGTTGAACGAGTTGCGCACGCGCCGTGACGGCGGGTCGCCGAATTTCTTCGCCGTGAAGTAGTCGTCGCTGAGCCGGTGCAATCCCTCCAGCCGCAGCGCCACGCCGGGCACGCCGACGGTGAAGCCCAGCATGCCGGTCATCTCCGATGAGTTCGGGTTGCCGCGCAGCTCGCCTTCGCCCTCGTAGCCCTTGTCCGGCACCTTCGTGGGGATGCGGCTGTCGAGCACGTTGACCACGCCGCCGATCGCGCCGCCGCCATAGAGCAGGGTGGCGGGGCCCTTGAGGATCTCGATCTGGCGGGCCAGGAACGGCTCGCTGGCGACGGCATGGTCGGGGCTGACGCTGGCGGCATCCAGCACGTCGACGCCGTCCGACAGCACACGCACGCGCGGGCCGTCCATGCCGCGGATGATAGGGCGGCTGGCGCCGGGCCCGAACTGTGTCGAGGCGACGCCGGGCACGTCCTTCACCGTCTCGCCGAGGCTCGACTGGCGCTGCCGGCGCAGCGCATCGCCGGCCAGCACGGTGGCCGGCGTCGCGATGTCCTCGATGCCGCGCGACAACGGGCTTGCCGTCACCTGCAGCGGCGGCAGCGTCGGGGCGGTTTCCGGCGATGACGGTGTCGCCGGCGTTGACGGCGGCGCGGCGAGATCGACCGTCGCGGCGCCGGTGCCGGCTGCGATCGTCCGCTCCAGGCGGGCGCCGCCCGGCATCACGATCTCGATCACCGTGGCATCGGGCCGGTCGGGCAGGCGGGTGGTCCCCGCGGCGTCGGTGACATAGGTGCCACGCTCGCCCTTGATCGACACTTGCGCGCCCGCCACCGGCCCGGCGCCATCACGGACTGCAACATCACGGGCCGCCACCAACGCAGGCCACGAAACCAGCGCACCGGCCGCGGCAGCCACGGCCATTCGCCCCAACGCCATTCAACTCTCCCCGGATGGAAATGTTATGATATATCATAACTACAACACGATGAACGTAAAGAGCGATTTCGGACCGATGTGCATCACGCTACGAATGCTGACGTCATCCCGCTGTGATCAGCGGGTCCCGGCCTCATGCTGCGGGTTCGCCATGCCGGCTGTTGGTTCGAGTCGCGCCAGTCTTCAGGCCCCACTGTCATCCCGAGCACCTCGCTGCGCTCGGGATGACAGTGGCGGGATAGCAGCTTCGTTCCTGCTGCTTGCCCTGGTGTGCGCCGCGCTGCCGACGCAGGCGCAGGAGGCGCCGGCGGTGATGCCGCGTTTGCCGGTGGACCTGTCGCCGTGGGGCATGTTCAACAACGCCGACATTGTGGTGAAGGCGGTGATGATCGGCTTGGCGGCGGCCTCGGTGGTCACCTGGACGGTGTGGCTGGTCAAGACCCTGGAGCTGGCGTCGGCGTGGCGTCAGGCGCGTCAGGCGCTGGTGGCGCTGGAAGATGCGCCGACGCTGGCCGAGGCGACGGTTCGGGTCGGCAGCGAGCGCGCGACGGTGCCGGCGCTGGTGCGCGCCGCATCGACCGAGGTGCGGCTGTCGGGCGATCTGCTGGCCAAGGGCGTCAAGGAGCGGGTGGTGTCGCGGCTGGAGCGGATCGAGGCGGCGGCCGGCCGCAGCATGACGCGCGGTACCGGGATCCTGGCCACCATCGGCTCGACGGCGCCGTTCATCGGCCTGTTCGGCACGGTGTGGGGGATCATGAACAGCTTCATCGGCATCTCCAAGGCGCAGACGACGAACCTGGCGGTGGTGGCGC
>NZ_VDUZ01000083.1 GCF_008039615.1 Vineibacter terrae | reverse complement strand
GCGCCACCACCGCCAGGTTCGTCGTCTGCGCCTTGGAGATGCCGATGAAGCTGTTCATGATCCCCCACACCGTGCCGAACAGGCCGATGAACGGCGCCGTCGAGCCGATGGTGGCCAGGATCCCGGTGCCGCGCGTCATGCTGCGGCCGGCCGCCGCCTCGATCCGCTCCAGCCGCGACACCACCCGCTCCTTGACGCCCTCGGCCAGCAGGTCGCCCGACAGCCGCACCTCGGTCGATGCGGCGCGCACCAGCGCCGGCACCGTCGCGCGCTCGCTGCCGACCCGCACCGTCGCCTCGGCCAGGGACTGCACCTCATCGAGCGCGGCCAGCGCCCGGCGCGCCTTGCGCCGCGCCGACGCCAGCTCCACGGTCTTGGCCAGCCACACCGTCCAGGTGAGCACCGAGGCCGTCGCCAAACCGATCATCACCACCTTCACGACGATGTCGGCGCTCTGGAACATGCCCCAGGGCGACAGGTCGACCGGCAGGATCGGCGCCACCGTCGGCACGACGGCGGGGGCTGCCTCGGGCGGCAGCGCCGGCGGCGCCGGCGGCGGCGCGCCTGGTGTCGCCTCCTGCGCCCGCACCGGCAGCGACGCGAGGGTGAGCAGCAGACCCATCCCGACCAGCCACGCCTGCCTGGCCGCCCGGCGCAGCGAGAAACCTCCTGTCATCCCCAGCGCAGCAAGGGATCCAGGGGCGGCGCCTGGATCCCTCGCTGCGCTGGGGATGACAGAACGTGTATCGGCACGACCATGCGCCATATGCGACAGTCCTTGATGGAAGGGGATTGAGCGAAAGATCGTTCGCACACTATCGCTACTGCGAGTCAGTCGCAATCTCGCAGTCATGCGTCAAGCCGACGCCGGCCATGTCCCACGCTCAGGCGTCGGCCCAGCGGCGCAGCAGGTTGTGGTAGATCCCGGTCAGCCTGACGGCGACGGGATGGGCGAGGCCCTGGTCCCGGGCGAGATCCTGGATCGCATTGTCGAGATCGAACAGCAAGGCGCGCTCGCCGTCGTCGCGCACCATGCTCTGCAGCCAGAAGAACGAGGCGATGCGCGTGCCACGCGTCACCGGCTTCACGTGATGCAGGCTGCTGGCCGGATACAGCACCATGTCGCCGGCCGGCAGCTTCACTTCCTGTGCACCGAAAGCGCCTTCCACCGTCAGCTCGCCGCCGTCGTATTCTTCCGGCTCGGAGAGGAAGAGCGTCGCCGACAGGTCCGTGCGCAGCCGGAAAGGCGTGCCGCGGACGGCGCGGATGGCGTTGTCGACATGCGTGCCGAACGATTCGCCGCCCTGGTAGCGGTTGAACAGCGGCGGCAGGATCTTCAGCGGCAGCGCCGCCGAGATGAAGAGCTGATTGGCGGCAAGCGCGTCGAGCACCACGTCGCCCATACGCTTGGCCTGGGGCGATTCCTCGCGCAGCTGCATGTTGCGCTTCACCAGCGCCGATTGCTGGCCGGCGGTGGCGCTGCCATCGATCCATTCGGCATCCGCCGCGATGCGGCGGCATTCGGCCACCTGCTGCTTGGAGAGCACGCCCGGCAGGCACAGCAGCATCGCGCAACATCCCTCTGTGGTCGCGCGTCATCCCGAACGCAGCGCGGGATGACGCGTGTCGTCAATGCCGGGGCGGCCGGCCGTCCACGAAGCGGGCGCGGAACCAGTCCTCGAGCATGGCCTTCTCATAGCGCAAAGGATCGCTCGTCAGATAGGGGCCGGCACGCCCCTGGTAGGCCTGATCGACCAGGGTCTCGGTCTGCGTCGCCCGCACGACGCCATTGTCCTGCAGCGTATAGCGCAGCTTGATGCGCGGCCAGGTCACGTCGCGCATGAAGCGGACATCAGTCGCCAGCGGCCGCCAGGGCTCGAAGCGGCCGGCGAGGTCGACATCGAGGATCTCGACCGTGAGCTTCTGGCCGGGCCGCAGGTAGCGCTGCCCCAGAAGCTCCAGGTGCTGGCGGATGCCCTGCATCGCCGGCTCGCGCGCCTTGGCGCCGCCATGGTCGCGGTAGAGCGCGGCATCGGTGTAGGCTTCGGGATGATCGAAGCCGACGGTCACCTGCGCTGCCGCCGGCACCGACCAGCCGGCGACGGCAAGGCACAGGCAGACGCAGCGCAGTGTTCGCATGACAGCCCTCCGGCTCAGAACTTGAACGCGGTGGTCAGCAGCGCCGAACGCCCCGGCCCGACAAAGGCGAACGGCGTGGTGCTGCGGTAGATGGCGTCGTAATAGAGCTTGTTGGTGATATTGAGCACGTTGAGCCGCACGTCAACGTTCTCCGTGATCTTGTAGCTGGCCATGGCATCGAAGCGCCAGTAGCCCGGCACATGGGCCGGGCCGGCGGCGAAGGTGCCGCCATAGCGCGCGCTCGTATAGTAGACCAGCCCGCCGACCGTGAACCGGTCGGTGATCTGGTAGGTGCTCCACAGGCTGAAGGTGACGTCGGCCGCATTGGGCAGGCGGTCGCCTTTCGTGCCCGGCACCGGTGACTTCACGACTTCGGTATCGAGCCAGGTGAAGCCGCCGAAGGCGCTCCATTTGTCGGTGATCTTGCCGGTAACGCCCAGCTCGATTCCCTGGGCGCGCTGCTTGCCGTCCAGCACCTGGGTCGTGCCGCCGGGCGCCGTCACCCGCGCGTTGGTCTTGTCGATGCGGAAGAGCGCCGCCGTCAGCGACAGCCGCTCGCCCAGCACGTCCCATTTCGTGCCGATCTCGTAGCTGAGGTTGCGCTCCGGCTTCAGGTTGGCATTGGCGGCGGCAAGGCCGCCATCGGCCGCGCCGCCGTCGAACTGCTCGCCGCTGGGGTTGGACGAGGAGCTGACGGCGACATAGATGCTGCCGTTGGGCCGCGGCTTGTAGACGGCGCCCACATGCCAGTTGAGAAACGTCGAATTATTCTTCAAGCCGTTCACGGCATTGCCGGGATTGGCCTTGGACTTGGTGCGGTAATTGTCGAGCCGCAGGCCGGCCATCGCCTCCCATTGCTCGCTGATCCTGACGTTATCGAAGACATAGATCGCCTTGCTGTCGCTGATGAAGCGCGTGAAGGTCGCTTGCGGCGCGATGGTGCCGAGCCAGAACTGGCTCGGCGTCGGGTTGAAGAGATCCTGCCGGACGGCCGTGGGCGTCACCAGATAGGGGTGGTTCTCGGCCGTCTCATGGGCGATGTCGATGCCGGTCACGAGCGTGTGCCTGAGGCTGCCGGTATCGAACTTCACCGTCAGGTCGGTCTGGTTGGCGTAGGCGGTATTGCGCGAGTTGCGTGTCTTGGCGTTGGCGTTGACCGTGCCCGGCGGCTGCCCGGCGCCGAACTCGGGCGCCGACGTGACGTACTTGTTGGTGGTGGTGCCGACCCGGAACTGCGAGCGGAAGGATATGGTGTCGCTGAACTGGTGCTCGAGCAGCGCCGTGCCGATGTCGGCCGAGGTGCGGCGGAAGTCGCGCTGCGTCAGGCCGTAGAAATTGTCGCGCCTGACGCGCAGCGGCTGCTGGCGCGTGAGATCGAAGGGATGGCCGTAGTCCGGCAAGTCGTCGGTGCTCAGGTGGTAGTAGCTCAAGGTGAGCCTGGTCGGCGAATGGATGCCGAGCGTGAGCGACGGCGCGAAGCCCCAGCGCTTCTGGAACACCTTGTCGCGCTCGGCGACGTCGGCGTCGTGCCACATGCCGTTGAGCCGGATGGCGGCGAAGTCGCCCATCACCTGGTTGACGTCGACCGTCACACGCTTGGTGGCGTCGGTGCCGAACGTCACGTCGCCCGCGTGGAGGTTGCGCGCCAGCGGCGCCTTGGTGACGATGTTGACGCTGCCGCCGGTGGCGCCGCGGCCGGTATAGGCCGAGCCCGGCCCCTTCACGATCTCGACCTGCTCGACATTGAAGGCCTCGCGCGAGGTCACGCCGGGATCGCGCATGCCGTCGATGAAGATGTCGCCGCGCGCATCGAAGCCACGGATGGTGATGCGGTCGCCCAGCGCCAGCCCGCCTTCGGCGGTGCTGAGGCTGATGCCGGGCGTGGTGCGCAGCACGTCCCGCAGCGTGGTGGCGCCCTGCTCCTTGATCAGCTCCTTGGGGATCACCACGACGGATTTGGGCGTGTCGCGCAGCGGCTCGGGCATCTTGGGCGAGCTCGCGCGGTCGACCTTGTAGTCGCCTTGCTGGCGGTCGCCCGACACCGTCACCGGCGGCAGCTGCTCGGGATTGGCCGGTGGCGTCGGCGCCTGCGCCATCGCCGCAAGGGGTGCGGCGGTGAGGGCAAGCCCGAGCGTCGAGACGAATCCGGCCACGGCGCCGCCGCGGCCGGCCACCATGGGACGAAGGGAAACAGGAGCCTTTGATTGCGACATGCCGCAGCCTCGCGCGCGCCGGACGCCGCCGCGAAGGCCGGCGGCGTCCCAGGATCATTGGCTCGCGAAGCGGGAATGGGGCGGGACCAGAATCAGGCCACTGCCTTGCCGACGCCACTCGGGCGCAGCCCCCCACCGGCTGGCTGGATATGCCGGCACGATAATGCGACTGAATCGCATGCGCAACAACTGGTGTGTCACATCCTGTTTTTCGCAGTATAGCTACCAACTCCCCGAATTGAAGCGGGGAGCGCGACGCCGGCTTTCGCCTGGCGCGCCATGGCGGGGACCCGCCACCTCTCCCCGAAAGGCTGGCTGACAGGCCTCATCTGAATGAGAATTATTCGCAAGTGCAAGTTATCGAGTTACATATCTATCCTTCACGATCGATATGGAATGTCAGGTACATGTCAGAAATCTAATTACGGAGAAGCCGCTCGGGTCCGCACCACCGACGGCCCGACGGCGTCGACGTCGCGGCAGCCGGTGAGCGCCATGGCGATCTCGAGCTCGGCGCGCAGGATATGCAGGACATGGCAGACGCCGACCGCGCCGGCGGCCGCCAGCCCATGCACATATGGCCGCCCTACCAGCACGGCTTTCGCCCCCAGGGCCAGGGCCTTGAGCACGTCGCTGCCGCGGCGGATGCCGCCGTCGAGCAGGACGGGAATCCGGCCGCCGACGGCATCGACGATCTCCGGCAGGACCTCGATGGTCGCCGGCTGCGTGTCCAGGATGCGGCCACCGTGATTGGACACGATGACCCCGTCGAGCCCCTCGGCCACGGAACGGCGCGCATCCTCGGCCGCCATCACGCCCTTGACCAGCACCGGCAGGCGCGTCAGCGACTTCAGCCAGGCCACGTCCTGCCAAGTCGGCGCCGCCGCCAGCAGCGCGCCGTCCAGCAGCACGCCCCCGCCGGCGGCGCCGGATTGCGGCGGCAGCGGCCGCATGCCGCGCAGGTTGACCGCTTCCACGTCCGCCGGCAGCGCGAAGCCAGCCCGCTGCTCGCGGTTGCGCAGGCCGCTGACCGGCGCATCGGCCGTCACCACCAGGGCCCGGTAGCCCGCCGCTTCGGCCCGCCGCACGAGCTGGCGCGTGAAGTCGCGGTCGGGCTGGATGTAGAGCTGGAACCACAGCGGCGCTTGCGCCTGCCGTGCGATGTCCTCCAGCGGCACGCTCGCCTGCGTGCTGACGATCATGCCGGCATTCATCGCCGATGCGCCCAGGACGGTGGCCAGCTCGCCTTCCGGGTGGACCAGCTTCTGGAATGCCACCGGCGCCAGCATGATCGGAAAGGCGAAGTCCTGTCCGAGCAGGCTCAGCGCCGTGCCGCCGCCGGCGAGATCGCACAGGATGCGGCTGCGCAGCCGCAGGCGTTGGAACGCGGCACAGTTCTCGTGCAGGGTCAGCTCGTCGGCGACCCCGCCGGCGACATAGGCCCAGGCCTGCTCGCTCACGCGCTCGCGCGCGAAGGCCTCGTAGTCCGCGACGGCCGCGATGGCCGCCGGTATCTGCTGCAGCTTGTCCAGGAGCGGCGGCATTGTGCGTGACGTTCTCGTTGATCGGGCGTCCATCCGTGGTCGGCGAGACGCCCGACCGATATGTCGTGCCTCAGAACCTGAAGCCCGTCGTGATCATGAAGGTGCGCGGCGCGCCCAGCGTTGCCCGGCTGCCGTTCCAGTTGGTCGAAACGGCATACTGCTTGTTGAATATGTTGTCGACGTTCAGGCGCACGGTGATGTTCTCGGTCACCTCGTAGGCCAGCATCGCGTGGAACAGCGTGTAGGCCGGCAGCTTGCCGAAGGCGCCGTTGGGGATGATACGCAGCGCATCGTCCGGCCGGCCGAGCCAGGACGCGCCGACATGCTGCACCCCGCCGCCGACGGTCAGGCCGAACGGAAAGCGGTATGTCGTCCACAGGCTGCCGGTGAATTGCGGCGTGAACGCCAGCTCGTCGCCGTCGGTCCGGCTGACGCTGCCGTAGTCGCCGTGATTGGCGCGCCGGCGCACCTCGTCGAGATAGGCGCTGTGCTTGCGCTTGCTGTCCATCAGCGCGAAGCCGCCGAAGACCTTCCATTCCGGCGTGATCTCGCCGGCGACGCCGACCTCGATGCCCTGGACGGTCTGCCTGCCGTAGCCCTTGAGGCTGTCGACCGTCTCGCCGACATCACGTCCGCTGATCGGCACGCCCGTCTTGTCGGTGCGGAACAGGGCGGCGTTGGTCGACAGGCGTCCGTTGAAGAAGTTCCATTTGACGCCGATCTCGTAGTTGTACGACGTGATGCCCTTGGCGCCGTTGACGAAGCCGGGGAAGGCGTTGTCGCCGGTGCGCGAGATGTCGGGGTTCGACAGGTAGGAGCCCGGCGGCAGGGCGGCAACGGCGAACGCCGCGTAGAGGCTGCCGTTCTCGACCGGCTTGTAGACCACGCCCAGCTTGCCGCCGAGGCTGAGCTTCGACTCGTCGTAGCCGTCGAGGCCGCCGGTCGATGCGCCGGCTGCCGTCCTGCTGTCGATCTTGACGCGGTACCATTCGAGCCGCAGGCCGCCGGTGAGCTCCCATTGCGGACCGAGCTTGACCGTGTCGTAGGCGTACAGCGCCGCCGTATCGACCCGCACCTTGTTGCGCTCCGCCGCCGACGGCGAGAAGGCGCCGAAGCGGCCGTCGTCGGGGTCGAAGATGCTGGTGCTCCCCGGATTGTTGGTCGGAAAGCGCCGGCCGTCTGACCACTCGCGGGTCAGTTCCAGGCCCGCCGACAGCGTGTGGTCGAGCGCCCCGGTCTTGAAGTCGACGGCCACGTTCGTGAGGTTGGTGACGGTGCTGTTCACGCGCTCGTAGAACTGCATCTGCGTGCTCACCTGCCGCGTCGCCTGGGTGTAGCCCGTGGGCACGGTGTAGCGGGCGTCGCGATCGACCCGCGCCCAGCGGGTCTGGTTGCTGATGGTGACATTGTCGGCGACATCGAACTCGAAGCGCGCGAGCAGCGCCTGGTAGTCGGTCCTGTCGTAGTCCGACTTCAGGCCGTAGAAATTGTCGCGATCGGCACCGCGGGTCGTGGGGTTGAACGTGCGCAGGCCCTTGACCATGGCGCCGGGCACGCCCCAATCGGGCCGGTCGTCCTGCTTGACGTACTCATACGACAGGAACGCCCGGAAATCCGTGCCCAGGCCGAAGGCCAGCGACGGCGCCACGCCGAAGCTCTTGTCCTTGGCCACGTCGCGGCCCGGCACGCCGCTGTCCTCCAGCATCACGTTCAGGCGCGCGGCCGTCTGGTCGGTGATCATCCGGTTGACGTCCACGGTGGCGCGCTTGCGCCACTCGGTGCCGTACTCGTCGAAGCCGAAGGCGATGTCGCCGGCGGCGAAGTTGCGCCGCTCGGGGCTCTTGGTCACGATGTTGATGTAGCCGCCCGGCGTGCCGCGGCCGTTGTCGGCGGCCGGCCCCTTGAACACCTCGACCCTGTCGACGTTGAACATGTCGCGGGTGTAGCTGCCCGAATCGCGCGAGCCATCGATGAAGATGCTGCCGCTGGTGTCGAAGCCGCGCAGGCTGAAGTTGTTGGTCGACGTCGAGAACCCGTTCTCGCCGGCGTTGAAGCTGATGCCCGGCGTGTTGCGCAGCACGTCGGTCAGGCTGCGCGCGCCCTGCTCCTTGATGACCGTCTGGGGGATGATCGTGATGGTCTGCGGCGTGTCGAGCAGCGGCGCCGTCAGCTTGGGCGACGAGCCGCGGTCGACCTTGTAGTCGCCGTGGCGGTCGCCCGACACGGTGACCGGCGCCAGCTGCTCGGGCGCCGGCGGCAGCGCCTGGGCTGCCGCCGGCATGGCGGCGCTGCCGAGCGCCATGCCGATCATCGAGGCGAATCCCGCCATGTCGCCGCGGGATGCCTTGCGCAATGACAATGGAATCTTTGACGAGCTCATCATGTCCCCAACGTGAGCGCGCACGATCCTGCGTCCCGGCCGTGGACGGCCGGCGACCGTGCAGACTGGCTTGCTGTTCGGGACGGCGTGGCCTTTTGACCTTTGCCACGCCGAGGATCGCCCGGCGCCCCCAATGGGCTGGCTGTTCAGGGCGCATTCTTACTGAGAGCGATTCGCAACTCAACCGTTTTGTCAGATTGATGTCAGATTCCCGATTGCCCGGGCTTGCCTTGTGGTGGGCGAATGCCGGTAAACTCGGCTCGTTGCGATGAACGGATGAAGCGAGGAAACGCGATGCGCCTGTACAACTCGATCGGACCCAATCCCAAGGTCGTGCGCATGTTCATGAAGGAGAAGGGCATCGAGCTGCCGCTGGTCGAGGTCGACCTGCGCGGCGGCGAGAACCGGCGCGAGCCCTATCTGGCCAAGAATCCGTCGGGCCAATCGCCGGCGCTGGAGCTCGACGACGGCACGATCCTGGCCGAGATCACCGCGATCTGCGAGTACCTCGACGACACGCACAAGAACACGCCGTCGCTGATCGGCGACACGCCGCAGCAGCGCGCCGAGACCCATATGTGGACGCGCCGCGTCGACCTCAACATCTGCGAGCCCATGGCCAACGGCTTCCGCTTCGCCGAAGGGCTGAAGATGTTCGAGAACCGCATCCGCTGCATTCCCGAAGCCGCGGCCGGGCTGAAGGCGACGGCGCAGGAGAAGCTCGCCTGGCTGGACAAGCTGCTGGAAGGCAAGCAGTTCATCGCCGGCGACCGCTTCACCCTGGCCGACGTCCTGCTGTTCTGCTTCGTCGACTTCTTCGCCGGCGTCGGGCAGCCGATCGATCCGGCGCTGAAGAACATCGTCGCCTGGCACGCGCGCGTGAAGGCGCGGCCCAGCGCCAGCGCGTAGTTCCGGAAGCCTTCATGGTGAGCCTGTCGAACCATGAAGGCTCTTGCACAATGGTCAGTGCGTGCAGCTTCATGGTTCGACTCGGTGAATGCTTCGCATTCACCTATGCTCACCATGAAGCTCTGGCTTGACGCGACATGGATGTTCGTCCGACCCCAGACGCGCCGCTGCGCGTCGCCATCGCCGGCCTCGGCGCCATCGGCCTGAAGGTGGCGCAGGCGCTCGATGCAGGCCTGCCGGGCCTCGTGCTCGTGGCCGTCGCCGGCCGCGACGCCGCCAAAACCGCGGCGCAGGCCGCGACGCTGCGCTGCGCGCCGGCGGTGCTCGATGCCGCGGCCCTGGCCGAGGCGGCCGACATCGTCGTCGACTGCGCGCCGTCGGCGTCGTTCCCGGCGCTGGCCACCAGCGTCGTCGACGCCGGCCGCCTGTTCATGACCGTGAACGCCGGCGCGCTGCTGCGGCATCTCGGGCTGGTGGCGCGGGCCAAGACGACCGGCGCGCGCATCGTCGTGCCGACCGGCGCGCTCTTGGGCCTCGATGCGGTGCGCGCCGCGGCCGAAGGCCGCATCGAGCGCGTCACCATGATCACGCGCAAGCCGCCCGGCGGCCTGGAGGGCGCGCCCTGGCTGGTCGAGCACGGCATCTCGCTTGCCGGCCTGACCGAGGCCAAGTGCGTCTTCGAGGGCGACGCCGTGGAGGGCGCGCGCGGCTTCCCGGCCAATGTCAACGTCGCGGCGGCGCTGGGCCTGGCCGGCATCGGCCCCGAGCGCACGCGGCTGCAGATCTGGGCCGATCCGGCGGTCGATCGCAACGTGCACACGATCGAGGTCGAGGCCGACAGCGCCCGCTTCAGCCTGCGCATCGAGAACGTGCCCAGCACCGAGAACCCGCGCACCGGCCGCATCACGGCGCTGTCCGTGATCGCCTGCCTGCGCGGCCTCACCGCGCCGCTGCGCGTCGGGACATAGCGCCCGCGCTGTTTCGAGAGATGGAATCCAGCGCCCGAGAGTCTGGCTTGCGCTGGCCTTTTTCGTCAGCCTGTCGACAGCAATGACGACCGGGCAGGAGACATGATGGGTACCACAAGCCGCCGCAGCTTCCTTGGGGGCGCCGCTGGCGCCGCGGCGCTGACGCTGGGCGCCACGTCCGGCGCGCGCGCCGATACATGGCCATCCAAGCCGATCCGCATCATCGTGAGCTTCCCCGCCGGCGGCCTGACCGACACCATGGCGCGCGCGCACAGCGAGTACATGTCGCAGAAGCTCGGCCAGCCGATCGTCGTCGAGAACAAGGCCGGCGCCGCCGGCATCATCGGCGCCGAGGCTGTCGCGCGCTCGGCGCCCGACGGCTACACCCTGCTCTACACCATCACGACCACGGTCGTGATGAACCGCGTGATCTACAAGACGCTGCCCTACGATCCGGAGAAGGACTTCGTCTACATCGCCATGACCAGCGGCGGGCACCTGCCCTTCGTGGTCCATAAATCGGTGCCGGCCACCAACATCAAGGAGTTCGTCGCCTGGGCGCGCGCCAACAAGGCCAGCGTCGGCAGCTACTCGATCGGCTCGTACTCGCACATGGCGATCGCGGAGCTGAACCGGCAGTTCGGCCTCAACATGGAGGCGGTGCACTACCGCGGCGAGGCGCCGATGTGGCAGGACCTCGCCTCGGGCGCGATCCAGGCCGCCAGCGGCAGCTACCTGGCCGGCGCGAGCGTCCTGCAATCCGGCACCGGCCGCCCGATCGCCGTGCCGCTGACCACGCGCATGAAGAAGCTGCCCGACGTGGCGACCTTCCTGGAGCAGGGCGTGACCTCACCGGCATTCCAGGTGCGCGCCGGCTGGGGCGGCCTGCTGGGGCCGGCGGGCATGCCGCAGGAGATCGTCGACCGCATCTCCGAGCTGATGGTGGAGGGCGGCACCTCGCCCAAGATCCGCGGCATCCTCGACACTTTCGGCATCGACGAGAGCGCCATCGGCCACAAGGAGTTCACCCGCATCGTGCGCGAGGAAGGCCCGGTCCTGCTGGATATCGTGAAGCGCCTCAATATCACGCCGCAGTAGAACAGCAGCCCCTCTCCCGCTTCGCGGGAGAGGGAGGGGCCCATCGTGCGCCAGCACGATGGGAGGGTGAGGGATCAAGGACGAGGCGGCTCCCGGAGAGCCTCGCCCAGCACCTGACGTCGGTCATGTCGCGACGCGTCGGCCAACGATGAACCTCGTCCTTGGGCCCTCATCCGGCCGTCGCTAACGCGACGCCCACCTTCTCCCGCTCGCGGGAGAAGGGAAGCAACCCCCTCTCCCGCCTGCGGGAGAGGGAGGGGCCCATCGTGCGCCAGCACGATGGGAGGGTGAGGGATCAAGGACGCGGTGTCTCCCGGAGAGCCTCGCCCAGCACCTGCAGCACGCCATCGAGGTTCTTCAGGACCTCGGCGTTCCAGAAGCGGATGACACGATAGCCGTTCTGCTCGAGGACCATCGTGCGCGCGTCGTCAGCGGCGACACCCTCGTCCCGGCCGTGTTGATCGCCGTCGATCTCGATGATCAGGCGCGCGCCGCGGCAGACGAAGTCGACGACGTACGGTCCGATCGCGTATTGCCGGGTGAACTTCACGCCTTCGAAGCGCCGGCCGCGCAGCGCGTGCCACAGGCGGCGCTCGGCATCGGTCATGTCGCGACGCAGGTCGCGTGTGCGTTTCAAAGCGTGGGTGGGGACCGGCGCGGGTGGACGTGGTGCGTCAGCCATCGATGGACCTCGTCCTGGGGCCCTCATCCGGCTGCCGCTGCGCGGCAGCCACCTTCTCCCGCTTGCGGGAGAAGGGAATGACGCGGCCGCCGCTTGCGGCGGCCTCCTACCGGTTCAGCTCGCGCATGGCCTGGTCGAGGCCGCCCAGCGTCAGCGGGTACATGCGGTCGCTCATCAGCTGCTTCAGCAGCTGGATCGAGGGCGTGTACTGCCAGTGCCGCTCGGGCACCGGGTTCAGCCACACCGACGATTCGTAGAGGTCGGTCATGCGCTGCATCCAGACCTGGCCCGCCTCCTCGTTCCAGTGCTCGACGCTGCCGCCGGGATAGGCGATCTCGTACGGGCTCATCGAGCCGTCGCCCACGAACACCACCTTGTAGTCGGCGGGATAGGTGTGCATCAGCTGCCAGGTCGGGATGAAATCCGTGTGGCGCCGGCGGTTGTCCTTCCACACCTTCTCGTACAGGCAGTTGTGGAAGTAGAAGAACTCGAGGTGCTTGAACTCGGTGCGTGCCGCCGAGAACAGCTCCTCGCAGATCTTGATGTGCGCGTCCATCGAGCCGCCGATGTCGAACATCACCAGCAGCTTGATCTTGTTGCGCCGCTCCGGGACCATCTTGATGTCGAGGTAGCCGGCGTTGTTGGCCGTGCGCCGGATCGTGTCGGGCAGATCGAGCTCGACCTCGGCGCCCTCGCGGGTGAACTTGCGCAGCCGGCGCAGCGCCATCTTGATGTTGCGCGTGCCCAGCTCGACGGTGTCGTCGAGGTTCTTGTACTCGCGCTTGTCCCAGACCTTGACGGCGCGGCCTTCGCGGTTCTTGTCCTGGCCGATACGCACGCCTTCGGGGTTGTAGCCGTAGGCGCCGAACGGCGAGGTGCCGGCGGTGCCGATCCACTTGCTGCCGCCCTCGTGGCGCTTCTGCTGCTCCTCGAGCCGCTTCTTCAGCGTCTCCATCAGCTTTTCCCAGCCGCCCAGCGCCTCGATCTGCGCCTTCTCCTCGTCGGTCAGCAGCTTCTCGGCCAGCTTGCGCAGCCATTCCTCGGGGATCTCGGCCGTCGTGCCCTCGGCCGCCGACGCCTCCAGGCCCTTGAAGACATGGCCGAAGACGCGGTCGAATTTGTCGAGGTTGCGCTCGTCCTTCACCAGGATGGCGCGGCTCAGATAGTAGAAATCATCGACGCTGTAGTCGGCGACGTGCTTGTCCATCGCCTCCATGAGCGCCAGGAACTCCTTGATGGAGACCGGCACCTTCTGTTGCTTCAGCTCCAGAAAGAAGTTCACGAACATGGGAGCCTCCGTTGGGCACATTTTCCTCCCCAGCTTTGCTGGGGAGGTGCCCCGAAGGGGCGGAGGGGAGCCAACGTGATGTCAGCTGCATGGACCACGTCGGCTCCCCCTCCGGCCTTCGGCCACCTCCCCCAACTGCGTTGGGGGAGGGAAGGTATGACTAGCTCTTCTCGCGCCGCGCCATGAACGCCAGGCGCTCGAACAGGTGCACGTCCTGCTCGTTCTTGAGCAGGGCGCCGTGCAGCGGCGGGATCAGCTTGGCCGAATCCTTGCTGCGCAGCGCCTCGGGCGGCAGCTCCTCGACCATCAAGAGCTTCAGCCAGTCGAGCAGCTCCGAGGTCGAGGGCTTCTTCTTCAGGCCCGGCACGTCGCGGATGTCGTAGAACACCGTCATCGCTTCCCGCACCAGGTTGCGCTGGATGTCGGGGAAGTGGACGTTGATGATCTGCGTCATCGTCTCGCGGTCGGGGAAGCGGATGTAGTGGAAGAAGCAGCGGCGCAGGAAGGCGTCGGGCAGCTCCTTCTCGTTGTTCGAGGTGATGACCACGATCGGCCGCTGCGTCGCCTTGATGGTCTCCTGCGTCTCGTAGACGAAGAACTCCATGCGATCGAGCTCGAGCAGCAGGTCGTTGGGGAACTCGATGTCGGCCTTGTCGATCTCGTCGATCAGCAGCACCGGGCGCGTGGCGCCGGTGAAGCCCTCCCAGAGCTTGCCCTTCTTGATGTAGTTCTTGACGTCCTTGACACGCTCGTCGCCCAGCTGCGAGTCGCGCAGGCGGGTGATGGCGTCGTACTCGTACAGGCCCTGCTGCGCCTTGGTCGTCGACTTGATGTGCCACTCGATCAGCGGCGCGTTCAGCGCCTTGGCGATCTCGTGCGCCAGCACCGTCTTTCCGGTGCCCGGCTCACCCTTGATCAGCAGCGGCCGCTGCAGGGCGATCGCCGCGTTGACCGCGACCCGCAGGTCGTCGCTCGCCACATAGTCCTTGGTGCCCGTAAACTTCATCTCGCTGCCTCAAGTCGCGCATTCCGGATCGTCGGCCAGCGTAGAAGCGGGATTGGACGCAATCAAGCCAAGGCCCGAAAGACATCGCCGCCATGCGGAACTCTGCGCGGAGGGCACGCATGCAATCACCTCGCAGCATTGCCGGCCTCTTGACGTTTTGCAATCATTGATTAATTTAACATCATTGATTGCAATGCGCGCGAGGGACCGGTGGCCAGCATCACCATCCGCAATCTCGATGAGCCGTTGAAGGCGCGGCTGCGCATTCAGGCGGCGATGCACGGCCGCTCCATGGAGGACGAGGCCCGCGACATCCTGCGCACGGCACTCAACCAGGAGCCGGCGCCGCCGGGGAACCTGGCTGCCGCGATCCGGGCCCGGTTCGCGCCGCTGGGCGGCGTGGACCTGCCGGAGGCGCCGCGCGAGCCGATGCGCGAGCCGCCCGCGTTCGACGAATGATCCTGCTCGATACCAACGTCCTGTCGGAGCTGATGCGGCCGGCGCCGTCAACCGCCGTCGAAGGCTGGATGGGCCGCCAGCCGACGGCACGCCTCTTCATCGCCGCGATCACCGAGGCCGAGCTGCGCTATGGCCTCGCCCTGCTGCCGGAAGGCCGCCGCCGGAAGCAGCTCATCACCCAGGCCGAGGCGATGCTGGCCGAGGATTTCGCCGGCCGCATCCTGCCCTTCGACAGTCCGGCGGCGGTTGCCTATGCGCGCATCGCGGCCGCACGCCGCCACGCCGGCCGCCCGATCTCTCAGGCGGACGCGCAGATCGCGGCGATCGCCGCATCCCGCGGCGCCGCGCTGGCGACACGCGATGCCGCCGGCTTTGTCGATTGCGGGATCGAGATCATCGATCCCTGGAGCAAGCCGTAGCCTCGCTAGCCCCCGACCTTGGTGAAGGCCCATTTCACCTTGGCACCGTCGGGGCCCAGGCCGCCGACCAGCGCGATCTGCGCCGTGCGGCGCACGCGCTGGCCGTCACCCAGCCAGACGCTTTCGGCCATGGTCATGGTGGCGCCGCTGGCGCGCACCTTCCGGCCCTGGCCAAGCGCAGGACCGGGAGGCATGGCCGCACTGCGGAACGATCCGCGAAGACCATGCATGCGATGAGCGGAGACCTGAGCGGATATCCGCGCACCAAGCCACGCGTTTCGGTCTCACCTGCATCCACAAGGCTTTGGCGATCCTACGGTTAGATGCAACATCTACAGTGGTACGATCAGACCCTCCAGCAAGCGTATGAGGGAGTAGGAGAATGTCGAAAGTCCAGTACGCCCCGGGCAAATGGACCGCGGATTCGATCATGTTCACCAAGCGTCACGAGGCTCACGGGGCGCTGGCGGTCCGGCACGGCAGGTCCATGGGCGGCACGAGCGCCTACGCCTTGCTCGGCCCGGACATGACCATGCCCGGCGCCGCGACCAACAACCCGCCGAGCGCGATTGGCGCGGGTTGGGACCTGCCCTGGGGCGGTGTCGGCGGGCCGGGCATCTGCTTCACCCAGGATGGCAATCAGACCTGGGTCCGGGCCCATCTGATCAATGGCGAATGGGAGGGCAGCGGCGCGAGCTGGGCCAACCTCACCCCCATGACCTCCGGCGGCAATGCGAACCACAAATGGGTCGAGGGCCGCATGAAGACCTACCTCCAGAACTTCCGGGCCTTCGACAAGAACAACAATGGCGGGCACAACAACTATTGGTATGGGCTGCAATACTGGGTGCAGGCCTCGATCGATCCCTGGGCGGCGCCGCCGGCGGCGGCCGGGAATCTCTATTCCTATGCCCCGAACATGATCAGGGTCACCTGGCGCATCGTGACCTTGCCGAAGCCCGCCCCGGGCCTGTGGGCCTGGCCACCGGCCGCGGTTGCCGGGACACCCGCCTGGATCCAGGCGACGCCGGCGCTGACGCCGGCGACGATGGCAACCATCGGACCCGACCTGCCCAACATCCCGAACAACAACATCCCCGCCGTCCTCGTGAACAACGCCGCCAACATGGCCAGCATCGGCGGGCTGGTGTACGCGGTGCCGCCCGGCGCGCCGGCCATCCCTGCCGTGGCCTCGCCTTACGACGGCACGGTCGAGATCATGCAGGATTAGCCCTCGACCTTGGTGAAGGCCCATTTCACCTTGGCGCCGTCGGGGCCCAGGCCGCCGACCAGCGCGATCTGCGCCGTGCGCCGGGTGCGGTGGCCGTCGCCCAGCCAGACGCTTTCGGCCAGGGTCATGGTGGCGCCGCTGGCGCGCACCTTCCAGCCCTGGCCCGAGGGCAGACGCAGGAGCGCACTGGCGCCTGATTGAGCCAGCGAAGCCTTCACGTCAGGGTGCAGGTGGAAGCGGATCGCAAACTTGCGGCCGCTGGCGGCGGGCTTGACCGGCTTGCCGTCGCTGCCCACCAGCATGTCCTCGCCGCGCAAATCGGCGCCGTCGGCGGCCAGCCACAGGCGCCTCTTGTGGGTGACGCCGAACAGGGAGCGGTAGCCGTCATGGCTGGCCTCCAGCCACGTGGCGCCATCCTGTTCTGCGCGCGTCGCATGCACGTTGCTGGCCGGGTATTCGAGGCCGCCGCCCTGGATCAGCTCCGAGGAGTTGGTGTCGGCGATGATGGCCGTGGCATGCGCGGCCGTGTAGCGCATCATGTAGCGCCAGTCGTCCGACAGCCCGGCATAGGCGCCGCAATTGCCGAACACGCGCTCGGCGCCGACCGAGAACTCGACCGACAGGGTGCCGGCATGGGTCTCCAGGTCGAGGCCCTTGCCCGGCGGCGCGCCGGCGTCGATCAGCACCAGCGCCGGGCCGGCCGCGAGCCGCACGAAGGCGCCCTGCGGCGCATCCGCCGGCGCCCGCGCGCCGTTGCCCGAGCGCGCCAGCACCAGGTCGATCGCCGCCGGGTCGCCGGCATCGGCGCCGTTGAACAGGGCCAGCCCGCCATCGCCATGGCGCAGGAAGCGCAGCATGGGCGCGGCGCGGTCGATCGCGTCCTGCAGCGCCGCCGGCGCCGGCCGCTCGGCCGAGACCAGCACCGACCTGATGTCGATCAGGTCGCGCAATGCCGCCAGCTGCGCCTGCGGGTTGCGGTCGGCGACGGTGCCGTCGGGCAGCACGATCCTGGGCAGCGCCGCCGCCAGGCGCGTGGTGGTGCGCGCCAGCCGCCGCTCGCGGTTCTGGTCGCCGCGCACGAAGGCGGCGTCGAGCACGATCGCGGCCTTCAGCAGCGCCAGGCCGTGGGCGCCGTTGGCCGCCTGCCCCAGCCGCCGCTCCAGGTGGCGGCGCTGGCGCGCCAGGCTGTCGACGAACCGGGCCGTGAAGTCGGACGGCGCCTCGGCGGCCAGGAAATCGTAGTGCCGCACCCAGTTGACCACGCGCGCCGCCAGCACGTCGTCGCGCCAGGCGATGGGCGACCAGCTTCTGTTGGCCGCGACCCAGTCCTCGACGCCGCGCAGCGCCAGGCGCGCGCCGTCGGTGCCGCCATGGTCGCGCAGGTCGCGCAGCCAGTCGAACGCGTGCAGGCCGGCCAGCCACAGCGGATCGGCGCCGGGCCGGTGCCAGGGATCGGGCGCCAGGTTGGCGGTGCGGCCGGCGACCATCAGCCGGCCCGACAGCAGGGCCTCGGCGCGCGCCGCGTCGCCGGGCCACGGGTCGGGCGCCACGGCCAGGAACGCCGCCGGCGGCCGTCCGCCCAGGGACAGGCTATAGAGCGGCGAGCGATACCAGACCTCGCGTGCCGCCTGCCCGAGCTGGCGCACGGGAATGCCGGCTGCAGCACCGCCTTCCGGCGTCTCAGAGCTTGCCGCGGACTTGGACATGAGGCCTGCCGCTCCGGTCATCGTCACCCCGACTCGGAGATCCCGCCGTACCGGCGACGGTGCCGGCGCCACGCCACCGCCCGGGAAACAAAAGCGGTACCGCCGTGACGTCAGGTAACATCTGAGGGAGTCCGCGGCAAGGTTTGCGGATTTTCACCTCTCCCGCATGCGGGAGAGGTCGACAAGCGCGCAGCGCTTGGCGGGTGAGGGCCCAAGGACGAGGCGCCTCGTCTGCCGCCCTCACCTTCCCATCCCTTCGGCAGGCTCAGGGCAGGCTGCTGACGTGATGGGCCCCTTCCTCTCCCGCGTGCGGGAGAGGAGAGCAAAAAAGGCGCCGGAAGCGCGTGAAGCGCTCCGGCGCCTGCTGTTCCCTACGGCCCCCTGGGCGGCCTCAAGGGGGCGATCGGGAACGGCGTCTCGTGGTACTGGTTGCGCGTCAGGACCGTCCGGGCACCGCCAGCTGCGACACGCCTGAGCCGAACCAAGCTTGCGGCTCCGACGGCTCGACGCCCAGCATTCTCTCTCGTTCGCTCACACACGTTTGCGTGCGTGCAAACACGTCGCGCCAGGTGCCGGCGCCCTCGTCCACCGCCTTGATCATGCAGCGGTCGAAATTGACGTAGCGGTCCGACGTGGTGGCGCCGTAGGACACGCGTCCGCGCGCCGAGGCGGTCAGGATGATGCGGTTGTCGCCCTTGAGCGACGAGGTGATGAACGTGCCGGTGTCACAGCCGGACAGGATCAGCACCGTGGGCCTGTCGCCGCATTCGGCGTCGATCATGCTCGAGAGGTCGCGGGGGCTGAGATAGCCGCGTTCGGCCGACAGGTAGATGCCGCGCTGGTTGGCGTGCGAGGAGATGAAGAACAGGCAGGTGTCGGCGGCGGTCGTGCCCAGCGCGGTCATCGCCCGGCGCATATCCTTGCGGCGCGCCGCCGGCACCGCGTCGCCGGCCTGCGGACCCAGCGAATGCAGCACCGCGACGCGGTGCACGCCGTGCTCGCGCAGCCGCGCCGCGAGGTCCGTGGCGGCGTTGTTGTAGTTGTCGATCAGGTGGTTGCCGCCGACCAGCAGCGCCTTCCACGACGCGGCCGCCGGCAGGATGCCGCGCGTCACGGCAGGCGCCGCCGGACGCGAGTCCAGCGGCTCCGTGGTGCGCATCGCGAGGTTGCTGGTCTGCGCCGATGCCGACCCGCCGGCCGCCAGCGCGGCCATCGCGCACAATCCGGCGGCGCACGCTACGCGCGCGAAATAACTAAACAAATTCATTGGCTTAAATGCCTATACGAAGAATATAGGCAAGATTGTTCACAGCTTGACCAAATATCTCAAGTCGGATTCGCTTCAGGTCCGCGAGGCATCTCGGATTTCGCGCTCGATTCACGACCGCCAAACGAAAACGCCCGACTCAGGGCTTGAGTCGGGCGTTTCGTGGTTCGCAGCGTCTACCTTCCCCCGCTTGCGGGGGAAGGTGCCCGAAGGGCGGATGGGGGACGTTGCAACTAATGTCGATGCACGATGGGATGCACCGTCTCCGTTGAAGCACCCCCATCCGGCGCTTCGCGCCACCTTCCCCCGCAAGCGGGGGAAGGTAGACGGTGCCTCGCCGTCACTCCTGCGGGTAGCGCCAGGGCTTGGCCGGCTGCTTCGCGTCCTCGTCGATGGTCCATTGCGGCAGGGCGAGCCCGGGCGCGACGTCGGTGAAGACCATGCGCACGCGCGTGCCGATGCCGACCTTGCGCACCATGTCGGGCGGCGCCAGCACGCCGTCCGGCGTCACCAGGTTGCCGAGCACGCGCAGCGCCTCGTCCTCGGTGGGCTTGCCCTTCTGGGTGTCGAGATCGACCACCAGGACGAGGTAGGGCGTGTGCTTCTTGAACGCCGGCTGGATGGCGTGATGCACCTCGGTATAGGAGTGCACCGCGCCGCGTCCCTCGACCGGCACCCAGCTCGAGTCGGGGCTGGCGCACCACGGGCAGGCCGTGGTCGGCGGGTAGCGCAACAGCCCGCAGGCATCGCAGCGCTGCAGGTGGAACTGGTGCGCGGCGCAATGCTTGAAGTACGCCAGGTTCTCGACATCGAGGTCGTTGATGTCGAGCGGCATGCCGAGATAGTCAGCCTGGATGGCCATTGATTGTCTCTCCTCCCCGCTGGGGACAATTCCAATACCTTCCCCCGCCTGCGGGGGAAGGTGCCCGAAGGGCGGATGGGGGGCGCCTGATACAGACTCCGTCTGACCGCCAGGCACCCCCATCCGGCGCTGCGCGCCACCTTCCCCCGCGGCGCGGGGGAAGGTAGTTCAGTCAACCGCGCCGCATGACCATGGCCGAGCCGGTGCCCGGATTGGCCCAGCCGAGATTGGCCGAGACCTCGCAATTCTTGACCTGCCGGCAGCCGCCCTGGCGGTAGTCGTAGGTGTGCTGGCGCTTGCCGTCGGGGCCGATGGGGCAGGAATCGTCGACGTCGTGGCGCAGCTGGCGCACGTTCTCGACCACCATGTTGACGCCGTGCGTGTAGCCTTCGCAGAGATGGCCGCCGCTGGTGTTGTTGGGCCGCCGGCCGCCCAGGCGGATGGTGCCGTTGCTGACGTAGTCGCCGCCCTCGCCCTTCTTGCAGAAGCCGTAATCCTCCAGCTGCAGCATGGTGGTGAAGGTGAAGGCGTCGTAGGAGCCGGTGATGTCGACATCCTCGGGTCCGACGCCTGCATTGGGCCACAGGATCTCGCGCGCATAGCGGCCGGCCACGGTCGAGATGGGGCCGTGCTGGTAGTGCATGTCCAGGCGCGGCTTGTTGCAGCGGCCGACCACGCCGCGGATCAGCACCGGGTGGTGCTTGCAGTCGCGGGCGCGATCGGCGCTGGTGACGACGATGGCGGTGCCGTTGTCGGTCTCGACGCAGCAGTCGAGCAGGTGCAGCGGCTTGCAGATGATGCGGCTGGCCAGCACGTCCTCGACCGTGAGGCGCTCCTTGTAATAGGCCTTGGGGTTGTTCGAGGCGTGCTCGCTGTGGATCGCCTTGACGGCGGCGACCTGCTCGGGGCGGGTGCCGTAGTCGTGCATGTGGCGCATGAAGGACGGCGCGAACATCTGGCCGGCGCTCTGCCAGCCATAGGCGCGGCCATGCAGCATGTCGCCCGACACGGGCGCCACGGCGCGCGCGCCGGTGCCGCCGATGCGCACCTGCGAAAACCCGTTCATCGCGCGGAAGATCACCACCGCCTTGCACATGCCGGCTTCCATGGCGCCGATGGCCAGCCCGACCAGCGCCTCGGTCGAGGAGCCGCCGCCGAACACGTCCATGTAGAAGTTGAGCCGGATGCCGAGGTCGCCGGCGATGAAGGTCGAGAAGGTCGAGTCGCCCGACTGGTAGGACAGCATGCCGTCGATGTCGGAGGGCTTCAGGCCCGCGTCGGCGATGGCGTTGCGCACCGCCCAGGTGCCCAGCGCCCGCGTCGTGCGGCCCGAGCCGCGCGTGTAGGTGGTCTCGCCGACGCCGACGATGGCGTACTTGTCGCGCAGGTATTTCGGGCTGGTGGTATCGGTGTCAGCCGGCAGCGGCACGGCGGTCCTCCCTCGCGGTTACGGCACCGCCCTCGGGGAACGGCGCGCCACGATAGACAGGATCGGGCGGGGGTGTGCTCCGGCGCTAGTGCAAGGCTGGTGTGCTGCCCGCGATGCGGAAAGCCTCGTTCTCCGGCTCGACTGTCAGCGAATGGCTCGGGCGACCACGAGACCGCCGTAGTATCGACCGGTTTGTGTTATTTGCCGTCAAATAGCGCTCGAATCCTTGCACCAAGGAATTGCTTGAACAAACGATGGGCGCGAATCTTTTCCATTTCCGTATTACTCTGGAACCGCTGAAGGCAAGCCGCATAAACGGCTTCTTGGTTTCTATCGGCTCCTTGGCTTCTGCCATTTGCATATGCAATTGTGCCGTTCACTGATCTCTTCAGCGCTGCGGCACGGTCCCCATCATATCCCGCGTCGCTCACAATAGTATTAAGTAGCGTGCGCCAATCCTCTCCTCTAGTGGATCGCGGCAAGGGAATAGAATGAGCGAAATTCCACCAGAAAAATCTGCTGGAACCTATTGTAAAATCAAAACGGCGAACGGCTGATGCAAACAGCTTCGTTGGATCGTCAATTGAAGTTCCCCATGGAAGTGACGAAGCGACAGTCCCGGATGTTCTGCCGGATGTCGCAACTGTTCCATCGCGATCAACCTGCGCGTAGACGAAACCGGCCGACAATGTGTTCACCAGCTTGATTGTGGCTGCAACCGAAGAAACACCCGCTTTCGAGCAAATCATTTTAGTCAATTCTTCCGGATCGTCATTGTTTTTGATGAATCCTCTTAGCCAGTCTGTGGGCATTAACAACTCAGACGCGAAGTTATTTGCCTCCGTTTCAATGGTCCAGTAGTCATCGTAAACACCGTCCCGTGGCGCGTCGCTTGTAATATCGATGATGTTGCCGACATGCCATGGAATTAGGATATGGCCCAATTCATGCGCTGTAGTGAAACGCTTCCGATTTTGACTGGCAGATGAGTTCAAGAAGATTTTGGGTCGCTTTTTCGGAACCTTGAGGTCCAAGGTAATACCATCGACTTTGTACGGTATGTGTATCTCCTTTACATCAGCGTATTTACAGGCAAGCTTCATCACATCGACTGGAGGACTTAGCGAGTGTCGTTTAATTACCCGCCTCGCAATTTTCACTTCTGCTGAATTAAGCGCCACGGCTAGCGCGACTTATGAAGGTGGCGTTTAAGCCATTCCATTACACGCTCGGCTTGTCTCTGGTCAGCTGCACGCGCAGCCATTGGAAGTCTATTTATTTCCTCTACCACTGATCGGACGGGTCTATTCTGCCGATGAGCCGCAACAATGTAAGCTAGCGAGTCAGGCTCGCTAACCCACAAGGCATATTCGTCTCGAGTCATACCCAAGAATTGATGGATGTCTGACAGCTTTGAGGAGCTACGATGCCATTCCGCAACGTAGTCATCTATCTCATCCATTAGAGCGTCGCCCTCAAGGCAAAGCTCAACGAACGATTTTTGATGCGATTTAGACATCGATCCTTCGTCCCTTCCGGGCTGTCTTGATCAAATCGCCGGTATGCGGATCAAGAGCGCCAAGATGGTTCCCTCTCCTATCATAGACCTCAACTTCTCCATGGAGGGCATCCCATTCGTACAATCGTTTTCCACCATGACTCCGCCAACGCTGAACTCCATCCCGAGCTCCTAGCTTTTCGAACTCATCCAGTATTGAGGGATGCGGAATCGGCTTCCCGGCCATAACTCTCGGGTACCAACAGTAGATTTTTGCGCATAATAGCAATATAATGGAGCTTGCGCAATTATCGCGTGCACAAAGCCCCGGCGCCCACAGTCATGCGTACTGCTGCTCCAACCGCTTTATGAGATCCTGGGCGTGAGGTTTATGCTCACAGCGCTGCCTCCTCTGCGACAGACTGACCAAGAATGCGGTCCTCTTAGCCCAACTTTCCCAACTGGAGGGCTGAAACGGCAATTTTGAGGTTGGAAAGTGTGAAAACGCGAATCATTTCAAGGGGTGTCGGTCGGCGAGCGGCTGTAGTGAAGACCAAGTGCCTTTTATGCT
>NZ_VDUZ01000082.1 GCF_008039615.1 Vineibacter terrae | reverse complement strand
GGTCGAATCGAACGCCAGCGAGCGCCGCGGCTTCAGCGCCTGCAGGCCCACCGCCTCCAGCCAGATTGGCCATTCCGGCAGATAGGCGGTGTCGATCAGCGGCACCTTGCGCAGGTCGTCGAACGTCGTCACCCAGGCGATCGCGCTGCGATGCATAGTGCTCGTCGATCGCTTCCTCCACGGCGACGGTGCAGGCCATGGCCGCGGCATCACCCAGCAATGCTGTCGCCGCGCCCAGCGCGAAGCCCGCCACCGACCATACCGGCGACAGCGCCGTCGGCCGCACGCGGCGGTCGGCAAGCAGCGCGTCGAAGGCACGGCGATGCTCGACCTCCTGGGCCAGCATGTGCTCGATCTTGCGCGCCGCCGGCGAGTTGCCCTGGCCCCGCCAGCGCAGGGCGGCAAGCTGGCCTTCGTAGATGCGCACGGCGCCGAACTCACCGGCCTGGTCAACGCGGATCACGCGCTCGACAAACGCACGCGGCGTCGGATCGCCGGGCTGCCAGCCCTCGTTGGTGCGGGCGAGCACGACCGGCGCCGGTTCGGGTCCGCTGTCCGACGGACGGGCCTCCTCGCTCATGCTGCCTCCTCAGGCATCCTTGGGGGCCAGCCGCCACGCCTGGCTCAGCACCCAGCCGCCCAGCGCCGCCGACAGCACCACGTTCCATCCCGCCATCGACAGGCCGAACAGCGACCAGGGTATCTCGTCGCAGCGCACCATCTTGGTGCCCATCAGGACGCGCTTCAGCTCCTCGACAGACATGCTCAACCCTGAAACACCTGAGCAGCCGGCCGGGCCTGCCCACCACTTCCATTCGACGCCGGCGTGATAGACGGCAATGCCGGCGGTGACGAACAGCGCCACGCCGGTCAGGGCCAGGAAGGCGAGCCGCACGGCGCGGCCGGTCGGCAGCAATGCCAGCCACGCCAGCACCATCACCGCGACGTGACCGTAGCGCTGCCAGTAGCACAGGCTGCAGGGTGGATAGCCGCCGATATACTGGAAGCCGATCGCGCCCAGCAGGATCGCGGCGCTGCCGCACAGCGCGACCGCCGCGGGCAGCATGGTGCCGGCCGCGCGGGATGGGTTGACGGTGGCCATGGCGAGGGTCGAGCTCATGCCCACCATATAGCGCCGAACCGGGCGATGCGGGAGGGGCGCGCGGCCGCATCCTGCTCGCCCTGCCCCTGCCCTGATCGCCTGCACGACCGGCGCGCGATCCAGCGGCTCAAAATTCCCACCGCCTCAGAATTCGACGTCGAGCTCCTCGATCTCCTCGGGCTCGGCCTGTGCTGCCATGATCCATTCGCGCATGGCCGGCAGGCTCAGGATGCGCTCGCTATAGGCGGCGCACGGGGCATCGAGCTTCACGTCGTAGGTCCTGAACCGTGTGCAGACGGGCGCGTACATGGCATCCGCCATCGTCAGCGTGCCGAACAGGTAAGGGCCCGCGTATCTGGCGAGGCAGTCACGCCAGACCGTCGTGATGCGGTCGATGTCGCCCTGCGCCCCGGCCCAGATCTTGAAGCCGGGATAGTGGGCCTTGAGGTTCATCGGCAGGGCCGACCGCAGATTGCTGAAGCCGGAATGCATCTCGCCCGAGATCGCCCGGCAATGAGCACGGGCGGCCCGGTCAGCCGGCAGCAGCCCGGCCTCGGGCCTGATCTCATTGAGATACTCCGCGATCGCCAGCGTGTCCCATACCGTGACGCCGTCGTGGTCCAGGCAAGGCACCAGGAACGATGGCGAGAGCAGCAGCAGCTCGGCCCGGGTCGACGGATCATCCGACGGCATAATCCGCTCCTCGAAATCCAATCCGGCCATCTTGCACAACAGCCAGCCCCGCAGCGCCCAAGAGGAATAGTTCTTGCTACTGATGGTCAAAGAGGTGGTCACAGAGGCCTCCGCCATGGGCGTCATCCCTTCGGTCCGACTTTCTTGGGGTGCGACGTTTGACCTTCCAGACCCTGCAATAACCGCGCCGGTGACGTGATGCTCTACTTCGCCTACCAGGCGCATGCCGATTTCATGCAGCCCTTGCGCGCCGCGGCGCGCACGACCGCCGTCGCCCTGCGCCAGCCCCTGGCCGGGCTGTCGGCCGGCACGGCACGGGGCGTGGCCGCCGCCTGCGAGCTGATCGCAAGGGCGGGACTGAGCCACCGACGGCCATCCTTCCGCATCGACAGCGTCATCGCGGGCGGGCGGGAGACGGCGGTTCACGAGGAGGCCATCCACACCACGCCTTTCGGCACCCTGCTCCACTTCGCCAAGGGCATCGACGTGGTCCAGCCGCGCGTGCTGCTGGTGGCGCCGCTGTCGGGCCATTTCGCAACCTTGCTGCGCGCCACGGTGCAGACTCTCCTGCCCGAGCACGACGTCTATATCACCGACTGGCACAATGCCCGGGACGTCAGCCTGTGGCACGGCCGTTTCGGCTTCGACGAATATGTCGACCACCTGATCCGGTTCCTGGAAGTGCTGGGCCCGGGCACCCACGTGGTCGCGGTGTGCCAACCTTGTGTGCAAGCCCTGGCGGCCGCCGCCGTGATGGCCGAGGCGGGCAATCCGGCCCAGCCCCGCAGCCTGACCTTGATGGCCGGCCCGATCGATTGCCGTGTCAATCCGACGGCGGTCAATCAGCTCGCCACCAGCCGGCCCATCGAATGGTTCGAGCACAACCTGATCTCGGCTGTGCCCATGACCTTCCCCGGCGCGCTGCGGCGCGTCTATCCCGGGTTCCTGCAGCTCCTGGCCTTCATGAGCATGAACATCGACCGTCACCTGAAGGCCCATGTCGACCTGTTCAGCCATCTCGCCCAGGGCTGCCACACCAAGGCGGCGGCCACCAAGGCCTTCTACGACGAGTATTTCGCCGTGCTCGACATGACGGCCGAGTTCTACCTGGAGACCGTGCGCTACGTGTTCCAGGAGCACCGCCTGGCCCGGGGCATGCTGACCTGGCACGGCCACAAGGTGGACCCGCGTGCCATCCGGCGCACCACCCTGCTGACCGTGGAGGGCGAGAAGGACGACATCTGCGCGGTCGGACAAACGCTCGCGGCGCACGATCTCTGCGCCGGCCTGCGTCCCTACCGCAAGCGCCATCACCTGCAGCCGGGTGTCGGGCACTACGGCGTCTTCAGCGGCCGTAAGTGGAGCGGCCAGATCTATCCGGTGGTGCGCAACGTGATCCTGGCCAGCGACTAGGCGGCGCCCTCAGAAAAGATACCGGAAGGCCACGAAGCCACCCACCAGGCAGGCCAGGAAGATCCAGGTCAGGACCGTGAGATGCTTCTCGATGAACAGGCGCACCGGATCGCCGAACTTCCACAGCAGGGCCGCGATCAGGAAGAAGCGCGCGCCGCGGGTGACGATCGACGCCCACACGAACGTGAACAGGTCGAAATGGGCCGCGCCGCTGGCGATCGTCACCAGCTTGTAAGGAATAGGCGTCAACCCCTTGATCAGGATGATCCAGATCCCGTAGTGCTCGAAGCCGGCCATGAAGCTGTCGCGGGCCGACTGCAGGCCGTAGGCGCGGACCACCCAGGCGCCAAGCGTCTCGAACAGATAGTAGCCGATGGCATAGCCCAGCAGGCCGCCCAGCACCGACGCGACGGTGCAGACCAACGCGATCTGGAATGCCTTGGCCCGGTTCGCCAGCACCATGGGCACCAGCATCACGTCGGGCGGGATCGGAAAAACCGAGCTTTCGAGGAAGGAAACCGCGCCCATGGCCGGCACGGCATGGCGGTGACCCGCCAGGGCGATCACCCAATCGTAGAGGCGGCGGAACATTCTGGGGAAGTAGAGAAAGGGAGCGGACCAGCGATGCCGGTTTCTAGCATGCGCCAGCACGGCCTGTCGCGAGCCGTCAGCGCCGGCTTCACCAATGTCACACGCCTGATTGATGCAGATTCGCACCGTCGGGGTGCGAGATTCAGATTTCCCGGTCGGCTTTTGCCGCTACACTGCTGCTAACCAAACTATACAGGGTGGCTCGCGGCGTTGGCCGCCGCCGGGCGCGCACATATGAAAAGGCACACAGTGACGATCGTGTCGTCGCTGCTGCTTGTGGCAGTGGCGGGCGGCGCGTGGTGGTGGTTCAACAAGGGCCCCGGGGCGGGCACCAGCCTGGCCGCGGTCGGCCGCGACGCACCGACGGCGCCCGGGTCCGCTGCGCCCAAGCCGCCGGCGGCGGTGCTGGTCGAGGCGGTGAAGGTGCGCACCGGGACCAGCCGCCAGACAGTGGCCGCCGTCGGCACCTTCCGTTCCAACGAAGCAGTGATGGTGCGGCCCGAGCTTGCCAGCCGCGTGATCGCCTTCAACTTCACGGAAGGCCAGAAGGTCGCCAAGGGCCAGGTGCTGGTGAAGCTCGACGCGTCGCTGGACGAAGCCCTGCTGGCCCAGGCCGAGGCCGCCCTGGTGCTGTCGAAGGCCAACTACGACCGGGCGATGTCGCTGCTGGCGCGCCAAGCCGGCACGGAGAAGGCCGTGGACGAGGCGCGCGCCGCCTTGCGGCGTGACGAGGCCCTGGTGGCCCTGGGCCGTTCGCGCGTCGAGAAGTACACCCTGGTGGCGCCGTTCGACGGTGTCATCGGATTGCGCCGCGTCTCGATCGGCAGCTACCTCCAGACCGGCGCCGACATCGTCAACCTCGAGCAGATCGATCCGCTGAAGGTCGACTTCCGCGTGCCCGAGATCTTCCTGGCCGCGATCCAGGTCGGCCAGACCGTCACGCTGACCGTCGACGCCTTTGCCGGCCGCGAATTCCCCGGCCAGGTTTATGCCATCGACCCGCTGGTCGATGAAGCAGGCCGCTCGATCGTGATCCGCGCCCAGGTCGACAACCGCAGCGGCACCTTGCGGCCCGGTGTGTTCGCACGCGTGGCCTTGACCTTGGCGACGCGCGAGAACGCCCTGTTCGTGCCCGAGCACGCGATCGTGCCCGTGGGCGACCGACTTCAGGTCTACCGCATCGTCGACGGCAAGTCGGTGCCGACCTTCGTGAAGGCCGGCCAGCGCGAGAAGGGCCAGGTCGAGATCCTCGAGGGCGTCAGCGTCGACGACATGGTGATCACGGCCGGCCACCTGAAGCTGTCACGGCCGGGCATGCCGGTGACCGTCGTGCCGCCGGGCGGCGGCCGCTCGGGTTCGACCCCGGCCGCCGGCAGCGCCTCCTTCCGCACATCGGCCTCCAACGAGCCGGTGCCGCCGGCGGGCGACGGCCCACCGCCGCCGCTGAGCGCGCCGCCCACCAGCGCCAAGACGCCCAGCGGCAGCCAGGATCGCGGCGGCTAACGCGCGGCACGGGACTGATGATACAAGCACACGGACACGGATCGAGCAATGCGGCTGCCTGAGATTTCCATCCGCCGCCCAGTGTTCGCCACCGTGATGAGCCTGGCGCTCATCCTGCTGGGCCTGGTGAGCTACCAGCGGCTGTCGGTGCGGGAGTATCCCAACATCGACGAGCCGACGCTGACCGTCGAGACCACCTATCGCGGCGCCTCGGCCGAGATCGTCGAGAGCCAGATCACGCAGCCGCTGGAGGAGTCGCTCTACGGCATCGACGGCATCGACCTGATGACGTCCTTCAGCCGCGCCGAGCGCAGCCAGATCACGGTCAAGTTCCGATTGTCGCGCAATGTCGATTCTGCTGCGGCCGATGTGCGCGACCGCGTCAGCCGCGTGCGTTCCCGCCTGCCGACGGAAATCGACGAGCCGGTGATCGCCAAGGTCGAGGCCGACGCCAACCCGATCATCTACATCTCCTTCACCAGCGACACGATCTCGCAGCTCGACGTCACCGATTATGTCGACCGCTTCGTCAAGGACCAGCTGCAGACCATCGACGGCGTATCGCAGCTGCGCATCTTCGGCGAGCGCACATTCGCGATGCGGATCTGGCTCGACCGCGTGCGCATGGCCGCCTACCGCATCACGACGCAGGACGTGGAAAACGCGCTGCGCCGGCAGAACCTGGAGGTGCCGTCCGGCCGCATCGAGAGCAGCGCGCGCGAGTTCACGATCCTGGCCGAGACGGACCTGCGCACGCCGCAGCAGTTCGACAACCTGATCCTGCGCGAGAATGACGGCTATCTCGTGCGGCTGAAGGACGTCGGACGGGCCGAGATCGAGGCGCGCGATACGCGCGTGATCAGCCGCTACAACGGCAAGCCGGCGGTCAATGTCGGCGTCATCAAGCAGTCGACCGCCAACCCGCTGGCGGTGGCCAAGGACGTCAAGGCGCGCCTGCCGCAGATCCTTGCCGACCTGCCGGACGGCATCAGCGCCGAAATCGCCTACGACACGACGGTGTTCATCGACCGTTCGATCGCCAACGTGTTCAACACCATCGGTGAGGCGGTGGTGCTGGTGGTGCTGGTGATCTTCGTCTTCCTGCGCACCTTGCGCGCCACGATCGTGCCGCTGGTGACCATCCCGGTGTCGCTGATCGGCACCTTCACCATGATGCTGGCGCTGGGCTTCTCGGTGAACACGCTCACCCTGCTGGCCATGGTGCTGGCGATCGGTCTGGTGGTCGACGACGCCATCGTGATGCTTGAGAACATCGCGCGCTATGTCGAGCAGGGCATGGAGCCGTTCGCGGCGGCGCTGCGAGGCTCGCGCGAGATCGCCTTCGCCGTCGTCGCCATGACCATCACGCTGGCCGCCGTCTATGCGCCGATCGCCTTCCAGACCGGCCGCACCGGCCGACTGTTCACCGAGTTTGCGCTCACCCTGGCCGGATCGGTGGTGGTCTCGGGCTTCGTGGCCCTGACCCTCTCGCCCATGATGTGCTCGCTGCTGCTGAAGCACCACAGCCAGCACGGCCGCGTCTACATGTTCGGCGAACGGGTGCTGGAGGCCATGAACCGCGGCTATCGCCGGCTGCTGGGCTGGACCTTGGCGGCGCGGCCGGTGGTCGTGGTCGTGGGCCTGGCGGTGGCCGCCACGGCCGGCCTTGTGTTCAGCATCCTGCCGCAGGAGCTGGCGCCGACCGAGGACCGCGGCAGCGTCAGCAATATCGGCTTCGCGCCCGAAGGATCGACGCTCGACTACAGCCTCGGCTACGCGGTCCGCCTGGAAGACATCTATCTGCGCAGCGGCCAGTTCAACCGGCCGCAGATCAGCGAGAATGTCGACCGGCTGCTGGTGATCGTGGGCTTCCCGGACGTCACGCGCATCCTCGCCTTCGCGCGCATGCGTCCCTGGGAGGAACGCACGGTCAAGCAGCAGACCGTGACGGAGCTGGCGCGGCCGCTGACCAGCCGCATCCCCGGCATCCTCGCCTTTCCGGTCAACCCGCCCTCCTTCGGCCTGCGCTCCACCGACAAGCCGGTTCAGGTGGTGCTGCTGACGACCCAGCCCTACGAGGTGCTGGACGCGGCCACCGACCAACTGCTGGCGGTAGCGCGCACCAATTCTTGCCTCGCGGCGCTCGATACCGACCTCAAGCTGAACAAGCCTGACCTGCGCGTGCGGCCCGACCGCGAGAAGGCGGCTCTGCTCGGCGTCGAGGTCGACACGATCGGCCGCACGCTGGAAACCCTGATGGGCGGCCGCCAGGTGACGCGCTTCAAGCGCGAGGGCAAGCAGTACGACGTGATGGTGCAGGTCGCCGATGCCGACCGCGTGCGGCCCGACCAGCTCAACGAGATCTTCGTGCGCGCCCGCTCGGGCCAGATGGTGCCGCTGGCGACGCTGATCAGCATCCAGGAGACCGTCGCGCCCAAGGAGCTGAACCACTTCAACAAGCTGCGTGCCTCGACCGTGTCGGCCAACCTGGCGGCCGGCTGCGCCCTGGGCGATGCGCTCGCCTTCATGGAGAAGGCCGCGGGTCAGCTGCCTCCATCGATCCGCATCGACTACAACGGCGTCAGCCGCGAGTTCAAGATCTCGTCCAAGGGTCTGTACGAGCTCTTCCTGATGGCGCTGATCTTCATCTTCCTGGTGCTGGCGGCGCAGTTCGAGAGCTTCATCGACCCGTTCATCATCATGCTGACCGTGCCGCTCACGATGACCGGCGCGCTGCTGGCGCTGCATTTCACCGGCAACACGCTCAACGTCTACAGCCAGATCGGGCTGGTCACGTTGATCGGCTTGATCACCAAGCACGGCATCCTGATCGTGGAGTTCGCCAACCAGCTCCAGGAAACCGGTCTCTCAAAGGTCGAGGCCGTGAAGGAAGCCGCGACCCTGCGGCTGCGGCCGATCCTGATGACGACGGGCGCGATGGTGCTGGGCGCCATTCCCCTGGCCACCGCCACGGGCGCCGGCGGCGAAAGCCGCCAGGCGATCGGCTGGGTCATCGTCGGCGGCCTGACCCTGGGCACGGTGCTGACCTTGTTCGTGGTGCCGACGGCCTACACCTATCTCGCGCGCACGCGCCGACCGCATGAAGGCGCCGGCGCCGCCGCACCCGAGGGCACGGCGCAGCCGGCGGAGTAGCGCCTCTACCTGAAGATGCCCTTGACCGTCTGCCAGATGCTCTTGCCGACCGCGACGATGGCGTCGGCTGGGCTGGACGCGGCCACCTGCTCGGTCGTCTTCGACGCCTCGACGACCTGCGGCGTCATCTCCTGGGAGAACGCCTTCATTGTCGCCAGCGTGACCGGGCCAGCATAGCCGTCGGCATCGAGGCTATGCTGCTGCTGATAGGCCTTCACGGCCGCGACCGTCGCCGGGCCATACTGGCCGTCGGCGGCGATCCCCAGGGCAGCCTGCAGCTTCTTCACGGTCTCGCCGGTCGCCCCCGGCATCAGCAGCACGAGCTCGCTCAGGCCCATCTGCGAGAAGGTGTCGGGCCCGGCGATGCCGTCGACGGCAAGGCCGTTCTGCTTCTGATAGGCTCTCAGCGCCGCATCGGTCGCCGGCCCGAACTGTCCATCGGCCTCGACGCCCAGCTTCTGCTGCAGGCGCTTCACAGGCTCGCCCGCCATGCCGAGCTTCAACATCGCCATGACCAGTCCTCCACTGTTTCGACGAGACGGCGCCAGAACGTCGCCGCCCGCCATGATGCCGAGCGCCGCAGGAAAGGCCAGTGCAAACATCATGGTGGCAACAGGTGGGGTCTTGGCCCACACTGGAGCGCGAAATTTCGGGCAATCCAGGCGCTTGAAGCACAATGCCGACCGTCGAGTTCTGGTACGAGTTCGCCAGCACCTACTCCTATCTCGCTGCCGAGCGGGTCGAGGGCGTGGCGCGCGTGATGGGCGTGGACGTGCGCTGGCGTCCGTTCCTGCTCGGGCCGATCTTCGCCGCCCAGGGCTGGACCAGCTCGCCGTTCAACCTTTATCCCGCCAAGGGCGACAACATGTGGCGCGATGTCGAGCGCACCGCCATGCGCTATCACATCGCGTGGGCGCGACCATCGCATCTGCCGCGCAACGGCCTGCTCGCGTCGCGCGTGGCGCTCGTCGGCGCCGATGACGGCTGGATCGCGAACTTCTCGCGTGCCGTCTTCCGCGCCAACTTCGTCGAGGACCGCGACATCGGCGATGTCGCCACGATCGCCGATATCATCAGCCGGCTGGGCCTGCCTTCGTCCGTGCTCGAGCGCGCAAACGCACCGCAGAACAAGTCGCGCCTGAAGGCGCAGACCGACGCCGCGATCGCGCTCGGCGTCTACGGCGCGCCGTCCTTCACGGTCGACAAGGAGCTGTTCTGGGGCCATGACCGCATGGAGCAGGCGTTCCAGTGGGCCACCACGCCGTGGATGTAGTGTCCTTTCTGTCTTTCGGAGGAAACACCGATGCCCTTTCCCCTGCCGACGGCCGATGCCGCCGCGATGGGCTTCCGCACCGAGCAGCTCGAGCGGCTGGTCGCCCTGATCGACAGGCACATCGCCGACGGTCACTACCCGGGCTGCCAGATCGCGCTGGCGCGCAACGGCAAGCTGGCCCTGGTGAGAAGCTTCGGCAACGCCGCAACGCAGCCTGATCGTCGCCGAGCCACCGACGACACGCTGTGGCTGCTCTACTCCAACACCAAGGTCATCGTCGCCGCCACGATGTGGGCACTGGCCGAACGCGGTGCGATCCGCTTCGTCGACCGCGTGGCCGATCACGTCCCCGAGTTCAAGAAGAACGGCAAGGGCGCCATCACGCTGCTGCAGCTGCTGACCCATCAAGGCGGCTTCCCCAATGCCGTCGTGCCCAAGGACGCGTGGGACGACCACGCCAAGCTGCGCCAGGTGGTGTGCGACTTCAGCCTCGAATGGACGCCCGGCTCGAAGGTGCACTATCACGGCCTGTCGGCACACTGGGTCGCCGGCGTCGTGATCGAAGCCGTCACCGGCAAGGACTTCCGCGACGTCGTGCGCGAGACGGTGCTCGAGCCGCTGGGCCTGGGCAACGACCTGTTCATGGGCGTCGGGCCGGCCCTGGCGGCGCGGGTCTCCGACATGCACTATCAGCCGCCGCTGGGCGGCACGCCGCAGAACGATCCCGACAACAACGCGGCGGAATGGCGGCGGGCCGGCATCCCCGGCGGTGGCGGCTACGGCACCGCGCGCGGCATGGCGGCGCTGTACCAGATGATGCTGGCCGACGGTGTGCTCAACAACCATCGGCTGGTATCGCCGCGCACCCTGCAATACGCCCTCCGCAACTGGACCGGCGACCGCGTCGATGAGTTCATGGGCATGCCCATGCATCGCGGCATCGGCCCGCATCTGCGCGGCACCACCGAGGCGATCCGCGGCCTGGGCTCGATCGCCTCGCCGCGCGCCTTCGGACATGGCGGCGTCGGCACGTCCTACTGCTGGGCCGACCCGGACTCCGGCGTTTCCTTCGCCTATATCACCAACAACCGCGTCCCCGATCCCTGGCACAGCTGGCGGCTGGACCACATCGCCAACCTGGTGCACACGGCGATCCTCTGAATGAAGACCAACCGTCGTGAAGTCGCCGACCTGCTTGAAAAGCCGGGATATGTGATCCGGCGTGCGCACCAGATGTCGGTGGCGCTGTTCGAGGCGAAGCTGGCCTGCTTCAAGATCACCGCGCCGCAGCACCTCGTCATGACAGCCATCTACAAGCATCCGCATGTCGACCAGGCGACCCTGGCCGACATGGTCGGCCTCGACAAGGTGACGGCCGGCAACATCGTCATTCGGCTGGAGCGGCGTGGCCTGGTGGAGCGCAAGCGCTCACCCTACAACTGGCGGGCGCTGGCGCTCACCGTATCCAAGGCCGGCGAAAGCCTGCTGCTGCGGACGCAGGATGTGGTCGACGCCACCATAGACGAGATGTTCGAGAATCTTTCGACCCATGAGCGCACCGTGCTGATGCGGCTGCTGCGGCGCATGATCGGCGCCGAGCCGCCCTCGCGGGCGGTCAACGCCCGCGCCGGCCGCGCCGCCGCAAAGTCAGCCGCCCGATAACGTCATGGCCGCCGCTTGACATTCGAGAAACGAGTCGGCAACGTTGTCAGTAAGTATGCGAACTGACACCGTCGTGTGTCACTGCGTGCCTGTCCGACAGATGATGGAGATAGAGTGGTGAGCGAGCGTAGCAGCGGCGTGGACGCGGTGGTTCTCGACGACGTGCAGGGCGTGCGCGTTCCCCTGGAGCAGTCGCGCCACCTGCCGTCCTACTTCTACACCTCGCCGGAGATCTTCGACGTCGAGAAGGAGCGCCTCTTCTACAAGGACTGGCTCTGCGTCGGCCGGGTCGAGGAGATCGCCAACCCAGGCGACTACTTCACGCTCAAGATCATCGACGAGCCGGTCGTCGTCTGCCGCAACAAGGCCGGCGACATTGCGGCGTTCTCGAACACCTGCGCGCATCGCGGCGTGGACGTGGCCAAGGGCAAGGGCAACGTGCGCGCTTTCGTGTGCCCCTACCACGCCTGGAGCTACGATCTCGACGGCAAGCTGATCGGCGCCGCCCATATGGACAAGACGGAAGGTTTCGACGTCAAGACCTGCCGTCTGCCAAAGCTGGGCGTGGCGCAGTGGTGCGGCTGGATCTTCGTGACGCTGAACGACAATCCGCTGCCGTTTGATCAGTACATCGCCCGCTTCGACCAGGAGTTCGCGTTCCTGCGGCTGCAGGACTGCCGGCTGGCGGCCCGCATCGTGTTCGACCTGGACTGCAACTGGAAGTTCGTCCTGGAGAACCTGTTCGACGTCTACCACGCGCGCGTGGTGCACGCGAAGTCGTTCGGCAAGTATCGCGATTCGGTCGACTACTTCCCGACCGCGCGCGGCCAGGGCTCGACCATCGGCTACTACAATTCCGCCTCTCTGGTGCCGGGCGGCCAGAGCCTGTTCGGCAACATGCCGTGGCTGGCCGACAAGCCGTCGACCTTCGCCTGCCTGGGACACCTGCCGCCCAACCTGCAGCTCTTCGGCCGCTGCGACGCCGTGGTGACCGACGTGATCTGGCCGGTGGCGCCGGACAAGACCCGGCTGCTGCTGCACATCCTGTTCCCCGCGGAGCATTTCGCGCGGCCCGACTTCGAGGAGAAGCTGAAGGTCTATCGCGATTTCCAGATCCAGGTGATCGAGGAGGATCGCGAGCTCGTGAACTCGCTGCAGAACGGCGCGAAGTCGAAGAAGTTCCAGCCCGGCCGCATGTCGAGCCTGGAGCACGGCGTCTACAACGTCATCAACTATCAGATCGACCGTCTCTACGGCGACCTGCGCGGACGGACCTGACACCTGCCGCAGCAGCGGCGCCTGAGCGGGGAGAGGAAGCAAAAGATGTCGGCCAACACGATTGATCGCCGCCGGCTGCTGGGCGCTGCCGGCACAGGCGCCTTGCTATGGGCGGTGGGCGGCGCCGGTCCCGCCCGGGCCGGCGAGCCGTTCCGCATCGGGGCGCTGAACCCGATCACCGGCGCCGGCAGCCTCTATGGCGCCGGCATGCAGAAGGCGATCATCTTCTCGGCCGAGGAGGTGAACGCGGCCGGCGGTGCCGGCGGCCGCATGCTCGAGGTGTTCCCGGAGGACTCGCAGACGCAGCCAGATGCCGGCGTGCTGGCGGCCAAGCGCCTGATCGAGGTCAAGAAAGTGCACGCCATCATGGGCACCTGGTCGTCGGGCGTGGCACTGGCGGTGATGCCGATCCAGGAGGCGGCCGGCGTCATCCACATGACCAGCGCCGGCGCCAGCATCATCTCGACCCAGGACAAGAAGGACCTCGTATACCGCTTCTCCACCACCGGGCAGCGCTCGGGCCGCGCGATCGCCAGCATCCTGGCCAAGGACGGCGTGCAGCGCGTGGCGACCATGGCGTTCAACAACGCCTCGGGCCGCGACATCACCGACGGCGTCAAGGGCGCCTGGACCGAGATGGGCCGCAAGCTGGTCGCCGAGGTGGTGTACGAGCCCAACCGGCCGAGCTACCGCTCGGAGCTGCAGCGCATCCTGGCCGGCAAGCCGGAGGCCATCGTGCTGGGCGCCTACGTCCCCGACACGACCATCATCGTGCGCGAGGCCTGGCAGCTCAATGCCAAGGTCAAGTTCATCGGCCCCGGCTATGCGGTCAGCCCCAAGCTGGTGGAGTCGCTGGGCCCCGAGGTTGCCCAAGGGCTGATGGCGGTCGACTACGTCTCGGCGCTGAACGGCGCCGCCTACACGCATTTTGCCGAGCGCTACCGCAAGGTCGTGGGCGGTGATCCGGCCGACGGCTTCTTCGCCGCCTGCGCCTACGACATGGTCCAGGTGACGGCGCTGGCCATAGAGGCGGCCGGCGGCAGCGCCGACAATGCGGCGATCGCGGCCAAGCTGCGCGAGGTGGCCAACCCGCCCGGCACGCCGGTGTCGAGCTTCGCCGAAGGCAAGGCGCTGCTGAAGGCCGGGCAGAAGGTCAACTACGAGGGCGCGTCCGGCCCGCTGGACTTCGACGAGCATGGCGATGTGCGGCCGCTCTTCAAGCTGTCGGTGATCCGCAAGGGGCAGCTCGAGTTCCGCCAGATGCTCGACCTGAAATGAACGCCGCGCTGTTCTTCAACCTGCTGCTCAACGGCGTGATCGAAGGCCTCATCATCGGCCTGGCCGCGCTGGCATTGAACCTGGTCTTCGCCGTCGCCCGCTTCCCCAACACCGCCACCGGCGACATCATGACGGTCGGCGCCTATGCCGGCATCGCGGTGCAGGGCCTGGGCATCAGCAGCACCGTGCTGCAGATGCTGGCCGCGGTCGTGGTCTGCATGGCCTTGTGCGTGGTGCTCTATCGCCTCGTCTTCCGGCGCCTGCAGGGACGCTCGATGCTGGCCGTGCTGCTGGCCTCCATCGGGCTTGCCTTCATCATCCGCGCCGCGGTGTTCCTGATCGCCGGGCCGGAGCAGCGGGTGTTCCAGATCCCGTTGCAGCGCGCCATCGATATCGGCGGCGTCGCCCTGCAGCCCAGCATGCTGTGGCTCGCCGTCACGGCGTTCGGCTGCATGGCCGTCGTCTTCGCCGTCCTGTTCCTCACGCCGATCGGCCGGCGCATGCGTGCCGTCGCCGACAACCGGGCGCTCGCCCGCACCAGCGGCATCGACGTCGACCGGGTCATGGTCGCGCTATGGCTGCTGACCGGCGCCGTGTGCGGCGTCGCCGGCATGGTGCTGGGCATCAACACCGTGGTCATGCCGGAAAACGGCTGGAACATACTGCTGCCGGCGTTCGCGGCGGCGGTGCTGGGCGGCGTCGGCAGCCCGGTCGGCGCCATCGTCGCCGGGCTGGCGCTGGGCATCGTGCAGGAGCTGTCCACGCCTTTCGTCGGCTTCACCTACAAGATCGCCCTGTCATTCGTGGCCCTGATCGTCATCCTGGCGATCCGCCCGCGCGGCCTGTTCGGCGCCGCCGTGAAGGTGCGGTGATGCTCAGCTACCTGGTCGCCATCGCCATCATCGGCGGCATCTACAGCCTGCTGACGCTGGGCCTCAACCTGCATTACGGCTTCACCGGCCTGATCAACTTCGGCCATGTCGGCTTCTTCGCGCTGGGCGCCTACGCCTCGGCGCTGCTGACCCTGGCCGGCCTGCCGTTCGCGGCCGGCTTTGCCGCGGCGATGCTGATCGCCGCCCTGGTGGCGCTGCCGCTGGGCCTGCTCGCCATCCGCCTGCGCGACGACTACCTGGCGATCGTCACCCTGGGCTTCTCGGAGATCATCCGCATCGTGATCACGAGCGAGGAGTGGCTGACCGGCGGCGTGCAGGGCCTGCCCGGCATCCCTCGCCCCTTCGGCGGGCTGGGCGTCGGGGGCGCCGAATATGCCTATCTGGGCCTGGTCGTCGCGCTCAACGGGTTGGCGTTCCTGCTGGTCCACCGCCTGGCCGCGAGCCCGTTCGGCCGCCTGATCAAGGCCGTGCGCGACAACGAGGTGGCGCTCGTGTCGCTGGGCAAGGATCCGGTCGGCGTGAAGATCCGGGTGTTCATGATCGGTGCCGGCCTGGCCGGCCTCGCCGGCGCGCTCTACGCCCACTACATCACCTACCTGTCGCCCGAGCAGGTCATTCCGCTGGTCACGTTCTATGTCTGGATGGCGATGATCATCGGCGGCACCGGCCGCAACGCCGGCGTCGTGCTGGGCGCCGGCATCCTGGTGCTGATCCTGGAAGGCTCCCGCTTCGTGCGCGACCTCTTCCCCGGCGTGCTGGACACCGAGATGGCCAGCATCCGGCTGGCGATCATCGGCCTGTGCCTGGTGCTGTTCGTCCTGTTCCGGCCGCGGGGCCTCATCGGCGACGGCGTCGAGCGATGAGCCTCGAGATCGACAGCGTCTCCAAGTCGTTCGGCGGCCTGCAGATCCTGCAGGATGTCTCGATCGCCGTGCCGGCGGGCGGCCTGGTCGGCCTGATCGGCCCCAACGGCGCCGGCAAGAGCACCCTGTTCGCGGTGGTCGGCGGCTTCGAGCCGGCCGACGCCGGCCATGTCCGCTTCGAGGGACGGACTCTCGACAGCCTGTCGCCGCAGGCGCGCGCCCGGCAGGGGCTGATGCGCACCTTCCAGGTGCCGCGGCCCTTCAGCCACCTGACGGTGCGCGAGAACCTCGCGGTGTCGGCGCCGGGCCAGAAGGGCGAGCGGCTGCGGTTCGCCTTCCTTGCCGGCGGCATGCTGAAGCGCGAGCAGGCGGCGATCGCCGAGCAGGCCGGCAAGGTGATGGACTTCCTGCGGCTGGCGCCGGTCGCCGACCTGCCCGCCGGCCAGCTCTCCGGCGGCCAGCGCAAGCTGCTCGAGCTCGGCCGCATGCTGATGTGCAAGCCGCGCATGATCCTGCTCGACGAGCCGTTCGCCGGCGTCAACCCGGTGCTCTACGCCGAGATCGCCGACCGCATCGTGGCCATCAACCAGTCCGGCATCGGCTTCCTGATCGTCGAGCACAACATCCCGGCCCTGACCCGCATGGTGAACGAGCTCCATGTGCTGGATCGCGGCCGCATCATCGCGCATGGCCCGCCCGACGACGTGCTGAAGGACGCGCGCGTGCGCACCGCCTACATCGGAGGCGCATCGTGACCCTGCTGGCCATCGAGCAGATGGTCGCCGGCTACGGCGAGATCGACATCGTCACCGGCATCGACATCGCCGTGCACGAGAAGGAGATCGTGACCGTCGCCGGCACCAACGGCGCCGGCAAGAGCACGCTGGCCAAGGCGATCATGGGCCTGGTGCCGCGCTGCCGCGGCGTGCTGCGCTTCTGCGGCGAGGATCTGCTGGCGATGCGGCCCGAGGACCGCATCAAGGTCGGCGTCGCCTATGTGCCGCAGGTCGAGAACGTCTTCCCCTCGCTCACCATCGTGGAGAACCTGCAGGTGGTGGTGGGCGTGCAGAACCACGCCGCCCGCATCGCCGAGATGCTGGACCTGTTCCCGGCGCTGGCCGCCCGCCGCCGCGTCCGGGCAGAAGCGCTGTCGGGCGGCGAGCGCCAGCAGCTCGCCTTCGCCCGCGCGCTCATGACACAGCCGAAGATGATGCTGCTGGACGAGCCGACCGCGGCGCTGTCGCCCAACCTGGTGGCGCAGGTGTTCGACACCATCCGCAAGCTGCCGGCCATCGGCGTGGCGGCGCTGGTGATCGAGCAGCGCGCGCGCCAGAGCCTGGAGATCAGCGATCGCGGCTACGTGCTCGATTCGGGCAAGGCGGTGATGAGCGGCGCGGCGCGCGACCTGCTGGCCGACGCGCGCATGGCCGATCTCTACCTGGGCGGCGCCTAGGCGCAGGAGGAACGGATGGCAACGGCAATCGACAACGCAAGGCGCATGCGCAGCGCGCGCGCCCTGGTCGAGGATCACATGCAGGTCAAGGCCGGGGAAAGCGTGCTGATCACCGCCGACACGGCATCGGACATGACGGCCATCAACGCGATCTTCGACGCCGCCGCCACGCTCGGCAGCCGGCCGATGATCAGCGTGATCCCGCAGCTGCCCTTCCAGGGCAAGCTGGCCGACCCCTACCTGCCGACGGCGCTGCAGGCGGCGATGCTCGAGGCCGATGTCTGGATCGACCTCACGCATCCCTTCATGGCCGGCTCGGATGCGCATGACCGGGCAATGAAGGGCAACCGCCTGCGCGCCCTGGGCGCCGGCGGCATGGACTCCGCGGCCCTGGCGCGCCTCTACGGCGCCGTCGATCTCGACAGCCTGTTCGAGGTGCAGTCGGCGCTCGACACGCTGATCGGCGAGGCCGGCGGCAAGACGTGCCGCGTCACCGACGACATCGGCACCGACGTCAGCTTCGTGCTGGCGCCGCGCGGGCAGGCGAAGAAACGGCGCGCCGAGGGGCCGGGCATGAACACCGTGCCCGGCTCGGTGGTGATGCTGCCGGAGCTCAAGTCCGTGCGCGGCACGCTGCGGCTGGTGGCCGCCATGCACGAGCACTACACGGCGCTGCAGCGGCCGCTGACCCTGGAGGTCGACGGCCGCATCCAGCGCATCGTCGAGCAGGGTCCCGATGCGCAGATCCTGGACCGCGCGCTGCGCCGGGCCGGGCGCGGCGACTACGGCTACGTCATCCACTTCTCCTACGGGCTGCATCCGGCGGCACGCTTCGGCGGCAAGTGCTTCATCGAGGACATCCGCGCGATCGGCGCCAACGCCATCGGGCTGGGCATGCCGTGGTGGGAGCCGGGCGGCGGCGAGAACCACCCCGATGGCGTGGTCCTGCGCCAGTCGCTCAGCATCGACGGTCAGCCCATCATCGAGCACGGCGTGGTCGTATGGCCCGAAGCCCTGGCCGGCAAGGCCGACGCCCTGATGCCGCGCTTCGATTAGCCCCGACGGAGAGTCCTCGCCATGATCACCTATCCCCTCGCCGTCGGCGCCACGATGACGCGCGTCTTCAGCGCCGGCCAAACCGGCCCGGTGCTGGTGCTGGTGCACGGCCTGACCTCGCGCGCCGACCGCTGGCAGCACAACATCGATGTGCTCGCCGCCGCCGGCTACCGCGTCTACGCGCCCGATCTGCCCGGCCACGGCTTCGCGACCAAGTCCGCCGATTTCGATCACTCGATTCCGGGCTACCGCGACTTCCTGCTGCAGTTCCTTGATCAGGTCGATGCGCCGGAGGCGATCCTGCTCGGCACCTCGCTGGGCGGCCATGTCGCGGCGGCGGCAACGATTGCAGCGCCGCAGCGCGTGCGCTCGCTCATCATGGTCGGCAGCCTCGGCCTGGCGCCGGTGACGCAGGAGAAGGTCGAGCGCACCACCGCCGGCCTGCGCGATATGCGGCTGGAGGCCATGCGCAACCGCCTGCTGCAGGTGTTCAGCGATCCGCGCCATGTCACCGACGCCCTGGTCGAGGAGGACGTGCGGATCAACGCCTCGCCCGGCGCTGCGGCGTGCTTCGAGCGCTTCCTCGACTACTTCGCCCACCGCTTCAACGACGACCTGGTGCTCGACGGCCTGCAGGCGCTGGGCGATCGCATCCCCCTGCTCCTGCTCTGGGGCGAGGAGGACAAGTCGGTGCCGCTGGAGATCGGCCAGAAGACGCACCGGCGCCTGCCGCAGGCGCAGCTGGGCATCTTCCAGAAGACCAACCACACGCCCTACTGGGAGGCGCCGGCGCTGTTCAACCAGGCGGTGCTCGACTTCCTCGGCGGCCGGATGACACAGACGACGGTGAGCTGGGGCTGAGCCTACATGCGCTCGCGGGCGCGGGCCTCGAGCACCAGCGGCACGGCCGCCAGCACCAGGGCGGCCAGCGACAGCACGAAGGTGCCGCGGTAGCCGCCCGTGAGGTCGTGGGCGAGGCCGCCCAGCCAGGCGCCCAGCGCCCCGCCGGCGCCCATGCCGCAGGTGATGAGACCGTAGATTTGGCCGGCATGGGCCCCGCGGTAGCGCAGCGTCGCGAGCGTCGAGATCATGGGCCCGCGCGATCCCATCGTGCTGCCGAACAGCACGATGAAGGCGCCGATCAGCCACGTGTCGTCCGGTCCGCCCACCGACCACAGCGCCAGGATGCCGAGCCCCGTGCCGGTATAGGCCGCGATGGCGCCCAGCATGCGCCCGCCGCGATCGGCCAGCCAGTTGAAGCCGATCATGCCGACGGGGGTCAGCATCGCGGTCAGCGCCCATACCCGCGCGGCGCCGGCGCCGGTGAGTCCCTGGTCGATCAGGTAGGCGTTGGCCTGCGGCGCAAGGCTGAAGATCGACACCGATGTCATCGCAAACGCGAGCGTCAGGCCCCAGAACGGCGGATCGCGCAGCGCCATCGCCACCGTCGGCCCGGTGCCAAGGGTGCAGTCCGCACCGCCGCGCGCCGCCATGATCACCGGATCGCCCGCCGCGATGCGTCGCCACGGCATCAGGACCACGGGCACGACCAGGGCCAGCACCGCCAGCCCCAGGCACCAGTACGCGAAACGCCAGTCCCGTGCCTGGATCAGCATCTCCGCCAGCGGCGAGATCAGCATGACACCGACGCTGCTCGCCGACCATACGACCGCCAGCGCCGTGCCCAGACGCGCGGAGAACCAGCGGCCCAGCAAGCCGGCGAAGGTGACGCTGCCGAGCGCCGCTCCAGCCAGGCCGGTGAGGAGCCCGAGGGTGGCATGCAATTGCCAGACCGCGCCCGCGAGCGATGCCAGCACGGCGCTGCCGCCGGCGCAGGCCAGCCCCGCCAGCACAAGCCCGCGCGGCCCTACGCGATCGAGCAGCAGCCCGGCGAACGGCCCGCCAAGGCCCATCGCCAGCATGCCCAGCCCGTAGACGCTGGTGATGACGGCGCGGTCCACCTCGAACGCCGCCTGCAGCGCCGGCACGAAGACGCCGAACGACTCGCTGATCCCGCGGGTGGCGAAGCTCAGCATGAAACACATCGCGACCAGGCCGTAGGGCAGCCATCCAGCCCGGTGCAGCACGCGCTTGTCCTTTCATTGACAATGACGCGGCGCAGATTAGTGAAGGCGGCCTTGCGTCGCGAGCGCTTGCTGTGCCACGCACCGCAGGACACGGTTGCGCACCACGCGGGGAATAGCACGCATGCACCACAACAGCACGATCGTCATCGACCGCCGCTTCAACGGCCCGCGCCTGTCGGGCAACGGTGGCTATGTCGCCGGCGTGATGGCCCGTCATGTCGATCCCGACGGCGTCGTCGAGGTGACCCTGCGCGCGCCGGTGCCGATCGACACCAGGCTGGCGCTGACGCCCGGCGGCGACGGCGCCCTGCTGCTCAAGGACGGCGACAGGCTCGTGAGCGAGGCGCGGCCCGCCAGCCTCGCGCTGGAGCCGCCCGGCGTGCAGGACTGGGCCGACGCCGAGCGGCTGTCGGCCGAAGGCGGCTGCTTCGAGGACAGCGACTTCCACTGGTGCCTGGTATGCGGCCGCGGCCGTGCCGAGGGCGACGGGCTGCGCGTCTTCGGACAGCGCTTCGCGGACAAGCCGATGTCGTTGTCGCTGTACCGGCCGCATGCCGTGCATGCCGCGGCGGACGGCCGCATCGACAGCGCCTTCCTGTGGGGTGCGCTCGATTGTCCCGGCGCATGGGCGGTGCAGGATCCTGACGACTGGCGGCCGGCGATGACCGGCCGCATGACGGGCCGGGTCTTCCACCGGCCGGCCCCGGACGAGACCTGCATGGTCGTGGGCTGGAAGGTCGGCGCCGAGCGGCGCAAGCTGTTCGCCGGCACCGCATTGTACACCAGCACCGGCACACTCTGCGCCATGGCCCTCTCGACGTGGATCATCGTCTCCTGATCGGACCGTTTGACCTCTTGCACGGGATTGACATCGAGCCCTAAATCCACGGCGAGCCGACTGCGATCAATTGGCGCAGAGCCGGCACCAATAACGATGTCAAGGACCCCTATCACCTATGGCAACCGGTATGCTGAAGACTGTTGTCCTGCTGGACGGCGGCAATCTCCGTAAGAGCGCGCAGGAAATCGGCTTTCAGTACAACAACGATTTCGTCGAGCGTTTTGCCTGGTCGTGCATCGACCATGATCGCGAGCATGTGCTGCGGATCCTGTACTATGACTGCCCGCCTTTCGCCGGCGAGGTGAGCCTGCCGATCTCCGGCGAAAGGCGCGTCTTCGAGTCGGGCGACGGCTGGCTGCGCGACTTGGCGCAGCGCGAACGCTTCGCGGTGCGCCGCGGCGTCCTGAAGTTCCGCGGCTTCCGCCTGCGGCGCGGCAACGCCACGGCGCCGGCCGAGACGCTCACCGACGACGATTTCGCGCCCGACTTCGAGCAGAAGGGCGTCGATGTGCGCATCGCGCTCGACATCGCTTCCTACTCGCACCTGCCCGGCATCGACCAGATCATCCTCGCCTCGCAGGACACCGACCTCGTGCCGGCGATGAAGTACGCGCGCCGGCTGGGCAAGCAGATGGTGGTCGCCTCGCTCGGCAACATGCGCCGCCTGCCGCCCGAGCTCTACGAGCACTCCGACGACGCGCGCACGATCCTGCCCGAGCGGCTGCGGTGAGGGGTACACCTCTGCCCGCGAGAGCGGGGAGAGGAGATGCACGTCACATCGTCAGCACGATCTTGCCGAAATGGGCGTTGGCGCGCATGTGGGCCAGCGCTTCGGCCACCTGGTCGAGCGGGAAGCTGCGATCGATGGGCAGCGACAGCCGGCCGGCCTCGACGGCTGGCCATAGGTCGGCGCGCATCAGGCGGTTGATCTCGCGCACCTCCTCGGGCGAGCGGGTGCGGAAGGTGACGCCGACATAGTCGATGCGCTTGAGCGCGTGCAGGTCGAAGTCGAACTCGCCCTTCATGCCGCCAAGGCGCCCGACATTGACGATGCGGCCCAGGACGGCGGCGGCCTGCATGTTCTGGTTGGCGACGCCGCCCGACACCTGATCGACGATGAGGTCGACGCCCTTGCCGCCGGTCGCCGCCCGCGCCGCCTCGGGCCACGCCGGGTCCCGGGAGTCGAGCGCGAGGTCGGCGCCATGCTCCGCCAGCCGCGCGCGGCGCTGGGGGTTGGTCGACGTGCCGATCACGACCGAGGCGCCCATCAGCTTGGCGATCTGCATGCCCATCAGCCCGACGCCCGAGCTCGCGCCCTGGATCAGCACGCTGTCGCCCGCCTTCAGGCGGCCGGCGGTCACCACCGCGTTGTGCATGGTCTGCAGCGCCACCGGATAGCAGGCCGCCTGCTCGAAGGTCATGTTGTTGGCCGGCACCTTGTGGACGCGTCCCCCGTCGGTGACGGCGTACTCGGCATAGCCGCCGGGCGCCGAGCCCATGACGCGGTCGCCGGCCTTGATGCCTTTGACCTCGGCCCCGACCTCGACCACCTCACCGGCGCATTCCAGCCCCAGCCGCGCGCCGACGCCGCCGACCGGGCCATGCTGCCGGCCGGACGCCACCAGCAGGTCGGCGCGGTTGAGGCTCGAGGCCCGCACCTTGATCAGCACCTCGTTGGGCTTCGGCACCGGGACAGGCACGTCGCGGATCTCGACACCCGCTTCACCGAGCACGGCGGCTTTCATGGCGATGACTCCCTTTGATCTACAGCATGTCATCCCGAGCGCAGCGAGGGATCTCCCTGGAAGGCAGTCCGTGACCACGTAACGAGGAGATTCCTCGCTGCGCTCGGAATGACAGTTTGAATGGGCTCACACGATGCGGCTCTGGCGGCCGGACCAGTAGCGGTCGCGCAGCAGGCGCTTGTAGAGCTTGCCGGTAGGATGGCGCGGCAGCTCGGCCTCGAAGTCGACCGAGCGCGGGCACTTGATCGGCGACAGATGCTGCTTGCAGTAGGCGATCAGCGCCTCGGCCAGCGCCGGATCCGCCTCGCCCATGTCGCGTGGCTGCACCACCGCCTTCACCTCCTCGCCGAAATCCTCGTTGGGCACGCCGAACACCGCGACGTCGACCACCGCGGGATGGCTGATCAGCACGTTCTCGGCCTCCTGCGGGTAGATGTTGACGCCGCCCGAGATGATCATGAAGGCCTTGCGATCGGTGAGGTACAGGAAGCCCTCGGCATCGACATAGCCGACATCGCCCAGCGTGCTCCAGCCCTTGGGATGACGCGACTCGGCGGTCTTGGCCGGGTCGTTGTGGTAGGCGAACTCGCGGCCTTCGGCGAAGTAGATCGTGCCGGCCTCGCCGACCGGCAGCTCCTCGCCGTCCTCGCCCACGATCCGGATCTTGCCCACCACCGCACGGCCGACCGTGCCCTTGTGCGACAGCCAGTCCTGCGGCCCGACCATGGTCATGCCGTTGCCTTCGGTGCCGCCGTAGTACTCGTGCAGCACCGGCCCCCACCACGCCATCATCTGCTCCTTCACCTGCACCGGGCACGGCGCGGCAGCGTGGATGGCGCATCTGAGGCTCGACACGTCGTAGCGACGGCGCACCTCTTGCGGCAGCTTCAGCATGCGCACGAACATCGTCGGCACGAGCTGGGTGTGCGTGGCCCTGTGCTTCTCCACCAGCCGCAGGTATTCCTCGGCGTCGAAGTGCTCCATGATCACGCAGGTGGCACCCAGCCGCATCATCATCATGTTGAAGCGCAACGGCGCGGCATGATAGAGCGGCGCCGGCGACAGGTAGACCGTGTCGGCATCGATGCCGTAAGCCTGACGGCTGAGATGAAGCGACGGGCTCACCGTGTCGATCGCCTCCAACGTCAGCGGCACCATCACGCCCTTGGGCCGGCCCGTGGTGCCGGACGAGTACAGCATGTCCTGCCCGGACACCTCATCGGCGATGCGTGCAGCGGGATAGCGCGCGACCGTCTCCTCGAACGGCTCGTAGCCCGCGATCGTGCCGTCGATCATCAGCCGTGTGCTGACGCCCGGCATCAGCGGCGCCAGCTCCGCCGCCGGCTTCTGCAGATACATCGATGTGATCAGCAGCCTGGCGCCGCAGTCGCCCACGATGTAGTCGACCTCGGCCGCGGTCAGCCGCGAGCTCACCGCCGTGTAGACGAGGCCCGAGCGCTGCGCCGCCCAGCAGATCTCGAAGAAGCGAGGATGGTTCTCCAGGAAGATCGCGATGTGGTCGCCCGCCTTCAGCCCGCGATCACGGAACAACTGGGCGATCCGGTTGGAGCGCTCCTCGAGCTGGCGGTAGGTCACGACCTCGCCGCTGCCGGCCATGATGTAGGCCGGCTTGTCGGGGGTCGTGCCGGCGTGGATATAGGGATGCACTTGCGTCCTCTGTCGCATGCCGCGGCGTGAAACGCCGCCGGGTCTGTTGGGCGCGGATCAAAGCATGGCGGTCGCCGGCCACTCAAGCGGCCGCTGGGCCGCACCCTCCGCGAAAAAAACGCAAGCAAATCAAGCACATACCGAATCTCAGTCGAAAAAGGGCGTGACGCAAACGTCGGAAATTACGAAAATCCGCCGCAGGCGGCAGGCGATACGCCGATCCCCGCGCTACCGGCGGATGCGTAGCGACGCTCGCAACGGCCATCAGTCGCCTCCCATGGTGGCGTCAGCCTGAATGCTCCGTGTCGTGGAGCCGACGAAGCGCCCGCATCCGGCCCGGCGACGGCCTTGCCCCTTGCGACGGGGCCCACGAGGAACGCCCGATATCCCCGGCGGCGGGAACGCATACTGTGGTGAACTGTACTACATTCTTCATCAGAGAACAAGAACTGAAACACCGGAATCCGCGGCGGAAGCAGGGCAATCGCATTAGAGAAAGAGCTTGCGTTTGAGGGATAGGGGTTAAGGCTGGGTTGGGTTGAGTAGTAGCGTAGGAGTTTGGCGCCATGGAGGAGTCGAGGTCGATTTTCGCCGAACTGGAG
>NZ_VDUZ01000081.1 GCF_008039615.1 Vineibacter terrae | reverse complement strand
TGGCAAACTCCGTCTCAGCGGCGGGGGTGTCAGCGTGTTGCGAAGACTTCATCTCTCTTCCTCCGTAGGCTCGGTCCAAACTCAAAGCCTACCTCCTGACCTCTCGTCGCTACATAGAATCTGAGCGCAGCGAGGGATCTCCTGCGAAGGGCGCGCTGTGCGTCCCACGCGGGAGATCCCTCGCTGCGCTCGGGATGACGGATGTATCAGTCCACTGGTCACGATCGTCGTCTCATTCCAGCCGCGGCCCTTCGGCGGGATAGACGACCGTTCCGTCGTCACGCACAACCGCACCGGCAGTCAGGCTTGCCGCCACGACGTGCGACGGCCCGAGGATGTGCATCACGCGCTCTCCCGCGGCCAGGAGGTGGTCGGCGATGATCCGGCGGTGGCAACGCCACCAGACGGCTTCCGCGCACATCACTGCGCATCGATGCTGCCGACCCCGCTCCCTGAGGCGCGCCAGACCCGAGGCGAAGGGCGCCGTCAGCGCGTAGTCAGCGTAATTCTGAAAGCTGCGCAGCCGCCAGTGCGCATTGAGGCAAGGTCGCGCGTTGCGCGTCCTGCCCCGCAGGCCGCCAAGTTCCGTGATATGCTCATAGCCGATCTGCCATGAGGACAGTTCTGCCGAGAGCTCCTGCTGATTGAACTGCGGGTTGGTGCGCGATCGCGGTATCGATCTTACGTCAACCACGAGATCGACGCCCGATTCCTGCAAGAGAGAAACGAATTGAGCGAGGGGCCTGGTCGAATGCCCTATGGTGAAGAAAGTATTCGTCATAGCTCTATTGGCTTCAGCCCTTTGGACACATACTTTCTTTCTGTTTGAAGCGCTTCCGGGACCGAGACATGACTGCGATGCGTGAGCCGGGCCCCTATCCATGCAGTGTAGTCGAGCCGAGCCCATGACGCAGGATACGGCGGCCCGCTCGAAGAGCGGAATGCTCGATCACTGCGGCTTCCTATGGCGCTTCGTCCTTTTTGCCCTGCCCTTCTGGTCGGCCGGGCACAAATGGATGAACCGGGGACGTCTGGCGCTGATCGCGGCCCTGACGGTTGCGCAGGTCGCGGTTCAGGTCGGCCTGAATTCCTGGTCGGCGCGGCTTTATAACGCGATAGAAGGCCGTCACCTCGATGCGTTCCTGGGTCTGATCGCGACCTTCGTGCTCCTGCTTCTGGCAAGCATCCTCGTGTTCTCCATAACGCTTCATACCAAGCGACGCCTGGAATTTGCCTGGCGTGTCTGGATCACCAACAACACGTTGTCGGTCTGGATGGCGCAAGGAAGGCACTATCAGCTCGGCCTGATCGCGGGTGACCACGACAATCCGGACGGGCGAATCGCCGAAGATATCCGCGTGACGACCGAGGCGGCCGTCGAGCTGGGCCAAGCCTTGTTCTACTGCATCCTGCTGTTCGGGACATTCGTCGCCGTGCTGTGGACGCTCTCCGGTGTCATCCACGTGGAAGCCGGCGGGACGGTCATTCCCATCCCTGGCTTCATGGTCTTCGTCGCGCTCGCCTATTCGGCGATCGGCACCAGCCTGGCGCTATGGGCGGGGTCGCCGCTGGTCGGCGCCTCCAATCTGCGGCAGACGGTGGAAGCCAATTTCCGGTTTGGCCTGGCACGCGCGCGGGAATATTCAGAAAGCATCGCCTTGATCGGCGGCGATGCCGATGAGCGAACGCATCTTCAGGAGCTGCTGCGTGGCGTGCGACGGGGCTGGGAGCGCCAGACCTATGGCCTGGTGCGCATCATCGTGTTCACCACGGCATACGGCGTGCTGGCAAACCCGTTTCCGCTTCTTGTCGCGGCGCCGCGCTATATCATGGGGTTCATCTCGCTGGGCACGCTGATGCAGATGGCCCAGGCGTTTTCGCAAGTCACCGCCGCGCTATCGTTTCCCGTCGACAATCTTTCCGGCATCGCCCAATGGCGGGCCTCCGTCGAACGCGTGATGGCGCTGCAGGATGCGCTGGGCGAGCTTCAGGAGAAGCTCGGCGCGAACCGCATCGAGGTGAAGCATGAGGGCAGTTTGCTGCAGCTCGCCGGCGTGCGCGTGATGAAACACGATGCGGCGCCGGTGATGAAGGAGATAACGGCCGAGATCGGCCCCGGCGAACATGTGCTGATCGAGGGCAAGACGGCGATCTGCCACAAGCTCATCCTCGCCGTTGCAGGGCTTTGGCCATGGGGCACCGGAAAGGTGACACTGCCAGCCGGCGCAAGCATCTTCGTGGCCAGCGACCGGCCCTATCTGCCCGTGGGAGCTTTGGGTGAAGCCGTCTGCTACCCGCTGACACTCGGCGTGTGCACGCCGGGCGACATCAATGCGGCGTTGCATCGTGTGGGCCTGGGCGACTGGGCAGGGAATCTTGGCGTGATCGAGAATTGGGAGCAGGTGCTCTCCGTGGCTCAACAGCAAAGGCTCAGCTTTGCGCGCATGCTGCTTCATCGGCCCGACTGGATTTTCCTGGCCGAGGCAATGAATGCGCTCGATGAAGCGACCCAACGTGAGATGGCCGAGCTGCTGGTTGCGGAATTTCCATCGGCGGCGGTCGTGGCCGTTGGTCGTGCCGGATTGTTTGACGGATTTTTCCAACGCGTGCTGCGTGTGGAGGCAACAACCGCGTCCGGGTGATCCGAGCGCAGCGCAATGGCGCCCACGTGTGACGGGCCCCGAAGCAGGACGACCACGGATGATCGAGGGCTGGGTCACGCAAAATGCCAATTCGTTGCTGCAACCCATGCAGCCGGTGGCGTTTTCCAGATCGTTGCCGCAAGACGCGCTCCCCACGATCGAAATCGACGATAACCGGACCTTTCAACCGATCGAAGGCTTCGGGTTTGCGTTGACGGGCGGCAGTGCGTATTTGCTGGCGGGGCTTCCAGAAGCAGACCGCGCCGACCTGCTGGAGGAGCTGTTTGGCTTGAGCGATGCTTCGGTCGGGCTGAGCTGTCTGCGACTGAGCATCGGCGCCTCCGACCTCGGCCGGAGAGATTGCACCTATTGGGATCTGCCTCCCGGAACGGCGGACCCCGACCTCTCGCGCTTCAATCTTGCCGCCTGTGACCCGGAAGTCGTTCCCGTGCTGCAGCAGATATTGCGGATCAATCCGGCTGTGAAAATTATCGCTTCGCCGTGGACGGCACCACCGTGGATGAAGAGCAACGGCAGCTTCGTGGCAGGGTCGCTCAAGCCGGAATGCTATTCGGCGTATGCACGATACTTCGTGAAATACGTGGAAGCGATGCGTGGGCATGGCATTCATGTCAGCGCGGTGACACCACAGAACGAGCCGCACAATCCCAAGAACGAGCCGAGCATGGTGATGGCCGCCACGGAACAGGCGGAATTCATCAAGGGATACCTTGGACCGGCATTGCGCAAAGGCGCGCCCGAAACAGAAATACTCTGCTGGGACCACAATTGCGACGAACCAGATTATCCGCTCACAGTGCTGGGGGACGCAGAGGCGCGCGCCTATATCGGCGGCGTTGCCTGGCATTTGTACAGCGGATCGCCGGAGGCGATGTCGGTGGTGCGGGCGCGGTATCCAGCGCAAAAAGTGTACTTCACCGAACAATGGGTTTCCGCGCGTGAAGATTTCATGGGCGCGCTGCGCTGGCATGCAAGGAATGTCATCATCGGCGCCCTGAGAAACTGGAGCCGTACCGCGCTGGAGTGGAATCTCGCCTCCGATCCCGAGTACGCCCTGCACACGCCCAACGGCGCCGTGGGAGCCATGGGCGGCGTTACCATCGGGGCCACGATCAAGCGAAATCCCGGATATTATCTGATGGCGCACTCGGCGAGGTTCATCCGGCCGGAGTCGGTGCGGGTTTATTCAAGCGAGGTGGATCAGCTTCCCAACGTGACTTGTCTGACGCCTGATTCGCGGATGGTGATGGTGGTCATGAATGACGCCGAGGGTGCAAGGCGCTTTCGCATTCAGCACCAAGGCGCCTACGCAACTCTGGAGCTGGGCGCGGGTGATGTCGCGACGCTCAGGTGGAACGTGGCAACAGTGCTGGCCCGGAGCGAGAGAGCTGGGGCCGGCCGGAACACATGGTCGAGGAGGCACAGCGCCGCCGTGCCGCCCATGGCGCGGCCCCTCACGGCGCACCATCGGACCAAACCGGCCAGCCTCGACCAGCCCGAGGATCAGTCCATCTGGCTGGCCAGCCGTTCGGCATCCTCGGCATAGGCGCGGGCGGCGTCGCCCTTGCCGGCGGCCTTCAGGCGCGCGCTGACCTGGCGCGCGGCGTCGGATGCGGTCCGGAAGGCGGCGATGATCTGGTTGCGGTCCTCGAGCGCGACGGCGGCGCCCTTCTCGAAGCGCGCCGGCCGGTAGCCGTCGGGGAGGTCGAACACGCCTTCCGACAGCTGGCCGGCTGATGCGGTGCCGAAGAAGCGCTCCGGCTCACGTCCCGCCGCGCGCGCGATCGCCACGCCCGCGCCCTGGGCCGCGCCCTGCGCGCAGGGCCCCAGCCATTCGATGCTCACCCCCTGCCACGACGCGGGCGCCGCCAGGCGGCAGTCGGCGGGGCGTTCCTGGGCGCGGGCGGCCGCATCGTGCGGCGCCGGCAGCGCTGCCAGCAGCAGCGCCGCGCAGACCATGGTCCACGCGGCGCCGGCCCGGCGCGCCCTGCGAGGCGCGGCCGTCACGACAGCTCGGCCTTGATCTTCTCGGCCAGGCTGACGCTCGCCTCGAAATGCATCGCGTCCTCGGTGCCGAACATGGCGCCCCAGTACCAGCCGTGCTTGTTGAAGAACGGCGCGATCAGCGTCAGCCCGACCTGCACCTTGTTGTCGCCACGCTTGTCCAGGATGCCGTTGATGGTGAGGTCGATCGCCGTGCCCCAGGAGTGGTTGGAGATCGCGGTCGTGGAGCCGCGCTGGTAGCGGCAGCACAGCATGCCCGCCGTGCCGATGCGCGGCGCCAGCAGGGGCAGCGCTATGGAGATCTCGCCGAAGACCTGCTTCAGGCTGGCGACCGCCGGCTTCAGGCCCGTGGCCTTGAACGGACCCACGGACTCCGACACGACATTGCGCTTGAGCTTGGCATTGGTCATCGCCTGGCAATCCTGGCTGTAGGTCTCGCGCGGATTGCCGAACATCTCCTTCATCATCTTGTTGGAGACGGCCTTCAGGCCTGCATTGAACGTGCCCTTCTCCGGCTTGGGCAGCAGCTCCGTCATGCTGGGGTCCTTGGCCGGCACGGCGGGACCGGATGACGGCGGCTTGGGGGGCGGCAGCTGCAGGCCCCCGCCGGCCGGACCGGCGGCGCCAGGCCCGTGCAGCCCCGGGATGGTGCCGTGCACCAGCCGCTGCCAGGTCGGCCCGTTGACGCCCACCAGGCCGTCCGGCGTGCGCATGAACCTGGCCTGGAACATCTTGATCGCGGCGATGGTGCGAGGGCCGCAAAGGCCGTCGGGCGCGCCCGGCCTCTGGCCACGGTGGGTCAGCAGGGTCTGCACCGCAAGCACGTCCGGGCGGACGTTGCGTCCGCCGGCGCCGACTGAGTCACTGAGGTGTATGATGGCCATGGGATCTCACCGTAACGTAACTGCAAATAAAAGCGGTTGCCCACTCATCTAAGCCACAATAGCAAAACAGGCGTCAGGTGAAAACCTCGCTCCCTCCCCCGTGACGGGGGCGTCACAAATTTTACACAGCCGCAATGTCCAGGGCCGACTTGTCGGTATCCCGCCGCAAGCCCTCTCTCCGGGCCCTCTGTGACGCGCGGCATATCCTTCGTCAGAGATTTTCTTATCTCAGATCATGAATATATAAAATTCAAATTTTTACAGATAGTTATATAGAAATACTAACTTTTTACTTTAGTTACACATAACTACCGGTGGTTGGTTGATGGCGGCGTAATCCTCATTCAGGATACTATTGTATTTGCATAAAAGGACACGCTTCACGGTAGCAGATGGCGCCAGGAGGAACCGCGCGATGGCTGAACAGAAGCTGCTGGACACCTCCCGGATGATGGTGTGGTCGGATGACCCCAAGCCGGACGCTCATGATGCGGCCTGCATGGCGGCCGCGAGGGCGCTCGCATTGGCGATCAACACGTGCGATGCCGGGCCCATGCGCGCTGTCCTGGCCAGGGGCGCCGTGTTCGGCAGCCAGAACGTCGCCGGTCTGATCGTCGGCAAGCGGGCTGTCCTCGCCTACTTCCGGGATACGTTCGAGGCGATCCGGGACAGTGGTCGATATCCCATCGCCGAGATCGGCCGGATCGATGGCAAACATCGCAACGAGCCCGGCGTCATCGTTTTTCAGGCAGGTGCCCTGCGCACGTTCTGGTCGCCACGGGTCGACGCCGATGGCAAGGTCGAGGACATATTCGGCTACACGGTGGCTCCCCCACCGTGGGCGGCGCGCGGCACCGGCGAGCGCCCCGGCTTCGACGAGGAGACCTGGCGGCAGCGGGAGGAGCCCCTGTTCGGCGCGCTGAGACGCGCGTTTGCGGCGGCCGAGGGGCCGATCATGTTCCGCGGCTTCGCGCTCACGGCCAGAATGATATCCGAACGCCTGCAGCCCGTGCTCGACCGGCTCACGGCAATGTTTCCGGGAAGCGGCTCCTCCATATCCATGCATGACTGGAACGATCACAGCCGCAGGGAGGTGATCCTCCAGGAAGGCGACCGCTATGACGTCTCCCGCTTCCCTGCCATCGCCGTCGAGAAAGGCGGCACGGTGTTCCGCGGCGCGTCCGAGGGCGGCTTCCGGTTCGACGAGATCGCGGCGTTCGTCATGTTGCTCGGCGACAGCACGCAAGACGTCACGCCGGCAGGAATCCAGGGTAGAATCGCCGCCGTTGACGGGGATCAGCGGGTGACCGGCAGCGACCGGGCGGCGGAGACGGGCCATGGAACAGGGCGCAACGTTCGATGAGGTTGCCGACCTCTATGACGCGGCGCGGCCCGGCTATCCCGATGCCCTCTTCGCCGATATCGTCCGTGCCGCCGGCCTGACGGCGGGCGATCCGATCCTCGAGGTCGGGTGTGGAACCGGCAAGGCAACCGCGGGCTTCGCGCAGCGTGGCCTGCATGTCGTGGCGCTGGACCCCGGCGCGGACCTGATCCGCGTGGCGCGAAGCAGCCTTGCGCCGTTCAACGACATCACGCTCGTCGCCGCGCGCTTCGAGGACTGGCTGGCGCCGCCGGCGGCTTTCAAGCTCGTTGCCGCCGCGCAGGCCGCGCACTGGATCGCACCCGAGGTATTCTTCGCCAAGGCGGCCATGGCCATGGCGCCCGGCGGTTGGCTGGCGATCTTCGGCAACGTGCCCGTGCCGCGTCCATCGCCGCTGCTCGATGAGTTTCACCGCATCTACGCGCAGCACATCCCGGGTTTCACGCCAGGGCCGCCGCCGGAGGCCTGGTACCTGCCCGGCGGTCCCGTTCCCCGGCTGTTCGACGACTCGCGACGGTTCGGCGCCGTGATGCACCAACGCTACCCCTGGCGCCAGCCCCACACGACGGCGAGCTTCATCGACCTGTCACGCACGCAATCCTATCACCGGATGCTGGCGCCGGCGCAGCGCGAAGCTCTCTTCGCGGCGCTCGCCGCCGCGATCGATGCCCAGGGTGGCCGCCTCGAGCTGGCCTGCGAGACACACCTCCATATGGCGCCGCGCCTCTGACAGCTTACGCCTGCCTGCGTCCACCATGGCGATCGCATATGGCCCTTCCTCGCGACCCTGCTCGACCAGTCAGCCATGCGCAACCCGATCTGGAGCAGATCGCCTGACCGCCCGCGCCCGACGCCGTGCGCCGCGGCCGGAAGGACGCCGCGGGCAGCTTCGCGGAACTCTTGTTGCGTGACGGACGGCAGCCGTTATGGTGCCTCCCGGTGCGGCGCCCGTAGCTCAGCGGATAGAGCAGCCGCCTTCTAAGCGGCAGGTCGCAGGTTCGATCCCTGCCGGGCGCGCCAATCTTCAATGACATATGCCGGGTTCAGCCCCGGCTTTTCTTTGGAATTTCGCCGCGCAAGCAGGCAGGGCGATCGCATATGGCTTTTCGACTACCTTCCCCCGCAAGCGGGAGGAAGGTAGAGGGCATCGTCGAGATTCGGCGGCCCGACGCCATATGTGAATGCCCTGGCCTGCGCGGGGGAGACGGGATCAAACGAGCTGGGTGGCGGAGAGTGGTCGCATCCGCCCATCTCTGGGGCAACGGTGTCAAGCAGTGCCTCGGACCGCCAAGGCAACGGTCGCAAAGCCCCGAGGTCCGTCGCTGTCGTCGCCAAGGTAAGCTGCTCGCACCGCGTCCCGAAGCTGGTCGCGCCTTGCTTGGGGCAGCCCATCAAAAAAACTGCCGAAGGTTCCTTGGCCGTAAACCATCGGGTACCAGTAATCGTCGAAATTTGCGTAGTCCATATGGATCGTGAGCACGCTATCGGCAACGTCCGCAAAGCCTGCGCTTTCGAAGGTAGCGCGCAGCTCTCCTTCGCCAGTCATCGGCCGCTTTGTGCGCGGGTCTTTGTCGGCCACTTTCGGTTCAAGCGCGAGGATTGCGTCCCAGAACAAGCGCCAACTCGGCAAGCCGCCATAAGCCCAGACGGTAGCCGCGGCGGTACCGCCGGGTCGCAGGACGCGCCGCATTTCCCGCACCGCTTGATACGGATCCGACACGAAGTGAAGCACCAGGAGGGAGTAGACGCCATCGAACTCCCCATCTCCATAGGGCAGCGCACAGACATCACCTTTTTGCGCGTTTATTCTGGGATCAGTTGTGCGCTTGCGCAGAGCGGCGACGAAGTCCTCCTCAAAGTCCATAGCCTCGATTGCTGTCAGATCGGGGTGAGCAGCCAGCGCCAAGGTCAGGCTGCCGGTGCCACATCCCGCATCGAGCACGCTGCCACGGGAAGGCACCCTCGAAAAATCAAGGAATGGCGCGGCCAGCCGCTTGCTCCAGCGCCCCATTGTGGCCTCATAGCCATCTGCACCTTTAGCGACAAAGTTCGATGGCATGTGATCCTCGATGCAGTGCCAAAGCGAAGTTGTTGTCGTCCCGACGGGAGCTTACACGGTCCGCGGCACACAATTCCACAACCCGCCAACGGCAGCGCGGGAGGCAGGGCGCGAACAGGCGAGCCTGATCGTCATCGTTGCGGCCAGCGCCGCGCCTTGGTCTGCTGTGGGGTTTCGCCGAACACGCGACAATAGTCTTCCGTAAAGTGCCCCATGTGCCAGATCCCATGGCGTCTCGCGATCTGGTTGATTTTTTCCACGTTCGGGGGCTGCGATATCAGAGCCAGCCGGACGGCGTTGAGGCGCAGCGCTTTCAGGTACTGCTTCGGCCCCAATCCATACGTGCCGCTGAACGCATACTCGACCGAACGTTGGCTTGCTCTTGCCGCATGGCAGATGTCTTGCAGCGTGAGCGGGTCACCTAACCGTGCGCGCATGAACTCCTCTGCGCGCCGCACGATCGGCAGGCGCTGAAACGTTGGCAGGCGAAAGGCCAGATCTGTCGCCTGGTGCCAAGGCGACAGTATCGTGCCGATCAGCAGGTCAACAATGTCGCTGGATGCCAAGAGCCTGTCTCGGGCGTTCTCCAGGGACATTGCAGCGTCGACCAGCCGGCCCATCGCCGCGATCCGGGACAGGCTGTTGGAGACAACCAGCGGTGCGCTTCCTCGCGCAAGCCTGTCTGACCCGGGCGCACGATCCGCCAACGCTTGCCTGACGCTTTGAAGCGCCATCACGAAGCTGGTGCCCCGCTGCTGCTGATTTACGATTCCAATGAGCTCAAGTCCTGCGAAGCCAGCCAGGATATCACTGGTCTGCAGCTCCATCCCACCAATTCGTCTGCTGCCGCTTTGGCCCGAGCTGATCTGCACGAGCACCGTCTGTGGCGGCACGCCCATGCGGACGCCGTAGCGGCCCGTCAAGCTGGACGCCCAGACACGAAGGTCCCCAAGCTGCTCGGATGCCGTCCAGCTATCGCCCGTTTCAGGCTTCAGCTGCACAACGTCCATATCCCAGGTTCTGTACACAGCGGCGAGTTCGTCGGGCCCGCGAAAGCTCGTCCGCGGAAAGCCGATGCGCTCCCGCTGTCGCGCCAACAGCTCGTCCATAAACTGTTCCCCGCCATAATCCTGGCATTGACCGCAGCCCAGCACCGCCGAAAGAAAATCCACTATCCGAAAGTCGAACCGGCACACTGAGCATTCGCTTACGTCGCGCCGGTCATTTCGCATCACGCGAACGTGTTCGCCTTGACACAGCTCAATGCGATCGCCCTGCCGAGCGCGGCGAGGATCCGTCACGGCGCTCGGGATGGCAGTCACGATTCGCCTTCTACCGATAGCCGGTACCGGGTAAGTACCTGGACGGCTGCCGTGGTATGCGGCTTCGACACTGAGACCGCGAACATGACACCGACTGACGACGCAGCATCCCTGCCGACGACCATCCACCCCGCCCTCGCTTCCGCCCTCGAAGCGAAGGGCTACAGCCAGCTGACGCCGGTCCAGATGGAGATGGCGGATGGGCGGCATGTCGATGCCGACCTCCTGGTCTCGGCGCAAACCGGCTCGGGCAAGACGGTTGCCTTCGGCATCGCGATCGCCTCGACGCTGCTCGGCCATGCCGGACAATTCGACGCAGCCGGCTTCCCGCTCGGGCTGATCATCGCGCCGACGCGCGAGCTGGCGATCCAGGTGCAGCGGGAGCTCGACTGGCTCTACGCGGCGACGCAAATCCAGACCGCGACGTGCGTCGGGGGCATGGACATGCGCAAGGAACGCCGCGCGCTGGAACGTGGCGCGCATCTCGTCGTCGGCACGCCGGGACGCCTGCGCGACCACATCACCAGGGGCGCGCTGGACCTCGGCGCGATCCGCGCCGTGGTGCTGGACGAGGCCGATGAAATGCTGGACCTCGGCTTCCGCGAGGACCTCGAGTTCATCCTCGGCGCAGCGCCGCAGCAGCGCCGGACGCTGCTGTTCTCGGCGACGGTCCCTCGTGGCATCGCGGAGCTGGCCAGGAGCTTCCAGAAGGACGCGGTGCGCATCGCCGTGACCGCCGCCACCGAGCAGCATGCCGACATCGAGTACCAGGTGGTGCTGGTCCGGCGCGACGAGCGCGAGCATGCCATCATCAACACGCTGCTCGATTCCGACAGCGCCAGCGCGCTGGTGTTCTGCCACACGCGCGAGGCAGTGCGCCACCTGACCGCGCGGCTGGCCAATCGCGGATTCTCGGTCGTCTCGCTGTCGGGCGAGATGGCGCAGTCGGAGCGGTCGAACGCCCTGCAGTCGATGCGTGACGGCCGCGCGCATGTCTGCGTGGCGACCGACGTCGCGGCGCGCGGCATCGATCTGCCGAACCTGGATCTCGTGATCCATGCGGATGTGCCGAGCAATCCCGCGACGCTGCTCCACCGCTCCGGCCGGACGGGGCGCGCCGGCCGGAAGGGAGTGTGCGTGCTCATCGTCCCCGAGCACCGCCGCGCCGCCGCGCAGCGCGTGCTGGCGTTCGCCAGGCTGTGGGCCACAGCACGCGCCGCCCCCGGCATCGCCGAGATCGAGGCCCGCTACCGCAGGCAGATCCTCGACGCGGCGCTTTCGGCCACCGAGCCGGACGAGGCGGAAGCGGCGTTCGTGGCGGAGCTGCTTGCGAAGGCGACCCCGGAGCGCATTGCCGCGGCCTTCCTGCGCCAGCAGGTGGCGGCCCGCCCGGTGCCGGAGGACCTCTCGCCGCTGCCGGTCGCCGACATGCAGGCAAGAAGGCCCAGGCGCGACAAGTGGAGCGAGGGCGAGCGCGGTCCGGCGACGATGCGCGAGCCGCGCGGACCGGGCATGGTCGGCGGCGTCTGGTTCACGCTGCCGCTCGGCCGCAGGCAGCGCGCCGATCCGAAGTGGCTGCTGCCGATGATCTGCAACGCCGGCGGCGTGTCGAAGCGTGACGTCGGCTCGATCAGGATCGACGAGACGGAAACCCGCTTCGAGATCGCCGCGGACAAGGCGGCCGGCTTCGCCGAGCAGGTCAGGCTGCCCGGCAGCACCGAGCGAGGGATCGTCATCACGCCTGTCGCAGAGGCGCGCGGGACGCCGTGGCGGGCGAAGCCGACGTTCGGCAAAGGCGGAAAGCCGGGAAGGATTCCGACGCATCGGGGCGATGCCGCGCCGACGTATCGCGACCACCCCCGCAAGCACAAGGGCAAGCCGAAGCGTCCAGGTTGAGCCGGGCTGCTACCCGCCATTGATGAAAGGTGAATCACGACTGTCATCCCGAGCGCAGCGAGGGATCTCCCGCGAATGGCGCACCGTCCGTCGCTGGCAGGAGATCCCTCGCTGCGCTCGGGATGACAGGACCGACCGTGAATCCAAGCGCTCAGCTCCCCGCCGGCATCGCGCTGCGCAGGCGGCGGACCAGGGCGTGGCCGGCGTCGCGGACATGGGCCTCCATCAGGCGGCAGGCCTCGGCGGCCTGGCCGCGCTCGATCGCGTCGAGGCAGGCCCGGTGCTCCTGGTCGGACCGCGGCTGCCAGTCGAGCGCGCGCCATGTCGCGAACAGGAAGCGCGCGCTGGCGCGATGCAGGTCGTCGACCGCCGCCAGCAGGCGCGGCATGCCGCAGGGCGTGATCAGGATGCGGTGGAAGCGGCGGTTGGTGGCTTCCCAGACCCGGATATCATGCGACACCGCGCCGGAAGCGATGGCGTCGCGGGCGGCGGCGATCTCGGCGGCGCCGATGCGGTCGACGGCGTGGCGCAGCGCCAGCACCTCCAGGGCCGCACGCATCTCGGTGACCTCGAGCACGGCATCCGGATCCAGGGGCGGCACGCGCACGCCGCGCCGCGGCTCGCTCTGCACCAGGCCTTGCGCCTCCAGGCGCCGGAAGGCCTCGCGCACCGGCACGTGGCTGGCCCGGAACTCGGCCGCGACGTGATCCTGGCGCAGCCGCGTCCCGGGGCCGATCCGGCCGGCGACGATGCGCTCGGCCAGGACGCGCGCGATGCGATCCGCCAGCGTGCCCGCTTCGCCGCCGCCGGGCCCTGACGTATCCGCTTGAAATGTCGCCGGTCTCTCCATTTAATAGATTATCTATGATTTAAACCTTCAGGTCCACCATGACTCGCGCCCGTCCCTCCCGACTGCACGCCATCGCCGGTATCGGCGTCGACCGGATGGGCTCGATCGCCGATGCCGAGCCCGGCCGCGATTACCTGCGCCTGGAGAACCTCGACGTCGACATCCCGCCGGACCCGGAGGCCATCGCACGCACGCGCCGGGCCGCGGCCGAGGATGCCGACAACAGCTACCTGCCCTTCGTGGGCCAGGACCATCTGCGCGCGGTGGCGGCAGCCCATGTCGGCCGCATCGCGGGCGTGCCCTACACGGAGCGCAACTGCGTGATCTCGGCCGGCGGCCTGTCGGGCATCCTCAACGTGCTGCTGGCCACCATCGAGACGGGCGACGAGGTGATCGTCACCGACCCCACCTATGCCGGCCTGATCAACCGCGTGCGGCTGGCCGGCGGCGTGCCCTGCTTCGCGCCGTTGCGCTTCACGCCGGGCGGCGCCTGGACGCTCGACCGCGCGGCGCTGCGTGCGTGCGTGACGGCGCGCACGCGTGCGATGCTGCTGATGTCGCCCTCAATGCCGTCCGGCGGGCTGCTGGATGCCGAGGACTGGGCGCTCGTCGCCGAGCTCTGCGTGCGGCACGACCTGCTGCTGATCCTCGACAGCGCCATGGAGCGGCTGGTCTTCGATGCGGCGCCGGTCATTCATCCCGCCGGTCTGCCCGGCATGGCGGACCGCATCATCACGGTGGGCTCTTCCGCCAAGGAGCTGCGGATGATCGGCTGGCGGGTGGGCTGGATCGTGGCGCCGCCAGCCTTCATGCCCGACCTGGTGGCGGTGTCGCTTGCCAATGTCGTGGTGCCGGTCGGCATCGGCCAGGATGCCGTGGCCATCGCGCTGGAGCGATCGCCGGACACGCTGCCGGCCTATGTCGCCGAGCTGCAGGCGCGCCGCGATGCTCTGGCTGAGGAGCTGCACGGACTGCCGTTCGGCCTGCCGCGCGGCGGCTGGTCGATGCTGCTGCGCGTCTGCGATTTCGGGCTCGACGGCGCGGCGATGTCGCAGCGCCTGCTGGCCGAGGGCGTCTGCGCCACCGCCATGGCGGGCTGGGGCGAGACGCACGGCGCGCAATACATCCGCTTCGTCTTCTCCAACGAGCCCGTGTCGCGGCTGCGGGGGCTCGGCGCGCGCGTGCGCCGCGCCTTGCGGGCGTAGGGCCGGTCGGGGGCCGGCCGGGCGCCGTCGTCGATCATATTGCCGTCATCCCGAGCGCAGCGAGGGATGACGGCTTGAAGCGCCCTACTTTCCCTCGAAGCGCGGCGGGCGCTTATGGAGCGCTGCCAGCATGCCCTCGCGATTGTCGTCGGTGGTGTGGCACAGGCTCATCAGCGCCGCCGTCATCTCCAGGTGGCTGTCGATGCGCTGGTGGCGGCCCTCGCGCAGCAGGCGCTTGGTCATGCGCAGCGCCTGCGGCGCGTTGCGCGCGATGCGGCCGGCCAGGCGCCTTGCCTCGTCCATCAGCGCTTCGGGCGGCACGACCCGGGACACCAGGCCGATGCGCAGCGCCTCCTCGGCGTCGACCGGATCGCCGGTGAACGCCATCTCGGCGTAGCGCGAGGCGCCGATCACGCGCGGGATGTACCAGGCGCCGCCGTCGCCGGAGACCACGCCCAGCCGCACGAAGACCTCGCAGAAGACGGCCGTGGCGCTGGCCAGGCGGATGTCGCACATGCAGGCGATGTCGCAGCCGGCGCCGTAGGCCGGCCCGTTCACCGCGGCGATGATCGGGATCTCGAGCCGCTCCAGGGTCAGCGGGATGCGCTGGATGCCGTCGCGGTAGAACGCCATCATGTCCAGCGGCTTGCGGCTCCAGATCCCCTGCTCGCCCGTCATCTGCTTGAGGTCGGCGCCGGCCGAGAAGGCGGTGCCGGCGCCGGTGAGGATGGCGACACGCGCCTCGGCATCTTCGGTGAGGCGCGCCAGCGCCGCGGCCAGGGCATCGATCAGGCCGCCTTCGTAGAGGGCATTGCGGGTGCCCGGATCGTTCAGGGTGATCGTCACGATGTGGTCATGGCGGTCGTAGAGGACGAGGTCATCGCGGGCCATAAGCGGTCCTTCCGGCGATCATGAGGTGACGGGGCTGGGCGAGAGCTTCATGGACAGCGCCTTGCCGGCATCGGCCGTGGCGCTCTGCAGCCCGGTGGCGAAGATCCGCGCGAAGGCCTCGGCCAGCTCCTCGCCGCTGCGCGGGCCGGCGCTGGAGAACCAGACCGGCACCCAGTTGATCGCGCCCATGAAGCAGGAGACCACCATCCGGGGATCGCAGGGCGGGATGGAGCCGTCGGCAATGCCCTCGCTCACGAAGCCGCGCAGGATGCGGTCGAAGCGGTCGCGGCGCTTCTGCACGATCCTGCGGTGCTCCGGCGCCAGCGAATGGAAGTCGGTGACGATGCCGACGGCGCCCAGCTCGCGGGCATAGACCGCCACGTAGTGGCGGATCATCAGCAGCACCTTGTCGAGGCCGGTCGCGCCGTTGCGCTGCGCGAACGCCACCGACTCCTCGCCCAGGTCGAGCGCCAGCGTGTGGCACTCGAACAGCAGCGCCTGCTTGTTCTCGAAGTAGCGGTAGAAGGTCGGCTTGCTGATGTGCAGCGCGCGCGCGACGTCGTCCAGCGACGTGTTGTGGAACCCGAACCGGCCGAAGGCGCGGCCGGCCTCCTTGACCACGGCACGGCGCTTGAGCGCATGCTGCTCCTCGCGGCTGGGCACGGCCGACCGCCATCGCCCCGTCATGCCTGCCTCCTCCACCTTCCCCCGCTGCGCCTGGGGCATTCAGCCATGTTCACGACACAGCGAGAGCCATCGCATGTGCCTCTGTGGTTTGCCTTCCCGGCGCCATTTGCCGTCGCCCTGACGGTCGCTCAGCGATCGCCCGCGGCGGTGATCATGGGCCACAGGCCGCCGGGGCCCTCGGCGGCGGCGAGCGCGCCCAGCACCCGTGCCCAGTCGCGGTCCGAGCCGAACTCGTCGCGCCACGACCACAGGCGGCGGGTGAAGAGCTGCAGCGGGTATTCGCCGGTGAAGCCCATGGCGCCGTGGATCTGGTGCGCGATGCGGGCGGCGATGCCGGCGGCGCGGCCGGCGCGGGCCTTGGCCGACGCGACGGCGGCGCGCTGGTGACGGCCGCCCTGGACGCGGCCCGCGAGGTCGACCATCGCCCGCGTCGCCGTGACCTCGGCGGCCAGGATCGCGAGGTTCTGCTGCACCGCCTGGAAGGCGCCGATCGGCCGGCCGAACTGCTTGCGGTCCTTGGCGTATTGCAGCGACAACTCGAGCGCGCGCTGCAGCGCGCCGGCCATCATCGCCGCCCGCCCCAGGGCGCCGCGCTCCCACAGCGCGGCGACCGTCACGCCGTCGGGCAACGGGCACACAGAAGATGCCGGCAGGCGCAGCCCGTCGAGCCTGACCGTGTCGCGCGGCTCGCCCGCCATGTTGGCCGAGCGCGCCAGCGAGCAGTCGGACGGATCCACCGATGCCACCACCGGGCCGTCAGGACCGGACGCGAGGATCAGCAGCCGATTGCCGGCGCGGGCGAAGGGCACCTTGGCAGCGGTGCCGGCGAGCTGCCAGGCGTCGCCCGCCTTGGCCGCGCTCACGCCGCCCGACGGATCGAGCGGCACCACGATCACGATGCCCGGCATCGCGTCGAGCCCTGCCTGCCGGCACAGCCACTGGCCGATCATGACCGATTCCACGAACGGCACCGAGGCGGCGTGCCGGCCCAGAAGCTGCAGCACCGCGAGCTGATCGACGAGGCCGTGCTCAGGATCGAAATTGTCGATGTCGGCGAGGCCCAGGGCATCGAGCTCGCGCCACAGGGTCGCGTGCCAACCGTCTTCCTGCTCCGCCGCCTGGACGTCCGCCGGCCGGGATTTTGCCTCCAGCAGGCGGGCCAGGGTGTCGACCAGCATCGTGTCGCTGCTCATGGCGATCACCTCAGTCCCAGGTCGCGGGCGACGATGCCGCGCAAGATCTCGTTGGCGCCGCCGCGCAGGGTGTAGCCCGGTGACTGCAGGATCGCCTGCGCCAGCAGCACCTGCGCCGGATCGGCTGATGCCGCCGTCGGCTGGGCCGCGATGAAGGCGCGCAGCCGTTCCGGCACGTCGCCTTCGAAGCGGGTGCCGAGGTCCTTCACCATCGCTGCTTCGGCGTTGGTCGACCGCCCGGCTTCCAGCATGCGGGCGACGTCCATCGACATCGACCGCAGCGACCAGAGCTGCGACGTCAGCTCGCCGATGGCGCAGAGCATCTCCTCGCCGCTCGATGCGCCGGCGGCACCGGCGACATGCGACAGCAGCGGGAAGGTGCTGAGGAAGCGTTCCGGGCCGCTGCGCTCCAGCGCCAGCTCGGCGCTGATCTGCGCCCAGGCGCCGCCGACCTCGCCCAGGACGTCATCGTCGGACACCTCGACATCGTCGAGGAACACCTGGTTGAAGTGATGGCCGCCGGTCAGCAGCTTGATCGGCCGGATACGCACGCGCGGGTCGGGCAGCCTGATGATGAACTGGGTCAGCCCGACATGGCGCTGCTCGCGCGATTCGCCGGTGCGGCAGAGCGCGATCAGGTACTGGGCGTGATGGGCGTAGCTCGTCCAGATCTTGCTGCCGCTGATGCGCCAGCCGCCGTCGATGCGGCTGGCGCGCGTGCGCACCGAGGCGAGGTCGGAGCCGGTGTCGGGCTCGCTGAGCCCGATGGCCACGACGCACTCGCCGCGGGCAATGCCGGCCACCACCGTCTGCTTCTGCTGCTCGGTGCCGCAGCGCAGGATCATCGGGCCGACCTGGCGGTCGTTGGTGTGGTGGGCGGCGGTGGGCGCGCCGGCCGCCAGCAGCTCCTCGATCACGACGAAGCGCTCGAGCTGCGAGCGCTCATGGCCACCATAGGCCTTGGGCCAGGTCATGCCCATCCAGCCGCGCCGGGCCAGGCGGCGCGTGAACGCCGGATCGAAGCCGGTCAGCCAAGCATCGCATTGCGGCGTGATGGCGCCGGAGCGGATCTCCTCGCGCAGGAAGTCGCGGACCTCCTCGCGCAGCACCCGGCAGCGCCGGTCGATCTCTGGGTCTGTCATCGTCGTCGTTCGGGCCTTCCTGTCATTGCGAGAGCCCCTGCCGGAGGGGGCTTCGCATTGCGTCATGAAAGACAACCACAGAGACACAGAGGCACAGAGAAGGCACAGAGAGAAACCGATGCGCACCTTCGGCGCGCGATAATGTCTTGCTCTGTGTGACCTCTGTGTCTCTGTGCCTCTGTGGTGGGCTTTCTCTTCGGCTATGGGCAGTGGATGACGCCGTCGGCCTTCAGCGCCGCGATCTCGTCGGCGCCGAGCTTCAGGACCTGCTGCAGCACGGCGCCGGTGTGCTGGCCCAGGCCGGGCGGCGGCGATGACGGCGCCGCCGGCGTGGCGCTCATGTGCCGCAAGGGGCTGGCGATCACCGGCAGCGGCGCGTCGCCTGCGCGCGGCAGGTTCCAGACGGCGCCGCGCGCCTCGGCGTGGCCGTCGCCGAAGGCGTCGCCGACCGAGTGGATCGGGTTGATCGGCACCTTGTTGCGCACGCCCAGCTCGATCCACTCGGCGCGGCTGCGCTTGGCGATCTCGGCCGCGACCTCGGCCGCCAGCACCTCGCGGTGCTGCAGGCGCTTGCGGTTGTCCGTGAAGCGCGGATCGGTGAGGAGATCGTCGCGGCCGATCATGGCGCAGAAGCGGCGATACTGATCCTCGTTGGCGATGGCCATGATCAGCCAGCCGTCCGTCGCCTCGAAGGGCTGCGACGGCGCGAAGTTGCGGTGCACGCTGCCGGAGCGCACCTGCACATTGCCGTTCTGCAGGTAGTCCTGGCCGGCATCCAGCAGCGCCATCAGGCCGACATCGAACAGCGACAGGTCGACATGCTGCCCCTGCCCGCTCTTGTCGCGCGCCGCCAGGGCGGCGAGTACCGACACGGTGCAGGTCAGGCCGGACATGACGTCGATCCAGGCGACGCCGACCTTTGCCGGCGGCCGGTCGGCATCGCCGGTCAGGGTCATGATGCCGGTCAGGGCCTGCAGCACGGTGTCGTAGCCGAGCTGGCTGGCGCGCGGCCCGTCCTGGCCGTAGCCGGTGAGCGACACGTAGATCAGCCGCGGGTTGAGCGGCGCCAGATCGCCGTAGCCCAGGCCGTGGCGCGCCAGGTCGCCGACCTTGTAGTTCTCGACCAGCACATCGGCGTGCTGCGCCAGGCCCTTGATCAAGGCCTGGCCGCGCGGGTCCTTGAAGTTGATGGCCAGCCCCTGCTTGCCGCGGTTGACGGCCGTGAAGTACGGGCCTTCGCTGTTGCCGCTGGCCGTGGTCGGCCCCCAGGTGCGCGTGTCGTCGCCCTTCAGCGACTCGACCTTCCACACGCGCGCGCCAAGATCGGCCAGCGTCTGCGTGCCCAACGGACCGGCGGCCACCCGCGACAGGTCGAGCACGGTCACATGATCCAACGCCTTCACGATGTCTTCCCTCCCAGCGGACCTGCCCCGGGGGTAGTGGAATTCTATCAGCGCGTCAAATAGCGTTACTCCAGAGTTTCATAACGCGGACGCAAGGCAGACGCGCGTCCGGCCGATCCATACGGCCTTACTGTCATCCCGAGCGCAGCGAGGGATCTCCCGCGAATGGCGCACCGTGCGTCCTGCCGCAGGAGATCCCTCGCTGCGCTCGGGATGACAGGGTGTTCGCTCGGGATGCCAAGGGAGTTCACTCGGGATGACAGCAGCTTCCGTCAGCGCCGGCGCGCGACGGCGACGAAGCGGGCGACGGTGGGCGACTTGTCCTCTCGGCGCCAGGCCAGCCCGGTCTCGATCCGCGGCGGGGCGCCGTCCAGCTTCAGGCAGCGCACGCCGGCGCGGCCGAGATTCTCCAGCGACTGCGGCACCAGCGCGACGCCCATGCCGGCCGAGACCAGGCTCATGATCGTCTGCATCTGGATCGCCGGCTGCCCGAACAGCGGCGTGGCGCCGTTCAAGGCGTAGTAGCCGGTGATCAGGTCGTGGAAGGCCGGCGCGCTGCGGCGTGGGAAGAGGATCAACGGCTCGGCCGCAACGTCGGCAAGCCGCAGCCCGCCGCCCTTGGGCCTGATGCGGCCCGACGCCAGCCAGCGCTGCGGCACGGCGGCCACCAGTGGCTCGATGATCAGGCGGCGATAGGCCAGCGTCGGGTGCAGGCCTGCCTTGGACGGCGGGATCACCAGGCCGACATCGATGGCGCCCTCGAGCAGCGCCTCGACCTGCAGGTCGCTGGTCATCTCCTGCAGCGACACCTCGACGTCGGGAGCACCGGCCTTGTAGCGGCTGACCAGATCGGGCAGCACGCTGTAGTCGGCGGTGCTGACGAAGGCCACGCGCAGGCGCCCCAGATCGCCGCGCGCCAGGCGCTGCGCGACGCCGGGCAGCGCCGCGGCGTCGGCCAGCAGCCGGCGCGCATGCGCCAGCCAGTCGGCGCCCACCGGGCTCAGCGCGACACGTCGCCTGGTGCGCTCGAACAGGCGCACGCCCAGCGTCTCCTCCAGCGCCTGGATCGACTGGCTCAGCGGCGGCTGCGTCATGCGCAGCCGCTCGGCGGCGCGGCTGAAGCTCAGCTCCTCGGCGACGGCCACGAAGTGGCGGATCTGGCGCAGGTCCATGGGACTTATATGTGAGAAGACTTAATAAGGCAGGAATTATATATTTCACGCGACGATATGAAAGCCGTAATCCGGCGCCTGGACGCAGCCGGAGGAAGCCATGCCGTTCAACGAACGCTCGCAGCACATCACCCAGGGCGTGACGCGCTCGCCCAACCGCGCGATGTACTACGCGCTGGGATACGAGGCGGCCGATTTCGACAAGCCGATGATCGGGATCGCCAACGGCCATTCCACCATCACGCCCTGCAACGGCGGCCTGCAGCCCCTGGCCGATGCCGCCGTCGCCGCGGTCAAGGCGGCCGGCGCCAACCCGCAGCTTTTCGGCGTGCCGACGATTTCCGACGGCATGGCGATGGGCACCGAGGGGATGAAATACTCCCTGGTCTCGCGCGAGGTGATCGCCGATTCGATCGAGACCTGCGTGCAGGGCCAGTGGATGGACGGCGTGCTGGTGCTGGGCGCCTGCGACAAGAACATGCCGGGCGGCATGATGGCGATCGCGCGCGCCAACGTGCCGGCGATCTATGTCTATGGCGGCTCGATCAGGCCCGGCCGCTGGAACGGCCGGGACCTGTCGCTGGTCTCGGCCTTCGAGGCCGTCGGCGCCTACACGGCGGGCCGCATCAGCCAGGCCGATTTCGAGGCCATCGAGCGCCACGCCTGCCCCGGCCTGGGCGCCTGCGGCGGCATGTACACCGCCAACACCATGAGCGCGTCATTCGAGGCGCTGGGCCTGTCCCTGCTCGGCTCGTCCTCGATGGCCAATCTCGACACCGAGAAGACCCAGAGCGCGGCCGATTCGGCGCGGGTGCTGGTCGAGGCGGTGAAGCGTAACATCCGGCCACGCGACATCATCACCCGCCGCGCGATCGAGAACGCCATCACCCTGGTGATGGCCACCGGCGGCTCGACCAATGCCGTGCTGCACTACCTCGCGATCGCGCATGCCGCCGAGGTCGAATGGACGCTGGACGATTTCGAGCGCGTGCGCCGCAAGGTGCCGGTGATCTGCGACCTCAAGCCGTCGGGCCGCTACATGGCGGCCGACCTGCACCGCGCCGGCGGCGTGCCGCAAGTGCTGAAGCTGCTGCTGGATGGCGGCCTGATCGACGGCGATTGCCTCACCATCACCGGCCGCAGCCTGGGCGAGGAACTGCAGGCGGTGGGCAGCACTCCGCCGCCGGGCCAGGACGTGATCCTGCCGATCGACCGGGCGCTCTACCGCCAGGGCCATCTCGCGATCCTCAAGGGCAACCTGGCGCCCGACGGCGCCGTCGCCAAGATCACCGGCGTCAAGCATCCCACGATCACCGGCCCGGCGCGCGTGTTCGAGGACGAGGCGTCGGCCATGGCGGCGATCCTCGCCGACCGCATCCGGCCCGGCGACGTGCTGGTGCTGCGCTACCTGGGACCCAAGGGCGGCCCGGGGATGCCCGAGATGCTGGCGCCGACCTCGGCCATCATCGGCCGCGGCCTGGGCGACAGCGTGGCGCTGATCACCGACGGGCGCTTCTCCGGCGGCACCTGGGGCATGGTGGTCGGCCATGTCACGCCCGAGGCCTATGACGGCGGCCTCATCGCGCTGGTCGCCGAGGGCGATAGCATCACCATCGACGCCCATCGCCAGGTGCTGGAGCTGGAGGTCGACGCGGCCGAACTGGAGCGCCGGCGCGCCGCCTGGCGCCGGCCGCCGCCGCGCTACACCCGCGGCGTGCTGGCCAAATTCGCGCAATTGGCGCGGCCAGCCACGCAGGGCGCGGTGACCGGGTAGCGGCGGCGGCGGGCAGAAAATCACAGAGGCACAGCGCAGCCTGCGGCCGCAACCCAAATGGCGGGAAAACGCTTCATGGTGAGCTTGTCGAACCATGAAGCGTCGCACCACTGCCCGTGCGACGCCTTCATGGTTCGACAAGCTCACCATGAAGACTATGCGATCGCCCTACCCCCGCTGGCGGCGCGGGGTGAAGGCGGCATCGAGGGGCAGGCCGACTGCAGCAGCCCGGTCAGCCAGTCGGCGAAGACCTGCAGCCGGCGCGACAGGTGTTGGCGGTGCGGATAGAGCAAGGTCATGGGCAGCGGCGCGGCGCGATGCGCCGGCATCACCTCGACCAGCTCGCCGGTCGCCAGATGGCCGGCCACGTCGTAGGCCGGGATCTGGATCAGGCCGATCCCGGCGAGGCAGCAGGCGATATAGGCCTCGGCGCTGTTGGCGGTGACGCGGCCGCGCATGGGAAGCGTACGCACCGCGCCGTCCTCGACCCATTCCCAGGCCTCGGTCCGGCCGCTCGACGGCGAGGCGTAGTTCACCGCGAGATGGGCGCCGAGGTCGGCCGGCGCCTGCGGCGTGCCATGGCGCGCCAGGTAGGCCGGGCTCGCGACGTTGATCAGGGCAAGCTCGCCGATGCGGCGCGCCACGAGGCCGGAATCCGTCAGCGGCCCGACCCGCAGCACGCAATCGACGCTGTCCTCGATCAGGTTGACGGCGCGGTCGGTCACGCCGAGCTCGATGTCGAGTCGGGATAGCGCGCCAGGAAGGCCGGCAGCGCCGGGGCGATGATCAGCCGGCCGATGCGGCCGGGCACATTGGTGCGCAGGCGGCCGCTGGGTCCCACGGCGGTCTGCCGGAACAGGTTCTCGGTGTCCTCGACATCGGCGATGACGCGCTGGCAGCGCTCGTAGAAGGCGACGCCGTCCTGCGTCGGGGCGACGCGCCGTGTCGTGCGGTGCAGCAGGCGCGCGCCGACGCGGGTCTCCAGGTCCTGCACCGCCGCCGACACCGAGGAGCGCGGCAGGCCCAGCGTATCGGCGGCACGGGTGAAGCTCGCGCTGTCGACGACGCGCGCAAAGATGCGGAAGAGATCGATGCGGTCCACGGGCGCCTCCACCCGGCCTATTGTTCGAAAATCCTGACAACTTATGTCAAGAAGGCAGGCTTTATGGCGTCATTATAGACGAATAGCGTGACCGCCTGGAACCCTTACACGGCAGGAGGCAGGCCATGGCCGATCACAGCATCAAGGGCAAAACCGTCATCATCGCCGGCGGGGCGAAGAACCTGGGTGGGCTGATCGCCCGCGACCTCGCCCGGCACGGCGCCAAGGCCGTGGCCATCCACTACAACAGCGCCGCCACCAGGGCGGCGGCGTTGCAGGCCGACCTGACCACAGCGGGCGCGGTCGAGAGGCTGTTCGCTGACGCCATCGCGGCGGTGGGCAGGCCCGATATCGCCATCAACACCACCGGCAAGGTGCTGAAGAAGCCGCTCACGGAGATATCCGAGGCCGAATACGACGAAATGTCGGCGGTGAACACCAAGTCGGCCTTCTTCTTCCTCAAGGAGGCCGGCCGGCACGTCAACGACAACGGCAAGGTGCTGACCCTGGTGACGTCGCTGCTCGGCGCCTTCACGCCCTTCTATGCCGCCTATGCCGGCACCAAGGCGCCGATCGAGCATTTCGTGCGCGCCGCGGCCAAGGAGTTCGGCGCCCGCGGCATCTCGGTGACGGCAGTCGGTCCGGGCCCGATGGACACGCCCTTCTTCTACCCGGCCGAGGGCGCCGACGCGGTGGCGTACCACAAGACGGCGGCGGCGCTGTCGGCGTTCACCAAGAGCGGCCTCACCCACATCGAGGACGTGGTGCCCTTCATCCGCTTCCTGGTGTCGGACGGCTGGTGGATCACCGGCCAGACCATCCTGATCAACGGCGGCTACACGACGAAGTAAGGCGGCCGGCCGTCATCCAAGGAACCCGTCATCCCGCGCCGACGCGCGGGATGACGGTGAGAATTGAAGATCAGTGCGTCCACTGGCCGATGCGGGTGAAGGCGAAATTGTCGGCGTAGGCGCGCGGGCGCACGGCGCGCGTCTTGGGCTCGGCGAGGCTGTACATCCAGCCCTGCTTCTGAGCGTAGGCGATCGCCTCCTCCCTGGTCTCGAAGCGCAGCACGACCTGGTTCATCGTGTCGCGCGAGCTGGTCCAGCCCATGAGCGGATCGATCTCCTTGCGCGACGGCTCGGCCTCGATCACCCATTCCCTGGTGTTGCCGGTACCCGACTGCATGGCCGTCTTGGCCGGCTTGTAGATCCTGACCTGCATGGCTCGACCGCTGCTTCCCTCTTCGCGCCGCCCGTGGCGGGTATCCCTCGGTCTGGTCGGGGCGGCCGGATTCGAACCGACGGCCTCTTGCGCCCAAGGCAAGCGCTCTACCAGGCTGAGCTACGCCCCGACGACCTCGGAAACCCCTGTGGGCGCCGGTATTTAACAGCGCCGGCGGGCGGCCGGAAGGGGCATTTTGCCCTCCCGACCGGAGCTGTCCTATAGAAGGGCATTCGCTTAGGGAGGTCACCATGTTCGACCAGACGCCGGAACGAGGCGGCGACGGCCGCGCGCCGCCGCTGAACGTGTTTGGCCAGCCGCTCAAGCCCTGCTCCGTCGAGCCGCTGACCGGCTTCTACCGCGACGCCTGCTGCAACACCGGCCGCGACGACCACGGCCTGCATACCGTGTGCGCGGTGATGACCAACGAATTCCTGCGCTTCTCGCGCGAGCGCGGCAACGACCTGTCGACGCCGATGCCGCAATACGGCTTCCCCGGCCTGAAGGCGGGCGATCGCTGGTGCCTGTGCGCGGCGCGCTGGCAGGAGGCGCTGGAAGCCGATGCCGCGCCCCTGGTGATCCTCGAGGCGACGCACCAGGCGACGCTGCTGGTGGTGTCGGGCGAGGACCTCAGGCGCCACGCCCTGCTGCCGAGCTGAGGATTTGGTCGGGCCGCGCCGCTCCAGCGGCGCTCTTCCACAACACCAAGAGGCGCCGCTGGAGCGGCGCG
>NZ_VDUZ01000080.1 GCF_008039615.1 Vineibacter terrae | reverse complement strand
TGTCCAGCAACGCGCCTTCGATCTGCTCGACCTGACACCCTCGCTGTAGGCAGCACGAAACACTTCGCAGTCAACAAATCCCTGCGATCACAACAACTTGCTCAATTCCCTCAGGGGTAACTTCGGGTTAGCGGCGGCAGGGAACAGCCCCCTCTCCGCCCACGACGTGGGGGGAGAGGGAGGGGCCCATCGCGCGAGCGATGGGAGGGTGAGGTGGGTGTCGAAGAAGAACGTGATCTCGTTGGACAAACCGCGCCTGGTTTGAGCCCCCTCCTCACCCTCCCACGCTGCGCGTGGGCCCCTCCCTCTCCCCCCGCTGCGCGGGCGGAGAGGGGTTTCAGGGTCGCGCTCCGCGTCAGAAGGCGCGGCTGAAGTAGGACTGCAGCGGCGCCACGTCGAGCGCGCCCGCCTTCAGGGCCGCGATGCCCTCGACCGCGGCGCGCGCGCCGGCGGCCGTGGTGTAGTACGGGATGCGGTTCATAAGCGCCGTGCGCCGCAGGGTGAAGGAGTCGGCGGTCGACTGGGCGCCCTCGGAGGTGTTGATCACCAGCTGCACGCCGCCATCCTTCATCAGATCGACGATATGCGGCCGGCCCTCCAGCACCTTGTTGATGCGCGTCGTCTCGACGCCTTCCTTGCCCAGGAAGTCGGCCGTGCCGGCGGTGGCGACGATGCGAAAGCCCAGCTCGCGCAGCTTGCGCGCGGCGGCCACCATGCCGGCCTTGTCGCGATCGCGCACCGAGATGAAGACGGTGCCTTCCATCGGCACCTTGGTGCCGCCGCCCAGCTGCGACTTGGCGAAGGCGCGGCCGAAATCGCGGTCGATGCCCATCACCTCGCCGGTCGAGCGCATCTCCGGGCCGAGCATGACGTCGACGCCGGGGAAGCGCGCGAAGGGGAACACCGCCTCCTTCACCGCGATGTGGTCGCCTTTCATCACCGGGTCGAGATCGAGCTCGGACAGGCGCTCGCCCGCCATCAGGCGCGCCGCGAACTTGGCGATCGGCAAGCCGGTGGCCTTGGCGACGAACGGCACCGTGCGGCTGGCGCGCGGATTGACCTCCAGGATGTAGACCACGCCGTCCTTGACGGCGTACTGCACGTTCATCAGGCCGCAGACATTGAGCGCCTTGGCCAGCGCCACGGTCTGGCGCTCGATGTCCTGAACCACCGGAGCGGGCAGCGAGTACGGCGGCAGCGAGCAGGCCGAGTCGCCGGAATGCACGCCGGCCTCCTCGATATGCTCCATGATGCCGGCGACGAAGACGTTGCCCTGGGCGTCGGCCAGGGCATCGACATCGACCTCGATCGCATCGCGCAGGTAGCGGTCGAACAACAGCGGGTTCTTGCCCAGCACCGTGTTGATCTGGCCGGTCTTGTCGTTGGGGTAGCGCATCTTGACATCGGGCGGCACCATCTCCGGCAGCACGCCGAAGAGGTAGTCGTTGAGCTGCCCCTCGTCGCGGATGATGGCCATGGCGCGGCCGCCCAGCACGTAGGACGGGCGCACGACCAGCGGCAGGCCGACCTCGGCCGCCACCAGCCGCGTCTGCTCGATCGAGTAGGCGATGCCGTTCTGCGGCTGCTTCAGGTTGAGCCGCTCCAGCAGCCGCTTGAAGCGGTCGCGGTCCTCGGCCAGGTCGATGGCGTCGGGCGTGGTGCCCAGGATCGGGATGCCGGCCGCTTCCAGCGGCTTGGCCAGCTTCAGCGGCGTCTGGCCGCCGAACTGCACGATCAGGCCCAGCAGCTCGCCCCGGCTCTGCTCCTTGCGCACCAGCTCGATGACGTCCTCGGCGGTCAGCGGCTCGAAGTACAGCCGGTCGCTGGTGTCGTAGTCGGTCGACACCGTCTCCGGGTTGCAGTTGACCATGATGGTCTCGAAGCCGGCATCGTGCAGCGCATAGGCCGCGTGCACGCAGCAATAGTCGAACTCGATGCCCTGGCCGATGCGGTTGGGGCCGCCGCCCAGGATGATGATCTTCTTGCGGTCGCTGGGCTCGGCCTCGCACTCGGCCGGCTGCACGCCGTCGCCCTCGTAGCAGGAATAGAGATAGGGCGTGCGCGAGGCGAACTCGGCGGCGCAGGTGTCGATGCGCTTGTAGACCGGCCGCACGTCGAGCGTCTGGCGCAGGGCCGCGACCTCGGCTTCCGTCGACTTGCCCAGCTCGGCCAGGCGCGCATCGGAGAAGCCCATCTTCTTCAGCTGCAGCAGCTTGCCGCGGTCGGCCGGCACGCCGCCGGCGCGGACCGCGGCCTCGACGTCGACGATCTCCTTGATCTGGCGCAGGAACCAGGGCTCGTACTTGCAGGCCTGCGCCACCTCGTCGACGGACAGGCCGTGGCGGAAGGCCTGGGCGATCGTCAGGACGCGGTCCGGCGTCGGCCGCGCCAGCGCGGCCACCAGCGCCGCCTTGTCCGGCGCGTCCTTGATCTCGATCTCGTTCAGGCCGGTGAGGCCGGTCTCCATCGAGCGCAGCGCCTTCTGCAGCGACTCCTGGAAGCTGCGGCCGATCGACATCGCCTCGCCCACGCTCTTCATCGACGTCGTCAGCGACGGCTCGGCGCCGGGAAACTTCTCGAAGGCGAAGCGCGGGATCTTGGTGACGACGTAGTCGATGGTGGGCTCGAACGACGCCGGCGTCACGCCGGTGATGTCGTTGGCGAGCTCATCGAGCGTGTAGCCGACCGCCAGGCGGGCGGCGACCTTGGCGATCGGGAAGCCAGTGGCCTTGGACGCCAGGGCCGAGCTGCGCGACACGCGCGGGTTCATCTCGATCACGACCATGCGGCCATCGCGCGGATTGACGGCGAACTGCACGTTGGACCCGCCGGTGTCGACCCCGATCTCGCGCAGCACCGCGATCGAGGCGTTGCGCATGATCTGGTATTCCTTGTCGGTGAGCGTCAGCGCCGGCGCCACCGTGACCGAATCGCCGGTGTGGATGCCCATCGGGTCGACGTTCTCGATCGAGCAGATGATGATGCAGTTGTCGTGCCTGTCGCGCACGACCTCCATCTCATATTCCTTCCAGCCCAGCACCGACTCCTCGACCAGCACCTCCTTGGTCGGCGACGCCTCCAGGCCGCTCTGCACGATGTCGAAATATTCGTCGCGGTTGTAGGCGATGCCGCCGCCGGTGCCGCCCAGGGTGAAGGACGGGCGGATGATCGCCGGCAGGCCGACGAACTCCACGGCCTTGGTCGCATCCTCGCGGTTGTGCACGATCTGGCTGCGCGGCGACTGAAGCCCGATGCGGGTCATGGCGTCGCGGAACAGCAGCCGGTCCTCGGCCTTGTCGATGGCCACAGCGTTGGCACCGATCAGCTCGACGCCCAGCGCCTCGAGCCGGCCGTCGCGGTGCAGCGCCATCGCGGTGTTCAGCGCCGTCTGGCCGCCCATGGTCGGCAGCACCGCGTCGGGGCGCTCCTTCTCGATGATGCGGGCCACCATGTCGGGCGTGATCGGCTCGATATAGGTGGCGTCGGCCAGGCCGGGATCGGTCATGATCGTGGCCGGGTTCGAGTTCACCAGGATCACCCGGTAGCCCTCGGCCTTCAGCGCCTTGCAAGCCTGCACGCCGGAGTAGTCGAACTCGCAGGCCTGGCCGATGACGATCGGCCCGGCGCCGATCACGAGGATGGATTTGATGTCGGTGCGTTTGGGCATCAGCAGCCCCTCACTTGGTCTTCTTGTGGGCTGCGATCATGTCGACGAACCGGTCGAACAGGTAGTGGCTGTCGGTCGGTCCGGGTGATGCTTCCGGGTGGTACTGCACGGAGAATGCCGGCTTGTCGGTCAAGCGCAGGCCCTCGTTGCTGCCGTCGAACAGCGAGACGTGGGTCACCTCGACGTTCTTGGGCAGCGTCTCGGGCATGACGACAAAGCCGTGGTTCTGGCTGGTGATCTCGACCTTGCCGGTCGTGAGGTCCTTGACCGGCTGGTTGGCGCCGCGGTGGCCGCGCGCCATCTTGGCCGTCTTGCCGCCGACCGCCAGCGCCAGCATCTGATGGCCAAGGCAGATCCCGAACAGCGGCACGCCCGATGCCAGCACGCCCTGGATCGCCGGCACGGCATACTCGCCCGTGGCCGCCGGATCACCCGGCCCGTTGGACAGGAACACGCCATCGGGCTTGTGGCGCAGGATGTCCTCGGCCGTCGCCGTCGCCGGCACCACGGTCACCTTGCAGCCGGCATTGGCCAGGCAGCGCAGGATGTTGCGCTTGGCGCCGTAGTCGACGGCGACCACGTGATACTGGGGATCGGCCTGCCTGCCGTAGCCGTGGCCCAGCGACCACACCGACTCGTCCCAGCCGTAGGTCTGGCGCGTCGAGACCTCGAGCGCCAGGTCCATGCCCTCCAGGCCGGGCCAGGCGCCGGCCTCCCGCACCAGCGCCGGGATGTCGAACCTGCCGTCCGGGGCGTGCACCACCAGGCCGTTGGGGGCGCCGCCGTCGCGGATGCGGCGGGTGACCTGGCGCGTGTCGACGCCGCAGACGCCGGGCAGGTTGTGCGATTTCAGCCAGGCGTCGAGCGGCCGTGAGGCGCGCCAGTTGGCGGGATCGGTGATGTCCTGGCGCAGCACCACGGCGCGGGCGGCGGGCGTGACGGTCTCGATGTCCTCGTCGTTGGTGCCGGTGTTGCCGATATGGGGAAAGGTGAAGGTGATGATCTGCCCGGCATAGGACGGATCGGTGATGATCTCCTGATAGCCGGTCATCGACGTGTTGAAGCAGACCTCGCCCACGGCCATGCCGGCGGCCCCGACACCGCGCCCCCAGAACACGGCGCCATCGGCGAGGACCAGCGCTGCGGTGGCGCCGGCCGGTTGTGCGGGCGCGGGCCGAGTCCCGGCGCCCGGAGCGGCGCCGGTCGAGGAAGGTGTGGTCATGATGGCGGATCCGATCGTGCAGACGCGCACCAGCCGGCGGACCGGCGTGCGCGAAACCCGGCGCTTTGTAATGATCGGACCGCGCCGCGTCAACCCCAGGCCCGCGGGCAAAACGCCAGCTATTTCAACAGGTTATTTTCGTTGCTCCGAAGCGAGCCTGGGACTATGGTGGGCGCTTCCCAGCCCTGCCGAGGCCACCATGTTGCGCGACCAGCTCAACGAAGCGCTGAAAGATGCCATGCGCGCCAAGGACATGGCGGCGGTGTCGACCGTCCGCCTGATCCTGGCCAAGCTCAAGGACCAGGACATCGAGGCCCGGTCCAAGGGCAACCAGACCGGCATTTCCGATGCCGACATCCTGGTGATGTTCGGCGGCATGATCAAGCAGCGCAACGAGAGCATCGCGGCCTTTACCCAGGGCGGCCGGCAGGAGCTGGCTGCCAAGGAGCAGGCCGAGATCGAGGTCATCCGCCGCTTCATGCCGCAGCAGCTCGACGCCGCGGGCGTCGAGGAGGCCGTGCGCCAGGGCATCGCCGCCACCGGTGCCACCAGCGTCAAGCAGATGGGCCCGCTGATGGCATGGCTGAAGGCCAACTACGCCGGCCAGATGGACTTCTCGCAGGTTGCAGGCACGGTGAAGAAGGCCCTGGGCGGGTGAGATTTGCTATGCTGGCAACGGGAGACCTCCAATGCCCGACTCCAGTGTGACACTTGACTTGACCGACGAGGATCGCGAGCGCTTGGCCCGATTGGCCGCCGCGACGGGCCGCAGCGAGAGTGTGCTCGCGGCCGAGGCGCTGCACGCTTATCTTGATATTCAAGCTTGGCAACTGGATGAAATCCGCACGGGCCTGGCGGAGGCCGATGCAGGCGACTTTGCCAGTCCGGAGGAAGTCGAGGCGGTGTTTCGGAAGCACCGGTGATAGAGGTTCGCTGGCTGCGGGGAGCCCTCGTCAGCCTCAATCGCGAGATCGACTACATCGCGGCGCGTAATCCGGATGCAGCGAAAAGGATTGCAAACCGTATAGAAAGCACCGTGCAGCGCCTTTCAGCTTCTCCGGAATCAGGCCGGCCAGGCCGCATCGCCGGAACCCGAGAGCTGGTCGTATCGGGTACGCCATACATTGTTCCGTACCGAATCAGGGCCAGCCGCGTCGAGATCATCCGCGTCTTCCACGGCATGCGCCGCTGGCCGGACACCTTCTGACCGCGGGACTATTGCCACGGTTATCCAGGCGATCCCCACCCTGCTGGCGGTCGCCCCGCGGCGTCCGACGGCATAAGATTGCCTCATGGCCTTCCCGCCCAACTTCCTGGACGAGCTGCGCAACCGGATCACGCTGTCGGAGCTGGTCGGGCGGCGTGTCGTGCTCAAGCGCAAAGGGCGCGAACATGCCGGCCTGTGCCCGTTCCATAACGAGAAGACGCCGTCCTTCTGGGTGAACGACCAGAAGGCCTTCTTCCATTGCTTCGGCTGCGGCGCGCATGGCGATGCCATCGGCTTCGCCATGCGCATCGACAACCTGTCGTTCCCCGAAGCGGTCGAGCGCCTGGCGGGCGAAGCCGGCCTGGAGGTGCCCGAGACCACGCCCCATGAGCGCGAGCGGGCCAAGGCCGTCGCCACCCTGCACCAGGTGACCGAGACCGCGACGATCTGGTTCGAGCAGCAGCTGCGCATGCCCGGCGGCAAGCCCGGCCTCGACTACCTGCGCGGCCGCGGCCTGGGTGAGGACACGATCACCCGCTTCCGGCTGGGCTTCGCGCCGGACAACCGCGAGGCGCTGCAGGCGGCGCTGCGCCGCACCGGCGCCACCGACCGGCAGCTGGTCGACACCGGGCTGGTGATCCAGCCGGAGGACGGCGGACGCGCGCCCTATGACCGGTTCCGCGGCCGGGTGATGTTTCCGATCCACGACCGGCGCGGGCGCATCATCGCATTCGGCGGCCGGATCATCGGCGCCGGCGAGCCGAAATACCTGAATTCGCCCGAAACCGAGCTGTTCCACAAAGGCGACAACCTCTACTGCCTGCATCTGGCGCGCGAGGCGGCGGCCAAGGGCCGGCCCGTGATCGTCGCCGAGGGCTACATGGATGTGATCGCGCTGCATGTCGCGGGCTTCGACGGCGCCGTCGCCCCCCTGGGCACGGCCCTGACCGAAAGCCAAATCGCGCTGCTGTGGCGCTATGCCGACGAGCCCTATCTCTGCTTCGATGGCGACAATGCCGGCCGGCGCGCCGCCACCCGCGCCGCCGAACGCGCGCTGCCCCTGCTGAAGCCGGGCAAGAGCCTGCGCTTCGTCACCCTGCCCCCCAGCCACGACCCCGACAGCCTGATCCGCGACCACGGGCCCGCGGCGTTCGAGGCCTGCCTCAAGCAGGCGCGGCCGCTGGTCGACATCGTCTGGGATCTCGAGACCGCGGGGCAGCCGATGGACACCCCGGAGCGCAGCGCCAGCGTTGCCGCCGCCCTGCAGCAGCGGGCCGCCTCGATCGGCGACCCGATCGTGCGCGGCTACTACCAGGACGCCCTGCGCAAGCGCCTGTGGGAGCTGCGCCGGAGCGGCAACGGTGCCGGCGGCGGGCGGCGGCCGGCCCGCGGCGATCCGCGCGTTCGACGCAGCCCGGCCCCGGGCGGCCGCAGCCGGTTCGACGCCGGGCCGCCGGCCTGGTTCCCCGATGGCGCCGCGCTGCGCGTGGCGGCCCAGGACCTGGATGTCGGGCGCCGCGAGCGGGTGCTGCTCGGCGCCATCCTGGCGCGCCCGGCCTGGCTGCATGACCTGGCCGAGGAGATCGCGGCGCTGCCGCTGAGCCGCAGTGACCTGGATCGTCTGCGCACCATCCTGCTCGATGTCGCCGGGATGGCCCTGGCGCCCGACGATACGCCCGGCGATACGCTGGAGGCCGCCGAGATGCGGATCGTGACCGGCCGCGCCACCGCAGCGGGCCTGGCAGCGGTGCTGGAAGCCCTGCGCCACGAGGCTGAGCGCTGGCTCGGAACGGCCGATCCGGAGGCGGCGCTGGGCCAATGGCGCCATATCGCCGACCGCCATCGCGCGACCGTCACCGACGCGGCCGACCGGCGCGCCGCGGCCGCCGACCTGGCCGACAAGTCGGTCGAGGACATCGAGCTGCCCCTGGCCCGGATCGAGCGGATGCTGCGCCGGTCCGGAACCGAGGATTGAGGACTGCCCGTGGGCCGGCCATTGGGGGCCGCCAAGTGTCGCAGCCCCTGGCGGAACGAGGCAGCACTGCCTTAATTGGCCAAGCCAGATGCTTTTGGACTGGTCGGGCCTGCGCGTCATCGCTATATAACGGCCATGCCTGTCGGCCCCTCGGCGACGGGCTTTATACCGTTTATGGGTGCAGGATGGCGCACCGCGCGGCGGACGCCCCGCAACCCGCGCTGCGGCGCAAGACGATGGGATTCCATACGATGGCGACCAAGCCGGCCACTACAGCCGAAACGCCCGAAAAGCCCGAAGACGTCACTGATTCGCCCCTTCTGGACTCCCTCGGCGCCGGTCTGAAGAAGCTGGTGCAACGGGGCAAGGAGCGTGGTTACGTCACGGTAACTGAACTGGCGTCGGCCCTGCCGCCGGAAGACGTGTCCTCGGAGCAGATCGAGGACACGATGGCGATGCTGTCGGAGATGGGCATCACGCTCGTCGATTCCGACGACAACGAGGACATCGTCGAGGAGAAGCCGGCCAGCGCCGCGACCCCGACCGACGGCAAGGTCGCGGCCCCGGCCAGCGGCGAGGACGAGGAAGAGGATTACGGCCGCACCGACGACCCGGTGCGCATGTACCTGCGCGAGATGGGCAGCGTCGAGCTGCTCAGCCGCGAAGGCGAGATCGCGATCGCCAAGCGCATCGAGGCCGGCCAGGAGAAGATGATCGGCGCGATCTGCGAAAGCCCGCTGACCATCCACGCGCTGCTGGAGTGGCGCGACGCCCTGACCGAGGGCCGCCTGCTGCTGCGCGACGTGATCGACCTCGAGGCGACCTATGGCGGCGTGCCCGAGGGCGACGGCACCAAGCCGCCGGAAGGCGCTGCCAACGGCGCTGGCAAGGCGCCGATGCCGCCACGGCCGGCCCCCGGGCCGCGCCCGGTGCCGGCGGCCGCGCACAAGCCGGCTGCCGTGGCCGGCGAGGACGGCGCCCCGGCCGAGGCCCCTGCCGAAGCCGGCGCCGAGGAGGATGACGACACCGTCAACGTCTCGCTGTCGGCGATGGAGGAGAAGCTCAAGCCGGAAGTGCTCAAGACGCTGTCGAAGATCGCCAAGACCTATGGCGAGATGTCGAAGGTGCAGAACCGCCGGCTCTCGACGCTGCAGCGCGGCCACAAGCCGTCGACGGATTTCGAGCGCCGCTACGAGCATTTCCGCAAGAAGATCGTCGAGATGGTGCGCACCATCCATCTCAACAACAACCGCATCGAGCAGATGCGCGACCAGCTCTACGACATCAGCCGCAAGCTGATGAACGCCGAGGGCAAGCTGATGCGGCATGCCGACAGCATGCGCATCCGGCGCGACGAGTTCCTCGAAGCGTATTTCGGCCACGAGCTCGACCCCAACTGGCTCGAGAAGGTGCAGAAGCTGCCCAACAAGGGCTGGAAGGAGCTGGCGCGCCGGCGCGGCACCGAGGTCACCGATATCCGCGCCGAAGTCGCGTCGCTGGCGGCGCATTCGGGGCTGCCGATCGCCGAGTTCCGACGCATCGTGAAGACGGTGCAGGAAGGCGAGCGCGAGGCCAGCCGGGCCAAAAAGGAGATGGTCGAGGCCAACCTGCGGCTGGTCATCTCGATCGCCAAGAAGTACACCAACCGGGGCCTGCAGTTCCTCGACCTGATCCAGGAAGGCAACATCGGCCTGATGAAGGCGGTCGACAAGTTCGAGTACCGCCGCGGCTACAAGTTCTCGACCTACGCCACGTGGTGGATCCGCCAGGCCATCACGCGCTCGATCGCCGACCAGGCTCGCACCATCCGCATCCCGGTGCACATGATCGAGACGATCAACAAGCTGGTGCGCACCAGCCGGCAGATGCTGCACGAGATCGGCCGCGAGCCGACGCCGGAGGAGCTGGCCGAGAAGCTCGGCATGCCGCTGGAGAAGGTGCGCAAGGTGCTGAAGATCGCCAAGGAGCCGATCAGCCTCGAGACGCCGATCGGCGACGAGGAGGATTCGCATCTCGGCGATTTCATCGAGGACAAGAACGCGGTCATCCCGCTGGACGCCGCCATCCAGGGCAACCTGCGCGAGACCACGACCAAGGTGCTGGCCACGCTCACGGCGCGCGAGGAGCGCGTGCTGCGCATGCGTTTCGGCATCGGCATGAACACCGACCACACGCTGGAGGAGGTCGGCCAGCAGTTCTCGGTGACGCGCGAGCGCATCCGCCAGATCGAGGCCAAGGCGCTGCGCAAGCTCAAGCATCCCAGCCGCTCGCGCCTGCTGCGCAGCTTCCTCGACGGCTGAGGCGAGGATCAAGGGGCACAGCCTCGTGCCCCTTGCCGAAGCAGCGCATTTTCCCTTACATCGCCGGCGCGTAGGGTGGGGCCTGTAGTTCAGCGGTTAGAACGGGCCGCTCATAACGGTTAGGTCGCAGGTTCGAATCCTGCCGGGCCCACCATCCTGCTTCGCGCAACATGTGCCGGATTGAGGCCTGCTTGCGCCTCCGCACCCTTCGTCTTCGAAGATGCGATGCATGCCGATAGACACCCGCTTCGGGCTACCAGGACGCGCGGGCGCGGCAGGCAACCAGCGTAGGCATTGGAACGAACATCATGTGATGCTAAAATCGTGCCTACCGACGCTGGAGACAGCCTGATGCGCACGACCCTCGCCCTGGATGACGATCTACTGGCAAAGGCGCAAGCCTACACGGGGCTCCAGGAGAAGTCCGCGCTTGTCCGCGAGGCCCTCAAAGCCTTGGTCGAGCGGGAAAGCGCGCGGCGACTGGCGCGCCTGGGCGGCAGCGAGCCGGACCTGAGAAGGCCTCGCAGACGGCGGACAAAGCCGACGTGATCCTGGTCGACACGTCCGTTTGGGTCGACTACCTGCGGGCTGGGGACAAGACCCTTGCCAGCCTGCTGGTCGCGGCGAGCGTTGTCTCTCACCCCTTCGTCGTCGGAGAACTGGCGTTGGGCTTCCTACGCCAACGTTCGCTTATCCTACAAGAGTTGCAGGCACTGCCGCAGGCCATCGTGGCGACCGATGAAGAAGTCTTGCGCTTCATCGACCAGCATAGGCTTTTCGGCCTTGGGATCGGCTACGTCGATGCGCACCTTCTCGCATCCGTCCGGCTAACAGACCACACCTCGCTGTGGACGCGGGACAAGCGCCTCGGCGAGGTTGCCCAGCGCCTCGGCGTTGCGGCAGCTCTTCCTCGACCCTGAGATCACGGCAGCCGGTCCAGGTTCGCGACCTTGCCCTTGGGCGTGCGGATGGAGTCCACCATCTCCTGGACCTCGGGCGCGGCCGGGCGGGTCAGCAGGGTCGTCACCCACATCGCCAGGAACGAGACGGGCACGCCGATCACGCCGACCGCGATGTTGTCGATGCCCCAGATATAGGCCACCTCGCGCCCGCGGGCGGCGACGATCCGCACGTCGGCCAGCCAGCCCAGCGTGCTCCTGACCCACGGGCCGTAGAACTCGGTCGCGATCAGCACGAAGACGCAGACCGTGAAGCCGACGGCGATCCCGGTGACGCCGGCGGCGGTGCCGCAGCGCTTCCACCAGATGCCCAGCACCAGCGGCGCGAAGAGGCCCGATGCCGCGATCGCGAACGCCCAGGCGACCAGGAACAGGATGTTGGCGCCCAGTGTGCCGGCGCCCCACGCCGCCATGCCGGCAACGAAGATCAGGAACACCCGCGAGATGATCAGGCGGCGGCGCGCATCGGCGTTGGGGTCGATCACCTTGTAGTAGATGTCGTGGCTGAGCGCGTTGGCGATGCTGAGCAGCAATCCGTCGGCCGTCGACAGCGCCGCCGCCAGGCCGCCTGCCGCGACCAGGCCGGTGATCACGTAGGGCATGCCGGAAATCTCCGGTGCCGCCAGCACCACGGCGTCCGACAGGATGCGGAACTCGCCCGCCTGGATGATGCCGTCGCCGTTGAGGTCCACGACCTCGATCCAGGGGATGCCGCCATAGGGCGACGGCAGGGCCCAGGCCTTGATCCAGGCCGGCAGGTCGGCCACGGGGTGGCCGATCACGCTGTGATAGACCTCGAGCTTGGTGAAGGCGGCGTAAGCCGGCGCCATCAGGTACAGCAGCAGGATGAAGAAGAGGCACCAGGCGACCGAGTTGCGCGCTGCGCGCACCGTCGGCGTCGTGAAGTACCGCATCAGGATATGCGGCAGGCTGGCTGTCCCGACCATCAGGCAGAACCCCAGCATGAGGAAGTTGAGCACGGACGTGACGTCGAACGCGCCCGAAGCGTCGAGAAAGGCGCTGGTGTAGGTGCGCGCCAGCCCCATCGCATGCTCGATCTTCTCGATCTCCTCCAGCGTCGAGCCGTAGCTGAACAGCGCGAAGGGCGAGCCGGTCTGCTTGAGGGACAGCACGGTGACCGGCACGACGAAGGCGACGACCAGCACGACGTACTGCGCCACCTGCGTCCAGGTGACGGCCCGCATGCCGCCCAGCAGCGAGCACACCAGCAGGCCGGTCAATCCGGCGAACACCGCCATCTGGAAGCTCAGCCCCAGGAAGCGCTGCGTGATCAGGCCGATGCCGACCAGCTGGGCCACGATGTAGAGGCAGGAGGCGACCACCAGCACCAGCACGCTCACCAGCCGCGCCGCGTGGCCGCCATAGCGGGCGCCAAGAAAATCAGGGATCGTGTACTGTCCGAACTTGCGCAGATACGGCGCCAGCAAAGTCGCCACCAAGACAAACCCGCCGGTCCAGCCCAGCACGAAGACCAGGCCGCCATAGCCGAACAGGTAAAGCGTGCCGGCGAGCCCGATGAACGACGCGGCGCTCATCCAGTCCGCCGCCGAGGCCAGGCCGTTGTACAGCCCCGGCACGCGCCGGCCGGCGACGTAGTAGTCCTGGATGCTGCGCGTGCGGGCGCCGATGCCGATGACCGCGTACACGGCCAGCGGCGGCAGGACGATGACGTAGCCCAGCAGCTTGTGGCCGGCGCCGGCCATCTCCAGGGCCGCCAGCACCAGGATCAGCAGCGAGAAGGCGACACCGTAGCCGGCGACCCATTTGCCCGGCGAGACGATGGAGAAGCGCGAGAACATCGCCGCCGGCTCCTCAGGCTTCGTCCATGTCGAAATCGCGATCGATGCGATCCTGACAGACCACGAAGACGGCCAGCAGCAGCACGAAGACGATCAGCGAGCCTTGCGCGGCAATGTAGAAGCCGAGAGGAAAGCCGAGGAACCGCACCTCGTTGAAGACCGGCGCGGCGAGATGCACCACGAAGGCCGCCACGAACCAGACGCCCACCAGCGTCAGCGCCAAGACACGGGTACGCTTCCAGTAAGCCCGCCGTCGATCGGACTCCGGATCGGCCATCTCCATCCCCACGGACGCAAGCCATGCCGGTGCTGCGTCGAGCGCAGCGACCTTTTTCTTGTTGCTCGAACGGTGCCCGCATCGTGTCGCCGTCCGCCAGTGCTTTCGCACTGCACACAAGCGCGCGTTTTGTCGCAGCACCCCTCTGGCCGATAGGCGGCTTTAAAATATTCATAGAGTATTGCCGATCGCAGCCGCCCCTAAAACGAGCAAGCAAATCGGCTGTCAGGCTGCAAAGCCGATTTAGGGGGAAACGCGATGGCAATCAGCGCGACAGCGAACGGCTATGCCTCACCGGCCGAGGAACGTAAGGTCATCGTCGCCTCGTCCGTGGGCACCGTCTTCGAGTGGTACGACTTCTACCTCTACGCGACCCTGGCGCCCTTCTTCGCGGCGCTGTTCTTCCCGCCCGGCAACCAGACCGCCGCCTTGCTGTCGGCCTTCGCGACCTATGCCGCGGGCTTCCTCGTGCGCCCCTTTGGCGCCGTGATCTTCGGCCGGATCGGCGACCTCGTGGGCCGCAAGTATACCTTCCTGGTGACCATCGTGGTGATGGGCGCTTCCACCTTCGCGGTAGGCCTCCTGCCGACCTACGCCGCCGTCGGCTGGCTGGCGCCGGTGCTGCTGGTGCTGCTGCGCCTGCTGCAGGGCCTGGCGCTGGGCGGCGAGTATGGCGGCGCCGCCACCTATGTCGCCGAGCACGCACCGAACGACAGGCGCGGCTACGCCACGAGCTGGATCCAGACCACGGCGACCCTGGGCTTCTTCCTGTCGCTGGCCGTGATCGGCCTGTGCCGCACCCAGATGGAAGCCGCCACCTTCGCCGACTGGGGCTGGCGCGTTCCCTTCCTGGTGTCGCTGATCCTGCTCGCCTTCTCGGTCTACATCCGGCTGAAGCTGAACGAGTCGCCGGTGTTCCAGCGCATGAAGGCGGAAGGCAAAGGCTCCAGCCAGCCGCTGACGGACAGCTTCCTGCGCTATCCCAACAACAAATACGTGCTGCTGGCGCTGCTGGGCGCCACGGCCGGCCAGGGCGTGGTCTGGTACACGGGCCAGTTCTACGCCTTGTTCTTCCTGACGATCACGCTGAAGGTCGACTACCTGACGGCCTACGCCCTGATAGCGATCTCGCTGCTGATCGGCACGCCGTTCTTCGTGTTCTTCGGCTGGCTATCCGACCGCATCGGGCGGCTGAAGATCATCCTCGCGGGCTGCCTGATCGCGGCCGTCACGTACTTCCCGCTGTTCGCGCTGCTGACCCACTACGTCAACCCGGACCTGGAGGCGTTCCAGGCCAGGACGAAGATCATGGTCACCGCCGACCCGCAGACCTGCAGCTTCCATATCTTCGTCGGCCCGTGGTCGAAGTTCACCGAGTGCGACCGCGCCCAGGACCTGCTGACGAAGTCGGGCCTGTCCTTCACGACCGAGAAGGGCGTCGCCGGCTCGCTGCCGGTGGTGGCGATCGGTGACACCAAGATCGAGTTCGACGCCAAGGAAGGCGCCGGCAAGGTGAACGCGGCGCTGAAGGCCGCGGGCTACGCCCCGACCGCCGACAAGGCGAAGATCAACTGGTTCATGGCCGAGCTGATCCTGGTCATCTTCCTGATCTACGTGACCATGGTCTACGGCCCGATCGCCGCCTTCCTGGTCGAGATGTTCCCGACCAGGATCCGCTACACCTCGATGTCGCTGCCCTACCATATCGGCAACGGCTGGTTCGGCGGCATGCTGCCCCTGCTGGCGACGGCGCTGGTCGCGTGGAAGGGCGATATCTACTACGGCCTCTGGTACCCGATCATCGTCGCCGTGATGACGCTGGTGATCGGCGCCATCTTCCTCAAGGACACCAGGGGCCGCGACCTGCACGCCGACAACGGGGCCTGAACACAGCGCCGGCCGCCGGCCGGCACCGGACCAGCGGCCCGGGCGCGTTCCCGGAACCGCCGCCTGCAACCAGCAGCCCGCGCCGGGTGCGTCTGCCCCCGGCGTGTTTTGGTGCGCCGAGCCTGGAGCGACATATCATTGCAAAATTTCGACACAATTTGACGCAGTGCGGATTCGCGCAGCCGCGTTCGAGTAATTTTCATGCGAATCAGCATTATCGCACGGCGCATGCTGGCGATGGCGCGGGAGGAGATCATCGCGCCGGGGCAACAACCGGGAGGACTTCGCATGGCAATGGCTGGCGCGCTGCGTGGGCGCGACAACGTCGACCTCAGCTCGGCGGAAACGCGCAAGGTGATCTTCGCGTCGTCGCTTGGCACCGTGTTCGAGTGGTATGATTTTTATCTGTTCGGATCGCTGGCCGCGATCATGAACAAGAACTTCTTCTCCGGCGTCTCGGAGACCGCCGGCTTCGTGTTCGTGCTGCTGGGCTTCGCCGCCGGCTTCGCGGTGCGCCCGTTCGGCGCCATCTTCTTCGGCCGTCTGGGCGACCTGATCGGCCGCAAGTACACGTTCCTCGTCACCATCCTGATCATGGGCCTGTCGACCGCCGTGGTCGGCTTCCTGCCGAGCTATGCCACCATCGGCATCGCCGCCCCGATCATCCTGATCGGCCTGCGCCTGCTGCAAGGCCTGGCCCTGGGCGGTGAGTATGGCGGCGCCGCAACCTACGTCGCCGAGCACGCGCCGATGGGCAAGCGCGGCCTCTACACCTCCTGGATCCAGACCACGGCGACCTTGGGCCTGTTCCTGTCGCTGCTGGTGATCCTGGCGTGCCGCGAAGGCCTCGGCGCCGCGGCGTTCGAAGCCTGGGGCTGGCGCATCCCGTTCCTGGTCTCGATCCTGCTGCTGGCCATCTCGGTCTGGATCCGGCTGTCGCTCAACGAGTCGCCGGTGTTCCAGAAAATGAAAGCCGAGGGCAAAGGGTCGAGCTCGCCGCTCAAGGACTCCTTCGGCCAGTGGTCCAACCTGAAGATCGTGATCCTCGCGCTCATCGGCCTCACCGCGGGACAGGCCGTGGTCTGGTACACGGGCCAGTTCTACACGCTCTTCTTCCTGACCCAGACGCTCAAGGTCGACCTCACGACGGCAAACGTGCTGATCGCCCTGTCGCTGGCGATCGCCACGCCCGGGTTCATCTTCTTCGGCTGGCTCAGCGACCGCATCGGCCGCAAGCACATCATCATGGCCGGCTGCCTGGTCGCGGCCGTCTCCTACTTCCCGCTGTTCGGCGCGCTCACCAAGTACGCCAACCCGCAGCTGGAAGCCGCTGTCGCCAAGGCCCCCGTGGTGGTCGTAGCCGACCCGGCCACCTGCTCCTTCCAGTTCAATCCCACGGGCACAGCGACCTTCACCCGCCAGTGCGACCAGGCCAAGGCGCTGCTCGCCAAGGCCGGCGTGCCCTACAGCAACGAGGTTGCGCCGGCCGGCACCGCCGACACCAAGGTCAAGATCGGCAGCACGGTCATCGACAGGTTCGACGCCAAGGCCATCAACGCGGCGCTGGCCGAAGCCGGCTACCCGGCCAAGGCCGACCCGAAGGTGCTGGCGGCGTTCTCGAGCAACTGGTGGATGGTGCTGCTGATCCTCACCATCCTGGTGATCTTCGTCACCATGGTCTACGGCCCGATCGCAGCCATGCTGGTCGAGCTGTTCCCGACCCGCATCCGCTACACCTCGATGTCGCTGCCCTACCATATCGGCAACGGCTGGTTCGGCGGCTTCCTGCCGGCCACCGCCTTCGCCCTGGTGGCCTGGAAGGGCGACATCTACTATGGCCTCTGGTACCCGATCGTGTTCGCCCTCATGACGTTCGTGGTCGGCATGCTGTTCGTGCGCGAGACCAAGGACCGGTCGATCACCGACTAGGTTCCGTGCAAAAACGCAACGGCCCGGGCAATCCCGGGCCGTTTGTTTTTGGTCGGGCCGCGGCGCGGCCCATCATCACCTCCCTCACACCAGGTACAGGCGCTTGGCGACGGGCTCGCCGCGGGTGGCTTCCAGCACCTTCATCGCCTCGACGTAGCCGGCCTCGACGACCTGATCGAACCGGGTCCAGTCCAGCAGGTCGACGTCCTTCATCGCCGGCAGCACCAGCATGTCGACCTGGGTGCGGTCGGTGAGCGCGCGCGACGTGCTGCCGACCAGCGCCGAGCGCAGCAGCAGGCGCACGATGGACGGTATCGGCAGCGTCTCACCGCGGCTCCAGACCAGCCGGCGCAGGAACTCCCAGGCCGACCACGATTCGACGACGTCGTTGCCCGCCATCAGCTCGCCGCCGGTGTCGATGTCGACGCCGACCACCGGGCCACGGCCGATGTTGCGCATCGCCGTGACCGGGAAGTTGTCGATGACGCCGCCATCGACATGCACGCTGCCGGACGCCAGCACCGGCGGCAGGACGCCGGGGATCGAGACGCTGGCGCGCAGCCAATGCCACAGCTTGCCGCGGCGATGGACATCGGCGTTCTGGCGCGTGAGGTTGGCGGAGACGCAGAAGAACGGCTTGGGCAGATCCTCGATATCGACCTCGCCGAAGGCGGCACGCAGCAGCCGGGTCACACGCTTGCCCGAGAACAGCGACACGAAGGGCACGGTGTAGTCGTTCAGCGGGTTGCGGTCGGCGAAGGCATGCCGGAAGCGCTCCTGCATCTCCTCGATCGTCCAGCCGGTGGCAACGCTGGCGGCGACGATGGCGCCCATGCTGGTGCCACCCACCAGGTCGATCGGCACGCCTGCCTCGCGCAGGGCCCGCACCGCGCCGATATGGGCGAAGCTGCGGGCGCCGCCGCCGGCCATCACCACGCCGACCGCCCGGTTCATCAGCAGCCGCGCCAGCCGGTTGAAATCGTTGTCGCGGCCCAGGCGAACATGATGGTGCATGCCGTAGTCCTGGCCGTTGAGCCATTGCGCCGTGCTGCCGGCCTTGGCCCTGCGGCCGCTTTCATGCACCAGCACGAGCTCGCGGCGCGACCGGAAGGGACCGCCGCGGAACATCTCCTCGGCCCGGATCGCGTCGATCAGCTGCGGGCCGCTCGGCGGGCGATCCGACATGGCCAGGATCAGCAGCGCATCGGCCTGGCGCAGGCACAGCCGCGTCCATGGCGTCAGGCCGGGCTCGGCGCGGTAGATGACGAACGCCGACTCAGCCTCAGCGCGGTAGAAGTTCTCCGGCGGCTGGCCCATGGACTCCGGGCCGATCACCTCGACGCCGCCCTGGGCCTGCAACCGCTTCAGGGCCGCCGCCAGGTCTGCGGCGAACGGCGCGCACGGCGTGTCCAGGCCGTGCGGCAGCAGCGCGATGGTGCGCGGCGGCCGCATGTCGGGACGCGGCGGCGAGCCGTAGCGCTCGACCACCTTGGCCAGAAGCCCCATCAGCGCCTCGGGATGATCGGCGCAGACGCGCTCGAACTCGCTGCGCGTCAGGCGCAGCACCTCGCTGTCACGGATGGCGGCGATGGTGTGCGAGCGGCGACGATGGCCGATCAGCGACATCTCGCCCACGATGTCGCCGACCGGGATCTCGGCGATGACGCGCGCGTTGCCCTCCGGCCCGGGCGGATCGAACACGGCCAGGCAGCCGAACGACACGACATAGAGGGCATCGCCGGGGTCGCCGGCCTCGAACAGGGTGGCGCCGCCCGGAATCGGGATCACCTCGAAGGAGGCCTCGACGACGCCCAGGGTCCCGTCGTCGAGCCCGGAGAACAGCGGTGCCCGACGCAGGGCAGCAGTCCGCCGCGCCCGCGGGTCGACCAGCCCCGCTACTGCCTCGTTCATCGTCCGCCAACCTCAAAGGGGCACGCAGGATTGCACCGCCACCGGCGCCAAGGCAAGACGCCGCCGCCGGATCGTCCACGGACGGGGTGCGTCATTGCGCGCGAAGCACCAGCCCCCTGACGGTCGGCAGGCCGATCGCGCCATCGAGCTTCGCCTGGTCGAAGGTCGCGCCCGTGGCGTCGGCGCCGGTCAGGTCGGCGCCCCTGAGGTCGGCGCCGACGAAATTCGCCATGTGCAGCGCGGCACCGCGGAAATCCGCGCCACGCAGGTTGGCCCAGCTGAGCACGGCGCGGCCAAGATCGGCGCCCGCGAAGCGCGCCCCTTCGAGGTTGGCGCCGGTGAAATCCATGCGCATCAACCCCATCGACTGGTTGCGCATGTCGGCCGCCATCCTGGCCCCGGAGAAATCGGCGCCGCGCAGGTCGAGGTGGCCGAAGCGGGCGATGACGCGGGCGCCGGCAAAGCTGGCGCCCGCGAAGAGCGGCGCGTGCGCGGCCGAGAACTCGAGGCCCGGCGCGACCACCAGGCCCTGCACGCTGGCGCCGGCAAGGTCGGCGCCCGTGAAGTCGGCGCGCATCACCCAGGCCAGATTGAGGTTCGCGCCGGCGAGCCGGGCGCCGCGCAGCCAGGCGCTGTCGAGCTTGACGGCGCGCATGTTGGCGCCGGTGAAGCGGGCGAAGCTGAGATCGAGGTCGCTGAGGTCGAGTTTCTCCAGCGACCGGCCGGAGAAGTCGGCCGGCGCGGCCGGCGTGGCCACCGCCAGCTTCCGCACCACCTCCTCGCGTGTGAGGTCGGCCGCCCGGGCCGGCGCCAGGGCAAGGACGAGCAGGCTGACAAGGACCGCGGTCATCCACATGGCAACCTCGCGCTGAGCGAGCCCTCATCGAAGGGGCCGATCCGGCCGCCACCGGCGCCGTCCGGCACATGGCCGGCCTGGGTTCCGCGCCGCGAACGCCCTGTCCGGCCGGTCTTGCCCGGCAGGGCACGGCTGTTAGTATCCGGCCGAAGTTGAACCGGACGTCACGCGCCGTGGCGCGGCACCCTCCGGAGGAGATCGATGGACCTCGCTTTCACCCCCGAAGACATCGCATTTCGCGATGAGGTGCGTGCCTTCGTCAAGGCCAACCTGCCGCCGGACATCGCCGACAAGGTGGCGAACGGCAAGCATCTGGTGCGCGACGACTTCATGCGCTGGCAGCAGGCGCTGGGCCGCAAGGGCTGGCTCGTCTACACGTGGCCCAAGAAGCACGGCGGCCCGGGCTGGACGGTGACGCAACGCTACATCTTCGAGAATGTCTGCGCCGACATGAACGCGCCGGGCATCATCCCGTTCGGCACCAAGATGGTCGGGCCGGTGATCTACACCTTCGGCAACGACGAGCAGAAGGCGCGCTTCCTGCCCGGCATCCGCGAATCGTCGGTGTGGTGGTGCCAGGGCTATTCCGAGCCGGGCTCCGGTTCCGACCTGGCCTCGCTGCGCACGCGCGCCGTGCGCGAGGGCGACCACTACGTGGTCAACGGCTCCAAGACCTGGAACACGATGGGCCACTGGGCCGACTGGATCTTCTGCCTGGTGCGCACCGACCCCGGCGCCAAGCCGCAGGAAGGCATCTCGTTCCTGCTGATCGACATGAAGACGCCGGGCATCACGGTGAAGCCGATCATCATGGCCGACGGCGGCCATGAGGTGAACGAGGTGTTCTTCGACAACGTCAAGGTGCCGGCCGAGAACCTGGTGGGCAAGGAAGGCGAAGGCTGGACCTACGCCAAGTTCCTGCTCGCCAACGAGCGGCTGGGCATCGCCGCGGTGCCGCAGTCAAAGCGCGGCGTCGACGCGCTCAAGCAGATCGCGCGCAGCGAGACGCAGGACGGCAAGCCGCTGATCGAGGACCAGGATTTCCGCAACAAGCTGGCCGACCTCGAGATCCAGGTGACGGCGCTGGAGTACACCGAGCTGCGCGCCCTGTCGGCGATGGCGGCCGGCGGCGCCCCCGGGCCGGAGGTGTCGTTCCTCAAGATCCGCGGCTCGGAGATCCAACAGCGCATCAGCGAGCTGGCGGTCGAGGCCGTAGGCTATTATGCCATGCCCTATCAGCCCGCCCTGCTCTGGCACGGCGCCAACGAGGAGCCGATCGGACCCGAGCACGCCCACATCGCCGCGCCGCGCTATTTCAACGTGCGCAAGACGACGATCTACGGCGGCTCCAACGAGATCCAGCGCAATGTGATCTCGAAGATGGTGCTGGGATTGTGATGACACCCTTCCCCCGGCGGGGGAAGGTGGCGCGAAGCGCCGGAAGGGGGATGTCGCAGCAGGATCGGTCTCGGTTCCAGCGAGCCGCGTTCGATCGAGCATTCCCCTTCCGCCCTTCGGGCGCCTTCCCCCTCCGGGGGAAGGAAAGCTACGGTACGGGAACACGGAGGGAGTAAGTCGGATGGATCTGTCGTATTCGGACGAACAGAAGCAGATCAAGGAAGGCGTCGAGCGTTTCGTGCGCGAGCAGTACGCGTTCGAGACGCGGCGCAAGATCGCGGCCACGGATCGCGGCTGGCTGCCCGAGAACTGGGCCAAGTTCGCCGAGCTGGGCTGGCTCGGGATGTCGTTCAGCGAAGCCGATGGCGGCTTCGGCGGCGGCATGGTCGAGACGGCGATCCTGATGGAGGCCTTCGGCACCGGCCTGGTGCTCGAGCCCTACCTGCCGACGGTGGTCATGGGCGGCGGCCTGCTGGCGGCCGGCGGCAGCGCGGCGCAGAAGGAGGCGCTGCTGGCGCCGATGATCGGCGGCGAGAAGCAGTTCGCTGTCGCCTACGCCGAGAAGCAGTCGCGCTACAACCTTGCCGACGTGGCGGTCACCGCCAAGAAGAGCGGCAACGGCTACGCGCTGTCCGGCCACAAGGGCGTCGTCTACAACGCCGCGTCGGCCGACACGATCTTCGTGACGGCGCGCACGTCAGGCGGCCAGCGCGACGAGAAGGGCGTCACCGTCTTCGCCGTCGACGCCAAGGCCAAGGGCATCACGCGGCGCGACTATCCCACGCAGGATGCGCTGCGCGCGTCGGAGGTGACGTTCGACAACGTCAGCGCCGGCGCCGATGCCGTGGTCGGCCAGGTCGACAACGGGCTGGCGCTGCTCGAGGGCGTGCTCGACCGCGCCATCGTGGCGCTGTGCGCCGAGGCGGTCGGCTGCATGGACGCGCTCAACAAGCAGACGCTCGAGTACATCAAGACGCGCAAGCAGTTCGGCGTGCCGATCGGCAAGTTCCAGGTGCTGCAGCATCGCATGGTCGACTGCTTCACCAACGCCCAGGAAGCGCGCTCGATGACCCTGATGGCGACGCTCAAGATCGACGACCCGGACGCCACGGTGCGCAAGAAGGCGGCCTCGGGCGCCAAGGTCCAGATCGGCAAGTCGGGCAAGTTCGTGGGCCAGAGCGCCGTGCAGATGCATGGCGGCATGGGCGTCACCGACGAGTTGGCGGTCAGCCACTACTTCAAGCGCCTGACCATGATCGACACCTTGTTCGGCAGTCAGCAGCACCACCTGACACGCTACGGCAACCTGTCGATGGCGGCATGAACCCAGACAGAAGCCCGGCCCGTGCCGGGCTTCTTGCTTTCAAGGGATCGTCGAAGAGTTGCAATCGTTCCACACATCGGAACCCATGTCCGCGGCGCGGGGCGGATGAGCAAAATCGATGTCGCGCGCGACGGTCGCCGGGTCTAAGGTAAATCGGCATTCACGAGCCTGATGCACTCTCGCCGGGAGGCCAGCGCTCACGCAAGCAGAACCAAGTTTTTTCATTTGGAGGGATTTGGCGAATGGTCGGCATCACGGCTTTCGGCGCCTACGTTCCGCGGCTGCGGCTCAACCGCCAGGCGGTCTACGAGGCGAACAAGTGGTTCGCGCCCGGCTTGCGCGGACAGGCCAAGGGCGAACGCTCGATGGCCAACTGGGACGAGGACTCGATCACGATGGCTGTCGAGGCGGCGCGCGACTGCCTCAACGGCACCGATCCCAAGAGCCTGAAGAACCTCTACTTCGCCTCGACCACGCATCCGTTCAAGGACCGCCAGAACGCGGCCGTTATCGGCACCGCGCTCACCGTCGAGCAGGGCCTGATGGCGGCCGATATCGGCGGCTCGCAGAAGGCCGGCACCTCGGCCCTGATCGCCGGCCTGAACGCCGCCGGCTCGGGCGCGGCGACCATGGTCGCCGCCGCCGACAAGCGGCTGGCGCGCGTCGCCTCGGCCACCGAGCTGCAGTACGGCGACGGCGCCGCGGCCCTGATGCTGGGCACCGACAACGTGATCGCCAAGCTGCTGGGCACGCGCTCGGTGTCGATGGACTTCGTCGACCATTTCCGCGGCGACGAGTCGGACTTCGACTACGGCTGGGAAGAGCGCTGGATCCGTGACGAAGGCTACGCGAAGATCGTGCCGCCCGCGATCAAGGACGCGCTGCAGGCGTTCGGGCTGAAGGGTGCCGACATCACCCACTTCATCATGCCCAGCCTGATGGGCGCGGTGCCCAAGCAGATGGCCAAGATGTCGGGCATCGCCGAGACCGCGGTGCGCGACCTGCTGAATGCCACGCTGGGCGACACCGGCTCGGCGCACGCGCTGGTGATGCTGGTCGACGCGCTGGAGACCGCCAAGCCGGGTGACAAGATCCTGGTCGTCGGCTTCGGCCAGGGCGTCGACATCATCGCCCTGGAGGTCACGGCCGAGATCGGCAAGCTCAGCAAGCGCCTGGGCCTGTCGGGCTGGCTGGCGCGGCGGAAGGAAGAGAAGAACTACCTGAAGTTCCTCGCCTTCAACGAGATGCTGCCGCTCGACAAGGGCATGCGCGCCGAGTTCGACAAGAAGACGGCGCTGTCGGTCCTGTGGCGCAAGCGCGACATGATCTACGGCCTGGTCGGCGGCAAGTGCCGGGTCTGCGGCACCATCCAGTTCCCGCGGGCGCAGATCTGCGTCAATCCCAACTGCCACGCGATGGACAGCCAGGACGACTATCCGATGGCCGGGCTCGAAGCCTCCATCATGTCGTTCACGGCCGACTCGCTCACCTATTCGCCGGAACCGCCGGCGTACTACGGCATGATCACCTTCCCCGAGGGCGGGCGATTCACGGCCGACTTCACCGACTGCGACAAGGAACAGGTCAAGGTCGGCACCAAGATGCGCATGACCTTCCGCATTCGCGACAACGACACGATGCGCGGCGGCTTCAAGCGCTACTTCTGGAAGGCGGCGCCGGCCTGACCGGCGCCTCCTTCCCCCGCGTTTTCATCGAGTTCCAGAGAGTACAGAGCACGAAAGGAGACCGTGCGATGGCCAAGGGCATCAAGGACAAGGTCGCGATCCTGGGCATGGGCTGCTCGAAGTTCGGCGAACGGTGGGACTCCGGCGCCGAAGAGCTCATGGTCGAGGCCTTCAAGGAATGCGTGGCAGATGCCGGCATCGACATGAAGCAGATCCAGGCCGCCTGGTTCTCGACCGCGATCGACGAGGTGCATGTCGGCAAGTCGGGCGTGCCGCTGTCGGTGACGCTGCGCCTGCCGAACATCCCGGTGACGCATGTCGAGAACTTCTGCGCTTCGGGCACCGAAGCCTTCCGCGGCGCCTGCTACGCGGTCGCCTCGGGCGCTGCCGACTTCGCGCTGGCGCTGGGCGTCGAGAAGCTGAAGGACACCGGCTACGGCGGCCTGCCGGGCGGCCGTGGCGGCCCGCTGCAGGCGCTGTGGAACGCCAACGGCACGGCGCCGGGCAACTTCGCACAGCTCGCTTCGGCCTACATGGCGACGCACAACGTCAAGTATGACGACCTCAAGCGCGCCATCGCCCACGTGTCGTGGAAGAGCCACCAGAACGGCGCCAAGAACGCCAAGGCCCACCTCCAGAAGGCGGTGGACATGGATACGATCCTCAACGCGCCGATGATCGCAGCGCCGCTTGGCCTGTTCGACTGCTGCGGCGTGTCGGACGGCGCGGCGGCGGCGATCGTCACCACGCCGGAGATCGCCAAGTCGCTGGGCAAGCATGACCTGATCAGCGTCAAGGCGCTGCAGCTGGCCGTGTCCAACGGCTCGGAGTCGGGCCACAACTCGTGGGACGGCAGCTACCTGCACACCACGCGGATCGCCTCGAAGCGCGCCTACGAGGAGGCGGGCATCAAGAATCCGCGCGACGAAGTCTCGATGTTCGAGGTGCATGACTGCTTCTCGGTCACCGAGCTGGTGACCATGGAAGACCTGCACATCTCAGAGACCGGCAAGGGCTGGAAGGATGTGCTCGACGGCTTCTACGACGCCGACGGCAAGATCCCCTGCCAGATCGACGGCGGCCTGAAGTGCTTCGGCCACCCGATCGGTGCCTCGGGCCTGCGCATGCTGTACGAGATGTACCTGCAGCTGCAGGGCAAGGCGGGTCCCCGCCAGCTGAAGGATCCGAGGATCGGCATGACCCACAACCTCGGCGGCCTGCCGCGCGAGAACGTGTCGTCGGTCTCGATCATCGGACGCCTCGACGCCTAGCGACCATCACCGACCGCCCGGTTCCGCACGGAGCCGGGCGGTTTTCTGTATCTGGACCACGGCGACTCAAGGAGGGAAGACCCAGGCCATGCTCGACAAGAAACTCATCGGCCATACGTTCACGCCGTTCACAGCCACGGTCGAAGCCGGCAAGATCCGGCTGTTCTGCAAGGCGATCGGCGAGGAAGACCCGATCTATCAGGACGAGGCCGCCGCCAAGGCCGCCGGCTACCGCGCCATCCCGGCGCCGCCCACCTTCCTGACGG
>NZ_VDUZ01000079.1 GCF_008039615.1 Vineibacter terrae | reverse complement strand
CGACGACAGCATCACACGCTTCAGCGCCAGCTCCTGCGCCAACGCCGACGTCGACGCCAGCAGCGTCGCCGTCAGACCCGCTACCGCCGCCAGGCGACGACCCGGCACCTTCTTCGCTTGTGACATGTGATCAGTTCTCCCGGCCCATAGTCGAGCGAATACTCACCGCTGATCATGACGATTTCGCGGCGCCAGGCAAAGCACCAAGAACGACGAGGCAGCTGGTTACCCGCCGGTGCGGGCCATGTCCCAGAAGCGCTGGCAGGTGCGGCTGTTGGCCTTGCTGCGCCGCACCAGCAGGAAGTTCAGCGTCGGGGCGTCGCGCAGCGGCAGCCTGACCAGGCCTGTGCCATCCGGCCCCGCCGTGACGGGCGCCGCCTGAAGCGACCCCAGCACGAGCGCATCGCGCTGATCGTCCGCCATGAGCAATGCGCGCCGGACTTCCGGCAGCTCCACCACAGCGGCGCCGGCAGCGACCAGCGGCGGGTAGTACATGTCGAACACCCCCGGATTGAGGTCGCGGGTGAAGGCGCCGATCCGGCGGCCGGCAAGGTCGGCCGGGCGCAGCGAGCGGCGGTTCGCGAGCCTGTCATCCGACCGCGCAATGATCATGAACGCCATCGTCGCGACGGGCAGGATCTCCAGTCCGGACGTGTCGAACGGCTCGATCACGAAGGCTGCGTCCAGCTCGCCACGCTGCAGCCGCTCGATCAACCGGTGGGTCCAGCCGATGTCGAGCTCGACGATCGTCTGCGTGCGCGCGGCGAAGCTCTCCACAAGCTCGATGCGCTGCGGAAACATGAAGCCGTAGGGCGGCGTGCCGATCCGCAGCCGCGCACGCGGATGGTCGCGCAGGCCGCGCGCGACCATCTCGAACTCCGTCGCGCTGGCCGCCAGCGCCTCGGCCGCCGCCAGCAGCTGGTCGCCCTCCGGCGTGAGCCGGATACGCCGCGTCGTGCGTTCGAACAGGCTGCAGCCCAGCCGCTCCTCCAGCTGGCGGATGCGCGTGGACAACCAGGGCTGCGACACCCTCAGCTCTGCCGCCGACCGGCTGAAGGAGCGCGTGCGCGCAATATGGGCGAACTGGATCGCCGTCTTCAGGTCGAAATCCATGGATGCACCAAGCCTGTCGTCCCAAGCTCGCTTCGCTCGAAGCGTTTGACTTAATCCTTCCCCCGGAGGCGCAGGGCATTCGCATATGCTGCCGTTTACCCCTCTCCCCGCTGCCGCGGGGCGAGGAGACGGCGTCGGTGCTCCCATATGCGAAGCCCCTGGGGAAGATGGAGGCGCAGGCTAGCTGCCATTTATTGGGATTGCGAATAAATTAGCGTGCATTCGTCTTGGACAGGCCGGTCCCGCAAATCGACATTGCTCCCACGACACAGAAGCAATCGGCGGGGAAGCGAAGCGCGCCATAGTAGCGGCCGCACAGCCAGCTGCCACCAGCAACGGGAACGGGATGAAATGAACCAGGACGTGGATGTTGCCGTCGTCGGCGCGGGATTCTCGGGTCTTTATCTGCTGCATCGCCTGCGGCAGGCGGGATTGTCGGCCATCGGCCTGGAGACGGGCGATGATGTCGGCGGCACCTGGTACTGGAACCGCTATCCCGGGGCACGCTGCGACGTGCCGACGACCGACTACACGTTCTCCTTCGACCCTGCACTGGAAGACGCCTGGACCTGGTCCGAGAAGTACGCCACGCAGCCGGAGATCCTGGCGTATCTGCGCTTCGTCGCCGACCGCTACGACCTGCGCCGCTCGATCCGCTTCGCCACGACGGTGACCACGGCGACGTGGGACGACACCGCGCAGCGCTGGCAGCTGGGCACCAGCAACGGCGCGCCGGTGTCGTGCCGGTTCTACGTGATGGCCAGCGGCTGCCTGTCGGCGCCCAAGCCACCGGAGATCGAGGGCGCCAGGGACTTCGCGGGACCGACCTACCTCACCTCGCGCTGGCCGCATGAGGGCGTCGATTTCACGGGCAAGCGGGTAGCGGTGATCGGCACCGGATCGTCGGGCATCCAGGCCATCCCCTTGATCGCGCAGCAGGCGTCCCACCTGACCGTTTTCCAGCGCACGCCGAACTTCTCGATCCCGGCGCTCAACGGCCCGGCGCCGGCGGCAGCGGTGGCCACGCTGGAGCGCGACCGCGCCGGCTACCGGGAAAGGGCGCGTTGGTCGCCCGTGGGCATGCCGCGCCAACGCCCCGCGGAATACAGCTGGCAGCTCAGCGAGGCCGAGCGGCGCGAGCGCTTCGAGCGTGGCTGGATGTCGGGCGAGCTGGGCGGCCTATCCACGGCCTGGGCCGACGCCGTCTCCGATGTCGACGGCAACGCGCTGCTGTCGGAGATGATCCGCGGCAAGATCCGCGACACCGTCACTGATCCGGCGACTGCCGAGGCGCTCTGCCCGCAGGATCATCCCTTCGGCTCGAAGCGGCCCTGCCTCGATACCGGCTACTACGACACCTACAACCGGCCCAACGTGAAGCTCGTCGACCTGCGCCGCGAGCCGATCGCCACCATCACCCGGTCGGGCATCCGCACCGCCAAGGCCGACTACGACGTCGATGCCATCGTCTTCGCCACGGGCTTCGATGCCATGACCGGCGCGATGCTGGCCGTCCATCCGATGACCGGCCGCGGCGGCATCAAGCTCGACGATGCCTGGGCCGATGGCCCCAAGACCTATCTGGGCCTGACGGTGGCCGGGTTCCCCAACCTCTTCCTGGTCACGGGTCCCGGCAGCCCCTCGGTGCTGGCCAACATGGCGGTGGCCATCGAGCAGCATGTCGACTGGATCGTCGATCGGATCACCGGCATGCGCGAAGCCGGGCAGACGACCATCGAAGCCACCGAGACTGCCCAGGCCGGCTGGTCGCGCCACGTCGCCGACTGCACGGGACTTACGCTGCATCGCCTGGCCAACACCTGGTACACCGGCGCCAACATGCGCGGCAAGGCGCGCGGCGTGATGCCCTACACGGGCGGGCTGGGCGCCTATCGCGGCATCTGCGACGAGGTAGTGAGCCGCGACATGCTGGGTTTCCGGCTGGGCGACGCCAGCGGCAACACGACGTGCAACGATGGCGAGGTCGTGCGCCTGCAGCCGGACGTGCGCCTGCTGCTGGCCGAGATGGCGAAGCTGAACCTGCCGGCCATGGAGTCGCTGGGCGCCGACGCGGCACGCGCCTTCACCATCCAGGCGCGCGCCAGCCGGCCCGCCGGACGGCCGGTGGGCGAGATCACCGACGGAACCCTGCCCGGTGCCGGCGGGCCGCTGCGCTATCGGCTGTACCGGCCGGCCACGCCGGGCCCGCACGGCGTGGTGGTGTATTTCCACGCTGGCGGCTGGGTGCTGGGCAGCCATGACTCGGATGACCCGCTGTGCCGCGACCTGTGCCGGCGCAGCGACATGCTGGTCGTCAGTATCGACTACCGCCATGCGCCGGAGCATCGTTTTCCGGCGGCCGCCGAGGACGGCTATGCGGCGGTGCGCTGGGTCGCGCAGCATGCCGCGCAGATCGGCGGCCGGCCGGGGCCGCTGGTCGTGGCCGGCTACAGCGCCGGCGGCAACGTGGCGGCCGTCACCTGCCAGCTGGTGCGCGATCGCGGCGGCGCCGAGATCGCCGGCCAGCTGCTGCTCTGCCCGGTGACGGACCACGACTTCACGCGGCCCTCCTACAGCGAGAACGCCCAGGGCTATCACCTGACCAAAGCGATGATGCACTGGTTCTGGGACCTGTACTGCAGCCCAGCCGACCGCAGCGACCCCAGGGCCTCGCCGCTGCGCGGTGAGCTGACCGGATTGCCACCGGCGCTCGTGGTGACCTGCGAATTCGATCCGCTGCGCGACGAGGGGATCGCCTACGCCGATGCGCTGGCGGCCGCCGGCGTCGAGGTCTCCCAGCTGCAGGCCCGCGGTCACATCCACACCTCGCTGGCCATGGTCGACGTGATCATCACCGGCGTCGGCGCGCGCGAACGGATGGCCCAGGCGATCCGCCGGTTCGCGGAGCGAAAGATCCGATGAGGCCGGCGACGGACGTACCGCCGCCGGGATCTCTGAAGGTCGTCAATGCGGTGGTGCCGCGGGCGCAGGTTCTGTCCACGGCGTTGGCGCTGGCCGCCAGGATCGCCGCCAATGCGCCGCTGGCCGTGCAGGCATCGAAAAGGGTCGCGCTGGGAATCCATTCGGGCGAAATACCCTCCGAGCAGAAGGCCTGGGAACTGACCCGGCTGGAGATCAGGCGCCTGATGGAATCGGCGGACGCGAAGGAAGGCCCGCGCGCCTTTGCCGAGAAGCGTACACCGGTGTGGAAAGGAGAATGAGCATGGTTGATAGTCGCACGTTGAACCCGCGTACGCCGGTGGTCATCGGGGTCGGGCAATCGGTGGATCGCATCGACTCGCCGTCCTACAAGACCTGGGCGGCATCCGATGTCGCGGCCGCCGCCGCGCAGGCCGCTTTCGAGAACACGACACGCGCCGACGCGGTGCGCAGCGCCATTGGCGCCATCGTCGCGGTGCGCACCTTCGAGGATACGGGCCGGCCGTCGCCGTTCGGCAAGACCGCCAACTTCCCCCGCTCCATCGCGAAGCGGCTGGGCATCAACCCGGGCTATGCGCTGTGGACCAAGGCCGGCGGCAACACGCCGGGGGATATGATGATCGAGTTCTCGCAGCGCATCTACGACGGCGAGTTCGAGGTCGCCCTGCTGTGCGGTGCGGAAGGCATCTCGACGGTGCGCAACGCGCACGCGCAGGGCAAGTCGCTCAATTTCGCCGAGGATCCGGGCGGGCAGGTCGAGGACCGCGGCTCGGGACTCGAGGAGCTGCGTGACCCGCTGCTGACCCGCCACGGTGTGTTGGGCGCGCCGATATCCTATGCGCTGGCCGAGAACGCACGCCGCCACAGGCTGGGCCTCTCCAAGCAGGACTATGCCGCGCGCATGGGCCGGCTGTTCGAGCCGTTCGCGCGCGTGGCGGCTGCCAATCCCTACAGCTCCTGGGCCGTGCCGGCCTTCAGCGCCACCCAGCTGCTGGAGCCCGGCAAGTCCAACCGCTGGATTGCCGACCCCTACCCGCTGCGGCTGGTCGCGCGCGACCAGGTCAACCAGGGCGCTGCGGTGATCGTGGCCTCGCTGGCCGCGGCGCGTGCGATGGGCGTGCCGGAAGAGAACTTCGTCTACCTCCACGGCTACGCCAAGGCGGCCGAGAAGCGCCTGCTGGCGCGGCCGGATATCGGCGCCTCGCCCACCGCGCACGCCGCCGTGCGTGCCGCGCTGAAGGGCGCCGACACGACGGTCGACGACATTGCCCTGTTCGACTTCTACAGCTGCTTCCCCATCGCCGTGGCCAACGTGGTGATCGACGAGCTGTCGCTGAAGGAGGACGACCCGCGCGGCTTCACCGTCACGGGCGGCCTGCCGTTCTTCGGCGGCCCGGGCAACAACTATTCCATGCATGGCATAGCCGAGATGGCGGGCCGCCTGCGCCGCCAGCCCGGCAAGAAGGGCTTCGTCGGCGCCAACGGCGGCACGCTGGGCAAGTACAGCGCCGGCGTCTATTCCACGCAGCCGCGCGACTGGACCGAGCAGCCGTCGACCGACCTGCAGGCGGCGCTCGACGCGGTGCCGTCGCCGGCGATCGACGACAGCCACACCGGGCCGGTGACCGTGGAGACCTACACCGTGGTGCATTCGAAGACCGGTCCGCAATACGCCGTGGCCGTCGGCAAGAACGCCGCCGGACGGCGCGTGATCGCGCGCACCCCCGAGGGCGACACCAAGGCGGCGGCGCATGTCCACGAGGCGGACTTTCTGGGACGCCGCATCGAGGTCGCCGCCCAGGGCGACATCAATGTGTTCCAGGTGGCCTGACGGGGATCAGCTGGCCGAGGCGCGCCGCTGGAGCGGCGCGCTTCAGTCTCGGTGCCACCTGGACATGCTATAGCCACCGCATGCGCGATCTTGTCCTGCTTCCCGGCTTCATGTGCGACGCCGACCTGTGGCGCGACATGGAGGACGACCTGACGCGGCTGGGCCGCGTGCATCACGGCAACCTCTACGACGACGACAGCCTCGATGGCATGGCACGCCGCGTGCTCGATGCAGCGCCGGAGCGGTTCGTGCTGGTCGGCTTCTCCATGGGCGGCTTCGTGGCGCGCGTGCTGAGCCTGATGGCGCCCGAACGCGTCGCCGGCGTCGCCTTCATCGCCTCCTCAGCGCGCGGCTACACCGAGGCCGAGGACACACGCAAGAAGGCGACGCTCACGATCCGACGCGTGCGCACGGACAATGAGCCCACCCTGTCGGGCGCGCTCCACCCCGACCGTGAGCGCGATCCCGTGCTGCTGGAGCGGCTGCGCGGCATGTCCCGCCGGCTGGGCAAGGCGGTCATGGCACGCCAGGTCGCCCTGGTCCGCCGCGACGGCTACGCCGAGCTCGAGCGGATCACCTGCCCCGCGCTGGTGGTGGCCTGCCGCCAGGACCGGTTGCGGCGCTTCGAGGAGACCGAGTGCATGGCGCACCATCTCCCACGAGCCCGCTTCGAGGTGATCGAGGATTGCGGGCACATGGCGCCGTTGGAGCAGCCGCACACCCTGGCCGCGATCCTGGCCGACTGGATCGACCGCGAGCGGCTCTGAGCCGGCAACCCGCGATCGAAGCGGCGGTGGCCATGATTGACGAGAAGCTCAAGCAGCGCGCACCGCCGGAACCGGAAGCTTCGGGGCACCTTCCCCCTCCGGGGCAGGGCATTCGCATATGCTGCCGTGTACCCCTCGCCCCGCGGCAGCGGGGAGAGGGAGGGGCCCATCGCGTAGCGATGGGAAGGTGAGGGGTACGAGCGATCAGTCCCTACTTTTGCTGCATGGCTCGATCGTTCCTACCCCTCACCTTCCATGCCTTCGGCATGGGCCCCTTCCTCTCCCCGCTGCCGCGGGGCGAGGAGACGGCGCCGGTGCTCCCGCGAATCCCTGCCCTCCGGGGGAAGGATTAAATCACAAGCTCCGAGCGCAGCGAGGAATCTCCCGCGAGTAAACGCACCGTGCGCCTTGCCGCAGGAGATCCCTCGCTGCGCTCGGGATGACCGGAAGCCCGCATGCGGTAGTCCAGCATCACCGAGGCGCGCGGCCGAGGAAGCGGTCGAGCACGTTGCGGGTGATCTGCTGGGTGCAGAAATCGCCACGCGCAAGCCCCATCACCCACTCGCAGCTGCCGGCGGTGAACACCTCGCCACGACCGCGCGGCATCGAGACGATCACGCCCGAGCCGTAGCGCTGCGGATCCTTGTCGCCGTCGGGTGTGCCCGGCGGCACCAGCTTGGTCATGGAATTGGCCCGCCCGTTGCCAAGATAGTAGCGGAAGCCCTCGCCGCGGTGCTCCTCCTCGACCCGCACAGCCGGCGCCAGCGCCAGGATCTCGATCGATGGCGGCGCGCCGTCATCGCCGGTGGGATACGGCAGGCCGCGGCGGAAGGTATAGTCCAGCCCGTCGACCTCGTAGCCGAAGATCCCGGCCTCGCCGCCGATCACGTCGCCGTAGGAGGCTTCGGTGCCGGCGAACGCCCAATGGCCTGGACGGTAGACGGTGAAGCCGCGGCTGCTGCGCGGGACCAGGCCGCCCCACGAGGCATAGACGCCCTGCAGGCCGTTGACGCCCATCGTCGTCGCGCCCGGCCAGCCGATGGCCGGATCCTCCCAGGCCCCGGTCAGCAGCTTGGCGTCACCGGTGCCACGCACCGGATCCTCGGCATGCGCACGCGCCTTGTAGCAGACCTGCCGCCGGCCATCGTCCTCCAGTCGGACCTGCCACAGGTAGTTGCCGGCGAAGCGGGCCAGCCTGCCGCCACCCTCGACGAACGCATCGACGGCATGCCGCATCTGGGCTGTCCAGTATTCGTCGTGGCCGACGATGACGGCCGTGGCGTAGCGCTGCAGGATCTCGGGCCGGTAGTGCAGGTCGGTCTGCGTGATCATGTCGAAGGCATAGCCCGATCGCTCGGCCCACACCGCGAAATGCCGGTCGAACTGCGCCCAGCCGGCAGACGCGAAATACTGCGCGAAGCCGTTGGTGAAAGCCCACTCCTTGGTGGGATAGCGCGGCGCATCCCAGGCGCGTCGCAGCTGCGGATCGCATAGCCGCGGTGCCCCGGGCGGCAGCCACACGAGGCCGCGCGTCCAGGGACGCTCGATGCTCAAGACGGGCGAGAACTGGTTGCGGTCGGGACCGTCGATGCCGTCATAGGCGTTGGCGCCGCCCCAGTCGTTGTAGGCCAGCCAGGTCGATGTCGGCAGGATCAGCAGGAAGCGATCGCGAGGCGCCGGATCGACCGGCGTCACGACGAAGAAGTGGTGCTGCAGGAACGACGCGCCCGTCTCGGCCGTGCAGGTCGAGGCGACGCGGTAGAAGCCCGACGGCAGGTCTTCCGGCAAGCGCCAGCGATGGCTGACCGGCCAGCCGCAGCCGTCGCGCCAGGCCTGGGCCGGCATGGGCACGAAGCGGCCGGGCACGTCCGTGGCCTCGTGCACCAGCGTCGGCGCTGCACCATCGCGCCACACCTGCAAGGTCCAGCTTGCCGCCGTTGTGCTGGTGTGGAAGCTGACCTCGGCTCCCGGGGCGTAGGATATCGCGTCGGTGTAGGTGTAGACCTCAGGCACGGCCGGATCCTCGCGCGGCGCCTCGTACCAGTGGGCCAGGTGCCAGGAATCGCCGGGATGCATCGCCACAGAATGCCGCTTCACGACATTCATCGGCTTGTATTCGGGCATTGATGCCCGGCGGGACTCGGTCGACATCAGCAGGTCCTCGGTGGTGCGCTGGACAGCGGGAAGACTAACCACAGAGGCACAGAGACAGGGAGGAACACAGAGTGAAGGCATCGCGGCCTTCGCCTCACCTCAACGTTCTCTGTGTTTCTCTGCGTCCTCTGTACTACTGACCTCAAGCATCTTCGCAAGCCGCGGTGATTTTTGTAGCCTTCATGGTGAGCACAGGTGAATGCGAAGCATTCACCGAGTCGAACCATGAAGGCGTCGCACGGACAGTGGTGCGGCGCTTCATGGTTCGACAGGCTCACCATGAAGCACTCCTCCGCCATTTGGTTGCGGCCAACGGCTGCGCTGTGCCTCTGTGGTGAAGTCTTCGAGGGCAGGTTGCTACTTCACGGACACGTTCCAGAACCGCGGCAGGTAGTACGGGGTGAATCCCTCGACCTTCTTGTTGTTGAAGGCGCGGATGGTGCCGGTGTCGCCGATCTTGATCATGTAGGCCTGATCCAGCACACGCTTCTCGATGTCGGCCCAGGCGGCAACGCGCAGCTTGGGATCGAGCGAGGTGTAGAAGCGGTCATAGGCACCGTCGAGCACGCCATCACCCTGCACGTGCGGGAAGGTATAGAACATGACCTTCCACTGCTGCGGTCCCAGCAGCGGGTTCGAGCAGAAGCCGGTGGTCGACACGTTCCAGGTGCCGGTGCCGCGCTGCATGTTGCTGGCGTTCGTCGTCCAGTCCACGACGTCGACGGCGACATTCATCCCCGCCGCCTTCATCTGCTCCGACAGCACCAGGATGGCGCTGCGCATGGTCACGTAGTTGGAGTTGGTCTGCAGCGTGATCTTCTCGCCGGCGTAGCCCGCCTTCTTCAGCAGCTCCTTGGCCTTCGCCGGATTGTTCTGGCTATAGTACGGCTTCATGGCGTCGCCCTGGTAATAAGGGCTGCTCGCATACACCAGCGAGTGGGTGGCCTGTCCCAGCACACCCATTGCCTCCAGCGTATCGGAGGCGTTGACGACCGACGCAATCGCCTGCCGGACAAGCGGGTTCTTGGTCGGACCCTGCTGCGTGTTGACGACGTATACCTGCATGCAGAACGGGAAGATCTTCAACACCGAAAGATCCGGGCGCCCGTCGAGGCGCTTGGCAAGATCCGGTGGGATGTCGCTCACGACATCGGCGCCACCGGACTGCACGGCGGCGACGCGCGTATTGGCCTCCGGCACGAAATTGTAGCGCACCGAGTCGAGATAGGCCGTGCGCCGGCCGGCGAGGCCGTCGGGTCCGGGCGAGCGCGTGTCGGCGACATAGCCGTCGAAGCGCTTGAGCACGAGGTGGCTGTCCTTGACCCATTCACCCAGGGTGAACGGACCGGTGCCGATGATATCGAGCTCGCGTGCCGGCTTGTCGCGCTGCTCGGCGGGAATGATCGCGAAGGGATAGACCGGCGATTTCAGCACATCGACGAAGACCGCATTGGTCTTGGTCAGGCGCACGATGAACGTGTAGGGATCAGGCGTCTCGAAGCGCTCGACATCGGCCAGCACGCTGGCGTTGGGGCTGATCCGCTTGTAGCGCTCGAATGACGCCAGCACGTCAGCCGACGTCATCTCCTTGCCGTTCTGGAACTTCACGCCTTTGCGCAAGGTGAACGTGAAGGTCTTGGCATCGTCGCTCGTCGTCACGGTGTCGGCCAGCGACGGCTTGGTGTTGTAGTTGGCGTCGATCGCGACCAGCGTCTCGAAGATGTGATGGATGATCTCGAGCTCGACCAGGCTCGCCGCAACATGCGGGTCGAGCGTGCCCGGGCCGGACAGGTTGGCATAGACCACCGTGCCGCCCTGCTTGGGTTGCGCCAGCACGTCGGCCGGCAGCGCCAGCCCGGCTGCTATCGGCAGAGCCAGCAGGGACAGTCGAAACGGTGTCGCGATCGTCTTCATGTGCATCTTCTCCCTATCGTGCTTGGGTTCGAGCCTGTCATCCCGAGCGCAGCCTATGACCTCGCTGTCATCCCGAGCGTAGCGAGGGATCTCCTGCGGCAAGGCGCACGGTGCGCAATTCGCGGGAGATCCCTCGCTACGCTCGGGATGACGGCAGGGGCATAAGCGAATGCCCTGCCTTTGCGGGAGATCCCTCGCTGCGCTTGGCATGACGGATATCTATTCATGCAGCCGCGACCGGCGGGATGCGTGCGGCCCAAGGGAGCGCCTGCTCGAGCAGGGCGCCCAGCCGCAGGATATTGCCGTCGGCATGGCGCGGACCGATGATCTGGACACCGGTGGGCAGGCCGTCCCTCGCCCATCCCGACGGCACCGACAGCGCCGGATGGCCGGTGAGGTTGAACGGATAGACGAAGCCGGTCCAATGCGGCTGCACCGGTCCCACCGCAGTCCCGTCGATGTCCACGATGCCGCTCGCGCCGTTGAAGTCGGCCGCCAGCGCGGTGCGCGTCAGGGTCGGCGAGACGAGGAAATCGTAGGTGTCGAACAGGCCCTGCACGGCGCGGAACAACCGCGTGCGGGCATTGATGGCGCGGATATAAGCGGCGACATCGTGCTTCTTGCCGGTGGCGACATAGGCCCGCAGCACGGGATCCGTGCGGTCGCCGAAGCGGTCGACCACCGGGCCCAGATTGTTGGCGATCGAGCACAGATAGAGCACGCGCTGGTCTTCCGCCATCCAGTCGATATCGGCCGTCACCTCCTCGACCTCGGCGCCCAGCCCCTCGAGCACGCCGAGCGCGGCGCGGGTATTGGCGGCGACGTCGGCCGCCACCGCCTTGTTGCCGGCACGGGCGAGATAGCCGATGCGCAAGCCCGACAGGTCCTGCGCCAGCAGGGCCGGCGCCACCTGGCCCAGAGGCGCCACGTTGGCCGTCCACGGGTCCAGCGCATCGGGTCCGGCCATCACCGACTGCATCAGCGCCGCATCGGCAATGGTGCGCGTGAGCGGCCCGGCCGCGACCACGTTGCCGAAGGCATCACGGGCTTCCTGATAGGGGATCGCGCCGGTGGTGCCCTTGAGCCCGACCAGGCCGCAGCACGCCGCCGGGATGCGGGTCGATCCGGCGCCGTCGCTGCCCAGCCCCAGCGGCGCGAGGCCGGCCGCCACAGAAGCGGCGGCCCCGCCGCTCGAGCCGCCTGGCGTGCGCTCCAGATCCCAGGGATTGCGTGTCGTCCCGAAGATCGGCGCGTCGGTCTGGCCCTTGATGCCGAACTCCGGCGTGGTCGTCTTGCCGATCATGATGGCGCCGGCAGCAGCGAGCCGCGCGACCAGCGTGTCGTCGCGGTCGGGCACGTGGTCGGCATAGGCGACCGAGCCGAAGGTGGTGCGCACGCCCTTGGTCGGGATCAGATCCTTGATGCTGACGGCCACGCCGTGGAGCGGCCCGAGCTTCTGCCCCGACATCACCGCCTGCTCGGCCTCGCGGGCCGCCTTGCGGGCCTGATCGGCGGTCACGGTCACGAAGCAGTTGAGCTTGGGCTGCAGGCGCTCGACGGCTGCCAGCACGGCCTCGATATGCTCGACGGGTGAGAGCTTCCTGCGCCGGATCAGGGCTGCGATCTTGGTGGCCGGCGTGAAGAGCAGATCAGACATCTACGGGTACCCAGTGAAACGTCACAGATCGCGGCGCGCCCTTCTGTCATCCCGAGCGCAGCGAGGGATCTCCCGCGGATGACGCACCGTGCGCCGATCGCGGGAGATCCCTCGCTGCGCTCGGGATGACAGAAGGGCCCTCGTACAGATGACAGGCCGTCTGCCGCCCGTCGCCCGTCTCGCGCAGCACCGGGATATCGACACGGCAGCGCGGCATGGCGTGCGGACAGCGGGTGTGGAAGCGGCAACCCGGCGGCGGCACCAGCAGGCTGGGCACCTCGCCGCCGATCACCTGCGGGCGCACCCGCGCCGGATCGGGGCGCGGCACGGCGTCGAGCAGCGCCTGGGTGTAGGGATGCTGCGGCTTCTCGTAGAGCACGTCCTTGGGCGCGACCTCGACGATCGAGCCGGCGTACATCACCGCGACACGGTGGGTGACGGCGCGCACCACGGCAAGATCATGCGCGATGAACAGGTAGCTCAGGCCGAACCGCGCCTGCAGGTCCATCAGCAGGTTGATGATCTGCGCCTGCATCGACACGTCCAGGGCCGATACCGGCTCGTCGCACACGATGAAGGCCGGCGCCAGGGCCAGCGCCCGCGCGATGACGATGCGCTGCCGCTGGCCGCCGGAGAATTCGTGCGGGAACCGCTCGGCGCTGTCGCGCGGCAGGCCGACCATCTCGAGCAGCTCCTTGACGCGGTCGTTGCGGTCGCGGCGCGACATGGTGCCGGCAATGTCGATCGGCTCGGCGATCGAATCGCCGACCCGCAGCCGCGGATTGAGCGCGGCGTGCGGGTCCTGGAAGACGAACTGCAGGCGCGAGCGCACGGCTGCGAGATTGGCGCGCCGCTCGGGACCGGTGATCGGACGGCCAAACAGCTTGACCGAACCGCCCGTGGGCTCGAACAGGCCGACCAGGATGCGCCCGGCCGTCGACTTGCCGGAGCCCGACTCGCCCACCAGGCCCAAGGTCTCGCCGCGGCCGATATCGAAGGACAGCTTGTGCAGCACATGCAGCATCGTGGGCTGCCCGCGCTGCCCCTTGATCTTGAAAGCCATGTCGAGGTCGCGCACCTCGACCAGCACGTCATCTGCCATCAGCTTGTACCTGAGGTGCGGGTGCGCGGCGTGCAGCGCACCCGATGCGTGGCGCCGATCGCGACCAGCTCGGGCGCTGCCGCCTGGCAGATCGCCTCGACATGGGCGCAGCGGGGGCCGAAGCGGCAGCCGGCGATGGGCTCGTCGGCATCGGGGATGCGCCCGGGAATGGCATAGAGCCGTCCGGCGCCGCCTTCCAGGGCCGGCATCGACGCCATCAGGCCTTCCGTGTAGGGGTGCCGCGGCGCGCGGAACAGCACGTCGACCGGCGCATCCTCGACGATGCGGCCGGCGTACATCACGATCACGCGCCTGGCGAACTCGGCGATCACGCCGAGATCGTGCGAGATCAGCATCACGGCCATCCCCAGCTCGGCGCGCAGATCGCGCAGCAGCTCCAGGATCTGGGCCTGGATGGTGACGTCCAGCGCCGTGGTCGGCTCGTCGGCGATCAGCAGCCGCGGGCGGCAGGCGATGGCGATCGCGATCATCACGCGCTGGCGCATGCCGCCGGAGAGGCGATGCGGATATTCATCGACGCGGCGCGACGCGTCGGGAATGCGCACCAGGTCGAGCAGCTCGATCGCGCGCTGGCGCGCCGCGGCGCGGCTGACGCCCTGGTGCAGGCACAGCGTCTCGGAGATCTGGTCGCAGATCGTCAGCACGGGATTCAAGGACGACATCGGGTCCTGGAACACCATGGCGATGTCGCGGCCGCGGATCTGGCGCAGCGTGCGCTCCGGCGCGCGCAGCAGGTCCTGCCCGCCGTAGCGCACGCTGCCGCGCGCGAAACGTGACGTGCCGCGCGCATGCAGGCGCAGCATGGACAGCGCCGTGACGCTCTTGCCGCTGCCGGACTCACCCACCACGCCGACGCAGTCGCCTTCCGCGACGTCGAACGAGACGCCCTCGATGGCCGTCGTCCAGCCACGGTCGGTGCGGAACTGGACCGTCAGGTCCTCGATCGAGACCAGGGAGGATGCGGTCATGGGCAGGCCCTTTCGGACCGCGCGCGTCCACGCGCGCATCGGCGCGACAGCGCCGACCGCACTTCGCTCTCCGCTTCGCTGCGAGCGATTGCGCGCGTGGACGCGCGCGGTCCAAAGAAAGAAACCATCATCGTCAGCCCGACTTCAGGCGCGGGTCCAGCACGTCGCGCAGGCCGTCGCCCAGGAGGTTGAGGCCGAGCGCGGCCAGGCTGATGCCCAGTCCGGGGAACAGCATCACCCACCAGGCCTCGGTGGCGTAGTCGCGGCCCTCGGCGATGATGTTGCCCCAGCTCGCCGTCGGCGGCTGCACGCCCACGCCCAGGAAGCTGAGCGCCGCCTCGGCCAGGATCGAATAGGCGAAGACGAACGTCATCTGCACCAGCAGCGGGCTGACGCTGTTGGGCAGGATGTGGCGGAACATGATCCGCAAATCGCTGGCGCCCGCGATGCGCGCGGCCTGCACGTAGTCCAGCTCGCGCACCACCAGCGCCGAGGCGCGCACGATGCGGGCGCCGGCCGGCACATAGGCCACGGTGAGCGCGATGATCACGCTCTCCATGCGCGGTCCCAGCGCCGCCGTGATGCCCAGCGCCAGCAGGATGGCGGGGAACGACATCAGCGCGTCCATCAGGCGCATCAGCGGCGCGTCCAGCCGACGGAACTGGGCCGCCAGCACGCCGATGACGGCGCCGCATACGCCCGACATCACGGCCACGACCAGGCCGATCCACAGCGACACCCGCGCGCCGTAGAGCACGCGCGTGAGCACGTCGCGCCCGAAGCTGTCGGTGCCGAAGGGAAAAGCCTCGGACGGCGGCTTGAAGCGCAGCCGCACCTTCATGGCCGAGGGGTCGATCCCGGTGATGACTGGCGCGAAGATCGCCGCCACGGCCAGCAGCAGCACCAGGCAGAGGCCGATCTGGAAGGAGCGGTGCGCCGCCAGCCGCCGCAGCGCGATGAAGCGCCGGCGCGGCGCCAGCACGGCGCCGCCGGCAGGACCGGTTGCGAGCGCGATCTCAGTCATAGCGCACCCGCGGATCGGCCACGGTGTAGAGCAGGTCGACCGCCAGGTTGATGGCGACGAAGGCGAAGCCGTAGATCAGCATGACGCCCTGCACCAGCGGGTAGTCGCGGGCCAAGATCCCCTGAACCACCAGCCGGCCGATGCCGGGCAGCGCGAAGACCTGCTCGATCACCACCGAGCCGCCGATCGCGGTCGACACCAGGATGCCCATGGTGGTGATGACCAGGATCAGCGCGTTGCGGAAGGCGTGCTTGCCCACCGTCACCCACTCGCTCAATCCCTTGGAGCGCGCCGTGCGGATGAAGTCCTGGCTCAGCACGTCGAGCATGGCCGAGCGCGTCATGCGCGCCAGGAAGCCGATCTGGAACAGGGACAGCATGATCGCCGGCAGGATCATGGACCGCAGCCACTCGATCGCGCCCTGGTCGATCGGCACATAGCCGCTGGACGGCAGCCAGCCGAGGATGACGCTGAACACGATCACCGACAGGATGGCGATCCAGAAGCCGGGGATCGAGACTCCCAGCAGCGCCACGCCCATCACCAGCGAATCGACCCAGCTCTGCCGGTAGTAGGCGGCGACTGAGCCGGCGAAGATGCCGATCGGCAAGGTGATGGCGATCGACAGGCCGGCCAGCGACAGGGTGACCGGCAGCCGCTCGGCCATCGCCGACAGGACGGTCTGGTTCAGCATCAGCGACGAGCCGAACTGGCCCTGCAGCAGGTGCAGGAACCAGATGCCGAGCTGCTCCAGGAAGGGCCGGTCGAGGCCGAGGTTGCGCCGCACCTGCTCGATCGCCTCCGGCGTCGCCTGGTCGCCGGCGATCAGAACCGCCGGATCGCCCGGCAGCAGGCTCATCAGCAGGAAGGCCAGGACCGAGACGATGAGGATCACCGGCACGGCCTGCAGCAGCTTCAGCAGGGTGAGACGGATCATCAGTACCGCCCTCCCCTGCGTTCGCGCCGCGGCCCGTCATCCCGAGCGAAGCGAGGGATCTCCCGGGAATGGAGTCTTCGTCCGCAGGAGATTCCTCGCTGCGCTCGGAATGACGGAAATTCGCTGGCCCAGCCCAATGTCGGAGCCTCAGCCCGCCGGATCGAGCCAGACATCCCAGAGCTGCAGGATGCCGGGATAGTCGGTCTGTCCCATCAGCCTCTTGGAGTAGCCGCTGAGGCGGCCGGAGTCGGCGATCTTGATCATGTAGCCGTTGCCCAGCACCTGCTGCTGGATCTTCAGCCACGCCGCGCGCCGCTGCTCCAGGTCGGGCGCCGCGAAGAACTCCTTGTAGGCGGCGTCCAGCGCGTCGTTGCCCTTGATGCTGGGGAAGGCATAGATCATCGGCCGCCATTGCTGCGGTCCCAGGATGTGGTCGGGACCGAACAGCGTCGTCGACAGGTTCCACTCGCCGGTGCCCTGCTGCATGTGGGCGGCGTTGGTCGTCCAGTCGACAACCTTCACGTCGACGTTCATCCCTGCCCGCTTGAGCTGCTCGGCGACCACCAGCATGGTCGTGCGCATCCACTGGTAGTTGCTGTTGGTCTCGATGATGATCTTCTCGTTCTTGTAGCCCGCCTTCTTCAGGAGCTCCTTGGCCTTGGCCGGGCTCTTCACATCGTACCACGGCGACGGCGCGCTCTCGCCGAGGTAGTACGGCGTATTGGGGAACGACATCCACGGATTGGGCTTGTTGACGCCGCCGGTCGCGTCCGTGATCTCGGTGATGTCGATCGCGGCGGCGATCGCCTGCCGGATCAGCACATTGGCCGTCAGGCCGTACTGCGAGTTGACGATCACGTAGGTGCCGCCGACCGGGAACACCTCGCGGACGGCCAGCTCCTTGCGCTGCTCGATCCGCTCACGCAGCTCGGTGGGGATGCTCGACGCGAGCTGCACCTCGCCCGTCTGCAGGGCGGCGATGCGGGTCGTGGCCTCGGGGATGAAGCGGTAGCGCACCTGATCGACGTAGACGGTCTTGCGGCCGGCATAGCCGTCGCGGCCCGGGGCGCTGGTGTCGGGCACGTAGCCGTCGAAGCGCTTGATGACGAGGTGGCTGTCCTTGACCCACTCGCCCAGCGAGAACGGCCCGGTGCCGATCACGTCGATGCCGCGCGCCGGCTTGTCCTTCTGCGACGCCGGCAGGATCATGAACGGGAAGATCGGCGACTTCAGCACGTCCAGCAGGACGACATTCGGCGCCTTCAGATGGATGATGAAGGTGTAGGGATCGGGCGTCTCGTAGCGCTCGATGCCGGCGAGGTTGCCGGCATTGGGGCTGACGCGCTGGTAGCGCTCCAGCGACGCCTTGACGTCGGCCGAGGTCAGCTCCTCGCCCGTATGGAACTTCACGCCGCGGCGCAGCTCGAAGGTGTAGGTCCTGGCATCCGCCGACGCGGTCGCCTTCGAGGCCAGCATCGGCCGGGTGGCGTTGCGGTTGTCGAGCGCCACCAGCCCTTCGAAGACATTGTGGATGACTTCCAGCTCGACGGCGCTGGACGACACATGCGGATCGAGCGTGCCCGGCCCGGACACGGAGGCGTAGATCAGCGTGCCGCCCTTCTTCGGCTCGGCGTGAGCCGGCATTGCGCCCAGCGGCCCCAGGGCAAGCGCGCCCAGCGCCAACGCACCACGCGAGAAATCCCGCCGTCCCAACAAGGCCATCTCGATCCCTTCAGTCGTTCCGCACGTTGTGACCGGGATGCCCGGCGACCCCCGCCGGCCAGGCACCCAGCCGATGTATCATATATATTCAAACGGCATGCCAGCCCTAATCACGGCTGCGGCATGCCGGGCTTCACCGCGCCGCGAGCGCGGCGAATGCCTCCTTGGTCGCTTCGAGGGCGAAATCAATATCGGCCTCGGTATGCGCCGCGGAGAGGAACATGTTGTGGCGCGGATGCAGGTAGACGCCGCGCTTCAACGCCTCGACCGTGAAGCGGTCGCCCTTGGCGCAATCCGGATCGTTGTCGAACAGCAGGGTCGGCATCTGGGGCGGGCCGCTCTGGCGCACACCGATGCCCGCTGCCGCCGCCTGGGCGGCGATGCCCTGGCGCAGTCGCAGGCCCATCTCGCGCATCCGCCGCGGCCCGTCGATGCGCTCCAGCTCGTCGATCGTGGCCAGCGATGCGGCCATCGACACGGCGCTGTACCAGAACGAGCCCGTCACGAACACTTTCGAGGCGGCATCGCGGAAGCGTTCATTGCCGGTGACCGCCGCCAGCGCGTAGCCGTTGGCGATCGCCTTGCTCCAGGCGCTGAGGTCGGGCTGCACGCCGACCAGATCCCAGCTGCCGCGCAGGGTGAGGCGGAAGCCGGCACGCACGTCATCGAGGATCAGGGCAGCGCCCCTGGCATCGCACAATTCGCGCGCGCGGCGGGCGAAAGCCGCGTCCGGCAGCTCCTGGTCGAGGCCGTAGTCGTGCCGGAAAGCCGAGACGATGACAGCCGCCAGATCGTCCCCCGCCTGCGCCACGGCGGCCTCCAGGCTGGCCGCGTCGTTGTAGGTGAAGGTCAGCAGATGGGCGCGGTCCTCGGCCGTCACGCCCAGCGGATAGGGCGAGCACCACGGCACCGCGCCGTGATAGGCACCCTTGGCCACCAGGATCTTGCGCCGGCCGGTGGCCGCCCGCGCCAGCGTCACGCAGGTGGTGGTGGCATCGGTGCCGTTCTTGGCGAACATCGCCCAGTCGGCGTGCGGTATGAGGCCGACCAGACGCTCGGCCAGCTCCACCATGCGCTCGGACGGCCCGTTCAGGCAGTCGCCGGCCGCCATCTGGCGCTGCACCGCCTCGGTCACCGCCGGATGCTTGTGGCCCAGCACGATCGGGCCCCAGCTGCACATGAAATCGACATAACGCCGGCCGTCGACGTCCCAGAGATGGCAGCCCTCGCCGCGGGCGAAGAACTGCGGATAGCCCGCCGGCAGGCCGGCGCTGCGCATGTGGCCGTACATGCCGCCGGGGATCACGCGTTGCGCCCGTGCCCGCAGCTTCTGGTCTGGCGTATCGACCTGGACGTTCATTATCGGCCCTTCGTTCGGGAAAGTGGCGGGAAGATATATGATATATCTCTATTACACAACGCGGTGTTGCTGGTGACGGGTGGGACCGCGTCGCTCCAGCGACGCACCGGCCCGAAGGGCCGGATCATGATCATGAGCGCCGCTGGAGCGGCGCGGTCCCAGCCGTCGCCAGCACCGCCGGAACCTCCCCTACGCCTGAGCTTCGCGCAGCGGGGCGCGCTTGCGCTTGGCGGGCGTGCGGAAGTTCAGCTGCATGCCGCCGTCGGGCGTGTCGAGCAGCTCGACCTCGCCGCGCTCGATCTTCTCCATCAGCGCCACCAGGAGCGCGCCGCCTTCGATGATGTCGTCCTGGATGGCCTGGCGCGCTGCGGCCGCGTCGCGGCGGCGCAGCGCCTTCATCAGCGTGACGTGCTGGTGCGGCCCGGGATAGGTCGGCGTCGCATGGGGATACAGGAACTTCAGCAGCGGCCCGTTGCGCAGCCAGATGCTTTCCAGGATCGAGACCAGGTCGACCATCTGCGAGGCGCGGTAGACCAGGAAGTGGAAATGAAAGTTGGTGAAGTTGGCGGCCTCGTGATCGCCGCTCTTCTCCGATGCGATCAGCTGCTGGTGCAGCTCCTCGAGCCGCGCGAAGTCGCCGGCCGTCAGCAGCGGCGTCGCCTTCTCGGTGGCCAGCCCTTCCAGCAGCATGCGCACCTCGCGCAGCTCCTTGTAGCGCGACAGCGACAGCTTCGCGACCGTGATGGCGTGGCTGGAGCGCATCTCCAGCCCGCCCTCGCGCACGAGCTGCATGATCGCCTCGCGCACCGGCGTCTGGCTCACGCCCATCGCGGCGGCGATCTCGTGGATGCGCAGCCGCTGTCCGGGCCAGAAGCGGCCGGCCATCAACGCCTCGCGGAGCTGGGCGTGGACCCGCGAGGTCAGGTTCTCGCGGCTGCTCACTGTCAGTCCGGCCAGCATCATGGCTCCTTGCCCTTGTCGTGCTCAGGACTGCGAGACATACACGTGGCCGTTGCGGAAGGATAGATGGCGATGCTGCGTGGCGCCTGCCGTCACGGCCGCCCAGTCGTAGAGCATCGGCACCATCTCGCCCTTCGCCCAGGCGGCATTCTGGTTCATATGCCACGGGCTGTCGGGCTCGCCCGACGCGCCGTGGAACACCACCCAGCGGCAGTTCTCCCAGGCGCCGACATCGAAGACATAGCGCGACAGCGAGGCATAGACCGCGCGCGTGCCGATCGCCGCGATACAACCGGTGGCAAAGACCGTGTCGTTGTCGCCGCCCACCGGCGCCGAGGCGCGATCGAGCGCGGCGGCATGGTCGGGAAAGGTCGCCGACAGCGGATGGGTGAAGCGCGGCTGGTGCACGATCCCCCAGGGCTGCATCTTCTCGGCCGCGGCCTGTGCCAGCGCCAGGCGCAGCAGCTCGTCCCACGACGCCCCGCCCAGCAAGGTGCAGTCGTCGGCGCGCAGCAGGCCGGGCACCGCCCACCACAGCTGGTTCTCGGCCACCGTGCCCGGCGGCACCTGGCCATAGGGGCTCTGCGCCACGGCCCGCAGGCCGCTGCGGTCGGCCACCAGCCGGGTCAGCGCCAGCCGCACGGCGACATAGGCGCTGGCGCCGATCGAGTCGGCCGCCATGCGGCCATCCCAGTCCAGGATGCAGCGCTGCAGCGCCGCCGCCTGCGGCTCGTCGATCGACATCGTGCGCAACCGCTCGCGCAGCTCGCCGCCGGGAATGGTCTGCACGTCGCGATGGATGTCGGCCATGGCCTCGACCGACGCCGATGCCAGCGCCGCCAGGCGCTGCCAGATCCGCCGCGCCCGGTGCGGCGGCATGGCGTCGGTGCACAGATAGTCATCGCCTTCGGCCGCAACGCGGTTGTTGGCCGTGACCACGATGCCGCCAGCCGGATCGATCGCCGCCGGCATGCGGTGCCAGTCCACGATGCCGTCCCATTCATGCTCGCCCGTCCAGCCCGGCACCGGCAGCCAGCCGTTCGAGCGCGGGCGGCGCGGCACCTTGGCGCGCACGCGATAGCCGATCCGGCCGCCGGTATCGCCGGCCACCAGGTTGTGGTCGATCAGGCCCCACTCGCGCGTGGCCTCGTAGAGGGTGGCGACCATCCCGGCCCGCAGCATCGGGATCATGCAGTCGAAGGACCGATCGGTCTCGGCGAACTGCATCGAGCGCAGCGCCAGCGCCGTGCCCGTGCGCGGATCGCCGGCGATCACCGGCCCATGGCGCGTCTCGACGACATCGGCCTCGATGTCGGCCTCGCCGCGCACCGCGATCCGCTCACGCCGGTGCCGCACCGGCTCCCACTGGCCCTTGAACAGGCAGGTCCGTGCGTCGTCCGAGAAGCGCTCGACATAGAGGTCGTGGATGTCGACGAAGGCATGGGTCACGCACCAGGCGACGGCGCCGTTGTGGCCGAAATGCGGGAAGCCCGGCACGCCCGGCACGGTCAGGCCGATGACGTCGAAGTCGTCGCAGGCCAGATGGGCCTGGGCGTACATGTTGGGCATCTCCAGCGCCCGGTGCGGATCGCCGGCCAGCAGCGGCCGGCCGGTCGCGGTGCGCTCCGGCGCCAGCGCCCAGTTGTTGCTGCCGCCGCCGCTGACATCGATCGCCGCCGTCTCCAGCAGCGCCTCGATGCCGGGGCGCAGGTCGGCCATCGCCGCCTTGTACGGACCTGTCTCCAGGCCCGGCGGCAGGCACAGAAGCTCGTTGCCGCCATCCTCGTAGCGCAGCCGCGTGATGGCTTCGGCGCCCACGATCGGCAGCGCCGCGGCGCGCCACAGCTTCCACCACACCGAGCCCATCAGGAAGCCGATCTGGCGCATCACCGCGATGGAGTGCCAAGGCTGCCACGCCATCGGCTCGGCCCCCAGCAGGCGATGCTCGACCGGGCGATATCCCGTCGCGATGAAGGCGTTGACGCCGCTGGCGTAGGCTTCGAGCATGGCGCGCGCCTCGGCGCCCAGGGCGGCGAAATCGCGCTGCGAGGCGCCTGCCGTGTCGAGCCGGCGCGCCAGGATGTCGGCGTTGACCGCGGCCTTGCCGGTCCACTCGGCGTAGCGTCCGATGCCGCGGCGCAGCAGGGCCTCCATCTGCCACAGCCGGTCCTGGGCGTGGGCGAAGCCCAGGGCCGCGAACGCCTCCGCCTGGCCGCGCGCCTTGATGTGCGGGATGCCCCAGGCGTCGCGCCAGATATCGGCCCCGGCGATGCCGGCGGCAGCGTCTGCAGTCATGGGCACTTGTTCCTTGCCAATGCGGTTCCGATCAAAGAATATATCATATATGTCCATGTCCATGCGGCTGACGCAACCCGCTTCTGCAGCGGCGATGCGCCGTCCCGCCCCAGCGATCGGTTGAGCAGGATATCATGAGTGGTTCTGAAGCGACGGCGCCGAGTGCGCGCTGGCTGGCAGGTTTTGCCGACTCCCTGCAGCGCCAGGATATCCCGGCCGTCCTCGCCCTCTTCGGCGACGACAGCTATTGGCGCGACCTCGTATCCTTCACGTGGAATATCGTCACCGTCGAAGGTTATGCCGGCATCCGCGACATGCTGGCCGCGACGCTGGCGACGGTGAAACCGCAGGGTTTCGCCATCGAGGGCACGCCACGCGCCGCCAACGGCATTGTCGAGGCATGGTTCACGTTCGAGACCGCGCTCGGCCGCGGCAAGGGCCATGTCCGCCTCAGGGACGGCAAGGCCTGGACCGTGCTGACGACCCTGCAGGAGCTGAAGGGCTTCGAGGAGAAGCGCGGCGCGACCCGCCCCCTGGGCACGGTGCACGGCGCCATCCGCGGCCGCGAGACCTGGCTCGACCGCAAGCGGACGGAAGAAGCCGAGCTCGGCTACAGCCGGCAGCCCTACTGCCTGATCATCGGCGGCGGCCAGGGCGGCATCGGCCTGGGGGCGCGGCTGAAGCGCCTGGGCGTGCCGACCCTGATCGTCGACAAGAACGAGCGGCCCGGCGATGCCTGGCGCAAGCGCTACAAGTCGCTCTGCCTGCATGATCCGGTCTGGTATGACCACATGCCCTACCTGCCCTTCCCCGACCACTGGCCGGTCTACACGCCGAAGGACCAGATGGGCGACTGGCTGGAGGCCTATACCGGGCTGATGGAGCTGAACTACTGGCCGTCGACCGAATGCCGCGAGGCGCGCTTCGATGCCGAGCGCGGCGAATGGACGGTGGTCGTCGACCGCGCCGGCGAGCGGGTCGTGCTGCGGCCCAGGCAGCTGGTGCTGGCGACCGGCATGTCCGGCGTGCCCAACATGCCGGGCTACCCCGGCGCCGACCGCTTCAAGGGCGTACAGCACCACTCCAGCCGCCATCCCGGCGGCGAGGCCTTCGCCGGCAAGAGATGCGTGGTCGTGGGCTCGAACAACTCGGCGCACGATATCGCGGCCGACCTGTGGGAATACGGTGCCGACGTCACCATGCTGCAGCGCTCGCCCACCCTGGTGGTGCGCTCCGAATCGCAGCAGCAGCATGGCCGCAGCCTCTACTCCGAGGAAGCGGTGCAGTCCGGCATCACCACCGACATGGCCGACCTCACCGTGGCGTCGATCCCCTACCGGCTGGTGCCGCAGTTCCAGATCCCGGTCTGCCGCAAGATCCAGGACGCCGACGCCGCCTTCTACGACAGCCTGCGCCAGGCCGGCTTCATGCTCACCTTCGGCGAGGACGAATCGGGCCTGGGGCCGATGTATCTGCGCCGCGGCTCGGGCTACTACATCGATGTCGGCGCGTCGGCGCTGATCGCCGATGGCCGCATCAAGCTGAAGTCCGGCGTGAGCATCGAGCGCCTGACGGCGGATTCGGTGGTGCTCAGCGACGGCACCACCCTGGCCGCCGACCTGATCGTCTACGCCACGGGCTACGGCTCGATGAACGGCTGGGCGGCGCAGCTGATCTCGCCCGAGGTCGCCGACAAGGTCGGGCCCTGCTGGGGCCTGGGCTCCGGCACCAACAAGGATCCCGGCCCCTGGGAAGGCGAGCTGCGCAACATGTGGAAGCCGACCGCGCAGGAGGCGCTATGGTTCCACGGCGGCAACCTGGCGCAGTCGCGGCACTACTCGCGCTACGTCGCGCTGCAGCTCAAGGCGCGGCTGGAAGGCCTGCCGACGCCGGTGTATCGCGCCCCCGGCTGAGGAGGAGAACCGCATGAACGACGCCGATATCGGCTACCTGCCCGCCAGCACGCTGGCGGCGATGTACCGCAAGAAGGAGATCTCGCCGGTCGAGGTCGTCGACGCCGTCCTGCGGCACATCGAGCGGTCGGAGCCGGCGTTGAACGCGATGGCGCGGCTGACCGCCGAGCATGCGCGGGCGCGGGCGAGGACGGCCGAGGCGGCGCTGCTGCGCGGCGAGGCGCGCAAGCTCGAAGGCATCCCCGTCACCATCAAGGACCTGCAGCAGACCAAGGGCGTGCAGACCGATTTCGGCAGCAACATCTTCAAGGGCACGGTGCCCGACGTCGATGCGCCCTGTGTCGCGCGCCTGCACGACGCGGGCTGCATCATGCTGGGCAAGACGACGACGCCCGAGTTCGGCTGGAAGGGCGTCAGCAACAGCCCGGTGAGCGGCGTCACACACAATCCCTGGAAGCACGGCTACAGCGCCGGCGGCTCGTCGTCGGATGCCGGCGCCGGCGCGGCCGCGGGCTACGGCCCGCTGCACCAGGGCGGCGACGGCGCCGGCTCGATCCGCCTGCCGGCGCATTTCAACGGCGTCTTCGGCCTGAAGCCGACGCATGGCCGCATCCCCAACTGGCCGATGTCGAACAACGACCTCGCCACCTACATGGGCCCGATCACGCGCACCGTGGCCGACGCGGCGCTGATGCTGGAGGCGATGGCCGGTCCGCATCCCTGGGACTACACCACGCTGGAGGCCGCGCCGCAGGACTACGCCGCCGGGCTGCCGGCCGACATGAAGGGCAAGCGCATCGCCTTCAGCCCCGACCTCGGGCATGCGCGGGTCGACCCCGACGTCGCCGCCCTGGTGGCCGACGCCGTGAAGGTCTTCGAGGCGATGGGCGCCCATGTCGAGCAGGTGACGCCGTCCTGGGGACCTGAAGGCGTGGAGCTGGTCGACTTCTTCTGGCCCACGGTCTATGCCGGCTACACCCGCTTCCTGCCGGAATGGGAAGACCGCATGGATCCGGGCTTCGCGGCGATGCTGCGCTCGGTCGAGAACGTCAAGCTGTCGACGTTCATGAACATGCGCACCCGGCGCTTCACCTATTGCCAGCGCATCCACGAGTTCTTCGAGGACTGGGACTATCTGCTGACGCCGACGGCCAGCGTCGCGGCCTTCCCTGCCACGCTGCTGCAGCCGGCGCACTGGCCGGAAGAGCCCGGCTTCTTCCGCTACATCCAGTTCTCCTATCCCTTCAACTGGTGCGGCAACCCGGCCGTGAGCGTGCCTTGCGGCTTCACGGCCGGGAACCTGCCGGTCGGCCTGCAGATCGTGGCGCCGCGCTTCGACGATCTGGGCGTGCTGCAGGCCAGCGCCGCGTTCGAGGCTGCCCGCCCCTGGTCACAGCACCGGCCCGCGCCCGGTTGAGCACGGCCGGCCGTTCTCCTCAGCCCAGCGTGGCGATGAACGCCTGCAGCGCGGCGCGGGCGGCATCGACGGCCTTCTCGGCGTCGGCCCGCTGCTTGGCCAGCGCCTCCAGCTCGGTCTCCTGCCGGTCGAGCGTCGCCAGGTAACGGCGCTGCAGGTCGGAGTTCGCCGGCACGCTCTTGAGGTTGTCACGGATGCGCTGCTGCTCCTGCGCAATGCGCGTGCGCTGCGCCTCGCCCTGCTCCGCCTTCTTCTCCGCCGCCTTCACCGCGCCCTGGAGCTGCACGATCCGCGACAGCGCATCGCGGGTCTTCTGGTCGAAGGCAGCCGCCTTGGCGAAGTAGGCGATGCGGTCCTCGCTGCCATCGATCAGCGCCAGCGTCTGCTGGACCACCTTCTCCTGCACGACCTCGAAGGTCTGCGTCTCGCCGCCCTTCAGATCGAACGGGATCCGGTACTTGCCCCCGACCTGGCCGATGTTCGGCGTGACGGGCCTGGTCAATGTCCAGCCGTCGAGCCTGGGCGTCTCGACCAGCAGCTGGCGGTCCTCCTTGGCCGGCGCCTTCACCCGATAGATCATCGTCTGGCGCTGCATCGCCTCGTAGCGCAGCACGCCCTGCGCGATGCTGCCGCGCACCAGCGTCTCGGTGCGCGCCGACTCGGTCTCGACCACCACCTTCTGGTCCAGCGCGTAGCTCAGCAGCCGGTTCTCGCCCACCGGCAGCGCCGACAGCCGCGCATCGCCGACATAGGCGACCTGGCCGCCATTGCGCTCATAGATCGTGACCACGCCCGGCGGCAGGCCGGTGCTGCCGTTGTTCTCCAGCCGCACCGAGGCCAGCGGGTGGCGCGGATGCGTCTCGGGCTGGAACAGCGCCTGGCGCTTCACCGGCGCCTCGCCGTTGATGATCGGCACCGACAGCGTCAACCCGTTGCCCACGCTCACCGGGTTGGGGAAGTGGAACGACACCTGGGTCAGCGCCTCCTGCGCCGCGACCTGCTCGGCCGGCGCGGCGACGGTCTGGCGCCGCAGCTCGTCCTCGGCGGTCGGCGCGCCGAGATACGGCATGACCCTGCCATCGGGGCCGCGCTGGTCGCGCGCGCGGCTGGCGGGCGCAGGCGCAGGCGGCGGCGGTGGAACGGTGGCTGCCACTGCGCCCTGGTCGGTCTTCGGCATCAGCCGGCCAACAATGTCGACCGGCACGTAGGGGCGGTCGACGTAGTAGGATTGATACAGCGCCTGCCGGAACGCCACCGGATGCCCCGACACCAGCGTCAGGTCCACATCCTTCCAGTCCTGGCCGCTCATGTTCTCCACA
>NZ_VDUZ01000078.1 GCF_008039615.1 Vineibacter terrae | reverse complement strand
GCATGTTCCAACTCGTCCGTGCCCGCGCCCGCGGCTATCGCAACGTCGATACCTTCATCGCCATGATCTATCTCGTTGGCGCTCCACTACCCAAACTCGTCAATTCCATTTGAAACGTCGAAGAGCCGATATTTTTGGGTCGGATCTGCCCGACCACTATTTTGAAGGTGTGTTCGAGCGCGGCCGAATGCGCTGCTGAGCCGCTACCGCCACTTCGGATTCGAGATTGCGATCTTGTCGGCGATGGTGGCACGCAGATGGGCCATCAGCGCCGCATCGGTCTCGTCGCGCCGGCCGTTGCGCAGGTCGTGCGCCAGCGCGGTGTTGAGCTCGGCCAGCGTGCCGTCGCGGCCCAGCAGGGCCTGCAGGCGCTGCAGCTCGCGCGCGTTGGCATCGGCGCCGCTGGCCGCCTCGCGCTCCAGGATGGCCAGCGAGTTGATCGCGACCTTGAGGTGGAACTGCGTGCGGCCTTCGAGCCTGGGCAGCACGTCGCTGCCCAGGAACTCGCGGATGGCGCGCAGCAGCTCGGGCGCGTGCGGGCGGTCCTGGGCCATGTCATGCCTCCGACAGAAGCTGCAGCAGGTCGACCTCGGTCTCGGCGCAGCGCCGGCCGATCGACGCCAGCTCGACCGAATGCTCGGCGCCGGACAGATGCTTCCATGCCTGCGCCATGCAGATGATGCCCCAGCGCGCCGTGCCGAAGATCTCCCACCAATAGGCGCGTGCCTTGTCGACCGGCGGCCCGCCGGCGGCTTCGTAGGCGGCATGCAGCGCTTCGCGCTGGCCGAAGCCGCCGGCCGGGTTCTCGACCGCGCCGAAGCGCCAGGACTTGATGCACATCCAGCCGAGGTCCTCGAGCGGATCGCCGGTATGCGCGATCTCCCAGTCGAGGATCGCCGTCACGCCGCTTTCGTCGGCCAGGAAGTTGCCGGTGCGGAAGTCGCCGTGCACGAAGCAGGGCGCGACCTCGGCGGCGGGCAGGCGGCGCGCCAGCCATGTCAGCGCCAGCTCGAACACCGGATGCGGCTCGCCGATCCTGTCCAGCACCTGGCGCTGCTGCGCGATGGCCTCGGCCGGCGTCACGCGCCGCAGCCGCGGCAGCTCGTCCAGCGGCACCGCGTGCAGGCGGGCCAGGATCGCTCCCAGTTGCGGCACGATGCGGCTGCGTGCGTCAGTGTAGCGCGGCTCGCGCAGCAGCTCGCGCGCGATCGCCGTGCCCGGCACGTGCCGCATGACGAAACCGTCGCCCAGCCCGTCGGCCGCCGTGAGCGCAAACAGCGGCGCCGGCACCGGCACGCCGTGGCGGTAGGCGACGCGCAGCAGCTCGAACTCCAGGCCGCGATCCAGCGCCAGCGACGATTCGCCCGCCGGCATGGTGCTCGCCGCTGCCGGCGGATCGCGGCGCAGGACGAGCGCATGGCGCTGCTCGCCGTCAGGATGGGCGACGATGGCGTCGAAGCCCCAGGTTTGCCGCGAGGCGCCCCCGGAATGGCGGAACAGCCCTTCGGTGCGGACCGCATGGCCGAAATGACGCATGCAGGCTGCGGCCAGAAGGCGCGCCATGTCCTGGGTCGTGTCGCCGATCTCGGGCTGAGCAGGCATCTTGCCGCTTTCCTCCGTCGTATGAACGATCGTTCAGGCCATTCCAGCACGGCCGACACGGCACTGTCATCCGGTAGCGATCGCGCAGGCGCCGTGATATGGGACGCCTCCTTTGCGAGGGGAAGATCGCGTGGCCGATAGCGGACTCTGTCGCCTGAGCGCCGTCGAGACGGTGGATCTGCTGAAACGCCGGCAAGTATCGCCGCTGGAGCTGATCGATGCCGCCGAGGCGCGCGTCGCCGCCGTCGACGGCGTTGTCAACGCGATGGTGACCCGCACCTTCGAGCGGGCGCGGCAGAAGGCCGCCGGCCTCGCGCTGCCCGATCCCGCGACGCCGGGCTGGCTGGGCGGCCTGCCGCTGGCGGTCAAGGACCTCAACGATGTCGAGGGTGTGCGCACCACCTTCGGCTCGCCCGCATTCAAGGATAACATCTCGCAGCGCAGCTGCCTGTCGGTCCAGCACCTAGAGGCGATGGGCGGGCTGGTGATCGGCAAGAGCAACACGCCCGAGTTCGGCGCCGGCGCCCAGACCTTCAACGAGGTGTTCGGCATCACCCGCAACCCGTGGGACACGCGCATGACCTGCGCCGGCTCGTCGGGCGGCGCGGCCGTGGCGCTGGCCACCGGGCAGGCGTGGCTGGCGACCGGCTCCGACCTCGGCGGCTCGCTGCGCACCCCGGCCAGCTTCTGCGGCGTGGTCGGCTTCCGGCCCAGCCCCGGCCGCGTGCCGGCCGGCCCGTCGGTGCTGCCGCTGAACACCTTTCCGGTCAACGGCCCGATGGGCCGCTGCGTCGCCGACGTGGCCCTGATGCTCGACGCCACGGCGCGGCACCACCCGCTCGATCCGCTGTCCTATGACGCGCCCGCGGTCTGCTATGCGCAGGCGGTGGCCAATCCGGTGAAGCCGGCCAGGGTGGCGTGGGGCGGCGGCTTCAACGGCGCCTGCCCCCTCGACCCCGAGATCGAGGCGATCTGCCGCCAGGCGACGTTGCGGTTCGCCGAGATCGGCGCCGTGGTCGAAGACACGGCACCCGATGCCGGCGGCGCGCGCGAGGCCTTCCAGGTGTTCCGCGGCCATTTCATGGCGGCATCGCATGGCGGGCTGCTGAAGTCGCGGCGCGACCTGCTGAAGCCCGAGGTGATCTGGAACATCGAGTACGGCCTGTCGCTGACCGGCGAGGACCTGCGTCGCGCGTCGCTGCTGCAGGGCCAGCTCTACGCCCGCTTCGCGGCGTTCATGGCCGGGTTCGACATCCTGGCCGTGCCGACGGCGCCGGTGCCGCCGTTCCCGGTCGAGCAGCGCTATGTCGAGGAGATCAACGGCCACAAGATGCCGAGCTACATCGACTGGGTGTTGATCACGTCGATCATCACCATGACCGGGCTGCCGGCGGTGTCGGTGCCGGTGGGCTTCACCAGCAGCGGCCTGCCGGTCGGCCTGCAGCTGGTCGGCCGGCCGCGCGGCGAGGCGGGGCTGCTGGCGGCGGCGAAGCTGCTCGAGGACATGACCGGCCTGCACAAGCGGTTGCCGATCGACCCGGTCGTGCGGCACTGAACGGAGGGAAAGAAGCGATGGATGCGAGCGTGAGCGCGATGCACGGCCTCTACCTGGAGGACCTGGCTGTCGGCATGTCGGCGGTGTTCGGCAAGACTATCGGCGAGGCCGACATCGTGGCCTTCGCCGGCGTGTCGGGCGACACCAATCCGATCCACCTGCATGACGGCTTCGCCAAGACCACGCGCTTCGGCGCCCGCATCGCGCACGGCATGCTGGGCGGCAGCTTCATCTCGACCGTGATCGGCACCAAGCTGCCGGGCCCCGGCGCGCTCTACGTCTCGCAGAGCCTGAACTTCCGTGCGCCGGTGAAGATCGGCGACACCGTGACCGCGCGTGCCGAGATCGTCGAGATCGACGCCACCCGCCGCCGCGTGCGGCTGAAGACCGAGTGTCATTGCGGCGACACCGTCGTGATCGACGGCGAGGCCGTGGTGATGGTGCCGCGGCGCGCCAAGGCGTGAGCGCGCTTCGGCAATGACCGGCATCCCGATCATCGACCACTGGCATGCCGTGCCCGAGGCATGGCGCGGCGGCGTCGTGGCGCTGGGCAATTTCGACGGCGTGCATCGCGGTCATCAGGCGTTGCTGGCGCGCGCCGCCGGGATCGCCCGCGCCGCCGGCGTGCCGATGACGGCGCTGACATTCGAGCCGCATCCGCGCGCCTTCTTCGTGCCCAATACCGGGCCGTTCCGCCTCACGCTGCTGCCGGCCAAGGCGCGGCTGCTGGCCGAGCACGGCGCCGGCGCCGTGCTGGCGCAGCGTTTCGACGCCGCCTTCGCCGCCCTGCCGGCGGACGCCTTCGTGCGCGAGGTGCTGGTGGGCGGCCTGGGCGCGCGCGATGTCGTGTGCGGCTACGACTTCACCTTCGGCGCCCGCCGCGGCGGCAATGCCGAGCGCCTGCGCGAGGCGGGCGCGGCGATGAAGTTCGGCGTCGAGGTGCTCGACCCCGTCATGCGCGAGGGCGAGATCTACTCGTCGACCGGCATCCGCGAGGCGCTGCGGCTGGGCATGGTCGAGGAGGCCGCCGACCTGCTGGGCCGGCCCTGGGAGATCGAAGGCGTCGTCGAGCAGGGTGACCAGCGCGGCCGCACCATCGGCTTTCCCACCGCCAACGTGGCGCTGGGCCAGCACCTGCGGCCGCGTTTCGGCGTCTATGCCGTGCGTGCCGGCATCGAGGCGCAGGGCCGCCTCGTGTGGCATGACGCGGTGGCCAATCTCGGCCGCCGGCCCACCATCGGCAAGCTGGTCGAGAATTTCGAGGTCCACGTCTTCGACTACGACGGCGACCTCTATGGCCGCGTCCTGCGGGTCCAGCTCATCGACTTCATCCGCTCGGAAATGAAGTTCGCCGGGCTGGATGCGCTCAAGGTCCAGATCGCCGCCGACGGGGCCGCGGCGCGCCAGATCCTGGCGGCGGCGGCGCGCGCGCATCCCGGCCCGTTCTGAGCGGCGGCGTGGCGGCGCTCCTGCACGGCGCGCTGCTGCTGGCGGCCGGCGGCGTCGCGGCCGCCACCGTCGCCGGCTTCATCCCCTCGCCGCGGGGCTGGCTCGACATCGTCACCCATTTCCGGCCGCACCTGGCGGCGGCCGCGCTGCTGCTGGCCATCGTCGCGGCGCTGCTGTGCGTGCCGCCCTGGGGCGTCGTGCTGGCCGCGGCCCTCGCCGTTGCGGCCGCCGCCAACCTGGGCGTGATCCTGGCGCAATGGCCCTGCCGGGCGGCGCCGGCCGGCGCCGGCGGCGGCACGACGCTGACCGTCGGCGTGCTGAACGTGCGGCACCGCAACACCGATCATGCCCGCATCGTGCGCTGGATCCGGGCGGCGGGGCCGGATGTGCTGGTTCTGGTCGAGGTCTCCACGGCATGGGCCGACGCGCTCGAGCCTCTGGCCGATCTCTACCCGCATCGTGCGATCGGCCGCACCGCGTTCGTGACGATGATCGCGCGGCGGCCGTGGACGGCATGCGATGTCCTGCCTGGGCCGCGTCCGAAGCAGGGCCTGCTGCAGGCGCGCTTCGACCTCGGCAGCACGGCGCTGACCGTGATCGCGGCACACCCGGCATCGCCGACCCGGCCGCACCGGGTGCGGCTGCGCGACGCCGAGCTTGCCATGCTCGCGGCGCTGGCGGCGGCGGCGCCCGGCCCGGTCGCGGCCCTGGGCGATTTCAACGCCACGCCCTGGAGCGCGCCCATGCGGCGCCTCGTGCGCGCCTCGCCGCTGCGCTACGCCGGCCTCGCGGCCACGACGTGGCCCGCGTTCCTGCCGCGCTGGCTGGGCCTGAAGATCGACCACATCATGCTGGGCAATGGCTGCGCCGTGGTCGACTGCAAGGTCGGCCCCGATGTCGGCTCGGATCACCGCCCCGTCGTCGCCACGATCCGTTGCCCGCCGCCGTGACATTGGCAGAGGCTTTGCACGCGATGCGCACGGCCCTGTGCTACAGCCCTGCCGCATGCGCGCCGTGCTGGGCCATACCTTGAGAGCGAGCCTGCGGACCCTGCTGCTGCTGGCCGTGGCGGTGGTCGCGCTCGCCACCGTGGCGGGCTTCTATGGTGCTGCGAATGTCTGGCTCGACTATGCCGCCCATTTCCGGCCGCACCTGGCGGGCGCCGCCGCGGCGGGCATGCTGGCGACGGCGGTGCTGCTGGCGGGGTGGCGCCGCCTGACCCTGACGGCGCTGCTGGCCGGCTGCGCGATCGTCAACGCGAGCGTGATGGTGGCGGAAGCCGACTACCGCGCCGGCGTCGCCGAGGAATACGTTCCGCTGGCGCTCAGGATCGCCGCGGTGAACGTCTATTTCTTCAATCGCGAGCCGCAGCGCATCGAGGCCTGGCTGCGCCAGGAGCAGCCCGATGTCGTGGTCCTCACCGAGGTCGACCGGTCATGGCGCCCGCGGATCGCGCGGCTGGCCGATCTCTATCCCTACCAGGCCGTGGGCCAGACCGCGTTCACGGTCATGATCGCGCGCCGGCCCTGGGAGTCGCTCGAGGTCGCGGCCGGCCCGCGCCGCGGGCAGGGGATCCTGGTGGCGCGGTTCGACATGGCGGGCACGAAGCTGACGGTGATCGGCGCCCATCCGGCATCGCCGATCCATCCGCGCTACGCGCGCCGCCGCAATGCCGAGCTCGAGATCGTGGCCCGCCTGGCGAGCGACGCGCCGGGACCGGTCGTGGCCATGGGCGATTTCAACGCCACGCCCTGGAGCGCCCCTATGCGGCGCCTCGTGCGCGGCTCGCCGCTGCGCTACGCCGACCTGATGGCCACGACGTGGCCGACCTTCCTGCCCGGCTGGCTCGGCATCAAGATCGACCACATCATGGTCGGCAAGGGCTGCGCCGTGGCCGGCTACAAGGTCGGGCCCGATGTCGGCTCCGACCACCGGCCGGTGGCCGCCACGATCCGCTGCGCCCATGCCCTCTCCCGCGCGCGGGAGAGGGAGGGGCCTATTGCGCGTAGCGCAATGGGAGGGTGAGGGGCCAAGGACGCCGTGCGGCGTGCGTAATCCCTCACCCGCCGGTCGCTGCGCGACCGTCGACCTCTCCCGCAAGCGGGAGAGGTGAGACACGCCTCGCCTTGACCCTTGCCGGACCGGTTCGTATGTTGGCCGGATGTTGCTGCGGCGCGTCATACACTTCCAGGCAGCCCGTGACGGGCGAATTAGCCGCCCGGCCCGTAGACGGGACCGGGTAACTTGCTGATTCGTCTCGCTTTTTGACGCCGCGCCGGCGCTGTGCGCCGGACTAAACGACGAGTTCTCGCCGTGACCGCCGACTACCGATCGACCGTGTTCCTCCCCGCGACCGACTTTCCCATGCGCGGCGGCCTGCCGAAGAAGGAGCCCGAGCTGCTGGCCTTCTGGGCGCGGCTGGGCCTGTTCGAGCGCCTGCGCGCCGACTCCAGAGGCCGCGAGAAGTTCATCCTTCACGACGGCCCGCCCTATGCCAACGGCAACATCCATATCGGCACGGCGCTGAACAAGATCCTCAAGGACGTCGTCACCCGCAGCCAGCAGATGCTGGGCAAGGACTCGCACTACGTGCCGGGCTGGGACTGCCACGGCCTGCCGATCGAGTGGAAGATCGAGGAGCAGTACCGTGCCAAGAACAAGGACAAGGACCAGGTGCCGGTGGTCGAGTTCCGCCGCCAGTGCCGCGCCTTCGCCGAGCACTGGATCAACGTGCAGCGCGAGGAGTTCAAGCGCCTGGGCGTGGTCGGCGACTGGCAGAATCCCTACAGCACCATGAGCTATGCCGCCGAGGCCGCCATCGTGGCCGAGCTCGGCAAGTTCCTGATGAACGGCGGCCTGTTCAAAGGCGCCAAGCCGGTGATGTGGTCGGTGGTCGAGAAGACCGCCCTGGCCGAGGCCGAGGTCGAGTACCACGACCACAAGTCGACCACCGTGCATGTGCGCTTCCCGGTGGTCCGCACGCCGCATGCCGCCCTGGAGGGCGCCGCGATCGTGATCTGGACCACGACCCCCTGGACCATCCCGGCCAACCGGGCGCTGGCGGTGGCGGCCGACCTCGACTACGCGGTCTACAGCGTCGATGCGGTGGCGGAAGGGGCGCTGGCCAGGCCGGGCGAGAAGCTGATCTTCGCGCCGGCGCTGTTCGATGCCGTCAAGGCGGCGCTGCGCATCGAGCGCATGTCGCGCGCCGCGACGCTCAAGGGCAGCGAGCTGGCGGGCACGGTGTGCGCCCATCCCTTCGCCCGGCTCGATCCGTTCTACGACCGCCAGACGCCCGTCTTCACCGGCGACTTCGTCACGACCGACGCCGGCACCGGCGTGGTGCACATCGCGCCCAGCCATGGCGCCGACGACTTCGAGCTCGGCCGCAAGCACGGCATCCCGGCCGAGGACTACGTCGCCGACGACGGCACGTATTTCCCGCGCGTGGCCCTGTTCGCCGGCAAGCGCGTCTACACGCCCGACGGCCGGCCCGGCGACGCCAACGGCGCCGTCATCACCAGGCTCGCCGAATCGGGCACCCTGCTGGCCAAGGGCTCGCTGGTGCATTCCTACCCGCATTCCTGGCGGTCGAAGGCGCCGGTGATCTTCCGCTGCACGCCGCAGTGGTTCATCGCCATGGACCGGCCGATCCAGGGCATCGACGGCACCCTGCGCGAGGTGGCGCTGCGCGCCATCGACGACACCCGCTTCGTGCCGCCGGCCGGCCAGGTGCGGCTGCGCTCGATGATCGAGCAGCGGCCCGACTGGTGCGTCTCGCGCCAGCGCGCCTGGGGCGTGCCGATCGCCGTGTTCGTCGACAGGCAGACCGGCGAGCCGCTGCGCGACGCCAAGGTGATGGAGCGCATCGTCGCCGCCTTCCGCGAGGAGGGGGCCGACGCCTGGTTCGAGAACCCGCACCGCTTCCTGGGCCCCGAGCACGACCCGGCGCGCTACGAGCCGGTGACCGACATCCTCGACGTCTGGTTCGATTCCGGCTCGACCCACAGCTTCACGCTCGAGGGCCGGCCGGAGCTGAAATGGCCGGCGTCGCTCTACCTCGAGGGCTCCGACCAGCATCGCGGCTGGTTCCATTCCTCGCTGCTGGAGAGCTGCGGCACGCGCGGCCGCGCGCCCTACGACGCCGTGCTCACGCACGGCTTCACGCTCGACGAGCAGGGCCGCAAGATGTCCAAGTCGCTGGGCAACGTGATCGCGCCGCAGGACGTCTGCGACCAGTACGGCGCCGACATCCTGCGCCTGTGGGTCGTGGGCTCCGACTATGTCGAGGACCAGCGCATCGGCGCCGACATCCTGAAGCACCATGCCGACGCCTATCGCCGCCTGCGCAACACGCTGCGCTACCTGCTGGGCAGCCTGTCGGGCTTCACGCCGGCCGAGCGCCTGCCGGCCGAGCAGATGCCGGAGCTGGAGCGCTGGGTGCTGCATCGCCTGGCCGAGCTCGACGCCGAGCTGCGGCCGGCGGTGGACGATTTCGATTTCCACACCATCTCGACGACGCTGCACAATTTCTGCGCCGTCGACCTGTCGGCCTTCTATTTCGACATCCGCAAGGACGCGATCTACTGCGACCGGCCCGATGCGCCGCGCCGGCGTGCGGCGCGCACGGTGATGGCCGAGCTGTTCTCGTTCATCACCGCGTGGCTGGCGCCGCTGGCCTGCTTCACGGCCGAGGAGGCGTGGCTGGCGCGGCCCGGCGCCGGCACCGACGGCGGGCCCGAGAGCGTGCATCTGCGCACCTACCCGCAGATCCCGGCCGCGTGGCGCGACGAGGCGCTGGGCGAGAAGTGGCGCAAGGTCCGCGCCCTGCGCCGGGTCGTGACCGGGGCGCTGGAGATCGAGCGCGCCGAGAAGCGCATCGGCTCGTCGCTGCAGGCGGCGCCCACGGTCTACGCCACGGATGACCACGCCGCGGCGCTGGCCGGCCTCGACCTGGCCGAGATCTGCATCACCTCGGGCGCGACCCTGCGCTCGGGCGAGGTGCCGGCCGGCGCCTTCACCCTGGCCGACGTGGCCGGCGTGGGCGTGGTGCCGGACCAGGCCGAGGGCACCAAATGCGCCCGCTGCTGGCAGGTCCTGCCGGAGGTGGGGTCATCGTCGCAGCACCCCGACCTGTGCCACCGCTGCGAGGACGCGGTCGAGGCGCTCCCCAAGGTGGCGGCGTGAGGCGGCAGGCCGCAGCCTCTTCACCTCTCCCGCTGGCGGGAGAGGTCGGCCGCGCGCAGCGCGGCCGGGTGAGGGCTTCACGCACGGCACCTCATCTTTGGTCCCTCACCCTCCCATCGCGCTATGCGCGATGGGCCCCTCCCTCTCCCGCATGGCGGGAGAGGGGACAATGACCGCCCTGGTCCAGCTGGGCTTGCTGGTGGCGGTCGGCGTCGCCGCCGTCGACCAGATCAGCAAGCACGCGTTGATGGCCCTGCTGCATGGCCGCAGCAGCATCGAGGTGATCCCCGGCTTCTTCGACCTGGTGATGGTGTGGAACCGCGGCGTCAGCTTCGGCCTGCTGGCCGGCGACGGCGATGGCGCCCTGCCGCCCTGGGTGCTGTCGGCGGTGGCCGTGGCGATCAGCATTGCGCTCTTTTTATGGCTGTGGCGGGTCACGCTGCGCTGGACCGCGGTCGCCATCGGCCTTGTCATCGGCGGCGCTGTCGGCAATGTTATCGACCGCGCCCTCTGGGGCGCGGTGTTTGACTTTGCCGATTTCCATGTCGGGGGCTGGCACTGGCCGGCCTTCAATGTCGCTGACGCAGCCATCGTGCTGGGTGTCGCGGCGTTGCTGGTCGAATCGGTTTTCCGGCCGCAAGAAGGCCGCCGCAGGGACGGCTAACGAGGGAACAACATGCAAGCCAGGATCGTACGGGGTCTCGCGTTGATTGGTGCTGTGTCGGCGTTGAGCGCCTGTTCCGCCTTCCAGAACCTGGGCGGCGCCAAGAAAGTCTCTCCCGACGAGTTCCGGATCGTGGCGCACGCGCCGCTCGCGATGCCGCCCAATGCCGATCTGCGGCCGCCGCAGCCCGGCGCGCCGCGGCCGATGGAGCAGACGCCCTCGGAGGAGGCCCGCACCATCGTGACCGGAGCGGGGGGCGGCACCGGCGCCGCGCCGGCCCGCGGCCGTGCGCCGGGCGGCCAGAGCCAGGGTGAGAGCGCGCTGCTGGCCAAGGCCGGCCAGAGCGGCGGCTCGTCGATCGACCCCGATATCCGCACCAAGGTCAACCGCGAGAGCCGGGTGATCGCCGACAACAACCGCTCGGTGATCGACAGCCTGATCTTCTGGCAGGACGCGGCGCCGCCGGGCGTCGTGCTTGATCCGGCCAAGGAGCAGCAGCGGCTGCGCGAGTCGCAGGCGACCGGCACCGAGCCCACCGGCAGCACGCCCTCGATCGAGCGCCGCAAGCGCGGCATGCTCGAGGGCATCTTCTGATCCTTCGCCCCCGCGACGGCGCCACGGCGCCCTGCCGTCATCCCGAGCGTGTCGAGGGATGACGGCAGGCCGTGCGCGAGCGGGAGGAAGCCTCCAACATCATCGTGATCGTGAAAAGCGCGAGGCTCGGATACAGTGAGGGCCATGCTCAGGCGTCGTGATCTGCTGGCCGCCGGATCGGTGGCATCGCTGTTTGGCCTGGCGGCGCCGCTGCTGGCCCAGACCAAGGCCTCGATGCCGGCGTTGCCGCCGGTGCCGCAGGCCAGGACCTTCGAGCTGGCCAACGGGCTGCAGGTGATCGTGCTGCCCTCGGCCCGCGCCCCGATCGTGAACCAGATGGTCTGGTACAAGGTCGGCAGCGCCGACGAGGCGCCGGGCAAGTCGGGCATCGCGCACTTCCTCGAGCACCTGATGTTCAAGGGCACGCCCAGCGTGCCGGCGGGCGAGTTCTCCAAGATCGTCGCGCGCGTCGGCGGCAGCGACAACGCCTTCACCAGCTACGACTACACCGCCTACTTCCAGACCGTGGCGGCCGATCAGCTCGAGCTGATCATGCGCATGGAAGCCGACCGCATGGCCAACCTGATCGTGGCCGAGCAGGAGCTGCTGCCCGAGCGCGACGTCGTCCTGGAGGAGCGCCGGACCCGCACCGACAGCCAGCCGGCGGCGCTGCTCGACGAGGTCACCCGCGAGGCCCTCTACGGCCGCCAGGGCTACGGCATCCCGGTGATCGGCTTCCCGCAGGAGATCCGCACCCTGGGCGTCGCCGACGCCCAGTCGTTCTACGACCATCACTACGCGCCCAACAACGCCGTGCTGATCATCGCCGGCGACACCAGCGGCGATGCCGTGCGGGCGCTGGCCGAGAAATACTACGGGCCGGTGGCGCGCAAGACCGTGCCGGCGCGCCAGCGCAGCGACGCCATCGGCCAGGGCCTGCCGCGCACCGTGGAGCGGCGCGACCGGCGCGTCGCGCAGCCGGAGTGGTCGCGCGACTACATCGCGCCCAGCTACCGCATGGGCGAGACGCGGCACGCCTATGCGCTGCTGGTGCTGGCCCAGGCGCTGGGTGGTGGCCAGACCGGGCGGCTCTACCGCGCCCTGGTGCTGGACAGCAAGATCGCGCTCGACGCCAGCGTCGGCTATTCGCCCCAGGCGCTGGGGCTGGCCAGCTTCGGCATCGGCATCACGCCGGCCCCGCAGCGCACCATGGCCGAGATGGAAGCGGCCGCCAGGCAGCAGGTCGGCGCGCTGCTGCGCGACGGGCTGGGCGAGGACGAGATCGACGGCGCCAAGCGCCGCCTGCTGGCCGGGGCCATCTATGCCCGCGATTCGCTGTCGAGCGGCCCGCGGATGTACGGCTCGACGCTCACGACCGGCGGCACCATGGCCGATGTCGACGAGTGGCCGGCGCGCATCGTCGCCGTCACGCGCCAGCAGGTGATGGACGCGGCGCATGCCGTGATCGACGACTCGCGCAGCGTCACCTCGCTGCTGCTGCCGGAGAACGGCTGATGCGTTTCTTGTTTTGGGACCGCGCGCATCGGCGCGGCAGCGCCGACAGCCGTTCGCTCTTCGCTTCGCTGCGAGCGAGTGCGGGCGTGGACGCCCGCGGTCCGAAAGGGCGCCGTGCCGTCATCGGCATCATGGCCGCCATCGCGGCTGTGATCTGCAGCGCGCTGCCCGCCTTCGCGATCGACATCAAGACGCTGACCACGCCCGGCGGCATCAAGCTGTGGCTGGTCGAGGACCGCACCGCGCCGGTGATCGCGATGAGCTTCTCCTTCGAGGGCGGCTCGGCGCAGGACCCGGCCGGCAAGGAAGGGCTGGCGCAGCTCACGGCATCGCTGCTCGACCAGGGCGCCGGCACCTACGACGCCGCCGCCTTCAAGCGCCGTCAGGAGGATGTCGCCGCCCGGCTCAGCTTCGGTGTCTCGGTCGATCGCTTCGGCGGCACCGTGCGCATGCTGCGGCAATACCGCGAGGAGTCGGTCGATCTGCTGCGGCTGGCGCTGACCGAGCCGCGCTTCGACGCCGAATCGATCCGCCGCCTGCAGCGCCAGTTCGTGAGCGGCCTGAAGCAGGCCGAGCAGTCGCCGTCGTCGGTGGCCAATCGCACCTTGCTGAAGGCGACGTTCGGCCAGCATGTCTATGGCCGGCCGCCGGACGGCACCGTGGCGGGCATCGAGGCCGTCATGGCCGACGACCTGCGGATGCAGGCCCGGCGCCAGTTCGCGCGCGACCGCCTGCATCTGGCGATCGTCGGCGACATCACCGCCGAGGAGGCCGGCGCCCTGGTCGACCGTGCCTTCGGCACGCTGCCGGCCACGACCGGCTCACCGGACGTGCCGCCCTGGACGCCGGCGCCGGACCGGCCGGGCGGCCGCACCCTGGTGGTCGAGCGCGACGTGCCGCAAAGCGTGGCCCTGATCGCCACGCCGGGCATCAAGCGCGACGATCCCGACTGGTACGCCGCCACCGTCATGAACCACGTGCTGGGCGGCGGCGGCTTCTCGGGCCGCCTGATGAACGAGGTCCGCGAGAAGCGCGGGCTGGCCTACGGCGCCTATAGCCGGCTGTCGACCTACCGCCAGGCCGGCCTGCTGATCGCGTCGGTGGGCACGGCCAACGAGCGCGTGGCTGAATCGGTGAAGATCATCCGCGAGCAGCTGGCGCTGCTGGCCAAGGACGGCATCACCGAGGACGAGCTGGCCAACGCCAAGGCCTATCTCAAGGGCTCGCTGGCGCTGACGCTGGACTCGACCAGCTCGATCGCCGGCCTGCTGCATTCCATGCAGGTCGACGGCCTGCCGCCGGAGCACATGACCCGCCGCAACGAGCTGATCGACCGGGTGACGCTGGACGACGTCAAGCGCATGGCGCAGCGCATCCTGCGCCTGGACGCCTCGGTCACCGTCGTCGTCGGCAAGCCGCAAGGCATCGCTGCCACGGAGTAGAACAGGGATCGCACGGCGGCGCTGGTGACGGCTGGGACCGCGCCGACATCCTGAGCCTGTCGAAGGATCCAGCGGCGCTCATGATCATGATCCGGCGCTACGCGCCGGTGCGCCGCTGGAGCGGCGCGGTCCGGCCCGTCACTTTCTGCATCGCTATCTCACACCGCCGCCCACTCCGCCCGCACATCGGCGTCGGCCTCGGCCGGCAGCCGGCTGGCGCGCTCGCCGGCGAAGGCGGCCGGCGACAGCCGCGCCAGCGCCCACACGGCCGCGCCGCGCACCAGCGGGCTGGCGTCGTCGAGCAGCCGCCGGACCGCCGGCAGCGAGCCTTCGGCATCGCCTGAATTGCCCAGCGCGATCGCGACATTGCGCACGAAGCGGTCGCGGCCGATGCGCTTGACGGCGGTGCCGGCGAACAGCGTGCGGAAGGCGGCGTCGTCGAGCGCCGCGAGATCGGTCAGGCGGGGTGTCGCCAGCCCGGGCCGCGGCGCGAACGCCGCCTCGCGCGCGGCCTGCGCGAACTTGTTCCAGGGGCAGACCGCAAGGCAGTCGTCGCAGCCATAGACGCGGTTGCCCATGGCGGCGCGCAGCTCGTGCGGGATGGGGCCCGGGTGCTCGATCGTCAGGTACGAGATGCAGCGCCGCGCATCGAGCCGCCCCGGCGCCGGAAACGCGGCGGTGGGGCAGATGTCGAGGCAGGCCTGGCAGGTGCCGCAATGGTCGTGCTCGGGCGCATCCGGCGGCAGCGCCAGCGTGGTCAGGATCTCGCCCAGGAACAGCCAGGAGCCGTGCGCGCGCGACACCAGGTTGGTGTGCTTGCCCTGCCAGCCCAGTCCGGCGCGCGCCGCCGCCGGCCGCTCCATCACCGGCGCGGTGTCGACGAACACCTTGAGGTCGCGGCCCCAGCGGTTCCACATCCACAGGCCCAGCGCCTTGAGCCGCGACTTCACCACCAGATGATAGTCGCGGCCCTGGGCGTAGACCGAGATCGCGGCGCGGTCGCGCTGCGCCAGCACCGCCAGCGGGTCGCCTTCCGGCGTGTAGCGCAGCCCGAGCGCGATCAGGGTGCGGGCGCCCGGCCACAGCCGCGCCGGATCGGCGCGCCGGTCGATGTCCTGCGCCAGCCAGTCCATCGTGCCGTGCCAGCCGCTGCGCACGAACGCGACCAGCGCCTCGCGCTGCTCGGGCGGCGCCTGGGCCGGCGTGAAGCCGACGGCATCGAACCCCAGGCGCAGGGCCTCGGCGCGGATCTCCTCGCGGATCGCGTGCGGATCGCTGGGCGCGCGCCGTTTCAGGCCGGGGGCGGGGTGGACGGTCATCGCGCCCAACCTGCGCCTTGGCGCGCGTCGACTCAACCCGTCATGGCGGGCGCCGCGGGAAGCCGCCATCGCTTTTCCCGGACCGCGCCGCCGCGCGGCCACAAGGATTGAAAGGCCGCACGGCCGTGCGGACAAACGCTGGGGCGCAGCGCAGCCTTTGGCCGCAACCAAATGCGGGGAAAGCGCTTCATGGTGAGCCTGTCGAACCATGAAGGCGTCGCACGGACAGTGGTGCGGCGCTTCATGGTTCGACAGGCTCACCATGAAGCACTCCTCCGCCATTTGGTTGCGGCCAACGGCTGCGCTGTGCCTCTGTGGTGAATCTTCATATCTTCGACCCCACCACCCCATGCGTTCGACGCACCGCCAGGTCCCTGCTGCGCTCGGGATCGCGGCCGCCGCTTTCGGCCGCGGCGCGCTTGCTCTATCCTGCTCCCATGACCCGACCCCTCATCGGCGTGACGCTGGACGCCGAGCAGCCTGGCGGCTACTCCAAGTTCCCCTGGTACGCCGCCCGTCAGAACTATTTCGACGCCGTGGTGGCGGCCGGCGGCCTGCCGGTGGCGCTGCCGCATGAGCCCGACCAGGCCGCCGACTACCTCGACACCGTTGTTGGCGTGCTGGTGACCGGCGGTGCGTTCGATGTCGATCCCAGCTATTACGATGGCGGCGCGCGCCACGACACCGTGGTGACCAAGGACCGGCGCACCGCCTTCGAGTTCGCCATCACCCGCGGCGCCATCGGGCGCGACATGCCGGTGCTCGGCATCTGCGGCGGCCAGCAGCTGCTGCATGTCGTGCTGGGCGGCAAGCTGATCCAGCACATCCCCGACGCGGTGCAAGCGGCGCTGGCGCACGAGCAGCCCAATCCGCGCGACGAGGCCGGTCACGAGGTCGCGGTGAAGCGCGGCACCTTGCTGCATCGCCTGGTCGGCGTCGACCGCCTGCCGGTCAACAGCGCCCATCACCAGGCGGCGCTCGACGAGCCGGCCGGCGTCGTGGTCAACGCCGTGGCCGATGACGGCGTGATCGAAGGCATCGAGGCCACCGGCCGCCGCTTCTGCCTGGGTGTGCAGTGGCACCCGGAATTCCACATCAGCGCCGGCGACAGGCAGATCTTCGCCGCCTTCGTTGCCGCCTGCCGCCGGTGATCCCTGGGAGCGCGCCACGCCAGCTGTAGGCAACGCCGCCATACGTCGTATGCTGCAGCCCTCATTGCGGAGGGAACGACCATGCATTTCGGCGGCGCCGTGTTCTTCACCGAGTATTCCATGCCGGCCCAGGACCTGGCGCGGGCGCTGGAGGAGCGCGGCTTCGAGTCGGTATGGGCGGCCGAGCATTCGCACATCCCCGCGTCGCGCAAGACGCCTTTTCCCGGCGGCGGCGACCTGCCCAAGCCTTACTATGACGGCATGGATCCGTTCGTGGCGCTGACGGCGGCGGCGTGCGCGACCACGACGCTCAAGATCGGCACCGCCGTCTGCCTGGTGCAGCAGCGCGACGCCATCCAGACCGCCAAGCTGGTGGCGTCGATCGACCAGGTGAGCGGCGGCCGGTTCCTGTTCGGCATCGGCGGCGGCTGGAACCAGGACGAGATGGAGAACCACGGCACGGTGTACGCGACGCGCTTCAAGCGCATGCGCGAGAGCATCGAGGCGATGAAGGAGATCTGGACCAGGCCGAAGGCCGAGTACCACGGCGAGATGATCCGCTTCGATCCGATCTACGCCTGGCCCAAGCCGGTGCAGAAGCCGTATCCGCCGATCCTGGTCGGCGGCGGCTTCCCGCACGGCGCGCGCCGCGCGATCCGCTACGGCGACGGCTGGATCCCGGTGTCGGTGCTGGGCGATGTCGGCGACCTGCTGCCGCAGTTCCAGGCCATGGCGCGCGACGCCGGCCGCGATCCCGCATCGCTTGAGATCACGATGATGGGCCCGGCGCGGGATGTCGACAAGCTCAAGCGCTTCGCCGACCTGGGCGTGCGCCGCGTCGTGGCCATGCTGCCCTCCGACGGCCGCGACAAGACGCTGGCCTCGGTCGACCGCTGGGCGGAGATCATGCGGCAGGTCAACGCCTAGCACCGACTCTGCAAGGTGCATCGCGACCGTCATCCCGAGCGCAGCGAGGGATCTCCCGCGAATGGCGCACCGTGCGTCTCTCGCAGGAGATCCCTCGCTTGCGCTCGGGATGACGGATGCGTGTCAGCGACCAGCGATTCCTGGTATTAGGGCGGCGCTGCTGTCGGTCCGCGATGGAAGTACCATCACCTCGATCAACACAGGGCAGGTACATGGCCACGCTGACAATCACCGGCAAGGGGCAGGTCACCCTGCGCAGGGATCACCTGGAGCACCTTGGGGGTTCGACCTGGCGCAAAGATCATGGTGCGCAAGCTTCCCGGTGGCCGGATCGAGGTGAAGGCGGCAGCATCGACCGGCAAGATTTCGGATGTCTTCGATCTTCTGAAGAAGCGAGGCGAAGCACCCTTGTCGATCGATGAAATGAACAAGATCGCAATGGAAGGTTGGGCCGGCAGGAGGTGAGGATCGCTGCCTGTACCAGCAAGGCTTGTTCAGGCTATCACGCGGGCCGGGCCGTTCGCCTGCCGTCATAGGGATGTGACGACTGCCGGGTCCGCGAGCGTGTACTGGAGAAACAGCGATGTCCCTTGCAGGCAAGATCGCGCTGGTCGCGGGCGCGACCCGCGGCGCCGGGCGCGGGATCGCCGTCGAGCTGGGGCGGCCGGCGCGACCGTCTACGTGACCGGGCGCACCACGCACGGCCAGCCGTCGGAATACGCGCGGCCGGAAACCATCGAGCAGACCGCGGCGCTGGTCTCGGCGGCGGGCGGCACGGGCATCGCCGTCCAGGTCGACCATCTCGTCGCCGACCAGGTCAAGGCGCTGGTTGACCGCATCCGGGCCGAGCAGGGGTGCCTGGACGTGCTCGTCAACAACATCTGGGGCGGCGAGACGCTGAAGGAGTGGAACAAGCCCGTCTGGGACCATGACCTGCAGAACGGGCTGCGCCTGCTCACGCTGGCCGTGAACACGCACCTGATCACGGCGCATCACGCATTGCCGCGGATGATCGAGCGCCCGGGCGGCCTGCTCGTGGAGGTGACCGACGGCACCGTCGCGTACAACGCCACGCATTACCGCATCAATCCGTTCTATGACCTCGCGAAGGTGTCGGTGGCGCGCATAGCCTGGGCCCACGCCCAGGATCTGGCGCCGCACGGCGCCACCGCCGTCTGCATCACGCCGGGCTGGCTGCGATCGGAAATGATGCTGGAGGCGTTCGGGGTCGGCGAGGCGAATTGGCGCGATGCGACGGCGCGCATGCCGCATTTCGCGATCTCCGAGACCCCGCGCTTCGTCGGCCGTGCCGTTGCGGCGCTGGCCGCCGATCCCGATCGCGCGCGCTGGAACGGGCAGTCGCTGTCCAGCGGCGGCCTGGCGAAGGTCTACGGCTTCACCGATCTCGACGGCTCGCGTCCCGATGCCTGGCGCTATGTCGAGGAAGTGCAGGATGCCGGCAAGCCGGCCGACACGACCGGCTATCGCTAGAGGCTCGGCCGGGCCGATGGAAACGACAAGCATCGCCCGCCCATCGCGCGCCACGACGGGCATCGCCCTGATGACCGTCGCGATGCTGGCCATTCCGGCCGTGGACGGCCTGGCGAAGTTCCTCAGCGCCAACTACTCGCCGCTGTTCATCAGCTGGGCGCGCTACGTCGTGGCCAGCCTGATCGTGCTGCCGTTCGCGATGGCGCGCCACGGCGCGCGCGTGCTGCCGCCCGAGCGCCGCGGCGCCCATGCCTTGCGCACGGTGTTCCTCGTCATCGCCATGACGCTCTATTTCCTGGCCGTGGCCCGCATCCCGCTGGCGACGGCGGCCAGCGCCTATTTCGTGGGCCCGATCATCGCCGTCGTGCTGTCGGCCGCCGTGCTCAAGGAGCAGCTCACCGCCCGCAAGATCCTGAGCCTCGGGCTGGGTTTCGCGGGGGCGCTCGTGATCCTGCGGCCGGGCGGGGCGATCGAGCCGGGATTGCTCCTGGCGTTCGGTGCCGGCCTGGCCTTCGCGTTCTACATGATCGCCACGCGGCGGGCGGCGCAGGACAGCGACCCGGTGCAGACGCTGGTGTTCCAGTGCACGGTGGGCGCCTTGCTGCTCACGCCGCAGGCCATCGCGTCATGGTCGACGCCGGTGCCGGCCGACCTCGTCTTCTTTGTCGGCCTGGGCGTGATCTCGGCGGCAAGCCACATCCTGTCGATCACGGCGTTTCGGCTGGCCGATGCCTCGACGCTGGCGCCCTTGGTCTATCTCGAGCTCGTCGGCGCCGCCGCCATCGGCTACCTCGCCTTCCGGGAGGTGCCTGGCCCGGCGACCTTGATCGGCGCCGTGCTGATCATGGCGGCGGGGCTGATCCTCATCCAGCGCCGCTCACGCGGCCCGGCCTGAAGATCACGCGGTCACGCCGCCTTGCGCTGCGTGACCGCGAGCGTCAGGCGCGAAACGATTTCGCGTGCGGGGGCAGGCGCCGCTCCGCTGCGCTCCGTGCTGGGGATGTCGGTCAGCTTGCCCGTGACGACCACGAAAGGAACGTTGCGCGCGACCAGGGCTTCGGCGACGGGCGTTGCGCGTTTGCCGCGGATGTCGAGATCGAGCGCGACAGCGTCTGGCGGCGTGACGGAAAGCTCCAGCAATGCCCCTTCGATGGTGCGGACCAGCTTGATGCCGCGGCAGCCTTCGTCGCTCAGCACGCGCATGAGCTCCAGGCCGGCAGCAAAATCACTCTCTACGATCAGGACACGACATTCGCTAAGCGGCTTCATGACACGGGCTCTGTTCAAGCCTCAACCCTCGGCGATCCAACGACGGTGCGGATTCTTCTGGTGACCCGGCACGGAACGCTGCGCCTACGATCACCATATGGGCCTGCATTACGGCGGACTTGAGGCGCGAACACGCGCCTTGACCGCGCGGGGGCATTCGTCACGTCGCCAGCCGGGCCTTGAGGCGAGGTGACGCGAAATCGAGGAAGGCCCGCAGCTTGATGGGCAGGAACCGGCCCGCGCGATAGACCAGGCTGACGGGCAGGGCGGCCGGCCGGTATTCGTCCAGCACGGTGCTGAGTGTTCCGGTTTCGATCGACCGCACGACGTGATACGAGAACGCCCGCGCGAGGCCGATTCCGGCACGGGCGGCGTCGCACGCAGCCTCGGCGCTCGAGACGACAAGCCGCGGTTGGACCGTGATTGCGATGTCAGTCTGCTGGTGTGCGAATGCCCATAGGTCCGGCGACCGGAAGCCCTCGTAGATGATGCAGTCATGCCCGGCGATGTCGTCAGGCGTGCGTGGCGTTCCGCGCGCGGCGAGGTAGGCGGGGCTGGCGCATACCACGGGATGGGTGGCGCCGACGCGCAGCGCGATCAGCCGGCTGTCGGGCAGCTCGCCGATGCGCAGCGCCACATCGACATGCTCCTCGGACAGGCTGAGGATCCGGTCGCCGAGGACAAGGCGCACGTTGATGTCGGGATAGGACCGCAGGAACTCGGCCAGGATCGGCATGAGATGAACGCGCCCGAGGCCGACCGGCGCGGTTACGACCAGCTCCCCGGTGGGCGTCGTGTATTCGCCCGAGGCGGCGCGCTCGGCCTCCGAGAGATCGGCGAGGATTCGCTTCAGCGCGGCGACGTATGTCGAGCCCGCGTCAGTGAGCACCAGCTTCCGCGTCGAGCGGTCGAACAGCTTGGTGCGCAGATGCGTTTCGAGCTCCGCGATCTGGCGGCTGGCTGTTGCGATTGGCGTGTTGAGCCGCCGGGCCGCGGCGGAAAGGCTGCCGAGTTCGGCGACGGCCAGCACAATCGACATGGCTTCCAGGCGATCCATTGAGCATCCTTTCCACTATCTGAAAAGGTGAGTTCCATTTTTGCCCCGTAGTGGCGATTTCTGGAAGGCCTTATGTCCCGCGGCGATCGGTGGGCATCACCATCGGCTTCTCCGCAAAGGGACGACCCATGAGCAGCGAGCAGAAAGTCGCCATCATCACTGGCGCATCACAAGGAATAGGCGCGGCGCTCGTCAAAGCCTACCGCGATCGGGATTATCGGGTGGTTGCGGTGGCGCGGTCGATCGGGCCGTCGCAAGACCCGGGTGTTGTCGCGGTCGCGGGTGACGTCGCCGACCGGGAAACGGCTGACAGGGTGATCGCCGAGGCTGTGCGCCGCTTCGGCCGCATCGATTCGCTTGTCAACAACGCCGGCATTTTCATCGCCAAGCCGTTCACGGACTACACCGAGGCCGACTACGCTGCCGTCCTGGGGGTCAACCTCACTGGCTTCTTCCGCATCACGCAGCGCGCCATCGCCGAGATGGAGAAGCGTGGCGGCGGCCATGTCGTGCAGATCACCACGAGCCTGGTCGATCATGCGAACTCCGCTGTGCCGTCCGTGCTTGCGTCGCTGACCAAGGGCGGTCTCAGTGCCGCAACCAGGTCGCTCGCCATCGAATACGCCAGGCGCGGCATCCGCGTGAACGCGGTTTCGCCCGGCATCATCAAGTCGCCGATGCATCCGGTCGAGACTCATGCGGCGCTGGGCGCCCTCCATCCGGTCGGGCACATGGGCGAGATGTCCGACATCGTCGACGCGGTGATGTATCTCGAGCAGGCGCCCTTCGTGACCGGCGAGATCCTGCACGTCGACGGCGGCCAGAGCGCCGGCCACTGACCCCGCCCGCACTTGAGCAAGGAGCAATGTCCATGACTGCCATCGATGTGAAAGGCACCGCGCTGGTCACGGGTGCTTCCAGCGGTATCGGCGCGATCTATGCCGACCGCCTGGCCAGGCGCGGCTATGACCTGATCCTGGTCGCTCGTAACAGGAGCCGCCTCGATACCCTGGCCCGTCGACTCGGCGCCGAGACCGGCCGGTCGATCAAGACGCTTGCCGCCGATCTCGGCGACAAGGCGGACCTGGCCAGGATCGAGGCGCTGCTGCGCGACGACGCCGGCATCACGCTGCTGGTAAATAATGCCGGCGTTGGCGCTACGGCGCTGCTGCTGGACGCCGATGTCGAGAAGATGTCGGAAATGATCGACCTCAATGTCAGCGCGCTCACGCGCCTCACCTATGCCGCCGCGCCGGGCCTCGTCGCGCGCGGTGGCGGCACGATCATCAACATCGCGTCGATCGTGGCGATCTCGCCGGAAACGCTCAACGGCGTCTACGGCGGCACCAAGGCCTTCGTCCTGGCGTTCAGCCAGTCGCTGCAGCACGAGCTTGCGGACAAGAACGTGCGTATTCAGGTGGTGCTGCCGGGAGCGACGGCGACGGCGTTCTGGGACATCGCCGGCCTGCCGGTGCACCAGCTCCCCACCGCGATCGTGATGTCGGCGGAGGATATGGTCGATGCCGCCCTTGTCGGCCTCGACCGGGGCGAGGTCGTGACCATCCCGGCACTGCCCGACAAGGCCGAGTGGGATCGTTACGAAACGGCGCGCCGCGCGATGTCCGGCAATCTCTCGCACGCGGTTCCGGCCAGCCGGTACGGCATCGAGCAGGTGGACCGTCCGGAGCGCAGCCGCAGCGCGTCCCGGTGAGCCGCGGAGTCCTCCGCCCGGGCTAGACGCGACCGGCCGCGCCGACCAGGGGGAGGCGGTCGATGCTCAAGACCGCCTCCCCTCGCGAATGGGCTCGGCACCACTTTCGGTGCTGGTCACGTGATGGTCTATGTGGACTGGGTCGCCGACGATGGCTCGTGCCAATCCGTATCGACAAATGTTGCGGCCTCGGCGCTGCGACACTATATCGACAATTGTTGATACATGAGGCGTGAGCAATGAAGGTGATCGTCAAGAAGTGGGGCAACAGTGCCTCGGTGCGAATCCCGGCAGCCGTCATGGCTGCGGCGAGGCTGGCTATCGACGACACGGTGGACGTGCGCGAGGTCGGTGGTCGCATCGTGATTGAGCCTGTGCGCGGAGACGATCTGGCAACGCTCGTCGATGGCATCACGCCGGAAAACCTGCATGGCGAAGTGAGCTTCGGGCGCGCCGTCGGCAAGGAGCCCTTCTAGTGCCGCGACGGTATGTTCCCGATGCGGGAGATATTGTTTGGCTGCATTTCGATCCGCAGGCGGGCCATGAACAGGCGGGGCATCGCCTGGCTGTCGTGTTGAGCCCCAGCCTGTACAACGGTCGCACGGGCCTCATGCTGTGCTGCCCGATGACAACGCAGATCAAGGGCTACCCTTTCGAGGTTGTCATCTCCGGCCGCAGGCCGAGCGCGGTTCTCGCTGACCAGGTGAAGAGCTTGGATTGGACAATGCGCAAAGCGTCGTTCAAAGGCCGCGTCTCGCCGGCCGAGCTCTCCGAAGTGCGCAGGAAGGCTCTCGTCCTCATCGGCAAGCCTTGAGGGTGCAAGCTGGAGAAGGCGCTGCTGGACAAGCCGTGGCAGAGCGTGCGCCACGGCGTCGACGTCAAGCTCTTGCCGCAGGATCAGGAACTTTACGTGCTGGCCCGCAGCCGCATGCGCGTGCACGAGGAGCGCGCCATGCGGCGGCGCCAGCTGAAGCGGCTGTGGGGGCGCCTCCAGCAGATGGCGACGATGGAGCTGACGCGCGAGGCCTTGCTCATGAAGCTCGGCGCGGCGCGCGCCGAGGCGCCGGCGGCCTGGCGCCTCCTCGACATCGAGGTGGCCGAGCACGGCGCCGCCTTCAGCTTCACCCTCAATCGTGCCAAGCTCCGCAAAGTCCGCCAGCGCGAAGGCCGATACCTGCTGCGCAGCAATCTGGGCGGCCATGACCCCGCCGAGCTGTGGCAGTTCTACATCCAGCTCGTCGAGGTCGAGGCCGCCTTCAAGAACCTCAAGGATGATCTGCAGCTGCGGCCCATCTTCCACCAGGTCGAGAGCCGCATCGAGGCGCATATCTTCGTCGCCTTCATGGCCTGCAGTTGCCGCCCCAGCCACCGCCCGGGATCACCGCAGACGGCCGCCTCAACCCCGCACCGCACCGCGCATGTAGTGAAGACCTTTCAGCGACGCCCTTTGATTATATTGCCCTTTCTCCTCCTGCGCCGTCCCAGTTGGGAAAGTTGGGCTGGAGCTGCTTCGACTTCCTTCAATGGTGGTAGCCTGATAATACTCTCCCGTCAGCTCAACCAGTGGCACGCCATGATCTCGGGAAAGCGCTCGTTGCCGGCCATCTGCGCGGTCATGCTCATGTCGGCGAGCCTTCAGGCTTCGCCGGCGGCCGAAGCCTGCACCCGCTTTGTCTACCTTGGCGCCAATGAGGTGATCACTGCGCGGTCTATGGACTGGAAGAGCGATGTCGGGACCAACCTCTGGGTTTTCCCGCGCGGCATGAAGCGCTCCGGCGAGGCAGGGCCGAATTCGATTCATTGGACATCAAAGTATGGCAGTGTCATCGCATCGGGCTATGACATTTCAACCACCGACGGCATGAACGAGGCAGGGCTCGTCGCCAACGTGCTGTGGCTGGTTGAATCCTCCTACCCGAAATATGACGGCAAGATGCCTGGCTTGTCGCTCGCAGCCTGGGCACAATATGTCCTCGACAATTTTGCGACCGTCCGGCAGGCGGTCGATGCGCTGGCGAAGGAGCCCTTCATCGTCGTCACCGACAGTGTGCCGGGTGAGGAGCGCCTTGCAACCCTGCATCTGTCGCTATCGGATGCCAGTGGCGACAGCGCTATCATCGAGTACATCGACGGCAGGCAGGTCATTCACCACGGTCGTGACTATCAGGTGATGACCAACTCGCCGATCTTCGAGAAGCAGCTGGCGCTGAACGAATACTGGAAGCAGATCGGCGGCACCGTCATGCTGCCCGGCACGAACCGAGCCTCCGACCGGTTCGCGCGCGCATCGTTCTATGTGAATGCCATCCCGAAAGGCGAGAACCCGGCCGAAGCGATCGCGAGCGTCTTCAGTGTGATCCGGAATGTTTCCGTTCCCTACGGCATCACCACGCCGGATCAGCCCAACATATCCTCGACGCGCTGGCGCAGCGTGTCTGACCAGAAGCGCAAGCTCTATTTCTTCGAGTCGGCGCTCACGCCGAACATCTTCTGGGTCGATCTGACGAAGCTGGATTTCTCGGAAGGCGCCGGCAAGGTGATGAAGCTCGATCTGGGTCCCAACCAGACGCACATCTACTCCGGCATGGCCAACGATCAGTTCAAGGAAAGTGCGCCTTTCAAGTTCCTTGGACTTTGAGGACGGCACCCTCATTCCCCATGAGATCGCCTGCAGGTGTTCCGTTCGGACCTCCCCCGGCCGTAAGGCGATCGCATATGGAACAGGAGGGCCATATGCGACCGTTCTGCCGCTCTGCCCTCCCGGGGAAGGATCAAGGCACTCATTCGGAGCGTAGCGAGGGAGAGATCATTCATCGCTTCGATTTTCCACGCGGTCGCACCTCACGCCGCCTTGGCCAGCTCGGCGACACGCTCCCAGGTGGTGGCCTGCAGGGAGGGCCGCTCGGCCATCCGCGCCAGCCATGCCGACAGGTTGCGATGGTGCGCCCCCAGTGCCGCCCACTCGGGTGTCATGGTGAGGAAGTCGATCTGCGGCGCCACCAGCAGATCGGCCAGCGACGGCGCAGTGCCGGCGAAGTAGGGGCTATCGCCCAGCAGCCGCGCCAGCTCGTCGATCACGACATGCGCCTTGGGCAGCACGTCGGCGATGGCAGCTTCGTCGGCCGGTTGCCCCATCAGGCGCGGCCGGATGATGCGCTGGAAGCCGATGATGTTGCCGACACCGTTGAAAAGATACCAGTCGCTGACATTCATCACCTGGTCCATGCGCGCCGCGGCGCGGGGATCGGCCGGCGTCAGCGACGGCGTCGGCAGAACGCGGTCGAGATAGCGCAGGATGGCCTGGGTCTCGTAGAGCATGAAGCCGTCATGCTCGAGCACCGGTATGCGGCCGAACGGGTGGCGGGCCAGGTGCGCCGGCGTGCGCAAGGTGCCGACCGCCACGGGCGCGAGACGCCAGGCGGCATGTTTTTCTTCCAGTGTGACAAGCACGCTGCGGCCGAAGGGGCTGCCCGCGGCGCTGTGAACGACGAACCCGGACATCGCAGTCTCCTCTCTGTCAGGCCATTGCATCGGCGAGGTGGGCGAACGCGGCAAGCCGCGTCGGCCAGCCGCCGCCCAGCCGCTGGGCGTGGGCTGCCGCATCAGCGCCGAAGCGCTCCAGGTGGCGGTGCTCCAAGGTCACCAGCGTGCCGCCGTCGGCCGGGGCAAAGGTCAGCTCCACCTCCGTCACGAGGCTGGGGTCGTAGCGCCATGCGGTGCTGATCTGCCAGGCGAGCAGCAGGCGCGAGGGCGGCTCCCACGCCAGCACATGCCCCCACTGTGTCTCGTTGCCTTCGGCGTCGCGCTCGAACCAGCGCCCGCCCGGCCGCGGCTCGATGATCACGTCGGCATGCGGCGCCTTGCCGATCGTGCCGCCCTTGGGCCACCACTGCGCCATGCGGGTGGCGAACAGGTCGAAGGCGCGGGCAGGGGCGACCTTCACCTGCACCGTGCGGATGATCGGGGCGATGCTCACGCGGCAGTCTCCTCGTCGGCTTGCGCGTCGGCGAAATCCTTGAAGGCGTCGAGCGCGGTGGTCCAATGCGCCTCCAGCCAGTCGCGCATGGCGCCGATGCCGCGCGGGTCCAGGCGATAGATGCGGCGCGTGCCCTGGGGCGACTCGCGCACCAGCCCGGCTTGCTTCAGCACGCGCAGATGCTGCGATACCGCCGGCCGGCTCACCGGCAAGCCCAGCGCCAGCTCGCCTACGGCCGAGGGCCGGGCCGCGACACGCTCGAAGATCGCGCGTCGGGTCGGGTCACCCAGGGCGGCAAAACCGTCCAGCGCGCTCGTATTGTAAGTCATGGCTTACCGTAAGGTATTGCTTACAATACGTCAAGGGCCAGGTCGCCTCGCTTGACGATCCGGGTAAATTGAAGGGCAGCCTTTTAATTTACGGGGATCGTGGGGGCTGGGCGTTGCATGCGAATTTTATTGTACTCTGAACAAGAATGATATAAGGTTATTGATACATTTGCGTTCCCGCCGCCGGGGGCTCAACGGGCGTCTTTCGTGGGCCCCGCCGCAAGGGGCAAGACTGCCGCAGGTGTCGCGGCCGGAGCGCCGGTTGCCGCCGCAGGCAACACTCTCACACAGCGCGAGGTGCGTCATGGAAGCGCGTATCGCTCAAGCGTCTGCCGATGGTCTGCGCCGGAGGAAGCCTCGACACTTTCAACAGCGTTTCTGACTTTTCGCGAAAAACCGCGCATTGAGGGCAACCGTATGAAAAACCGAGAGAAACGACTTCTTGGTATTTTTGGCGACCATGGCGCTACGGATTGTCGACAATCGCGCGGCGCAGGTGGTGCGGGACGTCGTCTATGGATTTCCCCGGGCCGCAATCCGCTCTAGAAGCCTGCGCATGACTCCGTCACCCCATCCCCCTGACGCCGGCGACGGCGTGCCCGCCGACAAGGGCGAGCGTATTGCCAAGCGGCTGGCGCGCGCCGGCCTGTGCTCGCGCCGCGATGCCGAACGCTGGATCGCGGAAGGCCGTGTCGTCGTCGACGGCCAGCGCATCGACACGCCCGCGACCCTGGTCACGGCCGCCAGCGACATCCGCGTCGACGGCAATCCCGTGGCGGCGCCGCAGCGGGCGCGGCTGTGGCTCTACCACAAGCCCGTCGGGCTGGTGGTGACGGCGCATGATCCCGAAGGGCGGCCGACCGTGTTCGACGCGCTGCCCAGGGACATGCCGCGGGTGGTCTCGGTGGGACGGCTGGACCTCAATTCCGAAGGGCTGCTGCTGCTCACCAACGACGGCGCCCTGGCACGCCGGCTGGAGCTGCCCTCCAGTGGCTGGACGCGGCGCTACCGCGTGCGCGCTCATGGCCAGATCGAGCAGGCGGCGCTCGATCGTCTGCGCGACGGCGTGGTGATCGACGGCATCGCCTATGGCGGCATCGAGGCGCATATCGACCGCCAGCAGCGCAGCAATCTGTGGCTGAACGTGGCCTTGAAGGAAGGCCGCAACCGCGAGGTGCGGCGCGTGATGGCGCATCTCGGGCTGGGCGTGAACCGCCTGATCAGGGTCGCCTTCGGCCCCTTCACCCTGAACGACCTGCCGGCGGGTGCGGTCATCGAGGCAAGCCCACGCCTGGTGTCGCAAGTGTCGGGCGACGCCGATGTCGATGCCAGCGGCCGCAAGCCCGGCTGGGCACGGCCCAAGCCGCGCGACGAGCGCCGGCGGCCGGGCCGCCAGCAGGCGCGGCACAAGGCCGGCAGCGCCGGGGCGCGCG
>NZ_VDUZ01000077.1 GCF_008039615.1 Vineibacter terrae | reverse complement strand
GACCACTTCACTCGCCGCTCCAAGCAGAGTCGCACCAACCGCCTCGTCAAACAGCTCGCAAGCCTCGGATATCATGTCGAAATCACACCCATGGCTACGACCGCGTGAGTTCTGTTTCCTTTCAGGCGCAGAGGCACGGAGTCATGAAGCTGACGACCAAGGCGGCGTTGGCGCTGATCCTGGGCGCGGGCCTCGTCGCATCGGGGGGTGCGTGGCCGGCCCTGGCGCAGGCGCAGCCGGCCGCCGGCACGCCCCAGGGAAGGACCCAGGCCGAGCGCGATGCGCTCGCCGCCCTGAAGCGGGCCGGCTACCAGGTGAGCGAGCTGCGCACGACCAAGGCAGGCGTGATCGCCAGGGCCGCCAAGGACGGGCGCGAGCTGTCGCTGCTCGTCGATTTCACCGGCAAGGTCATGGCCCTGCCCGACGGACGGTGACTCACCAGTCGAGGACCTTGATCTGGAACTCCACGCCCGTCTTGCCCGCCGCGTCGACATAGGGCGTGATCTCGATCGGCAGCCTGATCGACGTGCCCGGGATCTTCAGGTCGGCGGCGAGGCTGAGCTTCATCTTGGCCTGCCATTCCTTCAGCAGGCGTTCCGCGGTGCCGTCGACCTGGCGCTTGAACTCCAGCCCGGCCTCGCCCTTGAGCGAGATCTCGACCTTGCTGATCGTGCCCCAGGTGATCTTGTCGACGATCTTGAGCGCGCGCAGCTTCAGCTTCAGCGCCTCGATCTCGGCCGTCACCTCCTCGATGCTGTTGGCGCCGACCTTGAGCGTCAGCTTGGCGCCGGGCATCAGCTGCACCTGCCGCGTGTTGGTCTTGGCGTCCCAGATCGCCACCTCGATCTGGCAGGTGAGGTAGCTCTTCACCTCCTCCCGCTTTTCGTCGGCGTCGCGCGCCTTGGCGTCGTATTCCATGTTCAGCGACGCCTCGAGCTCCGGCCCGACCGCGGCCTGGATGCGCGGCTGGCGGTCCCACATGTACGGCCCCGTGCGCGGCGGCGCCATGTCCAGCGCATAGAGCACGACGATCCCGGGCTGCTCGATCGGCGCGCATTTGTAGGGCACGTAGACCCGCACCCCGTCCTCGCCCAGGCCGCATTGCATGAGCTTCATGCGCGCGCTCCACAGGATGTCCTTCATCCGGCCGCGCTCTTTCTCCATCTCCTCCGTCGTGAACATCAGGATGCGGGTGCTCAGCAGCCCGACCACCGCCGCATGCGCCTGCGGCGTCTTGATGCGCATCTCGCGCACGCGCCGCGCCAGGCGCACCACCTTCAGGCTCTCGGAACCCGGCGACTCGCCGGGATACAGGAATTCGCTATCGCTCGACATGGCCGCACCTTTCCCCGTGGTCGCTTTGAAGACGAACCGCAGAGACACAGCGCACGGGAAGACATGAGCTGCGTGCCTCCGGCGCGCATGCAGCTCCTCTCGCGTGATCGCTGTGTCGCTGTGCCTCTGTGGTTGGTCTCGTCGATCGAGCGACAATGCCCTACGCGACGCTTGCCCGGCCCCGCCGGCATGCCGGCGGGGATATGTCTGCTGACGCGATCGTTACGGCACCGGCTGACGCCCGGCGGACGCGCTACGCACGCGCGTAATGGACTACCCCGAAACTAAGTGAGCGTTTTATCACGATACCGGATCGGCGACACCCCGTCAATGCTGCCGGGCGCGGGTGGCGGGTCGGTTCCATGGATGACGGCTTGCAACCCGCGCCCATCGGCGCGCGTAATGCGATCATCACCGGCAAGTGGCACGTCCCGGGCGCCGGTGGCTGAGAGACGGCTCTGCGCTCCCGCCTGCATTCCAGCGGAGAGCGCATATGCCCTTCGATGATTGGTCCCGCGATCGCGGGCGGCATCTGGACGTGATATCCCGCAGCCGGGAGATTTGCGAGCGCAGCAACCGGCTGTGTCGGCAAAGCGCCGCGCTGTGTCGCCAAACGCGGTTCCTCATGGACACGGCACGCCGGGAGCAGCGCAGCCGCAGATGTCCGGATCTGTGGTCGCTGTACTACGATGGCCCGACGCTGGACCGGCCAGGCGGCGCCAGGAATTCAAGCTGACCCACGACCCGGGCGCGTCAGGTGATGCCGCCGTCGAGGCTGATGGCCTGGCCGGTGAGGTTCCCGGCGGTCGCGAGGTAGACCGCCAGCGCCCCCATGTCCTCGGCCGTCTGCGGCCGGCCTTGCGGGATCAGGTCCTGCACGCTGCGCTGCCAGGCGGCCTCCGCCGTCTCCTCGCCGCGGCGGCGCGCCTGCGACAGCAGGTCCCACATATGGGTGCGCACGATGCCGGGGCAGATCGCGTTCACGGTGATGCCGTCGCGCGCCACCTCCTTGGCGAGCGCGCTGGTGAGGCCGACGACGGCGAACTTCGAGGCGCAGTAGTGCGCCAGGTTGGGCGAGCCGCGCTTGCCGGCGATCGAGGCCACGTTGATGATCCGGCCGCCGCCGGCGCGGCGCAGCTCGGGCAGCGCCGCCTTGCAGCACAGGAACACGCCCTTGGCGTTGACGCCCAGGACGCGGTCCCACTCCGCCTCCGCCATCGTCTCCAGCGGGCTGATGCCGATCACCCCGGCGCTGTTGACGGTGATGTCGAGCCGGCCGAAGGCCTCGACCGTGGCCCGCACCATGGCCTCGACCTCGGCGCTGCGGGTCACGTCCACGCGCAGCGCCACGGCGCGCCGGCCCAGCGTGCGCGCTTCCGCCGCGACCGCCTCGGCGCCGTCCCCGTCGAGATCGGCCACGGCCACGTCGGCGCCCGCCTGCGCCAGCGCCAGCGCGATGCCGCGGCCGATGCCGCGGCTGCCGCCGGTGACATAGGCCGTCTTGCCCTGCAGGCTCATCGCCATCTCCCTCGCATCCTGTCGACACGAGTGGGTCTATAGCCGAGGCGCGAGGCTGCCGACAGCCGCGCCCTTTCGGGCGCGGCCCTGTGGGGCATCGGTGTGACGGCGCGCAGCGCCGGGAACATGCCCGCACCAGGCTCGTTCTCGTCAGGTGATCGTCATCAACGACGGGCGCGGGCGGCGCCTCTCCGGGACTGCCTGGAAGGTTCGCGCACGCACCGCCCGTGACCGGCCCAGCAGGAGGTATTCCATGCCAGCCAAAGGTCTTCTGACAGCTGTTGCCATTCTCGCGGTGCTCGGCGCGTGCTCCTACAAGGAGGAGAAGGTCGTGCAACCGCGGCCGGCCCCCGCCCCCGCCGTCGTGACGCCGGCCCCGAGCGCCAGCGACACCTGCGTGCGGCAGGGCTATCCGTCCGGCACGCCCGCCTACGACGCCTGCGTCGCGCGGATGTCGCGGCCTTAGCGCATGGCACGACGGCCCGCGCCGCGGCGTGCGCGCGCCGCCGCCCTTGCCGGCGGCGACGTTTGCGTGCGGCGCCTGAGGCGTTCTACCTCGAAGCGCGCGTGTAGAGTTCGGCCAGCTTCGGGACTCCGCTTCAATGAGGCCAAGGCTCTTCAGCCTTGGAGAGGAGACTGGAGACAGATTGTTGTTGGAGTAGAATTGGCTTCAATGAGGCCGAGGCTCTTCAGCCTCGGAGAGTCGCCGTTAAACTCAAAGTGGCAACCCGGAATCTCCTGCGCTTCAATGAGGCCGAGGCTCTTCAGCCTCGGAGAGGGCGCGCGGCAAGTGGGTGGCGATCTCATCGCGGGTGCTTCAATGAGGCCGAGGCTCTTCAGCCTCGGAGAGCCGCCAGCAGGTGCTCGCCGATCTGGCCTCGATCATGCTTCAATGAGGCCGAGGCTCTTCAGCCTCGGAGAGCGGAAAAGTGAGTGCACCGGCGAGCGGAACGCCACGAGCTTCAATGAGGCCGAGGCTCTTCAGCCTCGGAGAGCCCGGTCCCGGCGAGGGGCACGGCGACGTCGTCGACGCTTCAATGAGGCCGAGGCTCTTCAGCCTCGGAGAGCTCGGACTCAATGGTGGGATGACTTGGAGCGGTTCGGCTTCAATGAGGCCGAGGCTCTTCAGCCTCGGAGAGTAGTTGGTGGCATCCTAGCAAAAGACAGGAAGACCTGCTTCAATGAGGCCGAGGCTCTTCAGCCTCGGAGAGCGGATGGCTGGCAGATAAAGAACAGCACGTCGACCAGGCTTCAATGAGGCCGAGGCTCTTCAGCCTCGGAGAGGAACCGGCCGCAGCGGCACCCGTACGGTCGCCGACATGCTTCAATGAGGCCGAGGCTCTTCAGCCTCGGAGAGGATGACATCATCCATGTTGAGCGCGCCATCAACGATGCTTCAATGAGGCCGAGGCTCTTCAGCCTCGGAGAGCTCGCGCCAACCTCGACCAGAGCCGGGAGGCGGTGGCCTTCAATGAGGCCGAGGCTCTTCAGCCTCGGAGAGCCCGCCCCGCCATGGTCACCCGCGCCTTTCTTGGAGGCCTTCAATGAGGCCGAGGCTCTTCAGCCTCGGAGAGCGATTGTTTCTGGCGTCATACAGCGGAGGCGCGACCCCCCTTCAATGAGGCCGAGGCTCTTCAGCCTCGGAGAGCGCCCAGGTCCGCGCCGCCCAGGTACGCGCCAGCCTTCCTTCAATGAGGCCGAGGCTCTTCAGCCTCGGAGAGCGGCAGGGTCACAGCCCGGGTTCCGTGCTTGGTCAGCCTTCAATGAGGCCGAGGCTCTTCAGCCTCGGAGAGACTTGGCCGGCATGGGGCCGTTGTCGGACGTCGCAAACCTTCAATGAGGCCGAGGCTCTTCAGCCTCGGAGAGTGCTAGTCCACGGCACGGGCTTATAGGTGCCCGCTGCCCTTCAATGAGGCCGAGGCTCTTCAGCCTCGGAGAGCTTGACCATTTCGTTGGGATCGAGATCGAAGCGCCGACCCTTCAATGAGGCCGAGGCTCTTCAGCCTCGGAGAGAACCTCGCGGGCGCCAACCTCGAGGACGCCAAGGGTCTCCTTCAATGAGGCCGAGGCTCTTCAGGCTCGGAGAGATCACGGTCGGCGTGCAGCCGGTCGCCGCGATGCCGGCCCTTCAATGAGGCCGAGGCTCTTCAGCCTCGGAGAGCGCGCCCGAGGCGGATTTGATCACGTGCCATTTCGATCCTTCAATGAGGCCGAGGCTCTTCAGCCTCGGAGAGCAGCAACTGACATCGACGATGCGCGGCGACTACCTCCTTCAATGAGGCCGAGGCTCTTCAGCCTCGGAGAGCGAGCAGCTGCAGTCCCGTGTCAACGGCAAGAAGTGCCTTCAATGAGGCCGAGGCTCTTCAGCCTCGGAGAGCGCACGCGCCGGGGGCCACATCACGGCGATCGACCTCCTTCAATGAGGCCGAGGCTCTTCAGCCTCGGAGAGCGCCAAAGAGTCCAGCAGGCGATCCCACGCTTTGGTCCCTTCAATGAGGCCGAGGCTCTTCAGCCTCGGAGAGCAAAATGGCAAAGGCAAAGCGCCCCACGCTGGCTGACCTTCAATGAGGCCGAGGCTCTTCAGCCTCGGAGAGCCAAGAGTGTCCGGAGCCGAAGTGTCAGTACCGACCCCTTCAATGAGGCCGAGGCTCTTCAGCCTCGGAGAGTTTGCAAGATTTGTTGAAGTCTATTGGGGTCTTTAGCCTTCAATGAGGCCGAGGCTCTTCAGCCTCGGAGAGCGTGTCGATTGCGGCGCCGTCACATGGATGCTGCGCTCGCCTTCAATGAGGCCGAGGCTCTTCAGCCTCGGAGAGACGGCCAGAGTCGATCGCGTCGAAGCCGGCTCGCTTCCTTCAATGAGGCCGAGGCTCTTCAGCCTCGGAGAGCTTGTCGGCATGCGCCAGCAGTTCCGCGATATCAGCCAGCCTTCAATGAGGCCGAGGCTCTTCAGCCTCGGAGAGCTTGACCGCGTGGCCGGAGCTCTTCAGGACTTCCTCTACCTTCAATGAGGCCGAGGCTCTTCAGCCTCGGAGAGTCTCGCACTCATCAACAAGCTCCACGAAGAAGTGAGTCCTTCAATGAGGCCGAGGCTCTTCAGCCTCGGAGAGAAGCCATGGCTGCCGCGGTCCGTCGTGCCAAGCCTGCCTTCAATGAGGCCGAGGCTCTTCAGCCTCGGAGAGGACATGGTTATCGTCAGCGGGGACAAGGACCTTAAGCCTTCAATGAGGCCGAGGCTCTTCAGCCTCGGAGAGCTTCTTCTTGGCCATGTCGTCCTCCCTGATGGCGCTCTTCAATGAGGCCGAGGCTCTTCAGCCTCGGAGAGCATGTTTGATCAGCTCCTCGCGGCTGCCGTGGCGCGCTCTTCAATGAGGCCGAGGCTCTTCAGCCTCGGAGAGCTCCCGCTTACCTGTTCTCACCGGATGCCACGCGAACTCTTCAATGAGGCCGAGGCTCTTCAGCCTCGGAGAGTCCAGAAGCTTGTCGAACGGCCGCGCGACAATAGCCTCTTCAATGAGGCCGAGGCTCTTCAGCCTCGGAGAGCGTGCTGCCGAAAGGAATGAAGCCGAAACAAGGATGCTCTTCAATGAGGCCGAGGCTCTTCAGCCTCGGAGAGTCCACGTTCGATATACTCGAATTCGCTGGCGATCTGGTCTTCAATGAGGCCGAGGCTCTTCAGCCTCGGAGAGGCACGCGGACTACGCTCGCCACTATCGCGCCATCGGCAATCTTCAATGAGGCCGAGGCTCTTCAGCCTCGGAGAGCCGTTCCCCAGGCGAGGGCACTTCGCCGGCCGCAGCGGCTCTTCAATGAGGCCGAGGCTCTTCAGCCTCGGAGAGCCCAGCGTAGTGTGGGCTCGTCAGCAACCAGCTTGATCTTCAATGAGGCCGAGGCTCTTCAGCCTCGGAGAGCCTTCTTCTACGGCAGGGAAGAGCGCGACGCGGAGAATCTTCAATGAGGCCGAGGCTCTTCAGCCTCGGAGAGCTGTTGTCGACGAGAACGAACCTGTCGACGACGAATCTTCAATGAGGCCGAGGCTCTTCAGCCTCGGAGAGTCGCGCCGCCCTCGGCATCCAGACTCCTTGTTGCCCACATCTTCAATGAGGCCGAGGCTCTTCAGCCTCGGAGAGCGGCGACAAGGACGGCAAGCCTGGCAAGGGCACGACCAGTCTTCAATGAGGCCGAGGCTCTTCAGCCTCGGAGAGCCACCGGCCGATGGCCAAGGTGTGGCTTGATATGGGCCTCTCTTCAATGAGGCCGAGGCTCTTCAGCCTCGGAGAGAACGTCTATGACGCCATGTTCACGAGTGGCATATCCGTTCTTCAATGAGGCCGAGGCTCTTCAGCCTCGGAGAGAAGCAGGCTACCGAGGCCGCCACCGGAGCCGCCACCGCTCTTCAATGAGGCCGAGGCTCTTCAGCCTCGGAGAGTCTTGACCGCGCATCAGCCATTTATAGTCGCGCTGATTCTTCAATGAGGCCGAGGCTCTTCAGCCTCGGAGAGACGACGCCAACCGATGTGCCGCGTCAGTACCTAATGGTTCTTCAATGAGGCCGAGGCTCTTCAGCCTCGGAGAGGCGGAGAACGCCGCCGATCTTGCGCGGCTGGCTGCGTCTTCAATGAGGCCGAGGCTCTTCAGCCTCGGAGAGCGCGGTAGGCATCGCGCCAGTTGTCCGCCGCGGCGTTTCTTCAATGAGGCCGAGGCTCTTCAGCCTCGGAGAGGAAGCGCGCAGCGTATGCGCCACCGCGATCGCCGGGTCTTCAATGAGGCCGAGGCTCTTCAGCCTCGGAGAGCGTAGTTCCATGACCGTCGAGCGCATCGCGGTACTTTCTTCAATGAGGCCGAGGCTCTTCAGCCTCGGAGAGCTCTTTCTTCGCCATATCGAGCGCCAGAAGATCCCGTTCTTCAATGAGGCCGAGGCTCTTCAGCCTCGGAGAGGGCACGAATGGCATCTGCTGCGGCGAGGACGCGTCCTCTTCAATGAGGCCGAGGCTCTTCAGCCTCGGAGAGGCGCCCGGTATAGAAACGTCCAGCCACCGACGCCCTCTCTTCAATGAGGCCGAGGCTCTTCAGCCTCGGAGAGGTGAGATCGACGACGCCTTGAGCCGTGCCCGCGGGTCTTCAATGAGGCCGAGGCTCTTCAGCCTCGGAGAGGGATGCTGGCGCACCGCCGCTTCGGCCAGGGCCGGACCGTCTTCAATGAGGCCGAGGCTCTTCAGCCTCGGAGAGTCGCCAGCCGGCAACGGAACGTCCCTGCCGAACGCGTCTTCAATGAGGCCGAGGCTCTTCAGCCTCGGAGAGGCGGTCCACCTCATCCGTCATCGAGCGCATCTGCTCGCCGTCTTCAATGAGGCCGAGGCTCTTCAGCCTCGGAGAGCATCGGTCGGTGGAATGACACTCGTACCAACTACGAATCTTCAATGAGGCCGAGGCTCTTCAGCCTCGGAGAGGGCCGGTCCGCAAGCCCTTGAGCCAGCTTCCGTCCGGCCGACGTTTTCGAGCGGTCCCCGACAGCCGGCGAGAACCGGCGAGACGTTTGCTGGCGATGCGTATTCACGATGTCCAATACCCAAGCCTCCTCAACACGTTATCATATTTCGAGCGGTCTGCGCCCCGGCGGCGCCATTGGACCGCTCGAAACGCGCCGGCAGCCTGTCGACCACGGACCGACAGGCCACCGCCCGATCCACCGCCGACCTCGCCGGAAGCTGCCCTGCCCCGCCGGCTCGGCCAGGCCCAGCCCAGCCCAGTCACCCTGCTATATCACCGTCGCCTGCCGCTCGACGCGCGCGAAGCTCTTGCCGATGCTCTCGATCGCCAGCGCGATCCGGTCGGCCGGCCCGACATCGATGATCAGCACATGGTCCTCGCCCGCCTTCACCAGCTCGCGCAGCCGCGTCTCCAGCTCGGCCCGGCGCCGGCGCGCCAGCCGGCACTGGAACACCGACAGCTGCAGCCACTCGCCATAGCCCTGCATGGTCTTGAACACGCGCCGCCAGCGCCGGCTGTCGGCGATGTCGTAGGCGATGATGTAGAGCCGCTCGTCCGCCATGCCCGCCTCACCGCGGCAGGTGGTGCGGGTAGCCCGGCAGCTCGCCCAGCAGGAACCGGCACAGCAGGCGGGCCTGCACCAGGATCAGGCGGCGCATGCTCAGGCGATAGCCGAACAGCGGATGCGTTGTCTCCTGCGACAGCCGCCGCTCGAAGGCGTCGACGAAGCGCCGGCGCCCGGCCGGCGTGAGGCCGGCGCCGGTGGCCGCGACCACGAAATCCTCGGGCCGCACCTCGCCCGTGTTGACCGCCGACAGCACCACCGAATCAGCGATGACCGGCCGGAACGGCTCCATGAGGTCCAGCGCCAGCGCCGGCCGGCCATAGCGCGGCGCGTGATAGAAGCCGCGATACGGGTCCAGCCCCACCGCCGCCAGCGCGATCGTCAGGTGGCGGCCCAGCATGGCGTAGGCCAGCGACAGCATGGCGTTCACCGGATCCGCCGGCGGCCGACGGTTGCGGGCATCGAAGCGGAAGGCCATGGCGCCGCCGAGGCCGGCGCCGGCCGGAGCCGCCTCGGCGAAGCCCGCGCCCGCACCGATGCCGCCGCCACCGGCGCTGCCTCCAACCGCCGTGCCGGCCGGCGCCAGCAGGCCGGCGAAGGCGCGGAAATACGCCGCCGCCGCGTCGCCCTCGATGCCCAGCAGCTCCGGCAGCGTGGCGGCGCCGCCGGCCGCCTTGCGCGCCGCCGACAGGCGCTGCAGCACCGGGTGGCGCGCCTCGGGATCGCCGCGCCAGTTGCGCCGCAGGATGGTGCGCTGGTTCAGGACCTTGGCCGCCACCAGCTCGCGCGCGAAGCGCAGGCAGAAGGCCTCGTCGAAGCTGGCGCGGTACTGCGCCGTGCGCACCTCGACATTGCGATGCCCGATCCCCTGCGCCATGCCGCGGAACCAGCCGCCATGGCTGTGGAACGTGACCGGGATCTCGCGCTCCATCAGCGTCGCCAGCGCCGGCGTCGTGATCGCGACATTGCCGAACAGCGCCACGTCGGAGATGTCGATCAGCCGCACATTGGTCTCGCCGCCCTCCTCGTCGGTGATCTTCAGCGTCTCGCCGTCCTTGCCGATGCGCGCCCGCTGCGACTGCACGACCAGCGGCAGCGCCTCGTCGGCCGGCACCGCGATCGGCCGCGGCGCCAGCGCCGAGCCGCCCAGCGCGCTGATCTCGTCGGGCAGGCAGATGCTGACCAGGGCGCAGCGCGGGCATTTCGGGCTGTCGCGCAGCGGCGGCGGAATGCGGCCCTGCGCCACCAGAAGCCGCAGCCCGTGCACGGCCGAGCGCGCCGCCGCGCGCAGCGCCTCGTCGAGCACGATGCGCACCCGCTCGCGGCTCTCGGCGTAGTAGATCGCGCCGGCATCGACGCGATAGCCGTGCTCCTCCAGCAGCAGCGCCTGCAGGCAGACCTGGATGCGCTCGGGCTCGTAGGCGCCCTGCGGGACATGCGGGCGCTTGCCGCGCTTGTAGTCGATGGGCGTGACGATGCCGTCCTCCGCCTCGGCGACGTCGATCTTGGCGATCACGCCCAGCGCCGCCGACGACAGCGTCAGCGCCCGGCTGACGACCTTGGGCTCGGCGGCGGCGCCCTCCAGCATCTCGGGCGCCGGCAGCGGCGCGTTGGCGCGATCGACGCGGGCATGCACGCGGTTGCCCTCGACCGTGTCGCCGGTCTCGGCCCATTCGGACTGCGTCCACATCAGGTAGGCCAGGCGCGGGCAATAGACGTACTCGTTCACCATGCGCGCCGGCACCAGCGGCGTCTCGCCGGCGAGCGGCGGCGCCGGGAGGTCGAGGCTGAGCTGGACGTCGGATGGAGTCATGGCTCACCGGGCGCCGACGTGTGCCGGCGCGCATGGTGAACGAGTACGTCTATTGCCCGCGCAAATCTTTCACGCCCTGCCCGGCGTGCCTGCCAGTGGACAACGGCCATGACGTGAATCCCCCCTTGCGGGACCGAAGCCCCTCACGTGACTTCACTTTGCTTCTATTGGTAGGTGATAGTACTCTCATTCTCGTGCAAATGAAACGAGCAAACGACCGTGCACGAAGCGGCTGGTTCGACAGTCCAAGGGCGCAAGGCAGCATGGAATGGGTAGTCTTGTCAGATCTTGACGCCCTGCCCGTCTATAGTAGTATTGCTATATGGTGATCGGCAATCTCAAGCCGCTGGCTTGGATCGCCAACAGCCGCACCGCTCTCAAGGAGCTGCCGGATCAGGTGCAGCGCACCTTCGGGTACGCGCTCTATCTCGCGCAGTGCGGGGACCATCCGCCCGGCGCGAAGCCTCTCAAGGGATTTGGCGGCGGCGGTGTTGTCGAGGTGATCGAGGATCATGACCGCAGCACCTACAGGGCGTTTACACTGTCCAGTTTGAAGGCATCTACGTCCTGCATGTGTTCCAGAAAAAATCGAAGAAAGGCGGCGCAACGCCGAAGCCGGACATCGACCTGATCGAGCGCCGTCTCAGGCGGCACGAAAGGAGCATGAGCAATGGCGCCGCGTAAGAAACAACCCGCCGATTCACTAAGAACCGTTGAGGACGAGATCTTCCATGGCAGCGGCAACGTCTTCGCCGATCTAGGTTTCCGCAATGCCGACGACATGCTCGTGCGTGCCGCTCTGCTGCGGCAGATCACGCACATCCTCGCGGAGAGAAAGCTGTCACAGGCCGCGGCTGCCAAGATCCTAGGACTGAAGCAGCCCGATGTATCAGCCCTGCTCCGTGGCCGCTAACCACCTGACGCCCTATCGACCCAGAGAGTCATCCCAGGGAAAACGCCGGTCTTGCCTATGCCGAGCCATCTCCGCTCCCGACCGTTCCATACCCAGGCGCGTACGCCCGCGCGGCTGAGCAATTGTTTTGCTCCGCCAATCGGCGCCGGGCACAGCTCCGCTCGATCAGGTGCAGGCGCATCGAATGCCGGCTCCTTCCCCTCCTCGACGTGGCGCCAGAACAGCCGCACATCGGTATCGCTCGCATCACGGACGTAGAGCGACACATCGACATCAAAGCCGGACAGGTCCGGGTCGGTGTCATAGAGATCAAGCACATCACGTCGCCGGATGACTGCTCCCCGCTTCGGGGCGGAAGGTGCAATAGCGGCGATGTCAGCCGGTCCGCATGCGGAAAGATGCTCCAGCTTCTCCCGCGCCTCCCCGAACTCCTGTGCGGTATAAGGCGCTTCCTCCTGTTCTGGCATGTCGACCCAGAAGACATCCGCGCCCTCTCTGCCGCATTCGCCATAACGATTGCAGCGCCCAAATCGTTGTACGAGTGACGACCAGGGGGCAAGCTCGGTGATGAGCACACGCGAGGACACGTCAATCCCGGCTTCCAACGCCTGCGTGGTTATGACAACTCTTCCCGCCGATGGCGTTTCGCTTTTCAGTGCGTCCATGCGTTCATCCCGTTCCTTCTTACGGAACCGGGAATGGACGAGAATTGCCTCGCCGATAGGACTTTTGTTGTTGAAAGCATCGAAAACTGCCTGCGCACGTGCGACTGTATTGAGAAACACAATCGTATTCGTTCTCGGCTTAGCCAGGGTGTGGATTTGTTCCGCAAGCTCGGCCGCGTACCTCGTGAGTCCATCACCTCTGGACGCGGGTGAAGCAGTCATGTCCAAGCGGTGGAGCCGCTTGACGCCACGCCACAAATGTCCCGCTTCATGAAGATCGGCCTGCGACAGATCGTGCTGGCGGCTTATGTCCTCTGGTGTGAAATCCACTGTTTTCAGCCAGGAAGGATCGAGCGTTGCCGACATCCACAAGGTGCGGGACTCGCGCGCCATACCAAATCGGCGTCGGAATTCTTGAAGTTGTGCCGAGGTGGGAAGTGCCGCACCCATGAGCTGGACTTCGTCGAAAACCCACAGCGTACCATTATGCAGCAGGGCGAAATCCACCGGCCAGCGATAGCGGGAGACGCCATACCCGCGCATCAGGGCGGCGGAGACCAGCATGTCTTGTGTCCCAATTAGGATAGCTGGCCGCTCGGGTTGAAGCATCCATTCAGGGAGTCGCCTCCCGTTGCTCCGCCCGCCTATCAGCACATCGAGATGAATCGGCGCAAGGTCTGGAAAGGCCTTCTCCGCCGCGGCGATCCACTCTTTCGCGGCGACCTCTGTCTGCTCAACCAGTGTTCGCATCGGAAGACAATATATAAGCCGCTGAGGCGTTCCCGGGTCGCGCTTGCCGATCTTCCAAAGCCAGGCGGCAAGCACCGCGGCAGTTTTTCCGAAACCGGTCGGTATGATACGTGTCTCGGGCCAATCCTCCTCGGCGAGCCTCTCCTGGTACGGGCGTGGTTTTTTGCCGCCGGCCCCTGAAGAAAAAAAGGTCTCAAAATTCATGGTCATCCACGGCTGCTGCGTTTCCCAGAGACTTCAGCGGGAGGACGCGTCACCAAGCTACAAACCGGGTGCATGCGCGCCCAAGGCAACGACACCTCATTCCGAAGACACCTTGATCGAGCCAAACCGATACGGTCGGACCAATGGAACCAGGTCTCGCGCTGTCATGTGCAGGCCGCGACGACTCAGCCAGACCACCGCGACACGGGGCATCCAAAGGTAGCCCGTGACACATTGCCAATGGTCGATCGCTCCAAACCGGCAGTGACCGCAACCCGAGCGTCACTTCGATCTTCCACTGAGGAGGCGTGTGGGCTTGGGGCGGTGCACCATAGAAACGTTACACCGCCGTGGATCGTCCACCGCTGTTCTATGAAAATTGTGAGATCTACGATCCCGATCTAATGGCTGCGCCAGCGGCGGCCCAGTCGCGCATTCGCAGCACATTTGGCTCCCCAATCGCATCAACATCCAGCGGTTGCATGCGTTATGCGTTCTTCTTGAAGAGTACACTAACAAATATGCAAATGCATGCCAATACCTTGCGCGATGTTTTCCTGGCACTCAGCAGAGCACGCCTCACGGCAAGGCGGATATCAAACTCGTCAACGAGATCCGTAGCGCATCGAGAATGCACCCCTCTGTCGCTACGAAACCTCTGGGTGATCCGTTGAAGAAAATATCGACAGGGGGTATCAAAAACGGCTGCCCCATATCTTGGATTTTATCGCGTGCGTCGCGTCGGCGACCCACTCCACAGACAGGAGACCGGCATCGCCGCAAGTCGCTTGCCGAACGGTACGATCGTGTCCCCGTCATGCAGCACGGCGCCGAAGGCGAACCTCTAGCCGCAGGCGCCGGCCAGCTTTCGCAGGCCGGCGAAGTCGGTGGCTCTCACCGTGATGCTGGCCTTCACCTCGATGCCGACGATCGTTCCGTCATCGCGTTCGAGCACGATGTCGACCTTGTTCCTGTCCTGGTCGCGGAAGTGGTACGGCGTCGGCCGCAGGTCCGACCACGTCACGAGCTTCATGATCTCCCCGAACACGAAGCTCTCGAGCAAGGCGCCCAGGATGGAGCGATCTCTCCTGATCCGTTCGAACGTCACGCCGCGGCTTGTCGCCAGCAGGCCAGAGTCCAGGAAATGCAGCTTCGGCGTCTTGACGATGCGCTTGATGGCGTTGGTGTGCCAGGGCCGCAACGTGGCAACCAGGACATCTGCTCCATCAGGCCGGCGTAGCACTGGCTGGTCTTGCAGGTGACGCCCATGCTGTTGCCCAGCTGGGAGTAGTTCACCAGCTGGCCAGCATGCTCGGCGACGAGCCGCGCAAACCGGGGCAGCTCGACCAGGCGGTCGACCTCGGCGATATCGCGCAGGTCGAGCGTCAGCACGGCTTCGAGATACGACCGCCCCCAATCCCGGCGCCGCCGTTCGGCCGATCGGCTGGCCGCCTCGGGGTAGCCGCCAGCCAGCCCCAGCACGACAAGGTTATCTGCCGTCACGACATCGTCGCGGCGGGCGGCACACCGGCCGTACCTTCCAGATTCTTCCCCCCATTCTTCATTCTTTGATATATACCCTCAATATCTACCGGAGGAAGTCGTGACCGAAACCGGTATCGCGAAGCTCTTCAAGCACGGTCGCAGCCAGGCCGTGCGCCTGCCCAAGGAGTTCCGCCTCCCGGGCAAGGAAGTGCGCGTGCGACGCCTGGGGTTGGGCGTGCTCCTGGAGCCGATGGAACGGGATGCCCGGGACATCGAGGCGATCTTCGCCGAGCTCGACCGGCAGGGCGGCGCCGATTTCCTGCCTGAAGGCCGCCCCGAGCAGCCGCCAATGCCCGATGACGACGATGATGTGTCGTTCGACCAATGATTTGCCTCGACACCAACGTCGTCATCGCGGCCATCAACGGCCGCAAGCCTGAGGTCCGGCATCGGCTGCAGGCCGCTCTCGTCGAGGGGACGGTCATCGGCATATCCGCGATCGTCCTCTATGAGTTGTGGTACGGCATCAAGAAGAGCGCCCAGCCGCAAGCCAACGCCACGGCGCTGTCGACCTTCCTGGCGCTCGACGTGACGCCGTGGCCGTTCGAGCCGGAGGATGCGCAGGAAGCCGGCGAGATACGCGCCGAGTCGGAGCGCGCTGGCACGCCGATCGGTCCCTACGACATCCTGATCGCGGCACAAGCACGCCGCCGCGCGGCGCTCCTGGTCACGGCGAATGCCAACGAGTTCAACCGCGTCCCGGGACTGAGAACGACGGACTGGTCGGTTGGCCAGGCCACCGGATAGTCAGGCCTCGCCGCCATTCGGGACATTCCTGATTTTTCTTGTTCTTCAAACAGGAACATGCTACTTATAAGTGACGTTTGTAGTGCGCGTTCCCGCCGCCGGGGCATGTGCCGCGACCGGTCCTGAGGACCATTGCGGGGCGTCACGGGCGCTTCGCTGGTGTCGCCGAAGGCACCCGGTCCGCCGCCGTCATGGCGGACACCTTCCCTCCCTCATCACCTGGGCCGCGCACGCAACATGCCGTGTCCGTCATCGCTACCAATGCCGCTCTGGCCATGGTCGGGCCGCGTCGCTCCAGCGACGCTCATGGCCGGCGGCCGGCCGAGTGCTTTGGCCGAGCTGAAGAGCGTCGCTGGAGCGACGCGGCCCGACCGCGAAGACAGCTCGGACCTCGCAACCGAAACCGCGCAATTGTTGGAGGTTTCGAGGCCGAAATCGGGCCGCCCGCAAGTCCTTGCAATCGCTCAGGATTTCGAATTTCTGGAAACAGCGCAAACAGCGCAGGCCGATTCGCAGCACTGTCCCGAATTGTCCCGCCCGGAATCGCGGACAGGTCCGTCCGCGCGGTACCAGCCGCGCCCGTCCCTACTCGCCCGAGGCGGCGGCCATCTTCTTGGCGCGCTTGCGGTCCTCGGGGTTGAGGTGCCGCTTGCGGATGCGGATCGACTTGGGCGTCACCTCGACCAGCTCGTCCTCCTCGATATAGGCGATGGCCTGCTCCAGCGACATGCGCCGCGGCGGCGTCAGCCGGATGGCCTCGTCCTTGGACGTGGTGCGGATGTTGGTGAGCTGCTTTTCCTTCAGCGGATTGACGTCGAGGTCGCTGTCGCGCGTGTGCTCGCCGATGATCATGCCCTGGTAGACCTGCACGCCGGGGTCGATGAGCATCGGTCCGCGGTCCTCGAGGTACCACAGCGCATAGGCCACCGAGACGCCGGCATCGGTGGCGATCAGCACGCCGTTGCGCCTGCCCGCGATCGGGCCGCGATAGGCGCCGTAGGCATGAAAGATGCGGTTCATCACGCCGGTGCCGCGGGTGTCGGTCAGGAACTCGCCGTGATAGCCGATCAGCCCGCGCGAGGGCGCATGGAAGGTGAGCCGCGTCTTGCCACCGCCCGAGGGGCGCATGTCCTTCAGCTCGGCCTTGCGCAGGCTCATCTTCTCGATCACCACGCCGGAATAGGCCTCGTCGACGTCGACCACGACCTCCTCGATCGGCTCCTGGCGCTGGCCGGTCTGCTGGTCGGTGCGGAACAGCACGCGCGGGCGGCCCACCGCCAGCTCGAAGCCCTCGCGGCGCATGGTCTCGATCAGCACGCCCAGCTGCAATTCGCCGCGGCCGGCGACCTCGAAGGCATCGGCGTTCTCGGTGTCGCGCACGCGGATGGCGACGTTGCCGTCGGCCTCGCGCATCAGCCGCGCACGGATCATGCGGCTGGTGACCTTGTCGCCCTCGCGCCCGGCCAGTGGCGAATCGTTGACCTGGAACGTCATCGCCAGCGTCGGCGGGTCGATCGGCTGCGACGGCAGCGCCCACTGCACGCCCACGTCGCAGATCGTGTCGGCCACGGTCGCGGTCTTGAAGCCGGCGATGGCCACGATGTCGCCAGCCTCGGCGAGGTCGGCGCCCTGCCGCTCCAGGCCGCGGAACGCCAGCAGCTTGGTGATGCGCGTCTGCTCGATCAGCTGGCCGTCGCGCGAGATCGCCTTGACCGTGGCGTTGCCCTTCACCGAGCCCGACTGGATGCGCCCGGTCAGCACGCGGCCGAGGAACGCATCGTACTCCAGGGTGGTGATCAGCATGCGGAACGGCTCGTCCGGCTGCACCTCCGGCGGCGGCACGTGGCGCAGCACCAGGTCGAACAGCGGCGACAGGTCCGTGCGCTCGGCCTCCAGCGACTCCGCCGCCCAGCCCTGCTTGCCCGAGGCGAACAGCGTCGGGAAGTCGAGCTGCTCGTCGCTGGCCTCCAGCGCCGCGAACAGGTCGAAGATCTCGTCATGCACCTGATGCACGCGCGCGTCCGGCCGGTCGACCTTGTTGATCAGCACGATCGGCCGCAGGCCCAGCCGCAGCGCCTTGCCGACCACGAACTTGGTCTGCGGCAGCGGCCCTTCGGCCGCGTCGACCAGCACCACCACGCCGTCGACCATCGACAGGATGCGCTCGACCTCGCCGCCGAAATCGGCGTGGCCCGGCGTGTCGACGATGTTGATGCGCACGTCCTTCCAGACGACGGAGGTGCACTTGGCCAGGATGGTGATGCCGCGCTCGCGCTCCAGGTCGTTGGAGTCCATGGCGCGCTCGGCCACCTGCTGGTTCTGGCGAAAGGTGCCGCTCTGCTGCAGCAGCTTGTCGACCAGGGTCGTCTTGCCGTGGTCGACGTGGGCAATGATGGCAATGTTGCGGATGTCCATGGGGGCCGCCGGTTCAGGGGTGCGCGGCTTATAAGGGTCATATTGCGCCGCAGCAAGAGCGCCCTCGCCGCGACATTCCTGTCATCCCGAGCACAGCGCGGGATCTCCTGCGAAAGACGCACGGTGCGCCATTCGCGGGAGATCCCGCGCTGCGCTCGGGATGACGGGGACGTTTAGTACCAGACCGGCCAAACCCGAGACACGAAATGTCGCAGGCCTGCCCCTTGTCGTCAGAAAGCTGCGAAATGTTCAAAAAATGTGGCAGGATAGCTGACGAATCGACTCGCATCTGCCGTCGCTTTGCGGCATACAGTTTGCGTGCCCCCGCGGCGGGAACCGCGCCGGCACGTTCGCACATAGCGGTCAGCGTTGAAGGAAGCTCGCCATGGCTCTGCCACCGGCACAGGGTCTTTATGACCCCAGAAACGAACACGATTCGTGCGGCGTTGGCTTCGTGGCCAACATCAAGGGCGCGAAAACCCACGACATCGTCCGTCAGGGCCTGCAGATCCTGGTGAACCTCGACCACCGCGGCGCCGTCGGCGCCGACCCGCTGGTGGGCGACGGCGCCGGCTGCATGATCCAGATGCCGGACAGGCTGCTGCGCGACTGGGCGCGCCGCGAGGGCGTCGACCTGCCGCCGCCCGGCCAATACGCCGTCGCGATGTGCTTCCTGCCCCAGGACGAGAAGGCGCGCGCCTTCGCCGTGCGCCAGCTCGAACATTTCATCAGGGTAGAGGGCCAGATCTTGCTTGGTTGGCGCGACGTGCCGACCGACACAACCGGTCTCGGCACGCGCGTCATAGAGACCATGCCTGTGATCAGGCAGGCGATCGTGGGCCGAGGCCCCGACATCAAGGACCAGGACGCGCACGAGCGCAAGATCCTGTCGATCCGCAAGCAGACGCAAAATCCGCTCGCCAAGCTGGCCAAGAAGAAGAACCTGCCGGGCCTCACCGAGCTCTACATGCCGTCGTTCTCGACGCGCACGGTGGTCTACAAGGGCCTGCTGCTGGCCCACCAGGTCGAGAGCTTCTACGAGGATCTGCGCAACCCGCTCACCGAGTCGGCCCTGGCTCTGGTGCACCAGCGCTTCTCCACCAACACATTCCCGTCGTGGCGGCTGGCGCACCCCTACCGCTACATCGCCCATAACGGCGAGATCAACACGGTGCGCGGCAACGTCAACTGGATGTATGCGCGCCGCCGCACGATGGAATCCGACCTGCTGGGGCCGGACCTCGACAAGATGTGGCCGCTGATCCCGCACGGCCAGTCCGACACGGCCTGCGTCGACAATGCGCTCGAGCTGCTGGTGGCCGGCGGCTACTCGCTGTCGCACGCCATGATGATGCTGATCCCCGAGGCGTGGGCCGGCAACCCGCTGATGGATCCCAAGCGCAAGGCATTCTACGAGTACCACGCCGCGCTGATGGAGCCGTGGGACGGCCCGGCCTCGATCGCCTTCACCGACGGCCGCCAGATCGGCGCCACGCTCGACCGCAACGGCCTGCGCCCGGCGCGCTTCATCGTCACCGACGACGACATGGTGATCATGGCGTCCGAATCGGGCGTGCTGCCGATCCCCGACGAGAAGATCGTGCGCAAGTGGCGCCTGCAGCCCGGCAAGATGCTGCTGATCGACCTCGAGGAAGGCCGCATCATCGGCGACGAGGAGATCAAGCGCACCCTGGCCGAGGCCGAGCCCTACGAGGAATGGCTGCGCGCCACGCAGTACAAGCTCGAGGAGCTGGGCGAGCTGCCGGACCAGGCAGCGCCGGCACCGAGCAACGATCCCGCCAGCCTGCTCGATCGCCAGCAGGCCTTCGGCTACACCCAGGAGGACGCGCAGTTCTTCCTCGAGCCGATGGCGCGCGACGGTGACGACCCGGTGGGCTCGATGGGCACCGACACGCCCATCGCGGTGCTCTCGCGCAAGCCGAAGCTGCTCTACAACTACTTCAAGCAGAATTTCGCGCAGGTCACCAACCCGCCGATCGACCCGATCCGCGAGGAGCTGGTGATGTCGCTGGTGTCGATGATCGGCCCGCGGCCCAACCTGCTGGGTCACCAGGCCGGCACGCACAAGCGGCTCGAGGTCGCGCAGCCGGTGCTCACCAACACCGACATCGAGAAGATCCGCGCCATCTCGGAGCTGCTGGACGGCGCCTTCCGCACCGACACCATCGACACGACATGGCCGGCGGCCGACGGCGCCGCCGGGCTCGAGACGGCGCTGGAGCGGATCTGCCGCGAGGCCACCGACTCGGTGCTGGCCGACAACAACATCCTGATCCTGTCGGACCGCGCGGTGTCGGCCGACCGCATCCCGATCCCGGCGCTGCTGGCGACCGCGGCGGTGCATCATCACCTGATCGGCCAGGGCCTGCGCATGCAGACCGGGCTGGTGATCGAGACAGGCGAAGCCCGCGAGGTGCACCATTTCTGCGCCCTGGCGGGCTACGGCGCCGAGGCGGTGAACCCCTACCTCGCGTTCGAGACGCTGGAGCAGATCCGCGTCCAGAACGGCCTGCCGCTCAAGGCCTACGAGGTGCAGAAGAACTACATCAAGGCCGTCGGCAAGGGCGTGCTGAAGGTGATGTCCAAGATGGGCATCTCGACCTACCAGTCGTATTGCGGCGCCCAGATCTTCGACGCCGTGGGCCTCGCCAGCGACTTCATCGAGAAGTACTTCACCGGCACCGCCACCACGATCGAAGGCGCCGGCCTGAAGCAGGTCGCCGAGGAGTGCGTGCGCCGCCACCGCGACGCCTACGGCGATGCGCCGATCTACCGCAGCATGCTCGACGTCGGCGGCGACTACGCCTTCCGCCTGCGCGGCGAGGATCATGCCTGGTCGCCCGAGTCGGTGGCCAGGCTGCAGCACGCCGTGCGCGGCAACCTGCCGGACGAGTACAAGGCGTTCGCCAGGACGATCAACGAGCAGAACGAGCGGCTGCTGACGATCCGCGGCCTGATGCAGCTCAAGCCCGCCGACACGCCCGTGCCGATCGAGGAGGTCGAGCCGGCAGCCGACATCGTCAAGCGCTTCGCCACCGGCGCCATGAGCTTCGGCTCGATCAGCCGCGAGGCGCACACGACGCTCGCCATCGCCATGAACCGCATCGGCGGCAAGTCGAACACCGGCGAGGGCGGCGAGGAAGCCGACCGCTTCAAGCCGCTGCCCAACGGCGACTCCATGCGCTCGGCCATCAAGCAAGTCGCCTCCGGCCGCTTCGGCGTCACCACCGAGTACCTGGTCAATGCCGATGACCTGCAGATCAAGATGGCGCAGGGCGCCAAGCCCGGCGAAGGCGGCCAGCTGCCCGGCAAGAAGGTCGACAAGAACATCGCGCGGGTGCGCTACTCGACGCCGGGCGTCGGCCTGATCTCGCCGCCGCCGCACCACGACATCTATTCGATCGAGGATCTGGCGCAGCTGATCCACGATTTGAAGAACGCCAACCCCGTGGCGCGCATCTCGGTGAAGCTCGTCTCCGAGGTCGGCGTCGGCACGGTCGCCGCCGGCGTCAGCAAGGCGCGCGCCGATCACGTGACCATCGCCGGCTTCGAGGGCGGCACGGGCGCCAGCCCGCTGACGTCGCTCACCCATGCCGGCTCGCCGTGGGAGATCGGGCTGGCCGAGACGCAGCAGACCTTGGTCCTCAACGGGCTGCGCGGCCGCATCGCGGTGCAGGTCGACGGCGGCCTGCGCACCGGCCGTGACGTCGCCATCGGCGCGCTGCTGGGCGCCGACGAGTTCGGCTTCGCCACGGCGCCGCTGATCGCCGCCGGCTGCATCATGATGCGCAAGTGCCACCTGAACACCTGCCCGGTCGGCATCGCGACGCAGGACCCGGTGCTGCGCAAGCGCTTCACCGGCGCGCCCGAGCACGTGATCAACTACTTCTTCTTCGTGGCCGAAGAGCTGCGCGAGATCATGGCGCTGATGGGCTTCCGCACGCTCAACGAGATGATCGGCCGTGTCGATCGCCTCGACATGCGCCGCGCCATCGACCACTGGAAGGCCTCGGGCGTCGATCTCTCGAAGCTGCTGTACCAGGTGCCGGCCAAGCCTGGCGTGGCGATCTGGAACAGCGAGAGCCAGAACCACGGGCTCGAGAAGGCGCTCGACCACGAGCTGATTGCCGTCGCCGGGGCGGCCCTGGAGAGCGGCGAGCCGGTGCGCATCGAGCGCACCGTGCGCAACGTCAACCGCACCGTCGGCGCCATGCTGTCGGGCGAGGTGGCCAAGCGCCACGGCCATGCCGGCCTGGCCGAGGACACCATCGCAGTGCGCCTGACCGGCACGGCCGGCCAGAGCTTCGGCGCCTTCCTGGCCCGCGGCGTGTCGCTGGAGCTGGTGGGCGATGCCAACGACTATGTCGGCAAGGGCCTGTCCGGCGGCCGCGTCGTGGTCAAGCCGCCGGCCGGCGCCGACCGCGACCCGACGGAGAACATCATCGTCGGCAACACGGTGCTCTACGGCGCCATCGCCGGCGAGGCGTATTTCTGCGGCGTCGCCGGCGAGCGCTTCGCGGTGCGCAACTCGGGCGCCATCGCCGTGGTCGAGGGCACCGGCGATCACGGCTGCGAGTACATGACGGGCGGCGTGGTCTGCGTGCTGGGCGACACCGGCCGCAACTTCGCCGCCGGCATGTCGGGCGGCGTCGCCTATGTCTACGACCCGGCCGGCGCCTTCGAGAAGCTGTGCAACAAGGCGATGGTCGAGCTCGGCCCGCTGGCCGCGAGCGATACGGGCTCGGCCGACGACGAGGCAGGCCGGCCGCACCAGCGCTCGCTCAGCGTCGACAACAACGGCATGGGCGACCTGCTGCGCTTCGATGCCGAGCGCGTGCGCATCCTGGTCGAGCGGCACCTGCTCTACACCGGCAGCGCCCGTGCGCGGGCCATCCTCGACGACTGGGACAACGCGGTGCGGCGCTTCGTCAAGGTCATGCCCGTCGACTACAAGCGGGCATTGACCGAGCTCAAAGCCGAGCGCGAAGCCACCCGCGCCGTGGCGGCGGAGTAGTGTTCCCTCCCCCAACGCAGTTGGGGGAGGTGGCCGAAGGCCGGAGGGGGAGCCGACGTGATTCTTGTAACTGAGACCACGTCGCCTCCCCTCCGCCCCTTCGGGACACCTCCCCAGCTTCGCTGGGGAGGAAAGGAAATCTGAGACACTGGAATTTCGGAGTTAGTCCCATGGGAAAGCCGACGGGCTTCCTCGAGATCGAGCGGCGCGACCGCCCCTACGACAAGATCGAGACGCGGATCAAGTCGTGGAAGGAGTTCGTGCGGCCGCTGCCCGCCGCCGAGGTGCGCCAGCAGGGCGCGCGCTGCATGGATTGCGGCATCCCGTTCTGCCACAACGGCTGTCCGGTCAACAACATGATCCCGGACTGGAACAACCTGGTCTATCGCGACCAGTGGCAGGCGGCGCTCGAGACGCTGCACTCGACCAACAACTTCCCGGAGTTCACCGGCCGCATCTGCCCGGCGCCGTGCGAGGCGGCCTGCGTGCTGAACATCGACGACAACCCGGTGACCATCAAGACCATCGAGTGCGCCATCGTCGACCGCGGCTGGGAGGAAGGCTGGATCAGCCCAGTGGTGCCACAGCGCAAGTCGGGCAAGCGCGTCGCCGTGGTCGGCTCGGGCCCGGCCGGCATGGCCTGCGCCCAGCAGCTGGCGCGCGCCGGCCATGCCGTGACCCTGTTCGAGAAGGCCGATCGCATCGGCGGCCTGCTGCGCTACGGCATCCCCGACTTCAAGATGGAGAAGCACCTCATCGACCGCCGCGTGCGGCAGATGGAGGCCGAGGGCGTCGAGTTCCGCACCGGCGTCGAGGTCGGCACCACCATCTCCGTGAAGTCGCTGCTGGAAGGCTATGACGCCGTGGCGCTGACCGGCGGCGCCGAGGCGCCGCGCGACCTGGAGGTGCCGGGCCGCGCGCTGGCGGGCATCCATTTCGCGATGGACTTCCTGACGCAGCAGAACAAGCGCGTCGCCGGCGACGACGAGGCGCGCGCCGCGCCGCGCGGCACGATCAGCGCCAAGGGCAAGCATGTGATCGTGATCGGCGGCGGCGACACCGGCTCGGACTGCATCGGCACGTCGACGCGCCAGGGCGCCGCCTCGATCACCCAGCTCGAGATCCTGCCGCGGCCGCCGGACAAGGAGGACAAGGGACTGACCTGGCCGGACTGGCCGCTGAAGATGCGCACCTCGTCCTCGCAGGAGGAAGGCACCGAGCGCGACTTCGCGGTGCTGACCAGGCGCGCCGTCGGCGCCGACGGCAGGATCGAGGCGCTGGAGTGCGTGCGCGTCGAGTGGGTCAAGGACGCGAGCGGCCGCATGGGCATGAAGGAGGTCGAGGGCAGCGCCTTCCAGCTCAAGGCCGACCTGGTGCTGCTGGCGATGGGCTTCGTCGGCCCGGTGCGCAAGGGCATGATCGAGCAGTCCAGCGTCGAGCTCGACCCGCGCGGCAACGTGAAGGCCAACGTCGCCGACTACCAGACCTCGGTGCCCAAGCTGTTCGCCGCCGGCGACATGCGCCGCGGCCAGTCGCTGGTCGTGTGGGCGATCCGCGAAGGCCGCCAGTGCGCCCGCGCCATCGACGAAGCCCTGATGGGCACGACCGGCCTGCCGCGGTAGCGCACCGCGTCATCCCGAGCGTCCACCTTGTCATCGCGAGCGCAGCGAGGGATCTCCCGCGGCCGGGCGCACAGTGCGTCAATCGCAGGAGATCCCTCACTGCGCTCGGGATGACGGCGGCCTTGACCCTCGCCCCGTCGAACCCGACATGAGATGCCGGAGGTGGTCATGAGCACCGCAGATACGCGCATCGAAACCGACTCGCTGGGCGAGGTCGCCGTTCCGGCCCAGCGCTACTGGGGGGCGCAGACCCAGCGCAGCCTGGAGAACTTCCGCATCGGCGGCGAGCGCATGCCGGCGGCGCTGGTCACGGCGCTGGGCATCCAGAAGAAGGCGGCGGCGCAGGCCAACCATGCGCTGAGCCTGCTGCCGGCCGAGATCGCCGACGCCGTCATCCGTGCCGCCGACGAGGTGATCGATGGCAAGCTGACGGACGAGTTCCCGCTCGTGGTGTGGCAGACCGGCTCGGGCACCCAGACCAACATGAACGCCAACGAGGTGATCGCCGGCCGCGCCAACGAGATGCTGGCCGGCAAGCGCGGCGGCAAGAGCCCGGTGCATCCCAACGACCACGTCAACCGCTGCCAGTCGTCCAACGACTCCTTCCCCACCGTCATGCATATCGCCGCGGCGCGCGAGGTCACCTCGCGCCTGCTGCCGGCGCTGCGCGAGCTGCACACGGCCCTGGCCGCCAAGGCCAAGGCCTTCGCCGGCATCGTGAAGATCGGCCGCACCCATCTGCAGGACGCCACGCCGCTCACCCTGGGCCAGGAGATCGGCGCCTGGGCGCGGCAGGTCCAGAACGGCATCGCGCGGCTGGAGGCCGCCCTGCCGCATGTGCTGGAGCTGGCGCAAGGCGGCACCGCGGTGGGCACCGGCCTGAACGCCCATCCCCGCTTCGCGGCGCTGTTCGCCGAAAAGGCCGCGACGCTCACCGGCCTGCCGTTCCGGACCGCGCCCGACACCTTCGAGGCGCTGGGCAGCCACGACGCGCTGGTCGAGCTGTCGGGCGCGCTCAACACCGTCGCGGTGTCGCTGCACAAGATCGCCAACGACGTGCGCCTGCTCGGCTCGGGCCCGCGCGCCGGGCTGGGCGAGCTGCTGCTGCCGGAGAACGAGCCCGGCTCCTCGATCATGCCGGGCAAGGTCAACCCGACCCAGGCCGAGGCGCTCACCATGGTGGCGGCGCGCGTGATCGGCAACCACGCCACCGTCACCTTCGCCGGTGCCAGCGGCCACCTGCAGCTCAACGTCTACAAGCCGGTGATCGCCGATGCCGTGCTGCAGTCGATCCGCCTGCTGGCCGACAGCGCCGAAAGCTTCGCCCGCCACTGCATCGCCGGCATGGAGCCCAACCGCGCCCGCATCGCCGAGCAGCTCGAGCGCTCGCTGATGCTGGTGACGGCGCTCAATCCCCACATCGGCTACGACAAGGCCGCCAAGATCGCGCGCAAGGCCCATCTCGAAGGCCTGTCGCTGCGCGAGGCAGCGCTGGCCCTGGGCTTCGTCACCGCCGAGCAGTTCGATGCCTGGGTGCGGCCCGAGCACATGACGGCGCCCGACACGGGCGCGACGTGAGCGACGGCGGCGACGCACGCATCCGCAAGCGGTCGGTGACCATCGGCGGCCACCGCACCAGCGTGTCGCTGGAGGCGGCGTTCTGGGACGAGCTGCTGGCGATCGCCGCCCGCCGCGGCGTGTCGCTCAACGCACTCGTCGCCGACATCGACCGCGAACGGCTGCAGGGCCGCGACCTGCGCGACGCCACGAACCTCTCGAGCGCCCTGCGGCTGCACGTGCTGGAGGCGCTGAAGGCACCCCTCTCCCGCTAGCGGGAGAGGGAGGGGCCCAGTGCGCGAAGCGCAATGGGAGGGTGAGGGACCAGGACGAGGCGCCTCGTGTGCAACCCCTCACCCGCCGAGCCCTTCGGCAAGCTCAGGGCAGGCTGCTGCGCGCTCGTCGACCTCTCCCGCTCGCGGGAGAGGTGAAGAGTTCAGAAGATCTTCTTGAGCTTCTTCAGCGGATCGGTGGGCTTGGGCTGCTGCTGAGGCTGCTGCGGCTGCTGCGGTGCGGCGCCCGGCTGCTGCGCGTCGGGTTGGGCCGGCGGGCGCACCGAGGCCGCGGCCGGGCCGCGATCGACCGACCGGCTCGGATTGTCGACCGGTCCCTTCTGCCTGACGATCGCATAGGGCGCCTGCGGCGCCTCCTCGATGAACACGTTCGTGGTCGCGACCATGGTCCAGGCCGGCAGGTTGACGTCGGCCTCGGTGATCGCCCAGGCGCGGTTGCCATCGACGCGCAGATCACTGGTGTGCAGGGTGCCGTTGCGGATCGCGATCGTGCCCGCCACCGGCCCCGTGCGGTTGGCGAAGCGCTCGTTGGCCACCTTCAGCACCGCGCGCAGGTCGCCGAGCTCGTCGCTGGCACCGGTGCCGCCGGTGATCTTGTCGAGGCGCTTGCCGAGCTGCTTCAGCGCGCTGCCTGCCAGCGCGCCGCCCAGCTGCTCCTGGGCGCTGGCGTTGAAGCGCACGTTGCCGTTGATCTTGCCGTCGCCGTTCAGGCTGGCCACGAGATCGGCCGTGCTGGCCAGGCTGCCGCTGAGCGACAGGCTGAGCGTGGCCACGCCGTCGACCCGCTTGGTGTCGCCCAGCGCCCGCGCGGCGGTGCCGACGTTGACGTTGGTAGCCGTCATGCGCGCGTTGAAGCTGTTGTTGAGCGCGCTCACCGTGCCCGAAAGGTCAACCGTGCCGCCATACACGCCGCCGGCCAGGCGCGTGATGGTGAGCACGCCGCCCTTCAACGAAGCCTTCAGCGCCGCGTTGTCCAGCCGCCACGGCGACTTGATGATCGCCGGCGCCGTGAGGTCGACATCGGCATCGATGCCCTTCATGAAGGCAAGGTTGATCGGCGCCTTGGAATGACGGCCACCGCCGCCGCCCGCCGAGCCGCCGGCGGCAGCAGGCGCGCTGCCGCTTCCCTGCGCCGTGAGCTGGTCGATGTTCAGCTCGCTGGTCTTGAGGTTGGCGGCGATCCGCGGCACCTGGCCGCCCAGCGCCACGTTCACCGCGCCGCTGCCCTGCACGCCCTTGGCCGAGAAGCTGCCGTTGAAGGCGATGGTCTTGGTGTCGCCCTTGATGGCGCCGCTGGCCGAGACGGCGCCGATGCCGTCGCCAGCCTTGGCATCGCCCAGCGCCGACAGCAGCCGGTCGAGATCGGCGGTCTGGAAACTGAAGGCGGACAGGTCGTAGCGCGGGTTGCCGGCCGCAGGCGACACCTTGCCGGTCATCTTCAGGGTCGCGCCCAGCGCGTTGGCCGTGAAGTCGCGGAACGTCAGGTCGGCCACCGTGCCGCCGACGCCGCCCTGCAGCGACACGGCACCGATCGGGCCCTTCACCGGCGAGCTGGCGCCGGCCAGCTTCAGCAGCCGGTCGGCGTCGCTGGTCTGCACGCTGACGACGAGATCGAAGCTGGGCGTCGCCGCCAGGTTGGCGATCGATCCCTTCAGCCCCACCGAAGCGCCGGCGACGCTGCCGATCCGCGTGTCGCCGAAGGTCAGGCGGCCGTCGCGATAGGTCACGTCGGCATCGACCGCCTCGATGCGCTCGCCGTTGTAGATGATGCGCGCCACCTTGGCCTTGACGCGCGCATCCACCATCGCCGGCGGCGGCGCCGTGGGCTTGCCGGCGGGCGCGCCCGCCGCCGGCTTGCCGCCGGGGCTCGCCGCGGCCTTCTTCGGCAGGTAGGCGTCGACATCGACGGTGTCGGCCTGTAGGTCGGCGGTGATCTTCATCGGCGCGCCCAGCGCTACGCTGACGCCGCCCCGCGCCGTCATGCCGTCGAGTTGCACCGTGGCATCGCTGACGGTGAGCGTATTGCCGGCCGCCGACTGCAGCCTGCCCTTGAAGGCGAACGCGGCCAGCTTGTCGGACGGCACCTGCGCCACGTCGATCTTCAGCCAGCCCAGGGTCTCGCGCAGCCTGGGTCCAGCCAGGCTGAGGTCGCCGCTGTAGGACTTGCCGTCGGCGGCCGCGGTCATCGTCCCGGCGAGCTGGGCATTGCCGGGCAGCAGCGCCTCGATGCGGCGCACCGCCAGCTGGCCGTTCTCCAGCGCCAGGTCAGCCGCCAGCTTGCGCACGGCGCTGCCGTTGTAGGTGATCTCGGCCGCGTCCAGCACCAGCTTGACGGTGAGGTTGGCGGGCAAGGCCGGCGACGCCACCGGCGCGGCAGGACGGGCGCCGCTTGGCGGCGCCGGTGGCTTGGCTGCAGGCGCCGATGACGGCGCGGCCGGCGCCGGTTCGGCCGCCGCCTGCCACTTGTCGAGGTCGAGCTTGGCGAAGGACAGCTTGCCCTCGATGCGCGTCGCCGGCTTGAGCGCCACCGACAGCGTGCCGCCGCCCTGATCGTCGCCCAGCGCCAGCTTGAAGTCCCGCGCGGTGATGGCATCGGCCGAGGCTTCGACCGCGCCGTCGAAAGCGACCTTGCGCGCCAGCGCCGGCGGCAGGCTCGGCGCCGGCATCCCTGCCGCGCCGGCGAGGCCGCGGACGAAGGCGGCGAGGTCGGCCGCGGTCAGCTTGGCGGTGCCGGTGAAGCGTGCCGCCGGCGTCAGCTCGGTCGCGGTGCCAGCCAGCCGTGCTTCGCCGGCGGCCGTCTTGACCATCAGGTCGATCGGCACGCCGGCGGCCGCCTTGGCCCCGACCTTGCCGTCCAGGCTCACCGGCACGCCGTTGGCCGTGAGCGACCCTGATGCCGCGAACGGCCCCTCGAGCGACGGCGCCGACAGGGTCAGGTCGATCTTCTCGAGCCGGTCGTCGCGCCGGGCCACGGCGTCGCTGTAGGTCAGGGTGCCGTTCTCGATCACCACGCGATTGACGGCGACGGTGAACTTGCTGCCGTCGCTGGCGGTCGCGGTGTTGCCCGGCTGGCCGCCGCCCGGGGCCGATGGCGGCGGCCCGGCGTCGGTGCGCTTGAAATCATAGTTGCTGCGCCCATCCGGCCCGACCTCGATCGCGATCCGGGGCTCGACCAGGCGCAGCTCGCTGACCTCGATGCGGCGCGACAGCAGCGGCAGCAGCGACACGCCGGCGCGCACCGCCTTGAGCTCGACCATCTGCGGCGTCTTGCCGCCCGGCATGTTGGCGAAGCGCACGCCTTCGGCCGAGACGGTCGGCACCGGCAGGATCGACAGCTTCAACGGCCCGTCGATCACCAGGTCGCGGCCGGTCGCCTGCTTGGCCTGGGCGATGATCTGCGGCTTGAAGATGTTGGGATCGACCAGCAGGGGCACCGCCGCCACCGCGCCCACCAGCACGACCACCCCAACACCGACACCGATCAGAACCTTTTTCATGGCTCGTCCTCGCCATGCGCAACGCGTGTTGGCACCCCGTCTTCAGTGTAGGATAAACAGCGAATAATAGCGGCGACTTTATGGTTCCTGCGAGGTCACGCATGGCCGATATCGTGAACTTGCGAGAGGCGCGCAAACGCAAGGCGCGGGCCGAGCGCGAACGGACCGCCGAGGCCAACCGGCTGAAGTTCGGCCGCTCCAAGGCCGAGAAGAAGCACAGCCTGCTGGAAAAGGCCCGCGGCGAGCGCGCCCATGACGGCCATCGGCGGGACGACGACGAGCCTGCCTAGAGACCAAGCCGCCGGGCCTCAGCCGCGCGACACGCGGCGCGTGGTGGCCCGATCGAAGGCCAGCCGCTCGAAGAAGCGGCGTGTCTCGGGGCTTGCCCCCTCGCCGGCGACGGCACGCACGCTGCTGAGGTCGAGCCGGCGGCCGCTGGCGACGTCGATCAGCGCCGGCTCGACGCGGCTGCTGGTGGTGACGTTCTCGAGCTCCATCGGCCGGCCATCCTGCGCTGCGGCGCCGAAGCGATCGCCCCACTCCTTGAGCCCGACGATCACCGGGAAGAGCGCCGCCCCCTTGTCGCTCAACCGGTACTCATAGCGCACCGGCCGTTGCTGGTAGGCAACGCGGCGGAACACGCCGGCTTCGACCAGCACCTTCAGCCGGGCGGTCAGCACGTTGCGCGCGATGCCGAGGTTCGCCTGGAACTCGTCGAAGCGACGGACGCCGTACATCGCATCGCGCAGGATGAGCAGCGTCCACGGATCGCCCACCACGTCCAGCGCAGCGGCAATCGAGCAATTCATGTGGGTGAAGGACGTGCGTCGCATGCGCGCGAGTATACGACGGTGCGGCGGCTGTGCAATTCGGGTCGAGCCGGCGCTTGGCTGGCTGCGGGCATTCACGCACGACGCCCGCGGTCAAGGGAAGAAGACGGCGTCTCAGGTGGTGGTGAAGATCTCGACCGGATCCGGCACGCCGCGCAGGCGATGACGTCCGAGCGAGCGCATCGGGCGCGGGCAGACACGGTTGAAGTCGGCCGAGGCCAGCACCGGCTCCTTCAGCACCTTGGTCATCGTCTCCAGCCGCGCGCAGCGGTTGACGGCCGGCCCGATCACGGTGAAATCCAGCCTTTCCTCGGTGCCGACATTGCCGAAGGTCACCAGGCCGACATGCAGGCCGACGCCGAAGCGGATCGCGTCGCGGCCGGCCTCGACGCGGCCGGCATTGATCTCCTCGATGGCCGACAGCGCCTCGCGCGCGGCATCGACGGCGCCGGACGTGGCGTCGGGCAGGAACATCGCATCCTCGATGGGGAAGATCGCCATCACGCCGTCGCCGATGAACTTCAGGATCTCGCCGCCGTGCTTCTTCAGGGCGACCCCGATCGCCTCGAAGTACATGTTGAGCATGTCGAGCAGCTCATCGGCCGGCAGCCGCTCGTTGAGGCCGGTGAAGTCGCGCAGGTCGGAGAACCACAGCACGGCGTTGATGCGGTCGCCGTCGCCGCGCTTGACCAGCCCCTCCAGGATGCGGCGGCCGGTCTCGCGGCCGAGATAGGTCTGGATGACCGTGCCTGCGACCAGCCGGGTGACCTGCATCTCGACCACGGCACCGGTATGGTCGACCAGCCGGCGCAGGTCGGCCAGGTCGACATCGCTGAAGCCCTCGGGCCGGTCGGTAGCAAAGGTGATGATGGGTGACAGCCGGCCACGGCTGGTGCGCAGCTCCAGGCCGAAATAATCCGTCCCGCCTTCGGCCTTGATCTCGTGCAGCGTGATGTGGTGCTGCTCGGTCAGGGTATCCAGGTGGTAGCGGACCTCGCCGCCTCGCTCGCGGATCTCCTGCACCGGACTGCCGATATAGGCGCTGGTGTACTGGATGCCCTGGCGGCGGGGAATCTCCTGCACCTGGACGGCCTGGTCGCGGCGCCAGACGATACCCATGGCCTGCAGCTGCGGATGCAGAAGCTGCAGGCCGAGATAGAAGCGCCAGACCGGTATGCCCGCGGCCACGGTGCGGTCCATCAGCTTGATGACGAACCGCTGCAGTTCCGGCTCGAGCCGCCCCTCACGCGCGATCCAGTCGGTGACTGGCTCGAGCCGAGTCCCATGGCCCAGGGCAACGTCCATCGGCTTCGTCCTCCGCGCGTGTCGTAGCACAGCACGACAGCGCGTTCGAGGAAACCGTGAACGCAACGAGCACGATCGGCCGAACCCCTACGGGAGAAAGGGCTATCGGCCTCGCCCCGTGTCAGCCCGCCAGCACCGCCTGCGACTCCTCGTTGGCGGTCCGATAGGCCGTGCTGGTCGTCAGGTCGGCGATCTTGTCGATGTTGGCCGCGACATCCTCGATCGTGGGCTGGCCGGCGACGCGCACGCCCGGCCCCTCGCGGAACTCGACGCGGGAGAAATAGCCCACCCCGGCGGCCCAGATCTCGCCGCTGCGGGTGCAGGCCTCGCTGCACAGATAGGCCACCATCGGCGACACCAGCTCCGGCTTCATGCGGGCGATCAGCTCGGCCGGCATCAGGTCCTCGGTCATGCGGGTGCCGGCCACGGGGGCCAGCGAGTTCACCAGGATGTTGTATTTCTGCCCTTCCAGGCGCAGCGTGTTCATGAAGCCCACAAGCGACAGCTTGGCGGCCGAATAGTTGGTCTGGCCGAAATTGCCGTAGAGACCCGAGCTCGACGACGTCAGCACGATGCGGCCATAGGCCTTCTCACGCAGGATCGGCCAGGCGGCATGGGTGACGTAGACCGAGCCCATCAGATGGACCTGCAGGATGAGCAGGAAATCGTCCATCGACATGTTGGGGAACGACTTGTCGCGCAGGATGCCGGCGTTGTTCACGACGATGTCGACGGTGCCGAAGGCATCGACGGCGGTCTTCACGATGTTGGCCGCCGCCTTCTGCTCGGCGACGCTGTCGTAGTTCGCCACCGCCTGCCCGCCGGCCGCCTTGATCTCGGCCACGACCTTGTCGGCCACGGCGCTGTCGCCGCCGCGCCCGTCGCGGGCGCCACCGGGATCGTTGACCACGACCTTGGCGCCGCGTGACGCCAGCAGCAGCGCATGGGCACGGCCGAGCCCGTTTCCGGCTCCCGTCACGATGGCGACCCGATTGTCGAAGCGAATGGTCATGGCGCTGTCTCCCGGCATGAATGAAGGTTCAGGACGCCGGTTGTTCCATGACCTGCGCTGCGGCTCAAGCCTGTTGCATCACTGCGGCCGACGCGCGAGCGGCCGCCCCGGCCAACCGCCGCTGGGACGCTGGAAAAATGCAAGCCGCGGCCATAGGTTCTCGATCCGGGAGAAACGCACCATGACCGACACCACGATCGTCGCGCTGCGCACGACCCTGCTGCAGGCGCCCTGGGCCGGCGAGCCGCCGGCCAACGGCATCATGCCGCCGACGCACCGCGCCCTGCTCGTGCTGGAGATCGAGACCCGAGGCGGGCTCACCGGCATGGGCTACCTGCAGCCTCTGTCAGGCGGGCTGGAGACGATCGACGCCTGCCTGAAGGAGATGGTGGCGCCTGCGATCCTGGGGCGCGATGCCACCGAGATCGAGGGCATCTGGCAAACCCTATGGCGCAGCACCTACTGGGTCGGCCGCGGCGGCATCGCCACGTTTGCCCTCTCGGCCGTCGACATTGCGCTGTGGGACATCATGGGCAAGCGCGCCGGCCTGCCGCTCTATCGTCTGTGGGGCGCCTGCCGCGCCGAGGTACCGGCCTACGGCTCAGGCGTGTGGCGCGGCCTGGGGCGCGACGGCATGATCGACAAGGCGCGGCACTTCGCCGGCATGGGCCTGAAGGCGATCAAGATGCAGGCGGCGCACATCCGGCCCTGGCGCGAGGACGTGAAGAACGTGCATGCGATGCGTGACGCGCTGGGACCCGACATCGAGATCATGGTCGACGTCAACATGGGCTGGACCGCCGACACCGCCATCCAGGCCGGCCACCATTTTGACGAGGCGGATATCTATTGGATGGAAGAACCGGTAGTGTGCGAGGACTTCGCGGGCTATCGCCGCGTGGCGCAGGCATTGAAGACGCGTGTGGTCGGCGGCGAGAGCCATTTCACGCGCTTCGACCTGCGGCCATTCTTCGAGCACCCCTCGACGCCGATCCTGCAACCCGACCCCATGCGCGGCGGCCTCACCGAGCTGCGCAAGATCGCGGCGGTGGCCGACACATGGGGCCTGCAGATCGCCCCGCACCTGTTCCATGAGCTGCTGGTGCATCTGACGTGCTCGATCCCCAACGCCAACTACCTCGAGTACATGGATTGGAACGATGACCTCTGGGCCACGCCGGCCATTCCCGAAAACGGCATGCTGCGGCCGTCCGAGCAGCCCGGCCATGGCCTGCGCTTCCGGCCGGAGATCCTGAAGGACTGCCGCGTCGGTGGATTCGAAGCAAACCTCTAAGCCGAAGTTACCCCTGAGGGAATTGAGCAAGTTGTTGTGATCGCAGGGATTTGTTGACTGCGAAGTGTTTCGTGCTGCCTACAGCGAGGGTGTCAGGTCGAGCAGATCGAAGGCGCGTTGCTG
>NZ_VDUZ01000076.1 GCF_008039615.1 Vineibacter terrae | reverse complement strand
CTCCAGCGCCGCTCATGATCCGGCGCTGCGCGCCGGTGCGGCGCTGGAGCGCCGCGGCCCGGCCTCAAGTCAATACGGCCCTGTCGGCTTGGCCGGGGCGGCGGCACCGGTCCGCATCTCGGCGACAGCCTGCTTGGCGGCGCTCATCAGCAGCGCGTTGTCGGCCAGGATGGTGACGAACTGGTAGCCCCAGCCGATCGCCTGCCTGGCGTAGGCCGTCGAGGCGCAATGCAGGCCGGCGTGGATCTTGTGCTTCTTCGCGGCCGCCAGGATGCTCTTGATCGTGTCCACCATATAGGGATCGGTGTGGTCGCCGCGCGGCTCCTTGCCCAGCGACAGGCCGAGATCGGCCGGCCCGACATAGATGCCGTCCAGCCCCGGCACGCTCAGGATCTCGTCGAGGTTGTCGAGCGCCTTGCGGGTCTCGATCATCGCCATGGTGACGACCTGGCCGTTGGCCTCCTTCAGATAGTCGGCGCCCGCCCACCAGGTGGCGCGGGTCGGCCCGACGCTGCGGTAGCCGACCGGCGCGTAGCGGCAGGCGCCGACGAAGGCCTCGCACTCGGCGCGGGAATTGATCATCGGGCAGATCACGCCCATGGCGCCGGCATCGAGCATCTTCATGATGATGCCTGGCTCGTTCCACGGCACCCGGCACAACGGCATCGTGGCGGTGGTGCAAACCGCCTGCATCATGCCGACGCCGGCAAGATAGTCGACCAAGCCATGCTGCAGATCGACCGTCAGGGAATCCCAGCCGGCCTGCGCCATGTTCTCGGCCGCGACACTGCTGGGAATGCCGAGCCAGCCGTTCACCACGGCGCCGCCCGCGGCCCAGATCTTCTTGACGGTGTTCTCGCGCACGGCCTGCCTCCTGGTTCGCGATCGTCCGCGAGCATCATGGCCGGCGCGCGGGCCTGTCAACCGTCGATGTAACCTTCTGGTTACTCACCCGCCGCCGGATGCCGGCCAGGCCGGGCCAATCACCTGCTCATTTTGAAATCAGGAAACCCCTTGGCGACAATGGGTATGGACCTTGTCCAGTGAATTCGCTTAGCATCATCCCAAAGCACCGCGCAGAGTGCGCGCGTCTTTCCAGACGCGCTGGAAGAACCAGCCGCCGAAGCTTCAATCCCGGCGCAGCAAGGAGGAAACACAATGACGACTCGGAGTTTGACTCGCAGAAGGGTAGCCAAGACGGCGCTCGCCACGACGGCCCTGGTGGGCATGCCGTTCGTGCGCGGCGCCCATGCCGCCGGTTCGCTGTCGATCGGCTTCTGGGACCACTGGGTGCCGGGCGCCAACAAGGCGACGGAAGATCTGGTCAAGGAATGGGGCGAGAAGGAGAAGGTCGAGACCAAGATCGACTACATCACCTCGCAGGGCAACAAGCTGCTGCTGACGGTCGCCGCCGAAGCGCAGGCGAAGTCGGGCCACGACATCCTGGCGTTCTCGACCTGGCTGCCGGCGGAGCATGCCGAGCGGCTGGAGCCGGTGAACGATCTGATGGAGCCGCTCATCAAGCAGAACGGCGCCGTCAACGCCACCGTGGAATATCTCGGCAAGCAGGGCGGCAAGTGGCTGGCCGTGCCGGCAACGGTCGGCAGCCAGATCAAGGGCCCCTGCTCGCGCATCGACCTGATGAAGCAGCACGCCGGCATCGACGTGCAGGCGATGTATCCGGCCGGCGCCGAGCCGAAGGCCGAGAACTGGACCTTCGACACCTTCCTCAAGGCCGCCGAGGCCTGCCACAAGGGCGGCAACCCGTTCGGCATCGGGCTGGGGATCACGTCTGATTCCGTCGACACCATCGGTGCCGTCTTCCACGGCTATGGCGCCCAGCTGGTCGACGCCAAGGGCAACATCACGGTCAAGTCGGACGCGGTGCGCCAGGCGCTGGACTACTATAAGCGGCTGATGGCGTTCCTGCCGCCGGACGTGCCGGCCTGGGACGATGCGTCGAACAACAAATGGCTGGTCTCGGGCCGCGGCGCGATGATCATGAATCCGCCCAGCGCCTGGGCCGTCGCCAAGCGCGATGCGCCGCAGGTCGCCGAGCAGTGCTGGACGCACGGCATGCCGGCCGGGCCCAAGGGCCGCTACGCGCCCTTCCTGCCGTTCTTCTGGGGCGTCTGGAACTTCGGCAAGAACAAGTCGGCGGCCAAGAGCCTGCTGCTGCACATGTCGCAGCCCAGCGCCGCCGAGAAGATGGTGGCGGCCAGCGGCGGCTACGACCTGCCCTCCTTCGCCAACCTCACCACCTTCAAGACGTGGGCCGAGGAAGGGCCGCCCAAGGGCACGCTCTACCACTATCCCAACCCCTACAACCACCAGGTCCTGTCGATCGCCGCGGCGCCGGCGCCGCCCAAGATCGCGGTGCAGATCTACAACCAGGGCCTGATGACCAAGATGGCCGTGCGCCATTTCCAGGGCGAGGCCATCGACAAGACGATCGCCTGGGCCGAGAGCGAGCTCGAAGGCTTCATGCGGACCTGAGCCCGCCGGCCACGGCGGCGCTTTGGTGTTGTGACCAGCACGCGCGGCACCCGACGCGGGGTGCCGCGTTTCAAACGCAGGCGTTCAAGCCACCCGAGAAAGGATACGAGCCGATCAAGAACAAGAAAAAGAATGATCCGAAGGGAGGATCGACATGGCGACATCCGGACTTTCACGACGCGCATTCCAGGGACTTGCCGCCGGCGCGGCGCTCGCCGCACCCTTCGTCCGCGGCGCCCATGCGGCCGGCAAGCTGTCAATGGGCTTCTGGGACCACTGGGTGCCCGGCGCCAACCAGGCAACCACAGATCTGGTGAATGCCTGGGCCGCGAAGGAAAAGGTCGACGTCCAGATCGACTACATCACCTCGCAGGGCAACAAGAACCGGCTGACCATCGCCGCCGAGGCGCAAGCCAAGGCCGGCCACGACATCATGGCGCTGCCGTCCTGGGAGCCGGCCGACAAGGCCAAGCTGCTGGAGCCGCTCGATGAGCTGATGGGCCCGTTGATCGAGCAGAACGGCGCCGTCGACCCGACGGTCGCGTATCTCGGCAAGGCCGATGGCCACTGGATCTGCGTGCCGGCCACCGTCGGCAGCCAGATCAAAGGCCCATGCTCGCGGATCGACCTGCTCAAGCAGCATGCCAGCGTCGACATCCAGGCGATCTATCCGGCCGGCAGCCCGCCCAAGGCGGAAGGCTGGACCATGGACGCCTACCTCAAGGCAGCCCAGGCCTGCCACAAGGCCGGCTTCCCCTTCGGCATCGGCATCGGCGGAACCGCCGACTCGGTCGACAGCGCCGGCGCCATCTTCTCCTCGTTCGGCGCCGTGCTGGTCGACGGCGGCGGCAACATCACGGTGAAGTCGGATCCGGTGCGCCAGGCGCTCGACTACTACAAGCAGTTGACGGCCGTGATGCCGCCCGACATCGCCGCCTGGGACGACGCCTCCAACAACAAATGGCTGGTCTCGGGCAAGGGTGCCTCGATTATGAACCCGCCCAGCGCCTGGGCGGTGGCCAAGCGCGACGCGCCGCAGATCGCCGAGCAGCTCTGGACACACGGCATGCCGGCCGGCCCCAAGGGTCGCTACGCGCCCTTCGTGCCCTATTTCTGGGGCGTGTGGAGCTTCAGCCGCAACAAGTCGGCGGCCAAGAGCCTGCTGATGCACCTGTCGCAGGCCTCTTCGGTCGAGAAGATGGTGGCTGCCAGCGGCGGCTACGACCTGCCGTCCTTCGCCAAGCTCACCACCTTCAAGACCTGGGCCGAGGAAGGGCCGCCCAAGGGCACGCTCTACCACTACCCCAACCCGCACAACCATCAGGTCCTGTCGATGGCCGGCGCGCCGGCGCCGCCCAAGATCGCGGTGCAGATCTACACCCAGGCCATCATGACCAAGATGGTGGCCCGCCACGCCCAGGGTGAAGCGATGGAAAAGACGTTGAACTGGGCGGCAAGCGAGCTCGAAGGCTTCATGCGGACGTAAGGCATGGTGCGATCGCTACCAGACGCAACAACAATCCTTCGCCCCGCGAAGGTGCGCGCTGTCGCGCATGGCCTCATCGTTATCCCGAGCGCAGCGAGGGATCCAGGTGCCAATCCTGGATCCCTCGCTGCGCTCGGGATGACAGGTGGCGTCGCGGCACCAGCATACGCCTTGCGCGCCAACGCAAGCCTTCGCCGGGCGAAGGCCACAAACAGGAGCAACCATGGCTGACATTGCGGTACCACGCGCCGGAACAGCGGTCGGTGCCGGTGGGCGGGCGAGCCTGCATCGGCTGATGCAGCGCAAGTCGACCATCGCCTTCCTGATGGCGCTGCCACTGATCCTCGTGATCAGCCTGCTGGTGGCCTACCCGGCCTTCTACTCGATCTACCTGGCGACCCTGAACAAGTCGATGGAGCGATTCGTCGGCTTGGGGAACTTCTCGTTCCTGTTCGGGCGCGAGACGTTCTGGCTGGTGGTCAAGCAGTCGTGCATCTTCGCCATCACCGCCGTGATCTTCAAGGCGCTGATCGGCTTCGTAGTGGCGCACTTCGTGCACAACATACCAGCCAAGGGCCAGCGCAAATGGCGCGGCATGCTGCTGGTGCCATGGGTGATCCCGCCGGCGATGAGCACGCTCGCCTGGCTGTGGCTGTTCGACCCCTCCTACAGCGCCTTCAACTGGATCCTGGCGATCTTCGGGATCGACCCGGTGCCATGGACCGGCAACGCCCACTGGGCCCGCTTCGCGGTCATCCTGGTCAATATCTGGGTCGGCGCGCCGTTCTTCATGATCATGTACCTGGCGGCGCTCAAATCCGTGCCCGAGCAGCTCTACGAGGCGGCTGCGATCGACGGCGCCACCTGGTGGCAGCGGATCTGGTACGTGACCCTGCCGATGATGCGCAACATCATCGCGATCACGGCGCTGTTCTCCCTGATCGTGACATTCGCCAACTTCGATATCGTGCGCGTGCTCACGGCCGGCGGACCGCTGGACTACACCCATATCTTCGCGACGTGGGCGTTCCGCGTCGGCATCGAGAGCGGCGACATACCGCTGGGGGCCAGCGTGTCGCTGTTCATGGTGCCGATCCTGGCGGTGGCCGCCTGGTTCATCCTGCGCGACATCAACCAGCGGGGAAACGAAGCATGACCGCCCTCACCGCTTCCGGCGCCGAAGCAGCGCGGCGCCCGCAATACGGCAGCATCAGCAAGAGCCGCCGCTGGGCTCTGCGCTGGTCCTACTTCTTCCTCGTGCTGTTCGCAATCTTCTTCCTGACGCCGCCGATCTACATGTTCATCACCTCGCTGAAGAGCAGCGCGGAGATCTCGGCGGCGACGAACCCGTGGTGGGTCTACAGCCCCACACTCGACAACTACATCGAGCTGCTGACCCAGAACCAGTACCTGATCTTCTTCCGCAACTCGGCGATCGTCTCGGTCTGCGTCGTGGCGGTCACCATGGTGATCAGCGTGCTGGCCGCCTTCGCGCTGGCGCGCATGAAGTTCTGGGGCTCGGCGACCCTCGCCACCGGCGTGTTCCTCACCTACCTGATCCCCGACACGCTGCTGTTCATTCCGCTGTTCAAGACCTTCGCCTTCATCCGCGAAACACTCGGCATCGAGCTGATCAACCGCTGGTGGACTCTGATCATCCTCTATCCGACGCTCACGGTGCCGTTCTGCACCTGGATCATGATCGGCTACTTCGCCAGCATCCCCAAGGAGCTCGACGAGGCGGCCCTGATCGACGGCGCCAGCTGGACCCAGACGCTGACCAAGATCTTCATCCCGGTGGCGCTGCCCGGCATCATCGCCGCCACCATCTTTGCCTTCACCGTCTCGTGGGCCCAGTTCCTCTATCCGCTCGCCTTCACGACGTCGACCGACCAGCTCGTGCTGCCGGTCGGCATCGTGACGACCCTGATCAAGGGCGACGTCTTCAACTGGGGCCAGATCATGACCGGCGCGCTGCTGGGCGCTGCGCCACCCTTGATCATCTACGCCTTCCTGATGGATTACTACATCGCCGGTCTGACCGCCGGCGCCACCAAGGGCTGACCGCGGCGGCCGCCACGCCGCAGCAGGCAACACGGGAGACACCATGGCACAGGTGACGTTGCGCAAGGTCGTGAAGATGTACGACGAGACGCCGGCTGTCCGCGGCATCGATCTCGATATCGCCGACAAGGAATTCATCGTCCTGGTCGGCCCCTCTGGCTGCGGCAAGAGCACGACCTTGCGCATGATCGCCGGATTGGAGGAGATCACGGGCGGCGAGATCGCGATCGGCGGCGACGTCGTCAACGATGTGCCTCCCAAGGACCGGGACATCGCCATGGTGTTCCAGAACTACGCTCTCTATCCGCATATGAGCGTGTTCGAGAACATGTCCTTCGGGCTGCGGCTCAAGAAGGTGGCCAGGGACGAGATCCGTCGCCGCGTCAACGACGCCGCGCGCATCCTCGACATCACCGAGCTGCTGGAACGCAAGCCCAAGCAGCTCTCCGGCGGCCAGCGGCAGCGTGTCGCCATGGGCCGTGCCATCGTGCGCGATCCCAAGGTGTTCCTGTTCGACGAGCCGCTGTCGAACCTCGACGCCAAGCTGCGCGTGCAGATGCGCACCGAGATCAAGAAGGTGCACCAGAAGGTGCGCACCACGACCGTCTACGTCACCCACGACCAGATCGAGGCCATGACGCTCGCCGACCGGGTGGTGGTGATGAACGGCGGCGTCATCGAGCAGGTCGGCGCGCCCAACGACCTCTACCACACGCCGCAGACCAAGTTCGTGGCCGGCTTTATCGGCTCGCCGGCCATGAACTTCATCGCGTGCAGGCTGGAGGAAGCCGCCGGCGCGCTGCGGGCGCGGCTGTCGGACACGCTCTCCCTGCCGGTGCCGGCCAGCCGCACTGCCCGCTACAAGCCCCATGTCGGCAAGAGCTCGCTGCTGGTCGGCCTGCGGCCGGAGCATATCCGCGAGGAGCCGCGTCACCCCGAGCCCGATCTGCACCTCTTCGAGGTCATGCTCGACGTCACCGAGCCGATGGGCATGGAGACCCTGGTCTACTTCACGATCGAGGGCACCGAGATATGCGGCCGCGTCAACCCCAACGCCGGCGCCGCCGACGGCGCCAAGATGCGCCTGGCCGCCGAGCTCGCCAACATGCACCTGATTGACGACAGCACCGGTAAGGTGCTCTGAGCAGAAGGTCGCAGAAGACCGGCGGCGCCCCTCGAGGGCGCCGCTGCCGTTTCTAACCTGGGGTTGCGAGGGGGTCATGGGAGCATTGCAAGGCAGAATCGCCTGGGTTACGGGCGCCGGCAGCGGCATCGGCCAGGCAGCGGCGATCGCGCTGGCGCGGGAGGGCGCCACCGTCGTGCTGACCGGCCGGCGCAAGGAGCCGCTGCAGCAGACTGCGGCCACGATCAAGGACGACGGCGGCAAGGCCGTGGTGAGGCCGGGCGACCTGATGAAGGCATCGGTCGTGGGCCGCATCGCCACCGATATCGAGAAGGCTTTCGGACGCCTCGACATCCTGGTCAACAATGCCGGCCTCAACATCACCGAGCGCAGCTGGCGGCAGCTCAAGCCCGAAGGCATCGACCTCGTGATCGAGGGCAACCTGTCGAGCGCCTTCTACTGCGCCACCGCCGTGCTGCCCATGATGCGCCGGCAGAAAGGCGGCGTGCTGATCCATACCGCATCGATGGCCGGCCGGGTGGTCAGCCCGCTGAGCGGCACCGCCTACACGGCCGCCAAGCACGCGGTCGTGGCGATGAGCCATTCTTTGAACATGGAGGAGTGCGTCAACGGCATCCGCTCCTGTGTCGTCTGCCCGGGTGAGGTGGCCACGCCGATCCTCGACAAGCGGCCGGTGCCGGTCAGCAAGGAAGACCGCGCCAAGATGGTCCAGTCCGAGGATTGCGGCGACCTGATCCGCTACGTCGCCTGCCTGCCGCCGCATGTCTGCATCAACGAGGTGCATATCACCCCGACCTGGAACCGCGGCTACGTCGCGGCCCTGCAGCAGGCGCATGTCGGCGCCGGGAAGAAGTGAGGCATCCTGCCGGGAGCGCGCCACTCCAGTGGCGCAACCGGCCCGAAGGGCCGGCTCATGCCGGCGATGGCACCAAGATCCGGCGCTATGCGCCGGTGCGCCACTGGAGTGGCGCGCTCCCAGCATAGAGGCGCATATGACCGTGACCATCCCGGCGCAGTCCCTGTCGGATTTCGTGAGCGACATCTTCACGGCGGCCGGCTGCTCCGCCGCCGAAAGCACGCGCATCGGCCAGTACCTGGTCGAGGCCAACCTGACCGGGCACGACAGCCACGGCGTGATCCGCGTGCCGCGCTACCTGCAGATGCTGCAGGACAAGGCGATCGTCGCCGACGCCACGGTGGATGTCGTGGTCGACACGCCGGTGCTGGCCGTGGTCGACGGCAGATACGGCTTCGGCCAGACGGTCGGACCGCAGGCAGTGCGCATCGGAATCGACAAGTGCAAGAAGACGGGCCTGTCCGCCGTCACCTTGCGCAATGCCGGCCACACCGGCCGTACCGGCGACTTCGCCGAGATGGCCGCCGCTGAAGGGCTGGTATCGGTGCATTTCGTCAATGCGCGCGGCAGCGTGCTGGTGGCGCCCTATGCCGGTGTCGACCGGCGCTTCTCAACGGCGCCCTATTGCGTCGGCATCCCGCGCCCCGGCCAGCCGCCGCTGGTGCTCGACTTCGCCACCTCGATCGTGGCCGAGGGCAAGGTCCTGGTCGCAAGCCAGGGCGGCAAGAAGATCCCGGACGACGCCCTGATCGGCCCCGACGGCGCGCCCAGCGCCGATCCCCACCTGCTCTACGGCGACTACACGCCCGACGGACCCCGGATCCATCGCCACGGCAGGGGCGCCATCCGCGCCTTCGGCGAGCACAAGGGATCGGGCCTCGCTTTCATGTGCGAGCTGCTGGGCGGCGCGCTGACCGGCAACGGTGCGACGCAGGACGGGCAGCGTTTCGCCAACGGCATGTTCTCGTTCTACATCGACCCCAAGGTCGTCGACCCCGCCGGCTTCTTTGATCCAGAGGTGGCGCGCTACACGCAGGCTGTGAAAAGCGCCCGGCCGGCCACGCCCGGTGTCGACGTGCTGGTCCCGGGCGAGCCGGAGATCCGCTCCCGCGCCAAGCGCACAGCCGAGGGCGTGCCGCTGCCCGACGATACCTGGGCCAGCATCATTGGCGCTGCCCGTGCCATCGGCCTCGACGAGCGCCGCATCCAGGCCGCCACGCGCTGACGCGGCGGACAGCAGTTGAACCGGACCGCGCGCCGCCTGGCACGCTCGTGGACGTCGCTGACGAAGAGCGCGGCCACAGCCGCGCGGTCCGGTTGAAACTCCAACCTCTCGCTCAACGCGCGGCGACCGCCTCGTTCAGGGCCGTGTCGATGTAGCGCGGCAGCGCGAAGGCTGCGCGGTGGACCTCGGACGTGTAGTAGCGCGTATCCCGACAGGCGTTGGCCGCGCGCCTGGACAGAGTGTCCACGTCGGCATCGAGCGCGGCGCGGCCATGGCTGCCCCAGCCCAGGGCGAGATGCCCGCCGAAATAGGTGGGCACGGCCGCGATGTAGCAGCTCACCGTGTCGAAGACGCGCGCCAAGGCCTGCATGCTGCCGCGGAAGCCGGCCTCCTGCAGGAACGGCACGCCGCACTGGGCCACCACGATGCCGCCGGGCCGCAAGCAGCGGCCGACATCGGCATAGAACGCCTCGGTGAACAAGGCGGCGCTGGTGTCCGACGGATCAGTCGAATCGACCAGCACCACGTCGAAGCGCCGATCCGTGCCGCGAACGAAAGCGGCGCCGTCGGCGATCTCGACGCGCCAGCGCGGGTCGGCGAAGGCTGCCGCGTTGAACATGCCGAAATGCGACCGCGACAGCTCGACGACGGACGCGTCGATCTCGACCTGAAGCACCGACTCCACCTGCCGGTGCTTCAGCACCTCTTCGGCCAGGCCGCCGTCGCCGCCACCAATGATCAGCACGTCGCGCACAGCACCGTGAGCGATGATCGGCACGTGGGCCATCATCTCGTGGTAGACGAACTCATCGGCGCTCGCGACCTGCACCGCGCCGTCGAGCAGCAGCATGCGGCCGAAGACGCTGTTCTCGATCAGCTCCAGGCGGTGATGGCCGGTGGTGCTGTCATGCAGCACGGCATCGGCCTCGAACGCCAATCGCACGCCGTCGAACAGCGTCTCGGCGACCCAGCGCCGCGCCATCATGCGCCCCTGCCCCGCAGGATCTCCCGCACATTGACACGCTGCGGCGTGAACGCAGCGCGCAGCACGTCAACGCAGCGCTCCGGCCGGGCATTGCCGCACATGAACGCATCCAGCGCCGCGTAGCCGCGCTCCGGCCACGTATGGATCGAGATGTGGCTTTCCGCGAGCACGGCAACACCGCTGATGCCGCCGTTGGGCTCGAACGGATGCAGATGCATGTGAAGAAGCGTCGCCCCCGCGGCGTCGACGCAATCAATCAACGTGCGCGCGACGTGGTCGATGTCGTCGAGGCGACGGGCATCGAACAGGTCGATGATCAGGTGCGTGCCGGCGCACGTGATTCCGTCTTTCTCGATGAAGTAATCTTGGTCGTCACGCTCCGCGATTCCCGGGGCGCGGGTGACAACGTGTGCTTCTTCCGTTTGGGTGGCGTTCAGTGAGACTGGGCCCATCCCCAATTGGAAGAGGGTGTCCTGAGACATACCGTCCTCTCCAACCAGTAGATGTTTCCTGCCGAGCAGGAATTCCCAAGATACTAGTTTGAAAAAGATATTTCAACCTCTAACGATATATTCTAACGATATTGAAATAAACTTCGGATATTGCGCTGACTATCGTCACAATATATTTCCAAACGTCAATATCATTGCTTCATCGTGAACCGGAAGAGACACTGTCCACCATGACGTCTGCAAACATCCTGGTCACATCCCTCGACCGCGGCCGCGTGCTTGAGCTGATCGACCGCGCGTCGCTGCGCGGCCCGATAGCCCCGGCATCCCCCGCCGGACGCCTGAGCCAGGCTTTGCGCGCGGCCGTGGTCGTGGCGCCGGCTGACATCCCACGCCAGGTCGCCACGCTCCATTCCAAGGTGATCTATCGCACCGGACGAAGCCGCCAGACGACGCAGGTACAGACGGTGACGCTGGTGACTCCCAGCGCCGCCGATCCGGTCCTTGGCCGCGAATCGGTATTGTCGCCCACAGGCAGCGCACTGCTTGGTCTGACGGAAGGCCAGAGCGTCGAGCAGCCGGACGATGCCGGCTGCATCCGGCGCTACACGCTCCTCAAGGTCATCTTTCAGCCGGAAGCGGCCGGCCGGTTCGACCTTTGACGGGCTTCTGTGCTCTCGACCCGATCGATTGCTTGCGCATGCCCCGCTTTCCCGGACGCAGCGAGGGGCTCGAGCGCGTCCGGGCTACGCTCCCGCTTTCGAGCGGCGCAGCTCCCGTCGATGATGGCGGCGAGAATCGATCATCTCGCCAAGCTAGGGACGATGCCGCCGATGTCAAGACCACCACGCCAGCGGTGGTCGCCGTCACCAAGGTTGCGCGATGCCACTGCAGCTGACCCTCATGTGACGCAGTTGACAATGCAGGAAATAAGGTCATGGTGTACGACATGATGACTATGAGCTTTTCCTGCGGCGCGTACACGCACCGAGGAAACCCGATCGCAGGATTGTAGCCCCCGGGTTCGGCCGCTCAGCGCCTCCGGGTCCGGGGGCAAATCCGTTTTTGACATTCCAATCGACAGTTCGATCGGCTGCGGTTTTTCCGGCCGATGGCGGCGCCATAGCGGCTGCCGGCAGCATGGGGACCAGGATGCGTGACGAAGGCTTGAATCGGCCGAAGCCCGATATCGTCGTCAGCGAGGACGACTACGACCGGCTCAATGGCTTGGCGCGGGCGGCATTGGGCCGCACGCCTGAAGTCGCCCGCGAGCTGCTTGCCGAGCTCGATCGCGCGCGTGTCGTGGACACCGCAGTGATGCCACCCGACGTCGTGCGCATGGGGTCGCTGGTGCATTTCAGCCTCGACGACAGCGAGCCGCGATGGGCCCGGCTCGTCTTCCCGGTCCAGGCTGACATCGCCGCCGGTCGCATCTCGATCCTGACGCCGGTCGGCACCGCGCTGCTGGGGCTGGCCGCGGGCCAATCGATCATGTGGGCCGCGCGCGATGGCCGCCCGCAGCAGCTGAACGTGCTCACGGTGGAGAAAGCAGAGGCGCTGACGGCGTGAGCAATGCGAGGGCACATGTCGACTGTCCCTGATCGATGGCGCAACCGCGCGGGCAACCTGGTCGCAGGCTGACCGTCCCTCGCCCCCGGCATCACGCGCATGCCGTGACGGCGAGGGCAGTCCAGGCAATCCGGTTAACGACTGCTGCCGACGGCTGGGGCGACCCGACCGCGGCCGGAGGTTGTGTCATGGCCAGAGAACCGCGCTGTCGGCTCACCTTGAAGGACTATACTGCCCTTGAGGCGCTGCTGATGCGCTGCGACGCACGCAACGACCCGATCGCGCCCGTGATTCACGACAAGCTGTCGACGGCCGAGATCCTGTTCGACAACGACATCAGCCCGAGGCTGGTGACGATGAACAGCCGTGTCGCATTCCGGGTCGACGGTGGCCCGCTGGACTCGCGCATTCTCGTCGCCGACGAGGCCAGCCACCTGGCCGGCCTCACGCTGCCTGTCAGCACGCAGCGGGGCCTGGCGATGCTGGGCCATCTCGCCGGCGAATCGGTGCCCGTGCGGCGACAGGATGGCCGCGCCGAGACCCTGCACATCGACGACGTGGCCTATCAGCCCGAGGCCGCTGCGCGCAAAGCCGACGCGGCCGATGCGCCGGCGCGTGGCTTCGAGCCGGCGGCAGCGCCACCGACAGTGATCAATCTGGCAGCCAGGCGGGCCGAGCGCGCCGCGGCGCACGCCATGTTCAGCCGGCCCGACGACGACGATCCGGGACCATCGGCAGCATAGAACGGTGGCGCCCTCCCGGGCCTCGCCACCAATCCACGTGCGCCCCTGCCCAATACCTGATACCTGATGCTCGCCCTTCGAGCAGGCGGCGCCATGACCAAGGTCCTCATCGATTGTGATCCCGGCCACGACGATGCGGTGGCCCTGCTGTTCGCGGCGCGGCATCTGGAGCTCGTGGGCATCACCACGGTCCACGGCAACAGCACGCTGGACAACACCACGCGCAATGCACTGGCGCTGCTCGAGCTGGCGGGACTTGAAACAGCCGTGGCGCGTGGCTGTGCCGGGCCGCTGGTGGGCAGCGCCACGCATGCCGAGCATATCCACGGCAGCAGTGGGCTCGACGGTGCCACCCTGCCCCAGCCGACGCGGCAGCCGGTGGCGGCGCACGCTGTCGATTTCATCATCGATCAGGCCGAGCGGCATCGCGGCGAGCTGGTGCTCGCCGTGATCGGCCCGCAGACCAACCTGGCGATGGCGCTGCGCCGCGAGCCGCGGCTGGCCGGCTGGCTGCGCGAGATCACGGTCATGGGCGGCTCGACCACCACGGGCAACGTCACGCCGGCGGCCGAGTTCAACATCTATGGTGATCCGGAGGCCGCGGCAGCGGTCTTCGCCAGCGGCATCCCGATCCGGATGGTCGGCCTCAATGTCACCCGCCGCACCGGCTTCGCGGCGGCGGACGTCGCGCGGTTGCGCGGCAGCGGCCGGCGCGTCGCTGCCGTGATCGCCGACCTGCTGGCCTTCTACCTCGAGCGGCAGCGCGAGGCCTTCCGTCTCGACCTTGCGCCCATGCACGATGTCTGCGCCATCATCCCCTACGTCTTTCCGGAGCTGATCCGGTACGGCGAAACATTCGTGCAGGTCGAGCTGACCGGCGCCGCCACGCGCGGCATGACGGTCTGCGACCTGCGGTCGCTGCATCCCGGCACGACGCTGCCGGCGCGGCTCGCCAAGACCTGCAACGCACACGTGGCGCTGGAAGCCGACAGCCGTCTCTTGATCAATCGCGTGATCGAGACGATCCTGACCTACCCTTGAACACCGGGCCACCGTCATGACGTTCAGCATCCAGCGTATCGACCATGTCGTGCTGCGCGTGCGCGACCTGGATCGCATGATCGACTTCTACCAGCGGGCGCTGGGCTGCAACGTCGAGCGGCGGCTCGAGCGGCTGCAGCTCGTGCAGCTGCGCGCCGGCGACTCGCTGCTCGACCTGATCAAGAGCGACTCGCCGCGCGACGGCGCCAACATGGACCATCTCTGCTTTCGCATCGACCCGTTCGACCTCGCCAAAATCCGCAGCGCGCTGCAGCCGTTCGGCATCGCGCCGGGCGATGTCGTGCAACGCTATGGTGCGGAAGGTGACGGGCCGTCGATCTATTTCGACGACCCCGAGGGCAACCAGATCGAGCTCAAGGGTCCGGCCACGAGCCCGGCGCAGCGGCAGGTGCAAGGCTCCGCCGGCGGATAGCGCGACGCTGCCGCTTCGCCGCGCGGCGTGGCAGTCCTGAGGCAGCCGCGCCCGAGGCTCGACACGACGGGCGTGATTGTGTACCGACCATGGATTCCGTGCGGCGTCGCTGCGTTGCCGTGCAGGAACATCGCAGACGCACCTTGTGCGTCAAAATGCGGCCACATTGACTTGGCCGCATACCCACCAACGCGCATGCCATGTTGCATGCGCCGACCCATAATCATGCTGCCGTTGGGGGATCCTGAGTGTCCGTGCGTTCCAGGTCGTATCCATCCCATGCCACCCGGCCTCCGGTGGGCTGCCCGCCTGCGCCCTGGTGCGCGCCATGAGACGCTCGGTGCGCATCGGCTGCGGCGCCGGCTTCTCATCCGACCGCCTCGATCCGGCCATCGACCTGGCGCAGCGCGGCGCGCTCGACTATCTCGTGTTCGAATGCCTGGGCGAGCGGACAATGGCGTTCGGCCACCGCGACCGCATGCTCGATGGGTCCAAGGGCTACAATCCGCACCTGGCCCAGCGCATGCGCGGCGTGTTGGCCGCCTGCCGCAAGAACGGCACGGTGGTGGTCACCAACATGGGCGCCGCCAACCCGCTGGCCGCAGCGCAGCTCACGGTGGGCATCGCCCGCGAGCTGGGGTTGGCCGGCATGAAGGTGGCGTGCATCGAAGGCGATGACGTGACGCGGCAGCTCAACCCCGCCACACCGCTGCATGACCGCGCCGGCACCATCCGCGATGTCGGACTGTCGATGGTCGGGGCCAACGCCTATCTCGGGGCCGATGCCCTGATGCCGGCATTGAAGGCCGGCGCCGACATCATCATCGCCGGCCGGGTCGCCGATCCCTCGCTGTTCCTCGCGCCGCTGGCCTATCGTTTCGGCTGGGGCCTCGACGACTGGCAGCTCCTCGGCCGCGGAACCGTGGTCGGCCATCTGCTGGAATGCGGCATGCAGGTCACCGGCGGCTACTTCGCCGATCCCGGCTTCAAGGACGTGCCCAATCTGGCGGATTGCGGCTTCCCCATCGCCGAGGTCGGCTTCGACGGCAGCTGCACGATCACCAAGCTGCCCGACACCGGCGGCTGCGTCACGACCGCGACCGTCAAGGAGCAGCTGCTCTATGAGGTGCACGATCCCGCCAGCTACCTGACGCCCGACGTCACTGCCGACTTCTCGCGCGTGGCCGTCGAGCAGATCGAGCCGGACCGTATCCAGGTCGCCGGCGGTGACGGCCACAAGCGCCCGGACAAGCTGAAGGTCACCATCGGCTTCGATGGTGGCTTCCTTGCCGAAGCCGGCGTCAGCTACGCCGGCCCCAATGCGCAGGCGCGCGCACGCCTGGCCGGCGAGGTGGTGTGGCAGCGCCTGTCGCGCAACAACGCCCTGCAAGGCGACCTGCGCATCGACATGATCGGCATCAATTCGCTGCACGGCACGGCGCACATGCCGGCCACCGACAGCGAGGATGTGCGGCTGCGCGTGGCGATGCGCTCGCGCCGGCGCGACGACATCGACACGATGATGTGGGAGGTCGAGTCCCTGCTCTGCTGCGGACCAGCCGGCGGCGGCGGCTACCGAGGATCGATCACGCCCTGCGTCGTCACCCACTCCACCCTGGTCGGACGTGACCAGGTGCGGCCAACCATGCGGATGTTCACGGCATGACCGAGCGCCTGAAGGTTCACGACATCGCCCATGCCCGCGCCGGCGACAAGGGCGACATCTCCAGCATCTCGGTGTGGGCCTACGATCCCAAGGACTATCCGCTGCTCAAGGCCCAGCTCACCGCGCAGCGGCTCAAGGATGCCTATCCCAAGCTGCTGCGCGGCGAGGTGGTGCGCTACGAGATCGACCACCTGCACGGCCTGAACTTTGTCCTGCACAATGCGCTGGAAGGCGGCGTGAACACGTCGCTCAACCTCGATTCGCACGGCAAGTCGTTCAGCTACCTGATCCTCGGCCTCGAGTTCGAACTCGAGACCACCTGACGGCGGAGCCGCCGGCCAGCATGACCGTTTTGCTGCCGGAAGCGGTCATGGGCAGGCACGGCCGCATTCGGATCGGCATCTCGGGGTCGCCTGGCCCCGGCTGATGGACCTCACGGCGGATTTCGTCTACCGCCGCTAGCGTACGATGATCTCATTGTCGACGCTGCGCACACCCTTCACACTGCGGGCGACCTGGGCCGCGCGCAGACGCTCACGGTCCGAGTTGACACGCCCGCTCAGCCTGACATTGCCGTTCAGCGTTGTGACGCCGACATCGCCGAAGTGAACGGAGGGGTCATCGATGTACTTGGCGCGGATGTTGTTGGTGATCACAGAATCGTCGGCGTACTCCGCGACATCCTGCCGGCCCTGGAGCACATCACAAGCTGCGATGGGCACCGCCAGCGTCAGAGCCGCCAGCAGACGGATGGATGGAGAAATGAGCGGCACGGAAACCTCCCTTGTGATGGGATGGCGCTCGACGGCTGCGGGCAAATCGAGTTCGCAGCCACCGCGCATGACCGCGTCCAGCGGTTAGTAGCCATAGCGATTATAGTCGCGCCGCGACGGTGTCGTGGCGGCACCGACGCCAGCACCCACTGCGCCGCCGACCACCGCACCCGTCAACGGGCCCATGCCCGTCGCGGCACCGACGACGGCGCCCGAGCCGGCACCGATCGCGCCGCCGGTCACCGCGCGCTTACCCCAGGTGTCACCACAGCCGGCCGCGAGCAGGGCTACGAACGGCAGCACAGCTAAGCTTTTCTTGGTCATCATGGGTCTCTCCTTGACATGCCGGGGTTACGCAGACCGGTACGCAATGGTTGCGCGGACCGTCCCCACACGGGCCCTTTCAAGAAGATGCGGGGCCGCGACGCGTCCCAATGATGGCAAGCCTGTGGCGGCTCAGGGCGAAATGATGATGAGTGTGCCGTCGGGCACCAGCGACCAGATCTCACGCATCTGGGCGTTCGTCACGGCGATGCATCCGGCCGTCCAGTCCCGCCGCTGCCGCCACCAGGCCAGCCAGCCGTGCTCGTTGGGCTGGCCGTGGATCATGATATCGCCACCGGGATCGACTCCCGCGGCCTGGGCTTGCGCGCGATCTGCGGACCCGGGATACGAAACATGCAAGGAGAGGTGAAAGCGGCTGCGCGGGTTGCGCCAGTCGATGGTGTAGGCTCCCTCGGGGGTGCGGCCATCGCCCTCCTGCTGCTTGTGGCCCACAGGCGCGAACCCCAATGCCACGCGATAGACACGCAGCACCCGGCCGCCGCGGCTGAGCGTCAGGCGGCGCTCGGCCTTGCGGACCTCGACCAGGTCGGCCTGGCGGCCAGCCGGTGCGGGATCGGGAACGGGACGTGGCATGTTCCTGCCTTCATATCGCCGCGCTTTCACCCTGGCCACAGGATCGCCCACAATGGGCGCCATGCTGATTTCGACCGTGCTCGACACGCCGCCTCCATCCCACCACCGTGCAGGCATGCTCCGCGCCCTCGCTCTTGCCGGCCTTGCCGCCGCGCTGCTCGCCCCGCAGCCCGTATCGGCGGCCGATCTGCTGCCGCACGAGGCGAGCTATGTCGTGAGGCTGGGGACCTCGCCGTCGGCGCCGTCCGTGGGCACGGCGCGGCAGCTTCTGGGCAAGGACTGTGGCGTGTGGCGGCTGGAGCGCGACGTGCGCACCGAGATCGGGTTTTCCGCCAGCCTGCGGCTGACCTCCGAGTCGGAGCTGCGCGGCGTCGAACGTGACGGCACCCTCTTCGACTATCAGCTGCGCCGTGTGCAGAACGGCGCCGAGCAGACCATTGCCGGCCGGGTATCGGTAGCCCAGAACGGAACGCGCGCCGACCTCATCCTGCCGTCGCGTCCCCTCAGCTTCACCCTGCCGGCCGGCGTCGTGCTGCCGGTATCGGCGTTCGCCTTCGTCATCGACGCCCTCAAGCGGGGCGACACGAGCTTCAGCTTCATGCTGTACGACGCGGAGCTGACCAGCGATGCCCTGCAGGTCGACGGCGGCGTGGCGCCCGCCGACACCCTGCGCCCGGCCCGACCCGATGGCGCCAGGCTGCCCGAGGGCACGACATGGCCGGTGGAGATCCGCTTCAGTCGCACCGGCGCCAACGCCCGGCCACTCTTCACCGTCACCCTGCTGTTGCACGAAGGCGGCGTGCTGGACCGGCTGACGATCAACACCGGCTTGCTCGCGGCCAGCGTCGATCTCGTCAGCTTCAAGCCCCTGCCGCGCCCCGATTGCCCGACATCGTGAGCGCTGGCGGCCTTCGCGACCATCAAGTCGGGCACGCCGCCGGGCTGAACCCTCGCGTCACGCCAGCTTCAGGGGCAGGCTGCGCAGCCGCTGGCCGGTGGCGGCGAAGACGGCGTTGGCGACGGCTGGCGCGATCGGCGGTGTGCCCGGCTCGCCGACTCCGCCCAGGGGCGCATCGTCGCTGTGCACGATCATGGTCTCGATCGCCGGCATGCCGTCGATGCGCAGCACCGGGTAGTCGTCGAACTGGTGCTGCTCCACCCGGCCTTTGCTGATCGTGATCTCGCCGTGGAGCGCCGCCGTCAGGCCGTAGACGATGCCGCCTTCCATCTGCGCGCGCACGATATCGGGGTTCACGACCGGGCCGCAGTCGATCGCGCAGACCACGCGCTTGACGCGGATCGCGCCGCTCTCGACCACGACCTCGGCGACCTGCGCCACGATCGAGCCGAAGGAGACCCGCAACGCGACGCCGCGGCCGCTGCCGGCCGGCAGTGCCGTCCCCCAATTGGCGCCGCGCGCGGCCGCATCGAGCACCTTGCGGTGGCGCGGCTTGTCGCGCAGCAGGTCACGACGCAGCGTAAGCGGATCCTTGCCCAGGGCGTGAGCGATCTCATCGACGAAGCACTCGTCGAAGAAGGCGGTGTGCGAGTGCCCGACCGAGCGCCAGAAGCCGACCGGCACCGGCCCCCTGGGCACGATGGTCGACAGCCGGTGAAAGCCCAGGCCGTAGGGCAGGTTCTCGATGCTGTTGGGGTCGGGATCGCCCGGCTCGGCTATGCCCAGCAGCCGGCTCGTGTACTGGCTGCCCGCCGATTGGCCCACCAGCACCGCATCCCAGGCGATGGCATCTTGCGCCGCAGCCGCGCCATCGGGCGGCAGCACCGCCGACAGGCGCGCCAGCGCCATCGGACGATAGAAATCATGGGCCATGTCCTCCTCGCGCGACCACAGCACCTGCACCGGCGTGCCGCGCATCGCCTTGGCCACGGCCACCGCCTGCTTCACGAGGTCGACCTCGGCGCGCCGGCCGAAGCCGCCGCCCAGGAACGTGGTGTGGACGGTGACCTTGTCCTGCGGCAGATCGGCTTCACGGGCGGCGACATAGCGCATCAGCGACGACGACTGGCTGGGCATCCACAGGGTCAGCCCGGCGTCGTCCAGGCGCGCCGTGCAGTTCATCGGCTCCATGGTGGCATGCGCCAGATAGGGCGCGCGGTAGACGGCCTCGATGCGCCGGCCAGGGCGCGTCAGCAACGCAGCATCGCCGCTGACCCGCGATTCCTTGCGATCGCCCGTCGCCGCCAGGGTCTCGTACGCGCGCCAGAGCGAGTCGCTGGAAAGCGCGGCGTTCGGTCCCTCGTCCCAGGCGATATCGAGCCCCGCCTCGAGGAATTTCTGCGCCCGCCACCAATTGTCAGCGACCACGGCAACGGCTGTCGGCAACGGAACGATCTTGCGGATGCCGGGCGGCAGCCCGCCGGCCGGTGGCGTGGCCTGCTTCAGGTTGCCGCCGAAGGTGGGACAATTCCTCACCGCGGCAAAAAGCAGGCCGGGTGGCCGGACATCGATGCCGAAAACCGCGCGGCCGGTGACCTTGTCGTCGAGGTCGAGCCGCGATGCCGGCGTGCCGATGATGGTGAAGTTGGCCGGCCTCTTGAGCGGCACGTCCGCAAGCGGCGCGAGATCGCCCAGGGCATCGACCAGCTCGCCGAAGCGCGCGACAATAAGCCCGCCACGGCCGCGCACCTCGCCGTCGGCGGTCTTCAGCTCGCTCTGCGGCAGCCCCGACTTGCGTGCGGCGGCACGCAGCAGCAGCTCGCGCGCCGAGGCCCCGGCCAGGCGCATGGGATGCCAAGCATCGCGCACCGACGTGCTGCCGCCGGTGGCAGCCACGCCGAGCACGCCCATCACCTTGCCGACCGCCCAGCGCGCCCCGTCGACCACCATGCCGGTCTGCTCCGGCGAGAACGGCAGACCGTCCAGCAGGATCTCGACATTGCGATAGACGCTGCTTTCGGGCGGCGTCTCGACCCGCACATCCGACCACCGCGCATCCATCTCCTCGGCCACGAGCTGCGCCAGCGCCGTATGGACGCCCTGCCCCATCTCGGCGCGCGGCACGGCGACGACAACGCGGCCATCGCCTGCCAGCTTGACCCAGCCGTTGAGCCCGACCTCACCCTGGCGGGCGGGAAACAATGTCCTGCCACCGAGCCGATCGCGCTCATGGGCAAACCAGTAGCCGACGATCAGCGCGCCGCCGCCGAGAACCCCGCCGATGACCAGCTTGCGCCGGCTGAGCCGCATGGTTGCTCCTCCGTGGGCGTGCCTGCGGCTGCAGCCTAGCAAAGCCGCGTCGGGCCGTCCGCAGGAATGACGCTGACGTCATGCCAAGGACGACGATAGCTGCGTTGACAGCCGGATCGGGGCACGCCATGTTGCGGCCATGCGCGTCGCGATCAGCTTGGAGTCGAAAAAAGCCCCCATTCCCGGGGCCGCCCAACTGCGCCTACGCTGAACAGCGCGTATCGCAAGCACCGCAGGACCCCGCCGGATCGGACGGGGTCTTTGTTTTTGTCGGCCCTGCACCTCCGGCACCACCGAAGAGAGCACCGACATGACGATCCGATATCCGCAAGGCATCTGGCTGCCGCTGGTGACACCATTCCGCGACGGCGACCTCGACGAGGCCTCATTGCGGCGCCTGGTGCGCCACTATGCAGCGCAGCCGATCGACGGGCTGATCCTGGCGGCCACCACCGGCGAAGGCCTCACCCTGGACGACGAGGAGACCGCACGGCTGGTGCAGGTGGTGGCGGCCGAGCTGGCGGGCAAGCTGCCGATCTGCCTGGGCCTGTCGGGCAGCGACACGCGCAAGCTGGGCAAGGCTCTGGAACTCACCGCGGCGTGGCCGGTAGGGAGCTACCTCATTGCCTGCCCCTACTACACACGTCCATCGCAGGAAGGCCTGTTCCGCCACTTCGCGACCCTCGCCCGTGACAGCGACAAGCCGATCCTGATCTACAACATCCCCTATCGCACCGGCGTCAACATGGGCAACGAGACGCTGCTGCGGCTGGCGGCGCTGCCCAATATCGTCGGCCTCAAGGATTGCTGCGCCGAGGCGGCGCAGTCCTTCGACCTGCTGCGCGCGCGGCCGTCCGGGTTCTCCGTGCTGACCGGCGAGGATGCATTGTTCTACAACGCCCTGACCCACGGCGCCGACGGCGGCATCCTGGCCTCGGCGCATGTCGAGACACGGCTCTTCGCGCGCGTGCACAATGCCGTGCGCGGCGGCAACCACAGCGCCGCCCTGGCCGTGTGGCGCGACCTTGTCGACCTGCCGCGCCTGCTGTTCGCCGAGCCCAGCCCGGCGCCGATCAAGCACTGGCTGTGGCGCGCCGGGCTGCTGCACAGCCCCGAGGTGCGGCTGCCGATGACCGAGATCAGCGCCGGCCTGGCAGCCCGCATCGACGCGGAGATCGCGCGCCGCACCAGCCTCGCGGCCTAGGCCCGCGTCGGGACCCGGCTGCGGCATGAGCGATACGATCAGGCCGGCGCGGGATCACCCGCGCCGCCGGTCGCCGTGAAGACCTGAGAGCGCGACACGACGTGCGGCGCGAACCGGTCCCAGCCGCGCATCGCCTCGAACTCGGGAGTGCGCAGCGCCTCGGGGCCGGACAAGGCATAGACCGTGGTGTAGACCCTGCGCGCCGCCGCGCGGCGCACGCCACGGTCCATCTCCGTGCCGTCCGCCGCCGCAGCGTAGCGGCGGCCGTAAAGCACGCCCGGGCAGGCCAGCGCCTCGGGCAAGTGAACGTCGTCGTACCAGCGGTTCCAGTCGGCCTCGACGGCGGCGTCGACCTCGACGGTGACGATGAACAGGCAGGTAGGGAAGCTGCTCACGACGATTCTCCTCCATCACGTCTTGGCGTGGATCTGTCCGGTGTCGGGCGCGGCGTGCGGCTCAAGGAATTGCGGCGCCGTCATGCCCATCGACACATAGATGCTGGTCAACGCCTCGGCGCCGATCGCCGCCGGCGTCACCCATTGGGCCGGGACGAACAGCAATCCGCCGCCGAACGGCACCGGCGCCGTAGGCACCAGCACCGCGAGGTAGGGCTGGCCGCCCACCACGACCGCCTCGGGCGCCGACAGCAGCGCCAGCACCGCCACGCCGCCCTTGCCGCCGAAGAAGCACCACACCGGCGCCATGGCGTTGATGTCGGTCGAGCCCTGCTTGCCGAACGCGCCGAGGAAGCGGCTGAGCAGGCCGTAGACGGCCCCGATCAACGGCGCGCGCTCCATGATCCGGCCGATGAACGCCACGACGCCGCTCTTGACCTGCGAGCTCACGACGAGGCCGAAGACATAGAGGCACAGGAGGATCACCAGGAAGCCGATGAGATAGGCCGCGGTGGGGCTGGGCACGAACGCAAGCCCGATCCCGGCCATGATGTTGCCGAAGGCGCTGCCCGGCCCGGCCCACTGGAACAGCAAGGTCCCGACCCACACCGTGCCGCCGATCGTGAGGATCAGCGGCAGGATGGCCAGCAGGCCAGCCAGCAGGACGCGAAGCTGATTGGACAGGAACCTCGCCATCGCCAACTCCCGAGCGCCGTGTGCCTTGCCGGCGCACTATGCCTGAGGACAGCGCCGGGATGGAGAGCCGCGCCGCGTCGGGGTGGCGGTTGAAGTGAAAGCGCCTCAGTCGCGGCGGGTGATCATGATGTCGCCCAGCACCAGCACGTCCATGCGGGTGCGCAGGAAGCAGTCCAGCGCCTCCTCAGGCTTGCAGACCACGGGCTCGTTCTCGTTGAAGCTGGTGTTGAGCACGATCGGCACACCGGTGAGCACGCCGAATGCCGAGATCAGCCGGTGGTAGCGGGGATTGCCGGTCTGCGTCACGGTCTGCAGGCGGCCGGTGCCGTCGACATGCGCCACCGCCGGGATCGAGGCCCGGCGCGCCGGCCGGATGCGGAACACCTGCATCATGAACGGCACATCGTCGTCGGTCTCGAACCAGTCAGGTACCGCCTCGCGCAGGATCGATGGCGCGAACGGACGGAACGACTCACGGCGCTTGATCTTGAGGTTCAGGATGTCCTTCATGTCGGCGCGACGCGGGTCGGCCAGGATCGAGCGGTTGCCCAGCGCCCGCGGCCCCCACTCCAGCCGGCCCTGGAACCAGCCGATGACCTTTCCCTCGGCGATCGCCGCCGCCGTGCGCTCGCACAGCACGGCCTCGTCGGTGATCGTCTCGACATTGCAATTGGCCGCGTCGATATCGGCCTGGCGCGCGGCGATGGCGATCGAGACCTCGCCGGCGGTCGCCGACGGCCCCCAATAGGCATGGTCCATCACGAAATGGCGCTTGGCGGCGCTGCCCTCGGGCAGGGTGTGCCAGACCTGGAAGGCCGCGCCGATGGCGCCGCCGGCGTCGCCGCCCGCCGACTGGATGTAGCAATGCTTGAACGGCGAGCGCTCGTAGATCTTGCCGTTGGCCACCGAATTGTAGGCGCAGCCGCCGGACAGCACGACCGCGTCCAGGCCATACTTGCGATGCAGCGCGCCCAGGAGGTTGAAGAAGGCGTTCTCGTACATGCCCTGCGCCGAGCGCGCGATATCCTTGTGGCGCTGCTCCAGCGGCTCGTCCTTGCCGCGCGCCGGCCCCAGCAGCTCGACCATCGCCGGCGACCAGATGCGGCCGCCCGAGGGCGTGCCGTCGCGCACCTCGTACTTCGAACCCTCCTTGGCGTGGGTGTAGTAGCGCAGATCGAGCGCGAACGTGCCGTCATCCCGCAGCCGCACGAGCTGCTCCATCTGCTTGGCATAGGCCGGCTCACCGTAGGGTGCGAGCCCCATCACCTTGTACTCGTCGCCGTAATGCGGGAAGCCGATGAACTGCGTCACGCCCTCGTAGAAGATTCCGAGCGAATGCGGAAAATGCACGCGGCCATCGATCGTGATGCTGTTGCCGTCGCCGATGCCCCAGGAAGCACTGGCGAAGTCGCCGAAACCGTCGACCGACACGGCCACGGCCTTGTCGAAAGGCGACACCAGGAAGGCCGAGGCGAGATGGCTGAGGTGGTGCTCGACCTGGTGCACCTCGCCGTTGAAGCGCATCTCGGGCAGCGTTTCCGTGAGCTGGGTCCGCACGTCGGCCCATTGCTGCCGGTTGCGCACCCGGCTCATCACCAGGTCGACGCTGGGCCGCTTGGCCACGACATAGGCGATCTTGCGCCACAGATTGGCGCGGCTGTCGCGGTTGATCGCGACATGCGCCACCGCGTCGAGCCCGATGCCGGCTTCCTTCAGGCAGTAGCGGATCGCCTCGCTGGGGAAGCCGCCCCAGTGCTTGATGCGTCGGAAGCGTTCCTCCTCCGCAGCGGCGACGAGCGTGCCGTCCTTCACCAGGCATGCCGCCGAATCGGCGTGGAACGCGTTGAGGCCAAGAATATAGGTCATGGACAGCGCCTTACGGCTTGGTCGATCCGCCCGCAAGATCGCGCTGGATCAATAGCATGGAAAGGATGAGGTCGGCGGTCATGCGTTGGAACGCGTAGACCCAGCCGGGCCAGCCATCGAGGATCAGCCCGCGGCCGAACAGGCAATAGAGCAGCACCAGGGGCGGCCCCAGCACGCGCGTCAACCGTACCCGGTCGCCCCACGAGAGCTGGGACCAGGGCGTGGAGGTAAGCTTGTCGGCCTCGCGGCTCTGGTAACGGAACTGCGACACCAGCCAGCGGTCGAGGCGCTTGCGGTCGTCATGGTCGACCCGGCCGGCCAGCATGCCCAGCACGCCGTCCACTCGCGCCTTCTCGGTGTGCCCGTCCTGCACGAACGTCACCCGGTCGCGCCGGAACAGGATCGGGGCCTTGGGATAGAGCGACCCGCGCAGCCGCCGACCGTCGATGCAATAGTCGAAAGCAGCGCGGTAGCCGCCGATCTGCGCCCCCGGCACAATGGCCGCAATCTCGCGGATCGTGGCCTCGGGCACGATGTAGTCGGCGTCGAGGCGCAGCACCCAGGGCGTGGCGATGCCGGTCTGCTGCACGGCGAACGTCCACTGCTGCGCGTGGCTGTCGAATGGCCGCACGACCAGCCGCGCATTGGGGAACCGCCCGACGATCCCGGCGGTGTCGTCGTCGCTGCCGCTATCGACGACCACGACCTCCCTCGCCCAAGCCAGCTGCTCGAGGTTGCGACCGATGTTGGGCGCCTCGTTGTAGGTGAGGATGACGGGTGTGATCTGGTCCAGCATCGGGTCTTCTCGGCTGAAACGGCCTTATCATGATTGCGCGCGGAACGTTGCCGCAATCTGGTTCTGATCAAGTGTTCACGCCGATTTGGACCAAAACGAGCCCAGGCTCAACCTCATCCGAATTGGAGATCCACCACGTAACATATTGAAATAACGCAAGATAAATTGAAAGTTTATATGTAACTTCAGCTCAAGAGAATTGACGTGCTTACCAAAGCCGTCTATACACCCGTGCAGATCAACCAATGTTCTTGATCGCGTTCCTCCGTCTGCGCTGGGGCAGCCGGGCCGGGAAACTGCGTCGCTGTCCTCAAGGTAAGCCACCATGGATCGCTCCAAGGTACTGGTGGAAAAGAAGCTGCTGTGGTCCGTCAGGCTGATCGACATGGTGATCCCTGCCGTCGTCGCCTGGGCTGCGATCACGTCCTGGCTGCCGGAGCACTTCACGACATTCGACAGCCAGTATCTGCTGGCCATGGCCGCCAGCGCGCTGCTGGTCGGCAACGTGTTCGGGGCGCTGGACCTCTACACCATCAGCAGCCTATCCAACGTGCCCGGCCAGACGGGGCGTATCGTCCTGGGATGGACCGGCGTCGTGGCGGCGCTGCTGCTGGCTGCCTTCGCGGCCAAGGTCTCCAACAACTTCCCACGCGGCTGGGCGATCCTCTGGTACTTCTGGAGCCTCGGTGCCTTCATTGTCGTCCGCTTCGTCGTGTTCGGCCTGCTCAGCCGCTGGATCGAGACCGGCAGGCTGACCCGCAACGTCGCCATCGTCGGCGCCGGTCCGCACGGACGCCGCCTGATCGAGCATCTGCGGCAGCAGGCGGCCACCGAATGGCGCATTGTCGGAATCTGGGATGAGCGCGCCTCGCGGCCGCTCGATCCCATCGAGGGCATCCCGGTGCGGGGCACGATCGACGACCTGATCGACTACGCCCGCCACTATCCGCTCGACCAGATCGTGGTGGCGCTGCCGTGGGCGGCCGAGTTGCGTGTCATGAAGGTCCTGAAGACGCTGTGGGAGCTGCCGATCGATATTCGCCTGGCGCCCGATATGATCGGCTTCCGCCTGGCGCATTGCTCCTACAGCGTGCTGGGGTCGGTCCCGGTCCTGAATGTGTTCGACCGGCCGCTGTCGGCCGAGAAGCTGCTGCTGAAGCGGGTCGAGGACATCGTGCTGGGCCTGCTGATGCTGGCAGCTTTCTCGCCAGTGATGCTGGCGACGGCCATCGCCATCAAGCTCGACAGCAAGGGCCCGATCCTCTTCCGCCAGACACGGTACGGCTTCAACAACCAGAAGATCAGTGTCTGGAAGTTCCGCAGCATGTATGTCGACGCCTGCGGCGACGGCACGATGCGGCAGGCGGTCCAGAACGACCCGCGCGTCACCCGCGTCGGACGCTTCATCCGGCGCACGTCGATCGACGAGCTGCCGCAGATCTTCAACGTGCTCTCGGGCGTGATGTCGGTGGTGGGGCCCCGGCCGCACCCGATCGGCACCCGCGCCGAGAACGTCCTGTTCGAGGAGGCGGTCGCCGAATATGCCGGGCGCCATAGGGTCAAGCCCGGACTCACGGGCTGGGCGCAGGTCAACGGCTGGCGCGGCGAGACCGACACGATCGAGAAGATCAAGCGGCGCGTCGATCACGACCTCTACTACATCGAGAACTGGTCGCTATTGCTCGACATCAAGATCGTGCTGATGACGGTTCTCACCGTCCTGCGCGGCAAGAACGCCTACTAAGTACTCATCGGCCCACACTTCTGCTATGAGGCGGGCCGCCCGCCGGGCCGCTTGTCGGTGGCCCGGGCCTGGGCCAAGATCGAGTCCGGTTGTTCCTTGGGCATGCGCATCCTCCTGCACGACAATTCCGGCCATCCGTTCCAGGTCCAGCTCGCCCGCGAGCTGGCGCGGCGGGGGCATCAGGTACGCCACCTCTTCTCGGCCGTCTTCCAGACACCGCATGGCGCCCTCGAGCGCCAGCCAGGCGACCCGGACACCTTCGAGGTCGCGGCCATCGACCCGGGCGAGCCGTTCGCCAAGTACAGCTACATCAAGCGCCTGCGGCAGGAACGTCGCTATGGTGCCCTTCTGCGGCAGGAGCTTGCGGCGTTCGCGCCCGACGTGGCCTTGATGAGCAACACACCGCCCGATTCGCTGGTCGCACCGCAGCGCTGGTGCCGGGCGCAAGGTGTCGGCTTCGTATTCTGGGTGCAGGACATCTACGCCGAAGCCGTGGCGCGCATCCTGGGGCAGCGCCTGGGCCCCCTGGGCAAGCCCGTCGCCTGGCACTATCGCCGCCTGGAGGGCGGGCTGCTGCGCCGCAGCAACCAGGTCGTCCCGATCACCGACGATTTCGGCCCCCTGCTGCAGGCCTGGGGCGTGGCCGCCGACCGCATCACCGTGATCGAGAACTGGTCGCCGCTGGACGAGCTGCCGTTGCGCTCCAAGGACAACGCCTTCGCCCGTCAGCACGGCCTGCACGACAAGACGGTGCTGCTCTACTCGGGCACGCTGGGCCTCAAGCACAATCCCGGCCTCCTGCTCGCGATCGCCGAGGCGCATCGCGACAACCCCAGTGTCGCGGTGGTCGTCGTCTCGGAGGGGCTGGGCGCCTCCTGGCTGGCCGAGCGCAAAGTTGAGAGCGGCCTGGACAACCTCATGCTGCTGCCCTTCCAGCCGTTCGATCGCCTGCCCGAGGTGCTGGGCGCGGCCGACGTGCTGCTCGCCATCCTGGAGCCGGAGGCCGGCATCTATTCCGTGCCGTCCAAGGTCCTCACCTATCTCTGCGCCGGCAAGCCGTTGCTGACCGCAATGCCCGGCGAGAACCTGGCGGCCCGCACGATTCAACGCCAGGAGGCGGGAATGGTGGTGGCGCCGGCCGATACCGAAGGTTTCGTCGCCGCGGCGCGGACGTTGATCGCCGACCCGACACGCCGCGCTACCCTGGGCGGCAATGGCCGGGCCTATGCCGAGCGTACGTTCGACGTGCGGCGGATCGCCGAACGCTTCGAAGCCGTGCTGAAAGCCGCCCATGGCGGCCACCGCTGACAGGTTGCTGCGGATCGGACCAAATTCTGCGCCTGCGGCCATGCAAGCGCCGCGCAATCTCCTCGCAAATACCTGAAAAGCCTATATAATCCGGCTCCTTCTTGACGCATTTCCTTAGTGGGTTCGCAATGTCCAACGATGATCTGGTTGTCGTCACGGGTGCCGGGGGATTCATCGGCGGGCATTTGGTCGGATACCTCCAGCAGACGCTGGGCCACACGCGCATCCGTGCCGTCGACAGCAAGCCCCTGGAGGAATGGTACCAGACCCATCCCGGCGTGGAGTCGCTATCGCTCGACGTGAGCGAGCGCAGCAACGCCTACCGCAGCAGCCGTGATGCGCGCCAGATCTATAATCTGGCTGCCGACATGGGCGGCATGGGCTTCATCGAGACCCACAAGGCCGAATGCATGCTGTCGGTGCTGATCAACACGCACATGCTGATGGCGGCCAAGGACTGCGGCGCCGAGCGGTTCTTCTTCTCCTCCTCGGCCTGCGTCTACGCCGCCGACAAGCAGACCGACGTCAATGTCACGGCATTGAAGGAAGAGGATGCCTATCCTGCCATGCCCGAGGACGGGTACGGGTGGGAAAAGCTGTTCAGCGAGCGCATGTGCCGGCATTTCCGCGAGGACTACGGACTTCGGACCCGGGTCGGGCGCTACCATAACGTCTATGGCCCGCACGGCACCTATGACGGCGGCCGCGAGAAGGCGCCGGCCGCGATCTGCCGCAAGGTGATCGAGGCCAAGATGTCGGGCCGCCACGAGATCGAGATCTGGGGCGACGGCGAGCAGACGCGGTCGTTCATGTACATCGACGACTGCCTGATCGGCACCACGCGGCTGCTGGCCGGCGACTTCGTCGAGCCCATCAACATCGGCAGCGACGAGCTGGTCAGCATCAACCGCCTGGTCGACATCGTCGAGAAGATCGCCGGCGTGAAGCTCACGCGGCGCTACAAGCTCGACGCGCCCAAGGGCGTGCGTGGCCGCAACAGCGACAACGCGCTCATCAAGAAGGTGATGGGCTGGGCACCAGCGGTACGCCTGGAAGACGGCATGGAAAAGACCTATCGCTGGATCCACGACGAGATGGTGTCGGGGCGCGATTCGCTGGTCAACCGCGCCCCGCGCCTGGCCTCGGCGGGTTGAGGTGGCAATGGCCGACAGCGTCGCCCCGAGCAGCCTGATCCAGCCGATCATCCTGTCGGGAGGTTCCGGCACGCGGCTGTGGCCGCTCTCGCGAGAAGCCTATCCCAAGCAGTTCCTGCCGCTCACGGGCGAGCGGACATTGCTGCAGCAGACCGCCGCGCGCGTTGCCGACCGCAGCCAGTTCCTGCCGCCGATGGTGGTATGCAACGCCGAGCACCGCTTCATCGTGGCCGAGCAGCTGCGGCAGATCGGGATCGAGCCGGCCGGAATCGTGCTCGAGCCGGCAGCCCGCAACACCGCCCCAGCCGTCGCCGTCGGCGCCCTGATGGCCGGCGCCGCGGACCCGCAGCGGCCGATCCTGGTGCTGCCGTCCGACCATTCCATCCGCCGGCCGGATCTGTTCCAGGCCGCGGTGCGCAGCGGCCTGGCTGCGACGACAGCCGGCAGCTTCGTCACCTTCGGCATCAAGCCCAACGCGCCGGAAACAGGCTACGGCTACATCCAGGTCGGCCAGCCTCTGGCCGGCGTGCCAGACGTGCATGCCGTAGCGCGCTTCGTGGAGAAGCCGGATGCCGCCCGCGCGCAGCAGTTCCTGGACCAGGGCGGCTACTGCTGGAACGGCGGCATCTTCCTGATGCGGTCGGACCTCTATTTGGCGGAGCTGAAGCGGCTCGAGCCCGCGATGCTGGAGGCCTGCGCGGCCGCCTTCCAGGCCGCCAAGCGCGACCTCGACTTCATCCGCCTCGATGCGGCGGCGTTCGCGCGCTCGCCCAACAAGTCCATCGACTATGCCGTCATGGAGCACACTGCGCACGCCGCCATCGTGCCGGTCGACATGGGCTGGAGCGACGTCGGCTCATGGGAAGCGCTGCTCATGGAGTCGCCGCGCGATGACAATGGCAACGTCGCCATCGGCGATGTGCTCGCCGACGACATGCGCGGATGCTACGTGCACGCCGAAAGCGGCGTGATGGTCGCAACCCTGGGTGTCGAGGACCTCGTGATCGTGGCCACGACCGACGCCATGCTGGTGGCCCGACGCGACCGCAGCCAGGACGTCAAGCGGATCGTCGAGAAGCTGAAGGCCGCCGGCCGCAGCGAATCCTCGACGCATCTGAAGGTGTTCCGGCCCTGGGGCTACTACGAGACCATCGACGCCGGCGACCGCCACCAGGTGAAGCACATCTCCGTGCTGCCGGGCCGGGCGCTCAGCCTGCAGAAGCACCACAAGCGCGCCGAGCACTGGGTGATCGTGCGTGGCGTTGCGCGCGTGACGCGCGGCAACGACATGTTCGAGCTCTACGAGAACCAGTCGACGTATATCCCGCTGGGCATACGGCACCGGCTGGAAAATCCGGGCGAAGAGCCGCTGCACCTGATCGAGGTGCAATCGGGCAGCTATCTCGGCGAGGACGACATCGTGCGCTTCGAGGACAATTACGGCCGCAACTGAAGCGCACCCCGCGGCAGCGGGCAGAGGAGACGGCATCGAGGCGTACGTATGCGATCGCCCTGCCTTCGAGGGAAGGATTGCGTCACACATGCTCGGGATAGCGACAGGCGCTTATGTGATTGCCTATGATCCACGGGCTTGATCATGTCGTCCTGGCGACCCGGGATCTCGATGCCGCGGTCGGCGCTTACGAGACATTGCTCGGGCGGCGTTGCGATTGGCAGGGAAATGGCGACGGCTTGGCGTATGCCTGGTTCCCGCTCGCCAATGTGTCCCTGGTCATCGTCGCGCCCGCGGGTTCCGGCACGATGGCCGATTGGATCGAGGATCGCCTGAATGTCGCCGGCGAAGGGCTGGCTGGCGCGGTATTTGCCGTCACCAGCCTCGACGCGGCGCAGCGCATCGCCGGCCGCCGCGGCCTGCCGGTATCGGACACGACCACGCTGAACCTGGTCCATCGCGCCACCGGCGAAGCCCTCGCCGTCGCGGCGGCATGGCTGTCCCCGCAGGCCACGCATGGCGTCCGGCTGGCCCTGGCCGAACGGACACAGCCCGGTGCCGGCATGGACGGCGGCAGCGCCGCGATCGGCCGTCTGGACCACATGGTCATCCACAGCCAGAATCCGGAACGGGCGGTGGCGCTTTATGGTGGGCGATTATCCCTGGATCTGCGGCTTGACCTCACCAGTGCCGACTGGGGCCTGCGCCTGCTCTATTTCCGCTGCGCCGATGTCATCGTCGAAATCTCCCACTTCCTCGCCACCCGCGCGTCCGACGACCCGGACATGCTGTGGGGCCTGGCATGGCGGGCTGCCGATATCGGGGCGGCGCAGGCGCAGCTGGCGCAGGCCGGGATCGCGGTCTCCGATATCCGTCCCGGCCGCCGGCCCGGCACCCGCGTCTTCACCGTCCGCGACAATCGGGCCCGCGTGCCGACCCTGGTGATCGGCTCGACGGCAGCGCCGCGGTAGTCTAGGTGCAAGGGGCGAGCTCCCCTTCAGGACCCAGCCCATGGACGTGACCGCGCTCAAGGCGCACGCACACCAGGTTCTCCACGACGCCACCATCGCGGAGCTGCCTCGGCACTACCGCGGCAAGGTGCGCGACAACTATGATCTGCCGGACGGGCGCCGCATCCTTATCACCACCGACCGCCTGAGCGCCTTCGACCGCATCCTCGCGGCAATCCCGTTCAAGGGACAGGTGCTGACCCAGACGGCGCGCTACTGGTTCGAGGCGACGCGCGACATCTGTCCCAACCATGTGCTGGACTATCCCGATCCCAATGTGGTGGTGGGGCGGCGGCTCGACGTGCTGCCGGTGGAGATCGTCGTGCGCAGCTACCTGGCCGGCACCACCGCGACGTCCATCCTGACGATGTACAAGGCCGGGCAGCGCCAGATGTACGGCGTTCGCCTACCGGAAGGCCTGCGCGAGAACCAGCGCCTACCGCATCCGATCATCACACCGACGACCAAGGCGGCCGATGGCGGGCATGACGAGCCGCTGACGCCGGCCGAAATCGTCGACCGCGGCGTGCTCCCGGCCAAGGTGTGGCAGGGCGTGTGCGACTATGCCCTGGCGCTGTTCGCGCGAGGCCAGGCGCTCGCCGCGACGCGCGGCCTGATCCTGGTCGACACCAAGTACGAATTCGGTCTCGATGCCGATGGGCGCATCGTGCTGGCCGACGAGATCCACACATCCGACAGCAGCCGCTACTGGCTGCAGCAAAGCTATGCCGAGCGCTTCGAGCGTGGCGCGCGTCCGGAGAGCTTCGACAAGGATTTCGTTCGCAACTGGGTCGCCAGCCGCTGCGACCCCTACAAGGATCCGATCCCGGAGATCCCCGCCGAGGTCGTGCTCGATACCGCGCTGGTCTATGTCCGGGCCTTCGAAACGATCACCGGCTTGGCGTTCGAGCCGCCGGCGACGACCGAGCCGATCCTCGATCGCATCCGGCGCAATCTGGCGGCCTATCTCTGAATGCTGTCATCCCAAGCGCAGCGAGGGATCTCCCGCGAACGGCGCACCCTGCGTCCCGCGCAGGAGATCCCTCGCTGCGCTCGGGATGACAGTCCTGATTGCCTGGGCTCAAGCCCTTCTTAGGGCTGCACCTCAGTACGGGACGCCCGCCGACAGCAGGTGGTCGAAATAGGCGATGGTCTTGCCCAGGCCCTCGTCCAGCTTCACCTTGGGCTGCCATTTCAGGACCTTCTTGGCCAGCCGGATATCGGGCTGGCGCTGCAGCGGGTCGTCGACCGGCAGCGGCTTCTTGATCAGCTTGGACTTGGAGTTGGTGAGCTTGATCACCTTCTCGGCGAGCTCACGGATGGTGAACTCGCCGGGATTGCCGAGATTGATCGGTCCCGTCACCGAGTCAGGCGCATCCATCAGGCGCACGAAGCCTTCGATCAGGTCATCGACATAGCAGAACGAGCGCGTCTGCTTGCCGTCGCCATAGATGGTGATCGGCTGGTTCTTCAGTGCCTGGACGATGAAATTGGACACCACGCGCCCGTCGTTGGGGTGCATGCGCGGGCCATAGGTGTTGAAGATGCGCGCCACGCGGATGCGCAGCTTGTGCTGGCGGTGATAGTCGAAGAACAAGGTCTCGGCGCAGCGCTTGCCCTCGTCGTAGCAGGCGCGCGGGCCGATCGGATTGACGTTGCCGCGATAGCTCTCGGGCTGCGGGTGAATATCGGGATCGCCGTACACCTCGCTGGTCGACGACTGGAAGATCTTGGCCCGCGTGCGTTTGGCCAGCCCCAGCATGTTGATGGCGCCGTGCACGCTCGTCTTCGTCGTCTGCACCGGATCATGCTGGTAGTGGATCGGCGAGGCCGGACAGGCGAGGTTGTAGATCTCATCGACCTCGACGTAGAGCGAAAACGTCACGTCATGGCGCATCACCTCGAAATGCGGGTGGTCCAGCAGCGGCACGAGATTGCGCTTGGTGCCGGTGAAGTAGTTGTCGACGCACAGCACGTCATGGCCGTCGTTCAGCAGCCGCTCGCACAGGTGCGAGCCAAGAAAGCCAGCGCCGCCGGTCACCAGAATCCGTTTGGGCATGAATCCTCACGCAAGGTCATCGAGAAAGGTGAATGGGAAAGGATGGGTATCCTACTGGGCGGCGAGCAATCCCGACCAATCGGCCGCCCCCGTGGACAAGAAACGACGGTCACCGCCTCCAAGGACAAGGCAGGTCAGCACGCCGCTGGCGAAGGCACCGGTGTCGATGCCGATGCGGTTGGGCAGCACCTGCGGCGCTTCCGTCGGCGTGTGGCCATGCACGACGACCTTGCCGTGGTCGGCATCGCTCGACAGGAACGCGCCGCGAATCCATAGCAGGTCCTGCGGCTTCTGGTCGGCGATGGCAATGCCGGGCCGGATGCCGGCATGGACGAAGAGATAGTCCCCGGCCTCGAACGAGGGGCGCAGGCCACGCAGGAACGCGACATGGCGCTGCGGCGCCTTCTCGACGAGCTGCAGGCGCATATCCTCGAAGCGACGGCGGCCGATCATGTTCGGCGCCCGGCGCACGCCGTAGCTCAACAGCGTCGCCTCGCCGCCGAAGCCCACCCAGGCCGGCCCGACCTCGACGTCATCCAGGAACCGCAGCATCGCCTCTTCGTGGTTGCCCATCAGGTGCACGGCGGCGCAGCCGGGCAGCGGGTCGCTCAGCAGGTAGTCGATGACCTCGCGGCTATACGGACCCCGGTCGATGTAATCGCCGAGATAGACGATCTTGTCCTCGCCCTCGTGCGGCCGCGCCTGCCGGTCCGCCGCGATGCGGGCATGCAAGGCGGTCAGCAGGTCGAGCCGGCCATGGACATCGCCGATGACATACAGGCGGCACCCCTCCGGCGCCACGGCCCGGCGGGCCGCTCCCTGCGCCGCGGGCTTGCTTCGGCCGCCGAACAGTCTGTGCAACATCTGCCGAATGTACCCGCGAAGCGCCCCGGTTGCCATCAGGACTTGCCGCCAACCACCTGTGATCGCGCCATATTCGGTCCAATTCGACACCGGCGCGGCCGTGGCAGGCGGCTTTTGCCGCTGCTAGCAGCCTGTCGGACTTGAGCCGAGAGCTGGAATGAGATTCATTATCGAGGGTTGATATTGGCTCGAGCCGGCGTGGTTGTGATGAGTAATTTCCGCCAAGTTGATCGTCAGACCGATTTTTTGC
>NZ_VDUZ01000075.1 GCF_008039615.1 Vineibacter terrae | reverse complement strand
AGCACAATATATCCATAATTGCTACTCAAAAACACCATTTACATGCCTACATACTGGACGCAAAATCGCCGCTTTTTTCAACAAAGCCAAATACTTACCTGACTCTGTCAGGGGTAACTTCGGTCTAAGCGACGCGGCTCATTCCACGTGCCCGCCAGCCGTGGCCGCGTATGTGCAAGTCGGCCTTGCGCCTGCGGCATTGCCTTCGCCGTCCAGCCGACGCACCCTTCGATATGAACGACCATTCACACCAAGCGCGCACCGCCACCGCGCCACAGGAGATCCGGCCATGAAGCTGATGTGGTTTCACCTGATGCCCTACACGGAGCTGCCGGACGACTTCAATACGAAGCACCCGTCGGTGTGGGTCGACATCCATTCGTCGCTGTTCGATCCGCGGCGCGCGCACCACATGTACAACGACTTCATGGACGAGCTCGAGTTCGCAGCCGAATGCGGCTTCGATGCGATCTGCGTCAACGAGCACCACTCCAACGGCTACGGGCTGATGCCCTCGCCCAACCTGATCGCCTCGTCGCTGGCCCGGCGCACCACCGACACCGCGCTCTGCGTCATGGGCAACAGCCTGGCGCTCTACAACCCGCCGACCCGCGTGGCGGAAGAATTCGCGATGATCGACTGCATCTCGGGCGGCCGGCTGATCGCCGGCTTCCCCGTCGGCTCGCCCATGGACACCTGCTTCGCCTATGGCCAGAATCCCAGCCTGCTGCGCGAGCGCTACTACGAAGCGCACGACCTGGTGAAGAAGGCGTGGACCGAGAAGGACACGTTTGCGTTCTCGGGCCGCTTCAACCAGCAGCGCTACGTCAACATCTGGCCGCGGCCGATCCAGAATGATCCGCATCCACCGATCTGGATCCCGGGCGGCGGCTCGGTCGAGACCTGGCGCTGGTGCGCCGAGATGGACTACGTCTACTGCTACCTGTCGTACTACGGCTACAAAGCCGGCCTCTCGACGATGCAGGGCTTCTGGCGCGAGATGGAGAAGCTGGGCAAGGACCGCAATCCCTACCGCGCCGGCTTCCTGCAATTCGTCGGCGTTGCCGAGAGCCGCGAGCAGGCGCTCGAGCTCTACACCGAGCCGGCCGAATATTTCTATGGCCGCTGCCTGCATGTCGATGCGCGCTTCGCCATGCCGCCGGGCTACACCACCGAGGCGACGCAGCGGGCCGGCATCCAGGGCATGGTGGCGCAGGCGGCGAACGCCGCCGGTGCTGGCGCCGACAAGAAGAAATACCGCGCCCGCACGATGAAAGAGATCGTCGATGATGGCTACGTGATCATCGGCTCGCCCGACGAGGTGGTCGAGCAGATCCGCCACGTCGCCACCACGCTCAATGTCGGCCACCTGATGCTGCTGCTGCAATACGGCAACATGAGCAAGCAGGTCACCCAGCACAACACGCGGCTGTTCGCCGAGAAGGTGATGCCGCGCGTGAAGGATCTGTTTTCCGAATGGGAGGACCGCTGGTGGCCCAAGCCGATGGACCGCGGCCAGCGCGCCGCGGTGCCCGCTTTCCAGCCGCGGCTCGCGGCGGAGTGACGGCATCGTCGTCGGTCGGGCCGCGCCGCTCCAGCGGCGCATCATCAGCCGGCCGGCATACGGATCGCGCGCTGTCGGTATGAGCGCCGCTGGAGCGGCGTGGCCCGACCGGACAACCTGGAGTATCTCGTGAACGAACCGCAGACGCTGACGGTCGACGTCAACGGCTTTCCCTGTCGCGTGTGGCGCAAGGGCAACGGCCCGAAGCTGGGCTTCCTCGCCGGCTTCGGCGGCCTGCCGCGCTGGGTCCCCTTTCTGGACAAGCTTGCCGAAAAGCGGACCGTGATCGTGCCGTCGCTGCCGGGCTTCCCCGGCGCCACCGGCCACACCGTGCTCGACAACCACCTCGACTGGGTGATCGCGGTCCGGCAGCTCCTGCAGCGGGCGGACCTTGCCGGTGCCGATCTCGTCGGCAGCTCAGTGGGCGGCGCCTTTGCCGCCGACATGGCGGCGATCTTCCCCGGCCTGGTGAAGCGCCTGGTGCTGATGGCCCCGTTCGGGCTGTTCGACGAGAAGGATCCCGCCACCGATCCCTGGGCGCAGCGCGCCGACAACGTCGCCGGGCTGATGTGCGCCGAGCCGGACAACTGGAGGCAGCTGGTCGCGATCCCCGAGGGCGCCAACTCGATCGAGTGGCCGATCGAGATGACCCGCGCCAGCGAGGCGGCGGCACGCGCGCTCTGGCCGCTGGGCAACACCCAGCTCGCCAAGCGGCTGCCCCTGATCGAGGCGCCGACCTTGGTCCTGTGGGGCGACAATGACCCGATCATGCCGACGAGCTACGCGCACACGATCGCGGCGAGCATCAAGGGGCAGGGCCAGGTCCAGACCATCGCCGGCGCCGGCCACCTCGCCTATCTCGACCAGCCGCAAGCCGTCGCGGCCGCGATCGAGATGTTCCTCGCCCAGAAATAGTCAGGCATCGACGCTTTCACCCTTGCCGGGGAAGCGAACGTCGATCACGAAGTCCATGGCATCGGGCACGGCGCGGTCGACGGTCAGCTCGGCCGGCGGATGGCTGCGCGCACGCGCCGACGTCCCCAGCCCCGACGTCTCATGCAGCCAACCCGACTCCAGCCACGTCGCGTAGGGGACGAACGTCTCGCGCCCCCGCGGCGCCGGACGGCGGCGGGCATTGCCGGTGTTGAACGGCGAGACAGCCGCACGCACGGCGTGCCGTTCCAGCAGGCGGCCGGCATCGAGCACCATGACGATCTGCGGATGACGCCGACAGGCATGCAGGTGACGGTTCAGGCGCTCGACGTCGATCCAGAAGAACACCTTGGTGTTCAACAGGGCGTACCATTGGACCGGCGTCATGCCGCGCAGGCACCGCTGCAGGGCAGCCGGCGGCATCGGTCCCTGGTCGCGCACCACGATGCCGTTCGACAGCACGGTCCGCGCCGCGCGATGGCGCGTGACGCGATCGCGGTCGGCCTGCGTGCTGCCGGCGAGCTGCAGCAGCGCCTGCGCGCTCAACAGGCCGTGCGCCTGGATCGACGACCAGTTGTCGGTCTCGGCGAGATGATAGGCCCGTGTGATGGCCGGATCCCGGCGCCGCACCTCACGACCCGTCACAGGCAGGCGCTCCTGATCTCGTGCATATCGCGCATGATGCCACGCTGCTGCGTGACCCAGAACACATAGGCTGTTGCGTCGTCGGCGTTGCCGCTGCGCAGCAGCAGCGGCAGCATCTGTGCCATGGCGTCCGCGCTGCCGCGATACGCAGCCGTGGCCAGGAAGTCCCGCTCGAGCTGCCTGTATCGGTTGCTGCCGCCGGCGGCATCGGCGCTGCGCGATGCCATCGCCGCGTACTGCGCGCCCATCAGCGGCGCCTGGACACTGCCGAGCTGCGTTGCCTTCCGCAGCAGCGCGAGGGCCAGCCCGATGTCGGCCGGCCCCGCATCGGCGGTGAGCGCAAGCGTCGCAAGCGCGATCGCCGCATTGGGATCACCACCGGCCTCGCGCGCGACGAGCTCGGCTCGATCAGCGTCGGTCGATTTGTTCCATCGCGACTGGATCTTCGCCAGCAGCTGCACGGCGCGGAAATGATCCAGCGGCGTCGACTCCCGCAGGTCGGCCTCGGCTTCGTAGGAATCTTTGAGGGCTTCGAGCTGGGCCGCTTCGCGCAGGTAGCTGGCACGCGGCCCGCCAAGCGGCCGCCCCAGAACCGACGGCGCCGAGGCATATTCTGTCAGCGCGCAGCCGAATGCGCCGACCCACTCGAACATCAGGCCCATCGCCCGCCGCCGGCCTTCCTCCGCCGGGTCGAACCAGTCATCGCCGATCCTCTTGCTGCACAGATGCAGCCGCTGCGTGAGCGCGCCCACCCTGTAGGAGAGGACATCCAGGTGCACGTCCTGGCTGGGCGCGATGCGCAGCAGATCGGACACGCCCGGACATGCCACCGGCGCGCCGACCTGCGCCAGCGCCCGGTGCAGCGTGGTCGTGAGGCCAGCGATGGCCGCAACCAGCGCCGCGGTCATAAGCTTCAGGCCAAGACATCGCACTCCGAGTCGCGAGATCACGTCCGTCATGAGACGCTGCCCGGCGTATCGGCGCGGGAACAGAGTCGAGACTATCCCCGCTTCCAGGTCGTTCCCTGCGGCCCATCTTCCAGCAAGAAGCCTTGCTCCGCCAGTTCCTTTCGGATCCGGTCGGCGGTCGCGAAATCCTTGGCCTTGCGCGCTGCCTGGCGGGCGGCGATGGCGGCCGCGATCTCGGCTTCGTCCGGCCCGCTGGATGCAGGCGTCCAACGGAACCACGCCTCGGCGTCGCTCTCGAGCAATCCCAGCACACCGGCGCCAGCCAGCAGAGCCGCCCTGGCTTGCGTGCGCTCCTGGGCCGTGCCGGCACGATTCAAGGCCGTGGCCAGCTCGTGCACATGGGCCAGCGCCAGCGGCGTGTTGAGGTCGTCGTCGAGCGCCGCGGCGACCTCCGCCGGCACGTCGCGCGCGAGCGGTCCTGCCGCGTCGGCCGAGCTGCGCAGCGCCTGGTACAGCCGGTCAAGCTGCGCCTTGGCTGTCCGCAGCCCGTCCTTGGTGAAGTCGAGCGGCTGGCGGTAGTGCGCCGAGAGCAGCAGCAGCCGGACGGCCTCGCCAGGGAACGCCTCGAGCAGCTCATGCACGGTGAAGAAGTTGCCCAGCGACTTGGCCATCTTCTCGCCGTTGGCGGTGATGAAGCCGTTGTGCATCCAGTAGCGTGCCATGAACGGCGTGCCGAAGGCCGAGCGCGACTGCGCGATCTCGTTCTCGTGGTGCGGGAAGATCAGGTCGAGCCCACCGGCGTGGATGTCGAACGTCTCGCCCAGATGCTGCCGGCTCATGGCCGAGCATTCGATATGCCAGCCCGGCCGGCCGCGTCCCCATGGGCTGGGCCAGCCCGGCTGGTCCGGCGTCGACGGCTTCCACAGCACGAAGTCGGCTGGATCCTTCTTGTAGGGCGCCACGTCGACACGCGCGCCGGCCACCAGCTCGTCGCGGCTATGGCGCGAGAGTTGGCCGTAATCCGCCATGCTCGGCACCGAGAACAGCACATGGCCATCGGCGGCATAGGCATGACCGCGCGCGATCAGCCGCTCGATGATATCGATCATGTGCGCGACATACTGCGTCGCGCGCGGCTCCACATCCGGCGGCAGCGTGTTGAGCCGGCCCATCTCGCGCTGATACGCAGCGGCCGTGCGCTGCGTCAGCCCCTCGATGGCCTCGCCGGATTCCCGGGCGCGATCGATGATCTTGTCATCGATATCGGTGATGTTGCGCACATAGGTGACGCGTGGATAGCGGCGCCTCAGCAGCCGGTAGAGCACGTCGAACACGACCACGGGACGCGCGTTGCCGATATGCACGTGATCGTAGACGGTCGGGCCGCAGACATACATGCGCACATGCGCGGGATCGAGCGGCGCGAATGGTTCCTTGCGCCGCGTGAGCGTGTTGTAGACGACGAGGGACATGGCCCCCTCACTCCCGGAAAGACGATGGCATGCGTGATCGATCGGCCACGAGCGGCCGGCGACTCACATACATCGCGCGCTGGCCGCAGGCGAGCGCCGGGAGTGGAAGACCATAGCGATCATGGGGACACCTTATAGCACCCGCCCCGCACAATGACAGGAGCTTATTGCCACGATTGTCCCGACCCTTCCAAACCTGTCCTTCCCCCGAAGGGGGAAGGACAGGTTCACATGCTCGGAGCGCAGCAAGGCAAGAGATGCAGGAGAACCGCTCCTAAGCGGTCTCGCCCCGCAGGCGCGCCAGGACGCGGTCGCGACCGATCAGCGGCAGGAGCCTCGCCATTTCAGGCCCCTGCTCGCGCGCCGTGAGCGCCAGACGCAGCGGATGGAACAGCGCCCGCCCCTTGCGGCCCGAGCGGGCCGCCAATGCCGCCGTCCAGGCCTTCCATGTGGCGTCGCCCCATGGATCGGGCGGCAGCACTTCGGCTGCCTGAGCCAGGAAGCCGGGACCCTCGACCATGGGCTGCAGTGGCCCCTGCACCACCGGCACCCAGCCGGCGGCATCCGCCACCTGCGCGAGGTTGCCGCGCACCGCCATCCAGAACGCCTCCCCCAGGCTGGCTGCCGCATCGTCCAGGCGCGGCCGCGCCACGGCGAACGGCAGGCCATGCACCGTGCGCTGGCTCAACGTCCGCAGCTCATCCTCGGCGAAGCGCGCCGGCGCCCGCCCGACACGCGCGAAATCGACGCCATCGACCAGCGGCTGCAGGCTGTCCACGGGCTCGACAGGATCGGCGGTGCCCAGACGCGCCAGCAGCGCCCAGACCGCGAGCGGCTCGATCCCCTGTGCCCGCAGGTCGGCCAGCGACAGCGAGCCCAGCCGCTTGCTGAGGCTCCTGCCGTCGGCACCCAACAACAGCGGCAGGTGGGCGAAGACCGGCGGCTCGGCACCCAAAGCCCGGAAAAGCTGGATCTGCGTACCCGTGTTGGTGACGTGATCCTCGCCCCGGATCACATGCGTGATGTTGAAATCGATGTCGTCGACGACCGACGGCAGCGTGTAGAGGTACGTGCCGTCGGCACGGATCAGCACCGGATCGCTCTGGCTCGATTCGTCAATATGCTGCGCGCCGCGGGCCAGGTCGTCCCAGCGCACATCGCCGGGCTCGAGCATGAACCGCCAGTGCGGCTTGCGGCCTTCCGCCTCCAGCCGCGCCCGATCGGCATCCGAGAGCCGCAGCGCGGCGCGGTCGTAGACCGGCGGCCGACCCTGCGCCAGCAGGCGCTTGCGCCGGAACTCCAGCTCCTCCGGCGTCTCATAGCAGGGATAGAGACGGCGCCCCGCGATCAGCCGGTCGCGGGCGCCGTCGTAGGCGGCGAAGCGCAGCGACTGCCGCTCCAGCCGGTCCCAGTCCATTCCCAGCCAACGCAGGTCGTCCTGGATCGCCTGGGCGAAGGTCTCGGTCGACCGCTCGCGGTCGGTATCATCAAGCCGCAGCACGAAGCTGCCGCCATGCCGGCGCGCGAACAGCCAGTTGAACAGCGCCGTGCGCACATTGCCGACGTGCAGCCGTCCGGTGGGGCTGGGCGCGAAGCGGACGATAGGGGGCAAGCTCACGGCGTCACTGACGAATGCGGGCAGGGGCGTCTTGATGCCCGTTTCACCCCGATGAGGCAAGGGCGCCCGGCATCGGCTAGCTTGCCGCACGCCGGGAGCATGCCTAACCTCCCTGCAACACAACGACAGGGGGGAACCCGACATGCAACGCCGCGACGTCCTGGGCCTGATGGCCGGCTTCGCAACGACATTGACGGCACCGGCGGCCGGCCGCGCCCAGGCCAAGTACCCGGACCGGCCGGTGCGGCTGGTGATCCCGTTTCCACCGGCCGGGCCGACCGACATCATCGGCCGCATGGTGGCGGAGAAGCTGACGCCGGTGATCGGCCAGCAGGTCGTGGCCGACAACAAGGCCGGCGCCGCCGGCTCGATCGGCAGCACCGAAGTCGCCAAGGCCAAGCCCGACGGCTACACGCTGCTGTTCGCCACGTCCTCGACGCATGCGACGAATCCCTCGACCTTCGTCAAGCTGCCCTACGACCCGGTCAAGGACTTTGCCCCCGTGGCGCTGATCTGCGTCAACCCGCTGGTGCTGGTCACGCATCCGTCGATGCCGGACACGCTGCCCGGCCTGATCGACCTGATGAAGAAGAACCCCGGCAAGTATTCCTACGGATCGTCGGGCACCGGCGGCATCACGCATTTCGCCGGCGAGATGCTGAAGACCATGGCCGGCGGCCTGCAGGTCGAGCACGTGCCCTACCGCGGCTCGAACCCGGCGCTGCAGGACACGCTGGCCGGCAATGTCGCCTGGATGTTCGAGACCGTGAGCACCACGCTGCAGCACCATCGCACCGGCAAGCTGCGCATCCTCGGCTTCGCGCACGCCAAGCGCGCCGCCATCGCGCCCGACATCCCGACCATCATCGAGGCCGGCCTGCCGGGATACGAGGCCTACACGTTCAACATCATCATGGCGCCGGCGGGCACGCCGCAGCCCGTGATCGACACACTGCACGCGGCCTACGCCAAGATCATGGCCGACGCAGCCCTGATCAAGGGGCTGGAGCAGATCGCCGCCGTGCCCTACACCGACTCGACGCCCGCGAGCGCTGCGAAGTTCGTCACCGACGAGATCGCGAAATGGGCGCCGGTCATCAAGGCGACGGGTACAAGGATCGAGTGAACCTACGGATGCAAGAAGCCTTCATGGTGAGCTTGTCGAACCATGAAGGCTCCACGACCGACCGTGCGAACGCTTCATGGTTCGACAAGCTCACCATGAAGCATACTTGCTTCGCCACCCGATTCACCCGCGAAACGCATTGGTGATCGGGTAGCGGCGATCGCGCGAGATGGTGCGGCCGGTGATCTTGACGCCGGGCGGCGCCTGGCGGCGCTTGTATTCAGCCATCTCCAGCATGCGCCAGACCCGCTGCACCGTGGGCGCATCGTAGCCCTCGGCGACCAGCTCCTCGGTGGCAAGGTCGCGCTCGATCAGGCCTTCGAGGATCTTGTCGAGCACGTCGTAGGGCGGCAGCGTGTCCTGGTCCCTCTGGTCGGGCTTGAGCTCGGCCGACGGCGGCTTGGTGATGATGCGCTCCGGAATGACGCAGCCGGCCGGTCCCATGGCGCCGTCCGGATGCTGCCCATTGCGCCAGTGGCTGAGCTCGAAGACCGTCGTCTTGTAGACGTCCTTCAGCGCGTTGTAGCCGCCGCACATGTCGCCGTAGAGCGTCGAATAGCCGACCGCCATCTCCGACTTGTTGCCGGTCGTCACCACCATGTGGCCGAACTTGTTGGAAAGCGCCATCAGGGTGATGCCGCGGGCGCGGGCCTGGATGTTCTCTTCCGTCGTGTCGGCGGCACGATTGCCGAACACCGGCCGCAGCATGTCGTTGAAGGCCTTCATCGCCGGCTCGATCGACACGATGTCGTAGCGGATGCCCATCGCCTCGGCGCATTGCGCGGCATCCTCGAAACTGTCGCGGCTGGTGTAGGGCGACGGCATCATCACCGTGCGCACCCGGTCCGCGCCCAGCGCGTCGACCGCCACCGCTGCCGTCAGCGCCGAATCGATGCCACCCGAAAGCCCGATGATGACGCCCGGGAAACGGTTCTTGTTCACATAATCGCGCAGGCCCAGCACCATCGCCTGGTAGATCGACTCCAGGCGCGACAGGGCCGGCGCCACCGAGCCCGGCGTGCAGTCCCACTTGCCCTCAGCCGTGCGGCGCCAATGGGTCGCGGCAACGGCTTCGCGGAAGCTGGGCAACGCGACCCGCAAGGCGCGATCGCTGCCAATCACGAAGGACGCCCCGTCGAAGATCAGCTCATCCTGGCCGCCGACCTGGTTGACGTAGCAGAGCGGCAGGCCGCTCTCGACGACACGGGCCACACCCAGCTGCACGCGCCGCTCGGTCTTGTCGACCTCGTAGGGCGAGCCGTTGGGCACCAGGATCAGCTCGCCGCCGGTCTCGGTGATGCATTCGACGACATCAGGAGTCCAGATATCCTCGCAGATCGGCACGCCGATGCGCACATTGCGGAAGATCAGCGGACCAGGCATCGGACCGGGTGCGAACACGCGCTTCTCGTCGAACACGCCGTAGTTCGGCAGGTCGACCTTGAAGCGCTTGCCAGCGATCTCGCCGCGATCGAGCAGCAGGACGGCATTGTGCAGCCTGTCGCCCTCGCGCCAGGGCGTGGTGACGAACAAGGCCGGGCCACCGTCGGCGGTGTCGGCACGCAGCTGCTCCACGGCCTCGTGCAGGCGGCGCTGGAAGGCCGGCTTGAGCACCAGGTCCTCGGGCGGATAGCCCGACAGGACCAGCTCGGAAAAGATCACGGCGTCGGCGCCCAGCTTCGCGGCCTCGGCGCGCGCGGTCCGCACCTTGGCGACATTGCCGGCGATGTCGCCCACGGTCGGGTTGAGCTGGGCGATGGCGATGGTCAGCGAGTCGGTCATCCGTTCACTCTACAGGCTCAGCGCCCGGCAACAATGGCGCGCCGCTATACACCGGCCTGCCGCGCGCCACCATTGACCAGGATGTCACCTACTTATGCTAATATTGAGCATAAGAGTTATCAAGGCCTGCGCTCGCCTGCATGGCTGCCATGGTGAACGATCCGATGCTGGTCTAGCGTCCGAACCCCGGCAGGTCGGGTGGCGGGTAGTAAGGCCGATCACCCAACGCCTTGACCCGGGCCCAGAACTCCGGACCGCCGGCCTTGCCGACAGCGTCGAGATCGGCGGCCTGCCGCCACATGTTCCACGAGTCGGGATGGAGCCGGCTGGCCTCGGCCAGGTGGCGGTCGGCCTCCTCCGGCTTGCCATGCGCCCGCAGCCATGTGCCGAGCCGGAAATGGGCATGGGCCTGCGCGATTTCCGTCGTGATCCGCGGCTGCTTGCGACGGGCATCGTCCGTGGCCAACGCATGCCTGCCTGTCAGCACCCAGTCCTTGACCGCCCCGAGATAGGCGGTGCGCGCCGCCAGCCGTGCCGCCTGATCCTCGGGCGCCATGGTGCGCGTCGCCAGGTCCATGCGGCGGAAATGGTCGGTCGATCCCGCCGTCTCGGCGGGACGCACGACGCGGCCGGCCTCATCGATCCATACCGCCTGCGGCACATTGACCATGCCGTAGAGGTCGGCGACGCAATGGTCGGCGTCGATCAGGCACCAGTAGGCGGTCTTCGCCTGCTCGATCCATTGGCGCGCCTGCTCCGTGCCGCGGCTGTCCTCGGCCACGGCCACGACCATGAAGCTGCGGTCCTTCAGCTCGTCATACAGTAACTGCCACACGGGCAAGTCGAGACGGCAGCCTCACCAGCTGGCCCAGGTGGTCAGGAACACCTTGCGGCCGCGCAGCGCCGAGAGCGTGTGCGGCACGCCGTCGAGGTCGGGCAGCGTGAAGTCCGGCGCTTCCAGGCCCGCCAGCTGCGTGTTGCGGGCCTCGGCGCCGACGCCCAACACCCAGGTCTCGCCGGCATCGTCGTGCAGCACGGGGTTGCCCAGAAACTGCCAGAAGGCAGCGACATCGACATGGCCCGGACGCGTGGCGCCGGCCGGCAGTGGCACGCAGGAATCGTCGCAGCACATGCCTTCCGGCTTGGGCGTCCAGCCCGTGACACGCTGCGCATCGGCGGCCGTAAGCCACAGGCCTTCGGCCGGCGCGACGGCATGCTCACCCGATTGACCGAGCACGATGACCATCATCCCCTCCCGTCGGAAAAATCGACCCGCGAGGACTACCATGCCCGGCCGGCAGGGTGCATGGCCGACATGTCTCGCACGCAATCGTGAAACCGCGCCGGCGGCCTGGCGCGAGTCCAAGATACGCCGGCTGCAGGCCAGCGCCCATCCCGTCACGTGACCGCTTGCGTCAGCGGCCCGCCGGCACCAGCGGCACGAAGTCGTAGTCGCCCACACCCTGCAGGACCAGGAAGGTGGCCGAGCGATCGCCGTCATTGACGACGAGGTGCGGCCGTCCCGGGCGGGCGGTGCAGGTCTCGCCGGGGCCCAGCCGCACGTCCTCCTTGGGGTCCTGCAGGAAGACCCGGATCCGACCCTCCAGCACATAGAAGGTATCGGCGATGTGGGTGTGGTAGTGCCACGGCACCTTCTGCGTCGGGCTGATCTGCAGCTCGCTGATGCGAAAGCCCGGCCGCTCGGCATGGCGTGCCCGGCGCTCGACTTCGTAGAGATGGCTGGCGTCCTTCACGGCCTGCATGGTCGTGCCTCCCTGGCGGGTGTTCACGTCGCTGACTTTGCCATGGCGAGCGAGCTGCGTCGGCCGGCTACCCGGTCGACGCCTGGCGCACCGCGCTCTCGAAAGTCTGAGAGTCGAACGCCGGCAGGCTCTGGATGCGCCCCAGCCCCTGGGCGGCATACCAGACGGAAAACGCCAGCATGACCTCCGCGTCGGGCGCGTCGACGACATCGACGAAGTCGTACGGCCCCTGCGTGTAGTGGATCGATTCGAGCTTGATGCCCAGCTTCTCGAGCTTGGCACGCGCCTTGGCGGTGCGCTCGGTCTGTTTGCCGGCCCAGTCGACGCTGAGCGTGCCGAGCAGAACATACTTCATGACGGCCCTCCCATCGCAGATGCATCCGGGAACAGGGACTACGGTGCTTACAAAGCCGGGGTCTTGACCGTGCGGTTGCGATGCAGGAACTCGCGGCCGACCTTGACCCGCGGCACGCCATCATACTCCACGATATCGGCCGTGGCGTAGGTCTCGCTCCAGTTCGACGGCAGGAACGAGCCCGAGCCGACGACGTCGATCGGAGCGCCGGCTTCAGCCATGACCCGGCACTTGGCGGGGCCGAAGCCGGACGAGGCCACGATCCGCACCTTGTTGAAGCCGGCAGCATCGAGCTGCTCGCGGACATGGAACAACGCCGCCGCCGAGACGCCGGTGCCGACCAGATGGCGCAGCTCGTCCTCGGTGCGATAGCCTCGGATCGAGTCGGGCGCATGCCGCTCCATCACGGCATAGGACGCCTGCGGGTCGAGCCCCTCGACATAACGGCCGCCGGTGGTGTCGAGGCGCACCGAGAGCTGGCCGGCCGCCACCAGCTCGGGGAAGCGCCGGGCAACGGCCAGCGAGTCCGACACCTCCCTGGCGAAGTAGTCGACCAGCACGGTCATCGGCTCGCCGGGGAATGTCTCGTGGTACATCTCGGCAGCCCGCAGGGTCGAGCCGGCATAGCCGATCAGGGCGTGCGGCATCGTGCCCATGCCCTGGTCGCGGCCGAAGAAATGCGCCGTCGAATGGGTGGCATTGCCGATGAAGCCCACCGCGTTCAGCTTGCGCTTGGCGCGCGCCGAGCCCACCGACGCGGCATAGGCCATCATCTCCGCCATCTCGGCGCCGGCGCAGTGGCGTGCATCCATGGCCAGGAACGCCGTCCTGGGCATCTCGGCGCACATGGTGTAGGCGTTGTAGGCGGCGACGCAGGCCGGTCCGAGCTTCTGCAGGAAGATCGTCTCGAGGTCGACCAGGTGGTAGAACGAGCCGGTGATGTACATGATCGGCTCGCCGGCGCCGACCCATTTGCCTTCGGGGTAGCGCAGGTCGACCTGGACCTTGGCGCCGCGTGCCGTGGTGAGCTCCTGCAGCCAGTCCAGCGCCAGCCGCGGCGCGCACACCACCGGCCGCCGCATGAAGATGGCATAAGTGACGATGCAGTCGCCGAACTTGCCGATCACACCCTTCGTGCGATTGAAGTAGTGATCGGTGTAGCGCGAAACGTCCGGATTCGCCGGATGCATCGAGCCCTCCTCCCCTGAGATGACGATCAGGCGCGGCCGCGCGTCACTTCGCCGGCGAGCTGCTGCGCTCGCGCGCGATGCGCTCGCTCTTCAGGCCTTCGGCCAGCAGGAACGCCAGCTCCAGCGCCTGGCTGGCGTTGAGCCGCGGATCGCACTGCGTCTCGTAGCGCGCCGTCAGCCCGTCGACCGTGATGTCGACCGCGCCGCCCACGCACTCGGTGACCTCCTGGCCGGTGAGCTCGAAATGCACGCCGCCGGGGTGAGTGCCCTCCGCGCGATGGGCCTCGAAGAACGCCCGCACCTCGCGCAGGATCGCATCGAAGTAACGGGTCTTCAGCCCGTTGGCCGCCTTCACCGTGTTGCCGTGCATGGGATCGCACGACCACACGACCTTGCGGCCCTCGCGATGGACCGCGCGCAGCAGCGCCGGCAGCTTGGCCGCCAGCGTATCGGCACCCATGCGGGTGATGATCGTGATGCGGCCAGCCTCGTTCTTCGGGTTGAGCGCGTCGAGCAGGCGCATCAGGTCGTCGGCCGACATGTCAGGCCCGGCCTTGAAGCCCAGCGGGTTCTTCACGCCGCGCAGGAATTCGACATGGCCACCGTCCGGCTGCCGCGTGCGCTCGCCGATCCACAGCATGTGGGCGCTGCAGTCGTACCAGTCGCCGCTGGTCGAATCGACGCGGGTCAGCGCCTGCTCGAAGGGCAGCAGCAGCGCCTCGTGGCTGGTGAAGAAATCGGTCTCCGCGATCTGGGGCGTGGTGGCCGAGGTCAGGCCGCAGGCCGCCATGAAGGTCAGCGTCTCGTCCAGCCGGCTGGCGAGGTCGGCATAACGCGCCGCCGCCGGCGACGTGGCGACGAAGTCGAGGTTCCAGCGGTGCACCTCGTGCAGGTCGGCATAGCCGCCCTGGGCGAAGGCGCGCAGCAGGTTCAAGGTCGCCGCCGACTGGTTGTAGGCCTGCACCATGCGCTCGGGGTCGGGCCGGCGCGCCTCGGGCGTGAACTCGAAGCCGTTGACGTTGTCGCCGCGATAGCTCGGCAGCTCGACGCCGCCGATCACCTCGGTGTTGGACGAGCGCGGCTTGGCGAACTGGCCGGCGATGCGGCCGACCTTCACCACCGGCATGCCGGCGCCGTAGGTCAGGACCACCGCCATCTGCAGCAGCACCCGGAACATGTCGCGGATGTTGTTGGCCGTGAAATCGGCGAAGCTCTCGGCGCAGTCGCCGCCCTGCAGCAGGAAGGCGTGGCCCTCCGCGACCCGCGCCAGCGCCGTCTTCAGCCGGCGCGCCTCGCCCGCGAAGACCAGCGGCGGATAGCGCCGCAGCCGGGCCTCGGCCGCCTCGAGGGCGGCCTGGTCCTCGTAGACCGGCATCTGCTGGGCGGGAAGGTTGCGCCAGGAGTCCGGCGACCAGGCAAACGACGCCACGCCCCCCGGCCGGGTTTCGGTCGGCTTGCGTTGCGACGCACCGTGGGTACCGTCCATGACACTTCCCTTCATCCTGTCGCCCGAGCACCGGGTCGGCCTTTTGCAGGCCGGCCCGGTTCTACGCTTTTTCCACAGACGCTGCCAAGCGTCGTGCCGGCCGTCTTCGGCAAAATACCGGCCGCCACCCGCGATATATGGGGGTCTGTCTGACAAATCGCCGCCAGTCCTCGGGCCGGGCTGTCACGGCGTAGCGGGTTTGCCGAAACCGGCGACCTCCACGGGTGCCGGCCGCCTGCCGAAACCGGCGGGCCGGCCGTCGCGGCGGCTCCAGGCGCGGCCGCAGCGCAACGTCAGGCGACGGCCTTCAGGGCGTCGAGGGTCTCATCCGGACACTCGACCATCATGAAGTGGCCGCAGTCCTTCAGCAGCGTCATGCGGCTGCCGGCGACGGCGGCGGCCAGCGGCTTGCACTTGGCGGCCGGCGTCATCTGATCGATATCGCCGCACACGAAGGCCGCGGGGCACGTCACCTGCGCCGCCCGGGCGGGGGCATCCTTGTAACTGTTGCAGGCAGCCAGATCGCTGTGGATGACGCCGGGCGCCGCCTTGTCGAGCACCGCCAGCGATTCGCGCGTCAGCCACAGGCCGGGGCTGACCATGCCGCCGACCTGGTGCGCCTTGCCCAGCCCCCAGAACGTCATCAGCTCGCGGACCTTGGCCGTGCCTGCCTTGGCGGACTCCAGCATCTCGGGGTGCACGGGCATCTCGCCGGCGATGCCGCACAGGCCCAGCGCCCGCACGCGATCGGGATAGCGCCCGGCCGCATCGAGCGCCACCAGGCCGCCCATCGAATGGCCGACCAGCGCCGCCTGGCGCAGGCCGGCGGCGTCGAGCAGCCGGATCGTCCAATCGGCTAGGGCGGGGATGCCGGCAAGCGGCGGGCCGCCCGACCGGCCATGCCCCGGCAGGTCGACGGCCAGCACCGAACGGCCATGGTTGGCGAACCAGCGGGTCTGCAGCCGCCATGTCGTGCGGTCGAAGCCGGCGCCATGCAGGAACACGACGACCGGCCTCGCCGGATCGAACGGGACGCCGCCAGTGGTGGCGAACACCTCATGGCCATCGACTGTCAACGTGGTGGTCATTGCACGGCTCCGGCGTGTTTGATGGTGATGATCTCACGATCCCTTCCCCCGGAGGGGGAAGGATATTCAGCCCTTGAGCGCGGCGCGCAGCGCCGGCGACAAATCGTCGATCAGGTCCTCGACATCCTCCAGGCCCACCGACAGGCGCACCATGCCTTCGCCGATGCCGGTGGCCGCGAGCTGCGCGGCCGTGAGCTGCGCATGCGTGGTCGAAGCCGGGTGGATCACCAGCGACTTGGCATCGCCGACATTGGCCAGGTGGGAGAACACGCGCAGGCGCTCGATGAAGCGCTTGCCGGCCTCGCGGCCGCCCTTGAGATCGAAGGCGAAGATCGCGCCGCTGCCGCGCGGCAGCAGCGTGCTCGCCAGCGCGTGGTCGGGATGGCCGGGCAGATCGGGATAGAGCACGCGTTCGACGGCCGGGTTGGCGACGAGGAACTCGGCCACCTTGCGCGCGTTGGCGACGTGCTGGCGCATGCGCAGCGGCAGCGTCTCCAGCCCCTGCAGCAGGTAGAACGCGTTCTGCGGCGACAGCGCCGGGCCGAAATCGCGCAAGCCCTCGGCGCGGGCGCGCATGATGAAGGCGTGCGGCCCGAACTCGGCTGCGAAATCGACGCCGTGATAGCCGGCATAGGGCTCGGTCAGCGTCGGGAACTTCCCCGATGCGCGCCAATCGAAGCGGCCGGCCTCGACCAGCACGCCGGCGATCGCCAGGCCATGGCCGCCGATGAACTTGGTGGCCGAATGCATGACGATGTCGGCCCCGTGCTCCAGCGGATTGCACAGGTAGGGCGACGCGAAGGTGTTGTCGATCATCAGCGGCACGCCTGAAGCGTGCGCGATCTGCGCCGCTGCCGGCAGGTCGAGCACCTCGCCGCCGGGATTGCCGATCGTCTCGCCGAACACCAGGCGCGTTTCCGGCCGGATCGCCTTGCGCATGCCGTCAAGATCGCGCGGGTCGACGAACGTCGTCGTGATGCCGAAGCGCGGCAGGGTGAGACCCAGCATATTGCGGCTGCCGCCATAGAGCGACGAGGAGGCCACGATATGGCCGCCCTGCCCCATCAGCGTCGCGATGGCGATATGCAGCGCGGCCTGGCCGCTGGCCACCGCCAGCGCGCCGGTGCCCTTCTCCAGTGCCGCAACGCGCTCCTCCAGCACCGCCACGGTCGGGTTGGAGATGCGCGAGTAGATGTGGCCGCCGACCTCGAGGTTGAACAGGCTGGCGGCATGCTCGACATCGCGGAACACGAAGCTGGTGGTCTGGTAGATCGGCACCGCGCGGGCGCCGGTCACCGGATCGGGCTGCTGGCCGGCATGCAGCGCCAGCGTGTCAAACTTCAGGAATTTCGCATCCGGCATTATACTGCTCCGCATTCCGGGAACGGAACCGCGTCCCGACCGCCGGGTGCGAGACTAGACGAGGGCGGCGGACGCGCAATCACAAAGGCGGCGGCAAGGTCCGCATGAGACGGACCGCCGGACCCGCTTCAGGCGAAGAAGAACCGGAGGGACCCCTCATGCGCCTTCTCACGAGACTCGGACTCCGACTCGCGCTGATCGCCGCCGCCGGCTGGGCGCTGCCTGCCCTGGCCAGCGATGACCGGCCGGCGGCCGACGATGCGGCCGCGACCGGCGGCATGCCCGGACCGCCGGTGACGCGCCTGATCTGCACGCCCAAGGCGCTGGGGCTGGTGTGCTCGACCACCAACCTCCGCGCCGCGGTCACCGCAGGCCAGGCCGGCCGCTCGCAAACGCTGACGGCGGCGCCCTATCAGCCCTATGCGGTGCCGCATGGCCGCGTGCTGACCGGCTTCGATGTCGACCTGACGGTCTATGCCAACCGCAGCGAGGGCGGACGCGTGTTCCTGATGGTCGATATCGGCGGCGATGCGCATCTGTTCGACCTCACCGACCAGATCCAGCCCGGCAAGGGCGGCATCCGCACCGTGCGCTTCAGCACCGACCGCGCGCTGATGGCCGAGGGCATGGCGGCGGACGGCGGCAGCCGGCTGCCGATCCACCTGCTGCTGACGGCGCAGACCCGCGCCGCCGCCGACACCGCACGGCTGGACGTGATCGAGATCGAGATGCGGCCCCGGTCGGGGTCGTAGAACCAGGGCCGCCATCCACGCTGCCGCCCTTTCCGTCATCCCGAGCGCAGCGAGGGATCTCCCGCGAATGACGCATTGTGCGCCTTGCCGCAGGAGATCCCTCGCTGCGCTCGGGATGACGGCTCGCCTGCCTACCGGCAGCGCAGGTAGGCGCCTTCGTTGTAGATCAGCGAGCCGCGCGGGCAGGTGCGCAGGTCGATCGACGCGTCGCGCATCTGGCCGTCGTTCTTGGGGCATGTCGCCATCAGCAGATAGCCGTTGACGACGCGCTCGTTGCGGCATTCGCGCCGATAGGGTCCGCCCGGCAGATCGTAGCGGCCGCGCGCTTCGCGATCGCGCCAGCCGTCGCTGTTGCCCGGCGGGGTGCCGCATTTCAGGTAGGCGCCGTCATTGTAGACCGGCGTCCCGCGCGGGCAGGTGCGCAGATCCAGAGACGATTCGCGCAGCGCGCCGTCGCGCTTCGGGCAGGTCGCCCGCAGCAGATAGCCGCCCTCGACGCGCTCGTTGCGGCAATCATACCGGTACGGGCCTGGCGGCAGTGAATAGCCGTAGCGGTCCTTGCCGTAGCCGGTGTTGGAGCCGCCGCCGCTGCTGTTGCACTTCAGGTAGGCGCCGTCGTTGTAGACGATCGCGCCGCGCGGGCAGGTGCGCAGATCGAGCGACGATTCACGCAACGCGCCGTCGCGCTTGGGGCAGGTCGCCCGCAGCAGGTAGCCACCCTCGACGCGCTCGTTGCGGCACTCCTGCCGGTACGGCCCCGGCGGCAGGTCGTAGAAATCGCGTGCCACCGCCTCCCCCGCTCCCAGTGCCGCGCCGGCCAGCGCCGCGACCATCACCCACTGCTTGCCCGAGAGACGGGACATGACTTCCTCCCTGACAGAGACCACCATCATCTGTCCTTCAATTAAGTCCCAACGGCGGCATGTTCCGTCAATCTTTGGGGAATCTGCGGCGGCTCACTGCGCCGTCCAGCCGCCGTCGCTGACGAGCTGGGAGCCTTGCATGTTGGCGGCCGCCGGCGAGCACAGGAAGACGGCCAGCGCCGCAAGCTGCTCGGGCGTCGTGAACTGCAGCTGCGGCTGCTTCTCGCCCAGCAGTGTGTTGCGGGCCTGCTCGACGCTGATCTTCTGCTCGGCGGCGCGGGCCTCGATCTGCTTCTGCACCAGCGGCGTCAGCACCCAGCCCGGGCAGATGGCGTTGCACGTGACCCCGGTGTTGGCGCATTCGATCGCCACCGCCTTGGTCAGGCCCAGCACGCCATGCTTGGCCGCGACATAGGCCGTCTTGTGGCCCGACGCCACCAGCCCGTGGGTGGACGCGATGTTGATGATGCGGCCCCAGCCGGCCTTCTTCATCAGGGGCAGCGCGGCGCGGATGGTGTGGAAGCTGCTCGACAGGTTGATGGCGATGATGGCGTCCCAGCGCTCGACCGGGAAGTCCTCGACCGGCGCCACGTGCTGGATGCCGGCGTTGTTCACCACCACGTCGACCGAGCCCAGGGTGGCGGCGGTCCTGGCCACAAGGTCGGCGATCTCCGCCGGCTTGCTCATGTCGGCGGGATGGTAGGCGGCCTTGCCCGGCCCCGTGGCGGCGATGTCCTTGCGGATCTGCTCGATCGCCGCGGCATCGCCGAAGCCGTTGAGCATCACATTGGCGCCTTCGGCCGCCAGCGCGCGGGCGACGCCCAGCCCGATGCCGCTGGTCGAGCCGGTGACGATGGCCGTCTTGTTGGCAAGGATCATGGGGGCTTAACCTCCTGGTCGGACAATCAACATTGTCATCCCGAGCGCCCCTTCGACAGGCTCAGGCGAGGGATCTCCTGCGTACGACGCACCATGCGTCCGGTCGCGGGAGATCCCTCGCCTGAGCCTGTCGAAGGGGCGCTCGGGATGACAGCACGAAATGTTCAGCGCTTGAAGAACTGCTGCGCCGCGGCGGCATGGGCCTGCTTGGCCTTGATCTTCTCCTCGACACGCGCGATCTCAGCCTTCATCTCGGCGATGTAGCCGCGCAGCTCGTCGACCGACATGGGATCGAGATTCCTCAGCTGCGGCTTCTTCGTGCGGGGCTCAAGCTCATCATCATCGCGCGCCATGGCCTTCCTCCGGCAGGATCGCCCGGCGGGCCGATGGACGGTCCGCCCGGCTCCGGGCTATAGCAGGCGTCCATCGCCACCGAAACCCGTGCGGAGAGTCGCAATGAGCGCCCTGCCCCCTACCATGACCTGCATCGAGATCAGCCAGCCCGGCGGACCCGATGTGCTGAAGCCGGCGACGCGTCCGGTGCCGGCGCCCCAGGCAGGCGAGGTCCTGATCAAGGTCGCGGCTGCCGGCGTCAACCGGCCGGACCTCGCGCAGCGCGCCGGCACCTATCCGCCGCCGCCCGGCGCGTCCGACCTGCCCGGCCTGGAATGCGCCGGCACCATCGCCGCCCTGGGCGCCGATGTCAGCGGCTGGTCGGTGGGCGACGCGGTCTGCGCCCTGACGCCGGGCGGCGCCTATGCCGAGTATTGCCGCGTGCCGGCGCCGCAATGCCTGCCGGTGCCGGCCGGCTTCGACATGGTGCAGGCGGCTGCGGTGCCGGAGACCTACTTCACCGTTTGGCACAATCTCTTCGAGCGCGGCCGGCTCGCGGCCGGCGAGAGCGTGCTGATCCATGGCGGCGCCAGCGGCATCGGCACCACCGCCATCCTGCTCGCCAAGGCGCTGGGCGCCACGGTGCTCACCACCGTGCGCAACGCCGAGAAGGCCGCCGCGGTGAGCAAGCTCGGCGCCGACTACGCCGTCCTCTACAAGGACAATGACTGGGCTGCCGAGGTGAAGCGCCTGACCGACGGTGCCGGCGTCGACGTCGTGCTCGACATGGTGGCCGGCGACTACATCCCCAAGAACCTGCAGCTCCTGAAGCCGGAAGGGCGGCTGGTGGTCATCGCCGTGCAGGGCGGCGCCACCGCCACCATCAACGCCGCCTTCGTGATGATGAACCGGCTCACCATCACCGGCTCGACCATGCGGCCGCAAAGCATCGCCAACAAGGGCCGCATGGCGGCTGGCCTGCGCCAGAAGGTCTGGCCCCTGCTCGACAAGGGCGTGATCAAGCCGGTGATCTTCAAGACCTTCCCCATGGCCAACGCCGCCGCCGCCCATGCCGAGCTCGAGCGCGCCGATCATGTCGGCAAGATCATGCTGACGTTCTGAGCGCCCTCACGCCAGGTAGCCCAGGCACCCTGCCTCCTCGAGCACCGGCACGATCGCCTGCCGGTGCGGCGGCGGCAGCTTGGCGAAGCGGTGACGCAGCGCATCGTAGCATTTCGCCTGGTAGCGGAACGGCGCCTGCGTGTACGGGCGTCCGCGCAGCTCGACCGATACGACGTCCTGCCCGTCGGCGATGGCGCGCGTGTTGGCGGCCAGGAACGGCAGGTAGGTGTCGCCGCACAGCTGCAGCAGCGCGCGCACCATCGCCGGCAGCGGCGCATCGGCGGCGCTCCAGTCGCCATCGACGCCCGAACTGTCGTCGAGCCGCAGCAGCCAGGTCAGCACGTGCGGCGCACGCTCGCGCAGGATGGACGCCGGCGTCGGATCGACGCTGAGGGTGCTGAGCTGGCCGAACAGGCCGAAATCGGCCAGCGACGGCCGGCTGCCGAACAGGAACGGCTGCGCGGGCAGGCCAGCCTCCAGCGCATCGAGGACACGCAGGTAGCTCTTCTCGATCGTCGGGCGGTTCTCGGCGGTGGCGCCGACCAGCGCCATGCGCCCGACCTGCCGCTCGATGAAGGCCCGGCCGGCCCGCTCGACCTCGCCCGGCGGCCGGCCGATCATGCGGTCGCCGATGACCCACACGGCAGCGAAGGCGCGATCGGGCTCGTACCACCAACGATAATGGTACATCGCCTTGGTCAGCCACTCGTCGGCCATGTCCTCGATGAGGAAGGCCAGGAACGCCTGCCCCGGATCGTCCGGGATCAGCGAGCGCTCGGCCGGATGCCGCTGTTCGAGCGCCTCGATCAGCGGCGTCGAATCGTTGAGCAGCGTGCCGTCGGGGAAGCGCAGCACCGGGATCACCGGCGGCAGGCCCGCCGCGATCGCGATGTCGCGCGCGCCGGGCCCGGCGTGCCATGCGAACGGCAGGCGCCGATAGCGCAGCACGGCGCGCATCTTCATCGAGTACGGCGACGGGTTCGCGCCGTAGAGGTCGTAGCGGCCGTCCGCCATCGCCGTCACAGCCCCAGCATTGCCTTGGCGATGATGTTGCGCTGGATCTCGTTGGAGCCGGCGTAGATCGTCGAGGCCCGGTTGTTGAGATAGAGCGGCATGGCGGTGATGCCGTGGTCAGGCGTCACCGTCGGCTCGTTCCAGCCCAGCGAGCGCGCGTCGGGCTCGAACGGCGTGGCGTAGTACGCCAGGGCCTCGACACCCAGGCCGTCGAGCTTCTGCAGGGTCTCCGAGCCGCGGATCTTCATCGCCGACGACACGGCGCCGGGATTGCGCCCGCGGCTGAGGTCGCTCAGCACCTGCAGCTCGATCATCTCGAGCGCCTGGATCTCGATCTCGGCCAGCGCCAGCCGCTCGGCGAAGTCCGGCGTGTCGATCAGGCGGCCGCTGTCATCGGCCCGCTCCTCGCGCGCGATGCGCCGCACGTCCTCGAGCCGGGCGTAGAGGTTGGGCGTGTAGGCATCGCCGCCGCGCTCGAACTCGAGCAGGTACTTGGCCACGGTCCAGCCGGCATTCTCCGGCCCGATGCGGTTGGCCTTGGGTACCCGCACATTGTCGAAGAACACCTGGTTGACCTCGTGGTCGCCGGCCAGCGTGATGATCGGCTGCACGGTCAGACCGGGCGTCTGCATGCTGTCGATCAGCAGGAAGGTGATGCCTTCCTGCGGCTTGGTGTCCTGCGCCGTGCGCACGAGGCAGAACATGTGGTTGGCGTGCTGCGCGAACGTGGTCCAGATCTTGCTGCCGTTGATCACGTAGTCGTCGCCGTCGGAGTCGGCCCTGGTCTTCAGCGACGCGAGGTCGGAGCCCGACCCGGGCTCGGAGTAGCCCTGGCAGAAGACGATGTCGCCGGACGCGATGCCGGGCAGGTACTTGGCTTTCTGCTCAGGCGTGCCGAACTTCATGACCACCGGCCCGACCATGCGCACGCCCATGTTGAACACGCGCGGCGCGTCGACGGCGGTGCATTCGCGCGCGAAGATGTAGCGCTGGGTCGCGCTCCAGCCCGGGCCGCCATGCTCCGTCGGCCAGGTGGTGGCCGACCAGCCCCGCCGCGCCAGGATGCGATGCCAACGGAACCCGGCCTCGACCTCGGCGAAGGCGCCGCCGGTGCGGGCGCCGGCCTGCCGCAGGTCCGAAGTCAGGTTGTCGCGCAGGAAGGCACGCACCTCGTCCTGAAAGGCGCGATCTTCGGAGCCGAGAGAGAGGTCCATGGCGGTTCCTTCCTGGTGACCATCATATGATCGGCACAGAATATGAATAGCAGCTCATGGCTGTCGAGCGTGTCGCGCGCTGGACAGCCCGTGATGGGCAGATATGCTTTCGCCTGTCGATGCGGCACCTGGAGGCCGGCCCATGGTCGTCAATCGCCTGCGCTCGGATCATGTCGGATGGCGCCGCGTCATGTGGCGTGGCTGTGTGCTGCTGGGCCTGTGCGCCATGCCGGCGGCGGCCCAGGACACCAAGGAGGTCGACCTGGCGCTGGTCCTGGCGGTCGACGTCTCCGGCAGCATCGACCCCGACGAAGCCGAGCTGCAGCGCCAGGGCTATGTGCGCGCCTTCACCGATCCGCTGATCAAGAAAGCGATCCTCGGCGGCTACAGCGGCCGCATCGCCGTGGCCTATTTCGAATGGTCCGACGCCTGGCGCCAGCAGCTTCTGGTCGACTGGACCCTGCTCGACAGCGAGGCGGCGATCGAGGCCTTCGCCGACCGCCTGGCCAAGGCGCCGATCACGATCCTGACCCGCACGTCGATCAGCGGCGCGATCCGCTATGCCGTCCCGCTGTTCGAGCGCAATCCCTACAGCGCCGAGCGCAAGGTGCTGGATATCTCGGGCGACGGCGCCAACAACGACGGCGGCCTGGTCACGCAGGCGCGCGATGACGCGCTGACGCAGAAGATCACCATCAACGGCCTGCCGATCATGAACGGCCGGCCCAACAAGTACGGCTTTCCGCCCGACCCGGACCTCGACCGCTACTACGAAGGCTGCGTCATCGGCGGGCCGCGCTCGTTCCTCGTCGTGGCCAACAGCTTCCAGAATTTCGACGACGCCGTCCGCAAGAAGCTGATGCAGGAGATCGCCGGCATCACGCCCAACGGCAGGACCCGCGCCAGCGACGTGCCGGAACGGCGCCTGGGCGTCACCGGCGAGCGGCAGGTGGCGCAGGCCCTGGAAGGCTCGATGCCGGCTCCCGGCAAGCGGCCCTACGAGCTCGGCTGCGACATCGGCGAGCGCCGCTCCCGCGAGTTCTGGCAGCGGCGGTTCCAGCAGTAGGGCTGGAGCTGACTGCGTGGTCGGGCCGCGGCGCTCCAGCGCCGCATCCGGCGCGCGGCGCCGGACCCATGAGCGGCGCTGGAGCGCCGCGGCCCGACCATGAGGCACCTTGGATTCCGACTATTTCGGCCGCGGCCGGACGCGGGCGGTGGGCTCGGCCACCAGCGGGTCATCGGGCCAGTAGTGGCGCGGGTAGCGGCCCTTGAGCTCGGCCTTCACGGCGCGATAGCCGGTGGCCCAGAAGCTGGCGAGATCGCGTGTCACCTGCACCGGCCGCCGCGCCGGCGACAGCAGGTGGATCAGAAGCGGCACCTTGCCGCCGGCAATGCGCGGCGTCTGGGCCAGGCCGAACATCTCCTGCAGCCGCACCGCCAGCACCGGCTCCTCGACGTTGCCGTAGTCGATCGGCACGCGCGAGCCGCTGGGCACGGCGACGTGCGTGGGCGCCATCGCGTCGAGCGCCTGGCCCTGGTTCCAGTCGAGCTGGCCGCGCAAGGCCGAGCCAAGGTCGACGCGATCCAGATGCGTACGGCGCGACACGCCGTCGAGGTAAGGCCCCAGCCATGCCGGCAGCGACTCGAGCAGCACGGCATCCGACAGGTCCGGCCAGGCGTCGCCAAGGTGCCGGCGCAGGAACAGCACACGCTGCCGCCATGCCCGCAGGCCATCCGTCCAGGGCAGGCTGTCGAGGCCCATGGCACGGATGCCATCCAGCATCGCGGCGCGCACGGCATCCGGATCGGCATCCGGCAGCGGCTGGTCCTGCAGCACCAGCGTGCCCAGGCGCCGCTGGCGGCGCGCCACGACGGCCTGCTCGCGCGCATCCCAGCGCAGCACGTCGCGCGCGACCAGACGTTCGGCAAACAGCGCCTCGATATCGGCCAGCGCCAGCGGCGCGGCCAGGAAGATGCGCGCATCCTGCGCCCCTTCATCCAGGTCGGCGATCGCCAGCCATTCCTCCGCCGCCAGCGGGTCGCCGTCCGGCACGGCGGCACCCCGTCCGCCGCTCAGCACATAGCGGTTGCCGCCGCCGGCGCGCCGACGCGCGATGCGATCGGGATAGGCCATGGCCACCAGCCGGCCGGTGGCGCGGCTGTCAGGCGCATCCTCATCGCGCACACCCAGCCGCCGCTGCAGGTCACGCGCGCCCTGGCGCACCGCCGCCAGCGTGCCGCGATCGATCGTGGCGCCAGCCACCGGCCGGGTCTCGTTGAGAAGCACGTCGACGCGGTGGCGCAGATCGGGATCGCGCTGCCCGGGTGCGAAGCGCAGCAGGTCACGCTCGCTGATCAGGGATGCCACCAGGCAGGCCAGCGGCCCCTGCCCTTCATCGCGGCCGCGCAGCAGCATATGCGCCAGACGCGGATGCAGGCCAAGCGCCGACATGGCACGACCATGGGCGGTGACGGCGCCGCCTGAATCGAGCGCGCCGAGATCGACCAGCAAGTCCCGGGCGGTCGACAGTGACGCCGCCGGCGGCGGCGTCAACCAGGGCAGGGTCATGGCATCGCGCGCGCCCCACGCCGCCAGCTCCAGCGCCAGCGGCGCCAAATCGGCATCGAGGATCTCCGGCGTGCCGTGCGGGCGCAGGCCGCGCTGCGTGGCCTCACTCCACAGGCGATAGCAGATGCCGGGCGCGAGCCGGCCGGCACGCCCACGCCGCTGCTCGGCCGCCGCCTGCGTCACGCGCACCGTCTCCAGCCGGGCCATGCCGCTGCGCGGCGAGAAGCGCGGCACCCGCATCCAGCCTGAATCGATCACCAGGCGCACGCCGTCGATGGTGAGGCTGGTCTCGGCGATGGAAGTGGCCAGCACCACCTTGCGCCGTCCGGCGGCCGCCGGGCGTATGGCGCGGTCCTGCTCCGCTGCGGAAAGATCGCCGAAAAGCGGCACCAGGTCGGTGTCGGCCGGCAGCCCCGCGCGCAGGCGCTCCTCGACGCGGCGGATCTCGCCCACGCCAGGCAGGAACACCAGCGCGCTGCCCGCCTCGTCCGCCAGGGCGCGGCGCACCGCCGACGCCGTCGTGTCCTCGATGCGCCCCTCCGGATCGCGATCCAGGTAGCGCGTCCGGACCGGAAACATGCGGCCGGCGCTCTCGATCACCGGCGCGCCGCCCAGCACCTTCGCGACGGCGGCACCGTCGAGCGTCGCCGACATGGCCACGATCCGCAGGTCGTCGCGCAGGGCAAGCTGCGCCTCGCGCACCAGCGCCAGCGACAGGTCGGTCTCCAGGCCGCGCTCGTGCAGCTCGTCGAAGATCACGCAGCCGACGCCGTCGAGCGTGGGATCGGCCTGCAGCCGGCGCAGGAACAGGCCGTCGGTCACGACCTCGATGCGCGTGCGCGGGCCGACGCGGCTGTCCAGGCGCACGCGGTAGCCGACGGTCTCGCCGACCGGCTGCGCCAGTGTCTGGGCCATGCGCCGCGCCGCGGCGCGGGCCGCGATGCGGCGCGGCTCCTGCATCACGATCTTGCGCCCGGCGAGCCAAGGCTCGTCCAGCAGCGCCAGGGGCACGCGCGTCGTCTTGCCGGCGCCGGGCGGCGCCACCAGCACCGCCTCGGTGCGCGCGGCCAGCGCCTGCCGCAACGCCGGCAGGGCGTCTTCGATGGGCAAGGTTTCCATGGCTGACCCGTCAGGCACCCTCACCGCGCGGGCATGCGCAGGCCGACATGCCACCACCGCCTGCCGCGGCAATCCCCACGCATTGCGGAGATGGACCATGCAGCTGATGCCGGCGCCCCCCGGCATCCAGTGGCGGGAGAATGCGCAATCGGGGGAGATGCGTCGGAGTCGCGAGGATCGCTGACAGAAATGACAGAAACTCCTTTTACCTGTGCTTGCAAGCACTTGGGGTATGCTGGTCGATCTGACAGAAACTGACAGAAACTGACAGAAACCGACAGATACCGGCAGAAACCGGCAGAAACCGACCTCGCGCTTTTCGATGCGTGCACGCGCCGGAACGGCGCCGGCCGACGCTCTACGGCCGCACCCAGGGCGACATCAAGGCTGCCATTGAACTCAGGGCACGCTGCATGCCCGAACCTGGAAAACCAGTTGCCAAACCAAGCCTTTTACCAGTGACACGTCCGCAGTCCTCATGTCAGCCTATATCATATTCTCCTACGGAGTACAATAAATTTTTCCGAAATGAGAACTGAATAGTGCCAGGACGGCAGCGACTCACTTTTCATCGATAGCCGGTACCAGCTTCTTCCACGGTTGTCTTTCGACCACGGAGCGCTCGACTTCCGCCCCTTGAAGTTGTTCCCGCCATGCGGCACTCAGGGATCAACAAAAGATCACTGGGAGGATGCTCAAATGACCAGAGTTCGTAGTCCACGCGCCTTGCAGCGCCGCCGCGCGCTCGCGCTGGCCGGCGGCGCGCTCGCCGCGCCCATGCTCGCATCCGGCGTTGCCCGCGCCGCCAACGACTGGCCGACCAAGGCGGTGCGCTACATCGTGGTGTTTCCGCCCGGCGGACCGACGGACACGCTCTCGCGCATCGTCTGCCATGAGCTGTCGGAGCTGACCGGCCAGCAGTTCATCGTCGACAACAAGAGCGGCTCGGGCGGCAATGTCGGCGCCGAGGCCATCGCCAAGTCGGCGCCCGACGGCTACACGATCGGCCTCTACACCATCGCCGCGCACGCGATCGCGCCGACGCTCTACGCCCGGCTGCCCTTCGACGCCGCCAAGGACTTCACCGGGATTGCCATGCTGTGGTCGGTACCGAACCTGCTGATGACGCGGCTCGACTTTCCGGCCAAGACGCTGGCCGAGCTGATCGAGGTCGTGCGGGCCAACCCTGGCAAATATTCCTTCGCATCCTCGGGCTCAGGCACCAGCCCACACCTCAGCGGCGAGATCTTCAAGCAGCTTGCCAAAGTCAACCTGCTGCATGTGCCCTATCGCGGCAGCGCGCCCGCCCATCAGGACCTGCTGGCAGGCCAGGTCGACATGATGTTCGACAATATCCCCGGGCCGCTGGCACTGATGCGCGGCGGCAAGGTGAAAGGCCTCGCGGTCACGTCGAAGGAACGCCATCCGGCCGTCCCTGACCTGCCGACGATGGCCGAGCTTCTGCCCGGCTTCGAGATCACCTCGTGGGGCGGCGTCTGCGCCCCCGCAGGCGTGCCACCCGCGATGGTCGAGCGGCTATCGGCGCTGACCAAGAAGGCGCTGGAGAGCAACGCCGTGAAGGAAGCCTTCGACAAGCAGGGCGCAACGCGGACGTGGATGAGCCGCGCCGACACCGAGGCCTACCGCGCCATGGACGAGAAGCGGTTGGCGCCGGTGATCAGAGCGTCGGGCGCGAAGGTGGATTGACGCCCGGCGCGCAGCGGCCTCGCCCCGCGGAGCGCGGGGCTGCCCGGGGAACCTTCCCTTCTCCCCCCGCAGGCGGGGGATTCGCATATGGGAGCACCGGCGCCGTCTCCTCGCCCCGCGGCAGCGGCAGGGCATTCGCATATGACCTCGCCGTCATCCCGAGCGCCCCCTTCGACAGGCTCAGGAGAGGGATCTCCTGCGGCAGGGCGCACGGTGCGCAATTCGCGGGAGATCCCTCGCTACGCTCGGGATGACGATAGGGGCATATGCGAATGCCCTGGCGGCAGCGGGGCGAGGGGTAACCTCGAAGGGTGGGGCTGCGGCGCCACGCCTCAGATCACCTTGCCTTGCCGCATGTCCCTGACCTCTTCGGGCGAGCAGCCGAGCCACTCGCCATAGATCGCCTCGCAATCCGCGCCGAGAAGCGGCGCGCATTTCAGCGGGACGTTGCTGTCCGACATCCGCAGCGGCCACCCCGGCACGGTGACTGCCCCGCGCACCGGATGCTCGATCTTCTGCATCATCCCGCGCGCATGCAGATCCGGGTCGTGCATCAGCTCGAGCGTGGTGAGCACGGCGCCGCAAGGAACACCGGCGCCAGCGATGATCCGGGTCACCTCATGCTTGCTGCGCTTCGATGTCCATTCGGTGATGGCTGCATCCACGGCCTCGCTGTGCTCGAAACGGGTGGCGCCGTCAACCATGCGCGGGTCGGCGAGCAGATCCTCGCGACCGATCGCCTTCACCAGTCGCCGCCAATGCTCCTCGTTGCCGCGCGACGCGAAGATGTAGCACCAGTCGTTGAGTCCGCCTGGCGCGCATGGGTAGAGGCCGCCCGGCGCGGTCCCGGGCACCGCGTTGCCACCGCGCGGCAGCTGGTCGGTCCGCATGGCCTGGCGGCTCATCGGCGTGCGGCAGTAGTTCAGCATCGCGTCGCGCATGGCGATCTGGATGTGCTGGCCGCGGCCGGTCGTCATGCGCTGGTAGAGCGCGGCGACGATGCCCATGGCGCAAAGCATGCCGGTGCCGGTATCGCCGATGGTCGGGCCCGGCCGCACCGGTGGCGCATCGGGATGGCCGTTCACCCCCATCGTGCCGCCCATCGCCTGGGCGATCATGTCGAAGGACAGATAGTTCGCGTGCTCGCTCTCCGGGGCGAAGCCCTTCACCTGGGCGAAGATCAATCGCGGATTGAGCGCGCTCAACCGCGGATAGTCGAAGCCGAGGCGTGCGAAGGTGCCCGGCGCCATGTTCTCGATCAGGACATCGGCCTTGCCGATCATCCGCCTGAGCAGCGCCTTGCCCCCGTCGCTCTTGAGGTTGCAGGTAACGCTGCGCTTGTTGAGGTTGTAGTAGATGAAATAGTGCGAATCGGCATCGGGGCGATCGCTGAATCCCCAGCGCCCCGGCTCGCCGCGATGAGGCTCCTCCACCTTGACGACGTCGGCGCCAAGCCAGGCCAGCGCCTCGGTGCAGGACGGTCCCGCCTCGAACTGGGTGAGGTCGAGCACCTTGATCCCCTTGAGCGCCGGCTGGATCCCGGTCGTGACCTCTGGCTGCACTACCCGCTCCTGCATGGCGATCACTCCCATAGGAGGCCGCGCCGGGAATGCGCGGCCCTTTGATGAGTCACTCCTTGCTGCCTTCATGGTGAGCAAGGTGAATGCTTCGCATTCACTGAGTCGAACCATGAAGGCCTCGCACGGGCGCTGGTGCGGCGCTTCATGGTTCGACCCGGTGAATGCGGGGCATTCACCTGCGCTCACCATGAAGCGCTTTTCCACATCTTCTATGGGCCCTCACTCCATCAGCTATGCCAGGCGAACTCCTGCTGCTTGCGGGCGGAGCCCTGCGAGATCACGACGTTGACCAGGGCGGGGCCGCGGAAGCTCATCGCCTCGTCCAGCGCGCCGCGCAGGTCCTTCGGGTCCTGCACGAAGAAGCCCTTGCCGCCGAAGGCCTCCATCACCCGATCATAGCGGGCGCCGTAGATCAGCGCGTTGGGCTGCAGGTTGAACATCGGGTCTTGCGGGATCTCCGGCATGCCGGGGCCGATGCCGCCATTGTTCAGGACGACGATCTTGGCCGGAAGGTTGTAGCGGACCAGCGTCTCCATCTCCATGCCGGAAAAGCCGATCGCCGAATCGCCGGAGAGGTGGATGACCGGCCGGTCGGGATGCGCCACACAGGCGGCGATGGCCTGGCCGAGGCCGACACCCATCGTGCCGTACGTGCCGGCGTTGAGGCAGGAACGGGCGTTGAAGCTCGGCAATTGCGTGAGGCCGATATCCATGGTGCCGGCCCCCTCGGCGCTCAGGATCGCGTCCCGCGGCATCCAGGCGGCGACATCGCGCAGGGCGCGGTAATAGCCGGCCGGCGCCCGATCGTCGTCGATCTGCGGCCGGATCTGCGCGGCATTGTCGGCCGTCTTCTTGGCGATCGCCTGCCGCCACGGCGAGTCCTTGGGATGGAACCACTGCCGGTCGACCAGCGCCCTGTTGAGCTGCCCGACGATGGCCTTGCCGTCACCGACCAGCGCCACTTCCGTTGCCTTGTTGTGGCCGATCTCCTCGGGCGCGATGTCGAGCTGGATGACCTTGACATCCTTCGCATAGCGCGGCGCCTGGCCGAAGTGGAAGATCCAGTTCAGCCGCGCGCCCATCAGGAAGATGACGTCGGCCTGCTGCAGCGCCAGCGTGCGTGCCGCCCCGGCCGACAGCGGATGATCGTCCGGCATCACGCCCTTGCCCATCGGCGAGCGCACGAACGGCAGCTGCGTGCGCTCGATGAAGGCGCGGACGTCGTCCTCGGCGCGCGACCACGCCATGCCCTTGCCGAGGAGAACGAGCGGCCGCTGGGCCCGCTCGAGCAGGTTCAGCGCCGCCTCGACGTTCTCACCAGGCGCGACCATGCGCGGCGGGTCGGGCGCGCGCCCGACCTCGACGACCTTGTCGAGATCGCATGTGCCCCTGATGATGTCGTCGGGCATGTCGAGATAGGTGGCGCCGGGGCGGCCATAGATCGCGTGCCGGGTCGCCATCTCGACATAGTAGGGGATGCGGTGCACGCTCTCGATGCCGTGCGCGAACTTGCAGAACGGCGAGGCGATCAGCACCTGCCGCTCTTCCTGGAACGCGCCCATGCCGCCGCGGTAGGTCTCCGAGGCGCCACCGATCAGGATCATGGGCCAGCAATTCTGCTGGGCATTGGCGAGACCCGCCAGACCGTGCACCACGCCTGGCCCGGTAACCACGATGCAGGCGCCGGGGCGGCCGGTGAGATAGCCGTAGGCCCCCGCCGCGTACGCGGCGCTCTGCTCGTTGCGCATGCCGAGATAGGCGATGCCTTCCTTCTGCGCGGCCACGGCGATCGCGGTGATCGGAAACCCGACGACCCCGAACAGGTGATCGATGCCCTGCTGCTTGAGGCTCCTCGCGATCAGGGTAGCGCCATCGACTTCGCTCATGTTGCCCCTCTCGTGACCGAATGAACTTCAGCCCCGAGATTATGCATTGATGGCAGGGTCGACAGGGGGGCCCTGCTTTACAGGCCAGCCATGCGGTCCCTGCGTTGGGCGATACCGGCGCTGACCGACCGAGCCGGCATATGCGCTTTACCACCCAGTACCCGCTTCCCGTGGAAAGTGAGTCACGATTGTCATCCCAAGCGCAGCGAGGGATCTCCTGCGGCAGAGCGCACGGTGCGCCATTCGCAGGAGATCCCTCTCCTGAGCCTGTCGAAGGGGCGCTCGGGATGACAGGTGTGCCACCAACCAGTGATTCCGGGGACTAGTTCGCGGCGAAGCAGTACAGCAGTCCGGCGCCGCCGGAGCTCTTCAGAGCGTCAGCGCTGCAGCCCCGCGAGGGGTGGGAGGCGTTCCACGACTTCGAGGGCGCGTCATCGCGCAGGCCCATGCGGTCATGGTGGCCCACCATGGCTGCGCCCTCGCCGCTCTTGGTCCAGTTGCCGCAGGTCATGTCCTTGTCCGGCGGCGGCGCCGTGCCGTCCTCGAGCGAGCCTGTCAGGATGTCATGCTGGTTGACGACGAACAGCCGGCTGGGGATGCGCCGCCCGTTCTCGGCCAGGCCGTTCTCCGTGTCGATACGGTTGTGCGCCGAATGCAGGTCGGCGACGTCGGTGGCGATGCGCACGCCGGCGGCGTTGAGCCATGGCCCCTTGCCGATGCGGTCGCGCGCGTTCACCGCCGTGGCCCCGCCCGTGGCCTGGGCGCTGAGATAGGCGCGCCATGTCTTGGCGCCGGCGCCGGCCTTCTCCGCCAGGGCCTGGCAATGGGCGTCGGCGCCCGTGAGCCCGCCATAGTCGGCGCCCTTGGGACCGCCGGTGCTGGTGATGAAGAAGCTCATGTTGGGGAATTGCGGCGGCTGCTGCTGTGCCACCGCCTCGCCGGCCACGACCATCGTCGCAAGCGCGATCATAGGCATGGCGATCTGGAACTTGCGCATGACGTCACCTCCCGTGGACCCGTGTGGGGCCTCTCTGTTCACTCCCCCAAGCAGATGGGGATCGCGTGCACGTTAGCGCGGAACAGACGGACGGCTAAGTAGGGGGAGTTGGTAACGTGGTGAGATTGGCGTAACTATCAGCACCGATGACAGCCACACAGCGCAGCCGTTGGCCGCAACCAAATGGCGGAGGGGTGCTTCATGGTGAGCACAGGTGAATGCTTCGCATTCACCTGTGCTCACCATGAAGGCTACAAAAATCACCGCGGCTTGCGAAGATTCTTGAGGTCAGTAGTGCAGGGCAGGACCTGTCAGCCCCGGCGCCTCTTTGTGGCGAGATAGGCGATGATGCCGTGGAAGGTGTTCACCTCCTGCTCGGTCGGCCGGGCCCGCTGCAGCATGGCGCGGATGTTGCGCACCATGTCGGGCCGCTTCTCGGGCACGCGCAGGAAGCCGCTTTCGTCGAGCTCGCGCTCCAGATGCAGGAACAGGTTGGTGAGCTCCGCCTTGGTGGCGGGCCGGGCCGTGTTGGTCACCAGCGTCTCGTCCGGCACCGCGCCGGCCTGCGACCACTCGTAGGCCACCAGCAGGACGGCCTGGGCCATGTTCAGCGACGAGAAATGTGGATTGAGCGGGATCGACAGCACGGTGTCGGCATGGACCAGGTCGTCGTTCTGCAGGCCGGTGCGCTCGGGCCCGAACAGCACCGCGCCGCGCTCGCCGGCCGCGATCCATTGGCGCAGCTCCTCCGCGGCGCGCCGCGGGTTGACGACGCGCTGCGTCAGCTCGCGGGCGCGCGCCGTGGTCGCGATAACGCGCGTCATGTCGCCCACCGCATCGGCAACCGACTCGAACACGCGGGCCGACTCCAGCACCGAATCGGCCCCCGAGGACGCACGCTGCGCCGCCGGGTTGGGCCAGCCGTCACGCGGCGCCACCAGACGCAGCTCGCCGAGCCCACAGTTCAGCATGGCGCGCGCCGCCATGCCGATGTTCTCGCCCAGCTGCGGCCGCACCAGCACGACCGCCGGCGCCGGCGCGTCAGGAATATCGCTCTTGTTTGCCCGTCCCATGGGGCGGCGTTCTACACGGGGGAAGCGCTCGGTGCGAGTACTCATCCCTTCCCCACGCGCAGCGTGGGGAAGGTGGCCGAATACGACATATCGACGCTTCGCGTCGATATGTCGGGGATGGGGAGCCGTCGTGGTCTCAGCTACCAAGACCACGTCGGCTCCCCTCCGCCCCTTCGGGGCACCTCCCCAACTTCGTTGGGGAGGACGTTCGTCCCTACCGCCGCGCCGCAACAGGCGCCGGCTTGAGCAGGACCAGCAGCGGGATCGAGGCCAGCACGACGAACATCATGAGCTGGAAGTCGTTGAGGTACGCGATCATCGACGCCTGGCGCGTCAGCTCGACATCCCACAGGGCGAGCGTCGTGGCGCTCTGTCCGCCGCTGCCGACGACGGCCATCCAGGTGGGGTTGAGCGTGGAAATCGACGGCGCCAGGTCGGCGCGTGCGACCTGCGTGTTCTGCGACAGGATCGCCACCAGCGCCGCAATCCCGACGCTGCCGCCGAGGTTGCGCGCCAGCGCGTTGAGCGAGGCGACGTCGGTGCGCTGGCTGGGATGCAGGCTGGCGAACATGATGGTGCTGAGCGGCGGCCAGACGAAGCCCAGGCCGAAGCCCTGCAGCGCCCCGCTCCACACCACCGCCCAGGCATCGATGTCGAAGTTGAACTGCGTCATCAGCCAGATCGAGTATGCGGTGATGCCGAACCCCGCGGCGACGATCAGGCGCGCATCGAAACGGCCGGCGATGCGGGCGAAGATCAGCATGGCGATCATCATGCCGATGCCGCGCGGCGCCAGCATGATGCCCACGGTGATCACCGGATAGCCGCGCAGGTTCTGCAGGAACGGCGGCATGAGCGCCGCGGTGGCGATCAGGATCAGGCCGGCAAGCCCGGCGAACAGCAGGCCGACGGAGACGTTGCGGTCCTCGAACAGGCGCAGGTCGAGAAACGGGTGATTGGTCGTGGTGGCGTGGATCAGGAACATCACCAGCGCCACGCCGGCGATGACCGCCTCGATCACGATCTCGGTCGAATGGAACCAGTCGGCCAGCTCGCCGCGGTCGAGCATGAGCTGGGCCGAGCCCAGCGAGATCCCCAGCAGCGCGAAGCCCATGAGGTCGAACGGTCGCCGCCGGCTGGGCCCATGATCATGGATCAGCGCCACGATGCCGCCCAGGCACAGCAAGCCGACCGGCAGGTTGATGTAGAACACCCAGCGCCAGGAGAACTCCTCGGTCAGCCAGCCGCCCAGCGTCGGCCCCATGATCGGCCCGACCATGACCGCCACGCCCCAGATCGACATGACGAAGCCGTGCTCCTCCGGCGGATAGGAGTCGAGCAGGATCGCCTGCGACAACGGCACCAGGGTGGCGCCGAACGCGCCCTGCACGGCGCGGAACAGCACCATCTGCTCCAGGCTCGCGGCGGCGCCGCACAGCATCGACGTGATGGTGAAGCCGACCACCGCGATGATCAGCAGGCGGCGGCGCCCCAGGCGATCCGCCAGCCAGCCGGCGAGCGGCGTCATGATCGCCGAGCTGACGATGTAGGACGTCAGCACCCAGGAAATCTGGTCCTGCGTCGCCACCAGCGTGCCCTGCATATGCGGCAGCGCGACATTGGCGATCGTGGCATCGATGACGTGCAGCAAGGTCGCCAGCATCATCGTGCCGGTGATCAGCAGCCGATAATGCCGCCCCGGCGCGGGCTGGGCGATCGCGGCAGTCATGGCTTCGGACCGCGCGCGTCCACGCGCGCATCATGAGCGCGCGTG
>NZ_VDUZ01000074.1 GCF_008039615.1 Vineibacter terrae | reverse complement strand
CTTCGCTTTGCCCAGTTCAAATGCGACGTACAGCGTGGCAAACTCCGTCTCAGCGGCGGGGGTGTCAGCGTGTTGCGAAGACTTCATCTCTCTTCCTCCGTAGGCTCGGTCCAAACTCAAAGCCTACCTCCTGACCTCTCGTCGCTACATAGAATCTGAGCGACGCGAAGGATCTTGCGGTGGCTGGCACAGCACCAGCGTTGCTGGTGACGGGCCGGACCGCGTCGCTCCAGCGACGCTCATGGCGATCGGAGGGAAGAGCGCCGCTGGAGCGGCGCGGTCCCAGCCGTCACCATAGCCGCCGGTGACTGGTGCCGCCCACCGCAAGATCCTTCGCATCACCCACGCTCGGGAAAACAGTCGCGACTCACCTTTCAGCCACAGTCGGCGCCACGGCAATTCCACAGGACGAGGCACGGCAGTGGCGCCGGCCGGCGGCGCAGGCCATGCTTGCGCATTGGTGCAACGCAAGGTGGCTGCATTGGCGAAGGATGCTTCACGGGTCGGTCCGAAGGACCCGCAGGTCGTCGTTCTCGTCGGCGCGACGGGTGATCTCTCCCGGCGCAAGCTGCTGCCGGGATTGTTCCGCCTGTGCACTGCCGGGTTCATTCCCGGCTGCCGCATCATCGGTGTCTCGCTGGACGAGATCGATGCCGATGGCTTCCGTGGCATCGCGCGCGCGGCGCTGGACGAGTTCTCCGGCCGCCAGGCGGGCGACGCCGACCGGACCGCGTTTGCGAAGATGCTGGACTATGTCCCGCTGTCGGCCGGCGCCGCGGCGCTGAAGGCAGCGGTCGATAAGGCAGAGCGCTCCCTGGGCGCGCAGAGCCGGCGCATCCATTATCTGAGCGTGCCGCCCAGCGCCGCCTTGCCGGCGGTGCGGCTGCTGGCGGAAGGCGGCCTCGTCGAGCGCTGCCGGATCATCATGGAAAAGCCCTTCGGCACCGATCTGGCGAGCGCGGTCGCCTTGAACGCCAGGCTCCATGAGGTCTTCGCCGAGGCGCAGATCTTCCGCATCGACCACTTCCTGGGCAAGGAGGCGGCGCAGAACATCCTCGCGTTCCGTTTCGCCAATGGCCTGTTCGAGCCGATCTGGAACCGCAACTTCATCGACCATGTGCAGATCGACGTGCCCGAGACGCTGGGCCTCAACAAGCGCGCCGGGTTCTACGAAGCGACCGGCGCCTTCCGCGACATGGTGGTGACGCATCTGTTCCAGATCCTTGCGTTCATGGCGATGGAGCCGCCGACATCGCTGGAACCGGCGCCGATCAGCGAGGAGAAGCACAAGGTCTTCCGCAGCATGCTGCCGATCGATCCGGGGATGGTCGTGCGCGGGCAGTACGCCGGGTACCGGTCCGAGGCGGGCGTCGATCCCGAATCGGACACCGAGACCTTCGTCGCGCTGAAATGCGCGATCGACAACTGGCGCTGGGCCGGCGTGCCGTTCTTCCTGCGCACGGGCAAGCGGCTTGCCGAAGGGCAGCGGATCATCTCCATCGCCTTCCGCGAGCCGCCCAAGAGCATGTTTCCGGCAGGCTCGGGGGTCGGCGCGCAGGGGCCTGACCATCTGACGTTCGACCTCGCGGACGCCTCGAAGATGTCGCTGTCCTTCTACGGCAAGCGACCCGGCCCGGGCATGAAGCTCGACAAGCTCAGCCTGCAGTTCGCCATGCACGACACGGGATGGGCGGGCGACGTGCTCGAGGCTTACGAACGCCTGATCCTCGACGCGATGCGCGGCGACCATACCCTGTTCACCACCGCCGAGGGCATCGAGCGGCTATGGGAGGTGTCGAGCCCGCTGCTGGAAGCACCCCCGCCTGTGCGCCCGTATCCGCCGGGGTCGTGGGGACCGAACGCGATCCACCAGCTCATCGCGCCGCACGCCTGGCGGCTGCCGTTCGAGCGGGCATGGCGGGATCCCAACAAGCTGGGCAGCTGATTGAGCATGGCTCCTCTCCCGCTGCGCGGGAGAGAGGAAGGGGCCCATCGTGCGCAGCACGATGGGAAGGTGAGGGGCCCGGGACGGCGCCGTGCGTGAAGCCCTCCCCCGCCGGTCGCTGGCGCGCCCGTCGACCCTTCGACTACGCTCAGGGCAGGCCTCTCCCGCTGGCGGGAGAGGTGACGACTGATGTTCCTCTCCCGCGGCGCGGGAGAGGAAGGGGCCCATCGTGCGCAGCACGATGGGAAGGTGAGGGGCCCGGGACTCGGCGCTGTGCGTGAAGCCCTCACCCGCCGGTCGCTGGCGCGCCCGCCGACCCTTCGACTACGCTCAGGGCAGGCCTCTCCCGCTTGCGGGAGAGGTGAAGAGGGCGTCAGTCCATCACGGCGGCGTGGCCGGGATCGGCGACGACACGGCGTGGCGGGCGCATCAGGAAGAGCAGGGGGATCACCACCAGGCAGATCACCATCATCAGCTTGAAGTCGTTGATGTAGGCGATGATGGATGCCTGCTGGTTGATGGTGGCGTCGAGCGCCACCAGGCCGGGCGTGGTGTGCGGGTTCCAGAAGCCGCCGCCGATGCCGGCCTGCAGCAGCCGGTTGAAGGGGCTGACATCGGCGGCCAGCTGGCTGTGCATGACCTGGATGCTCTCCTCGCGCACCAGGGTGGTGAGCGAGATGCCGATGGCGGCGCCGACATTGCGCACCAGGCTCCACAGCGCCGTGCCGTCGGTGCGCAGCTCGTTGGCCAGGGTCGAGAACGCGACCAGCTGCAGCGGGATGAAGATCAGCCCCAGCCCGAAGCCCTGCACGATGGTCGAGATCACCAGCGTGCGCTCCGACACGTCGGGGGTCCAGCCGGTCATCTGCCACATGGTGCCGCCCACGGTCAGCAGGCCGGCCAGCATCAGCAGGCGGGGATCGACGCGGCTGGACAGGCGTCCGGCCAGCATCATCGCCACCATGGTGCCTATGCCGCGCGGCGCCATGAGCAGGCCGGCGGTGAACACGGGATAGCCGGCCAGGGTCTGCAGGTAGGGCGCCAGCAGCGCGGCACTGGCCAGCAGGATCATGCCCACCGCGAACATCACCACCATGGCCATCATCAGGTTCCGGTCGCGGAACAGGCGCGGCGGGATGAACGGCTTCTTCGCCGTCAGCATGTGGACGACGAACCAGTAGAAGCCCAGGCCGGCGAGGATGGTCTCGAGGACGATCTCGCTGGAGCCGAACCAGTCCTTCTGCTGGCCGCGATCGAGCATGAGCTGCAGCGCCCCCAGCCCCAGGCTGAGCGCGCCGAAGCCGATCCAGTCGAACTTCAGCGGCTGGCGCTCGGTTTCCGGCAGGAAGATCAGCAGGCCGGCGATGGCGGCGACGCCGAACGGCAGGTTGACGTAGAACACCCAGCGCCAGTCGTAGATGTCGGTCAGGTAGCCGCCCAGCGTCGGCCCCAGGATGGGCCCGATCATCACGCCCATGCCCCACATCGCCATGGCCGAGCCGCGCTTCTCCGGCGGATAGATGTCGAGCAGCGTGGTCTGCGACAACGGCACCAGCACGGCGCCGAACAGCCCCTGCAGCAGGCGGAACGCCACGATCTCGATCAGCGACGTGGCCAGCCCGCACAGCATCGAGGCGATGGTGAAGCCGGCCAGCCCGATGATGAACAGGCGCTTGCGTCCCAGGCGCGTGGCCAGCCAGCCGACCGGCGCCGTCGCGATCGCCGAGGCCACGATGTAGGAGGTCAGCACCCAGGTGATCTGGTCCGCCGTGGCCGCCAGGCTGCCCTGCATGTAGGGCAGCGCGACATTGGCGATGGTGCTGTCCAGCGCCTGCATCAGCGTGGCGGCCATCGTGCACGCCGTGATGATCGCCCGCCCGCGCGATGGCGCGGCGTCGGCGGGCGGAGCTGTGGTTGCGCTCATGATTCTCTTTTCTCTTCACCTCTCCCGCGCGCGGGAGAGGTCGGGCGCGCGAAGCGCGGCCGGGTGAGGGCCTCGCGCACGGCATCTCGTCCTTTGGCCCTCACCTTCCCATTGCGCTTCGCGCAACGGGCCCCTTCCTCTCCCGCTCGCGGGAGAGGAGATGTCAAAGGATGTCCGACAGGGTGCGGCGGTGGCCGGTGTCGACGTCGACGATCACGCTCATGCCGGCGCGCAGGGCCGGGTCGCCGGCCTTGCGGTCGACCACGATGCGCAGGGGGATGCGCTGCACCACCTTGACCCAGTTGCCGCTGGCGTTCTGCGCCGGCAGCACCGAGAACTCGGCGCCGCTGGCGGGGCTCACCGTGTCGACGGTGCCGACCCAGACCCGGCCGGGATAGGTGTCGACGGAGACGCTCACCGGGTCGCCCGGCTTGACCCAGGTCAGGTCGGTCTCCTTCATGTTGGCCTCGATCCAGAGCTGGTCTGTCGACACCAGCGCCATGGCGGCGGCATTGGGCGCCAGGTACATGCCCGGCTGCAGCGTGTCGACCTTGCTGACGATGCCGTCGAAGGGCGCGCGCACGATGCTGTGATCGAGCTGGCGCTGGGCCTCGTCGACCTGCGCCTTGGCCTGCTGGTACTGCGGATGGTCGGTGACCGCGATATCGGGGTTGCCGTCGAGCCGGGCCACCTGCGCCTGGGCCTGCTGGCGCTCCGATGCCAGCGTCTGGCGCGCCGCCTCGTACTTGAAGCGGGCGTCGTCGTAGGTCGACTGCGAGATGCTGCCGCCCTTCACCAGGGCGGCGTAGCGGCGATACTGCGCTTCCGCCTGGTCGACCTGGGCCTGCTGCGCCTGGATGTCGCTCAGCATGCGCTGATAGTCCTGCTTCATCGCGTCGATCGACAGCGCCGTCTGCGACAGCTGCGCCTTGGCGCCGGCGACGGCGATCTCGTACTGCCGGGGATCGAGGCGGAACAGCACCTGTCCCTGCTTCACGCTCTGGCCTTCCTTGACCTCGATCGTGGACACGATGCCGGGCACGTCGGTCGAGACGAGCAGCTTGGCGGCGCGCACATAGGCGTCGTCGGTGGAGACGTAGCGCCCGCCGCCGAGCCACATGAAGCCGCCCACCAGCAGCACCAGGACCAGGCCACCGCCCATCAGGACAGGCCGCAGGATGCGGCGCGACTTCCACCACGGCCGCCGCGCGGCATCGGCATCGCCCGTCTGTTGCGGCGGCGCGGCATCCTTGTCGCGGTCGTCGGGCTCGGGCGCCTTGTCGGCGATGCGCGCGGCCGGGCGGCGCAAGGCGGTCGGCGATTTGCTCATGGCGTGTTCCTTCAGGCCGCCTGCTCGGGGACCGCGCTGTCCGACGTCAGGTTGGCCTTCATCTGCAGCAGACCGTCGACGATGGTGTCGACCCGCTTGGGCGAGAGGCCCTGGGTGATGAACGCATTCAGCTCGAGGCGGTAGTCGTTGATCTCGTCGACAAGCGGCGCCGCTGCCGGCGTCAGGTGCAGGCGCCAGACCCGGCGGTCGCGCGCATCGGGGCGGCGCTCGACCAGGCCGCGCTTCTCCAGGCGGTCGACGAGGCGCGCGATGGTGATGGGCTCGACCTCGACGATCGCCGCCAGCTCGTTCTGCGACAGGCCCGGGTGGCGGTCCAGCCGCGCCAGCACGACCCACTGCGCGCGTGTCATCCCGTGCGCCCGGGCCTTGCGGTCGGCGACCACGCGCATCAGGCGCGCGACGTCATGGAGCAGGATGAGGACATCCCGGTCGAACGATTCTGGCATCTCGACTTATCATAGATGGCGATAACATAAGCAGCGTTATCATAATTCCAAGCGTCGAGCCATGCATGCATGTCGGTGCAGGATCGCGTGGAACGCGAGCACAGGTGCGGCGCCGGCTTGCTTCATGGCCGGCGCCGACACCTGGCGGCTTCGAGCACGAGCCGGACCTGCGGCTTCCTCGCGGTCTCCCGGCGGAGCGGGGCGGTGCTACGAGCCCGCGGCCGTGCTCGTGGCGGCAAAACGGTCCGATTTCACGATGATGCCGGCCTTCTCCCGATCCCATGTATCCGCCGTGACGCCTTCCTGGCGCAGCTGGGTCTTCATCACCTTGGCGCTGGGCGTCTTGGGGAGCTCCGGCAACACGCGGACATAGCGCGGTATCATGAAATGCGACATCCGCGAGCGCAGGAACGCGATGAGTTCGGCCGGATCGATGGTCGCGCCCTCGACCGGTGCCAGGCAGACCATGACATCATCCTCACCCAGCTCGCTCGGCACGCCGATGGCGGCCGCTTCCTTGATCGCCGGGAAGGCGGTGACGTCGGCCTCCACCTCGAATGACGAGATGTTCTCGCCGCGCCGACGGATCGCATCCTTCAGCCGGTCGACAAAGTAGTAGTTGCCTTCACCATCGACACGGAAGGCGTCGCCGGTATGGAACCAGCCGTTGCGCCACGCCTTGGCCGTAGCCTGGGGATTGTTGTAGTAGCCGCTGTTCATGCCCCACGGCCGGTCGGTCCGCAGGATCATCTCGCCGATCTGCCCGACCGGCACCTCGCAGTCGTTCTCGTCGACCAGCCGCGCCTCGACGCCGTCACGCTTCTTGCCGCAGGTGCCGCGTGCCGTGGGATTGCGGCCAGACACGATGGGAGTCGAAATCTCCGTCATGTTGAAGATCGTGTACACGTCGACATCGAAGCGCTTGGAGAAGGCCTCGACGTCGTTGACGAGGGGCACCGTGAACACCATGCGCAGAGGGTTGTCGGCATCGTCCGCCCGCGGCTCCTGCTTTTGCAGGAAGCTTGCCATGACACCCAGCAGAAACACGACGCTGCACTTCGTGCGTCTGATGGATTCCCAGAAACGCGACGTCTCGAAACGATCGGCAAAGGCAATGGACGCGCCGCGGACGAGCATGACGTACATGACGCCCATGCCGCCGAGGTGGAACATCGGCGGGTTCACCATGAAGCGGTCTTCCGAGGTCACCATCGACCAGCTTTCCGGGCCGGCATTCGTGAAGATGTGCAGGTAGGATGCCAGCACGCCCTTGGATGGTCCGGTGGTGCCTGAAGTGTAGATGATCGACATCGGGTCCCACGGCTCGATCGGCCGCGGCGGCGCAGCCAGCCGGCCGGACCGCGGCAGCAATGCGTCGCAATACCGGAACGTCTCCAGCCGATCCGCCGCCTTCGGGCTGCCGACCACCACCAGCTTGCGCAGCCTGCCCAGCGGCACCTCATTCAAGCGGTCGACCAGATCGGCATGCACGACCGCGATCTCGGCATCGGCATTGTCGATCACGTGGGCCAGAAGAGAGCCCTTGTAGGCGGTGTTGATCGGCACATAGACCGCGCCCAGATAGTTGGACGCGAGGAAGACGCGCAGGTTCTCCCGGCAGTTCGGCAGCCAGACCAGCACGTGATCGCCCTGGCGCACGCCTATCTGCTGCAGGCCCAGCGCCGTCTGGACGATGTTGTCGCGGAGCTGGCGGTAGGTCCACGTCTCGTCGTTGTCCTCGAAGTGGACGAACACCTTCTCTGGGGTTTCGTGAGCCCAACGCTCGATGAGATCACGCACGACGACGGCTCGCCGTGGCGGAATGCGCGGATCGGTGGTCTCGGGCAGCGTCGGATAGGCATCCAGAACGATGTCCGTCGTCATTGTTGCTCCCTTCATGACTGAGGCCGGTAGTTCTATCTGGCAATTTGGTAGTATTTTATATCTTCAAATGTATTTTCAATACTGACCGGTAGGAATCATGTTTGATGACCGAACACGATCGCATCAGAGCGTCATAGTGGGACATACCAATTGGTCTGATTACATACTTGTGAGTATAAAAAATTAAATGTAGGTTTAGAAAATTATATGATCAGTAGAGAGCGCGACGATGCACGTTGGCATGGCGGTGATTTTCCAGAATCCGGGCGGCGCCCGGAGCGACCATGACGTCTATCGCACCGACGTCGAGCTGGCGCGTTCCGCAGAAAAGCTGGGTTTCGATTCGGTCTGGGCGGTGGAGCATCACTTCACCGACTACACGATGTGCCCGGATCCGATGCAGTTCCTGTCCTACATGGCCGGGTGCACGGAGCATGTCCTGCTCGGCTCGATGGTCGTGGTGCTGCCCTGGCACAATCCGCTGCGAGCCGCCGAGCAGATCGTCACGCTCGACAATCTCAGCAACGGTCGCGTCATTCTCGGGATCGGCCGCGGCCTGGGCCGCGTCGAATTCGATCGCTTCCACATCCCCATGGAGGAAAGCCGCCCGCGCTTCGTGGAAGCGGCCGAGATGGTGCTTGCCGGTCTTGAGAACGGCTATGTCGAGTACGACGGCAAGTTCTACAAGCAGATGCGGGCGGATATCCGGCCGGCACCCATCCGCAGCTTCAAGGGACGCACCTATGCTGCTGCCGTCTCGCCGGAATCGTCGCGCATCATGGCGCAGCTCGGCGTCGGCATCCTCATCATCCCGCAGAAGCCGTGGAAGGAAGTGCAGAAGGAGCTGGGGGAGTACCGCAGGATCTTCCGCGACGTCAGGGGCATCGAGGCGCCGCAGCCGCTGTCGGCCGGCTGGGTGTTCGTTGACGAGAACGCCGATCGCGCCGCCGAGAAGGCGCATGAATACATCGGCAGCTACTACAAATCCGTGATCGAGCACTACGAATTCGTCGGCGATCACCTGAAATCGACCGGTGGCTACGAATACTACGGCGAGATGCAGAACAAGCTCGGCAAGCTCGGCTCGAAGGAATTCGTCGATTTCTTCGTCGACCTGCAGGTCTGGGGCACGCCCGAGCAGTGCTATGAGCGGATCATGAAGATCCACGGCATGGTCAACAACTCGGGCTTCAACGCGGTTCTCAGCTACGGCAACATGCCGCCCGAAGAGGCCCGGCGCAACCGCGACACCTTCGTGCGCACGATCATGCCCGAGCTGAAGAAGTTCGATGCCGGCGCGCCCATCGACCTGTCGCCGCCGTTGCAGGCAGCTGCGGAGTGACGCCACCGGCGCGCGGCCATCGCCGGTATCGGCTGGCGGCCGCGCCCGTGATCAACCACAAGATCCAGTATGGAGGGAATGAAATGAGCGACGCCAAGAGGCGTGCCAGCAGGGCTGGAATCGGTCGCCGACGCCTGCTGAAATCAGCGGCGGGCAGCAGTGCCCTCATCAGCGCCGCCACCTATCTGCCTGGCCTGACCCTCAGCACGCCCGCCTGGGCGCAGAAGGGCGTGGTCAAGATCGGCGGCTCCCTGCCGCTGAGCGGCAGCTTCGAGAAGGTCGCCGCCCTGTATCGCGGCGGCTACGACCTGTGGTCCAAGACGGTCGGCAACAAGATGCGCGTCGGCGACCGCGAGCTGGACGTCGAATGGACGATCTACGACGACGAGTTCAACCCGGCGCGCACCGCCCAGCTCACGGAGCGGCTGATCTCCAGCGACAAGGTCGACCTCATCGTCGGCACCTACGGCACCGACACCGTGCTGGCCCAGGGGGCAATCGCCCGCCGCTACAAGAAGCTGACCATCCAGGCGGGCGCCGCATCCGCGCGCGTCGACGAGGAGATCGGCGGCACCACCACGTTCACGGTCGTCGGCGCTGCCGCTGCCTACCCGCGTCTGGCGATGGAGTTCATCGCCAAGCAGAATCCCAAGCCGAAGACCATCGCCACCATCACCTATGACGACGCTGCCTACAAGGAGATGACGGTCGAGATCAAGAAGCTGGCGGCCGAGCTGGGCATCAAGCACGTGCTCGACGTCGAGTTGCCGATCAACACGCAAGACCTGCGTCCGACCGTGCTGCGGCTGATGCGGGCCGGCGCCATCGACGTGGTCTACAGCACCGGCCACGACGTGCCGGTGATCAAGCTTGTCCAGGAATGCCAGGCGCTGCAGTTCAGCCCCAAGGCGCTGTTCGGCGGGCACCTGACCACGACGCCGTCCGTCAAGCAGGCGCTGAAGGAGCGTCTGAACTACCTCTATGGCGTCGCGATGTGGCTGCCGCAGTTCCCCTACAAGGACCCTTACTTCGCCAACTGCCAGGCTTTCGCGAACAAGCACAAGGAGCTCATGGGCTTCGAGCCGACCTATCATGCCGCGATGGCCTACACGATCCCGCTGCTCTATGAGACCGTGCTGCGCGACGCGCCCAAGGACGATCCGTTCAATTCGGAGGTCATGCGCAAGAAGCTGCTGGCCCTGAAGGGCGAACAGACCATCTGGGGGCCGGTCAGCTTCAACGACCGGGGCCGCATCACCGTTGCCGGCCTGCCGGTCATCCAGTGGCAGGGTCAGGATCCTCAGGTCAAGGTCCTCTATCCCGACAGCATGGCCGACGGCAGCGCGAAGTATCCCACGCCCGCGTGGTCCGCCCGCGGCTGAATCCGACCCTGGGCAAGAGCAGCAGGCGCCGCCCATGGCGGACGCCTGCGACCTCCTGAGAGGATTTCATCCGTCATGCTGGATGTGCTGATCTACGGCCTGCTGCGCGGTGCAACGTTCGCGCTCGTGGCATTCGGCTTCTCGCTCGTGCTGGGCGTGCTCAACATCGTCAACATCACGCACGGCATCTTCATCATCTTCGGCGGATTGATCACATACACGCTGTTCTCCGAGCTCGGCTGGCCGCTGCCCCTGGCGGTCGTGACTGCCAGCCTGGCCACGGGGGCGCTTGCCGGGGTGCTCCAGAAAGCCTTCATCGAGCGCGTCCATTCGGCCAATCCGCTGATGGTCCTGGTGCAGACCCTGGGCCTTGCGATCGTCATCACCAGCATCTTCGAGAAGACGTGGGGGACGTCGGAACGGCTGATCAATGCGATCATCCCCGGCTACCCGATCATCCAGGTGGGCGACTTCATCGTGCCCACCCTGGAGGTCGTCACCTTCGTCATCGCCCTGGCCTCCGCCGGCGTGCTGTATCTCGCCATGGAGCGTACCGAGTTCGGCCGCACCGTACGCGCGTGCCGGGACAATCCACGATCGGCCGCGCTGCTGGGCATCGACATTTCCGGCGTGTACCTGAAGACGATGATCGTCTGCGGCCTGTGGACGGGCCTGGCCGGGGCGCTGCTGATCACCACCCAGCCGCTGGCGCCCTACATGCACCTCCACTGGACGATCGAGGCATTCCTGATCGTCATCATCGGTGGACTGGGGAGCATGCCGGGTGTGCTGGTCGGCGGCCTGCTCTACGGCATCTTCAACCACCTTGCCTATTTCTACTATCCGGCGTTCGCGCCTGCCCTCATCTTCAGCGGCCTGGTCGTGCTGCTGCTGGTGCGTCCACAGGGTGTCTTCGGCCTCGGCGCGGTGATCCGCAAATGAGCGCCGCCCTGACCACGTCGTTCGAGCGCCGCCGGCAGCTCATGCGGCAGCTGGCCTTGCTCGCCGCCTGTGGCGCGGCAACGGCCCTGCTGCCGCTGGCGCTCGATACCTACTGGATGCGCCTGTGCGTGTTCATCTTCGTCAACATCGCGCTGGCAAGCGCCTGGAACATCATCGGCGGGATGGCCGGCTATCCGTCCTTCGGCCACGGTGTATTCTTCGGCATCGGCGCCTATGCGTCGGCGATCCTGATCGTGCGCTTCGGCGTGCCGCTATGGCTGACGCTGCCGATCGGCGGCCTGCTGGCTGCCGCCGTGGTGCCGTTGTTCACGCCGCTGTTCCGCCTGCGCGGGTTCTATTTCGCGCTCGCCACGCTGGCCGCCGGGCTGGCCGTGGAAACCGTCATCCGAAACTGGCACTGGGTCCGCGGCCTGAAGGCGACGGATCACGGCTGGAACCTGCCCGACCAGTTCGGCCTCGGCTTCTACTACTACGTCACGCTGCTGTTGCTGCTGGTGTGCCTGGCGTCGATCCTGTGGCTGCGCGCATCGCGGATCGGCCTGGCCCTCGATGCCATCCACAAGGACGAGACGGTGGCCGCCTCCGTCGGCATCGACACGACGCGGTACAAGCTGATCGCCTTCGCCATCTCCGCCTTCTGGCCCGGCCTGTTCGGCGCCATCTACGCGCCCTTCATGGTTTTCATCAGCGCCGACACGGTATTCGAGCTGTCGGTGACGCTGAACATGATCGTCTACACCGTGTTCGGCGGTATCGGCACTGTCATCGGCCCGATCATCGGCGGTTTGGCCCTGAGCATCATCGATCAGCTCGCGTGGTCGCGCTTCCTGGAATATCACTCCCTGATCTACGGCACGCTGGTCGTGCTGATCATCACCTTCAGTCCCGGCGGCATGGTGAGCTGGCTGAATGCGCTGCGTCGCCGCTCGGACCAGAAGGGGAACGCACGTGGCTAGCCTGCTCGAAGTGCGGAACATCTCGAAGCGGTTCGGCGGAGTCGTCGCGGTCGAAGACCTGAACTTCGTCATTCGCAAAGGCGAGATCCTCGGTCTTATCGGCCCCAACGGCGCCGGCAAGACGACCGTGTTCAACATGATCTCCGGCATCCAGCGACCGACCACCGGCACGATCACCTTGGAAGGACAGAATCTTGTCGGCCTGCGGCCGGACCAGATCGCGCGCAAGGGCGTCGCCCGGACGTTCCAGTCCTCGTCATTCCTGCCCGGCATGTCGGTCTATGAGAACGTCTACCTGGCGGCAGCGTTCCGATCTCTCGCCGCCATCCAGCGGCGCGCTGCCCCCGATGTCACGGAAGCGGCCCTGCGCGCGACCGGACTTGTCGACGTCGCAGAGCGGCCGGCCGAGCTGCTGAACGTCTCCCAGCACAAGCGTCTCGAGATCGCCCGGGCCGTGGCCACGGAGCCCGTGCTGCTGATGACCGACGAGATCGTTGCCGGTCTCAACAATGCCGAGACCGACGAGGTCCTCGACATCCTGGTCAGGCTGAACGGCACCGGCATCACGCTGGTATTCGTCGAGCACGACGTGCGCGCGGTGCTGTCGGTATCGCAGCGCCTCATCGTCCTTGCGCAGGGCCGGTGCATGGCCGAGGGCGATCCGCACGAGGTGGCACGATCGCCGGAAGTGATCAAAGTCTATCTCGGGAGGCGGTATGCTCAGAATCAATGATCTGACCGCCGGCTATTTTCCCGGCGTGCCGACACTCGCCGCCGTCGGCCTGAGCGCCGAGAAGGGGCAGATGATCAGCGTTCTGGGAGCCAACGGCGCGGGCAAATCGACGCTGCTGGGCGCCATCTTCGGCATCGTCCCGTATGTCGCGGGGGAGATTTCGCTCGCGGGCACCAGCCTCAACGGACTGAAGCCGCACGACGTGGCGCGCCGTGGCGTGCGCCTGGTGCCGGAGAATCGCGGTACCCTGCCTTCGCTTTCGGTGCACGAGAATCTCCTGCTCGGCGGTCTCGGCCTGCCCAAGGCGACGGTGGCTGAGCGGGTCGAGCGCGAGCTGCAGCGCTTTCCCCGGTTGCGCGAACGCTTCACGCAGCGGGCCGGCATGCTTTCCGGCGGCGAGCAGCAGATGCTGGCCATAGCGCGCGCCATGATGGCCGAGCCGCGCCTGCTGCTGCTCGACGAGCCCTCGCAGGGGCTGGCGCCGGTCATCGTCGAGCAGATCTTCGGGCTTCTCGCCGAGCTGCGGGGAGCCGACATCGCGATCGTCCTGGTCGAGCAGGACGTCGGCCTCAGCCTCGAGGTCAGCGATTACAGCTACGTGCTGGAGAAAGGCCGGATCAAGCTGCACGCGCCCAGCGCCGATCTCGTCAACAATCCCTACGTGCGGGAGGCGTTTCTCGGCGTCGCGTAACGCCGGGGATCAGGCAGGGAAGGAGACCACCATGATGGTGTACGACTGGATCGCGCATCATGCCGCCTACGCACCCGAGCGGCTGGCGCTCGTCGATGTCGCCAGCAAGCGGCGCTTCACGTATCGCGATCTCGATCAACGCGTCAGCCGCCTTGCCTGCGCGCTCGCCGAGAAATACGGCGTGTGTCGGGGTGAGCGCGTCGCCTTGCTGGCGCTCAACACCACCGAATGCTTCGAGATCCTGTTCGCCTGCCAGCGTCTCGGTGCGATCTTCGTGCCGCTGAACTGGCGCTTGAGTCCCGCGGAGCTCGAATACATCCTGAAGGACTGCGGGCCCAAGGTCGTGATATGGGACGACGAAATGGAGCCGAAGATCGACGCGCTGCGCGGCGTGATCGGTGCGACCATCCGCCTGTCCAACGGCGCACCCAGCGCGTACGAGGAGGCGCTGGCCGCCGCGGCCGGCAAGCCAGCCCCGATCACCCTGTCACCCGACGACACCTGGACGATCCTTTATACGTCGGGCACCACCGGCTATCCCAAGGGCACGTTGATGACCTATGGGATGGTGTTCGCGAATACCGTCAATGTCGCCATGAAGACGAATCTGACGGCCGAGTCGCGCGGGTTGACATTCATGCCGCTGTTCCACGCCGGCGGCCTGTATCTGTTCGCCAAGTTCATCCTGCACTTCGGCGGCTCGAACTACGTCATGCGATCGTTCGATCCCGACCTGACGCTGCGTCTGCTGAGCGATCGGACGCTGGGCATCACCCACGTCCTGGGCGTGCCGACAAACTTCATGATGATCGCCGAGCTGCCGGCTTTCGAGACCGCCGACTTTGGTCATGTCTCGACGATCCTGATCGGCGGCGCCGCTGCCCCGGTTCCCCTGCTGGAAAAGTATCTGAACAAGGGCATCGTGCTGCAGCAGGGCTGGGGCATGACCGAAACCACCACGATGGGGACGATCCTGTCAAAGGAACGCGCGCTGGACAAGATCGGCTCCTGCGGACTGCCCGTGCTGCACATCGCCATGCGCGTCGTCGACGCCGAGGACAATGTGATCGAAGGCGAAGGCGTGGGCGAGCTGCTCGTACGCGGCCCCTCCGTCACGCCCGGCTATTGGAAGCTGCCTGCCGACAAGGGCGGCCACACCGCCGACGGCTGGTTCCGCACCGGCGATGCGGTACGCATCGATGGCGAGGGCTACGTCCATGTCATCGACCGCATCAAGGACATGTACATTTCCGGCGGCGAGAACGTCTTTCCCCTCGAGATCGAAAACGTCCTGCATGGATTGCCGCAGGTGCTGGAAGCGGCCGTCATCGGCATACCCCACGAGAAATGGGGGGAAGTCGGCCGGGCCTTCATCGTGACGCGCCCGGGTGAGGCGCTATCGGAAGCCGACGTGCTTGCGCACTGTGCCGCCCGGCTGGCGCGCTTCAAGATTCCCAAGGAGTTCCGGTTCGTGGCCGAGCTGCCGCACAACGCGACCGGCAAGCTGCTCAAGCATCGCCTGCCGCGAGACTGAGCGCGACAATCCGCATACAATCTTGACGCACGTTCGGCCCGTATGGAAGCTCTTGGCGTGGGCCATTCTCGCCCGGCGCGGGCCCACGGTGCGAAAGGGGTTGCTATATTGACCGGCTACGAGAAGAAGGCCGCATCAAAGGCGACGAAGTCGTTCCGGTCGGAAGTCGCCGCCTTCAAGCGCCGGCGGATTCTGGAAGAGGCCTGCCGACTATTTTACGAGCGTGGCTATGCCGGCACCACGCTGGACGACATCGCGGCCGCCCTCAATGCCACCAAGCCCTTGATTTATGCGCATTTCAACAACAAGGGTGAGCTTCTTTACGAAATCTGCATCGCCGCCACGCTGCAATCCCTGGAAGCGGTCGAGGTCGCCTGCGCGGAAGGCGGCACGTCGTCGCAAAAGCTTCTGCGCATGGTGCGCGGCATGGTCAAGGTTGTCGTCCGCAATCAAGCCAATCTGGCGGTGCAGATCCGCGAGGAGAAGCAGCTGCCACCAGCCGAAGCGCGCGAGATCTCGACCAAGCAGAAGACGCTCGACGAACGGATACGCCGGGTCTTGAACGAAGGTATCGCCAGCGGTGAGTTCAAGATCGAGGACCCGGGGCTTGCCGCCCTGTGCATCGGCGGCATGATCACCTGGATATTCTACTGGTATCGCGACCACGGCCGCCTCAGCGAGGACGAAATCGCCCGCGGCGTCAGTCGCATGGCCCGCATGATCGTCGGAGGAAAAGTCTAGCGCGAGCCACCGTGGAATGCACGGTTGGACCGGTTGCCGGGCGTCATGCCCGATGCCTGCGACCGGCGCGTCAAGCGTCGAGCCATGCATGGGCACCGAACCAGGAACGCAGGCGAGGAGGCTCACCTGCCCTGAGCTTCCGATCAGATGTTGTATCGTTCCGGCCGGGAGAAGGTGCCCCGAGGGGCGGAGAGAAGACGAACGGACCCAATGGCTTCGCAGGGCATCGGATTCGCTGACGCCTTCGCTTCCGGCGCTTTCGCGCCACCTTCCTCCCCGCTGCCGGGGAAAGGCGCTAGGACGCGGCGCGACCCAGGCCGAGGGCCGGGGAGGAGACCTGAACCGGCGCGCCGGCGAGCTCGATCCCGTCATAGCCCGCGGCGGCAACCTTGTTGATGCGGTTCACGTATTTGGGGGCGCCGCCGTTGTAGATCATGTGGCGGATGCGGCCTTCCTCGTGGCCGGGCACGTTGGAATTGTAGCCCGTGAACCAGGACTTGGCCCGGCGCATCAGCATCATGGCGTACATGTCCGCGACGTGCGCCGTCCATGCGTCCTCGGCCTGCTGCGTCGCCTCGACGCGCGTGTAGCCATGCGCCCAGACGTGCTCCAGGAAGTCGGTGCACCAGTTGACGCCGGTCTCGATGCCGCGCGGATAGTTGGTCGAGGCCGAGCCGCTTTGCGGCCCGTTGGGCATGATCAAGTTGGGGAAGCCGTGGATGAAGATCCCGAGATAGGTCGACGGGCCGTCCTTCCACTTTTCACGCAGGGTCAGGCCGCCGGTGCCGCGGATGTCGATGCGGTCGTAGGCGCCGGTGATGGCATCGAAGCCGGTCGCATAGACGATGATGTCGAAGTCGTAGTCGCGTTCGCTCGTGCGCAGCCCGGTCTCGGTCACGCGCACCAGCGGCGTCTCACCGAGGTCGACCAGCTCGACGTTGTCGCGGTTGTAGGCCTCGAAGTAGTTGGTCTCCATGGGCACGCGCTGCACGCCGAAGCCGTGATCCCGGGGGATCAGCTTCTCGGCGACCTTGGGGTCCTTCACGCGCTGGCGGATGCGCTCGGCGATGTACTCGGAGAACTCCGCGTTGGCCTTCTCATCCATGAAGATCTCGCGGAAGTTCGCCAGCCAGATCGCAAAGCCCGGCGTGCGATAGAGGCGGTCCCACAGCGCCACGCGCTCCTCGCGCGAAACCTCGTAGAAGCCGCGCCGGTCCGGCTCGTGGACGAAGCCGCCGGGCGTGCGGGCGCAGGTCGCGAAGATCTCGTCGTAGCGGGCCCGGATGGCAGCCATCTCCGCCTCGGAGATCGGCCCGTTGTTGAGCGGCGCGCTCCAGTTGGGGCGACGCTGGAACACGGTGAGATGGCCGACCTTGTCGGCGATCTCGCCGATCACCTGGATGCCCGTCGCCCCGGTGCCGATCACCGCCACCTTCTTGTCGGACAGATCCAGCTTCTCGTGCGGCCAGTGGAAGGTGTGGAACGAGCGGCCCTTGAAGCTGTCCATGCCCTCGAGCCGCGGCAGGGTCGGGATCGACAGCAGGCCCAGCCCCATGACGAGGAAGCGGCAGGTGAGCGTGCGTCCGTCGTGGATCCTGAGCCGCCAGATGTTCTCGACCTCGTCGAAATGCGCCGCCTCCACGCGGCAGTTGAACTGCATGTGCCGGCGCAGGTCGAACTTGTCGGCGACGTGGTTCAGATAGCGCAGGTTCTCGGGCTGGGCCGAGAAGTGCTCCTTCCAGTGCCACTCGTCGAGCAGCTCCCTGGAGAAGGAAAAGCCGTAGGTATAGCTTTCCGAGTCGAAGCGGGCGCCGGGGTAGCGGTTGGAGTACCAGGTGCCGCCCAGGCCGGACGCCGCCTCGATCACGGTGGCATTCACCCCGAGATCGACCAAGCGCTTGATCTGATAGATCCCGGCGACGCCGGCGCCGATGACGACCACCTCGTAGTGTGTCCCGGTCTTGTCGATCATGCTCTGCTCCTGCTGGTGTTCCGTCTCGCGCCGCCGTCTTGCCTCACGCCACCGCCGCTGCCTGGCGGGTCAGCTTGAAGCCTTCATAGCCGCCGGCTGCTACTGCATCGCAGCGGCGCTTGTAGGCGTCGAAGCCGCCGACATAGGGCATGAACACCCGCGGCTTGCCGGGGATGTTGGCGCCAACGTACCACGAGTTGGCGAGCGGATAGAGGGTGCTGTCGGCCACGGCGTTGACGTGCTGCACCCACGCCGCCTCGGCCTCGGCCGTCGGCTCCACGCGGTCGAGCTGGTGCCGGCGCATATGCGCGAGGCAGCCTGCGATCCAGTCGGTGTGCTGCTCGATCGAGGCGATCATCTGGGTCTTGACGCCCGGGCTGCCGGGGCCGGTGATGATGAACATGTTGGGGAAGTCCGCGACCATCAGGCCAAGATAGGTCAGCGGCCCGCCGTCCCATTTGTCTGCCAGCGTGGCGCCGTGCGTGGTGCGGATGTCGATCTCGCGCAGCGCGCCCGTCATGGCATCGAAGCCGGTGGCGAACACGATCGCGTCCAGCGCGTAGTCCGCGCCCCCGGCCGTGCGCAGGCCGTCCGGCGTGATCTGCGCGATGGGATCGCTGCGCACGTCGACCAGCGTGACGTTGGCGCGGTTGTAGGTCTCGTAGTAGCCGGTATCGAGGCACAGCCGCTTGGTGCCGATCGGGTGGTCCTTCGGTGCCAGCAGCTCGGCCGTCCTGGGATCCTTCACGGTGCCGCGGATCTTGTCGCGCACGAATTCGGAGGCCGTCTCGTTGGCTTCCTTGCTCACCAGCAGGTCGGTGTAGGAATACAGGAAGCTGATGCTGCCGCCTTCCTGCCATTTCGCCTCGTAGGCGTCCTGCCGTTCCTGCGCCGTCGCCTGCAGCGCCGACCGCGTCGGCTTCGGATAGCCGGCGATGGCGAAGGGGGTGTCGAAGGCGGCGCGGCGCCGGGCCGGGTACTCCGCCTTGTGGCGGCGCTCGCGCTCCAGGTCCATCGGTGCGTTGCGTGCCGGCAGGCTGAAATTGGCGGTGCGCTGGAAGACATGCAGATGCTTGGCCTGCCGGGCGATGATCGGGATCATCTGGACACCCGATGAGCCGGTGCCGATCACGCCCACGCGCAAGCCGCTGAAGTCGACGCCTTCATGCGGCCACAGGCCGGAGTGGTACCACTTGCCCTTGAAGTCGCCGATCCCCTTGAAGTCGGGCACGCGCGGCGTCGACAGGTTGCCGGCGGCCATGACGCAGAAGCGGGCCCGCACCGCATCGCCCCGGTCGGTGGTCAGGGTCCACTCGCCGGCCGCGTCGTCGAACACCGCCGACGTCACGCGCGTGTTCAGCTGCACGTCGCGGCGCAGGTCGAAGCGGTCCGCGACATGGTTGATGTAGCGCAGGATCTCCGGCTGGGTGCCGTAGCGTTCCGGCCACTTCCATTCCTGCTGCAGCTCGTCGGAGAAGGCGTAGGAATACTCCAGGCTCTCGACATCGCAGCGCGCGCCGGGGTAGCGGTTCCAGAACCAGGTGCCGCCGATGCCGGAGCCGGCTTCGAAGGCGCGCACGCGCAGGCCCATGCCACGCAGGCGGTGGATGGCGTAGAGCCCGGCCAGGCCGGCCCCGACGATGGCGACATCGAGCCGGGCAGGGGCGTGGCCGCCCGAGAGGCCGGAAGCGTCAGGCATGGTGGTTCCTCCGGGGTGCCATTCCGATATATGAACGGTCATTTATAAGATGGGATCATAGCGTCCGGCCGGCCGCGGCGCAATTCGCTTGCTGCAAAGCAGCAAGAACGAACGCGCGGCCGTGCCGGCACGCATCGGCAACCGCGATGCGCCCTTCAATGCCGACAGCGTCAGATCATGCCTTCGCGGGTGACCACCGATAGACCTTCTGGACCGTGCCGCCCATCAGCGCGGCACGCTCGCCGTCGGACAGGCGGTCGGTGACACGGAACGCCTCGACGCCCTGCTCGTAGGTCAGCAGCGCCACGGCGCGGGTCCAGTCGGTGCCCCACATGCAGCGATCGAAGCCGAAGGCATCGAAGATGCGGCCGAGCGGCTGCCACAGGTCGCTGTAGGGGAAGGGCTGGTGCGAGAGCGTGCAGGCGCCGGTGATCTTGACCACGACGTTGTCATGTGCCGCGAGCTTCAGCAGCTGCGGCAGGTCGGCGAACGGCTCGGCCGGCACCGGCGGCTCGAACGGCTGGTTCAGCCCGAGATGGTCGATCACCAGCCGCGTGCTGGGGTTGCGCGCCGCCATCAGGCCGACCTGCTCCAGGCGGCCCCGGCACAGCAGGTTCACCGGCAGGTCGTGCCGCGCCGCAGCGGCGAGCACGCGGTTGATGCCGGGGTCGGCGGCGTCGGTCGACACGTCCGGACCCATCATGATGCGGATCGCGACCCGGCCCGGGGTCGCGGCCCAGGCGTCGATCGTGTCGACCACCGCCGGGTCCGACGGGTCGACCGGCTTCACCAGCCCGAACCGGCCGGGATGGGCGGCGTGCACCGCCAGCGCGTAGCTGGCGTCATAGCGATACATGGTCCACACCGAGACCAGGATCGCGCCGTCGACGCCGACGGCATCCATGGCCGCCACCAGCTGATCGCCGGTGACTTCCGCCGGGCCGTGCAGGACGGCGGCCCAGGGGCGCCCGGGATGGTTGCGCTCGTAGGCGTGGACCTGGGCGTCAATGGTCAACATGGTGCCGGCCTCCCTGTGTTCGATGCCCGTAAGGGTCTCGTGTGCCGTGGCAGTGTCCCTGGTACACCTGACGGCTTCAACCGTGGCAGCCCTGCACGAGACGCAACCGGCATTGATCGTCAGGTCATGACGGGGTTTGCTACACTGGCGGCAGGAAACGCTCATCCAGCAGGACAGGGTGAACCCATGAGCATCGACAATCCGGACAACAAGTGGATCGGCAAGCGCACGCCGCGGCCGGATGGCATGGACAAGGTCACGGGACGCGCGGCCTACGCCGCCGACACCACGATGCCCGGGATGATCTGGGGCAAGATCCTGCGCAGCCCGCATCCGCATGCCCGGATCAGGTCGATCAACACGGACAAGGCGGCGGCGCTGCCGGGCGTGAAGGCCGTCATGACGAGCAGGGACCTCGTGGACTTCCCGATCGACAAGTCGGTGATGCTGGGCATCCAGGACATGCGCTGGATGTGCCGCAACGTGATGGCGCGCGACAAGGCGCTGTTCGCCGGGCATCCCGTGGCGGCCGTGGCCGCGACGTCGCAGCAGATCGCGGCCCAGGCGCTGACGCTGATCGAGGTCGACTACGAGGTGCTGCCCTGGGTGATCGACGTCGACGCGGCGATGGCGCCCGGCGCGCCTATCCTGCACGGCCACATCCAGTTCGAGGGCAAGCCCTCCAACATCGCCGGCAAGATCGAGCACAAGCTGGGCGACGTCGAGGCCGGCTTCGCCGCGGCCGACGTGATCGTCGAGCGCAGCTTCAAGACCGAGCCCGTGCATCAGGGCTACATCGAGCCGCATGCCTGCCTGGTGAGCGTGGCGCCCGACGGCAAGGCCACGATCTGGAGCTCCAGCCAGGGCCAGTTCATGGTGCGGGCCATGTGCGCCTACCTGACAGGCACGGCGCAGAGCGACATCCGCGCGATTCCGGCGGAGATCGGCGGCGGCTTCGGCGGCAAGACCATCGTCTACCTGGAGCCCGTCGCGCTGGTCCTGGCCCGCAAGTCGGGCCGGCCGGTGAAGATGACGATGACCCGGGAGGAGGTGTTCCGGGCGTCCGGACCGACGTCGGGATCATCCAGCACGGTGAAGATCGGCGCCACCCGGGACGGCAAGATCGTCGCCGCGAAGGGCATCTACTACCTGCAGGCCGGCGCCTTCCCCGGCTCGCCGATCCGCGGCGCCGCGGGCTGCGCGTTCTCGCCTTACGACATTCCGAACGTCCATGCGGTCGGCTTCGACGTCGTGTCGAACCGCTCGAAGGTGGCGGCATACCGCGCGCCGGGCGCCCCGATCGGCGCGTACGCGGCCGAGTGCGTGCTCGACGAGCTGGCGCAGGCCCTGAAGATGGATCCGCTGCAGCTGCGGCTGAAGAACGCCGCCAAGCAGGGGACGAAGGCGGCCTATGGTCCGACCTTCCCGGTGATCGGATACGAGGAGACGCTGAAGGCGGCGCTGGCGCATCCACACTACATGGCGCCGCTGGCCCCCAACCAGGGACGCGGCGTGGCGAGCGGGTTCTGGTTCAACGCCGGCGGCGAATCGAGCGCCCAGGTCAACGTCAACGAGGACGGCACGGTGGTCGTGATCACCGGCCATCCCGATATCGGCGGCTCGCGCGCCTCGACCGCCAACATCACGGCCGAGCTGCTGGGCATCGACCACAGCAAGATCCAGGTCCTGATCGGCGACACCAGCAGCATCGGCTTCAGCAACCTCACCGGCGGCAGCCGCGTGACCTACGCGTCGGCGATGGTGGTCACGAAATCGACCGAGCAGGTCATCACCACGCTGCGCCAGCGGGCGGCCAAGATCTGGAAGATCGACCCGGAGGCCGTCACCTGGGACAACGGCCAGGCGCGGCCGGCCGGCGACAACGCCGGCAAGTTCGAGCCGCTGTCGCTGGCCCAGCTGGCGGCCCGGGCGAGCGAGACCGGCGGTCCGATCGGCGCCGGCGTGTCGCTCAACACCACGGGGGCGGAGGGCGGCTTCGCCACGCATATCTGCGACGTCGAGGTCGACCGCGCCACCGGCAAGGTCGCGGTGACGCGCTTCACCTGCATCCAGGACGTCGGCCGCGCAATCCACCCGAGCTACGTCGAGGGCCAGATGCAGGGCGGCGTGGCGCAGGGCATCGGCTGGGCGCTGAACGAGGAATACATCTACGACAAGCACGGCCGGGTCGATAACCCGAGCTTCCTCGACTATCGCATGCCGGTCGCCTCCGACCTGCCGATGCTCGACACGGTGATCATCGAGGTGCCCAACCCGAAGCATCCCCAAGGTGTGCGCGGGGTCGGCGAGGTACCGCTGGTGCCGTCGCTGGCCGCCGTGGCCAATGCGCTGCACGGTGCCGTGGGGCACCGCTTCGACAGCCTGCCCATGTCGCCGCCCAAGGTGCTGGCCGCGCTGGAGCCGGCGGAGGCTTAGGTCCCATACAGGTGGCAGGCCACCATCCGGCCTTCCACCTGAATCAGCGCCGGCGCCGCCTGCGCGCAGCGCGGCATGGCGTGCGGGCAGCGCGGGTGGAAGCGGCAGCCGGCGGGCGGCTTGAGCGGGCTCGGCACCTCGCCCGCGAGCACGACCTCCTCGCGCCGCTCCTCGGGGTGGCTGGGCAGGGCGGCGGAGAACAGCGCCTGGGTGTAGGGGTGCTTCGGATGGCGCGCCAGCGTGCGGGCATCGCCGGCCTCGACGATCTTGCCCAGGTACATCACCACGATCTCGTGGCTCATATGGGCGACGGCGGCGAGGTCGTGGGCGATGAAGAGGTAGGACAGGCCGAGACGGTCCTGCAGGTCGCGCAGCAGGTTGAGGATCTGGGCGCGGATCGAGACATCCAGCGCCGAGACGGGCTCGTCCAGCACCACCAGCTTCGGTGAGACGGCAAGCGCCCGGGCGATGGCGATGCGCTGGCGCTGGCCGCCGGAGAACTCGTGCGGGAAGAGGTCGGCGGACCGTTGCGGCAGGCCGACCAGATCGAGCAGCTCCAGCACGCGGCGACGGACGTCGGTTGCTGTGACGGCCTCGTTGGTGATCAGCGGTTCGGCGATGATGGCGCTGATGCGCATGCGCGGGCTCAGCGAAGCGAACGGGTCCTGGAACACGGCCTGGACGGACTTGCGGTAGTGCCGCCGCCCCACGGCATCGAGGCCGGCCAGGTCGCGGCCGTCGAAGCGGATGGCGCCCGCGGTGGGCGTTTCCAGCCCCAGCACCAGCTTCGCGGTGGTCGTCTTGCCGCAGCCGGATTCGCCGACCACGCCCAGGGTCCTGCCGTTGTCGATGCTGAACGAAATGTCGTCGACGGCACGCACGACGCCATGGTCGCCGCCAAAGAGGCCGCGCCTTGCCGGGAAATGCTTGCTCAACCCGGCGGCTTCCAGAAGAGCGCTCATGCCACGCCACTCCGCGTCATCAGCTCCTCTCCGCCCGCGAAGCGGGGGGAGAGGAAGGGGCCCATCGCGCGCAGCGCGGTGGGAAGGTGAGGTGGGTGGCGCGGCCAACCGGATTCTTCGCCAGCGAGATTTTGTGCTGCCTCGACACCCACCTCACCCTCCGATGCCTTCGGCATGGGCCCCTCCTTCTCCCCCCACTGCGTGGGCGGAGAGGGGTGCTCTGGCGGTGGCCGGTGCCGCCAGCCAGCAGCGTGCTGTGCGCCCTTCGCCAAGGGTGAATTCCGGCGGCGCCTCGGCAGCGCAGCGTGCGAAGGCCATCGGGCAGCGCGCCGCGAAAGCGCAGCCTGGCGGCAGCGAGGCGAGATCGGGCGGCTGCCCCTCGATGGCAGTCAGGCGTTCGCGCTCGTCGCTCATGCGCGGCAGTGAGCCGAGCAGGGCCTGCGTGTAGGGATGCGCCGGCGCGTTGAAGATGCGCGCCACCGGCCCCTGCTCGACCACGCGTCCGGCATACATGACGGCGAGCCGGTTGCACATCCTGGCGACGATGCCGAGGTTGTGGGTGATGAAGATCAGGGTCAGCGCGTGCCGGCGCTGCAGGTCGCGCAGCAGGTCCAGGTACTGGGCCTGGATGGTGAGGTCGAGGCTGGTGGTGGGCTCGTCGGCGATCAGCAGGCGAGGCCCGCACGAGATGCCGATGGCGCCGACGATGCGCTGGCGCATGCCGCCTGACATCTCGTGCGGGTACTGCCGCACGCGCATTTCAGGTGAGGCGATGCGCACCGACTTGAGCAGGCCCACGGCACGTTGCCAGGCGCTGGCCCGGCTGGCGCCTTCATGCACGCGGATCGGCTCGCCGACCTGATCGCCGATGGAGAAGAGGGGGTTCAGCGAGGCCATGGGGTCCTGCAGGACCATCGCGATGCGCTTGCCGCGCACGCGGCGCATCTCGCTGTCGGATTTCGTTCGCAGATCCTCACCATCGAACACCAATCGGCCGGAGACGATGCGTGCCGCAGGCGGCAGCAGACGCAGGATCGTCAATGCCAGCGTGGTCTTGCCGGAACCGGATTCGCCGACGATGCCCAGCGACTCGCCGGCGTTCAGGCTCAGCGTCACGTCGTCGACGGCGCGCACCACGCGGCTGCCCTGCTGGGAGACGTAGTGGGTGGAGAGGTTCTCGAGGGACAGCAGCGGTTCTGCGGTCATGGCGCGGCCGGCGTGTCAGCTTTCACGATCAACCCGTCATCCCGAGCGCAGCGAGGGATCTCCCGGGAAGGGAGCCCCCATTCGCGGGAGATCCCTCGCTGCGCTCGGGATGACGACTGGTCGATCCGCTGCAAGGTCGCTCGGGTCATGCCGACCTCACAATTGGCGCAGCTGCGGGTCGAGCTTCACGCGCAGCCAGTCGCCCAGCAGGTTGGCGGACAGCACCATCAGCATGATGCACAGGCCGGGCAGCACGGTGAGCCACCAGTAGCCCACCATCAGCCCCTTCTTGCCGTCGGCCAGCATCAGCCCCCAGGCCGGCCGGGGTGGCGGCACCCCGACGCCGAGGAAGGAGAGGGCGGCCTCGGTCACGATGACGATGCCCAGCATCAGCGTCGCGAGCACGACGGCCGAGTTGATCACGTTGGGCAGGATGTGGTGCCACATGATGGCGCGCCGGGAGCAGCCGGCGACGATGGCGAGGTTCACGAACTCCCGTTCCTTCAGCGACAGGACCTCGCTGCGGATCACGCGGGCGTAGCGCGTCCAGTAAACGCCGCCCAGGATGAAGATGATGTTCAGCTCGCTGGGCCCGACGATGGCGGCCAGGAAGATGGCGAAAGTCAGCCCGGGCAGCGCCAGCCAGGTGTCGGTCAGGCGCATGATCACCTGGTCGACCCAGCCGCCGAGATAGCCGGAGACGATGCCCAGGAACGTCCCCAGCACGCCGGCGAACAGCACCGCGGCGAGGCCCACGATCATCGAGACGCGGGCGCCGTACATCAGCCGCGACAGCACGTCACGCCCGACATGATCGGTGCCGAGCAGGTGCGCCATGCTGCCGCCTTCCTGCCAGGCGGGCGGGCGGAAGCGGCGCGCCAGGCTGCCGATCTCGGGATCATAAGGCGCCAGCACGTCGGCGAAGATCGCGACGAGCGCGATCAGCAGCAGGATCAGGACAGGTATCAGCGGAAAGCCCTTCAGCCGCCAGAACGCAATCGGCGCCGGGGCGGGGACGGCCGTCGGGTGTGTCGTGACGCTCATGACCATCACCCTGCCAGACGGATGCGGGGGTCGATCAGCGCGTAGACGATATCGATGGCCAGGTTGACCAGGATGATCATGGCGCCACCGATCACCACGACGCCCTGCACGACGGGAAAGTCGCGGAAGCTGATACCTTCGTAGAGCAGCCGGCCGATTCCGGGCCAGGCGAACACCATCTCCACCACGACGGCGACATTGATCATCACGACGAGGTTGATGCCGGCGAGCGTGATGACGGGAATGAGCGCGTTCTTGAACGCGTGCTTGCCGATCACCAGCGCCTCGGGCAGGCCCTTCAGGCGCGCCAGCTTCACGTACTCGGAGCCGAGGACCTCGAGCATGGAAGACCGCGTGAGGCGCATGTGAGCCGCGGCGAAATACCAGCCGAGCGCGAAGGCCGGCATCAGCACGTGCAGCGCGGTGCCGGAGCCGGAGGAGGGCAGCCAGCCGAGCCAGACGGTGAAGACCAGGATCAGCACCAGGCCGACCCAGAAGGAGGGCAGGGACAGGCCCAGCAACGCGAAGATCTTTCCGGCGCTGTCCCACATCCGGCCGACGCGCACCGCGGCGATGATGCCGCTGGGGATGCCGATCAGCAGCGAGAAGGCCATCGCCACCGCCGCCAGCAGCAGCGAGTTGGGCAGGCGCTGGAAGTAGAGATCGAGCACCGGCGTGCGGTAGTAGAACGATTGGCCGAGATCGCCCTGCGCCAGGCTGGCGATGAATTGCCAGTATTGCACCCAGAGCGGCTGATCGAGGCCGAGCTGGCGATGGACATTCTCGATGTCCTGCGGGCTCGCGCCCGGTTCCACCAGCAGGCTCGCCGGATCGCCGGTGACGCGCACGAACAGGAAGATGGTCAGCGACAGGAGCAGCAGAGACAGCAGCGAGTAGCCGACGCGGCGGGCGATATAGTGCTTCATCGTCGTCCCATCCCTTGCTGTTGCGGTGGCGGGCGCGGCGTCGATGTCTCAGCCCGTGTTGATCGTCACGTCCTCATAAGGTGCGGAGTAGGCATGGCCTTCGATCAGCCCCAGCGCCGATTCGCGCACGCGCTTGCCCTGGCCGTTGATGAAGGCGAGCTGCCAGATGGGCGCATAGATCACCCGCTCGTGCACCAGCCGCTGGATCTTGTGCAGCAGCTCGGTGCGCTTCTTCTGATCCAGCTCCACCGCCTGCTCGGCGAACAGCGCCTCCAGGTCATCGTAGTGACCGTAGGCGTAGGTGCCACCCTTCATGACGAAAGCATCCAGCCGCGTTGCCGCGTTGCCGAAGGCGCCGGACGCAGCCTGGATGATGTTCTTCAGCTTCTTCTCGGCGTAGGCGCTGAAGAAGGCGGCGCGCTCCAGCGGCCGCAGCTTCACGCGGATGCCCACCTCCTGCAGGTTGTTCAGCACCGCTTCCGCCAGGTTGGCGTAGGAGGCATCGCAATAGTAGTCGCCGGCATCGAAGCCGTTCCTGAAGCCGGCTGCCGCCAGCAGCGCCTTCGCCTGCCTGGGGTCGTATACCGCGGGCGGCGGCTTCCAGAAGAACTCGAAGCTGTCCGGGATGATGCTGTTGGCGACCCTGGAGTAGCCGAGCGTCAGCGCCTCATTGATGGATTTGTAGTCCATCGCCAGCGCCGCGGCCTCGCGCACGCGCAGGTCGTGCCAGGGTGATTTCGGATCCCACTGCTCCGGGAAATAGAGCCAGAAGGTGCCCTGGATCACGACCGGCTTCAGGGTGAAGCCGGGTGTGCGCTGCAGCTCCTCGGCCAGCTCGCCGCGGATGGAATAGGCGATGTCGACCTCGCCGCGCTTCAAGGCGGCCAGCCGCGTCGACTCCTCCGGGATCACCTTCAGCACCAGCCGCTTCACGCTGGGCAACTTGCGCCAGTAGCCCTCGAACGCCTCGAACACCAGCTCCACACCCGGCGTGAAGGACACGAACTTGTAAGGTCCTGCCCCGATCGGCGCCTTCTTGAAGCCTTCCTCGCCGACCTGCTGGATGTATTTTTTCGGCACGATCCAGCCCGCCCCGGTGGCGGATGAATAGAAGGTGAGGAAGTCGGGCCACGGCTTCTTCAGCACGAAGCGAACGGTGCGCGCATCCGGCGTCTCCACCGCGGCCACGCGCTCCTTCATCACCGACGCCGAGGTGCCGCGATAGCGTTCGAACGAGAACTTCACGTCCTCCGCCGTCACGGGCTCGCCATTGTGGAACGTCACATCCTTGCGCACCGTGAACTCGTAGCTCAGCCCGTCCGGCGCCATCTTCCAGGCGTCCGCCAGGCATGGCGCCGCCGTCTGTCCGGGCATGGGCTTCACCATGGCGTCGTGCAGGGCGTAGAGCAGCATGAAGGGCGTGATCATGCCCGGCGTCTCGGCCGGATCGAACCAGGTCGGCGCCAGCGAGACGTGCACCGCCCAGGTCAGCTGTCCCTGCGGGCTCGCGGCACGCGCGTCGCCGGCGCTGCCGGCCAGCAGCGCGGCGCCACCCAGCGCCAAAGCCTGGCGGCGGCTGATCGGGAGCAGGGCCGCTTCCTGTATGGACGTCTTGCGATCAGGCGCTTGCGGCAGCCGGCGATGACTCCTCCCTGGTGAGCCCATGGTCGCCTCCCAGGGCCTCTGTTCGTCGAGGCCTGCAATTATTGTAGGGCAGATATGCGAGCGATGTCACGTCGCATCCCTGCGCGCAGGGATGCCCAAGGTCCGGGATCGGGCAGGTAACGGCTCAGCGCATGAGCTTGCCGATGGGGCGCTTCCGGCCGGCCCAGAAGGGGCATTGCGGGCATGCCTCGCCGTCCGGGTAGTCGATGCCCTCCTCATGCGGGCACCCCATGATCCCATCGCCGATGGCCACGGATTGGGCGTCATGCCGACGGATGAATTCGAGGATCGCGCGTTGGACAGTGGCGTCCCGGCGCACGTCGCCGTGCTCGGAGAACCAGCGGCGCAGCTCGGCTATGTCCTCGTCCTGAGCCATGAGGACGCTGACGGCGACCTTCGAAGCGCGCCTGTCGTCCGGACCGTAATAGGCGACGGTCGCAATGGGATAACCGTTGAATCCGCGGTGGGCCTTCTTGAGCAAGGCCTTGGCGAATCTGTCGTCAAGGGCCATGGCCTGCGTCCGGTTCAGCCGCCGGTGACGCTCATATGCCGCGGCACGGCCGGTCGATTGTGGCGGCGGTCGATCACGAAGTCGTGGCCCTTGGGCTTGCGTCCGATGGCGGCGTGGATGGCGTCGACCAGCAGCCCGTCGCTTTCGCTCTGGCGCAGCGGCGCGCGCAGGTCGGCGGCATCCTCCTGGCCCAGGCACATGTAGAGCGTGCCGGTGCAGGTCAGCCGCACGCGATTGCACGCCTCGCAGAAATTGTGGGTCAGCGGCGTGATGAACCCCAGCCGGCCACCGGTTTCCTCGACGCGCACGTAGCGGGCCGGGCCGCCGGTCGTGTAGTCGAGATCGGTCAGCGTCCAGCGCTTCGCCAAGTCGGCGCGCGCCATCGACAGCGGCAGATACTGGTCCAGACGGGTGGCGGTGCCGATCTCGCCCATGGGCATGACCTCGATCAGGGTCAGGTCCATGCCGCGGCCATGGCTCCAGCGGATCAGGTCGTCGAACTCCGCGTCGTTCACGCCCTTCAGCGCCACGGCGTTGATCTTGACCTGCAGGCCGGCTTGCTGGGCGGCATCGATGCCGCGCATCACCTGGGCCAGATCGCCCCAGCGGGTCAGCGCCCGGAACTTGTCGGCATCCAGGGTGTCGAGCGAGACGTTGATGCGCTTCACGCCCAGCCGGGCCAGCTCGTCGGCATGCTTGCCGAGCTGGCTGGCGTTGGTGGTGAGCGTAAGCTCATCCAGGCCGCCATCGCCGAGATGCCCGGCCAGGCCCTGCACCAGCGACATCACGTTCTTGCGCACCAGCGGCTCGCCGCCGGTCAGCCGGATCTTCCTGACCCCCAGCCCGATGAAGGCGGCGCAGACGCGCTCCAGCTCTTCCAGGGTCAGGAGATCGGCCTTGGGCAGGAACGTCATGTCCTCGGCCATGCAGTAGACGCAGCGGAAATCGCAGCGGTCCGTCACCGAGACGCGCAGATACGTGATGGCACGGCCGAACGGGTCGATCATGCCGACAATGTAGGGCGGGAAAGGCGTGGTTTCGACCCTAAAGTGGGTGCGGGTAAAGGTGCCATCCGGTCCGGCGGCGCCGGGACCTTGCGACGCCTATGCTCCAGCCTTGCGACATGCTCAGGCGATGCCGAGCCATACAGCCATGGCACGGCCGACACGCACCATCGTATCGTCGTCGACGCGACCGATCTGCCGGCCAATTCGCTCGCGCCTGATGCTGATGATCTTGTCGACCATTACCTGAGACACGGCGCGCAAGCCGTTGGCGGGCAGCGGGTCAAGTGTAATGCGAAATAGTGGCGTGGCCAGCAGCTCGCTCGTGATTGGCAGGACCGTTATCGATGCGTGCGTATCGTTGAACGCGTTGGCCTGAACGACGAGCGCCGGACGCGGCTTGCCATAGTCACCTTGCAGAGCCACGGTGACGACGTCGCCGCGGGTCATCTGGTCCAGCCCTCGACATCGCTCAGGGCTTCATCGAGCAGGGCGTCGACGTCATCGTGCCGCTGTGATGCAAGTCTTGATTGTCGCCGGCACTCCTTGACGAAGGCGGGCGAGCGCGTGTCAGGCAGCCAAAGGTTGACCTGCCGAAACCCCAGAGCGCGCATGCGTTCACGGTAGCGCCGAGTGGCGTTGCTTGTCGTTTTGCTGGATGCCGGCATTGCTGTTCTCAGACATATGACTAGTCATATAGCACGAAACGCGGGACCATGAAATGGCCACAGTGCAGTTCGTTTCCCACGATCTCAGCCTGCGATCATCCGCTCCAGGGTCGCGAGCGCGTCGGCCTCGGCGGCCGGCTTGTCCCAGCGGATGCGGTGCACGCGGGGAAAGCGCATGGCGACACCGGATTTGTGCCGGCTCGAACGGTGCACGCTGTCGAAGGCGATCTCCAGCACCAGTCCGGGCGCGACCTCGCGCACCGGCCCGAAGCGGCTGGTCGTGTGATCGCGCACCCACTTGTCGAGCTTCATCAGCTCCTCGTCGGTGAAGCCGAAATAGGCCTTGCCCACCGGCACCAGCTCGGGCGTGCCGCCATCGCTTCGGCGCCAGCAGCCGAACGTGTAGTCGGAGTAGAACGAGCTGCGCTTGCCGTGGCCGCGCTGGGCGTACATCAGCACGCATTCCACCGTGAGCGCTGCGCGCTTCCATTTGAACCACGGTCCCTTGGGGCGGCCGGCGACATAGGGGCTGTCGCCGCGCTTGAGCATCAGGCCTTCGATGCTGGCCTCGCGCGTGCCGGTGCGCAGCCTGGCCAGCTCGTCCCATGACGTGAACGGCACCATCGGCGACAGGTCCAGACGGGGACGCGGCCGCGCCGCGTGCCAGGCTTCCAGGCGCGCGCGGCGTTCGTCGAACGGCAGGGCGCGCAGGTCCTCGCCGTCGATCAGCAGGGCATCGTAGAGGCGGACATGCGCCGGATGATCCTGCATCAGCTTCGCGGTCGTCTGCTTGCGGTTGAGGCGCTGCTGCAGATCGTTGAACGGCGCCACCTGTAGCGCGCCGTCGTCGGCGCGATGCGCAACCAGCAGCTCGCCGTCGAGCACGGCGCTGAAGTCCATCGCCTCGACGATGTCGGGAAAGGCCGAGGTGGCTTCGTCCGCGGCGCGCGAGAAGATGCGCCGGTGGCCCGGCCCGGCCACGAGCTGGACGCGGATGCCGTCCCATTTCCACTCGGCGCGGTAGGCGGCCGGATCGAGGCCGCCGATATCGGCATCCTCCAGCGCCGTGGCCAGCATCACGGGCCGGAACACCGGCGCGGCGCCGGGATCGGGGCGCGGGGCGCGATCCTCGAGCCAGTCGAACAGCGCCTGGTAGGGCGGCTCCAGCGTATGCCAGACCTCCTCGACGGCAGCGATGTCGCGCTGGCCGAGGTCGGCGATGGCCTGCTTCGCCAGGCGCGCCGAGACGCCCACGCGCAGCGCGCCCGTCAGCAGCTTCAGGAGCGCCCAGCGGCCGGTCGCGTCCAGCCCGTCGAGCCAGCGCTCCAGCAGCTGCGGCGTCTCGCGCTTGCTGGCCTGACGCAAGGTCTCGACCACCTCCGCCAGCGACGGCGGCGGCCGGTTGTGTCCGACGCCGGCCTGGTCCGCCGGCTCCCAGATCAGCGCCAGGGTCTCGGCGAGGTCGCCGACATAGTCGTAGCTCAGCACGAAGAGCGTCTCGCCCAGACGCTGCACGCCGAACTCGCGCAGCAGCGCCGGCTTGGCGTTGGGCAGGTCGAGCGCGCCGGTCAGCGCCGCCAGCGCATAGCCGCGGTCGGGGTCGGGCGCGCTGCGCATGTACGCGGTCATCAGCCGCAGCTTGCCGTTGCGGGCCGGCTGGAAGGCGAGCGAATCGAGCAGCTCGGCGAAGCGCTGCATCAGCTTCCTTCCTCCTCGCGGCCGGCAAGGTGCAGCGCTTCGGCGGCGATGCCCATCGCCTGCGCCTGGTGCACCAGCGCATCCTCGCGGCCATGCGTGACCCAGACCATGCCCGGCCGGATGTCGCGCACGGTCTGGACCAGCTCATCCCAGTCGGCGTGGTCGGAGATCACCAGCGGCAGCTCGACGCCGCGCTGCCGGGCGCGCGCCCGCACGCGCATCCAGCCCGAGGCGGCCACGGGCAGGGGCTCGGGAAAGCGGCGTGTCCAGCGGTCGCCCAGCGCCGAGGGCGGGCACAGCACGATCGCGCCCTTGAACGTCTGGTGCTGGAAGAGGTCGTTGCGCCGCACGGGGCCGGCCTCGCTGACGGCGGCGATGTCGCCGAGGTCGATGCCGGCGCGCTTATAGACGTCGCACATCGCCATCAGCCCGCCATGCAGCCAGATGCGCTGGTCGTAGCCGGCCGCCCGCAGCAGGCGGATCACGCGCTGGCACTTGCCCAGCGCATAGACGCCCACGAGGTGGCAGCGATCGGGGAAGGTGCGCAGCGAGCCCAGCAAGCGCGCGATCTCCTGCATGTCGGGCGGATGGCGGAACACCGGCAGCGCGAAGGTCGCCTCGGTGACGAAGACATCGCACGGCACCGGCTCGAACGGCGGGCAGGTCGCATCGGCGCGCCGCTTGAAGTCGCCCGACACCACGATGCGCGCCCCGCGCCAGTCCAGCACGATCTGCGCGCTGCCCAGGATGTGGCCGGCGGGCACCAGGCGGACATCCACCTCGCCGATGCGCGTCGTCTCGTCGTAGCGCACCGCCTGCAGATCGCCGATCGTGTCGGCGCCGAGCCGCACCTTGATGATCTCGACGGTCTCGGGGGTCGCCAGCACGGCGCCGTGCCCCGGCCGCGCATGGTCGCCATGACCGTGCGTGACCACCGCCTTCTCGACCGGCCACGCCGGATCGATGAAGAAACCGCCCGGCACGCAATACAGCCCCTTGGACGTCGTGGTCAGCCACGAACGCGGCTCAGCGGGGGACGGGGAAGACGACATGCCTAGTTTGCGGATCTGGGTTTGGTCGGGCCGCGCCGCTCCAGCGGCGCCTCTTCTTTAGATGGCGAACACACTCTATCCTTCAACAATGGAGGAACCAAAAGGTTGGCATTCGCGCGGATATCTGCCGCATTTCGATGCGCCAGATCTCGTGCAGACAGTGACATTCCGATTGGCGGACAGCCTGCCTGCCCATGTCGTGAAGATGCTGACGGACGATCTGCTCGGCAACAACAAGCTGGAAACCCTGCTCGACAACGGATCAGGCGCCTGCTGGTTGCGAGACCCGGTGCTGGCCCGGCTGGTCGAAGATGCTCTGCTGCACTTCGACGGCAATCGCTATCGGCTGCTGGCTTGGTGCGTCATGCCAAATCATGTTCACGTCATGCTTGAAGTTGCGGGTGGCTATCAGCTCGGCGCTATTGTTGCCTCATGGAAGCAGTTCACGGCACGTTTTGCCAACCGTCATCTCGAGAGGTCGGGCCCGTTCTGGCAGACTGATTACTTTGATCGCTTTGTTCGTGACGCTCGGCACTACGACGCCGCACTGCACTACATTGAAGAGAATCCCGTGAAGGCGGGATTGACGAACGATCGCGCCAATTGGCGATGGAGCTCAGCATGGCGGCGCACGCCGAAATGAAGAATGCGCCGCTGGAGCGGCGCGGCCCGACCGAAGACAACCTCCCACCCCGCTTCACGGACTGGTTCGCGGTGCGGGGGTGGACGCCGCGGCCGCATCAGCTCGATATGGTGCGGCTGGCCGCCGAAGGGAAGTCGGTGCTGCTGATCGCGCCGACCGGCGCCGGCAAGACGCTGGCCGGGTTCCTGCCCAGCCTGGTCGCGCTGGCGGCGGCGGGCGCGGCGGCCGAGACGGTCCATACGCTCTACATTTCGCCGCTGAAGGCGCTGGCCACCGACATCCACCGCAACCTGCAGGCCCCGATCAGCGAGATGGGACTGCAGGTGCGCGTCGAGACGCGCAGCGGCGACACACCGCAGAATCGCCGCGAGCGCCAGCGCCTGCGGCCGCCGCAGATGCTGCTGACCACGCCCGAGTCGCTGGCGCTGCTGCTGTCGTACCCTGATGCCGCCGACTACTTCTCGGGACTGCGCACCGTCGTGATCGACGAGCTGCACGCCATCGCCACCACCAAGCGCGGCCACCTGCTGGCGCTGGGCCTGGCGCGGCTGGCGGCGATGGCGCCGCCGGCGCGCTTCGTCGGCCTGTCGGCGACCGTGGACGATCCGCCGATGTATGCCGACTGGCTGCGCTTGGGCACGTCGCCCGTCGAGGTCGTGACGGTGGAAGGTGGCGCCCGGCCCCAAATCGCGATCCTCAATCCCGATGCGCGCGTGCCCTGGGGCGGGCACATGGCGCAGCACACCGTGCCCGACATCTACAATGCCATCCGTCAGCATCGGATGACGCTGGTGTTCGTGAACACGCGGGCCCAGGCCGAGCTGACGTTCGACGGGCTGTGGCGGCTCAACAGCGACAATCTGCCGATCGGCCTGCATCACGGCAGCCTGGAGGTCGAGCAGCGGCGCAAGGTCGAGGCGGCGATGTCGGCCGGCAAGCTGCGCGCCGTGGTCGCCACCAGCTCCCTCGACCTGGGGATCGACTGGGGCGACATCGACCTCGTGGTCCAGGTCGGCGCGCCCAAGGGCGTGAGCCGGCTGCTGCAGCGCGTGGGCCGCGCCAACCATCGTCTCGATGAGCCCAGCCGCGCCCTGCTGGCGCCGGGCAACCGCTTCGAGGTGCTGGAGTGCATCGCAGCCCAGGAGGCGGTCGCGGCAAGGGAGCTGGACGGCGACCCGCCGCGGCCGCCCTGCCTGGACGCGCTGACCCAGCACATCCTGGGTTGCGCCTGCTCGGCGCCGCTGGATCGTGATGCGCTCTTCGACGAGGTGCGCCGCGCGGCACCCTTCCGCGATCTGTCGCGCCGCGACTACGACGACGCTTTCGACTTCGTGGCCACCGGCGGCTATGCCCTGGCCGCGTACGAGAAATGGCGCCGCCTGTTCCCGCGCAGCGACGGCAGGTGGGAGGTGACGCGGCCCGACGTGGTGCGGCAATACCGCATGAATGTCGGCACCATCGTCGAGCAGCCCTTGATGAAGGTGAAGCTGCGCGGCGGGCCGGTGCTGGGCGAGGTCGAGGAGATCTTCATCCAGGGCCTGGTGCCGGGCGACACGTTCATCTTCGCCGGCCAGCTGCTGCGCTTCGACGGCGTGCGCCAGCTGCACGCGGAAGTGAGCCGCGTTCGCGAGGCCGGCGATCCCAAGATCCCGGCCTATGGCGGCGGGCGCCTGCCGCTGAGCACCTATCTTGCCGGGCGGGTGCGCGACATCATCGCCGATCCGGCGCGCCACGCGGCGCTGCCGGACGACGTGCGCAAGTGGCTGCGCATCCAGGGCCTGCGCTCGACCTTGCCGGGCGCCGACCGGCTGCTGGTCGAGGGCTTCCCGCGCGGCAGGCGGCAGTTCCTCGTCGCCTATTGCTTCGAGGGACGCAACGCGCACCAGACCCTGGGCATGCTGCTGACGCGGCGCATGGAGCGCATGGGGCTGAAGCCGCTGGGTTTCGTGGCCACCGACTATGTGCTGGGCATCTGGGGCGTCGAGCCGGCGCGGCCATGGCAGGTCGAGGCTCTGTTCGACGAGGACATGCTGGGCGACGACCTCGAAGCATGGATGGATGAGTCGTCGATGCTGCGCCGCTCGTTCCGCAACGTGGCGGTGATCGCCGGCCTGATCGAGCGCCGCTTCCCCGGCCAGGAGAAGTCGCGCCGCCAGGTCACGTTCAGCGCCGACCTGATCTACGACGCCCTGCGCCGCCACGAGCCGCAGCACATCCTGCTGCGCGCCACGCGCCAGGACGCCGCCTGGCAACTCGCCGACATCCGCCGGCTCGGCGACCTGTTGCGGCGCGCCAAGGGCCGCATCGACTACCGTCGATTGGACCGGATCTCGCCGCTGGCCGTGCCGGTGCTGCTCGAGATCGGCCGCGAGCAGGTGATGGGCCGCGACACCCTCGACGAGCTGCTCGACGAGGCAGCGCAGGAAATCATTGCCGAGGCAACGCGGCTGTAGGGTATGCCTTTGGTCGGGCCGCGGCGCTCCAGCGCCGCATCATGAGCGG
>NZ_VDUZ01000073.1 GCF_008039615.1 Vineibacter terrae | reverse complement strand
AAGCGGATGTTCACCCTCGCACACGCCTGACGGGGAAAGTACCACCAAAAATCGCGACCCATGACCTCGGTGCTTTCAAAATCACTCAATCAACTACCCAATAACCTCAGTCCGACAGGCTGCTAGGGCGCCGGCTTGCCCAGGCATGTCGTCAGGGCGGCACGTAATAATTGCACATTATACGCAATTACATCCGCTGCACCGATCCGGCAGTTACCCTAGCCGGAACAGCCAGCCGACGATCCGCCGGGTGCGCGGCGAGAACAGCCGCTCAGTGAAGTAGGCGCCGGCCGCGCGCTTGTTGATCTCGCCCAGGGTTGGATAGGGGACCACCATCTGGGCCACGGCGCCGATCTTCAGCCTGCGCGCCAGCGCCAGGCACCAGACCTGGACCAGCTCGCCGGCCCGCGCGCCGACGATGCCGGCGCCGAGCACGCGGCCGCGCCGGTCGGTCACGACCTTGACCAGGCCCTCGGTCTCGCGCTCGGCCTGGGCGCGGTCGTTGCCGGTCAGGGGCCAGCGCACCACCCGCACCGTGTCGCCGTGCGCGGCACGGGCCTGCGCTTCGGTCATGCCGACCTGGGCCAGCTCCGGATCGGTGTAGGTGCAGCGCGGCACCGGACCGGCGTGAACATCGACAGGCAGGCGGAACAGCGCATGCCTGATCACCAGCGCCGCCTGCGCGCCGGCCATGTGCGTGAACGGCGCCAGCCCGTTGACATCGCCGATCGCATAGACCCGCCTGTTGGTCGTGCGCAGCGTCTTGTCGACGGTGATGCCCTTCGGGGTCGCCGCGATGCCGGCTGCGGCGAGGTCGAGCTGCTCGACATTGGGTGCCCGGCCGGCCGCGACCAGCAGATGCGAGCCGGCCAGCCGCCTCTCCCCGCTGCCGGTGTCGATCGCCACCGCGACCTCCACGCCGTCGCGCTCGACGCGCAGGATCCGCGCCTGCTCGTGAAGCTCGATCCCCTCGCTCGCCAGGCGCCGGCGCACGACGTCGACCAGCTCTGGATCGTCGCTGCCCATCAGCCGCGCCGCCTCCAGCACCGTGACCCGGGCACCCAGCCGGCGGTGGGCTTGCGCCATCTCCAGGCCGACAGGCCCGCCGCCGACCACCAGCAGATGGTCGGGCCGCGCACGGTTGCTGAACAGCGTCTCGTTGGTCAGGTACGGGACATCCGCCAGGCCCGGGACCGGGGGCGCCACCGGCCGCGATCCGGTGGCCACCACGAAGCGCCGGGCACGGATGGCGATCTCACCCGCCATGACCTCGTCGCGCGAGACGAAGCGCGCCGGCGCCTGGATCACCCGCACACCCAGCCCTTCGAACCGCTCGACCGAGTCATGGGGCGCGATGGCGGCGATCACGGCGCGCACGTGATCCATGGCCGCAGCGAAATCGACCACCGGCTCGGCGGCGCCGACGCCGAAACGGTCGGCCCGGCGGAGGGTCTGGGCGACCTGCGCAGCGGCGATCAGCGACTTCGAAGGCACGCAGCCATAGTTCAGGCAGTCGCCGCCCATCTTGTGGTGCTCGACCAGCGCCACCTTCAGGCCAAGCTGCGCCGCCCCGGCCGCCAGCGACAGCCCGGCCGAGCCGGCCCCGATCACGCAGATGTCAAGTTCCAGCCGACTCGTCACGGCCCCTCACCGCGTGCGGCCTTCCAGCGGCCATAGAGCATCGGCACCAGCGACAGCGCCGCCAGGGCCAGCAGCGGCAGCAGCACCTGCGGCTCGAAGATCAGCTTGACGTCGGGCGTCTCGTTGCGGTCGAGCACCCCGCCCAGGCCGGCGCCGACGCTGCAGTAGACGGCCGTGCCGGGAATGATCCCGAAGAAGGTCGTGATGGCATAGGTGCGCAGCTTCACCCGGAACACCGCCGGCGCGACGTTGACCAGCCAGAAGGGAAAGATCGGCACCAGCCGCAGGAACAGCAGGTAGCTGAACGCATCACGGCGAAAGCCCGCCTCCATGCGCCCCAGGAACGAGTCGGCACGGGCACGCAGCAGGTCGCCGAAGGCGCTGCGTGCGGCGAGGAACACCGCGATCCCGCCGATGGTCGCGCCCAGGACGGCGAGGGTGGTGCCGACCAGCGTGCCGAACAGCCAGCCACCCAGCAATGTCGCCAGCGTGGCCAGCGGCAACGAGAACGCCACCAGGATCGTGTACGCCATCAGATACAGCAGCAGCGCGAGCAAACGATGGTCGGCCACCCAGGTGGCCAAGGCGACGCGATGAGCACGCAGGGCATCGAAGGTCAGGACTCGATGCAGGCCGGTCGCAAAAAACAGCGCCAGCCCGACAATCAGCAGTGCCAGTGGCGTCATCCGACGCCACCGCGATGGTGCACGACGGATATCGTCGGTGTCGGACCCGCGTGCCGCCATGGTCTTCGTGTCGCACCTCCTGGCACGCCGCGCTTGTTGTCGACGTCCCTGTTCGCGCCGAGATCGGTTATAGGCATCGCGGCCGTTGACGCGCGACTCATTTGCCGTCACGGCCCGGTGAGCGGCGTTCCTGGGCAGCGCACGGGTCGCTGCTCCGTTGACTTCCCGGCCGCCGCCTCGTATAGGCTGCGCCACTTTCGACCGCCCATGCGGCCCGTCGTCGGCTGCGCCGGTGGCTGGGAAGCTTCCTGGGCGGTTGTCGCATTTTACCGGGGCGCCCCTCGAGGCGACCGCATGAACAGGGAGTTGCGCTGTGAAACGCACTTACCAGCCGAGCAAACTGGTGCGCAAGCGCCGCCACGGCTTCCGCAGCCGCATGGCCACGGTCGGCGGCCGCGCCGTCATCGCCAACCGCCGCGCCAAGGGGCGCAAGCGGCTGTCGGCGTAAGCCACGCCTCCGAGCCGTCGCCAGCGACGTGCGCCTGACCCGCAGTCGCCAACGGCCGTCCAATGCCGGCCGCACCTTATACGCGATCCACGACGCCTGACCTGCCGAGGCCCCGGCGCCTCGGGCGCTTGCCGCAGCGGGCCGATTTTCTGCGTCTCCAAGCGTCCGGCCGCAAGCAGGTGACGCCGGGCTTCATCCTGCAGGTCGCCGCACGGCCATCGGACATCCCCGCCGGGCGGCAGCCGCGGGTCGGCTTCACTGTCACCAAGAAGATCGGCAACGCCGTTATCCGCAACCGGGTGCGCCGCCGGCTGCGGTCGCTGGCACGCGAGATCCTGGTGCCGAGCGCGCGCATCGACCTCGATTATGTCCTGATCGGCCGCCACGACGCGGTGCGCCGCGATTATGCCAGCATGGCCGATGACCTGCGCCGGGCATTGCACCGGCTGAAGGTCCAGGAGCCGGCAGGCGCGACATGAGACAGCTGCTTCCCATCCGGCTGCTGACCGGCGCCCTGACACTGGTGCTGCGCGGGCTGGTCCGCTTCTACCAGCTCGTGCCGGCCTACTTCTTCCGCGGCGTCTGCCGGTTCGAGCCGACCTGCTCGCGCTATGCCAACGAAGCCCTGCAGACGCATGGGCCGATCGCCGGCACTTGGCTCACTGTACGGCGCATTTGTCGCTGTCATCCCTGGGGTGGTCTGGGCTATGACCCCGTGCCCCCACTGGCGAACCCTTCCGGCCGGCTGCCCGCCGCGCCGCCGAGCACGCCACGGCCACTCGAATTCTGACGGATTCACGCTATGGATCAGCGCAACCTCATCCTCGCCATCGCGCTGTCGATTGCGATCATCGTCGGATGGCAGGCGCTGATGCCCCCAGCGCCGCCGCCCCCACCGCCGCAGCAACAGCAGCAGCCGTCGCACCCTGTACCCTCGCCGGGCGCACCCGGCACGCCCGGCACGCCAGTACCGTCGGCCGGCAGCCCGTCGGCGCCAGCGGCAACGCGCGAGGAGGCGCTGAAGGCGTCGCCGCGCGTGACGATCACCACCCCGCAGATCGAAGGCTCCATCGCGCTGCGCGGCGCGCGCATCGACGACGTGCTGCTGGCCAAGCATCGCGTGACGGTCGAGAAGAACAGCCCGATGGTGACGCTGCTGTCGCCGGAGCGCTCGCCCAATGGCTACTACGTGCGCTTCGGCTGGTCCAACGTGTCGAACGCCGCGGTCAAGCTGCCCGACGCCGACACGCTGTGGACGGCCGACAGGACCGAGCTGGCCGCTGGCCAGCCCCTGACCCTGAGCTGGGACAACGGCGAGGGCCTCATCTTCCGGCAGAAGATCACCCTCGATCAGAATTTCATGTTCACCGTCGCGCTGGCCGTCGACAACAAGACCGACAAGCCGGTGTCGCTGTTCCCGTACGGCCTCGTCACCCGTGAGGGCGACCCCAAGACCGAGGGCATCTATCTGCTGCACGAAGGCCCCTACGGCGTCTACGACGAGGTCCTGAAGGAGTTCTCCTGGTCGGACTTCAAGGACGGCAAGAAGCAGACGCTGCCGACCACCGGCGGCTGGCTGGGCTTCACCGACAAGTACTGGATGGTGACGCTGATCCCCGACCAGAAGACGCGGGTGGCCACCGAAATCAGCCAGAGCGTCGAAGGCGGCACGCTCAAGAAGTATCACGCGTTCTTCCGCAACGACACGCCGGTGACGGTGGCGCCGGGCGCCAGCAGCGAAGCCACGGCGCGCCTGTTTGCCGGCGCCAAGATCGTCACCCTGATCGACCAGTATCATGAGGCGCTGGGCATCGCGCGCTTCGACCTGACGATCGACTGGGGCTGGTTCTGGTTCCTCACCAAGCCGCTGTTCTGGCTGCTCGACAAGCTGTTCGGCCTGATCGGCAATTTCGGCATCGCCATCCTGGCGCTCACCGTGCTCGTCAAGCTGGCGTTCTTCCCGCTGGCCAACAAGTCCTACGAGTCGATGACGAAGATGAAGGCGCTGCAGCCAGAAATGGAGAAGCTGCGGGCGCGCTTCGCCGACGACAAGATGGCGATGAACCAGGAGCTGATGAAGCTCTACAAGAGCGAGAAGGTGAACCCGGCAGCGGGCTGCCTGCCGGTGCTGCTGCAGATCCCTGTGTTCTTCGCGCTCTACAAGGTGCTGTACACGACCATCGAGATGCGCCACCAGCCGTTCTTCGGCTGGATCCACGACCTTGCCGCGCCCGACCCGCTCACGCTGCTGCAGGGCTTCGGCCTGCTTCAGCTGTTCGGCCTGCCCCACTGGCAGGTGCCGCCGCTGCTGCACATCGTCGACATCGGCATCTGGCCCATCATCATGGGCATCACGATGTACATGCAGCAGATGCTCAACCCGCAGCCGGCCGACCCGGTCCAGGCCCGCATCTTCCAGTTCCTGCCCATCATGTTCACCTTCATGCTGGGGCAGTTCGCCGCCGGCCTGGTGATCTACTGGGCATGGAACAACACGCTGTCGATGGCCCAGCAATACGCCATCATGCGGCGCCTGGGCGTGCCGGTATCATTCGGCGCCAAGGCTCCGGCGCCGGCGCCGAAGCCGGCGGCACCGCCTGCACCCGCCAAGCCGGCAGCCGCAGGCAAGACCGCCGGCCGCAAGAAGTAGCCAGCCGCGGAGGTGCCGCAAGGCAGAGACGGCATGCTGACGCTGATCGAGATCACGCGCGGCGTCAGCGGCGCGATCCGGCTGATGAAGGGCGACCCGTCCGGGCTCGCCCTGCTGGATCGCAGCCGCGAGGGCTTCTGGCGGTCGTTCCGGCCGGCCGTGCTGCTGGCGCCGCTCTATGCCTTCTACCTGATGATGATCTACGACGGCGCGACGACGGCGTCATCCGAGCCGCGCGTGGCGGCGCTGGAGACGCTGCGCTACATCATCGACTGGACCCTGTTCCCCGTCGTCCTGCTGGAGCTGAGCCGCTTCATGGACCGAGCCAAGCGCTACATCGGCAGCGTGGTGGCGTTGAACTGGGCCAACGTGCCCTTCCTGGTCGCCGCCGTCGGCCTGTCGGCGCTGTCGCGCCTGATCGCGCCCAGCCTGGTCGGCGTGGTCGAGCTTGCCGTGATCCTTGCCACGCTGGTCCTTGTGGCGCGCATCCTGCGCTGCACGCTCGACATACCCTGGGTGCCGGCCATCGCGCTGGCGGCGCTCAACCTCTGGCTCGGCCTGATGCTAGGCCTGATCATCAACGGCTTCATCGGCTTCACCTTCGAGGCTGCCTGAGGGCGCCTCGTAGCGTACGGCCGCGAGGTAGAGGCCGTCCGGCGGTGCCGTCGGTCCGCCGCGCTCACGATTGCACGCGGCCAGCGCCGCAGCGACATCATCGGGCGTCCATTTGCCTTCGCCGACCAGCTTCAAGGTGCCGACCATGATGCGCACCTGGTTGTGCAGGAACGAGCGCGCCGCGACGTCGATGCGGATCTCATCGCCCGCACGGCTGACGTCCAGCCGGTCGAGCGTCTTGACGGGGCTCGCGGCCTGGCAGGCGGTCGAGCGGAAGCTGGTGAAGTCATGCCGGCCGACCAGGCGGCGCGCCCCCTGCGTCATCGCTGCATCGTCGAGCGGCACCGAGACCAGCCAGGCACGGCCGGCATCGAGCGCGAGCTTCGCGCGCCGGTTGACGATGCGGTAGAGATAGCGCCGGCCCGTGGCGGAGAAGCGCGCGTGGAAACCGTCGGGCGCGGCCTCGGCCGACACCACCGCCACCGGATGCGGCTTCAGATGGAAGTTCAGCGCATCGCGCACGACATCCGGCCGCGTCGGCTTGGCGATGTCGACATGCGCAACCTGGCCCCAGGCATGGACGCCGGCATCCGTGCGGCCGGCAGCCTGCACATGCGCACGCTCGCCGCAGAACCGCAGCACCGCATCCTCGACCGCCTGCTGGACGGACAGGCCGTTGTCCTGCCGCTGCCAGCCGACGAACGGCGCGCCGTCATATTCCAGGGTGAGCTTGTAGCGGGCCATCATCCCGTCGGCCGCACCACCGGCGCATCGCCGCCGGCCGGCGGTGGCAGCACCGTGCCGGCGAGCGGGAAGCCGCGGGCGAACGCCGCGCCATCGACCGGCGCCTTGCCGGGCCGCTGCAGGCGCAGCAACCGCATGCCGCCGACGCCGCAAGCCACCGTCGGAACGCCGTCGCGCGCGACGCTCACCGTGCCGGGTGCTCCCGCGGCCAGCGCCAGCGCGGCCCCCAGCAGCTTGATCCGCTCCATCCCGCCACCTGGGGCAGGCGCATCGAAGTAGGTGCCCGGCCAGGGGTCGAACGCGCGCACCTGCCGCTCGAGCTCGGCTGCCGGCCGGCGCCAGTCCAGGGCGCCCTCCTCGCGCTGCAGCTTGTGGGCATAGGTGACGCCGTCGGCGGGCTGGGCCACGGCCTGCAAGGTGCCGGCCACGAGGCCGTCAAGCGCCGACACGATCAGCCGCGCGCCCAGCACCGCCAGCCCATCATGCAGCGATCCCGCCGTGGTGTCGGCACGGATCGGCACGCTTTCGGCCAGCAGCATCGGGCCGGTGTCCAACCCTTCGTCCATGCGGATGATGGTGACGCCGGTCTCGGCATCGCCGGCCAGGAGCGCGCGCTGGATCGGCGCCGCCCCACGCCAGCGCGGCAGCAGCGAGCCGTGGATGTTGAAGCAGCCCAGCAGCGGCGCTTCGAGAAAGCTCTTGGGCAGGATATGGCCGTAGGACACGACCACGCCGGCATCGAGATCGAGCGCCTTGAACTCGGCCGCGGCCTCGTCGATGCGCAGCGTCCGGGGGGTGCGGACGACAAGCTCCAGCTGATCGGCAAGCCTGTGCGCCGGGGTCTTCTGCTCCCTCTGTCCGCGGCCGGCCGGCTTGGGCGCACGGGTGTAGACCGCGACCACGTCGTGCCCGGCATCGACCAGCGCCTGCAGTGCCGGCACGGCGAATTCCGATGTGCCGAGAAAAGCGAGTTTCATGCGGCTGTTATAGGCCGCCGGCCATCAGCGCGGCAACGCGCCGGATAGCTGGCGGTCACTTGGTTGGGGCTTGTACGCGGCGCTCTTCCCGGCCCATGCTTCGCGCCGGTCGACGACAGCGGAGCTGCCAATGCCTACCCTCAAGCTTCCCGACGCCGAAATCTACTACGAGGTCCACGGCTCAGGCTTCCCGCTGCTGCTGTTCGCACCCGGCGGGCTGCGCTCGCAGCTGGCGTACTGGCGCGCGAGCCCGGCTGATTCCAACGCGCCGGCACCATGGATGAATCCGATGGCCGACCTGTCGGACCGGTTCACCGTGGTCGGCATGGATCAGCGCAATGCCGGCCAGTCCCGCGGCGCGGTGGCCGCGGATCACGGCTGGCACACCTATGGCGCCGACCATCTCGCCCTGATGGACCATCTCGGCTATCGCCAGTTCCACGTCATGGGTGGCTGCATCGGCGGCAGCTTCTGCCTGAAGCTGTGCGCGATGGCGCCGGACCGCGTGGCGGCGGCCGTGCTGCAGAACCCGATCGGCCTGCATGAGAACCGCGCCACCTGGGCCGCGGCCGTCGACGGCTTCAGCAAGACCATGCGTGAGCGCGATCCGACCCTGGGCGAGGATGTCATCCAGAGCTTCGGCCGCAACATGTTCGGCGGCGATTTCGTGTTCTCGGTCAGCCGCGATTTCGTGCGCGGCTGCCGCACGCCGCTATACCTGCAACCGGGCACGGACACCCCGCACCCGGCCGAGACCAGCGCCGAGATCGCACGCCTGGCGCCCGATCTCGAGGTGCAGCAGGACTGGCGCGGCCCGACCCATCTCGCCGAATCGATCCGCCGTGTGCGCGATTTCCTGACTCGCCACACGCCGACGTGAAAGCACATTCAACATGCGCTTCCTGCTGCGGCACACGACGACCTACCGCTACGCCAACCCGGTCATGTTCGGGCGCCATCGCCTGATGGTGCGGCCACGCGACAGCCACGAGATGCGCCTGCACGAGGCCACGCTTGCGATCACGCCGACGCCGAGCCAGACCGTCTGGCAATACGACGTGTTCGGCAACAGCATCGCGCTCGTCGACTTCGCCGAGCCGGCCAGCGCGCTGGTCATCGAGAGCACGCTGGACGTCGAACGCTTCCCGTTCGTGGCCACCGAGTACATGGTGGCGGAGCATGCCCGCAACCTGCCGCTGGCCTACTCGGCCGACGAGATCCGTGATCTCGCCGGCCTGCAGGAGCGGCACGTGCCGGACCCGGAGCACGCGATCGATCTCTGGGCCAAGGGCTTCCTCACTGTCGCCGACGAAACGCCGGGATTGCCCGAGACCTTGCCGGTGCTCAACGCCATGGCGGCTGCGATCAGGGGCACCTTCACCTATGTGCCGCGCGACGCCTACGGGACCCAGTCACCGCTCGAGACGCTGCAATCGGGGTCCGGCACCTGCCGCGACTTCGCCTATCTGATGATGGAGGGCGCGCGCAGCCTGGGCCTCGCCGCGCGTTTCGTCAGCGGCTACATCTACGACCCTGGCCGGGATGAGGCCGCCGATGCGCCGGCGGTCGAAGGCGGCGGCGCCACCCATGCCTGGGCGCAGATCTATTTGCCGGGCGCAGGCTGGATGCACCTCGATCCCACCAACGCGCTGGTCTCCGACGGCGCCCTGATCCCGGTCGCCATCGTGCGCGACCCGGCGCAGGCCTCGCCCGTATCGGGATCCTGGGAGGGCAAGGCCGAAGACGGGCTGGGCCTCGAGGTCGAGGTGAGCGTCACGCGCAAGGATTGAGGACCTTCGCCGGAAAGCTACAGCACCGCGTGCTCGCTTTCCTTCTTGGCCGACGTTGGCTCGTCCCCCTCGCGCTCCTTCTCCTTGCGCGCCTTCACCAGCTTGCGCAGGATCATCGAGCGCTTGAGCGCCGAGATCTTGTCGATGAACAGGATGCCGTCGAGATGGTCGATCTCGTGCTGCACGCAGGTGGCCAGCAGGCCGTCGCACGACAGCTCGCGCTGCACATTGTCGCGGTCGAGATAGCGGACGGTGACCTTCGCCGGACGCACCACGTCGGCATAGTGCTCGGGCACCGACAGGCATCCCTCGTTGTAGGTGGCGTCCTCCTCGGAGACGTCGATGATCTCCGGGTTGGCCATGAACAATGGCCCGGTGCTGGTGTCCTCGCGCTCGATCTCCAGGACGATCACGCGCTTGAGCACGCCGACCTGCGGCGCCGCCAAACCGATGCCCGGCGCGGCCTTCATGGTCTCCAGCATGTCGTCCATGAGCTGGCGGGTCTCGGCATCGACCGCCTTCACGGGCTGGGACTTCTTTTTCAGGCGCGGATCGGGCGCCGTCAGGATCGGCAACAGGGCCATCGGGACCATTCGCTAGTCAATTCGGCCACTTAGGTATGGTGTCGCCCATCGGCCGTCAAGGCGGCCCCGACCCACCCACGCAAGGAACGCAAAACCCCAGCACCGGCTGCGGCAATATCGCGAAACCTCGGTGAAAGGCGGTTACTTCCGCTTCACCATGGTGCCGACGCCCGATTCGGTGAACAACTCCAGCAGCAGGCTGTGCGGCACGCGGCCGTCCATGATCACCGCGGCCTCGACCCCGGCATTCACGGCATCGATGCAGTTCTCGATCTTGGGGATCATGCCGCCGGAGATGGTGCCGTCGGCGATCAGGCCGCGCGCCTGCTCGACGTTCATCTCGCGGATCAGCTGCTTGTTCTTGTCGAGCACCCCCGGCACGTCGGTGAGGAAGTACAGGCGCTTGGCGCGCATCGCGCCGGCGATCGCGCCGGCCGAGGTGTCGGCATTGATGTTGTAGGTCAGCTCGTCGTTGAGGCCGAAGCCGATCGGCGCCACCACCGGGATCACTTTGGCGGCGGCGAGCTGCTCCAGCACCATGACGTTGATCCGGGCCGGCTCGCCCACCTGCTGCAGATCGACCTGCAGCAGCTCGCCGGTGCGCGGATCGCGCATCTCGGTGACCTTGCGTGCCAGGATCAGGTTGCCGTCCTTGCCGCAGATGCCGACGGCGGTGCCGCCGCATTCGTTGATGTCGGCCACGATCGCCTTGTTGATGGCGCCGGCCAGCACCATCTCGACGATCTCCATCGTGGCCGCGTCGGTCACCCGCAGGCCGTGCACGAAGTTGCTCTTGATGCCGACCCGCTCGAGCATGCGGTTGATCTGCGGACCGCCGCCATGGACCACGATCGGGTTCATGCCGACCTGCTTCATCAGCACGATGTCGCGCGCGAAGATGTCGCCCAGATGCGGATCGGTCATGGCGTGGCCGCCGTACTTGACCACGATGTTGGCGTCGGAGAGACGTCGCATATAGGGCAGCGCTTGCGAGATCGTCTCGGCCATGCGGATCAACCGCTTCTGCTCCTTGCTCTCCGGCTGCATCGGTTCGGCCATAGCCGCCCCCACCCTCGCTGATCGGAAAAAGCCCTCGGCCCGGATGCGGGCGAGGGCATGAACGCCGGACCATAACCAAGCCGGACCACGGCGCCAAGCGGCCAGACGCGATTGACAGTCTTATGACGGAAGGCGCCGGCGCGGCGCGACGGCTTGCGCTGCGCCGCCAACCCGCCTATGAGTCCGCCCGCGCCGCCGGCTTGACCGGAGGCGTCCCCGTCCGTGTGACTGGCGAGTCAAGGTGGCGTCCACCACCGGGGAGCACGGACAGCCGGGGGCCGCTCGCCTGGGCATGTTTCCGACCGACGTCAGGAGGCTGCCCATGGACCATCATCGCCAACTGCTTGCCGACAACGACCCCGAGATCGCCGCCGCGATCGGCGGCGAGGAAGTGCGCCAGCGCGACGGGATCGAGCTGATCCCGTCGGAGAACTACACCTATCCCGAGGTTCTGGCGACGCTCGGCACCGTGCTCACCAACAAGTACGCCGAAGGCTATCCCGGCCGGCGCTACTACGGTGGCCAGCAGTTCACCGACCGGATCGAGGACATCGCACGCGAACGGGCCCGGGCCCTGTTCCGTGCCGAGCACGCCAACGTGCAGCCGCTCAGCGGCTCGGCCATGAACCAGGCGGCGTACCTCGCCTGCCTGCAGCCGGGCGATACCGTGCTCGCCATGGACCTGTCGCATGGCGGCCACCTGACGCACGGCGCGCCGGTGTCGCACATGGGCCGCCTGTTCAATTTCGTGCGCTACAAGACCCGGCACAACCAGCAGGGTGCCATCGACTACGACGCGCTGATGGCCACAGCGCTGGAGACCCGTCCGAAGCTGGTGCTGTGCGGCTTCAGCTCCTATCCCCGCGGGCTGGACTATGGCGCCTTCCGCCGCATCGCCGATGCGGTCGGCGCGCTGGCGATGGCCGATATCGCCCATATCGGCGGCCTCGTCGCCGCCGGTGCGCTGCGCAACCCGCTCGACGACGGCTTCGATATCGTCACGACCACGGTGCACAAGTCGCTGCGCGGCCCGCGCGCCGGCCTCGTCCTGTGCCGCTCGGCGCAAGCCAAGGCGATCGACGCATCGGTGTTCCCGGGCCTGCAGGGCGGGCCGCACATGCACACCATCGCCGCCACGGCCGTGGCCCTGCGCAAGGCGGCCGAACCGGCATTCCGCGACTATGCCCGCCAGGTGCTGGCCAACGCCCAGGCACTGGCGACCGCCCTCCTGGCGCAGGGCGTGAGCCTGATTACCGGCGGCACCGACAACCACCTGCTGGTGCTGCACACGATCGACAGCTTCGGCCTCGATGGCCGGCGCGCCGAGGAGGCGCTCGACCGGATCGGCATCGCCGCCAACAAGCAGGTGGTGCCGGACGATCCGCGCCCGCCGCTGCGCCCCAGCGGCCTGCGCATCGGCACGCCCGCGGCCACCACGCGCGGCATGGGCGAGGCCGAGATGCACCGCATCGCCGGCTGGATGGTCGATGCGATGCGCCATCCCGACGACGCGGCCCGCCTGTCGCGGCTGGCGGACGAGGTCCGTGCGTTCTGCCGGCAATTCCCGCTGCCCGGCGTGACGGAAGCCCGCGCAGCGTAAGCCTCCGGCCGGGGCGGTGGCGCTCCCGCGGCGCCGCATGCTTGAGCGCCGCTGGAGCGGCGCGGCCCGACCTCGCCCTCGGCCTATACCAGCGCCGCCAGCTCCGCGCGCAGCTCGGGGATGCCGGCGCCGGCTTCGCTGCTGGTGGCGATGACCTGCGGATGCGCCGCCGCATGCTTGGCCGCCTCCGCGGTCGCCGCCTGGAGTGCCTGCGCGACGGCGGTGCCGGACTTCAGCAGGTCGGCCTTGGTCAGCACCAGCTGGTAGACCACGGCCGCCTTGTCGAGGTTCTTCATCGTCTCGCGGTCGGAGTCCTTCACGCCGTGGCGCGCGTCGATCAGCAGGCAGATGCGCTTCAGCGTCGGGCGGCCGCGCAGGTAGGCGGCGGCGAGATCCTGCCAGCTCTGCTTCAGGCTCTTGGAGACCTGGGCGAAGCCGTAGCCGGGCAGGTCGACCAGCATCAGCCGGCTGCCGAGGTCGAAGAAGTTCAGCTGCCGCGTATGGCCCGGCTTGGACGATACGCGCGCCAGGGTCGACCGGCCGGTGAGCGCATTGACCAGGCTCGACTTGCCGACATTGGAGCGGCCCGCGAAGGCGATCTCGGGCAGCTCGAACGGCGGCAGCGACTCGATCGATGCCGCGCCTGCGATGAACGTGCACGGAGCCGCGAACAACCGGCGGCCGGCCTCGATCTGATCGTCGCTGTAAAGGCTGTCCATGCTCACCAGAAGCACCGTTCCAGCATCAGCGTATAAACCTGGGCGAGGGCCTGCAGGTCGGCGACGGCGCTCTTCTCGTCGACCTTGTGCATCGTCTCGCCGACGAGCCCGAACTCGACCACGGGGCAGGCGGCGCGGATGAACCGCGCGTCGGACGTGCCGCCGGTCGTGGACAGCTCCGGGTCGATGCCGGTGACCTCCCGCACGGAGCCGGCGATCAGGTCGGACAGCTCGCCCGGCGGCGTATAGAACGACTCGCCCGAAACCTGGGCATCGATCTCGTAGAGGCCGTTGCCGCCGACCCGGCCGTTGGCCTGGTCGAGCCGCTCGCGCAGATGCGCCAGCAGGGTCTGCGACGTCCACAGATCGTTGAAGCGCACGTTGAACCGGGCGCGCGCCACGCCCGGGACGACGTTGGTCGCGGGGTTGCCGACATCGACCGTGGTCACCTGCAGCGAGCTGGGCTGGAAATGGGTGCTGCCTTGATCGAGCGGCACGCCGATGAGCGCCTCGATCAGGCGCGCCAGCCGGTGGATCGGATTGTCGACGCGGTCGGGATAGGCGACATGGCCCTGGATGCCGCGCACGGTGAGCTCGACATTCACGCTGCCGCGGCGGCCGATCTTCATCATGTCGCCGAAGCGCTTCGACGATGTCGGCTCGCCCACGACACAGAGGTCGACAGCCTCGCCGCGCTCAGCCAGCCGGCGCAGCATCTTGACCGTGCCGTTGACGGCCGGCCCCTCCTCGTCGCCGGTGATCAGCAGGCTGATCGAGCCGCCGAAATCCGTTCCGCGCTGACGCAGGAACGCCGCCGCGGCGCAGGCGAACGCGGCGATGGCTCCCTTCATGTCGGCGGCGCCACGTCCGAAGACATAGCCGTCCGACAGCTCGGCAGCGAACGGACCGATGGTCCACGACGACAGATCGCCGGCCGGCACCACGTCGCTATGGCCGGCGAAGCAGAAATGCTTTCCGCCGGCACCGACGCGGGCATAGAGGTTGGCGACATCAGGCGTGCCGGGCTCGCTGAAATCCATGCGCTCGCAGCGGAAGCCCAGCGGCGACAGGCGGTCCTCCAGCAGCGCCAGCGCGCCGCCCTCGACCGGCGTCACGCTGGGGCATCGCACCAGCGCACGTGTCAGCTCGACGACGTCGAGCGCGGTATTGGCGAGGGCGTCGGGCATGACGGCGCGGCCTAGTCCCGCAGCAGCTCGTTGATCGAGGTCTTGGAGCGGGTGCGCTCGTCGACCGTCTTGACGATCACGGCGCAGTAGGTCGACGGCCGGTTCGGCCCGCCAGGCAGGTTGCCGGGCACCACGACCGAGTAGGCCGGCACCCGGCCGACATGGATCTGGCCGCTGGCGCGATCGACGATCTTGGTCGTGGCGCTGATGAAGACGCCCATCGCCAGCACCGCGCCGGTCTCGACGATCACGCCCTCGACCACCTCGGAGCGGGCGCCGATGAAGCAGTTGTCCTCGATGATCACCGGGTTGGCCTGCAGCGGCTCCAGCACGCCGCCGATGCCGACGCCGCCCGACAGGTGGCAGTCCTTGCCGATCTGGGCGCAGGAGCCCACCGTCGCCCAGGTGTCGACCATGGTGCCCGAGCCGACATAGGCGCCGAGGTTCACGAAGCTCGGCATCAGCACGACGTTGGGCGCCACGTAGGAGCCGCGGCGCACCACCGCGCCGGGCACGGCGCGGAAGCCCGCCTTGGCGAACCGGGCAGCATCCCAGCCCGAGGTCTTCAGCGGCACCTTGTCGTACCACGGCGCCGCGCCGATGCCCGGGAACACCGCGCCGCCATCCATGGGCACGCTGTCGTACAGCCGGAACGACAGCAGCACCGCCTTCTTCAGCCACTGGTTCACGACCCACTCGCCGCCGACCTTCTCGGCGGTGCGATACGTGCCATCGTCGAGGCCGGCGATGGCGGCCTCGACGGCGTCGCGCACCTCGCCCTTGGTCTTGCTGTTGATGCCGTCGCGATTGTCCCAGGCGGTCTCGACGGCTTGCCTCAGCTCAGCGGCACTCATGATCTCTCCTTTTCGAAGACGGCGGACCATAGCGGGCGCGCCCGATCCGTCAACCGCGCCCCACGGCCCATCACTGCTTCCTTGCCGGCAACGGATGGCCCGGCATCAGCGCGTATGGATGCTCCCACCCCGGCAAGGCCTTGATGTCGTCGAGCCAGCGGCGGATCGCAGGATAGGGCGCCATGTCGATGCCGATCTCGTCGGGCCAGTAGAGGTAGCCGCACATCGACAGGTCGGCGATGGTCGGCCGCTCGCCGATCGCGAACGGCTGCTTCGCCAGCTGGGCCTCCAGCACGCCGAAGGCGGCTTTGACGCGCTGCTCGAAGAAGGCAAGCACAGCCGGATCGACATTGGTGCCCCAGTTGCGCAGGAAGCGGTAGGTGGCGGTGTAGCTGGTGAGCTTGTGGTTGTCGAAGAACAGCCACCGCAGCGTCTCGCGCCGCTCGATCGCGCTTTGCGGCGCGAACTTGCCCAGGCTCGAAGCCAGGTAGTCGAGGATCACGCCCGACTGCGTCAGCCGCACGTCGCGATGCTCCAGCATCGGCACCTCGCCCATCACGTTGACGGCGCGGTATTCGGGCGTGCGCGTCTCGCCGCCGAAATAGTCGACGAAGCGCGGCGTCCAATCGGTGCCGCAGAGGTTGAGCATCAGGGCCACCTTGTAGGCGTTGCCGGATTGCGCGAAGCACCACAGCGTGTAGTCGGCCATTGCTCTGCCTCCCTGTCGGGGCCCTGAAAGCAACGAAGGCCGCCCGGAGCGGGCGGCCTTCGCAGATCGTGCGTCGCGCGGCGACGCTCAATGCGCGTCGGCCCAGACCTTGCGTTTCACCGCGTACATCAGGCCGGCGAAGATCAGCATGAACAGGATCACGCGCACGCCGGTGCGCTTGCGGTCCTCCATCTTCGGCTCGGCCGCCCAGGCAAGGAAGGTCACCACGTCCCGCGCCATGGTGGGCAAGTCGTTCTTGGTGCCGTCGATGTAGGTGACGGCGCCATCGGCCAGCGGCGGCGCCATGCCGATCTTGTAGCCCTGCTCGCCGGGGTGGAAGTACTTGTTGAAGTGCTTGCCGTCCTCGAGCTTGTAGTCCTTGGCGAGGCCGAAGGCGGCCTTCTCCTGGTCGGAGAGCTTGTCGAACTCGACATAGCCCTGCAGCAGCGAGAAGACGTAGCGCGCGCCGTCGGGCCGGGCCTTGACGATCAGGCTCAGGTCGGGCGGTGCCGCCCCGCCGTTGGCGGCCGCGGCCGCGGCCTCGTTGGGGAACGGCTTCCTGAAGTGGTCGGACGGCTTGCCCGGCCGCTCGATCTGCTCGCCCTTGTCGTTGACGTCCTGGACCGTCACGTCGGCGGCGATGCCCTTCACCGCCGCCTCGCTGAGGCCGAGGTCCATCAGGTTGCGGTAGGACAGCAGCGACATCGAGTGGCAGGCCGCGCAGACATCCTTGTAGATCTGGAAGCCGCGCTGGGCGGCGGCGCGATCGTAGGTGCCGAACGGCCCCTCGAACGAGAACTTGGCCGGCAGCAGCGCCGGACCGTGGCCACCCTCGGCCAGGGCCGGGGCGATGGCCGCCGGCGCAGCGAGCAACGGCAGGAGAAAGGCGCCGGTGGCGATCAACTTGCGCATCGTGCGATCCCCCTTACCTGGCCATAGCCGGCTTGAGCACTGATTCGGCGATGCTGGCGGGTAAGGGCAGCGGCCGTTCGATCTTGCCGAGGATCGGCAACAGGATCAGGAAGTGAAAGAAGTAGTAGAACGTGCAGAGCCGCCCGATCCACAGCAGCGGGATGTGCATGGACCCGATCGCCAGCTCCGCGTCGGCAGCGTTGCCGCCGACCCAGCCCAGCACCAGCGCGTTGAGCACGAACACCCAGAAGAACCACTTGTAGATCGGCCGGAACCGCGACGAGCGCACCCGCGCGGTGTCGAGCCACGGCAGCAGGAACAGCACGCCGATCGAGCCGAACATCGCGATCACGCCGCCCAGCTTGTCGGGAATGCTGCGCAGGATGGCGTAGAACGGCAGAAAGTACCACTCCGGCACGATGTGCGCCGGCGTCTGCAGCGGGTTGGCCGGGATGTAGTTGTCCGGCTCGCCGAAGAAGTCCGGCGCGAAGAAGACGAACGCGGCATAGATCATCAGGAAGATCACGACCGCGAAGCCGTCCTTGGTGACGTAGTACGGGCTGAACGGCAGCGTGTCCTGCGGACCCTTGGGGTCGATGCCGATCGGGTTGTTGGAGCCGGCGACATGCATGGCTGCGATGTGCAGCACGACGACGCCGACGATCACGAACGGCAGCAGGTAGTGCAGCGAGAAGAAGCGGTTCAGCGTCGGGTTGTCGACCGAGAAGCCGCCCCACAGGAACGTCACGATGTCCTGGCCGAACACCGGGATGGCCGAGAACAGGTTGGTGATGACGGTGGCGCCCCAGAAGCTCATCTGGCCCCAGGGCAGCACGTAGCCCATGAAGGCCGTGGCCATCATCAAGAGCAGGATCACGACGCCCAGGATCCACAGCAGCTCGCGCGGATTCTTGTAGGAGCCGTAGTACATGCCGCGGAAGATGTGGATGAAGACGGCGATGAAGAAGAACGACGCGCCGTTCATGTGCATGTAGCGGATCAGCCAGCCCTGCGGCACGTCGCGCATGATGCGCTCGACCGAGTTGAAGGCGTAGCTCACATGCGGCGTGTAGTTCATCGCCAGCACGATGCCGGTGGCGATCATGGTGATCAGCATCACCATCGCGATGCCGCCGAAGCTCCACCAGTAATTGAAGTTCCGCGGCGTCGGGAAGACACCGTACTCATGATGCATGAAGGTGAAGATCGGCAGCCGCTTGTCGATCCACCTGATGACCGCGTTGTTGTAAGCCGGCGGCACGCCTTGCGTCGAGGCCATGACTCTGCTCCCCTCCGGCCCGCTCAGCCGATCTTGACGGTGGTGTCGTTCGCGAAGTCGTAGGTCGGCACCTCGAGGTTCTTCGGTGCCGGCCCCTTCCTGATGCGACCGGACGTATCGTAGTGCGAACCGTGGCAGGGGCAGAACCAGCCGTGGTAGTCGCCGCGGGGCTCGCCCTGGGCCGTGCCCAGCGGAATGCAGCCCAGATGGGTGCAGACCCCGACCAGGATCAGCCACTCGTCCTTGCCCTTGTGGACGCGGGAGACGTCGTCCTGCGGGTCGGGCAGCGTGTGCCAGTCGACGTCGCGGGCCTCCTTGATCTCCTCCGCCGTGCGGCGGCGGATGAAGACCGGCTTGCCGCGCCAGCTCACCTTGATGGCCTGGCCGACCTCGATGCCGTTGAGGCCGACCTCGACCGACGCCAGCGCCAGCACGTCGGCGGCCGGGTTCATGTTGTTGATCAGCGGCCACGCCACCGCTGCAGCCCCCACCGCACCGGTGGCACCGGCCGCAATGAACAGGAAATCACGCCGGGTCACACCATCGCCGTGCCCGGCGCCGCCTGGCATCGTCGCCGGATTGCTGGTTGTCGCCATCAGTACTTGTCCCCACTCGCGGACGGGCGAACCGCCCGGAAAAAGCGGCCGTAATGAAGCGGAAAGCCCCTCAGGGTTCAAGGATTTGTTACCCGCACCTGATCGGCGTTCCGCAGCGCACATGCGGCAGGATGACGCACAAACGTGCACACATCGCCACGCACATCCACGCCGGCGCATCACAGCGCCGCCTTGAGGGCTTTAGACCACCTCTGCCATGGCCGCCAAGCGGTCGTGATGTCGCTGACGCCGGTTTCGCGACTCGCCGGCCGCTGGTAGACGGCTGGCCATGAACCTTGCCCTCTATCAGCCGGACATCGCGCCCAATGTCGGCGCCATGCTGCGGCTGGCTGCTTGCCTGGGCGTGGCGGTCGATCTGATCGAGCCGTGCGGCTTTCCGGTCGACGACCGCCGCCTGCGCCGCGCCGGCATGGACTACATCGACCATGTGCGCCTCGTGCGGCACAGCTCCTGGGAGGCGTTCCAGCGCGACCGCGGCGCCGGGCGCCTGATCCTGCTCACGACCGGCGGCGACCACGTCTTCCCGCAGGTCGCGTTCCGGCGCGACGACACGCTGCTGGTCGGCCGCGAGAGCGCCGGCGCGCCGGCCGATGTGCATGCCGCCGCCGATTTGCGGCTGCGCCTGCCGATGCGCCCGGGCTTGCGCTCGCTCAATGTCACCCTGGCCGCAGCGATGGTATTGAGCGAGGCGTTGCGACAGACCGACGGATACGCTGCCCTGACATGACCGCCCCCACCGACAGCCACGAGCGCCGCCCGGCGCCGTCCCCATCCCCGCTCGACGCCGATATCGAGGCGCGCAAGCAGGCAGCGCGCGCCTGGTTCGAGTCGCTGCGCGATCGCATCTGCGCCGCCTTCGAGACCCTGGAGGACGAGCTGGCCGGCACCCATCGCGAGCTGCCGCCCGGGCGCTTCGAGCGCACGGCATGGCAGCGCGGCAGCGCGCACGGCGAAGGCGAAAGCGATCGCGGCGGCGGCGTGATGTCGGTGATGCGCGGCCGTGTCTTCGAGAAGGTCGGCGTCAACGTGTCGACGGTCCATGGCGAGTTCTCGCCCGAATTCCGCCAGCAGATCCCCGGCGCGGCGCAGGATCCCCGCTTCTGGACGTCGGGCATCTCGCTGATCGCCCATATGCGCTCGCCGCGCGTGCCGGCGGTGCACATGAACACGCGCTTCGTGGTCACCACCCGGGCCTGGTTCGGCGGCGGCGCCGACCTCACGCCGATGGTCGCGGACGACGCCGACACGGCCACCTTCCATGCTGCGCTGCAGGGCGCCTGCGACCGCTTCGATCCGGCCTACTACCCGCGCTTCAAGGCCTGGTGCGACGAGTACTTCTTCCTGCCGCATCGCGGCGAGCCCCGCGGCGTGGGCGGCATCTTCTACGATTACCTCGACAGCGGCGACCGCGACCGCGATTTCGGCTTCACGCGCGCCGTTGGCGAAGCCTTCCTCGACGTCTACCCCAGGCTGGTGCGCCGCCACCGCGACGAGCCGTGGACCGAGGCCGAGCGCGACCACCAGCTGCGCCGGCGCGGCCGCTACGTCGAGTTCAACCTGCTGCACGACCGCGGCACGCGCTTCGGGCTCATGACCGGCGGCAACGTGGAGGCGATCCTCACCTCCATGCCGCCCGAGGTCAGGTGGTAGGCCCGTCTTTACCCTCTGCATCGCCGCCGCTACAGTGCGCCAGCAGTTCCTGCGTGGGAGGCATAGATGAGCTGGACACGGCGCGCGCTGACGGCGGCCCTGATCGCCACGACTGTCGTCGCGGGAAGCGCGGCCCTGGCGGCTGACGATCCGGCGAAGCCCGAAAGGCATCCGATCGAGCCGTTCGTCGGCACCTATGCCGGCACCGGCGTCTCCGAGCTGGTCGGCGGCAAGCAGTCGAAGGTGACGCAGCGCGACTACGACGTCGAGATCGTCAAGGACGGCGACAACTTCAAGGTGCTTTGGTCCAGCATCGACTTCCGCGTCAACGACGGCCAGACCAACCCCAAGGCGCAGGGCCAGACCGTGGTGTTCCAGCCGACGGTGAACGGCAAGCTGTTCAAGGGGCCGGAAGCCGACCTCATGCAGGGCCAGACCCAGTACTGGGCCGGCATCGACGGCAACAGCCTCACGGTCTATTCGGTGACCATCAGCGAGTCCGGCGGCTACATCCTCAACGCCTGGACGCGCACCCTGCAGGGCAAGAACCTGCTGCTGGCGTTCCGCAGCACGGTCGATGGCAACATCCGCCGCACCGCGACCGGCCAGCTGGCGAAGAAGCAGTAGCCGATCGGCCATGCCGCTCACGGACGGCCCGCCGGATCGGCGGGCCGTCGCCGTCTGGCGGTCAACCAGCCGCACAGCCACGGCAGCACGAGCTGCGCCAGCAGCAGCAGGGGCCAGGGCGCACCCTCCAGCACGGCATAGCGGTCGAGGATCGCCTCCAGGCTCTCGCCATAGGTGATGCGGCCGTAGACGGCGTCCAGCAGCGCCGTCGTCACCGACCACAGCCCCCCGGCCAGCAAGGCTGCCGCCTGCCATGCCGGGCCGGCCGTGCGGCGGGCGTGGATCACCGCCATCAGCATGACATAGGGCAACGGCAGCAGCGCCTTGTACCAGGCGGCATCGCGCGGCCCGATCGCCGTGGCGATCAGCGTATCGCCGATCGTGTGGTTGGCCAGCAGCAGCGCTGCCGTCGCCAGCCACAGCACCAGCGCCAGCCCGGGCCGGATCATGCGCCCTCCCCCGCCTCGATGCGACGGCGCAGCTCGGCCAGGCAGGCGGCGCGATCGGGCGCGAAATCACGGTCGATCCACCAGCCCTCGAGGGCCGCGACCAGCGCGCCGACGCGGCGGCCCGCCGGCACGCCGGCCTTCAGCACGTCGCCGCCCGACACCGGCAGCTCCGGCGCGGTCCATGTCGTGGCCAGGCGATAGGCCTGCATCCAGGCCGGCAGGCCGGCGTCCGAGGCGCGCATCAGCCGATCGACATAGAGCGCATTGCCCAGCTGGTAGACCTGCCGGCGGACCGCGGCCGCGCCATGCCCGACGTCGATGACGGGCTCGGCGCTCAGCATCACGGTGAGCCGCAGGGATTCCTGCGTCGACAAGCGCAGGCGCTTGCCGATCATCGTCGCGTCGCCCGCCGGTCCGATGATCGCCGCCAGGCGCCGCAGACCGTCGGCAACCGAGACCGCCCGCTCGTTGGCGACGACGCGGCGCAGCAGATCGGTGCCGCCGTGCTCGGGCAGCCAATGGCTGAACAGGCCGATCGCCGCCATGGCCTCGATCGTGGCTGCCGGATCGTCGGCCGCGAGCAGCTTCAGCAGCTCCTTGCGCACACGCTCGGCCGACAGGCTGCGCAGCTTGCCGGCCGCGGCGCGACAGGCGGCGAAGCCGTCGGCGTCGAACGGCGCGCGTCCATACCAGGCGTGGAAGCGGAAGAACCGCAGGGTGCGCAGCACGTCCTCGTCGATGCGGGTGGCGGCGTCGCCGACGAAGCGCACCCGCCCCGCCACCAGATCGTCGCGGCCGCTGAAGAAGTCCCACAGGTCGCCTGATGCGTCGCAGAACATGGCGTTGAACGTGAAATCGCGCCGCGCCGCGTCGGCCCGCCAATCATCCGTGAAGGCGACGATGGCGTGCCGCCCGTCGGTCTCCACGTCGCGGCGCAGGGTCGTGATCTCGTAGGGCCGCCCGCCCGACACGGCGGTGATCGTGCCGTGCTTGATCCCGGTCGGGATCACCTTCAGATGCGCCGCCGTCAGCGCCCGCATGGCCGCCTCGGGCGGGTGGTCGATGGCGAGGTCGATGTCGACGACATCCTTGCCGAGCAGCGCATCGCGCACGCAGCCGCCGACGAAGCGCACGCCGATGCCGTCGCGCGCCAGCGCGTCGAGCACGCGTCGGGTGCGGGGGTCGCTCATCCACGGCTGGACGGCGAGGCGGCCTGTGGGCGGCATGGCGGTCTCAGCCTTCCCCCGGAGGGGCGGAGCCATCGCATGCCGCGCAACGCTGCGCGGCCGCCCCCGCCGTCATCCCGAGCGCAGCGAGGGATCTCCCGCGAATGGCGCACTGTGCGTCTTGCCGCAGGAGATCCCTCGCTGCGCTCGGGATGACGGAGACGGCGTTGCAGCCCAGCAGCCCGCCCTTGCGGTCGTCGGTGAAGTACATGGCCATGATGCCGACGATCGCCAGCAGCAGGCCGGCGATCAGCAGGTTCGTCCAGGGCAGGTCCTGCCAGGCCGGCAGGGTGCCCTGCAGCTTGCGCTCGCGCTTGATCGCCGATGCCCAGGCCCACAGGAAGAACAAGGCGACCGGCCCGCCCAGGGCGAGGACCAGGATCAGCGCGGCGCGCATGGCAGCCTCACTCCGGCAGGCCGGACAGAATCCGCCACAGGTTCTTGATCATGCCCGCGGTGGCGCCCCACACGTAGCGCTCGCCGTAGGGCATGGCGTAGTAGCGCCGCTCGCGGCCCTGCCAGGTCCGCGAATGAATGTGGTGGTTGGCCGGATCGAGGAAGAAGTCCAGCGGCACCTCGAAGATGTCGGCGACCTCGCGCGGGTCGGGCTTCAGCTCGAACCGGGGCTGCACGAAGCCGACCACCGGCGTGATCAGGAAACCCGAGCCGGTGACGTAGTTGTCCATCAGGCCGACGATATCCACGAGGTTGCGGCCGACCCCGATCTCCTCCTCGGTCTCGCGCAGCGCGGTGGCGATGAGGTCGGGATCGCCGACACGCCGGCCGCCACCGGGGAAGGCGATCTGGCCGGCATGGCTGGGCATGTCGGCCGTGCGCTGCGTCAGCAGCACGGTGAGGCCCGAGGCGCGATCGACCAGCGGCACCAGGACGGCGGCCGGCCGCAGGTCGGCGGGCGGCCGGTCGGCGCCGTTGAGCGCAAAATCACTACCGACATAAGCCGGCGGCACCAGCTGGCCGGCGGCGATCGCCGCATTGCGGGCCAGGAGCTTCGTGCGCACCTCGTCACGTGTCATCGTCATGCCTTCGCCTGATTTCCCGGCTCCCATGATTGGGAAACCCGCGTAATCGTCATTTGATGGGTGGCGTGTCGTTTGCAATCTTGTAAGCAGGCTGACGAGCAGGCCGTGGCGCCCGAGCCGCGAGGATCACCAGGATGACCCGCCTTGGCGCCCGCCCAGAACCACGGAGCTTTCGCGTGCAAACCGACCTCCCGCCCCCATTCACCGATGCCGCTGCCGATCCCGAAGCCGTGCTGCGGGACATCGAGGCGCTGGGCGGCAAGCTGCGTGCCGTCCGCGACAGCGTCGGCAAGGTCATTTATGGCCAAAGAGACGTTATCGATCAAACACTTATCTCGCTGCTGTCGGGCGGACACCTGCTGCTGGTCGGCCTGCCGGGCCTGGCCAAGACCAAGCTGGTCGAGACCCTGGGCATCGTCCTGGGGCTGGATGCACGACGCGTGCAATTCACGCCTGACCTGATGCCGGCCGACATCCTGGGATCGGAAGTGCTGGAGGAGGATGCCGCCGGCCGCCGCGCCTTCCGGTTCATCCCGGGCCCGGTGTTCACCCAGCTGCTGATGGCCGACGAGATCAACCGCGCCAGCCCGCGCACCCAGTCGGCGCTGCTGCAGTCCATGCAGGAATATCACGTTTCCGTGGGCGGCAAGCGTCACGACCTGCCGCGCCCCTTCCACGTGCTGGCGACCCAGAACCCCCTGGAGCAGGAGGGCACCTACCCCCTGCCCGAGGCGCAGCTCGACCGCTTCCTGCTGCAGGTCGATGTCGGCTATCCCGACGAGGCCGCCGAGCGCGAGATGATGATCGTCACCACCGGCTCCCGCCAGCCGCAGGCCGAGCGGGTGCTGACCGCGGCCGACCTGCAGGCGGCGCAGGCGCTGATCCGCCGCGTGCCGATCGGCGACAAGGTGGTCGATGCGATCCTCACCCTGGTGCGCGCCGGCCGCCCCGACAGCACCGACGTCGAGGACATCAAGAAGCATGTGGCCTGGGGCCCGGGTCCGCGCGCCAGCCAGGCGCTGATGCTGGCGTCGCGTGCCCGTGCCGTGCTGCAGGGCCGGCTGGCGCCTTCGGTCGACGACATCGTCGCCCTGGCCGGCCCGGTGCTGCGCCACCGCATGGCCACGAATTTTGCGGCGCGCGCCGAGGGCGTCACCGTCGACAGCGTCATTGCCAAGCTGTGCACCAAGCTGGCGTAAGGCCCGGAGCGCGGAGTCCGCGACAGCACCATGGTTGTTACCCCCACGCTGACCGATGCTGCCCGCCTTGCATCGGCATTGCCGCCATTGCTGGTGGCAGCCCAGCGCGTGGCCACGACCGTCATGCAGGGCGTGCATGGACGGCGCCGCGTTGGGCAAGGCGATGCGTTCTGGCAGTTCCGTCAGTACCGGCCGGGTGATGCCATCAACCGCATCGACTGGCGCCAGACCGCCAAAAGCCGCGCCGTCTATGTCCGCGAGACCGAATGGGAAGCCGCGGCCAGCGTCTGGCTGTGGCGCGACGGCTCGCCGTCGATGGATTTCAGCTCGGGCCGCAGCGTGCCGACGAAGAAGATGCGGGCCGAGGTCATGCTGCTGGCGCTGGCCACGCTGCTGGTCGATGCCGGCGAGCGGGTGGCCCTGCTGGGCGGCGGCGACCGCCCGGCCTCGGGCCGCGGCGTGCCGCGCCGGCTGGTGAACGCGCTGACCGAAAGTGCCGTGCTGGGCGCCAATGCCAGCGTGCCACCCCAGGTCCCGCTGCCGGCTCACGGGCATGTGGTGCTCATCGGTGACCTGCTCGATCCGCTGGAGTCGCTGGAGGCCGTCGTGCGCCACTATGCCGCGCATGGCGTGCATGGCCACCTCCTGCAGGTGCTCGACCCGGCGGAAGAGGATCTGCCGTATGATGGCCACGTGAAATTCTCCGGCCTGGAGCACGAGGGCGACCACACCATCCGGAAGGTCGAAGCCGTCCGCGACGCCTATCACGCGCGCCTGGTGGCGCAGAAGGAAGGCCTGGCCCGCATCGCCCAGTCGGTCGGCTGGACCTGGCGGGCGCACCGTACCGACCGGCCGCCCGAGACCGCCCTGCTGTCGCTGTACATGGCGATGGCCGACACGGGGAGGCGGTGATGGGCCGGGAAGGAACATTGCGTTTCCTCCCCACGCAGTGGGGAGGTGCCCCGAAGGGGCGGAGGGGAGCTGACGTGGTCCTGGTAACAATGACCACGTCGGCTCCCCCTCCGGCCTTCGGCCACCTCCCCCACTGCGTGGGGGAGGGGGTCTTGCCATGCTGAGCCTGGGCGCTCTGGCGTTTGCCACGCCGTGGATGCTGTCGCTGCTGGTGGCGCTGCCGGTGATCTACTGGCTGCTGCGCCTGCTGCCGCCGGCGCCCAAGCTGGTGCGCTTTCCCGCGATCCGCCTGCTGCTGGGGCTGGAGCCGCCGGAGCGCACGCCGGTGCGCATCCCGCTGTGGCTGCTGCTGCTGCGCCTGCTGCTGGTGACCCTGCTGATCGTGGCGCTGGCCCGGCCGCTGCTGAACCCGGCGGCGGAGCTGGGCGGACAAGGGCCGCTGGTGCTGCTGATCGACGACGGCTGGGCCTCGGCGCCGAACTGGAGCGTGATGCAGCGCCACGCCGAGCGGCTGACCGAGCGCGCCGAGCGGGCCAACCGGCCGGTGGCGATCCAGTCGACGGCGCCGGCGGCGCTGGACGACGTGCAGCCCAAGCACGGGCTGCTGCGTCCCGAGGAGGCGCGCGCCGCCATCCGGGCGCTCAAGCCCAAGCCCTGGCCGACCGATCGCGCCGCCGCTGTCGCGGCGCTGCAGAAGCTGAACCTGCCCACGCCGGCGCATGTGGTGTGGCTGAGCGACGGCCTGGACAGCAAGGACCTGCAGGCGGCGGCGGAGCGGGCGCTGAAGCTGGGCTCGCTCGAGGTCATCCGACCGGAATCGTCGCGCATCGCGCTTACCCTGCTGCAGCCGGAAGCCGGCGGCCGCGAGCTGAAGGTCAAGGCCTTGCGTGCCGCGGGCGACGGCCCGCGCCGCATCGCCGTGCAGGGCTCGGACGACCGCGGCGCCATCGTGGCCCGCACCATGCTCGACTTCGCGCCCACCGCCACCGAGGCGGCGGCGACCATCGACACCCCCACCGAGCTGCGCAACCGCATCGCGCGGCTGGACATCGAAGGCCAGTCGAGCGCCGGCGCCGCCGTGCTGCTCGACGAGCGCTTCCGCCGCCGGCCGGTGGGCATCATGGGCGAAAGCCAGACCGCCAGCGGCCAGCCGCTGCTGCAGGAGGTGTTCTTCCTCGAGCGGGCGCTGGAGCCCTACGCCGCGATCACCATCGGCGACCGCACCGCCCTGCTGGGCCAGCGCATGGCGATCATCCTGGTGCCCGACAACGCATCGCCGGGGTCCGACGATCGCGCCGCCCTGAACGATTGGATCGAGAAGGGCGGCATCCTGGTGCGCTTCGCCGGGCCGCGCCTGGCCGCCAGCGAGGATGAGCTGGTGCCGGTCAAGCTGCGCCAGGGTGACCGCGCGCTGGGCGGCGCCATGAGCTGGGGCCAGCCCGCCGCCCTGGCCGAGTTCCCGGCCACCAGTCCGTTCGCCGGCCTGACCATTCCCCCTGACGTGCGCATCCAGCAGCAGGTGCTGGCCGAGCCCGGCCCCGATGTCGGCGACAAGACCTGGGCGCGGCTCACCGACGGCACGCCGCTGGTGACCGGCGAGAAGCGCGGCCAGGGCTACCTGGTGCTGATCCACACGACCGCCAACACCGGCTGGAGCAACCTCGCGCTCTCGGGCCTGTTCGTCGACATGCTGCAGCGCCTGGTGCAGCTCAGCCGCGGCGTCGCCGGCGAGGGCACGGCGCAGCAGCTCAAGCCGTGGCGGGCATTGGACGGCTTCGGCAAGCTGGGGGCGCCGCCGCTGGGCACCCTGCCCCTGCCGCCGGATGCGATGCAGACCTTCCGGCCGCGGCCCGTGACCCCACCCGGCCTCTACGGCGACCAGTCGGCGCAGGTGGCGTTCAACCTCGGCGGCCGCGTCGACCCACCCGCCGTGCTCGGCAGCCTGCCCAGCGGCGTCGCGACCGATCGCCTGTCCGAGGAAGGCGAGACCGACCTCAGCCGCTGGTTCCTGGCGGCCGCGCTGATCCTGCTGCTGCTCGATTTCGTGATCGCGCTGCTGCTGCGCGGCCTGCTGCCCCTGCCGGGGCGACGGCTGGGACGCGCTGCGGGCGCGATCGTGATCGCCGTCGGCCTGGCCATCGCCGTCTCGCCCGGCGACGTGCAGGCGCAGCAGCCGCAGCCCAAGGCGCCGCCGACGCAGCAGCGGCCACAGCAACAGCCGCCGTCGCCGCCGCCCGCGGCCACGCCCACCCAGCCCAAGCCGGGCGACGACGCGCTCCTGCGCGCCACGCTGGAGACCCGGCTGGCCTATGTCATCACCGGCAACCGCGAGGTCGACGAGGTCAGCCGCGCCGGCCTCGAAGGCCTGGGCGAGATCCTGCGCGCCCGCACCTCGGTCGAGCCCGGCGACCCGATCGGCGTCGACCTCGAGAAGGACGATTTGCGGCTCTATCCGTTCGTCTACTGGCCGATCACGCCCGACCAGCCGGCGCCGTCGGTGGCGGCCGCGGCCAACATCGACCGCCATATGAAGTCGGGCGGCATCCTGTTCCTCGACACCCGTGACCAGCACATCACCCTGGGCCGCGGCGGCACCAATGCCGACCTCAAGCGCCTGCTGCGCACCGTCGACGTGCCGCCGCTGGTCGCCATGCCGCAGGACCACGTGCTGAGCAAATCGTTCTACCTGCTGTCCGACATGCCGGGACGCTGGGCCGGCGGCCGCCTGTGGATCGAGGCCGGCAACGGCCGCATCAATGACGGCGTGGCCGCCATCATCGTCGGCGCCAACGACTATGCCGGCGCCTGGGCCATGGAGTCGGCCGGGCGCGGCATGTTCCCGGTGGCGCCCGGCGGTGAGAACCAGCGCGAGATGGCGTTCCGCTTCGGCGTCAACCTGGTGATGTATGCCCTCACCGGCAACTACAAGGACGACGCCGTTCATCTCAACGACATCATGCAGAGGCTGCGGCGATGACCTCCAGCGCTGCCAGCATCGCCTTCGATCCGCTGCTGCCGTGGGAAGTGCTGCTTCTCTTCGGCGTGATCGGCATCGCCATCGGCATCGCCGGCCTGGCCCGGCGCGCGACGGGCGTGCTCTGGCGCATCGCCGCCGTCGCCGTCGTGCTGGCGGCGCTGGCCAACCCGTCGCTGGTCGAGGAGGTGCGCCGCGGCATCGACGATGTCGCCCTGATCGTGGTCGACGACAGCGACAGCCAGTCGATCAACGATCGCCGCGCCCAGATCACCGCCGCCCGCGAAGCCCTGCGCAAGCGCCTGGGCACGCTGGAAGGGCTGGAGGTGCGCGAGGTGGTGCTGCCGCCCAACAGCCTGAAGCTGGGCAGCGAAAGCCTGGGCGGCACGCGCCTGATCGGCACCCTGCGCAACGCCCTGGTCGACATCCCGCGCGAGCGGCTCGCCGGCGTGATCCTGCTCACCGACGGGCAGGTGCACGACGTGCCCAACCCGATTCCGCCCGAGCTGGCCACGGCCCCCACGCATGTGCTGCTGAGCGGCCGCAAGAACGAGGCGGACCGCCTGCTGGTGCTGGAGCAGACGCCGAAATTCGGCGTCGTGGGCAAGAGCGTCACCGCCAAGTTCCGGGTCGAGGACTCGGCCCCCGATGCCAAGGGCCCGGCGCCGGTCAGCATCACCGTCGGCAGCGATCCGCCGCTGCGGTTGAACGCCCCGATCGGCCGCACCATCGAGGTCGAGATCCCCGTGGCCAACGGCGGCGCCAATGTCGTGCAGGTCGAGGTTGCCGCCGGCACGCACGAGCTCACGATGGAGAACAACCGGGCGCTGTTCGTCGTCAACGGCGTGCGCGACCGGCTGCGGGTGCTGCTTGTCTCGGGCGAGCCCTATCCCGGCGAGCGTGCCTGGCGCAACCTGCTCAAGGGTGACCCGGCGGTCGACCTGGTGCACTTTACCATCCTGCGCACGCCCTCGAAGGACGATTTCACGCCCACCCGCGAGCTGTCGCTGATCCAGTTCCCGATGCGCGAGCTGTTCGACCTGAAGCTCAAGGAATTCGACCTGATCGTGTTCGACCGCTACGAGACCGGCTCGATCATCACGCGCGAGTATTTCGGCAACATCGCCAACTATGTGCGCGGCGGCGGCGCGCTGCTGCTGTCGGTGGGACCGGTCTACGCCACGCAGCGCTCGATCTACCGCACGCCGCTGGGCGCCGTGCTGCCGGCGCCGCCGACCGGCGACGTGATCGAGCGCGGCTTCAAGCCCAAGCCCACGACGCTGGGCGACCGCCATCCCGTGACCGCGGAGCTGCCGCAGGCCGGCAATCCGGCGCCGATCGACGCACCCGCCGACGTGCAGCGTCAGGAGCCGAGCTGGGGCCGCTGGTTCCGCATGGTGCCGGCGCGGGCGGAAAAGGGCGTCACCGTACTGGCCGGCGCCGACGACAAGCCGCTGGTGGTGCTCGACCGCGTCGGCGAGGGCCGCGTGGCGCAGATCCTGTCGGATCACCTGTGGCTGTGGAACCGCGGCATCGAGGGCGGCGGACCGCAGGCCGAGCTGGTGCGCCGCATCGCGCACTGGCTGATGAAGGAGCCCGACCTGGAGGAAGAGGCGCTGCGCGCCGACGCCCATGGCGGGCGTATCGACATCAAGCGTCAGACCTTGGCCGACACGTTCTCGCCGGTGGAGATGACCGCGCCGGACGGCTCGCGCCGCACCATCACGCTGAACCCGCTGGCGCCGGGGCGGGCCATCGCCACCATCCAGGTCGACAAGCCCGGCCTCTACAAATTCGACGACGGCAAGCTCAAGACGGTGGCCGCGGTCGGCAATCCCGACCCGCTGGAGTTCTCCGACGTGCGCGCCACCGCCAGCAAGCTCAAGCCGCTGGCCGATGCCTCGGGCGGCGGCATGATCTGGCTGTCCGACGTGCCTGATCCCGACGTGCGCCGCGTCTCGGCCAACCGCATCGCCCACGGCGATTCCTGGATCGGGCTGCGCCGCAACGAGAGCTACGCCGTCACCGGCGTCAACCGCTACCCGCTGCTGCCCGGCCTGGTCGTCGCGCTCGCCTTCCTGCTGGGCATCGGGCTCGCCTGGTTCCGTGAGGGCAAGTAGTAGGCGGCACCGGCGGCGAAATGGCCCTGCGCAGTTCCAGGAATTGTTTTTGATAGTCCTGACAAGCAGTTGCGCCGATTCCAATAATTTGCGGCGTTTGCGCGGTTTCGTGCTTCCATGCCGGCGTCGCCGTGTCCCGGAGGGGCCTGCGATGCAGCTTGAAGGATTGATACCATCATGGCCGCGCATGAGCGCCGCGCGCTTGCAATGCGGACGAGCACCTCCCCCCGCTTGCGCCATGGCGTGGGCACTTCGGACGCGAAGCACGCTTCTGTCATCCTGAGCGAAGCGAAGGATCTTTTGGACCGTCGTTTCGCTCGAGCAGGACTTATCGGCGCACGTGTTCGAAGCTGACGCCCGTGCGGTTCGGCGGCCCGAAAGATCCTTCGCTTCGCTCAGGATGACAGCGAGGTTGGCCCCCAATGCCATACGTGATCACCTTGCGGCTGGAGAGGACGTTGCTTGCGTCAGCAACAGCGTTTGGGCCTTTGCGGCGGCCCGCGCCCGCATGGGCCCGGCGGCGGCCTTGCCCCGTGTCGTGGGGGAGACGAAACGCCCGTTGGCCCCGGCGGCGGGAACGCTTGCTACATCGTGCTATTATAGGGTGCGCGCCCGCGGCCGACAATCGGAACGAAAACAGGCGATCGCACGGGGCCTTTGTGAGCCCTGTCATCCCGAGCGCAGCGAGGGATGACATTGTGCGCGGTGGGCTGATCATGCCCGGGGTGGTCGTATCCACGAGGGATGACGGCATGCGTGTGCGGCGGGATGACACCGCGCGGGCCATTTACAACGGCCGCGGAACGAATTAGAGAACCACTCAATGTCCATCGTGGCCACCAAAGCAACCACCCGCAAAACGACCCGCCTGTGCGGGGCGTCGTCGGGTGTGCGCGTGGCCTGAGCCGCAAGCACCGGACAGAGGCCCCGCCGATGCGCGGGGCAGCCTTTCCAGGAAGACAAGCCAGCTCCCGCGCCTCCGCACACACAGGAGACGCAGTGTCATGAGCTATCGCTTTTCCGCATCCAACCCACCGCATGTCGGCATCGTCGGCGCGACCGGCCTGGTCGGCGAGATGATGCGATCCCTCCTCGCCGAGCGCGCCTTCCCGCTGGCCTCGCTGCGCCTGTTCGCCTCGGCGCGATCGGCGGGTAGCCGGCTGCGCTGGCAGGACCGGGACATCACGGTCGAGGACGCCGCCACGGCCGACTATGCCGGCCTCGATATCGTCTTCTTCTCCGCCGGCGGCGCGACCTCGCTGCAGCTCGCGCCCCGCGTCGCGGCGGCAGGCGCCATCGTGATCGACAATTCGTCGGCCTGGCGCAGCGATCCGGACGTGCCGCTGGTGGTGGCCGAGGTCAACCCGCACGCGCTGGCGTCGATTCCCAAGGGCCTCGTCGCCAACCCCAACTGCACCACGATGGCGGCCATGCCGGTCCTGAAGCCCCTGCATGCGGCGGCCGGATTGAAGCGGCTGGTGACCAGCACCTACCAGGCGGTGTCGGGCGCCGGCGTCGCCGGCATCCGCGAGCTGGATGCGCAGGTGCGCAGCGCCGTCGATGCCGGCAAGGCGCTGTCGCGCGATGGTGGCGCCGTGGCCTTCGCGCCGCCGGCGAAGTGGGCGGTGCCGATCGCCTGCAATGTCGTGCCCCTCAACTACCGGATCGTCGAGGACGGCTACACCGAGGAAGAGATCAAGCTGCGGGACGAAAGCCGCAAGATCCTGGAGATCCCCGGGCTGCCGGTCTGCGGCACCTGCGTGCGCGTGCCCGTCTACACCGGGCACTCGCTGTCCATCAACGCCGAGTTCGAACGCGATCTGCCGGTGGCCGACGCGCTGGCAATCCTTGGCCGGGCGCCCGGGGTGATGCTGGAAGATGTGCCCAACCCGCTGGCCGCGACCGGCCAGGATCCGGTCTTCGTGGGCCGCGTGCGCCGCGACCCGACGGTGCAGCACGGGCTGGCCCTCTTCGTGGCCAGCGACAACCTGCGCAAGGGCGCGGCGCTGAACGCCGTGCAGATCGCCGAAGCGCTGTGCCACGCCGGCGCCGGGCGCGTCGCCGTCGCGGCGGAGTAGGCGTTCGACCGGCGTCATTCCGAGCGTAGCGCGGCCAACCGTCATCCCGAGCGCAGCGAGGGATCTCCTGCGATGGACGCATGGTGCGCCATGCGCGGGAGATCCCTCGCTGACGCTCGGGATGACAATGCTGCCGCTCAGCCCTGCTCCAGGCGGAACGGGCGGTTGGCGACCGTGAGCAGGGCTGCCATGCCGGCGCGCACGGACCGCGTGCGCTTGCGCCGACGCTCAAGCGCGAACAGCAGGAAGGAGCGACCGGTGACCTCATAGACCTCGCCGAAGGCGTGCGGCGACTGGCGGATCAGCGTCGGCACGTTGGTGTCGATCAGGCTCTGCCAGCTGTCGCCCTCGGGAACGTTCGGCAGGGTGAAATTCACCACGTCGTGATAGGCATTGAGGATCAGCAGCAGCGTGGTGTCGGCGCCGCGGCGCTTGATGCCGCTGGGCTGGGCACGGCCGTCGAGGACGAGGCCCAGGCACTTGGCGTTGGCATCCTGCCATTGCTCGGGCGTCATCTCGGCGCCGGCCGGCGACAGCCAGGTCACGTCCCGGACATCCAGCTCCTCGTTGTACTCGCCCACGAGGAAGCGCCCGCGATGCAGGATCGGGTAGGCCTTGCGCAGGGCGATCAGCTTGCGCGTGAAATCGACCAGGTCGCGCCCTTCATGGGGCTGGCTTTGCCAGTCGATCCAGTTCACCGCGTTGTCCTGGCAATAGGCGTTGTTGTTGCCGCCCTGGCTGCGGCCGAACTCGTCGCCCGCCAGCAGCATCGGCGTGCCGTGCGACAGCAGCAGCGTCGCCAGCAGGTTGCGCTTGGTACGCTCGCGCAGCGCCCTGATGTTGGGATCGTCCGTCGGCCCTTCGTGACCGTGGTTCCACGAGTGATTGTTGTCGTGGCCGTCGCGGTTGTCCTCGCCGTTGGCCTCGTTGTGCTTGGCGTCGTAGGAGACGAGGTCGTGCAGCGTGAAGCCGTCATGGGCGGTGATGAAGTTGACGGAGGCCCATGGCTTGCGGCCGCGGCGATTGAAGAGGTCGCCCGAGCCCGTCAGGCGGGTCGCCAGCTCGGGCAGCATGCCGTCGTCCCCCTTCCAGTAGGCGCGCACCGTGTCGCGGAACTTGTCGTTCCATTCAGCCCAGCCCGGTGGAAAGCGGCCGACCTGGTAGCCGCCCGGTCCGATGTCCCAGGGTTCGGCGATCAGCTTGGCCTGCGAGAGGATCGGATCCTGGCGGCAGCTGTCGAGGAAGCCGCCGCCCTCGTCGAAGCCATAGGGCTCGCGCGCCAGGATGGTGGCGAGATCGAAGCGGAAGCCGTCGACCCGCATCTCGGTGGCCCAGTAGCGCAGGCTGTCGGCCACCATCTGCAGCACGCGGGGATGGCTCAGATTGACCGTGTTACCGGTGCCGGTGTCGTTGATGTAGAAGCGCTTCTTGTCGGGCAGCAGGCGATAGTAGCTGGCGTTGTCGATGCCCTTGAACGAGAGGGTCGGTCCGAGCTCGTTGCCTTCCGCGGTGTGATTGTAGACGACGTCGAGGATCACCTCGATGCCGGCCGCATGGAACTGGTTCACCGCCTCCTTGAGCTCGCTGACGAAGGGCGTGCTGAGGTAGCGCGGGTCGGGCGCGAAGAAGCCGATCGAATTGTAGCCCCAGTAGTTGCGCAGCCCCTTCTTGAGAAGATAGTCGTCGTCGACGAAGGCATGGATCGGCAGCAGCTCCACCGCCGTGATGCCCAGCGATTTCAGATGCGCAATGACATGCGGGTCAGCGAGCCCGGCGAACGTGCCGCGCCGGTCCTCCGGGATGAACGGGTGCAGCTTCGTGAAGCCGCGCACATGCATCTCGTAGATGATCGTCTGCTCCCACGACACCGCGCGTCGCGCCGCCGTCCCCCAGGTGAACGCAGGATCAATCACGCGGCATTTCGGCACGAAGGGCGCGCTGTCGCGATCGTCGAAGGACAGGTCCTTGTCGGGCGAATCGAGCTTATAGCCGAACAGCTCCGGCCGCCAAGCGAGGCTGCCCACGAGCTGCTTGGCATAAGGATCGATCAGCAGTTTGTTGGCGTTGAAGCGATGGCCCGCATCAGGTTCGTACAGGCCATGCACCCGGTAGCCGTAGGTCGTGCCCGGCCGTGCGGCCGCGAGGTAGCCGTGCCAGACCTCGTCTGTGTATTCCGGCAGCTCGATGCGCTCGAGCTCCGTGGTGCCGGCGGCATCGAACAGGCACAGCTCCACCTTGGTCGCATTGGCGGAGAACAGGGTGAAGTTGACGCCCAGCCCGTCCCACGTCGCGCCCAGGGGGAACGGCGCTCCCTCCCGCAAGCTCGCACGCAGCGAAGACACGTTTGACCCGCTCATCGTTCCCCCCACGATCGAAAGCCTCCAGCAGGCGTCGCCGTCCCGGCGGACGACGCGCGTCACCGCCGGATGGCTGCGTTCCTGTCGAAGCCGCTACGATTTTCGGGTCTTGCCACCCGCCTTGCCGTCAGGACGGCGCGGCGCCTTACGGCCTCGGGAGACAGTATCCGGATGAGTCTGCTGCGGGCTGGCCGAGCCGGTGGCCTGCGCCTCAGGAGGCTGCCGCGGATGGCCCAGGCCATCCGAGGCCGCCTCGGCCGCATTGATCTCGCGGCTGGCGCGTTCCCAGTGCTGGGCCTCCTGCCCCGCGGGACGCCCCTCCTGCTCCCAGAGCTGGTGCGCGCGTTCCCGGATTTTTTCTTCCCGCGTCGGCATGACCACCTCTCGAACGCCTGAGGCGTTACAACGCCGAGCAATGCCCGGCAGTTCCATCAGCAAGGCATCGATGTGCGCCCGCGCGGGTGGCTGTCACATGTTTGCCTCGCAACGTCCGTCTCATCCGGTTCGTTTTCTCTCCACACATGTCGGATGGAGGAGGTCATGAGACCGGTTCGAATGTCGCTGATTCTGCTGCCGGCGCTGCTGGCTGGCGTTCTTGCGGGCTGCACGGTCCGCACCGAGAGCACAGAACGCGTCGCGTATGTGCCTGCAGCGACACCAGCGCGCACGGTCGTCTATTCGACCCCCGGATACTACTATTATCCGAGCACCACCACCTACTACAGCTATCCCAACCGCACCTACTACAGCAGCTACTAGGTGAAACCTGACGTAGCCGCCACCCGTCCCTGCTGTCATTCCAATCAGGCATGACAGCAGGGACAGCACTGGGCGGCAATCGCATACGCACCCCCAAAACCGCCAACCGCCTGTGTCTTTTTGATGTCGGTGCAACAAGGAGCGCCCGGCAGACGTTGCCACACCGTCATGCGTCCTCCCCTCTCGAAGAACCAAGCCAAGACAATGGCGCCGCGGCGCGCGGTCCGGCGTCCTCGCGCAGGAGCACACGATGGAATCGTCTTTCGGGGATTCGTCATCCGGAGATTCGCTATCCGGCGGCATCATCACCATCAGGCTCGTGGGCACGGACTACGTCGCTGCAATCAACGGCCAGGAGCTCGTCTGCGGCGACATCGATACGGCCGTAGCCGCCGTGGAAAGGCTGCTGGCGCCCGAACACGGGCCGGCGCGCCGCCAGGGAATGGTCGCCCTACGCTTGCCATTGGCAGTGAGCTGTGTCAGCCGTGCGACCGGACGCTGACAGCGGCGCAAATCCGCCGAGCGCTGGATTCCGGCCATGACGTCCGACTGTCCACCCTGTGCCTACTGCCGTGAGCAAACCGTCTTCGCGACAAGCGAGCCGCATCCGGCACTGAAGCGGGGGTGGGAGATGTTGACCTTCACCTGCCCAACATGCGGGCGAAAAAGCTACCGCAGCAAAGCGCCCGCGGAGCGCGGCGATCTCAGCGCCGACATCGACGCTGCCTCTCCGTCGTCCTTGCGTCACTGATATTTGACACCAACGCCCATGGCGCACAGCCGCCCGGCGTCAGGCGAAAGGCCTACAGTTCCTCGAGAGGCTGGCTTGAATCGTGCAAGCAGCCTGGTCACGGCTTGCCGAACGTCGCGATGCGATCGACGTTGCAGACGAACAGCACCCGCTTCTCGTCGATGGCGGGATCGCGCAACCCGTAGGGCGGCGGGTTGCCGGTGTACTTGGTCCAGATCTTGTCGAGCTGCCGGGTCACGCGCTCGCCGCCCGCCTCCCATTCGCGCTCCTCATGGTCGACGGCGCATTTGAGCTGGACCCAGTGATAGGGATTGTCGGGGTTGACGATCAGGATCGTGAACTGCGGGTTCTTGCGGATCCAGCCGCATTTCGGGCGATGCGACGCCGTGTTCACCAGCACGTGGTCGCCTTCGTAGTCGAACCACATCGGCGTCAGGCCGATCCGGCCGTCCGGCCCCACCAGGCCGAGGGTGACGGTGATCGGGCGATCGAGCAGCGCCTTGTAGATCGGATCGAGCCCCGACAGGCTGTCGATCTTGACCCGCTCGCCGACCGCGAACTGGCCTTCCTGCAAGCCGTTGGCGACGTCGCGAAATTTCGCGACGGTGATGCTGCGCGCCATGTTTCCTCCTCCCGGCCGGTTCGACCTGCCGTTCGGCGGATCGTGGCACGGCCGGCGCCGCAGGGACAAGGCGTGCGCCGAAAGCGCGCTGATTTCGGTCGGGCCGCGCCGCTCCAGCGGCGCTCTTCCTACCGGAATGCAAGAGCGCCGCTGGAGCGG
>NZ_VDUZ01000072.1 GCF_008039615.1 Vineibacter terrae | reverse complement strand
TTAACCTCGCCAAGATCGAGCCCTCAAAGGGCTCCATGCGCGGCAAGCTCAAGCGTGCCGGCTGGGACAACCAATTCCTCGCCACCATGCTCGCTCAGTTCACAAATTTCCAAATGCGATAGCCCTGTCGGGTACGCCCGCTGCGGCTCCTTTTGCGCCAGGGCGCACGCCGCCGGGATGGACGGATCCAGCTCGGCTGCGGCGCAGAGCAGAACGATCTCGCGCTCGAAGGCCGACAGGCCGAACCGATCACCAAGCACCGCCAAGGCTCCGCAAGGCATCCCGGGCGCGTCATCCGTTTCGGAGGGCGTCGACATGTCGGCGGCATCGATCAACCGCGCCAGCCGGCGCCGCAGCCCTGCCAGGGCGAGAGACAAGCCTTGCACGTCCTGCGGCGCGGGCTCAGGCATCACATGCTCCGTTCCAGCCGGGCATCATCCCCGGCGCCCCAGCAGGACGGGCGACACGTCGTAGACCACCGACAAGCGATAGGGACTGTTCCAGCTGCCCCAGAGCTTGCTCATCTCGTCCAGCGACATCGGCTGCAGGACGATGTGCAGCGGCGGCGTGGCGGCCGCATCCGTGCCCGTTGCGCCCACCGGCAGGACGGCGTTCTCGTGCAGAACGCGCATCGCCTCGCTGAGCACCTGGTGCGCGGACAGGTCGGCCCTGTCGCCATCATCGCCGTAGACGGACAGGAGGTAGCGCAAGGACAGCGCCAGCGGCGCCGGGAGCGCCTCACGCGCGGCAGCGCGCAGATGGGCGTCCTCCGCGATCTCGAAGAGGAACAGGTTGATCTGCCTGCCGCCGGCTTCCTGGCGCACCCGATCGGGCGGACAGGCATTCACCTTCACGCCGGGCACCACGCGCCGCAATTCCCGATCCAGCAGCTGCCAGATGGCTTCGGTTGTCGCGGCGATCGCAGGCTGGGCCGGCACCGTCGGATCCGTCAGCCTCGAGCGTCACCGGCATCGGAAGGCACCGCCCCCATGTGTCCCCCGCCGGGGTCGCGGACCCAGCCCTCAGTCTCCAGCTTGATGGTTTCGACGGCGATGCCGGCGGCACCCGCATCCAGGTCGGGCAAGGCTTGATATTCCGATACCCAGCACCGCAGCAGCCGGTACACCAATGCGAGCTGACCGGCGTCGTCATAGACTTCCAGGATGACGTCCTTGCGAAATTCCTTCCTGGCGCGACCGTCGCCACCGAGCGACCAGACTTGATTGGCCCACGCCTCGAATGCCCGGTCGTTGCTGATCCCGCGCTCCAGGATGATGGCGTCGTACTCGGTCTTGCCAGGCGACTTGCGGCTGGCCAGCGCCTCGCCGCCTTCGCTGTGCCGGACGACCTCGGTGGTGCGCCGCAGCGTGCCGATGCGCCGAATGCCGACCACCGGGCTTCCGTCCCAGATGACGCGGAAGCGGAAATTCTTGAGCGGTTCGAAGTAGTGGTCTGTCATTCTGGCCCTGCAAGCACCAGCAACCGACTGCAGACGCTGACCACCGACGCGACGCAGATGGCCGATGGTCCGGTATTCGTATCATTCTGTCAACTGAGGGCACCTGCCTTGAGCTCAAGGGTCGATGCATGAGCCGCTGGATCGCGGGCGTGGATGGCTGCCGCGCCGGCTGGATCGCCGTCCTGCGCAACATCGAGTCCGGCGACTGGCGCTTCCGGTTCGTGCCCGTGCTGGCCGATCTGGTCGACTGCGAGGAGCAGCCGCATATCATCGCGGTCGACATGCCGACCGGCTTCCTCGATTGCGCCGTCCGCGGCGGCCGGGCTTGCGAGCATGCCGCGCGCCGGCTGCTTGTCGGCAAGGCATCATCGGTGTTTCCAACGCCTTGCCGCGGCGCGCTTGCGGCAGCAACCCATGCCGAGGCGTGCACCATCAACCGCCGCAGCGGCGGCGGCGGCACCGGCCTCGGCCTGAGCCAGCAGGCCTTTCACCTGTTCCCCAAGATGCGCGAGCTCGATGCCCTGCTGCGATCACGACCAGCGCTGGCTGGGCGCATCCATGAAGCGCACCCGGAGCTGGCGTTCATGCGCATGAACGGCGGCCACCCGGTTCTCGCGCCCAAGCGGCTGCCGGAAGGACAACGTCGTCGCCAGCGATTGCTGGACGACCACGCATTTGCCGCCACTAGCCAGACATGGGCGCGCTACCGCAGGGAAGCCGGCCTGCGTCGTATCGACGCCGGCCTTGATGACGCGCTCGATGCCGCCGCCGTCTGCCGCACGGCGCTGCTCATCCATCGCGCCGAGGCGACGCGTCTACCCGAGGCGACCGACCGCGACAGCTTCGGCCTGCCGATGGCGATCTGGTACTGAGCGGTCAGATCATCCCCAGCGCCTGCTTGTAGACATCGAGCAATGTTTCCTGCTCGTCGCGCTCGGCGCTGTCCATCTTGCGCAGCTTCACGATCTGGCGCATGGCCTTGACGTCGAAGCCGGTTCCCTTGGCTTCGCTATAGACGTCGCGGATATCGGCCCCGATCGCCTTCTTCTCCTCCTCCAGCTTCTCGATGCGCTCGACGAACGACTTCAGCCGGTCGGCGGCGATGTTGGAGGGCTTCTGTTTCATGGGGCTGCCGTCCGGCATGACGCTCCTCGCAGGACAACGCGGTGAGCGCCGACCCTATGCTTGGCGCGGGTGTCGGTTCAATGACAGCGCGCGTGGGATGATGGGGATAACGGGGGTAAGGATCGGCAGCCGCCCGGCCCTCACGGCCCGGGCGGCGCCATCTTCATCCGTGCTTGTGCTTCTGCTCGGCCATGGTCTTGTCGAACTGCTTCTTCTGCTCGGGCGACGCTTCCTTCTGGTGCTTCGCCTTCCATTCGTCATAGGGCATGCCGTAGACGATCTCGCGCGCTTTGGGATCGGGGATCTCGATACCCTGCTTGGCCGCCTCCTCGCGGTACCAGCGCGATAAGCAGTTGCGGCAGAAGCCGGCGAGGTTCATCAGGTCGAGGTTCTGCACGTCGGTACGCTCGCGCAGGTGATCGACCAGCCGACGAAACGCCGCAGCTTCAAGCTCGGTCCGGGTCTTGACGTCCATCACGCCGCTCCTTCTCGAATTGAGGGTTCGTTCCGATGCAATAGTATAGCGCCCATGCCGTCGGCTAGGCAGGCCCCTTCGCGCAACGGAATCCTCGATGGCCAAGAAGCACAATCCCCTGAACCTCAACAACCTGCAGCTCAAGACCCTGACCCTTCTGCAGGAGCTGGCCCGCTACCCGGAGGTCGCGCTGGCCGACGAGGCCACCGGCAACGTCACGATCAGCGCCCTGCCGCAGCCGCACGGCAACCACTTCCATATCGGCCACCGGGTGGTCATGAGCAGCGACGCCACCGGCCTGCACAACCCGTCGGTCTACGTCGCGCTGGCCCGCAAGGGGCTGGTCGCGCCATCGGGCATGACCGCGGCGCCGACCCTGACTCAGGCCGGGCTGAGCTACGACACGGGCCTGCGCGACGCCATCCTGCACGGTTCGGATCACTAGGCTCAGCGCCCCCTCCGGCACAGGTATTTCGACGCAACGCGTCGAAATGCCGAATCGGCCACCTCCCCCAACTGCGTTGGGGAGGCTTCACCTCTCATCGCCCGTCGGGCCGCTGCGCGCGATCGGCACGGGCAGGCGGCGGTCGCCCAGCACCACGAGCTCGAACGCCACACCGTAGGCGGCTTCCAACAGGGCAGGCGTCAGCACCTGCGCCGCGGCGCCATGGCGCAGCACCTTCCCGCCAGCCAGCAGGATCAGCCGGTCGCAGAAGCGCGCGGCCAGGGCCAGGTCGTGCAGCGCCACCGCCACGGCCACGCCACGGTCCGCTTCGCCGCGCAGCGCCGTCATCGCCTCGAGCTGATAGGCGGGATCGAGGGCGGCAGTGGGCTCGTCGACCAGCAGCACGTCGGCTTCCGTGGCCAGCGCCCGCGCCAGCAGCAGCCGCGCGCGCTCGCCGGCCGAGAGGTGGTCCAGGCGCCGCCCGGCGAAGGCCGTCGTGCCGGTGCGCGACATGGCGCGCGCAACGGCCTGCACGTCGGCCTCCGACAGTCGATCGAAGCCGGCACCATGCGGCAGGCGGCCCAGGCTGACCACGTCGCGTCCCGACAGCGGCCACTGCGCCTGCGCCGATTGCGGCAGATGCGCCACCCGGCGAGCGCGTGCCGAGGGTGCCAGGGCGTGCAGCGGCGTGCCGTCGAAGGTGACGTCGCCGGCATCGGGTGAGTCGATCCCGGCCAGCAGGCGCAGCAATGTCGACTTGCCGGCGCCGTTGGGCCCAACCAGCCCCGTGACCATGCCGCCGCCGATCTCGACATCGATGCCGTCGAGCACCACGCGATGGTCCAGGAGGCGGCGCAGGCCGCGCGCGATCAGAGCCACGGCGCCCCCCTGCTGCCGTTGCCACGGCGGCGGCGGACGGCCAGCCAGCCCAGGAAGGGCGCGCCCAGCAGGGCCGTCATGACGCCGAGCTGCAGCTCGCGCCCGGTCGGCAGCAGGCGGACGGCGATGTCGGCAGCCAGCGTGAGCGCCGCGCCGGCGCCGGCTGATGCGACCAGCGTCGCGCCGGGACGATAGCGGACGAACGGGCGCACAGCGTGCGGCGCCATCAGGCCCACGAAGCCGATCACGCCCGACACGGCGACGGCGCCACCGACCGTCAGCGCGGTGCCCAGGCCGATCCAGCGCGCCACGGCCGAGGGCGAGATGCCGAGCGCCAGCGCGGTCTCCTCGCCCAGCGACAGCCCGTCCAATCCGCGGCGCATCAGCAGCAACGGCACGGCGCCCAGCGCCACGCAGGGCAGCGCCAGCGCGACATGGTCGAGGCTGCGGTCGGCAAGCGATCCCATCAGCCAGAACATCACTTCGTAGAAGGCGTAGGGATTGGGCGACAGCGCCAGGCTGAACGCGGTGGCGGCGCCGGCGAGCGCATTGATGGCGACGCCGACCAGCAGCAGCGTGGCGACCGTGGCGCCCCGGCCGGCCCAGGCGAACAGGGCCGCCGTGCCCAGCAAGGCACCCAGCATCGCGGCGATCGGCAGGGCGCCGGGGAACAGCCGCACAAGGCCGGTGTAGAAAGCGATGACCGCCCCCAGCGCGGCGCAGGCCGAGACGCCCAGCACCCCGGGCTCGGCCAGCGGATTGCGCAGCAGGCCCTGCATGGCGGCGCCGGCCATGCCCAGCGCGGCGCCGACCACCGCGCCCAGAAGCGCGCGCGGCAGGCGGATCTCGACCAGGACCAGCGCCGGCACGCTGTCGCGCCCCGACAGCGCATCGCGGATCGCGGCGCTCCAGTCCAGCCCCGCCGGCCCGACCAGCACCGAGATGGCGGCCAGCACGACCACGGGCAACGCAACAAGGGCCCAGCGATATCGACCGACGGCTTTCATCGCCGGTGCTCGATGGCGTTGCGCATCGCCACGAGGCGATCCAGGGCTTCCAGGTTCGGCGGGCCGGCGCACAGCCACAGGCTATGCGGCATCACCAGCGTGCGGGTCTCGCCGAAGGCGTGCCGCGCCGCGCGATGCGTCATCAGCGCCTCGGCCAGCGACGGGCGCTCGCTGGTGGAGCCGTCCAGGATCAGCAGGTCCGGCGCGGCGCGCACCAGCACCTCCAGCGGCAGCGGCGCAAAAGGCCCCAGGCCGCGCTCGGCCGCCAGATTGCGGAAGCCGGCGCGCCGCAGCAGATCGTCGGGCAGGGTGCCGCTGCTGACAGTAAAGCCGTTGGCCTGCCACACCGCAGCCAGCGGCCGCGGTGTGTCCTGCTTGTCGGCGCCCAGGCCAGCCAGGCGCCGCCGCATGTCGTCGGCCAGCGCCGTGCCGGCCGACTCACGTCCCAGTGCCGCGGCGATGGCGCGCACGCGCGCCACGCCGTCGTCGAACGTGACAGCCTCCGGGAACAGCTCCACGCGCACGCCGGCGCGGCCCAGGAGCGCCGCCATGTGCGGCGGCGCGTAAGAGTCGAGCAGCACCAGATCCGGCCGCAGCGCCAGGACCTCCTCGATCCGCATGCGCACGGCGGGCAAGCTGCGCGCCTCCCGCCAGCGCGCCGACAGATGCCGGTCCTGGCTGACGTCGCCGACGCCCACCAGCTGACCGGGCGCGGCGAGCACCAGGGCCAGCTGGTCAAGACACAGGTTGAGCGACACGACGCGCGCCGGCGGCGGGGCTGCCACCGCCCCGCCGGACACGCTGGCCAGGACAGCCAGAAGGATCATGAAGAGCCGCGCTATCGCCCACCTCCCGCCGCGAGCAGCGACGATATCACAGCGACAGGCGAACGCCGGCATAGGCCCCGACCCGCGGCGCCTGGAAGCCGAGCGGGTCATCGTAGTTCTTGTTGAGCACGTTCTCGACCCGGCCGAAGACGCGGACGCCATCGGTGACGTCATAGCTCATCGTGAAGCGCAGCGTGCGATACGCCTCCAGATGGGTGATCGGCGACGGGAACTGCGAAAAATCGCGATCCGTGCGTCCGCTGCGATGCGTCAGCTCGGCGCCCCAGGTCCATCCCGGCAGCGGCGTCCAGCTCGCGGCGACGTCGATGGCGTGCCGCGGCCGGCGGACCAGCGGCTCATGCGACGTGCGATCGCGGGCATCGGTGTAGGTGTAGTCGACGCGCAGCGAGAACGTGTCCCAGGGCTTCAGCTCGACGAAGGACTCGACCCCCTGGGTGCGCGCCTTGCCGACATTGGCCAGGGTCGAGCAGCCCACGCCGCATCCGACGCTGGTGATCAGGTCGCGGATGTCGTTGCGGAACAGCGTGGCGCCGATTTTCGCGCGGTCGCCCCACAGGCTCTGGTCGACACCGATCTCGCCGCCGATGCTGCGCTCGGGCTTCAGGTTCGGGTTGGCAAGGAAGCCGAAAGCGGGGAAGTCGAGGAAGAGCTGATCCAGGCTCGGCGCCTTGAAGGCGGTGCCGAAGGCCGCGTGCAGGCGGGTGCCCGACTCCTTGAAGGCATAGGTGCCGCCCACGCGGAAGGTCGCGGCGGTGCCGAAATCGTCGTGGTGCTCGACGCGGCCGCCGGCGGTCAGCGACAGGGCTTCATTGGGTGTCCAGCGCGCGTTGAGGTAGCCGCCGACCGAGCCGGTGGATTTGTCGACGTTGTTGGGGGGGAAGCCGAAATTGAACTGGCTGCGGGCATGCAGCGATATGCGCTCGGCGTCGATGCCGAATACCAGTCCGACCTCGTCGGAGAGGCGGAAGTCGTTCTTCCAGTCGAGCTGCCAGCGGCGGCCGCGGTTGCGCGAATCGGGCGCGAACGGTGTGCCGTTGATCGCGTCCTCGCCGTCGAGGTCACGCCGGTCCACCTGCAGGAACGACAAGCCGAACGTCTGCTTCCACCGGCCGTCGAGCAATTGCCAGTCGGCCTGCAGCCGCTGCGAGATCTGCCGCGCGTGCTCGCGCAGGTTCGGATCCTCGCTCAGGAACGCATCGTACTGCGTGCGCGACCAGTCGTAGCGCGAGAACAGCGACAGCTGGAAATTGTCCGAAACATCGAAGCCGAAGCGGCCGTTGAACCCGACGTTCCAGTAGCCGTCGTCCTCGTTCTTGATGCCGACGGTGAAGCGCTGGGGCACGGCCGAGAAGCCGCGCGTCGTCGTCGCCTGCATGGCGAGGTTGTAGTTGAAGCGGCCCTCGGCGCCTTGCACGCCACCACCGGTGTTGAACGTGTCGAAGCTGCCGAACTCACCGAAGGCCGTCGCCTTCAGAGGACCGCTGCCCTTCCTGGTGATCAGGTTGATCACGCCGCCGATGGCGTCGGAGCCGTAGAGCGTGCTCATCGGTCCGCGCACCACCTCGATGCGATCGACGTTGTCGAGCAGGAAATGCGCGAAGTTCGGCGCTCCGTTGACCTGGCTGGGATCCCCGGCCCGCACGCCGTCGATCATCACCAGCGTGTGATTGGCGTTGGTGCCGCGCAAGAAGATGCTCGTGCTCTTGCCCGGCCCGCCGGACTGGACCACCGTCGTGCCGGGCACGGCGCGCAGGGCGTCGTTGAGCGTGCGGTATTGCCGCTGCTCGATCTCTTGCGCCGTGATGACCGTCACCGAGGCGCTGACCAGGTCGACCGGCACCGGCGTGCGGTCGGCCGTGACCACCGTCTCCGGCAGGACGATCGGCGGCGGCAACTGCTGGGCCAGCGGCGGCGCCTGTTGCGCCAGCGCCGGCGACGCGGCAAGAGCCGCCGCGACGGCGCAGGCCGAGGTGATCGAATGATGAACCGGACCGCGGGACGGATGAGGCTCGCACGTCATGAAACGGATCTCCGCAAACGAACAGACACGCACAGGCGCGTCATCGTGCGGATGACCGTCCCATCGGATGTTCCCGTCCGGGGGAAGACGACGCTCTCGACGGCAGGTCTTCTGGCTTGCGGGTCACCGCGTCAGGTCCGCCTTCCCGGGTCGCAGCCCAGTGGCATGATGGACCTGCGCTCGCCGCTCACAGCTGCGGGCACAGCCGCCGATTAGGCCTCGCGGCCGCACGGCGTTCCCTTGGCCCCTTGCGGGGACCGTCGATGCAAAATCCGATAGAGATGCCCCCGGCCGCCGTCAAGCCTGCAGTCGGCCCTGTGTCATCTTATGCCTCCACCGGCCCGGGAGCGCACGGGCCTGCGCTCCCGGGAACGGCAGCGTCAGTCGCGCGGCTGTGGCACGATGCGCAAATAGGGCTTCACCGTCTTCCAGCCGTCGGGGAACTTCTTCTTGGCATCGTCGTCGGAAACGGCGGGCACGATGATCACATCCTCGCCCTGCTTCCAGTTGACCGGCGTCGCGACCTGGTGCCTGGCGGTGAGCTGCACCGAGTCGAGCACGCGCAGCACCTCGTCGAAGTTGCGGCCGGTGCTCATCGGGTAGGTCAGCGACATCTTGATCTTCTTGTCGGGCCCGACCAGGAACACCGTGCGCACGGTGGCGTTGGTGGCCGCCGTGCGGCCCTTGGACGTGTCGCCCGCGTCGGCCGGCAGCATGTCATAGAGCTTGGCGACCTTCAGCTCGGGATCGCCGATCATCGGGTAGGTCACGGCGTGGCCCTGCGTCTCCTCGATGTCCTTGGCCCACCGGGAGTGATCGTCCACGGGATCGACGCTGAGCCCGATGATCTTGCAATTGCGCTTGTCGAACTCGTTCTTCAGGCCGGCCATGTAGCCAAGTTCGGTAGTGCAGACCGGCGTGAAGTCCTTGGGATGCGAGAACAGGATCGCCCAGCCATTGCCGATCCAGTCGTGGAAGGTGATCGGGCCCTGGGTGGTCTCGGCCGTGAAGTTGGGCGCTTCGTCATTGATCCTGAGCGGCATCGTTGGCCTCCATGGTTTCGCGAGAAGCAGTCACGTGCTCCGATGGTGAGCATTCTCATCCCCGGGCTGCCACCGGATGAACGCTGTTCTTATTCTGACGGGAGTGAGGCTCCGATTCATATCAGCCGCATTGTCCCAGTTCAACGTCAGGGACCATTGAGAATTATTAGATTCGCTTAAGGCCACGTTCAGGGTCGGCTATCGGCCAGCGCGGCTGCGACCGCCGCGGTCACGGCCGGCGCCAGGCGCCGGGCCCAGGCGGTGGCGTTCTCGCGTGTCCTGATCAGGTCCTGCCGGATCTCGAGGGAGCAATGCGGCAGGCCGTGCGAATCGGCGTGAGCGGTCAATGTGTACTCGTAGCTGGCGCGCGCCGAGTACGGCTCGTTGTCGCCGGTCAGCACGCCGTCCAGCTTGCGCAGCTCGGCCAACAGCGGCAGCGGCAGGCGTTCGTCGCTGCGCCACAGCACGCCGAGCTGCCACGGCCGCTGCACACCCCCCATCGCCGGGGTGAAGCTGTGCACGACGAGCAGCGCCGGCTTCACGCCGCGCGCCGCAAAATCGGCGATCAGGCGCTCGACCTCGTTGTGGTAGGGCCAGAAGCAGGCATCGGCGCGCGCCCGGATGCCGGCTTCGGTCAGGCCCGCGTTGCCCGGCACCTTGGTGCCGTCGCTGATCTCGGGGATCGAGCCCTCGCCGCCCGGCCAGCGATTGCAGTCGATCACCAGCCGGGAATAGGTCGAGGCGACCAGCGGGGCATCGAGCAGGCGCGCAAGCTCGGTCGCGACGTCGAGCGCACCAATGTCCCAGCCGATGTGGCGCGCGAGCTCCTGCGCCGCGATGCCCAGCCCGTCGAGCGCGCGCGGCACGGCCTTGCCGGCATGGTCGCACAGCAGCAGCAGCGGAAAGCTGCCGGCGGGATTGATCGTGGCAAAGGGCGGCGGATCGCCGGCGGACAGCAGCGACGGCACGGTCAGCGCCGCGAGTGCGGAACCAGCAGCTGACGCACGGTCGCCACCGCCTGCAGGCGATCGAAGCCTTCGTTGAGCTCGTCCAGCGTCACGCGCTGGCTCACCATGCGGTCGACCGGCAGCCGGCCCTGCTGGTAGAGCGCGATGAAGCGCGGGATATCGCGCACCGGCACGCAGCTGCCCATGTAGCTGCCCTTGATCGTCTTCTCCTCGCTGACCAGCATGCTCTGCTTGAGCGAGAACGTGGCGTTGTTGGGCGACAGGCCGGCGCTGACGGTCGTGCCGCCGCCGCGCGTGACGGCATAGGCCGTCTCCATGGCCTTGATGGTGCCGGCAAGGTCGAACGCATAGTCGACGCCGCCGTCGGTCATCTCCTGTACCCGCTCGACATGATCGGCATCGCGCGCGTTGATAGTGTCCGTGGCCCCGAGCTGGCGCGCCAAGCCCAGCTTCTCGTCGGACAGGTCGATGGCGATGATGCGGCCGGCGCCGCCCAGCACCGCGCCCATCAGCCCGCTCAGGCCGACGCCGCCAAGGCCGACGATGGCGACGGTGCTGCCGGGCTCGATCCGTGCCGTGTTGACGACGGCGCCGACGCCGGTCACGACGGCGCAACCGAACAGGGCCGCGACATCGAGCGGCAGGGTGCGGTCGATCACCACCACCGAGCCGCGGTCGACCACGGCGTATTCGGCGAAGCACGAGACGCCGGAAGCGTGGTTGAGGGGTTCGCCGTCCCGGTGCAGCCGCTTGGCGCCCGACAGCAGCGCGCCCGCGGCACGCGGCGCCACCGCCCGTTCACAGATATAGGGCCGCCCCTCCAGGCAGCGCCGGCACCGGCCGCAGCTGACGTTGAAGGCGAAGCAGACGTGGTCGCCCACCTTCACATCGTGGACGCCGGCCCCGACCTCGACGATCTCTCCAGCCCCTTCGTGACCGGGGACCAGGGGCACCGGCCGCGGCCTGTCGCCGTTCAGGATCGACAGGTCCGAGTGGCATAGCCCGGCGCCGCCCACCTTCACCAGCACCTCGCCCTCTCCTGGCGGATCGAGGTCCACCTCGTGGATCTGCAACGGCTTGCTCTTCGCAAACGGCTGCGGCGCCGAACACGTGGTCAGGATCGCGGCTCGCATCTTCATCGTGGTGCTCCCCGATACGCGGGATGACAGCAGGGTCCAGATATCGTATTGCAATCCCTTCAATCGCATCCATCCTTATCGCATCCATGGATCGCAACACTGCCTTCCGCCTGCTGCGCGATCTGTTCGATGCCGCCGTCGGCGCGGCAAGCCCCGGCCAATGCCTGGCGCCGCACCTGGCGACGCTGACGCCGCCCAAGGGACGCACGCTCGTGGTCGGCGCCGGCAAGGCAGCGGCGGCCATGGCCAAGACCGTCGAGGCGATGTGGCATGGCCCGCTCGAAGGCCTGGTCGTCACGCGCGAGCGCCACGGCCTGCCGCTCGACCGCATCGAGTGCGTCGAGGCGCGGCATCCCGTGCCGGACGAGCGCGGCCGCGCCGCCGCCGGCCGCATCCTCGACATGGTGAAGGGCCTGGGCGCCGATGATCTCGCGATCTGCCTGATCTCGGGCGGCGGCTCCGCCCTGCTGACCTGGCCGGCCGAGGGCATCACCATGGAGGACAAGCAGGCGCTGACCCGCGACCTGCTGCGCAAGAGCGTGCCGATCGGCGGGATCAACACCGTGCGCAAGCACATCTCGGCCATCAAGGGCGGGCGCCTGGCGCTGGCGGCGCAGCCGGCACGCGTCGCCACCTACCTGATCTCCGACGTGCCGGGCGACGATCCCAGCGTCATCGCCTCGGGCCCGACCGTGCCGGACGCCTCGACCTTCGCCGATGCCCAGGCGGTGCTGCGCAAGCACGGCATCGAGCCGCCGGCCGCGATCCGCCGCCATCTCGAGGATGGCGCCGCTGGCCGCATCGAGGAGACACCGAAGCCGGGCGATGCGCGCCTCGCCGGCGGCATCACGGTGATGACCGTGACGCCGATCGAGGCGCTGGAGGCGGCCGCGGCGCTGGCCGGTGAGCGCGGCTTCGCGCCGATCATCCTGGGCGACCGGCTCGAAGGCCTCTCGCGCACGCTGGCGGCCGAGCATGCGGCGCTGATCCGCCGCCATCTCGCCGACGGAAAGCGCCTGGCGATCATCTCGGGCGGCGAGACCACGGTCGAGGTCAAGGGCAACGGCCGCGGCGGCCGCAACGTCGAATACCTGCTGGCCCTGGCCCTGGATCTTGGCGGGCAGCCCGGCGTCTGGTCGCTGGCAGCCGATACCGACGGCGTCGACGGCATCGAGGAGATCGCCGGCGCCATGATCGGGCCGGACACCCTGGACCGCGCCCGCGCCGGCGGCATCGATGCCGGCGCCCGGCTGGAGGACAACGACGGCCATGGCTTCTTCGAGGCCCTGGGTGACGCGATCGTCACGGGGCCGACGCGCACCAACGTCAACGATTTTCGCGTCAGCCTCATCGTGCCGCCAGGCCAGCAGCCGAGCAGCACACGGACATGACCGGGTTCCGCCACGACGTCATCACCGCCAACGGCGTGCGCCACCACGTGACATCCTGCGGCCACGGCGCGCCGCTGTTGCTGCTGCATGGCTGGCCGGAGTTCTGGCGGACCTGGCGGCCGCTGATGGAACGGCTGGCGGACCGCTTCACGCTCTATGCGCCCGAATGGCGCGGCTTCGGCGACAGCGAGAAGACGTCGACAGGCCCGGCCGAGGATTGCACGCCCGACATCCTTGCCGAAGACCTGCACGCGCTGCGCACCGCGCTCGGGCTCGGCCGCGTCGGTCTGGTGTCGCATGACATCGGCGCCTTCGCGGCCCAGGCTTTCGCGCGCCGCTGGCCCGATGCGCTGAGCGGCCTGTTCTTCTTCAACTGCCCGTATGCGGGCATCGGGCGGCGCTGGACCGACCCGCAGAGCATCCCGGAAATCTGGTACCAGACCTTCAATCAGCAGCCCTGGGCTGCCGACCTCGTGGCATCGTCGCGTGACGCCTGCCGGCTCTATATCGGCCATTTCCTGCGTCACTGGGCGGCCGATCCGCACGCCTTCGACGCCGAGCTGGAGCTGTGGGTCGACAACTTCCTCAAGCCCGGCAACCTGCAGGGCGGCTTCAACTGGTATCGCAGCATCAACCGCGCCCGGCTGGCGATGATGGCCGGCACGGCGCCGGTGCCACCGCCGATCACTGTCCGCTCGCGCTTCTTGTGGGGCCGTCGCGACCCGGTGGTGCGCGCCGCCTGGAGCGACCGCCTGCACGAATTCTTCACCGACTACAGACTGGAGTTCGCCGAGCTCGCGGGCCACTTCGTTCACTACGAAGCGCCGGCGCGGGCGGCCAGCGCCATCGCCGACTTCTTCGACTGACCGGCGCATGCGCCCTTGCGCGACAGCCGGCTTGGCTGACAAGCTGGCCGTCTCGGCTCGAGGAACCTGAGGACAAGGCATGGCGCTGCTGGGCGTGATCGCCGACGATTTCACCGGCGCCACCGATATCGCCGGCATGCTGGTGAAGGCCGGCATGCGCACGGTGCAGACGATCGGCGTGCCCGATGCCGCGATGCCGCTGGATGACATCGATGCCATCGTCGTGGCGTTGAAGAGCCGCACGATCGCCGCGCCCGAAGCCGTGACGCTGTCGCTGGACGCGCTGGGCGCCCTGCAGCGCCGCGGCTGCCGGCAGTTCTTCTTCAAGTACTGCTCGACCTTCGACTCGACCGACGCGGGCAATATCGGCCCCGTTGCCGATGCCCTGCTCGACGCCCTGGCCAGCGACTTCACGATCTTCTGTCCCGCCTTCCCGGCCAATGCGCGCGCCATCTTCAACGGCTATCTGTTCGTCGGACCGGTGCTGCTGTCGGAATCGGGCATGCGGCATCATCCCCTGACGCCGATGACCGATCCCAGCCTGGTGCGCGTGCTGCAGCGTCAGACCGCCCGCACGGTGGGATTGATCCCGCTCGGCATCGTGCAAGGCGGCGCCGAGGCGATCCGCGCCGAGATCGCGCGCCTGCGCGGCGCCGGCATCGCGCATGCTGTCGTCGACGCCGTGGCCGATGCCGATCTCCTGGCCATCGGCACCGCCTGCGCCGAGCTGCCGCTGGTGACCGGCGGCTCGGGCGTGTCCATGGGCCTGCCGGCCAACTTCCGCCGCGCCGGCCTGCTGCCGGCCAGCGACAGCGCCGCCGCCCTGCCGGCGGCGCACGGACATGCCGCGATTCTCGCGGGCTCGTGCTCGACTGCGACGCTGGGCCAGATCGCCGACTTCGAGAAGCATGGTGCGGCGCTGCACCTGGACACCAGGGCGCTGTGCGAGGGCCGCGATGTGGTCGGGCCGGCGCTGGCATGGGCACGCGCCCGGCTGGGCGACAAGCCGGTGCTGCTGTCCTCCAGCGACACGCCCGACGCCGTGAAGGCCTTGCAGGCGGCATTCGGCGTCGAGGCCTCGAGCCAGAAGATCGAGGCGGCGATGGCGGCTCTGGCGCGCGGCCTGGCTGAAGCGGGAGTCGGCCGGCTCGTGGTCGCGGGCGGCGAGACGTCCGGCGCCGTGGTCAGCGCGCTGGGCGTGCGCGCGCTGCGCATCGGCGCGGAGATCGACCCCGGCGTCCCGTGGACGTCCGCCGCCACGAGCGACGGCAAGACCGTCGCGCTGGCATTGAAGTCCGGCAATTTCGGCGCCGCCGACTTCTTCACCAAGGCCTTCACCGTCCTGTCGTAGCCACGCAACCGACTGACCCAGGGATCATCCCATGCTGAGGCTCGCCGCCAATCTCTCCTGGCTGTACCAGGACATCCCGTTCATGGAGCGCTTCGCCGCCGCCGCCGGCCACGGCTTCACGGCGGTCGAGTTCCTGTTCCCCTACGAGTTCCCTGCCGCCGACATCGCTGCCGCTCTCAAGCGGCACCGGCTGACGCAGGCGCTGTTCAACCTGCCGCCGGGCGACTGGGGCAAGGGCGAGCGCGGCCTGGCGGCGCTGCCGGGCCGCGAGGCGGATTTCGCCGCCGCGCTGGACACGGCGCGGCACTACGCCCAGGCGCTGGAGTGCCGCCGCATCCATGTGATGTCCGGATTGATTGCGACCGGCGCCGACCTGTCCCTGATGCGCCGCACCTATATCGACAACCTCAAGCGCGCCGCCGACCGCACGGCCAAGGATGGCCTGACGCTCTGCCTGGAGCCGATCAACCGGCGTGACATACCGGGCTACTTCCTGAACACCGCGAGCGAAGCCGCCGCCATCATCGCCGAAGTCGGCGCGCCGCATGTGAAGATCCAGTTCGATCTCTACCACTGCCAGGTCACCGAGGGTGACCTGGCGCGCCGCGCCGAGGCGCTGCTGCCGCTGATCGGCCACGTCCAGGTCGCCGGCAACCCCGACCGCAACGAGCCGGATATCGGCGAGGCCAATCACCTCTACGTCCTGGACGCGCTCGACAAGATGGGCTGGGACGGCGATGTCGGCCTGGAGTACCGCCCGCGCACGACGACGGCGGCGGGCCTGGGCTGGGCGCGCAAGTACGGCATCTCGGCGTGAGCGAACGGAAGCCTCGATGACCACGAACAAGCTGCGCATCGCCTTTGTCGGCCTGGGATCGATGGGCCTGGGCATGGCGAAGAACCTCCTCGCCAAGGGCCATGCCGTGATCGGCGTCGACATGAACCCGGACGCCGGCGCAGCCCTGCGCGCATCCGGCGGCCAGACCGCGGCGTCGCCCCGGGCCGCCGCGGCGCAGGCCGACGCGCTGGTGCTGGTGGTGGTCAACGCCGCGCAGGTCGAGCAGGTGCTGTTCGGCGCCGAGGGGGCTGTCGGCGCCCTGCCCCAGGGTCGCGTGGTGATGCAATGCGCCACCGTGCCGCCTGGCTTCAGCACGGCGCTGGGCGAACGGCTGGCGGCCGCCGGCCACCCGCTGCTCGACGCGCCGCTGTCCGGCGGCCGGGCCCGGGCCGACACCGGCGAGCTGACGGTGATGTCGTCCGGCACGCCGCAGGCCTACGCCCAGGCGGAGGCGATCCTCGACGCCGTCGCGGCCAAGGTCTACCGGCTGGGCGATGCGCCCGGCATCGGCTCCCTGGTCAAGACCGTGAACCAGCTCCTGGCCGGCGTGCACATCGCCGCCGCCGCCGAGGCGATGGCGCTGGGCACGAAGGCCGGCGCCGATCCGCGGGCGCTCTACGAGGTGATCAGCAACAGCGCCGGCAACTCATGGATGTTCACCAACCGGGTGCCGCACATGCTGGACGGCGACTTCACGCCGCTGAGCGCCGTCGACATCTTCGTCAAGGACCTCGGGCTGGTGCTCGACACCGGGCGCGAGGTCAAGCAGCCGCTGCCTTTGGCGGCGGCGGCACATCAGATGTTCCTGATGGCGACGGCGGCGGGCTGGGGCAAGATGGACGACGCAGCCGTGGTGAAGATTTACGAGCAGATGGGCGCATTCTCTGTCGCCGAGCGGGCCGGCAAGCGCGCCTGACGACGCGCTTTTCACATCCGTGCACTGAAACCATCGTCCGGCCCCCTATCGCCTGTAACGGGGGGGCGGCTAGACTGGCCGCGTCAGCCACAACGGACGGAGCCACCGCAGCGTCATGCGCCGCAACCGCTGTACCAAGATCGTCGCAACCCTGGGACCGGCGACCGCCACGCCCGAGCGCATCCGTGCCATCTTCGAGGCCGGCGCCGACGTGTTCCGGCTCAACTTCAGCCACGGCACGATCGACGACCACCGTGCCCGCGTCGACATCCTGCGGCAGCTGGAGCACAAGCTGGGCCGGCCGATCGCCATCCTGATGGACCTGCAGGGGCCCAAGATCCGGCTCGGCACCTTCACCGGCGACAAGGTGACGCTGAAGACCGGCGCCGCCTTCCGGCTGACGCTCGACACGCAGCCCGGCGATGCCAGGCGCGCGCCCTTGCCGCATCCGGCCATCTTCAAGGCGGTGCAGACCGGCAGCACGATCCTGATCGACGACGGCAAGGTCCGGCTGCGCGTGAAGAAGCACAGCGACGACACCATCGACACGGAGGTCGCGGTCGGCGGCGAGGTGTCGAACCGCAAAGGCGTCAACCTGCCGGACGTGCTGCTGCCGTTGTCGCCGCTGACGGAGAAGGACCAGAGGGACCTCGCGGCCGGCCTCGAGCTGGGCATCGACTGGGTGGCGCTGAGCTTCGTGCAGCGCGCCGCCGACATCGCCGAGCTGCGCAGGCTGGTCGGCGACCAGGCCGCGATCATCGCCAAGATGGAGAAGCCGGCGGCCGTCGAGAACCTCGACGATATCCTGGCGCTGGCCGACGGGCTGATGGTGGCGCGCGGCGACCTCGGCGTCGAGCTGCCGCCCGAGGACGTGCCGCCGATCCAGAAGATGATGCTGCGGGCCGCCCGCAGCGTGGGCAAGCCGGCGATCGTCGCCACGCAGATGCTTGACTCGATGGTGAACGCACCGACGCCGACCCGCGCCGAGGCCTCCGACGTGGCCACCGCCGTCTACGACGGCGCCGATGCGGTGATGCTGTCGGCCGAGACGGCATCCGGCAGCTATCCGCTCGAGGCCGTGTCGATCATGGACCGCATCCTGGCGCGCGTCGAGAAGGACCCGACCTACCGGCAGATCATGAACGCCAGCCGGCACGACCCCGAGCCGACGGCGGCCGACGCGATCAGCGCCGCCGCGCGCCAGGTGGCGCACACCCTGTCGGCGGCGGCGATCGTCACCTACACGACATCGGGCTCGACCACCCTGCGCGCCGCGCGCGAGCGGCCCGATGTGCCGATCCTGTGCCTGACGCCGAGGCTCAGCACGGCGCGGCGCATGCCGCTGGTGTGGGGTGTGCATGCCGTGCAGAGTCCTGACGCGCACAACTTCGCCGAGATGGTGAAGCGCGCGCAGCAGGTCGCCCTGCGCGAGGAGATGGCCAGGGAGGGCGATCGCCTGGTGGTGACCGCCGGCGTGCCCTTCGGCACGCCCGGCGCCACCAACATCCTGCGCATCGCGCGGGCGTAGGTCGTCACCGACCGTCATCCCGAGCGCAGCGAGGATCTCCTGCGGAGGGCGTACGGCACGCTATTCGCGGGAGATCCCTCGCTGCGCTCGGGATGACAGGTGGCGGTGTCTTCACTGGCCGATCAGCCCTTGGGCCGCAGGTCGATCACGCGCCTGGCCTTGCCGATCGAGCGCTCGACGCTGCCGGCAGCCGCGATCCGCACGCTGGCGGTGACGCCGCACATGCCCTTGACCCGCTCGGTGAGCGCGGCGCCGAGCACGGCGTGCTGCGCCTCGCCGACGTCGCCGCGCGCCTCCACGACGATCACCAGCGCGTCCAGCGGACCGTCGCGTGTCAGCTCCAGCACGTAATGCGGCGACAGGCCGTCGACCTTCAGGATCTGCTCCTCGACCTGGCTGGGGAACAGGTTGACGCCGCGCACGATCAGCATGTCGTCGCTGCGCCCCGTGATGCGCGCCATGCGCCGCATCGCCGTCACGCTGCCGGGCAGAAGCCGGGTCAAGTCGCGCGTGCGGTAGCGGATGACCGGCAGCGCCTCCTTGGTCAGCGACGTGATGACGAGTTCGCCCACCGCGCCGTCCGGCACCGGACGGCCAGTCTCGGGATCGACGATCTCGGGCAGGAAGTGATCCTCCCAGATCGCGAGCCCGTCCTTGCTCTCGACGAATTCCTGCGCCACGCCCGGCCCCATCACCTCGGAGAGGCCGAAGATGTCGACGGCGTCGATGCCGGTGCGCCGCTCGATCTCGTCGCGCATCGCTTCGGTCCAGGGCTCGGCGCCGTGAATGCCGATGCGCAGCGCCGTGTCGCGCACGTCGATGCCCTGGCGCTCGAACTCGTCGGCCAGCGCCAGCATGTAGGACGGCGTCACCATGATGACGCGCGCGCCGAACTCGCGGATGAGCTGGACCTGCCGCTCGCTGAAGCCGCCCGACATCGGCACCACCGTGCAGCCCAGCCGCTCGGCGCCGTAATGCGCGCCCAGGCCGCCGGTGAACAGGCCGTAGCCATAGGCCACGTGCACCACATCCCCTGCCCGGCCGCCGCCGGCCCAGATCGAGCGCGCCATCAAGTCGGCCCACCGGTCGATATCGCCCTGCGTGTAGCCCACCACGGTCGGCCGGCCGGTGGTGCCGCTGGAGGCATGCACGCGCACGCAGCGTTCGCGCGGCACCGCGAACATGCCGTAGGGATAGTGGTCGCGCAGGTCGGCCTTCAGCGTGAACGGGAATCTGGCAAGGTCGTCGAGCGTGCGCAGGTCGTCGGGATGCACGCCGGCGGCATCGCACTTGGCGCGATACGGCGCCTGGTTGGTCCAGGCGTGGCGCAGGCTCGCGCGCAGGCGCTCCAGCTGCAGGGCGCGCAATGCATCAAGCGACAGCGACAGTTCCGGAAAGGCAGAAGACATGCGCTTCGCATCCTCCGATATCAGGGACCTGCCGCCGGCGCCTTGGGCTCGTCGGTGAAGACGAGCCGGCGATAGAAGTAGGCCAGCGCCAGCAGCACCGCGCCCAGCCCGAGGAACGAGAAGACCCGCAGCAGCTCGCCCAGGCCCGACATGTCGACCAGGAACGCCTTGCAGATCGTCAGGCAGACGACCGCCATGCCGGCGTGGCGCGCCGCCGGGATGCGCCGCAACATGCCCAGCGCCAGCAGCGCCACGCCGAAGGCCAGCCACACCACCGAATAGAGATAAAGCTCAGCACCATCGGTATCGAACGGATCGCCGTCGAAAGTCGGATGGTACAGGTGCCGCACCTCGGCCGAGAGGAAGACGAAGAGCAGGAAGACGGCGCTGGCGCCGGCGATGGCGCGCGAGGCGGCATCGTTCGATCGCGCCAGCCACCACGCCGCAGCGGCGGCCAGGAGCGCCGGCACGGCGTAGCCCAGCAGCAGGCCGTTGACGATCGGCGTGGTGCCGACGTCGCCGCCCACGAACACCGGATTGAAGAGCAGCGACTGCACGAGGATGGCAGCGGCCACGGCCAGGCCGCCCGCGATCCGCCACACCCACAGGCCGACCGGCGAGGGCGACTGGCTGTCACGCATCAGCGCCAGCACGGCGAACACGCCCCAGGCTGCGACGTAGGTCGCGCGCTCGAGAAAATCCATATGCTCGCGCGCCAACCCATCGGGATGGAACAGGCTGCGGATCTCCAAGCTCACCAGCAGGAACAGGAACAGCGCCACGGCCGCGTCGACGACCACGGTCAGGGCGTCATCGGCGTAGAGCTTGAGGAACCAGCTGGCGATCCAGAACGCCAGCGCCGCGCCGCCATAGGCGTAGAGGATCCAGTTCACCAGCGGCCAGCTTCCCAGCGAATAGTCGAGCACCGACGGATTCACCACCAGCCGCACGCCGACGATGCCGACGATCAGCCAGCACAGCCCGCGCAGGATCGGCAGGTCGAGCTTCCAGGCGATCCACGCCACGGCCGGCAGCGCGAAGGCATAGGCCATGGTGATCCATTGCCGCTCCAGCTCCAGCGGGACCGCGGCCGCGATGAAGAACGCCACCCCGACCGCGACGAAGCCCAGGGCCTCGGTCGCGCCCGCCATGCTGAGCCGCCAGCGCGCCAGCCGCTCGGCCGCCACCAGGTAGGGCACGGCGAGGCCGAGGCTGATCAGGCCCCATGACGTGTCCGGCAGGCTGTGGCGCAGCGCGCCATAGGCCAGCAGCCCATGCAGGACGGCCGCGGCCACCGACAGGGCGGCCCAGAAGCCGGGACGCCCGGCATTCCACATCAAGGCGTAGGCGCCGGCGGCGAGCAGGCCGCCCAGAACGATGATGGTGCGCGCGAACGGCTCGACCTGCGTGAACGTCGTCTCCAGCCAGCGATCGCCGCGCCAGATCATGAAGGCCAGCAGCGACAGCGCCACCGGCGCCACGGCCAGCCACTGATAGCGCGGCACGTAGCGTGCCAGCGCGAATGCTCCGGCCGCGTGCAGCACCAGGCACAGCCAGCCGGCCGGCTGCGTTTGCGCGCCGGCGATGCCGAGCACGATCATCAGGCCCGTCACCAGGGTCGCAACCCAGACCTGCGCGACGACAGTCGCCGGCGCGTCGCCCTCCTCGCGCACCCGCTGCCAGGTGGCCCAGACGAAGAGGCCGGCAACAGCGACCTGGAACAGCCCGACCCAGATCAGCTCGCCGTCGTGGCTGGACCAGTTGTCCAGGCGCATCGCCAGCCACGCCAGCGACCACAGCGCATCGCCTGCAAGCACACCCCAGCCCAGCCACCACCAGCCGCGATGGCGGATCACGGCGAGCGTGCCGGTCGAGATCGCCAGCAGGTAGCCGAACAGCAACGGCACGTTGGGGGTGTCGCTGCCCAGGAAGATGGGTGACAGCACACCGCCGACGAAGCCCAGCGCCGCCACGAACGGGCCATGGCGCAATGCGAGGCCGATGGCCAGCGCCGTGAGCGCCATGGCAAGCACGCCGGCGAGCGGACGCGGGATGAGATCGTAGAGCGCCGCGGAGGCCAGCAGGGCGCCGAACAGCGACGCCACGCCAGCGGCCGCCACGGCCTGCGCGACACGCACGTCGCGCCCGCGCAGCCAATCGGAAAGACCGATCAGCGCGCCACCGAACACCGCGGCCAGCACGACGCGCACGGTGGGCGAAAGATAGCCCTGGTCGATGGCATAGCGGACGAGGAACAGCGCTGCCAGCGCCAGCGCGATGCCGCCCAGCCAGATGAAGAGATTGCCGCCGAGCTTCTGCTCCAGGGTCGCGCGTGACCAGCCGCCCGCGCCGTCCGTCCGTGCCGCCAGCGGCGGCGCCGTCGCAGGCTCGAGCGGCGGCGCTGGCGGCGGCATGTAGGGCGGCGGCGGTGGCATCGGCGCCGGCGGCGGCGGCATCCACGCCTGGCCGGGCGCCGGCATCCCGTAGGGCGCGACCGGCGGCGGCATGGCCACCGCCGGCGCCGGATCGGCCGGCGGCAAGACGGGCGCGCCGGCCGCAGCCTGGCCGCCGGCGAGCTGCGCCTGCAGGTAGCGGACCTGCTGCTCCAGCGCGTCGAGCCGCCGCTGCGCCGTGCCGGCGCGCGCGAAGGCCACGATGGCCAGGATCGGAAACGCCAGCACCGCAGCGCCGACCAGCAGTCCCAGGAGGACCCACTCATCCATCGCGATTGTTCCCAAGCCGCGCCCCTGTCAGGGGCGTCCTTCCCGGCGCACCGGGCTTGCCATGACGCACGCCGACGCTACGCAGCCACCGCGATCGGATCACATCCCTCCGGACAGGAGAGCCTACTGCGCCGCGATGCGCAGCGCATCGCTGGCCGCGGCGCGATTGTCACGCGCGATCACGCCGCGCTTGACCACCACGCGGTGGTATTCCTTGCGCGCCGCGCGGGTGATGTCGGCCAGCGGATCGCCGTTGACGACCAGGAAGTCGGCGACATTGCCCTCGCGGATGCGGCCATGATCGGCCAGGCGCATCAGGTCGGCGGCGCTGGCGGTGGAGAAGAACAGCGAGTCGCGCGGCGTGATGCCGATCTCGCACATGTACTCCAGCTCCATGGCGTTCTCGCCGTGCCGGTTGAAGGGCGTGCCGGCGTCGGTGCCCATGGCGATCTTGCAGCCGGCCGCGTAGTACATCTTCACCGAGTCGATATGCCGGCCGAAGACGCGCTGCGACTTCTCGATCACGTAGTCGGGGATGCTGCGGTCGCCCGACTCGGCGCCGCGCAGGATGTTCTTCACGGCCGACAGCGTGGGCACCAGCCAGGTGCCGCGCGACTGCATCTCCAGCACGCACTCGTCGGTCATGAAGATGCCGTGCTCGATCGAGGTGACGCCGCCGCGCACGGCGTTGAGGATGCCCTCGGAGCCCTGGGCGTGGCTGGCCGTGGTCCTGTTGAAGCGTGTCGCCTCGGTGATGCCGGCGGCGATCTCGCCCGCCGTGTAGTGGGCATCCTCCGGGTTGACACCCGGCGTCATGACGCCGCCGGTGGCCATGATCTTGACCAGGTCCGAGCCGGCATGGATCTGCTCGCGCACCGCCTTCACCACCTCGTCGACGCCGTCGGCGATGCGGCCGGTGCGGTTGCCGTGGCCGCCGGTCATGCAGATCATGCGGCCGGCGCAGCGCATGGTCGGCCCCAGGAAGCGGCCGGCGTTGATGGCGTCGCGGATCGCGAACTCGATGTAGTCCTTGCCGCCGCACTCGCGCACGGCGGTGATGCCGCCGTCCAGCGTCGCGCGCATGAACTCCATGCCGCGCACGGCGATCTGGGCCGCGGTCATGCGGTCCTGCACGATCCCGGGATTGCCCTCGGCGCCCGACAGCGAATGGACGTGGCAGTCGATCAGGCCCGGCAGCAGCGTGCCGCCCGACGTGTCGACACGCGCCCCGGCGAAGCTGACGAACTCACCCGCCGGCGCCAGCCGCTTGATGCGGCCATCCTCCTCGAGCACCGCGTGCCCGTCGATCGCCTTCTCGCCGTCGAAGATCTTGCCGCCGCTGTAGAGGGTCGCCATGGTTCCACCATGCTGAGCTGTTGAGATATCCAAAGCCCGCGTCCGTAGCACGGATCGCGGATGTCCGCACAAGACAAGGAAACAAGCAAGCGCTCAATTAGTGAATTTGCGCCCTCCGGACAGAAGGCACCGGCCGGCTCAGCTCTTGTCGCCCACCGCAAGGTCGAGGAAGCGCGGCGGCCGCTTCTCCTGCATGGCGCGGAAGGCCTCGGGCATGTCCTCGCCGTGGATGAAGGCGGCGTTCCACACGCTCATGTAGTTCAGGGCCTCGTCGACCGTGTGGTCGCGGGCATAGTTGATCATCTCCTTGCTGCCATGGACGGCGAGCGGCGACTTGGCGGCGATGTCGCGGGCAATGCCCATGACGTCGTCGAGCATCGCCTGCTGGTCGTTATAGACGCGGTTCACCAGGCCGCAGCGCAGCGCCTCGTCCGCCGGCATGTTGCGGCCGGTATAGGCCAGCTCCCGCACTAGGCCCTGCGGGATCAGGTGCGGCAGGCGCTGCAGGGTGCCGACATCGGCGGTCATGCCGAGGTCGATCTCCTTGATCACGAAGAAGGCGTCGCCGGTGCAATAGCGCATGTCGCAGGCCGAGACCATGTCGACGCCGCCGCCGATGCAGCCGCCCTGGATCGCGGCCAGCACCGGCACCCGGCACTTCTCGATCACGGTGAAGGAGTCCTGATAGGCCAGCAGCTCGCGGCGGAAGCGCTCGCGGCGGCGGGCCGGGTCGCCGGTGACCGCCGCGATGTCGGTGAACGCCGACAGGTCCATGCCGGCGGTGAAGTGCGGGCCGGTCGAGGAGATCACCACGACGCGCACATCGGCGCGCTGCGTGCCGATCTCGGCCGCGAAGACGTGGCGGATCTCCTGCCAAAAGGCACGGTTCATCGCGTTGCGCTTGTCGGGCCGGTTGAAGCGCAGATGCGCGACATGGTCGGCGACGCTGAAATCGAAGGTCGTGTAGCTCACGCGCGGCTCCCCGGATTGCCTGGTTGGCTCATAAGGCCCTGGCAACTGATTGTCGACAATCGCAAACCGCCGCCGCGCCAGAAATACCGAAAACTATTTTCGAATGATCTTTCAGTGACTTGGCGCCCACGCGCCGTTTTTCCGGAAGTGTCAGAAAGCAGCGACGCCCGCGACCGGACGTCCCTGCAGGAGATCGAAGTGGTCATGCCTGCCGTGCTCCATGGCGTGCCTGGCGACACTCACCCAGCCTGCGATGACTTTACACTGTACTCGTATAAAGAACAATATTTTTTGCGGCCCGCCGCAGCGGATGACCGCATGATCGCCTGTGCAAGGGGTTGAAGCGCCCAAGACGCTATGGCATACCCGCCGCCTCTTGCGGGGCTGCCGTAGCTCAGTGGTAGAGCACTCCCTTGGTAAGGGAGAGGTCGACAGTTCAATCCTGTCCGGCAGCACCAGTTTTCTCGTTGAAAAATCAGCACTTAAGGCCCGCCTGGCCGACTGCTGCCGCCCGCGAAAGCCAGCAACGGACCGCGAACAAGCGCATCGCCTGGTGGGGAATCAGTGGGGAAACCCCGCACCGGATGCGCCACCTGCTGGCCACCGAGGCCCTCGCGTTGGAGATGGACGGTGGCGTCCAGGGGCGCAGTCGCTACTCCGGCAGTCCGGCCAGCCGCGCGCCTTCCATCAGGTACTCGATGGCGTCTTCGCGAAAGAGGAGATGCTGCCGCTGCCAGCTCACAGTGCTCGTCGGGTTCAATTCCAGCAGGCGCCGGATCGCCGCCCGGGCTTCCTCCATCTGCCCGGCGTGGGCCAGCGCACTCCCGAGACACACGAATGTGGGGGCGTTGTGTGGGTTTTCCTGGGCTGACTTGCGCAGCCATGACACCGCTTCCGGCAACTGCTGCTGAAGCAAATGGCTGATTCCTCGTGCCAGGCTGAAAAAAGAAGAAAGCGGATCGAACGGGCTCAGACGCATGGCCCGATCAGCGTGGTCAATGGCCGTGGCGTAATCTTCCGCGAAAGTCCGCACGATCGCGCCCAGGCCGAATGCACGTGCCGAATTGGGATCCAGGACGATCGCCCGGTCGAGCCATGAAATGGCGTTCGCCAGATCGCGATCGAGATGGCCCAGAGCAAGGGCCGACAAGGTCAGCACGATCGAGTCGTTGGGCGCCAGCTGCACAGCCCGGTGTGCGAAGCGTACGCCCTCGGCGGTCTCCGCGGCTTCATCCTCCATCCAGCCATTAATCCACCGAACGTGCATCCAGGCCGCAAGACAGGCGTAGGCCTGGGCATAGCGCGGATCCAGTTCGATGGCGCGGCGCGCCATGCCTATGGCACGATCATAACTGTCGCGCGAATACAGCTGTCGCTCCCCGATCGCACGCAGCAGCCAGTCGTAGGCCTGCAGGTTTTCGGTGGGCTTGCGGTTCGCGCGCCTGATCTCGGCCTGCGTCACCGACGGTTCGATGGCGCCGACGACGGCCATGGTCACCCGATCCTGCAGGTCGAACACGTCCTCCAGGACGCTGTCGAACCTGTCGGCCCACAGCTGCGACCCGGTCTCCGAGTCGACGAGCTGGCCGGTGATGCGCAGCCGCTGGCCGGCCTTGCGCACACTGCCCTCCAGCACGTAGCGCACACCCAGCTCACGGCCAATCTGGCGGATGTCGATGGCCTTGCCCTTATAGGCGAAGCTGGAGTTGCGGGCGATCACGAACAGCGAGGAAATATGCGACAGGGCCGTGATGATGTCCTCGGTGATCCCGTCCGCAAAGTATTCCTGCTCGGCATCGCCGCTCATGTTCTGGAACGGCAGGACCGCGATCGACGGCTTGTCGGGCAGCGCCAGGGGCGGCGGCGCCGCCTGCGTCGCGCCGCCCGCTTTCAGCCGGTAGACCCGCACCGGCCAGGCGATGTTCTTCAGTTGTTGCTCGCCGGCATCCTCGAAGGCGATGTCGAGCTTGCCGCGCACATCCTCCTGGACCCGGCCCGAGACGCAGATCCCGCCCGGTGCCGCCAGCTCTTGCAGCCGCGCCGCCACGTTCACCCCGTCGCCGAAGATGTCGTCGCCGTCGATGATGATGTCGCCAATGTTCACGCCCACGCGGACCTCGATGCGACGCGCCGCCGGAACATCGGCGTTGTGCTCCGCCATCGACGCCTGCACCTCGGCCACGCAGCGCACCGCGTCGACCACGCTGGCGAACTCCAGCAAGAGGCCGTCGCCGGTCGTCTTCACGATCCGGCCGCTGTGTTCAATGATCCTCGGGTCGATCAGGTCGCTCCGCAGCGCCTTGAGCGCCGCCAGCGTGCCGCTCTCGTCGCGGCCCATCAGGCGGGAGTAGCCCGCCACATCGACCGACACGATCGCCGCCAGTCGTCGCTGCTCGCGGGGCATTGCGGTCCCCAAATCGCGCCCGGTGCCTTGCACTGTAGGGATTAGACCCATCACAGGCAACCGTGGTCAATGTCCGCTTCAGGTCATGGGACTAAACCGCTCGCGCGGCAGTGTGGGGCGACGAGTGGTGCGCGCATCGGAGCGATCAAAGGGAGGGTTCTGTTGGAGGATCGGGGTGCTGAGCTGAACCTCAGCTCACAACAGGAGCACTCCCATGACCGACACGCCTGTCAGCCCGCGCCCGATCGTGCGCACGATTATCAGTAGTCGCTTACGCGGCGCCCGGGAGTGGCGCTGTTTCGTTCACGCAGGATCAACGGAACACCAATCACAGCGTCGACACCGTGCACCGCGTGACGGACCACCGGCCGGGTTATCCGGAGCTGCTCGGCGGTGCGGCTGAAGCTCTGTGTCCGGCTGAGGGAAACCAGCACCCGAAGCATCGGGATGCTTATATTACCTGCGATCATATACTATAGAGCATCTTTCATTTTACTCATGCGAAAGCTGCGAATAGGGCTGCTCCGATTTCTGGAGCACCGATGAGCCATATCCCGCAATTGCTGGCAATCGCCCTGGTCTTCCTTCTCGCGGCGATGAGCCCCGGGCCGGACTTCCTCGCCGTCACGTCGCGCGCGCTGGCCAGCCGGCGGGAGGGCTTCCAGGTTGCGCTCGGCATCACGGCCGCGATCCTCCTTTGGGCAATGTTGGCGATGTTCGGGCTGGGTGTCCTTCTCGTCCGCGCCACCTGGCTTTACATGGCGATCCGTGTCGCCGGCGCGCTTTATCTGATCTACCTCGGCGTCAGGATATTGCTGACAGTGCGCCAGGCCCCCCAACGAACGATGACCGCAAGCACGGCAACGACGTCGCAATCGGCCTGGCGGAGCGGATTTGCAATCGGCATCACCAACCCCAAGACAGCTGCGTTCTTTGGCAGCCTGTTCATCACGGTGCTGCCGCTCGACGCGCCATTTTGGGTTCAGGCAGCGGCGCTCGTCGTTGTCGGCGCCGTCTCGATTGGCTGGTTCGGCTTTGTCGCCCTGGTATTCTCGACCGAGCGGATCAGAGTTGCCTATGCAAGGATTCGGCGGCCGATCGATGCGATCTTCGGCGCCATCCTTGTGATTCTCGGATTCAGGCTTGCCCTGACGCCATGATCGTCTTGACCCGAATACCGGACAAAGGCGATGGCGGACAGCGGCTGCCCTCTCCTTCCACCTTTGCGATCGGGCAGGATGGCTTTCCAGCTTCGCGTAGGTGCTGGGCAGGCTCGGCATGGCGAACGAGATCATCCTGGCTATGGCCGATCTTCGCGACGTCACCGCGTTCGCCGCCGAAAATGCCGCGGATGCACTGGAGATTTTCGAGAGATCGCATCCTTCAGATACCGTCCTCGGGATGCGGTCGACGCCGCGTGGACGCTTGCGCGCGGGGGCCGGCGCGTGAAGGGGCTGCGAGATGCGGCTTGTGTCGCCCTCAAGGCGGCACAGGAATCCGGCGACGCAGCGGCAAGCCAGGCTGCGCGGGCTACGATGTGCGCGGGATTTCGCAGCCTGTGCCGCCGGGCCGGCGGCGGATCGGCCTGCCGTGGAACAAGCCGACCGAACGAACGTTGCCGTTCGATTGAAGGTGCCATGGCGAGACCAGCACGATCCAGGCGATGTCCGAATCAATGCAAAAAATATCGTTGAAGGAAGAGGCCACGCACGCCATCGAAGAAGCGCGCATGATTTTGCCCGGCATTCAGGCGCTCTTCGGCTTTCAGCTCATCGCCGTCTTCAACGAGCGCTTCGAGAAGGCGCTGTCCTCGTCCGAGCAGGGGCTTCATCTTGCCGCAACGTGCCTGGTTGCGATCGCCGCCGCGTTGCTCATGACGCCGGCGGCATTCCAGCGGCAGGCCGAGCGCGGCATCATTTCCCGGTACTTCGTCGACCTGGCCTCGCGCCTCATATGCGCCGCCCTGCTGCCGCTCGCGGCGGGCCTGGCTCTGGACATCTATCTCATCGCACGGTTGATCCTCCACTCCGCCGCTCTGGCCTGTTCGATCGCCGCTGTCCTATGGCTCGTCTTGGTTGGACTTTGGTTCCTCTATCCGCGCGTCCGGAAAGGACGGAAGACCGTGGTCACGGAGATGCCCCGGCGGCAACCGACGCCATAGGCGTTCGAATGTTTCAAGGCGGTCCCCGCTTCCGCCCACATGGCCGAAAGCGGAGATCAGGGAGCACTCCTGGGCACCTGGTACCTGGAATCGCGGGCCGCTGATACACCCGTCATCCCGAGCGCAGCGAGGGATCTCCTGCGAGTGACGCACCGTGCGCCATTCGCGGGAGATCCCTCGCTGCGCTCGGGATGACAGTCGCGACTGGCCTCCATCAAGCTGGTCTTGCAGGTGGCATCCGTCCGCCCCGACGATAGATGCATCCTCAGCTTCCCTGCAACTTCTTGACCGCGGCGCGGACCCGGCGCTAGCGTCGCCGCAATCATCGACCGTCGCGATAACGGCGTAGCGTGTCCGAAGTGCTCCAACAGGCCATCGGGAGGGACACACGATGAAGCATTCCGAAAAAGTCGAGGACCCGGGCAGCGCGGTGATGTCGCGTCGCACGCTGGTCGGCGCCATGGGCGCCGTGACGGCGGCGGCGGCCGCGGCGCCGGCTTTCGCCCAGGCGCAGCCGGGGCCAGTGGCGCCGCCCAGCACCATCACCACCCCGCCGCGCGACTTCAGCCCGCGCGGGGCGCCGACGACCTACTTCACCGACCCCGATGTGCTGTCGGTCGATCCGCTGTTCAATCAATACGCCCAGCCCAACAGCGCCATCCAGCGGCTGTGGACCGGGGCGCTATGGATGGAAGGCCCGGCATGGAACGCGCAAGGGCGCTATCTCGTGTGGAGCGACATCCCCAACAACCGGCAGATGCGATGGATCGAGGATGACGGCCATGTGAGCGTGTTCCGCATGCCGTCCAACAACAGCAACGGCAACACGTTCGATTTCCAGGGCCGCCAGCTGTCGTGCGAGCACCTCACGCGCCGCGTCGTGCGCTATGAGCTCGACGGCTCGGTGACCGTGCTGGCCGACTCCTACAACGGCAAGCGGCTGAACTCGCCCAACGACGTCGTGCCGCATCCCGACGGCAGCTACTGGTTCACCGACCCGCCCTATGGCGGCCAGCTCTACGAGGGCGCGCCCGACGCCGCCGGCGGCCCCAGCAATGCAGGCGGCCGGCTCAAGCCGCGCCTGGGGCAGGCGGCCGAGATCGGCAGCGCCAAGCGCGAGCTGCCGACGAGCTGCTATCGCATCGACCCCAGCGGCCGCGTCGACCTCGTGGTCCCCGAGGACCAGGTCCCGGACCCCAATGGCCTGTGCTTCTCGCCGGACTACAAGAAGCTCTATGTCGTGAGCACCGGCAAGGGGCCGGGCGACACGGGCCCCGGCGGCAAGGGCGATGTGCATGTCTTCGATGTCGGCACCGACAACAAGCTCTCCAACCGAAAGCTCTTCAGCGACTGCATGGTCGATGGCGTGAAGTGCGGACCGGACGGCCTGCGATGCGACGTCGATGGCAATGTGTGGATGGCCAGCAACGCCGGCCGCGCCGTGGGCTACAGCGGCGTGACGGTGTGGACGCCGGAGGGCAAGCTGATCGGCCGCATCCGCATACCGGAGATCTGCGGCAACGTCTGCTTCGGCGGCCCCAAGCGCAACCGTCTGTTCATGGCCGGCAGCCAGTCGCTCTACGCGGTCTATGTCAACACCCAGGGGGCGGCGCCGGGCTGACCTTCCACCGCGCCGGAAGGGCGCGATCACCTATGCTGCCGTTCACCCCTCGCCCGCAGTGGCGCAGGGCTGTCCAGGAAACGTCCCTTCTCCCCGCGCAGGCGGGGAGAAGGTGCCTTGCCAGGGCATACTGTCAATCGCATGGTGCGCGATTCAACCGGCCGCGCCTGACGGCCGGATCCCGCCGTGGCCACAGCCAGCGTTGCCGCGACGTCAACGACAAGGGGTGTTCGTTCACGACCCGATGAAGGTCCAGGAACACGCCGGCCTCGAGTTGACGATGCAACGCCCACGCCAGGGATGCTCATGTGGAACCAGACCTACGATCCGTTCGGCAGCACGACGCTGTCGACCCTGGCCGCGGCGGCGCCCGTGGTCACGCTGCTGGTGCTGATCGCGAGCAACAAGGTCAAGGCTCATGTCGCGGCGATCATCGCCCTGGTCGTCGCCAACCTGGTGGCGATCTTCATCTTCACGATGCCGGCCAACATGTCGATCCGCGCCACCCTGCTGGGCGCGGTCTCGGGCTTCTTCCCCATCGGCTGGATCGTGCTGAACGTCATCTTCATGTATCAGCTGACGCTGTCCACCGGCCGGTTCGAGATGCTCAAGCGCGCGGTCGGCGGCGTGACGCCGGACCGGCAACCTCCAAAAGATCACCTCCGAGCAGCTGGGGCTGCCGCCCGTGCTGATGGCCGCGGCCAACTCATCCGGCGGCGTGATGGGCAAGATGATCGATGCGCAGTCGATCGTGGTGGCATCGACCGCGACCAACTGGTTCAGGCACGAGGGCACCATCCTGCGCTTCGTGTTCTGGCATTCGATCGTGCTGGCCTGCCTGGTGGGCGGCCTGGTGATGCTGCAGGCCTACGTCCATCCGTTCAGCGCGATGGTGCTGCACTAGCCGACCACCCTTCACGCTCCGCCTCATCGTCAAAGCCGGCATCTGCACGGCAGGGTTGGTGTTGGCTGCGCATGGCGCTTCGTCTTGCGGTCGTCAAAAAGACGCGACCACCACCTTGGATGTTCATGATTTGGGCAGGGATTAATTTGCATCAAACGCCTGTTGTTCACGTTCCATTGACATGATGTTCACAAAAATAACGACATCTTTCGCGAAAGTGCAAAATTACGTGAATTTAAGGACATAAAGGGAACATTGTCTCTGAATTGTCATGAAGCGATCGCCTGCCGCCGCACGATCAGGACACGAATCAGGGGCATTGACGCCAAACGGTTCAACCGCCGCATGGACCATCTCGCCTCCTTCAGACGCCCGGATGCGGTGGGCTCGCCAAATGCCACGGGGCCGCGCACGACGGCGCTTGCCGCGCCGATGACGCGCTTGCCATGCCGCCTGCGTTCGTGTTCCCTGACAACCTCGTATGAAGCTTCGCCTCCTCGTTGCCCTTGTCGTGTGCAGTGTCGCGTTGAGCAGCGCCCTGCGCGCTGAGACGATCCTGTCGGGGACGGCAGCCGGCCTTGACGAAGATTCGATCGCCCTTCAGGGCCAGCGTGTGCGGCTCTGGGGCATCGACGCGCCGGCGGTGGAGCAGACCTGCAAGCGCGGCGGCAAACCGTGGACATGCGGACGGGATGCGGCGCGCGCGCTGAGCCACCTGGTGACGGGCAAGACCGTACGCTGCCTGGTGATCGTCGAGGACAAGCTGCGGCGCCTGATCGTCGGCGACTGCACCCTGGGCGGTGAAAGCCTGTCGCGCTGGATGGTGCGCAACGGCTGGGCGGTCATGAACCCGCGCCAGACCGACGCCTACGCCAAGGAGCAAGCCGAAGCCAAGGAAGCCAATCGCGGCATCTGGTCGAGCGAGTTCGAGATGCCCTGGGACTGGCGCATCCGCCAGCGGATGAAGGGCAAGCAGCCGTAGAGGCCTTAACCTCTCCCGCGAGCGGGAGAGGTCGACGCGCGCGACAGCGCGCGGCGGGTGAGGGGCAAAGCACGAGGCGCCGTGTCTGTGATCCCTCACCCTCCCATGGCGCGTAGCGCCATGGGCCCCTCCCTCTCCCGCTTGCGGGAGAGGGTTCTTACTCCCTCGCCGCTTGGATCGCTTCCCAGACGCGGTGCGGCGTGGCGGGCATCTGGATGTTGCGCACGCCCAGCGGCCAGAGCGCATCCATGATGGCGTTGAGCGTCGTGGGGGTGGAGCCGACAGTGCCCGACTCGCCGACGCCCTTCACGCCCAGCGGGTTGCTGCGCGCCGGCACCGAATCGTCGAGCGTGTTGTTGAATGTCGGCAGGTCGTCGGCGCGCGGCATGGCGTAGTCCATGAACGATCCGGTCAGCAGCTGGCCGCTGTCGGCGTCATAGACCGCGCCTTCGAGCAGCGCCTGGCCGATGCCCTGGGCGCAGCCGCCATGGATCTGGCCGAACACGATCGGCCGATGCAGCGGGCGGCCGACATCGTCGACCGTCGTGTAGCGTGCGATCTCGACCTTGCCCGTGTCGGGGTCGATCTCGACCTCGGCGACATGCGCGCCGTTGGGCCAGGCGATGCCGTCGACGCTGTTCACGTTCTCGATGAAGATGCGCTTCTGCGGCTGCCGCGCCGCCAGCGCGAACAGGTCGACCGCGCGGTCGGTGCCGACGATGCGGAAGGTGCCGGCCTCATACTGGATGTCGCCGACGGCGGCCTCCAGGGCATCGGCGGCCAGCTCCCTGCCCTTGTCGAGCAGCTTCCGGGTGCCCGACGCCACCGCCGAGCCGCCGATATAGGCCGAGCGCGACCCCATCGAGCCGACGCCGCCGACCTTGTCGGAATCGCCCATGGCGATCTCGATCTTGCCGGCATCGATGCCCAGCAGCTCGGCCGCGAGCTGGGTGAAGCTGGTCTGCAGCCCCTGCCCCATGCCCTGGGTGCCCATCCAGATGCGCAGCTTGCCGTCGCCCAGCACCTCGTAGTGGGCCATCTCCTGCAGCACGTTGGCCGAGGTCCACTCGACATAGGTGGCAAGCCCGCGGCCATAGAGCTTGCCGCGCGCCTCGGCGGCCGTCTTGCGGGCCGCGAAGCCGTCCCAGTCGGCCGCCTTGAGCACGCCGCTGAGGAACAGGTCGAAGTCGCCCGAATCGTAGGTCTCGCCCATGGCCGTCCTGTAGGGCATCTGCGACGGCTTCACGAAGTTGCGCCGCCGCAGCTCGGCCGGGTCGATGCCGGTCTGGCGCGCCGCCGTGTCCATCAGCCGCTCCAGGTCGAGCAGGCATTCCGGCCGGCCGGCGCCGCGATAGGCGCCGATGGTCGCCGTGTTGGTCACCACGCAGGCCAGCCGCAAATCGAGTGTCGGGACGTCGTAGGTGCCGGTCACCACCTTGGGGCCGACGAACAGCGGGATCACGACGCCGGCGCGCGCCGGATAGGCGCCGATATTGGCCCAGGCCTCCAGCCGCAGGCCGAGGATGCGGCCGTCCTTGTCGAGCGCCAGCGACGCGTTGTGCAGCTGGTCACGGCCGGCCGTCGTGCCGGCGAACTCCTCGCCGCGCTCGGCGCGCCACTTCACCGGCCGCTTCAGCATCTTGCAGGCCCAGACCGCCACCGATTCGTCAGGCTGGATGCCGACCTTCATGCCGAAGCCGCCGCCGATGTCGCGCACCAGCACGCGCACCTTGTCCTTGGGCATCTTCAGGATCGTGTCGCACAGCGTGTCGCGGGTCACCGACGGATTCTGGCTGCCGATATGCACGACCATGCGATCGCCGTCCCACTCCGCCAGCACGGCGCGCGGCTCCATGGCGTTGACGATCAGCCGCTGGTGCTCGATCTCCAGCGAGACGACATGGGCGGCGGCCGCGAAGGCAGCGTCGGTCCTGGCCTGGTCGCCGATGCGGTTGACGGCGATGATGTTGCCGGGCGCGTCATGCCACACCAGCGGCGCGCCCTCGGCCAGCGCCGACCTGGTGTCGGCCACGGCCGGCAGCATGTCGTAGTCGATCTCGACCAGCTCGGCGGCATCCTGCGCCTGGGCGCGTGTGGCGGCCAGCACCGCCACGACCGGCTCGCCGACATGCCGCACCACCTCGTGCGCCAGCGAGCGGCGCGGGGTCATCTCGGGCTTCTTGCCGTCGGCGCGCGGGAACATGGCGGGGAAAGCGAAAGTGTCGACACCGTCGGCAGCCATGTCGGCCCAGGTGTAGACCGCCACCACGCCAGGCGCGGCCTTCGCCGCCGCGATATCGATCGACCTGATCGCCGCGTGCGCATGCGGCGAGCGCACCAGCACCATCTCGACTTGCCCGGTCCGCGTCACGTTGTCTGCGAACCCGCCCTTGCCTGTCAGCAGCCGCTGATCCTCAACTCGACTGATGTACTGAGCCTTGCCAAACGCCGCCATCGATCGCTCCGCGAAATACCCGTGCAAAAAGGTGGCGGACTATAGCGGCTGGCACGCCGGGGGAAACAGCTTCCAGCGCCGCATGGCCGGCCAGTGCGGATCGCCGGTGCATCGAGCGTGCCAGGGCTCCGCCGTACCGGCTGGTGCACACCAGACCTTCTCCCCGCGAAGGCGGGGAGAAGGGGCTTCCCGGGCAGCGGGAATGACCGTCACGATGTGTGAAGCCGACAGCGAGGACGGAGGAGCCGCGCCTCCCCGCGGCGAACCATCCGATCGCATCACACCAGCGAAGTCACTTGTCAGCGAAGTCACTTGTCAGCGAAGTCACTTGTCAGCGAAGTCACTTGGCGGCGCTGGCACCGGCCTCGGCAACCTGGGCATCCTGGTTCGACATCACACCCGAGACGCCGATGCCACCGATGATCTTGCCGTCGGCGCCGACGATCGGCACGCCGCCTTCCAGCGGCATCAAGCCGGGCACCGCCAGCAGACGCAGATTGCTGCCGCCCTGTCCGATCGCATCCTGCAGGGCCTTGGTCTGCCGACGCAGATTGACCGCGGTCGTCGCCTTGCCGATGGCGATATCGACGCTGCCCTGCTGGGTGTTGTCGATCTTCACGAACATCACCAGCTTCGATGCGCTGTCGACGATGGCGATGGCGACCGGCCAATTGTTCTTGTTGGCCTCAGCTTCGGCCGCAGCCATCGCCTTCTTCGCCGCGTCCAGCGAGATGCCAAGCCCGTAGGCGGGTGGGGCCGCGGCCGTCTGTGCGTGTGCCGCGGCGAAAGGCAGGGACGCCAGCATCGCGGCCGCCACGACGAAGCCGACGCGCGCGCAACAATAGTCGGTCATGATGTTCCTCCCGGGGCGCGGCGTTCATTGTTCTCGGACACGGGCAAGCCTGCCTGATCCCAGCCGCGCCGCCGCAGTATGCAAGCCCGCGCAGCGGCGCCGTTCATCGGGGCATCGCGCGAGCCGTCACTTCCCTGTGAGGCACAAAAGGGTAACCAGCTTTCGCCGCTGAGAGTTCACAGGGTCGCCTTGGCGTCCGCGCGGATCATGGCGGCTCCCTTCTCGGCGATCATGATGGCGGGCGCGTTAGTGTTGGTAGTCGTGACGCTGGGCATGACCGACGCATCGATCACGCGCAAGCGCTCGATGCCATGAACGCGCAGGCGGGAATCGACGACCGCCATGGGATCCTCGCCCATGCGGCAGGTGCCGACGGGATGATAGACGGTCGTGCCGGTGCGGCGCGCGAAGTCGGCCAGGCTGTCGTCCGACTCGGCCTGCCGTCCCGGCACGGTTTCCTCGATACAATGCTGCGCCAGCGCCGGGGCGGCGAAGATGCGCCGCGCGTGGCGGATGCCGGCGATCAGGACCTGCATGTCGGCGGGCACGGCGAGATAGTTCGGCCGGATGACAGGCCGCGCCAGCGGATCGGGCGACGCGGCCATGATCGTGCCGCGGCTTTCCGGGCGTGCGATCGAGCAGGCGATGGTCATGCCGGGCGCGCGTTCCAGATCGCCGAAGCGCTGCTGATCGTAGCTGGCCGGCGAGAACAGAAGCTGGATGTCGGGGCTCGCCAGGCCCTCGCGGCTGCGGCACAGGACCATGGCGCTGCTGACCCCGAAGGTGAGCGCGCCCCGCCCCACCGTCAGCCAGCGCACCACCTCGCCGGCCAGCCGCAACCCGCGCGACAGCTCGTTGATCGACACGGCGCTCCTCACGCGCTGCGAGACGCGCGCGCAGTAATGGTCCGAGAGATTGGCGCCGACGCCGGGCAGGTCATGGGCGACGGCGATGCCGATCGACTGCAGGTGCGATCCCGGGCCGATGCCCGACACCTGCAGCAGGTGCGGCGAGTTCACGGTGCCGCCCGACAGGATCACCTCGCGCGCGGCATGGAGCGTGCGCTCGGCGCCGTTCTGGCGGATGGCGACACCGGTGCAGCGCCGCCCGTCGAACAGCAGCCGCGTCGCGACGGCATTGGTCTCGACATGCAGGTTGGCGCGCCCACGTGCGGCGCGCAGGAACGTCGTGGCCGTCGATCCCCGGAAGCGGCCGTTGCGCGACATCTGGGAATAGCCGACCCCTTCCTGCTGCGGACCGTTGAGATCGGGGCTCAGGTCAAAGCCGGCCTGCTGCGCGGCTTCGACAAAACGATGCGTCAGCGGCAGGACCGTGCGGTAGTCCTCGACCTGCAGCGGCCCGCCTCTGGCGCGGTTGGGCCCGTCGCCCGACACATAGTTCTCCGACTTCATGAAGTAGGGCAGCACATCGTCCCAGCCCCAGCCGCGGCAGCCGCGCTGCGCCCAGCCGTCGTAGTCGGCGGCATTGCCGCGGATGTAGAGCATGCCGTTGATCGAGCTGCTGCCGCCCAGCACGCGCCCGCGCGGCCAGTGGATCGTGCGATCGGCGGTGCCCGCGTCCGGCGCGGTGCCGTAGTTCCAGTTCACGGCGGGATTGCGCAGCAGCTTCAGCACGCCGGCCGGGACATGGATCCAGGGGTTGCGGTCGCGCGGGCCGGCCTCCAGCAGCACGACCCGCGCGCCGTCCTCGCTCAGCCGATTGGCCAGCACGCAGCCGGCGGAGCCGGCGCCGATGATCACATAATCCGCCTGCATTGCAGCTCTTCTCCCTCCTGCATCCCGACACCTCGCCCCGCGAGAGCGGGGAGAGGGAGGTGTACAGACCGATTAGATCGGTGACGGAATAGACCGGATACATCGGTAACAGTTTTGGCATGGAGGTGAGCATGCCGTGGCTGGAGACCGATGCGATGAAGGAGCGTAGGCGAGTGGTGCTGGAT
>NZ_VDUZ01000071.1 GCF_008039615.1 Vineibacter terrae | reverse complement strand
GGCGCGCAGCGTCCTGGACAGCGCCGAGCACGGCGCTACGCTCACACGGCAAGGGACCGCCATCAAACCACAAGCGCCCCTTATTGCCCTCCATTTTCCCCTTGATAACCGGTAGGAGGTCCTCGCTACGCTCGGGATGACAGTCGCAACCCGTTCGGCGCTTGTGATCCTTTCCTTCCCCCGGAGGGCAGGGCATTCGCAAATGCTGCCGTGTACCCCTCGCCCCGCGGCAGCGGGGAGAGGGAGGGGCCCATCGCGTAGCGATGGGAAGGTGAGGGGTACGAGCGATCAGTCCCTGTTTTTGCTGCATGGCTCGATCGTTCCTACCCCTCACCTTCCCATGCCTTCGGCATGGGCCCCTTCCTCTCCCCGCTGCCGCGGGGCGAGGAGACGGCGCCGGTGCTCCATATGCTCCACCGTCAGCGAGGGATCTCCCGCGAATTGCGCACCGTGCGCCTTGCCGCAGGAGATCCCTCGCTGACGCTCGGGATGACAGCGAGGTCATATGCGAATGCCTTCCCCCTCCGGGGGAAGGGTTAAGTCACACACGCTCGGGCGACACTCACGCCCCACCTTCAGCGATAGTCGGCAGCAGCTACAGATCGACCTTGTCGATCCCCCACGTGATGCCGGCGATCTCGGGCAGCTCGCGGCCGTCATCCTTGCCGATCTCGGCCTTGATCACCGCCTCCAGCTTGCCGTTCATGGTCGTCAGGAGCGCGTCGTTCTTGCCGCGGTCGACGGCCAGGTTGATCAACTCGTCCGGATCGCTTGCCAGGTCGTACAGCTCGACGTCGTTCCACCGGAAGAGCTCGTCAAGGGTCGTCGGGCTGTTGTGGTCGACCGGCGCGAAGTAGCGCGTGAAGCGGTAGCGGCCGTCAAATGCCGAGCGCACGCTGCCGCGCTTCTTGAGGTCGGGGCGGAAGCCCTGCTTCCTGGCCTCTTCCTTGGGGTCCTTGCCGGCGGCGGCTGATTTGGCGGCGAAGTCGAAAACGCTGCTGTCGTTGCTCGCGAGCCCGCTGTAGGTGAAGAGCGTTGCCGGCCGCGCCGCATCGATCGCCCGGCTGCCCGGATCGGTGAGCAGCGGCGAGAGGTCCTTGCCCGGCAAGGCGCGGCCGGCGGCCGCGGCCGCGGCGTCGGGCGCCACACCGGCCATGGCGAGCAGCGTCGGCGCGAAGTCGATATGGCTCGACAGCGACTTGCACTGCTGCCCGCCCTTGACGTCGGGATGAACGATGGCGAGCGGCAGCCGGTTGGTCTCCTGGTAGGCGAACGGACCCTTGCCGCGCAGGCCGTGCGCGCCCGCCATCTCGCCGTGATCGGCCGTGAACACCACGATCGTGTTCCCGGCCAGGCCCAGCGCCTCGAGCTCCGCCAGCAGCGCCTCGAGCGAGCGGTCCACGTTGCGGATGCAGTTGATGTAGTAGTCGTTGAAGCGCCGCCAGCGCTCCTCTTCCAGCGGCACGTTGCCCAGGATGTAGTCCCAGATGCGGTCGAACTCGCCATGCGCCCTGGGCCGGCCCGGCGCGTCGAACGGCTGGCGCAGGCTGGCCGGGACCGGCACGTCCCACGTCGCCTTGTAAAGCGCGTGCTCGGGCGCGCGCGCGGCGTGCAGGCGCAGCTTGCCCGTATCCTGCACGCTCTGGCCCGGCCTGTCGGTGTTGAAGTACATGATGTCGTGCGGGTTCACGAAGCTCACGAACATGCACCACGGCTTGCCGTCGTCGCTGAGCGGCCGGCCCTTGGTGCGCAGCCAGTTGATCGCGCTGCCGGCGGTGATGTGGTCGTAGCTGTAGCCGCCCAGCGTGTGGCCGATCAGGTCGCCCGGCGAGAAATTGTCGGCGAAGCCGTACTTCTCCATGTTGGGCGTCATGAACTGCTCGACAGAGCGGGTGTCGAACTCGCGGCTGAGGTGCCACTTGCCCTTGTAGGCCGTGTAGTAGCCTGATTTGCGCAGCATGTGGCCGATCGTCGGATGCTCGAAGGACAGGCTGCGCATCCACGGCACGTCGAGGTTCTCGAACATGCCGTTGTCCGGCGTCTGCAGGCCCGTCAGCATCACCGCGCGCGACGAGGTGCACATCGTCGCCGGACACTGGTGGTTGGTGAAGGTGACGCCGGCGCCCGCCAACCGCTCATGCCCGGGCAGCGACAGGCCCTTCGGCCAGCGGGCCTGGTGGCGCTCCTGGTCGGTGAAGATGAAGAGGATGTTGAGCCCGCTGCGCGGCCCGCCCGTCGCTGGCGCCGGCGCCGGGCGCGTCTGGGCCTGTGCCGATCCGAACGCGACATCCAGCAGCGAACCGGAAAGCGCGACGCCGGCCGACGCCGCAAGAAAGTCCCGACGTGTCTGCCGACGCGGTCTTCGTTCGTGCTCCACCATGCCGCAATCCTCCCCGCTGAACCCGCCCTGCAGCCTCGCGGCGGCGCCGCACCGGCCCGTGCGTAGCGGCATCGGTGCCGGACGCGCTGGCGGCCGTCACCAGGAGACGATTTGCAGTCCGGACCTTGCCAATCCCTGACCCCGCGACACGTCTCGCCCCTGATTTCGATGCAATTATCCGCATTTACATGCGACAATTGGAGTGCCGTCGTATCCACGACTGAGTCAACGACGACATTTATTGTCCATGCGTAGTCAAGCGTCTATCCGCTTTGCGCCATCCCAGAGCCGGGCACATGGACGGTCGTATCTCTTCACCTTTGGCCGCCCTGCGCTACGTGGCCGGACCGCAGGAAAATGTCGCGCCAGCCTCTGAAAGGATGACCCTGCGCGGCTTCAGCCGGGGCGCATTGGACGGCTCGATGCTTGGTGGCACCCTTGGACGGCATATGCAGCTGGGCCCTGGCTGCCTGAGCGCGTCGGTTGATCGCCTTCGCTTCAAAAGAACCGCGTTCAGGAAGACCAGCTTCTCGACGGCTGTCCGGGCGGTGATCGGCACGCCGCCGGACGTGGTGACCCTGGGCTTTGCCGTGGAAGCGCCCGAACCCTTCGTGATTGCCGGCGAACGCCTCCCGGTCAGCACGATGACGGTGTTCGGCCCCGGCAGCGTCAACGATGTCAGGTATCCGGCCGCGGTGACCGCCATCACGCTGGCGATGCCGGCCGCGCTCTACAGCGACGAGGTCGCCGCCATCTCCCGGCTGGAGCCGCTGCGCTTCCCTGGCCGCTATCCCGCGGGCCAGGCCGAGGGACGCGCGCTGCGCCAGCTGAGGGATGTGACAGCGACGATCGGGCAGCTGGACATCGACTGTCCGCGCCTCCTGAACGACTCGCAGTGGCGGGCCAACGCGGAACGTGCGCTGCTGGACGCGTTCTTCGGCGTTCTCGCCGCCACGGCACCGATTGCCGCCACACCGTCCGACAGGCTCCGATCGGCACAGGCGATCATTCTCGAAGCGGATGCCAGAATGGACACCGACCCCATGTCGATTCCCACCATTCCAAGGCTCTGCTCGGCCCTTCGCGTCTCGCGACGAACCCTGGAAAGGGCGTTCCAGGACATGCTGAACATGAGTCCGGCGCATTACCTGCGCGTGCGGGCGCTCAATGCCACGCGCGAGCAGCTGCTCCGGAGCCAGCCCTTGCCTGGCATGATAACGCGCATCGCCATCGACAACGGCTTCTGGCACATGGGGCGCTTCTCGCTGTCGTATCGCGCGCTTTTCGGCGAGCGTCCGATCGACACCCTTCACCGGGCCAACAGCCGGCGCGCGGGCGCAGGCAGGGCTGGCGGCTTCGGGGCGCCGGGCCTGATCACAAAGACGTCGGTGCAGACCGGGCACGCTCAGGAAGGCGCGGCCTGACTCCTCGCCTGCCGCCGCTGGGTCGTTTCGGACGCGGGCGCCAACCGCGCGCCGAAGGAGGTCGCCGAACGTGCCCGGCGCCGGCAGCGCGCGCAACGGCGTGCCGGCACAAGAAGCGGCGCCGCACGCTCAGCCGACGCCGAACACGCGCGCGGCGTTGCCGCCCAGGAACAGCGCCCTGGCCTCGTCGTCGAGGCCGAGGCTATCGAGGCCTTCGAGCGCCCGGGCAGGCGCGATCATCGGGTAGTTGCTGCCGAACATCACCTTGCGGCGGCCATGGCCGCGCATGTACTGCACCAGCTCGGGCGGATAGCGGCGCGCGGTATAGGCCGAGGTGTCGATGTGGACGTTCGGGTACTTGGTGGCGAGCGCGATCATCTCCTGCGTCCACGGGTAGCCGATATGCCCGCCCACGATCACCAGCTCGGGGAAGTCGAGCGCCACCTCGTCGAGATAGGGGATCGGCCGGCCGGTCTCCGAGGGCCGCAGCGGCCCGGTGTGGCCGACCTGGGTGCAGAACGGGATGCCGAGCTCGACGCACTCGGCGTAGAGCGGATAGAACCGGCGATCGTTCGGCGGCAGCTTCCACAGCCAGGGCACGACACGCAGGCCGCGGAAGCCGAGCTGCTTCACGGCCCGGCGCAGCTCGCGCACCGCCGGCATCGGCCGGTCGAGGTCGGCGCTGGCGATGCCCAGGACGCGCCCGGGATGCGCCCGCGCCAGCGCCGCCACCTCCTCGTGCGAGATCAGCCAGCCCTGCGGCCCGCACCACGCCGAGGCGAGAGCGACCCGGACGCCGCCCGCATCCATGGCCGCGATCGTCATCGCGTCGGTGATCTGCGGCCGCATCTCCTCGCGCGTCCAGCGCCGCAGCGTCGCCAGCATCTCGTGGCGCGCGAAGCGCTCCGTCGTCTGCTGCATCCAGGCGTCGATGATCATGGCGGGCGCTCCGGTCGGTCGAACACGCGATGGCAGCGGTTCTACGAGCGGCCGCCCCGGATCGCGTACCGCAAAGAATTCCGCTAGTGTTGCGGAAATTGCATCACCCCCGACGCAGGACAGCGAGGTTGGCGCGATGACGGGAAAAGCGATCAGCACGCGGCTGCCCAACCTGCGCGGGCTCGAAGCCTTCGTCTGCGTCGGCAATGCCGGCAGCATCCGCGCGGCTGCCGTCCAGCTCCACCTGACGCCGTCGGCGGTCAGCCGGCGCATCGCCGCGCTCGAGCACGACATGGACACGGCCCTGCTCGTGCGCACGCCGCTGGGGATCTCCCTGACGCCGCGCGGCCGGGCGCTGCACCGGATCGCCACGCGCGCCTTCGGCGCCATCGCGCGCCACATCGCCGACCAGAGCGCCACCCACAAGCGCATCGTGATCAAGGCGCCGCACTCATTCGCGTCGGGTTGGCTGGCGCGGCACATGCCGCGCCTGCGCCAGCGCTTTGCCGCCATCGCGTTCGCGGTCGAGACGTCGCCGCGCATCGAGCCGCTGGCCGCCGGCGAGATCGCCGTCCGCTTCGGCTTCGGCGATTGGCGCGACGGCACCGCCACGCGGCTGGTCGGCGTGCCCATGCAGGCGGTCGCCGGCATGGCGTATCGCGGCCGGGAGCGGCTGACGCGCGCCGACCTGCGGGCCACGCGCATCCTGCTGGTGAGCGGCACGGAACGGGCCTGGTCGCTGTGGCTCGCCGCCAACCGGCTCGGGCCGCTGGCCGGGCTACAGACGCTGGCGTTCGACAATACCGACGTCGCGCTGCGCGCCGCCGCGGCCGGGACCGGCATCACCCTGGCCGGCGCCGGCGGCCAGGACGCCGCCGGCAGCCGCCTGGTGCGCTTCCCCGCCATGACGGCCGATGTCGGCGCCGGCTACTACCTCGTGGTGCCGCGCGCGCAGCGCGGCATGCAGGACGTGCGCGACGTGGCGCAGTGGCTGAGGGCGCAATTCCGGTAGAGCACGTCCTGACCAGGTGGTATGGGCCGGCGGGAAGAGTGCCGGAAGCACGCGCAGATCGCACCCTGATGTGAAGGTGAAGGACACGTGACGACAGACCCAGGCAGCGAGCGATCCGGGCCGCAAGAGGGCTTCAGATCCTACTTCGACTGGCACCACTACCTCCTCGGAAACAACCTGGCCGCGGCCACCCTGCAGCTGCTGGCCGGCACCGCAGCCGTGTCGGTGATCTTCGCCGTGATCTGGACCTGCTTCGTGGAGTAGTATCGGCTATCGGTAGAAGGTGGGTCGTGACCGTCATCCCGAGCGCAGCGAGGGATCTCCTGCGAATGGCGCACTGTGCGCTCTGCCGCAGGAGATCCCTCGCTGCGCTCGGGATGACAGGTGTGTCACCAACCAGTGATTCCGAGCACTAGGGTCCCAGGGCAGCCGCGGCCCTTTACGACCTGGGCTTGCGAAGCGCGTCCCGCTTCTTTTCCAATTGCTCCCGGCTGTCCCCCGGTCTACAGTGGCCGCTCACTCTTCATTCAACGTGACGTAGCGTCTGGTGGCTGCTTTCCCGCCCGCGCCGGATCGGCGTGGGCGCACGCTTTCATGGGGAACGACGCCGATGAAGCTCCTCGTCCATGCCAGCGGCTACAGAACGGTGCCGCCCTGGACCAACGACCAGCAGGAGATCAGCTGCACGCTGGACCCGCGATGCGGCGGGATCGCCGCCTGCCACTGGTCGCCCGCCAGCCGCGACTTCGCCGCCGTGGGCACCCGGTCCGGCGGCAGCTCCGCGGCAGCGACAATCGACGAGCTGCTGGCCGTCATCACCGGCCAGAACCCCGAATCGATCGAGGAGCTGAGGATCCTGGGCCACGCCAACGACCAGGTGTTCTCGCTGGCCGGCGACGTGAAGCGCGACGACGTCTACTTCACCGACGACAAGGCGCTGATCGGGCCCTTCCCCGAGTTCAAGAGCGCCGTGCCCAGGTTCCAGGCCGTGCAGGACCGCTTCACCGCCGACGCCAAGGTCGTGCTGATGGGCTGCAACGCCGGCAGCGGCAAGGAAGACGTCATGAAGATCGTCAGCCACGCCTTCCTGCGCACGGTCCAGGGCTTCAAGGACGAGATCAAGTTCAATTTCGAATGGGGGCCGTCAGGCGCGCCCCTGCGCGAGCGCGGCCAGATCGTGTGCACGCCGATGGCGCCGGCCGCCCGCATCACGATCCGCGGCCGGATGGCCTATGTCACGCAGGACCCGAACGATCCGCTCGCCGGACTGACGGCCAACCAGCAGCCGGCGCTCAGCATGTACAAGACCAACGCCTGGGACCTGCAGCCGGACGCCTCCAACAACGAGGGCGACATCTTCATCGCCGTGCGCCGCAAGGATCCGGGCACGGCCGCCTCGGAGCTGGCGTGGCGCGTCATGCGCGAGTTCTTTCCGACGCACCCCTGGGTTTCCGGCACCGGCGTCGACGCGGGCTCGCCCGGGCTCACCGTGCGCAAGACCGACAAGTCGATGATGATGATCGACGTGAAGCCGGAATGGGGCTCCAAGACCACGCCGCGCAACCTCAAGGACCGGGTGGCCGAGATGGGCCGCGCCCTGGAGCTGGTCAAGAAGCAGCAGGCCGGATCGATCGCGATGAAATAGCGCGAGCCGCAACTGCCATCCCGCGCTGCCACCATCCCGTCACCCGCGCGCCTCACGGCGATCGCCTAAGGCGCCGTTCACCCCTCGCCCCGCGGCAGCGGGGAGAGGGAGGGGCCCATCGCGAAGCGATGGGAAGGTGAGGGGTAGGAACGATCAAGCCATGCAGCAAAAATAGGGGCTGATCGCTCGTACCCCTCACCTTCCCATACCTGCGGCATGGGCCCCTTCCTCTCCCCGCTGCCGCGGGGCGAGGAGACGGCACCGGTGCTTCCATATGCGAATCCCCTGCCGGTCGCCCCGGTGCGGGCCAGGGATGGTCGTGTCTCCTGCGCTCGGCTAGGCTCGCGGCCATGCTCAAGCTCGACCACCTCAGCGTCATCGCGCCGACCTTGATCGAAGGGGTCGCCCACGTTCGATCGTGCCTTGATATCGATGTCCCGTTCGGACAGCGCCACGACTACATGGGCACCCATAATCACCTGCTCCAGCTCGGCGCCTCGGTCTACATGGAGATCGTGGCCCTGGATCCCGAGGGCACGCCGCCGGATCGCGCGCGCTGGTTTGGCCTCGACGACCAGAAGGCCGTCAAGGCCGACTGGGATGCGGGGCGCCGCCTGCGCGGCTGGGTCGCGCGAACCGATGTCATCGACGCCGTCCTTGCCGGAAGGCAGGACATCTTCGGCAGGAAGGTCTCCCTGCCGTCGTTCGAGTTCGCCATCCCCGATGACGGCGCGCTGCCCCTGGGCGGCGCGGCGCCATCCGTCATCGACCGGCGCGGCAAGCCGCGCTCGATGGCCACGATCGCGGACCTGGGCGCGCGGCTGCGATCGTTCACCCTCGAGCACCCTGACCCTGCCGCCATCGCAGCGCTCTATCGCGACCTCGGCATCGAGCGGGCACCGGCCGTCGTGCCCGGCAGCAGCCTCCGCTATCGCGCGCAGATCGAAACACCTGCCGGCATGAAGGAGCTCGTCTGAGCCATCGGAACAGGCGGGTCAGGCGTCCGGCGGCTCGGCGCGCGGGAACGCCGCGACATACTTGAAGAAGCGGGCCAGGTAGCGGTCGCTGGCGACCAGGACGCCGCGGCGGAAGCGCATGCTCTCGAAGATCGGCTCGTCCTCGCCGATCAGCCGTTCGGCCATGCCGCGCAAGGCCTGCAGGGCCGCGCGCTGGTCAGCGTCGTCCTGATCCGCCGGCGGCACGCCGACGACGAAGAACGATCGGATCCGGTCGCGGTCGATCGGGGCGCCGGTGAACAGCATGAACATGTCGCGCCCGCCCACCCGCAGATGCTGGGCGAAGGTGTTGGTGCCGGTGATCAGGCCGTGGTGGCGGTAGCTCGCCGTATCGATCTCGTATTCGATGTCGTAGGCGCGCACGCTGATCGCATCGGGCGCGACGGTCGGCAGGCCGTGCACGGTGCGCAGGTGCTGGAAGTCGACGCCGTTGCTGGTCGCCAGCGCGAACGTCGCGCGGCGCACGCCGCGCAGGGTCGCCTCGACCGCGAGGCTGGCCGCCGTGGCGCCGGGAATGCGCGGCACGTCGAACAGCGGCGTCGCGCCATTGAAGGCCCAGATCAGGCCCCAGGCCTCGGCCGCGGGGAAGGTGAAGATCCGCGCGCCCGGCGGGATCTTGTCGCCGGTCGGGATGTGCGCGCAGGCCCCGGCGGCATCGAAGCGCCAGTGGTGGAAGGGACAGCGGACATGGCCCTCGATCCGCTGGCCTTGCGAGAGATCCGCCCCCAGATGCGGGCACCAGGCGCTCTGGACCACGGCGCGGCCGCCGCCGTCGCGATAGACGATGACGCGGGTCCCCAGGATGTCGATGCCGGCCAGGGTGTCGGCTGCGACGTCCCGCGCCAGGCAGACGGGAAACCATGTCTGGGGATAGCCGGGCCCGTGCAGAAGATCGTCGCCGCGATGCGGCGATGCGATGATGCCGTCCATGTCTCGCTCCCTTGCGGGCAGAGGCGCCGTGCGGCCTGCCCGCCCCGCTGGTACCGTTTGGTACCAAACGGTACGACTGTATGGTACCGATCGGTACCAGGCAAGCGAATTTCTCGGCCCCTGCCGTTTGTGTAGGGTGCGTCGACGGATCGGGAGACGACGTGAAGAGCCACACACGCAGCACCGGCAAGCCGCCCCCCGGCGATACAGCCGCCGATGCGGATACGGGCGACGGCCGGCGCGGCCGCATCATGGAGGCGACGGCTGCCGTGCTGATGGAACGCGGCTACGTCGCGGCCAGCACGCGCGAGATCGCCGCCCGCGCCAAGGTGTCGAAGCGCGAGCTCTACGCCCTGTTCGGCAGCAAGCAGGGCATCCTCGCCGCCATGTTCGCCGCGCGCTCGGCGCGCATGCGCCAGAAGCTGGCGCCGCCCGACGTCGCCGACCGCGACGCCCTGGCCGCGACGCTGACCCAGTTCGGCGCCACGGTGCTGAAGGAGATCTGCGCCCCCTCGGTGGTGGCAATGCACCGGCTCGCCATCCTCGAGGCCGAGCGCTCGCCAGAGCTGGCGCGCACGCTGGACGACAACGGCCGCGGTGCCAATCACGCCGCCCTGGTCGGCTTCCTGACCCAGGCCCGCGACGCCGGGCTGGTCGGCGGCGGCGAGCCCGCCACGATCGCGGCGCGGTTCTTCGCCATCCTGATCGGCGATCTGATCCTGCGCCTGATCATGGGTGTGAGCACGCCGCCCTCGCCCCGCGAGATCGCGCGCCGCGCCGACGCCGCGACGGCGGCCGTCCTGGCGCTCTACGCCCACCCCAAGGACTGATTTGCGCGCCGTTGCGGCTCGTAACGGACGCCGGCTCAGACCAGCGGCACGCGCGCGCTGACCGCGGCATCGAGCACGAGGTCGTCATGCGCGCCCAGCAGCCACAGCTCGGTGGCCTCGATGCGCAGGAGCACACGCGCCCACCAGCGCTCGATCAGCGCGCCCAGGGCCGCCGCCTCATGGGCATCAAGGTCGTCGGTCAGGTTCCAGATGCCGACCACATAAAGATCCGTGGCCGGCCGGCCGAGCGCGCGCTGCACGGCATGGAACATGTTCGTGCCCTGCCGCCGCTCGGGATAGAGGCGCAGGTAAAGCCGCCCGCGGTTGACATTGCCGGAGAACAGCCCGCGCGCCTGCACGGCGATCGGCCCGACGCGGGCCAGCGCCGCCAGCACCGCGTCCAGGACAGGGGGCTGCTCCAGCCCGAGCGCGCCGCACACGGTCGCATGCAGCCGATCGCGCCGCCGGTCCAGGATGTGCCAGGCCACCTTGTGGGCGAAGGGTGCCGCCCGCAGCGCCGCATCGAGCGCCTGGTAGGCGGGCGACGCCTCGAGCGCATCGGCGGCGACAGGCAGCACCAGGGAGTAGGCGCGCGGATGGCGGCCCATGGCATAGGAGGTGCCGTCCCTGGCGGCGATGACACGCGGATGTGCTGGCGCGACCAGCGGCAGGTGCGCCAGGCGATAGGCATCGTCGAGCGGCATGCCGGCGCCGGGCTCGAAGCGTGTCCGGCTGCGCCTGTAGGCAAGCTCGTCGTCGGTGCAGAACGCGATCGGCATGCCCGATCCTCCGCTCGCCGCGCTTCACTTCTCGGCAGCCGCCACGATCGCACGCCACAATGCCGATGTCTCAAGAATGCCCCGGTCGACGGGCCGGGGGCGCACGGCCGTGTTCACCATCGCCAGCTTCAGCCGGGGATGCACGTAGATCGCCTGGCCGTGCACGCCCAGAAGCGCAAACTGGCGCTCGGTGCCCGGCAGGACCCAGGTCTGGTAGCCGTAGCCAAAGGAAGGTGATGCGACATATGGCTTGCGATACGCCTGATCGTCGGGCACCGTGGTCATGTCGCGTATCCAGTCCGCGGGAACGACCTGCTTCCCGTTGACGCGGCCATCATTGGCCATCAGCAGAGCGAACCGGCCGTAGTCGCGCAACGTGACGTTGAGGCAGCACGACGTCAGCTCCTGCCCGGATCGGTCGACCAGCCAGGAAGCGTCTGCCTCGGCGCCCATCGGCTGCCAGACCTTCTCCGACAGATAGTCCGCCAAAGGACGACCCGTGGCAGCGCGCAGGACAAGCCCCAGCACCATTGTCTCGGAGCCGGCGTAGTTGAAGTGCGTGCCCGGCGCCCAGGGCCTGTCGTTGAAGGACTTCAGGACGTCCATGACGGTCGGGCCAGCCTCGGCAAACATCGCACGCCACAATCGTGCCTGGTCATCGGCTCCGTCGTATCGCTCGACGTACCGTATGCCCGAAGACATCTGCAGCAGCGCGCGCAGCGGCGTGGCGCCGTAGGCGCAACCGCGCAGGTCCGGCACATAGACCTCGGCCGCGTCATCGATCGAACGGATCTTGCCGTCGTGCAACGCCATTCCGACCAGCACGGCGGTCACGGTCTTCGCCATCGAGGCGGAGTAGAACCGGTGCGATGCCGTGCGGTCATACTGATAGCGCTCGAAAACGTTGCGTGCGTCACGCAGCACCAGCAGGCCGGTGACCGGATTGGTCGCGAGGTAGTCCTCGACCGTCTTGCGCCTGCCGTCGTGCTCGTACGTCACGTCGAACCCGCCACCAGCCCGCAGCAGCGGCGACGCATCGGGCGGGGCCGCAACCACGTGGAACGGCGCCAGCTTCTCGGTGTTGCTGAAGGTGCCCACCAGATAGCGCTGCAGGAAGGCTGTCGCCCGTGAGCCGACCGGGTAGCCTTCAGGCTTGCCGTAAAGGTCTTCCTGTGGCGCAGCGACCACGGCGCCGTTGAGGGCGACCAACGCCGCGAGCATCGCCGGCATCGCACGACGCACCATCGGATTTCCCCGTCGACCGCCACCGGTCGACGATACCACGCCATGGCCGGCTCGGCGCCGGGCATCCGACGCGGACCGGCCGGCCGGCTCCCGGCGGCTGAAGGCGACCCGATTCCGTCGAGTGAAATGAAAGCTGCGCCGTCAAAAACAGCGACGGCGGAGGCCGTGGCCTCCGCCGTCGAAAGGAGTATGCAATGCCCGGCCGGCAGCGCCGGCCGCCGGCATCAGCCGGCGCGCGCCTTGAAGCGCGGGTTGGTCTTGTTGATGACGTAGACCCGGCCCTTGCGGCGCACGACGCGGCAGGCCTTGTGCCGGGACTTGATGGTCTTCAGTGACGAGCGGATCTTCATGGTCCGGGTTCCAAACAAAAACCCCGGCGCGGGCCGGGGAAATTCCGAAGCGGCGCGGAAAATAGGGACCGGACCCGGGCCTGTCAACCCCGGCATTTCCACTGTCATCCCGAGCGCCGGCGAGGATCTCCTGCGGCAAGACGTTCGGTGCGCATTCGCGGGAGATCCTCGCTGGCGCTCGGGATGACAGGTCACGTGCGCGCCCTTCCCGCCCTCGGAGAAATTCGCAGACAAAGAAAGATAACCCCTATGTCCTTGATTCAATTTGCGTCGGACTGCTGCCTTCGCGGCGAGCATGCACATTGAAGTGCGCCCCGGGGTAGGTCATACTTTGGCGTCAATCATGATATGGGAGGAGCAAGGCCATGCGTAAATCGTGGAGGAAGCCGCAAGTGGTCGAGCTGGCCGTTGGCCTGGAAATCAACAGCTACGCCTGCCCTGAACTCTGACGCAAGAACGGAGGGCACCCGTTGAAAGTCCGGGTGCTCGGCTCCGCAGCGGGCGGCGGCTACCCCCAGTGGAACTGCCGCTGCCCTGTCTGCGTATTGGCCTGGAACGGCGACAAGCGCGTCCGGCCGCGGACCCAGTCCTCGGTGGCGGTCTCCGCCGATGGCGAGCGCTGGTTCCTGCTCAACGCCTCACCTGACCTCAAGCAGCAGATCCTGGCCAATCCGCCGATGCAGCCGCGCGGCGACGGCCGCCACAGCCCGATCGCCGGCGTGGTGATGACCAATGCCGATGTCGACCATGTCGGCGGGCTGCTGTCGCTGCGCGAGCGCCAGCCGTTGATGCTGTACGGCACCGACCGCGTGCTGGCGACCTTGGCCGGCAACGCGATCTTCGGCGTGCTGGACGGCAGCCTGGTGTCGCGGCAGGCCATGACGCTCGATCAGCCCATGCCGCTGCTTCTGCCCGGCGGCACCGCCTCGGGGCTGACGCTGGAGGCCTTCGCCGTGCCCGGCAAGCCGGCCCTGTGGCTGGAGGGCGGCCCGGCCAGCCGCGAGGACACGATCGGCCTCGTCGTGCGCGACGCGGCGGGCGCCACCCTGGCGTACATCCCCGCCTGCGCCGACGTGACCGACGCCGTGCGCCAGCGCGTGACGGATGCCGCGATGCTGCTGTTCGACGGCACCCTGTGGCGCGATGACGAGATGATCGCGGCCGGCGTCGGCAGCAAGACCGGGGCGCGCATGGGGCATGTCAGCATCGGCGGCGCCAAGGGCGCGCTGGCGGGCTGGAAAGGCACGCCGATCCCGCGCAAGCTCTTCATCCACATCAACAACACCAACCCCGTCCTGATCGACGGCTCGCCCGAACGCCAGGTCGTGACCGACGCCGGGTGGGCCATCGCCGAGGACGGCCAGGAGTTCACGCTGTGACCATGCTGTCGGCTGCCGCGTTCGAAGCCGCGCTGCGCGCGATCGGCGCCGAGCGCTACCACAACCTGCACCCCTTCCACCGCCGCCTGCATGGTGGCCAGCTCACCAAGGGGCAGGTCCAGGCGTGGGCGCTGAACCGCTACTACTACCAGCGCTGCATCCCGCTGAAGGACGCCGCCCTGATCGCGCGCGCCGAGGATCCGGCGCTGCGGCGCGAATGGCGCTCGCGCCTGGTCGACCATGACGGCGAGACCGAGGGCGACGGCGGCATCGTGCGCTGGCTGAAGCTGGCCGAGGGCCTGGGCCTGGACCGCGACTACGTGGCCTCGACCAGGGGCATCCTGCCGGGCACGCGCTTCGCGGTGGAGGCCTATGTCCACTTCGTCGCCGAGCGCTCGCTGCTGGAGGCGGTGGCCTCGTCGCTGACCGAGCTGTTCTCGCCCGCCATCATCCAGGAGCGCGTCGCGGGCATGCTGGCGGGCTACCCCTTCGTGACGCGCCAGACGCTGGCCTATTTCGACAAGCGCCTCACCCAGGCGCCGCGCGATTCCAACTTCGCCCTGGCCTATGTGATCGAGCACGCCAGGAACCGCGACGAGCAGGAGCTGGTGCTCGAGGCGCTGCGCTTCAAATGCGGCGTGCTGTGGGCCCAGCTCGATGCGCTGTACTATGCCTATGTCGAGCCCGGCTACATCCCGCCCGGCGCCTTCCGGCCGGAAGGGTCATGAGCGCCCCGCTCTCCGCCGACAGCCGGCCGGCGCTGGTGGCGCATGCGCGGCTGCAGCGGGACACGGCGCGCGAGCGCTGGGTGGTGCAGGCGCCCGAACGCCTGTTCGTGCTCGACGAGGTGGCGCATGCGGTGCTGAGCCGGTGCAGCGGCACGGCGAGCGTGGCGCAGATCGCGGCCGAGCTCGGCGCCGAGTTCGACGCGCCGGTCGAGGAGATCCGGGGCGACGTGCTGGCCCTGCTCCAGGACCTCGCCGACAAGGGGATCGTGCGCGACCAGCCGGCGTGATAGCGTGGCTGGCCATCAGGGTCGGGCCGGACCCGAGGGACGAAGGCGACTGAGCATGGCAGGCTCCACGACGCAGGTCGAACCGCCGCTGGCGCTGCTGGCCGAGCTGACGCATCGCTGCCCGCTGCGCTGCCCCTACTGCTCCAACCCGACGGCGCTGGAAGGCCGCAGCGCCGAGCTGCCGACCGAAGCGTGGCTCGACGTGATGGCGCAGGCCGGCCGGCTGGGGGCGCTGCAGGTGCATATCTCCGGCGGCGAGCCGGCGGCACGGCGCGACCTGGAGGCGCTGGTGCAGGGCGCACGCGCCGCCGGGCTCTACACCAACCTGATCACGTCGGGCCTGCTGCTGGACCGCGCGCGGCTGCAGCGGCTGAAGGATGCCGGGCTGGATCATGTCCAGCTCAGCGTGCAGGACAGCGAGCCGGTCGGCGCCGACCGGATCGCGGGGCTCGACGGCGCCCACGCCCGCAAGCTCGAGATCGCCGCCGCGGTGCGCGCGACCGGCCTGCCGCTGACCCTCAACGCCGTGGTCCACCGCCGGAACATCGCGCATGTCCCGGACCTGATCGCGCTGGCGCTGACCCTGGACGCGGCGCGGCTGGAGGTGGCGCATGCGCAGTATTACGGCTGGGGCCTGGCCAACCGCGCGGCGCTGATGCCGACCCGGGCCCAGCTCGAGGCCGCCACCGCCGAGGTCGATGCGGCGCGCGCGCGGCTCAAGGGCCGGCTGGTGATCGACTACGTGACGCCCGACTACTATGCCCGCCGGCCCAAGGCCTGCATGGGCGGCTGGGCGCGGCGCTTCATGGTGGTGGCGCCCGACGGCGCCATCCTGCCGTGCCACGCAGCGCGCACCATCCCGGGGCTTGAGTTCCCCAACGTGCGCTCGACCACGCTGGCCGACGCCTGGTCGCACGGCGATGCCTTCGTGCGCTTCCGCGGCACCGACTGGATGCAGGAGCCGTGCCGCTCGTGCGATCGCCGCGAGGTCGACTGGGGCGGCTGCCGCTGCCAGGCGCTGGCCATCGCCGGCGACGCCGACGCGGTCGACCCCGCCTGCGCGCTGTCGCCGCTGCATGAGGCCCTGGTGGCGCTGGCCGAGCGGGAATCGGCCGGGGCGCCGCCGCCCTACCGCTATCGCGGCAGCGACGCGTAAGGGCGGCACACGCGCCCCCCATCCGGGGAACGTTGCAGACGATTGACCGTTGTTGTCGATCTGCGCCAGCCTAGGGAATCGAACATTGCCTTGGGGGGACCCGCATGCGCCGCCGTGATGCTCTCGTGACCGTTCTCGCCCTGCTGCTGGCGCCGCTTCCCGCCGCCGCGCAGACGCCGATCGCCGGCCTGCAGCCGGCCAGCCCGCAGCCGGCGGCGGACCAGCTCGCGCCCGGGCTCGCCGTGAACTATCACTTCGACATCATCGACCGGCTGTCGCAGTTCAACGAGAAGGGCAAGACCGTCGGCGCGCCGCTCACCCATCTCGGCTGGGACATGGGCCCCGGCAAGGTGCTGACCAGCGACAAGACCGACGGCGTGCAGGCGCATATCTTCGGCTTCCTCCGCTTCCCGGCCGCCGGCACCTATGTCTTCCAGGTCAACTCCAACGACGGCGTGCGGCTGGAGATCGGCGGCAAGCGCATCTGGGAGGACGGCGACGTCCATCCCGACCGCCTGTCGCCGCCGATCCCGGTGCAGGTGACGGCGCCGGGCCTGTACCCGATCAAGATCCTGTATTTCGAGAAGAGGAACACCGCGACGCTCGAGGTGTTCTGGACCGCCCCGGGCGGCCAGCGCGCCGTGATCGCGGGCGACGCCATCGTGCATCTGAAGCGGTAGGGAAAAACGGCCGGGCCGCGCCGCTCCAGCGGCGCACCGGCGCGCAGCGCCGGCTCATGAGCCATGAGCGGCGCTGGAGCGCCGCGGCCCGACCCTTGACGTGCCCTATTCCGCGGCCAGCGTGTCGTCGGCGCGGCCGCGCGCCGCGGCCGGCGCGGCGCCGACGGAGCGCAGCGCCAGGTCGGCATGCAGGTCGGCAACATCCTCGGCGCGCCAGCCGTCATGCGCGGCATTGAACCAGTAGGCGACATCGGTGCACTGGTTGAGGATGGCCATGGCGACGATCTTGACGTCGTCGCGGCCGTCGCGGCGCAGCGCGCGAAAGGCGCCGGCGGCGTGGCCGCGCTCCAGGATGCGCATCACCACCTCGCGCACGCGGCGGCGGCTGGCGCGGATCTCCTGGCGGCGCGGCGCGTCGAGCCATTCCCATTCGCGGTTGGCCACCACGGCCTCGACCCGCTTGCGCGTGTGGCGCAGCGTGTAGGCGCGCACCACGGCGAAGAGCTGCGCCGCCGGATCATCGCCCACCCCGCCGAGCGCCGCCGCAAGGTCACGCTCCAGGGCCGCCTGGGTCGAGCGTATGATGGTTGCGAGCAGCTCTTCCTTCGACGAGAAATGGTTGTACAGCGCGCCCTGCGTCAGGCCGCAGGCATGCATGATGTCGCGCACGGTCGTGACCTGGAAGCCCTGGCGCGCGAACAGGTCGAAGGCCGCCGCTTCGATGGCCTCCGCCGGCGGCGTGTCGCGAGGCTCGGAGGGGCGCGCCGCCGGGCGGCGCGAAGTGCGGCGTACCACGTCGATTCCCCGTGTCATTCCTCCCGACGCATAGTTGACCCATGCGTCGCCTTTGTGGCGCAGCCTACAAGCTGCGCCATTCGTATGCAAACGAAGCTATATTCAGCTCGCGCCCAATTGTTGGGCAATCGACCAGGCGAGCTCGGCGTTGGGCCGCACCAGCTTGCCCGATTCGCCGGCCAGCCGGTTGGAGGCCGTGCCGTCGAGCGAGCGGGCATAGACCCCCTGCCGGATGCAGGCCACCCGGAAGAGATTGTAGGCCATGTAGTAGTCCCAGTTCGGCGGCAGCGCACGGCCGGTGCGGTTGCAATACCACTGCACCAGCTGTCGCTCATCGGGTATGCCCAGAGCGGCGAGGTCGATGCCGGCGATGCCGCCCTGCGCTTCCGGCACCCGGTACATCATGCAGAGATACGACAGCTCGGCCAGCGGGTCGCCCAGGGTCGAGATCTCCCAGTCGATCACCGCCAGCACGCGCGGCTCGCTCCTGTGGAAGATCATGTTGTCCAGCCGGTAGTCGCCATGGACGATGGTGGTGTCGTCGGTCTGCGGCGCGTTGGCCGGCAGCCATTCCAGCAGCCGGTCCATCGCCTCGATCTGCTCGGTCTCGGACGCCTTGTACTGCTTGCCCCAGCGCGAGATCTGGCGCACGACGTAGCTGCCCGGCCGGCCGAAATCGGCCAGGCCCAGCGCCTGCCAGTCGGCCTTGTGCAGGCGCGCCAGCGTGTCGACCTTGGCCTCGTAGATCGCGGCCCGGCCCTCGCGCGGCACCTCGGGCAGCAGCGGATCCCACAGCACGCGGCCGTCGCAGAATTCCATGATGTAGAACGCCGTGCCGACGATGGCGTCATCCTCGCACAGCGCATAGGCGCGCGGCGTCGGCACGTCGGTGCGGTTCAGCGCGGCGATGATGCGGAACTCGCGGTCGACGGCGTGAGCCGACGGCAGCAGCTTGCCCGGCGGCTTGCGGCGCAGCACGTATTGTCGGCCACCGCCATCCGTCAGCTTGTAGGTCGGATTCGATTGCCCGCCGCGGAACTGCTCGACCGTCAGTGGTCCGGCAAAGCCTGCGACATGGCCGGCCATATACCGTTCCAGCGGCCCGGTCTCGAAGCGATGCCTGTCCTGAACCGCCATCGTGCCGACGAAGTCAGCGCCGCGTCTTGCCATCTTTCCGTTCCCTTACGGTGAGCATCGAAGTGGCGCGAGTGTGCGTCGTCAGATTGTGGCGTGCAACGCTTCGCCACACCGGGCCGCGACGGCTTACCGCTCGGCGGAATGCGCCAGGCCGCGAAACGCACGCGCACCGCTGCACGCTCATGCGCGATGTGGATGGCTGTCGCGTCATTCGCCGCCAGCATGCATATCTGACTGGTGCCTGACGCGACATCAGAAACCTGATGTAAATTCACTCTTGGGCGTGCGCCACGTTTGCTGTTATGTGCGCATCGTAATCTGACGCCGAGGTGATCTGACGCCTGGGTGACAGCGTCGCGGCTTGAAGCAACGGGAGCAGGCAAGCTCCGTGCAGGGAGGCATTTCTTGAATCGATTCCTGTCCAAGGACTTCCTGGCCGGGCTGATGTTCATCGGATTCGGCGTGCTGATCTATGTCGCGGCGTTCACCGATCTGTCGAGCACGTTCGGCCAGTCCAAGCTCGCGCTGGGCACCGCAGTGCGCATGGGACCCGGCTACGTGCCCCGGATGCTGTCGTTCGTGATGATGGCGCTGGGGGCCATCATCGCGATCACCGCGATCGTCGCCGGCAGCGAGCCCATCGATGGCGGCAAGTGGAAGCCGATCGTGATGATCACGCTGGGCATCCTGGCATTCGGCGTGCTGCTGGATCCGGGCAATGTGCCGGCCATCGTCTCGTGGTTCGTGTCCGGCCTGCCGCGCTGGGAAAACCCGGTCTCCGGCCTGCTGCCGGCCCTGGTGGCGCTGATCTTCCTCGCGGCCATGGGCGGCGACGAGTTCACTTGGCGCGAGACGGCCATCATGTGCGCCGTGCTGACCGTCATCTGCTACCTGATCTTCAAGTGGGGCCTCTCCATGAACATCCCCATGCTGCAAGGGGTGTGGTGACATGGACATCCTCAGCAACCTCGCCATCGGCTTCGGCACCGCGGTCACGCTGCAGAACCTGCTGTACTGCCTGATCGGCTGCCTCGTGGGCACGCTGATCGGCGTGCTGCCCGGCATCGGCCCCGTCGCCACCATCGCCATGCTGCTGCCGCTGACCTTCAAGCTGCCGCCCGAGGCGGCGCTGATCATGCTGGCCGGCATCTACTACGGCGCCGCCTATGGCGGCTCCACGACCGCCATCCTGGTGAACCTGCCGGGCGAAGCCTCGTCGGTGGTCACGACGCTGGACGGCTACCAGATGGCCAAGAAGGGCCGCGCCGGCGCGGCGCTGTCGATCTCGGCCCTGGGCTCGTTCTTTGCCGGCACGGTCGGCACGCTGCTGATCGTGCTGTTCGCCAAGCCGCTCACCGAGATGGCGCAGAAATTCGGGCCGTCGGAATACTGCGCCCTGATGGCGCTGGGCCTGGTGGCGGCCGTGGTGCTGGCCAGCGGCTCGGTGGTCAAGGCGATCGCGATGGTGTTCCTGGGCCTGCTGATCGGCCTGGTGGGCACCGATGTGAACACCGGCGCGCAGCGCTTCACCTTCAACATCCCCGAGCTCAGCGACGGCATCGACTTCGCGCCGATCGCGATGGGCCTGTTCGGCATCGCCGAGATCATCGCCAACCTCGAGAAGCGATCGACGCGCGAGGTCGAGAAGACGGTGATCACGTCGCTGTGGCCGACGCGCGAGGAGGTGCGCCAGGCGTGGCCGGCGGTGCTGCGCGGCACCGGCATCGGCTCGCTGCTGGGCGTGCTGCCCGGCGGCGGCCCGACGCTGAGCGCGTTCTCGTCCTACACCCTGGAAAAGAAGATCTCCAAGACACCGCAGATCTTCGGCAAGGGCGCGGTCGCGGGCGTCGCGGCGCCGGAATCGGCCAACAACGCGGCATCGCAGACGTCGTTCATCCCGATGCTGACCCTGGGCATCCCGTCCAACGCGGTGATGGCGCTGATGGTCGGCGCCATGATCATCCAGGGCATCCAGCCCGGCCCCGAGGTCATGACCAAGAAGCCGGAGCTGTTCTGGGGCATGATCGCCTCGATGTGGATCGGCAACCTGATGCTGGTCATCATCAACCTGCCCCTGATCGGCATCTGGGTGAAGCTGCTGACGGTGCCCTACCGCTTCCTCTATCCGTCGATCCTGCTGTTCTGCTGCATCGGCGCCTACTCGCTGCAGAACAGCACCTTCCACGTCATGACGGTCGCGATCTTCGGCGTCATCGGCTACGTGTTCCTGAAGCTGGGCTGCGAGGGCGCGCCGTTCCTGCTCGGCCTCGTGCTGGGACCGCAGATGGAAGAGTATTTCCGGCGCGCCATGCTGCTGTCGCGCGGCGATGCGACCGTGTTCGTCACCCGGCCGCTGAGCGCCGGCCTGCTGGCGGTGACGGTCATCCTGCTGGTGCTGATGGCGCTGCCGTCACTGCGCAAGAAACGCGAGGAGGCCTTCCAGGAAGAAGGCTGACGCGCCAGCCTCATGCGATCGACCGGAGGGAGCCGCACGGCTCCCTCTTTTTTTGTGTGCTCCATAATGGTGGACAGCGCGGCGCGAGCCTGTAACATGAATGACGGTTTACGCTTGCGATGAAACAAGAACCGCCAACATGGCGGCAGCACAGGGAGGACTCGATGACGGTCCGCGTTGCGGCGGCCACGGCTGCGTTTGTCTGCATTGTCGCCACCGCCATGCCCTGCGTCGGCCAAGGCAAGCTGCCATCCGAGATGGCGTGGACGGCCTACGACACCGGTTCCTCGGGCTTCAACATCGCCGTCGCGATCGGCCAGCAGCTCAAGCAGAAATACGGCAGCGACCTGCGCCTGCTGCCCTCGGGCAACGACACCGGCCGTCTGGCGCCGGTGCGCGCCGGCCGCGCCGTGATCTCGCAGATGGGCATCGGCACGTATTTCGCACAGGAAGGCGTGTTCGAGTTCGGCCAGAAGGCATGGGGACCGCAGCCGGCACGGCTGCTGATGACCGCCACGTCCTGCAACGGCCTGGGGCTGGCCGTGGCCCGCGACACCGGCGTCAAGACCGTGGCCGACCTCAAGGGCAAGCGGCTGGGCATCGTCGTCGGCTCGCCGGCGCTGACCCAGGGCGCGCTGGCGCTGCTGGGCTTCGCCGGGCTGGGCGCCACGGACGTGAAGACGGTCGAGTTCTCGTCGAACAACGCCATGTGGAAAGGCATGGTGAACAACGAGGCCGACATCGCGCTGTCGTCGACCATCTCGGGGCAGTCCAAGGAGATGGACACCTCGCCGCGCGGCGTGATCTGGCCGTCGATGCCGTCGACGGACACCGCCGGCTGGGCGCGGGTGAAGAAGAAGGCGCCCTACTTCGTGGCCGTGCAGGCGACCTGCGGCTCCGGCGGCCTGACGCCCGACAAGCCGGTCGAGATGGCGGGCTACGCCTATCCCATCTTCATGACCTACGCCGACCGCAGCGAGGAGCAGGTCTACGTCATCACCAAGGCGATGATCGACAGCTATGCCGACTACAAGGCCGGCGCGCCCGGCGCCGACGGCATGGCGCTGGACAAGCAGAACTTCACCTGGGTCGTCCCCTACCACCCCGGCGCCATCAAGGCTTTCCGCGAGAAGGGCGCCTGGAGCGATGCGGCGCAGAAGCACAACGACGCGCTGATCGCACGCCAGCAGGTGATCGCGGCGGCCTGGAAAGCCTTCGGCGCCAACGCGCCTTCGGACGAGAAGGACTTCGCCGCCGGATGGCTCAAGGCGCGCGCCGCGGCGCTGACCAAATCAGGCATGGACGTGATCTTCGAATAGGGGCAGCGGGCCGCGCCGCACGGCGCCGGCCGGCCCTGCCGGATAATCGCTCTGGGAGGTGACCATGCGCGCGATCGGGATGCGTCTGGCGGCGGCTGCCCTTGCAGGCATGGCGGTGCCAGCCGCGGCGCAGGACATCAAGCTGCCGCCGACCCTGACCTTCACGGCCTACGACACCGGCTCGTCCGGGTTCAACATCGCCGTCGCCGTGGGCAAGGTGCTGAAGGACAAGCACGGCGCGGAGGTGCGCGTGCTGCCGGCGGGCAACGACGTGGCACGCCTGGCGCCGGTGCGCGCCGGCCGGGCGCAGGTCGCCGCCAACGGCACCGGCACCTACTTCGCGCAGGAGGCGGTGTTCGAGTTCGCGGCCCGCGAATGGGGACCGCAGCCGCTGCGCCTGCTGCTGGCCTCCAACGATTGCAACGGCGCGTCGCTGGGCGTGGCCAAGGACACCGGCGTCAAGGCCGCCAAGGACCTCAAGGGCAAGCGCATCGGCATGGTCGTGGGCTCGCCGGCGCTGAACCAGAACGCGCTGGCGGTTCTGGCGTTCGGCGGCCTGACGGCCGCGGACGTGAAGCTGGTGGAGTTCTCCGGCTACGGCGCGATGTGGAAGGGCGTGCTCAACAACGAGGCCGACGCGGCGTTCGCCTCGACGATCTCGGCCCAGCCCAAGGAGGTCGACACCTCGCCGCGCGGGCTCTACTGGGTGCCGACGCCGCGCGCCGATGCCGACGGCTGGCGCCGGCTGCACAAGCTCGCGCCCTATGTCTTCCCGCACACCGCGACCTGCGGCGCCGGCGTCTCGCCGCAGGCGCCGCTGGAGACCGGCACGTTCCCCTACCCGATCTTCATGAGCTACGCGTCGATGGCCAGCGACCTCGCCTATGGCCTGACCAAGGCGCTGATCGTGAGCTACGACGCCTACAAGGATGCCGCGCCCGGCGCCGCCGGCTTGGCGCTGAAGCGGCAGAAGCTGGAATGGGTGGTGCCCTTCCATGACGGCGCCGTGCGGGCGCTGAAGGAGGCCGGCGTCTGGACCGACGCGCTGCAGAAGCACAACGATGCGCTGGTGCAGCGGCAGAAGGTGCTGGCCGACGCCTGGGCGGCGCTGCTCAAGGCCAGCCCGCCCGACGACGCCGACGCGTTCCGCAAGGCATGGACGGCGGCCCGCAAGGCGGCCCTGGAGAAGGCCGGGATGGACGTCGTTTTTGAATGAGGGGACACGCGCGAAGCGCCGGAAGGGGATGTCGCAAGAGAGTCGGTGTCGCCGAGGCTCATCGAGCTCGTTCGAGCATCCCGCTTCCGCCCCTTCAGGGCACCTCCTCCCAACCCGGGCAGGGCGGCCGCACGCGGCGCCAGGAAAGTGAACCACAGAGGCACAGAGACACAGAGGCAGCACAGAGAGCAAGACGTTGCGCGCCTTCGGCGCGCGATAATGTCTTACTCTGTGTGACCTCTGTGTCTCTGTGCCTCTGTGGTTCCGTCTTCCGACAGTCCGGCTGGCAACGCCACATGCGATTGCCCTACCCGTCTGGGGAAGGCAGGTCAACCGAACCGGGGAGCGAGGCGCATGGCTGAGGCCCAGAAGGTCGTGCTCGACGATCCGCATGTGCAGACCGGCCCGGCCGAGGCCGAGACGACCCGGGTGCGCACGCTGCGCGGGCCATGGCGGATGGCGCTGATCGCGCTCACCGGCATCACGGTCTTCCTGTGCATCAACCAGCAGTTCGGCTTGCGCTTCTTCGTCGGCTTCACGCCGCTGAACTCGGAGTATTTCTATCTCCTGATCCTGTGCATGCTGCCGTTCACGTTCCTGATCTTCCCGGGCGGCGGCCGGGCGCCCGTCGATCACCTGCCCTGGTACGACATCGTGCTGTTCGTGGCGACGGCAGCGGCGTCGCTCTACCTTATGCTCCATATCCGCAAGGCGGCCGAGCTGGGCTGGGAGTTCGGCGGCGCGCCGGCCGGCGTCACCTGGACCGGCTACGTGATGTGGTTCGTGCTGATGGAGGCGCTGCGGCGCACCGGCGGCTGGAGCCTGATGCTGTCGGTGCTGCCGTTCACCGTCTATCCGCTGTTCGCCGAGGCGCGCTGGCTGGGGCCGCTGAAGGGCAACCAGTCGACCTGGGAGCAGGCCTCGGCCTACCACATGCTCTCGACCGAGAGCCTGCTGGGCATCCCGATCCAGGCCTTCGCCGACACGGTGATCGGCTTCCTGGTGTTCGGCACGGCGCTGATGATGACCGGGGCCGGCAAGTTCTTCATCAACCTGTCGTTCGCGCTGTGCGGCACGTTCCGCGGCGGCGCCGCCAAGGTCTGCATCTTCGCCAGCGGCCTGCTGGGCATGATGTCGGGCAGCATCGTGTCCAACGTGCTGACCGCCGGCACCATGACCATCCCGGTGATGAAGCGCACCGGCTTCCGCCCCTCCTACGCCGGCGCCATCGAGGCCTGCGCCTCGACCGGCGCCGTGCTGGCGCCGCCGGTGATGGGCGCCACCGCCTTCGTGATGGCGCAGTTCATGGGCGTGACCTATGCCGAGGTCGCGATGGCGGCCGTGATCCCGGCGCTGCTCTACTATGCCGGCCTCTTCATGCAGGTCGACTCCTACGCCGCGCGGCACGGGCTGAAGGGCCTGCCGCGGTCCGAGCTGCCCCGCGCCTGGGATGCGATCAAGGACGGCTGGTACTACGCCTTCGTGATCATCCTGCTGATCGTGATGCTGCTCTACTTCAAGCGCGAGAGCCATGCGCCCTTCTACGCCACGGCGCTGCTGCTGGTGCTTAACCAGTGGGCCCAGCCCGGCGCCTGGCGGCCGGCCAACACCGCCAACTGCCTGGCGGCGCTGGCCGCGACCGTGGCCATGGTGCTGGCCAGCGACGGCTACGCCAAGGCCGCCGCGCTGCCGGCCGGCGCGGAAGGCGCCGGCGATGCGTGGATGAACGCCGTGCTGCTGCCGACCCTGGGCGGGCTGCTGGTGCTGGTGGTGCTCAACGAGCTGTTCGGCGGCAAGCGCTGGGGGCTGGCGAAGTACCTCGCGTTCCTCGAGGTCAACGGCAGGACCTTCGTCGAGCTGATCGGCATCCTGGCCGGATGCGGCCTGCTGATCGGCGCCTTCTCGATGACCGGCGTGATCTCGAGCCTGGCCAACGACCTGCTGGCGCTGGCCGGCAACAACGCCATCCTGCTGCTGGTGATGTGCGCCGTCACCAGCCTGGTGCTGGGCCTGGGGCTGACCACCACCGCCTGCTACATCTTCCTCGCCATCCTGGTGGGCCCGGCGCTCGAGAAGGCCGGCCTCAACAAGATGGCCGTGCACATGTTCATCTTCTACTGGGGCATGCTGTCGTCGATCACGCCGCCGGTGGCGATCGCCTCGTTCGCCGCCGCCGGCATCGCCGGCGCGCCGGCGATGAAGACGGGCTGGGAGTCGATGTGGGTGGGCAGCATCATCTACTTCATCCCGTTCTTCTTCGTGCTCAACCCCGCCTTCGTGCTGCAGGGCTCGTGGAGCGAGGCGCTCTACCTCACCCTGGCGGCCGGCCTGGGCACGCTGTTCATCTGCGGCGGCATCCAGGGCTACCAGGCCGGCATCGGCGATCTGCGCGGGGCGGGCATGCTGGAATGGCCCTTGCGCGTGCTGCTCGTCCTGGGCGGACTCGTGTTCGCGACGCCCGGCGACGGGATCATGCCGCTGAGCAACACGGTCATGGATGTGCTGGGTCTGGCCATCCTGGTGCCTGCAGTGCTACTGGCGCTGTGGCTGGTGCGTCGCGCCGCGCCGCATCGGGCGGCCCAGGTATAGCGTCGCAACCGATCCTGTGGAGGAAGTCACGCCATGGCGGGCGTTCTGGAAGGTATTCGCGTCCTCGATTTCGGGCGCTACATCGCCGGCCCCTACTGCGGCGCGCTGCTGGGCGACCTCGGCGCCGAAGTGATCCGCATCGAGAAGCTGGACGGCAGCGAGGACCGGTGGATGACGCCGGTGGTGCCCGATAAGGAGGGCGTCACCTTCCTCCAGATGAACCGCAACAAGCTGGGCATCACGCTGAACCCGACCAAGCCGGCCGGCCGCGAGGTGGTGGCGCGCCTGGTGAAGACGGCCGATGTCGTGGTCGCCAACCTGCCGGTCGACACGCTCAAGGACATGGGGCTGGACTACGAGACCCTGTCGGCCATCAATCCGCGCATCATCCTGGCCACCACCTCGATGTTCGGCTCGGAGGGCCCCTACGCCCAGCGCGTCGGCTTCGACACGATCGGCCAGGCGATGTCGGGCGCGATGCACCTGTCGGGCTGGGGTGACCGGCCGGTGCGCACGGCGGCGCCCTATGTCGATTTCTCGACCGCCTACCTCAACACCATCGGCGTGCTGGCAGCCCTGATGGAGCGCCAGAAGTCGGGCAAAGGCCAGAAGGTCGAGACGGCGCTGATCCGCAGCGCGCTCAACGCCTTCAACACGCAGCATATCGAGCAGCAGGTGATCGACGCCAACCGTACGGCCATCGGCAATCGCGCCTGGACGGCCGGCCCGTCCGACTGCTTCAAGTGCCAGGACGGCTGGATCTTCGCCATGGCGCTGGGCCAGCCGCTGTTCGTGCGCTGGTGCAAGCTGATGGGCGAGGAGGCGTGGCTGAACGACCCACGCTTCAAGGACGACCTGCAGCGCGGCAACAACGGTGAGGTGCTGAGCGCGCGCATGCAGGCGTGGTGCGGCGAGCGCACGGTGGCGGCAGCGCTCGAGGCGCTGGCGGCGGCGCGCATCCCGGCCGGGCCGATCTACAGCCCGCAGCAGGCGCTGGACGATCCGCACGTCAAGGACCAGAAGATGTTCAAGCAGGTCGAGTTCCCGGGCGCGCCGCGGCCGGTGCCCTATCTCGACCAGGCGGTGAAGCTGTCGCGCTCGCCGCTCGAAATCCGCCATCGCCCGCCGCTGCTGGGCGAGCATACCGACCAGGTGCTCGAGGAGATCGGCTACAGCAAGGACGAGATCGCCGGGCTGCGCAAGGACCGCGTGGTCTGACGACTCCGCTTCGCCTTCATGGTGAGCCTGCAGAACCATGGAGGCGTCGCACCAGCGTGGTGCGCCTGCTTCATGGTTCGACTCGGTGAATGCAAAGCATTCACCTGTGCTCACATGAAGCTACCAACGAATTTTGGGGAGGACTTCGATGAGCAATGACACGACGCGGCGGCGCCTGTTGCGCCGCGGCCTGACACTGGGCGCGGCCGCCATGGGCGGCCCGCTCGTCCTGAGCGGCGCGGCGCGCGCCGACACCTGGCCCAGCAAGCCGGTGCGCGTCGTCGTCAGCCATCCGCCCGGCGGGCTGACGGACGCGTTCGCGCGCGCCTATGCCGAATACATCTCGCAGAAGCTGGGCCAGGCGCTGGTGGTCGAGAACAAGACCGGCGCCAGCGGCATCATCGCCGCCGATTTCGTCGCCAAGTCGCCGCCCGACGGCTACACCCTGCTGGTCACGATCTCGACCACGCTGGTGATGAGCCAGGCGCTGTTCAAGAGCCTGCCGTTCGACCCCAACAAGGATTTCGTGCCGATCTCCTTCATGGACGCCGGCCACCTGCCGTTCATCGTCCACAAATCGGTGCCGGCGACCAACGTCAAGGAGTTCGCGGCCTGGGCCAAGAACAACAAGGTCAGCATCGGCAGCTACTCGCCGGGCTCCTACTCCCATATCGCCGCGGCCGAGCTGAACAAGGCGCTGGGCCTGCAGATGGAGGTTGTGCACTATCGCGGCGAAGGACCGATGTGGCAGGACATGCTGGCGGGCACGATCCAGGCTGCCAACGGCAGCGTCGCGGCCGCCACCAGCGTGCTGCAGTCCGGCGCCGGCCGCGCCATCGCCGTGCCGCAGGTCAAGCGCATGAAGAAGCTGCCCGACGTGCCCACCTTCCTGGAGCAGGGCATCACCGCCAAGGCCTTCCAGATCCGCGGCTGGGTCGGGCTCTTCGGACCGGCCGGCACCCCGGCCCCCATCGTCGAGCGCCTGTCGGCCCTCATGGTCGAAGCCGGCCATTCGCCGCGCCTGCGCCAGATGCTGGACACGTTCGGCATCGACGAGTCGGCCACCGACAACAAGACCTTCCAGCGCATCTGGCGCGAGGAGAATCCGGTCTGGATCGACCTCGTCAAGCAGCTCGGCATCGATCCGCAATAGTAGCCCTACTCCCGCAGGGGCGGAGCTATCGCGCATGACCCTGCTGTCATCCCGAGCGCAGCGAGGGATCTCCTGCGGCAAGGCGCAGGGTGCGCCATTCGCGGGAGATCCCTCGCTGCGCTCGGGATGACAGCAGGTGCGGCAGCGCAGCGCTGCGCATATGCGATAACCCCGCCTGGGCGGCGAGAAGGACGATCACAGCACCTGGAAGATGTCGTAGATCGGGCCTGCAGCCTCGCGGCGGCCGACGCCGATGCTCATGATGCGGTTGAGGAACGAGTATTTCTCCGACGCCGTCTCGAACATCGGCGCGGTGCGGAAATAGTATTCCGACGGGTCGACCTTCTCGCCCTTGTTCAGCCGGTCCATCACCCATTGCGGGCCGTGGCGCATGCCGCGATAGGTCATGTAGATCAGCGCGTCGTCCTGGGTGCGCAGGGTGAGGCGCACGTCGAGCATCAGCACGCCGTCGCGGCGCTGCAGCAGCCAGTCGCCGGCCGGCGCCGGTTCCACCGTGCCGTGCAGCTCCTCGCCCTCGAAGCGGCCGCCCTTGACCGCCGCGATGCGGCGGTTGCCGTAGGGCGTGGCGCCGAGGTCCTTGATCGCGTCGACCTCGAGCCAGATGGTGAAGAGATGCGCTGTCCTGAGTTCGACGTCGCTCATGGGATGTCCTTGTTCCTGTTGCTCACCCCGGCGCGCGGGCGTCCCGTCCGCTCATGAGCGGGCCGGAGGCCCGCGCTCCGGGGCAGATTCAAATCTTGCTGCCGCGGCCTTCCCAGTAGGGCGCCCGCAGCTCGCGCTTCATGATCTTGCCGATGGTGCTGCGCGCCAGCGAGTCCCGGAGCTCGACGCCGGCTAGGCGCTGCGTCTTGCCGAGCTGGCGATTGGCCCAGTCGAGGATCGCGGCGGCGCCGGTGGTCGCGCCGTCGCGGCGCACGACCAGGGCCAGCGGCGATTCGCCCCACTGATCGCTGGGAACGCCGATCACGGCGACGTCGACCACGTCCGGATGCTTCAGCAGCAGCACCTCGATGTCGGCGGGATAGACGTTGAAGCCGCCCGAGATGATCATGTCCTTGCGCCGGTCGAGCAGCTCCAGGAAGCCGTCGGCGTCGAATCGGCCCATGTCGCCGGAGCGGAAATACATCAGCCCGTCCTTATCGTGCCAGAACAGCTCCCGCGTCTTGCCCGGCTGCTTGTAGTAGCCCTTCATCATCATCGCGGCACGGCCGACGACCTCGCCCACTTCTCCCTGCGGCAGCTCGTTGCCGTCCTCGTCGATGATCTTCATGACGCAGCCCAGGCCGGGCTGGCCGACCGTGTGCAGCTTGTCGGGATGCAGGTTGGCCTCCAGCGTGCACGAGCCGCCGCCCTCGGTGAGGCCGTAGATCTCGACCAGCCGGCCGGGCCAGCGCTCGAGGCAGTCGGCCTTGACCTGGGCGCGCAGCGGCGCGCTGGTCGACAGCTTCATCTTGAACGACGACAGGTCGTAGCGGTCGAAATCCGGATGCGCCAGCAGGCGCTGGTACTGAACCGGCACCAGCATCGCGTGCGTGGCGCGCTCGGCCTGCGCCAGCTCGAGGAAGCGCACGACGTCGAACTTGCGCATCAGCACCACGGTGCCGCCGTGCTGGATGGCAGGCAGCATGCCGGCGATGGTGGTGTTGGAGTACAGCGGCGTCGACACCAGCGCCACGGTGTCGGACGCGAAGCCGAACGCCGCCAGCCTGTCGCGCATCAGCGAGCGCATGCGGTGCGAATGCAGGATGCCCTTGGGCAGGCCGGTGGTGCCCGAGCTGTAGATGATGTTGAAGTCGTCGTCGGGCTCGACCGCGACCTCGAGCGGCGCGTCGGACTGGGCACCGACCCAGGCCTCGTAGTCGGTCCAGCCGGGACGCTCGAAATCGAAGGCGATGCGGCCGCCGGCCACCAGCTTGCCCAGCCGGCCCTCGGCCGGCGCCACCAGCTCCAGGAACTGCTGCGACAGGAAGAACATGCGGCTGTCGCTGTCGTCGAGCATGCCTTCCAGCGCATCGATGGCGCCCATGGTCGACAGCGGCACGACGCAGATCCCGGCGCGCAAGGCGCCCATGAAGACCTCGAGATACTCGATCGAGTTCGTGGCCAGCACCGCGATCTTGTCGCCCTTGCGCAGGCCGCCGGCCATCAGCGCCCGGGCGACGCGGTTCATGCGCCGGTCGAAGGCGCCCCAGGTGACGGCGCGACCCTCGCACTTGACGGCGATGCGGTCGGGCGCCGACGCCGCCGTCGCGCGGATCATGTCGGGCGTGGCCACGAAAGGCGGCAGATCGCCGACATCGGCCGGCTTGATGTAGTCCTCGGCCGGCGCGGCGGCGGCATCGGGCGGCATGGCTACTTCTTCGGCTCGACCGTCTCGACCGGGGCGCCCGCCTTCTTCCAGGCGCCGAAGCCGCCCTCGATGTGGCACACCGGGGTGAGCCCCATGTCCTGCGCCGTCTTGGCCGCCAGCGCCGAGCGCACGCCGCCGGCGCAGAACAGCACGAAGCGGTTGCCGGACTGGAAGAATTCCTTGGCATAGGGGCTGCCGGGATCGATCCAGAATTCCAGCATGCCGCGGGTGACGTTGATGGCGCCCGGGATGCCGCCGTCGCGCCAGATCTCGCGCGGATCGCGCAGGTCGATGAACGTCACGTCCGGCTTGCCGTGGGCCCCCTTGGCCTCGTCGACGGACCAGGTCTCGATCTCGCCCATCGCCTCCTCGAACATCTGCTTGACGCTCTTCTTGATTGCGAGCGGCATCCTTCCCTCCGCAAATGTGGTGTCGTGGCCTCATAGTGTCGCCGCACGGCTTCGGCCGCAAGCGGCTCGCTGTTGGCGCCGCCGCGGTCGCGCCGTACAATGGCGGGACCACCGCCAACCGGGGCATGGCGATGCTGATCTTCCGACAATTGTTCGATCCCACCTCGTCGACCTACACCTACCTGCTGGCCGACCGGCGCAGCGGCGAGGCCGTCATGATCGATCCCGTGTTCGAGCAGGTCCGCCGCGATTCGGCGCTGGTCGCCGAGCTGGGCGTGCGCCTGCTGTGGACGCTGGAGACGCATGTCCATGCCGACCACGTCACCGGCGCATGGCTGCTGCAGCGGCGCACCGGCAGCCGCATCGCGCTGGCCAGGGCCAGCGGCGCGGCCGGCGCCGACCGCTACCTGGCGCAAGGCGACAAGGTGGCGTTCGGTCGGCGCCATCTCAGCGTGCGGGCGACGCCAGGCCACACCGGCGGCTGCCTCACCTACGTGCTCGACGACGAGAGCATGGCCTTCACGGGCGACTGCATGCTGATCCGCGGCTGCGGCCGCACCGACTTCCAGGAGGGTGATCCGGGCGCGCTGTTCCGCTCCGTCCACAGCCAGATCCTGACCCTGCCGGAAGCCTGCCTGCTGTATCCCGCTCACGACTATCGCGGCCTCACGGTGAGCAGCGTCGCCGAGGAGCGGCGCTACAACCCGCGGCTGGGCGGCGAGATCGGCGAAGGCGACTTCGTCGGCTACATGAACAACCTGCGCCTGGCGCATCCCAAGCAGATCGACGTGGCGGTGCCGGCCAACCTCAAATGCGGCCGGCCCGAGGACGAGGCGGCGGCCCTGGCCGAACCGACCTGGGCACCGCTGCGCTACAGCTTCGCCGGCATCTGGGAAGTGCAGCCGCAATGGCTCGAGGAGCACGCACGCGACGTGCAGGTGCTGGACGTGCGCGAGCCGGACGAGTTCACCGGGCCGCTGGGCCATATCGACGGCGCCCTGCCCATTCCCCTGGGCACCCTGGCCGCCCGCGCCGGCGAGCTGTCACGCGAGCGGCCGATCGTCGCCGTCTGCCGCGCCGGCGGCCGCTCGGCACAGGCCGCCGTGATCCTGCAGCAGGCCGGCTTCACGCAGGTCGCCAATCTTTCCGGCGGCATGCTGCGCTGGCGCACCGAAGGCTGTGCCGTCGAGGGTGGCGAGGCCTTGCCGCGCGCGGTCGAGGCCGACAGCTACGTGATCTGAGGCATTTGTCATCCCGAGCGTTAGCAAGGGATCCAAGGGCGGCGCCTGGATCCCTCGCTACGCTCGGGATGACAGACTATCACCCTCTACCGCCCGGTCGATCGCGCGCTCCAGGACGGCGCACATCGTCTCGATCTCGGCGTCGGTGACGATGAACGGCGGCGCCAGCACGATCACATCGCGCTGCGCGCCGGTGCCGCCGGGATAGAAGTAGACGTTCTCGGCGAGCCCGCCATTCAGCACCTTCATGGTGATGTTGGCCTCCGCCGGGAAGCGCTCCAGCGTCTCGCGGTCGCGCACGATCTCGATGGCGCGCAGCAGGCCGCGTCCGCGCACCTCGGCGACGTTGGGATGCTGCTTCAGGCGCTGCAGGCGCGCGCCCAGCCTGTCGCCCATGACGCGGGCACGCGCCATCAGATCTTCCTTCGACAGGATGTCGAGCACCGCATCCGCGGCGGCGCAGGCCGCCGGATGGGCGCTGAAGGTGTAGAACATCGGCGCATCGCCCGTGCGCTCCAGCGGCTCGGCGATGCGCTCGGTGGCGAAGGTGCCGCCGATCGGGGCGTAGCCGCCGCTCATGCCCTTGGCGGTGGCGATGATGTCGGGCAGCGCCCCCTCGCCCTCGCTCGCGAAGCGCACGCCGGTGCGGCCGAAGCCGGTGACCACCTCGTCGGCGATCAGGACGACGTCATGGCGGTCGCAGATGGCACGCAGCTTGCGCCAGTAGCCGGGCGGCGGCTCCAGCGCGCCGCCGCTGGAGCCCACCACCGGCTCGGCAATGACGCCAGCCACGGTGTCGGGCCCTTCACGCAGGATGATGGCTTCGACCTCGTCGGCACACGCCACGTCGCAGGTTGGATAGGTCTTGCCCAGCGGGCAGCGCAGGCAATAGTGCGGCGGTGCCTTAGGCGTCTCGCGCGCCATCGCCGCCACGGGTGCGCGCCGCGCGGCGTGGCCGCCGATCTCCAGCGTTGCCACGGTGGCACCGTGGTAGGAAAGATCGCGGCCGATCACCTTCCACTTGCCGGTGTCGCCCTTGGCGAAATGATGCTGGCGGGCCAGCTTGATCGCCGTCTCGACCGCTTCCGAACCACCGCTCGACAGATGCAGGCGCGTGAAGCCCGGCGGCAGCCAGTCGCGCTGCAGCCGCTCGGCCAGCTGCATGCGCTGAGGCGTGACGAAGGGCGGGATCACATAGGACACCGCCGACGAGGCCCTGGCCATCGCCTCGCCCGGCTCGCGCCTGCCGTGCCCGATATTCACGACCATGGCACCGCCGGCCGCGTCCAGGATCTTGCGCCCGTCGCGGGCATGCAGATGGCAGCCCTGCGCGCCGACGATGTCGATCGCCAGCGGCGAGGGTGTGAACGGCCAGTTGACGGGCGTGTCGGCCATGAGAGATCGCCTTGCTGTGCCGGTTCGACAGACCGGCTGGGCTTGGAAAGTCAGATGTCAAAATCGTCGGGGTATTGATCCGGCGCATCTCCTTTCGATCCCGCCATCCTGGGATAGCGCTTGCCGGCGGCCTTCGCGCCGGCGCCCGTCATCTCGACATGGAACAGCCACTTCGCATCATAGTCGTAGAGCAAGGTCATGGCATGGCCGGCCTTGGCGAAGACGTCGGCGACCTTGGTGTTCTGGACGCTCTTGGCGTCGGTCTTCTGCCCGGTGTCGGCGAACAGCTCATACATCGGCTGCTGCTGGCGCATCTTGTCCGGCTTGTCGCTGCTGTAGAAGCCGAAGGGATGCTCGAAATCGAAATCGAACGACGCCATGATGGCCTCGGCAAGATCATGCAGCGAGCTTGCGCTTTCGATCTCGATGATGCGGTACACCGTTCGCTTCTGGTGCAACGCGACGCGGAGCGTCCGTATGCCTGTGGTCACGCTGCAGTCTCCCAGCTTACATTCCAGCGATGCACAGGTACTTGGTCTCGAGGTACTCGTCGATGCCGTATTTCGAGCCCTCGCGACCCAGGCCGGACTCCTTGACACCGCCGAACGGGCCGATCTCGTTGGACAGGATGCCGGTGTTGATGCCGACCATGCCGGTCTCCATCGCCTCGGCCACGCGCCAGACGCGGCCGATGTCGCGGCTGTAGAAGTAGCCGGCGAGGCCGAACTCGGTGTTGTTGGCGAGCCGGATCGCGTCGGCCTCGGTGGCGAAGCGCACCAGCGGCGCCACCGGACCGAACGTCTCCTCGCGCATCACGGCCATGTTCTCGGTGACGCCGGTCAGGATGGTGGGCTCGTAGAACGTGCCGCCATTGGCGTGGCGGCGGCCGCCGATGGCGACCTTGGCGCCCAGCGCCACGGCATCGGCGACATGCTGCTCGACCTTCTCCAGCGCCGCCATGTCGATCAGCGGGCCCTGCGTGACGCCTTCATCCAGGCCGTTGCCGACCTTGAGCCTGGCGACCGCCGCGGCGAGCCTGGCGGCGAAGGCATCGTAGACGCCGTCCTGCACGAAGAGGCGGTTGGCGCAGACGCAGGTCTGCCCGGTGTTGCGGTACTTCGACGCGATGGCGCCTTCGACCGCGGCGTCGAGGTCGGCGTCGTCGAACACGATGAAGGGTGCGTTGCCGCCGAGCTCCATCGACATCTTCTTCACCGTGCCGGCGCAGGCGGCCATCAGCTTCTTGCCGGTCTCGGTCGAGCCGGTGAAGGTGAGCTTGCGCACGATCGGGTTGGACGTCATCTCGCCGCCGATCTTGCCGGCATTGCCGGTGACCACCGACAGCAGCCCCTTGGGCAGGCCTGCGCGCTCGGCCAGCACCGCCATCGCCAGCGCCGTGTAGGGCGTCTTGCTGGCCGGCTTCACCACGATGGGGCAGCCGGCCGCCAGCGCCGGACCGGCCTTGCGCGTGATCATGGCGGCCGGGAAGTTCCATGGCGTGATGGCGGCGCAGACGCCGACCGGCTGCTTCAGCACCACCAGGCGCCGGTCGCGCCACGGGCTTTGCAGCACGTCGCCGTCGACGCGCTTGCCCTGCTCGGCGAACCATTCGATGAACGAGGCGGCATAGGCCACCTCGCCCTTGGCCTCGGCCAGCGGCTTGCCCTGCTCGCTGGTCATCAGCACGCCGATATCGTCGGCCTGCGCCACCATCATGTCGGCCCAGCGGCGCAGGATGACGGCGCGCTCCTTGGCCGGCATGGCCGCCCACGCCTTCATGGCAAAGCCGGCGGCCTCGATGGCGCGCCGCGTCTCCACCGCGCCCATGCGCGGCACGGTGCCGATCTTCTCGCCGGTCGCCGGGTTGGTGACGGTGTCGCTGGCGCCGTCCTCGGCATCCATCCAGGTGCCGGCGACATAGGCCTGCTGGCGGAAGAGATCGCGGTCCTTCAGCTGCATGAGTTCCTCCACGGATGGCGGCGCCGTGGGCGCCCTGCTCGTATGGGCGGCACTTTTTCACCATCTTCACCTCTCCCGCAAGCGGGAGCGGTCGACGGTCGCACGATGGCTGGCGGGTGAGGGGCCACGCACGGCACCATGTCCTCGGCCCCTCCCCTTCGGACAATAGCCGGCGCGGTCGAGGTCACTCCCGCAAGCCGGCAACGCGATCGAGCATGGGCCGCTGCAAGGCCGGCAAGTGGCCGACAATGCGGAAGGCGAGGTTTCGCGCCGCCACCGCCACCGTTCCGGTTGCCTGGGCCGCCGCCAGCATACGTTCGCTCAGCGCGATCCAGCGATGACCGACCGGCCGCCGCTCGGCGGTGTAGCCATCAAGATCGTTCCCGGTCAGCCGGCGTGCGAAGGAAGCTGCGTCCTCGATGCCGAGATTCATGCCGCGGGCGCCGACCGGCGAATGCACATGCGCGGCATCGCCGCCGAGAAAGACCCGCCCCACCTGATAGGTCGGTGCCTCCTGCGCCGGCACATGGAAGGTGTCGACCTGCAGCACGCGTGCCCGGTAGTCGCCACCGATGCGGGACAGGGCATCGGGCGTGTTGGACACGGCACGGAAGCGCTGCCGGCCGATCGGAATGATGAAGCCGATATCGCCGCTTTGGTTCAAGAACAGCTGGGCCGCATCGGCTTCATATGGCCAGTCGGCGATTTCGGCATCCGCGATGCTCCACAGCCGCTCATGCACGTAGCCCTCGAATCCGAGGCCCATCCGCGTGCGGACCCGGCTATGCGCGCCGTCGGCGCCGAACACGTAGTCGTAGCGGCTCTGCTCCTGTCCGTACGGCCCTTCCATCGTCACCTCGACCTTGTCGCCCGCCGGCCGGATGTCGAGCAGCGCTGTGCACCGCCCCACCGCGACGCCAAAGCCCGCCAGAGCCTCACCCATGGCAGCCTCGGTATCGCTCTGAGGCAGGGACAGAAGGAAGTTGAAGCGATGACGAAGCCGCGAGAAGTCGATCTTCCCCAGGACGCGGCCCCGGAAGCGCACATGACCGCGCCGCACCTTGATGCCACGGGCCAGCAGCCGGGCGGACACGCCCGAGGCTTCGAGAATATCAAGGCTGTGCGCGCTGATGCCCACCGCCTTGCTCAGCGGTGTCGGCGCCGGCTTGCGCTCGACGATGCGCGGCTCCCATCCCCGCCGCGCTAGCTCCAGCGCCGCTGTCAGGCCGGTCGGGCCGGCGCCGACGATCAGCACGTTGCGCGTCATGTCAGGCCGTCACGCCGTGCCCGCGCGTATCGCCCGCGCATCGTCGACACGATGGCGCCAACGGCCGCATGACGCGTGGTGCGCATCCTCACGCCGCGCGACGACGGGCGCGGGTCTTCGCCGCCTTGCGCGCCGCCGCCGACCGCCCGGCCGCGCCCTTGGTGCGCACCGCCTTGCGTGCGGCGCTCGTGCGCTGCGCGGCGGTTCGACGGCGGGCAGCGCCACGGGTCTGACGCGACAAGGCGTCATGGGAGACCGTGCTGCGCGGCTCGTGCTTCAGCACGCGCTTGACGGCACGCGCCACGCGCGGACGGCGCTGCGGCTTGCGCTTGCCCTGGCCGGCGGCCTGGGCGTAGCCAGCGCTGCGGCGCGTGCTCGCCTTCGCCTGGCCGCGTCTGGGCGGCGGCAGGTCCACGCCGGCCCGACGCGCTTCGGAAAGCCCGATCGCGATGGCCTGCTTCGGCGAACGCACGCCGTGCTTGCCGCGACGGACCTTGTCGATCTCGGCGCGCACGAATTCCCCCGCCTGGGTCGAAGACGACTTGCCGGAGCGCTTGGCGCGCCGGGCCTTCCTGATGGTCTGCTTGTCGGGCATGGCAAGCCTCCTGAGATTGATGGGACACATCCCGTGCAGGACATTCAAGGGTGAACGCATCTGCAGGGCGATGGATCCCTCACGCGAGGGCACGCATGCGGGACATGGAGAGCGGCTGCCCGTGCCGACCGGGCGCGGACATGCGCGGCGGCTGGCGCTTCCGCAACCCTACGACCGGCCAGACATCCTGTCGGCGCAAATGATGCTTGTCGGCAAAAAAATGGTGGGCGCGACAGGGATTGAACCTGTGACCCCTACCATGTCAAGGTAGTGCTCTCCCGCTGAGCTACGCGCCCTTGATCCGGATCACCCTGCTGCCGGCAGGGGCGTTCCGTGAGGTCGGCGCGGTGATTAACCGATCCTCCTCGGCTTGGCAAGCCGCATGGCGCACGAACGTGCCGGGATCGCGACAGCATGGTCGGCGATCAACGGATGACGGCGCGCATGATTCCGTTTAAAGCAGGAAGCCCATGGAATCGCCATCCGACGTCCAGCCCACGCCGCCCGTCGATATTGCGCGCCCGCCGGCGCAGACGCTGCCGGTCGTCCTCGCCTCGCCCCATAGCGGCACCCACTATGCCGCTGATTTCCTGGACCTGACGCATCTGGACGTCGCGGTGCTGCGGCGGTCGGAAGACGCTTTCGTCGATACGCTGTTCACGCCGGCCGCAGAGCGCGGCGTGCCGCTGGTGCGGGCTCTCTTCCCACGCTCGTTCGTCGATGCCAATCGCGAACCCTACGAGGTCGACGCGGCGATGTTCGACGGGCCGCTGCCTATCCACGCCAACACCCGCTCGCCGCGCGTCGCGGCCGGCCTGGGCACGGTGCCGCGCGCAGCTTTCGACGGGCAGCCGATCTATCGCCGCAAGCTGGCGGTGGCCGAGCTGGAGCGGCGCATCGCCTGGTACTACCGCCCCTACCATACGGCGCTCGAGCGGCTGATCGCCGAGACGCGCGCGCGTTTCGGCCATTGTGTGCTGATCGATTGCCATTCGATGCCGTCGACCTCGCCGGGCGGCGGCCAATCCCCTGCCGGCCGTGTCGACTTCGTGCTCGGCGACAACCATGGCGCCGCCTGCGCGCCGGCGCTGACGCATCTGGCGGAGCGCTGGCTGCAGCATCATGGTTACCGGGTGGTGCGCAACCAACCCTATGCCGGCGGCTTCACGACGCAGCATTACGGCGTGCCGACACAGGGCGTGCATGTGCTGCAGATCGAAATCAACCGTGCCCTGTACATGGACGAGAGCACGCTGCGCCCGCATGTGGGCTTCCAGCCGCTGGCCCGGCGGCTGGCCGACCTGGTCGAGGATGTCGGCCGCACCACTCTGGGGCATTCCGCCTTCCCTGCCTGGACCGCGCCGGCCAACGCGGCAGAGTGATCTTACCTCTCCCGCAAGCGGGTCGACGCGCGCATAGCGCGCGGCGGGTGAGGGCGTCACGCATGGCACCTCGTCTGTAATCCCTCACCCTCCCATGGCGCCACGCGCCATGGGCCCCTCCCTCTCCCGCAAGCGGGCTAATTTGAGCACAGATGTTGCAGCGCGAGTCGGCTCGCGGGCGGGGGCTGAGGGTTTGGTGGCGACAGATTCGAATCCGGTGTGGCTTGTGCGGGCAAGTTCCGAATC
>NZ_VDUZ01000070.1 GCF_008039615.1 Vineibacter terrae | reverse complement strand
AGGGTTCAAACTCTGTGTCAGGCTCCTCTGCACTAGGGATCCGACCAACCTCGATGCCGGCCGGACAACAGCTTAGCACCCGTTTCAGCCCTTGTGGCCGACGTAGTCGGTGCGGAACTCTGTGGTTCGTCTTCTGACGGTTCGGCCGATAGCGCCATATGCGATAGCCCTGGGGGAGCGGGGAGCAGGGGTGATGCCGCATGATCCGTTATGTCGTCTCGCGGCTGGTCGTCTCGGTGGCCATGGTGCTGCTCGCCACCCTCGTCATCTTCCTGATCGCCAACACCGTGCCGGGCGATCCGGTGCTGACGGCGCTCGGCGACATGGCGGCCTCCGACCCGGCGCAGGTGGCGGAGTTCCGCGCCCGGTGGGGCCTCGACCTGCCGCTGTGGCAGCAATACTGGCTGTTCCTCGAACGGCTGGCGCATGGTGATCTCGGTGTGTCGATCTCCTCGCGCCGACCGGTGCTGCAGGACATCATCGACTACGCTCCTGCGACCCTTGAGCTCGCGACGGTCGCCTTCACCCTGTCCATCCTGGTGGGCCTGCCGCTGGGCGTGCTGGCGGCCGTGCGGCGGGACACCATCATCGATCACGTCGCCCGGGCGGTCTCGCTGATCGGCGTCTCGGCGCCGACCTTCTGGCTCGCCTTCATCGCGCTCGCGGTGTTCTACGGCGGGCTGAACTGGGCGCCGGGCCCGGGGCGGCTCGACCCGGTCTCGTTTCCGCCCGACCGCATCACCGGGTTGCTGCTGATCGACACCGCGCTGCAGGGCGACTGGGAGACCTTCCATGACGCTGCGGCGCATCTGGTGCTGCCGTCCATCGTGCTCGCCGCCGCCACGCTGGGCCTGATCACCCGCACCACGCGCGCCGCCATGCTCGAGGCGCTGTCGCAGGATTACGTGCGGGTGGCGAAGGCCAAGGGCCTGCGCGGGCGGCTGATCGTCGTCGGCCACGCCCTGCCCAACGCGATGCTGCCGGTGGTGACGCTGGGCGGTCTCGCCTACGCCAACCTGCTGGCCGGCGCGGTGATGACGGAGACCGTGTTCTCCTGGCCCGGCCTGGGCCGCTACACCTTCCGCAGCGCTGTGACCGTCGACTTTCCGGCCATCATGGCCGTCACCGCCATCGTCGCGGCGATCTTCGTTCTGGTGAACTTCCTGGTCGACATGTCCTATGCCCTGCTCGATCCGCGCGTGGTGAAGAAATGAGCGACATCGCTCTGCCCGCGATCGCCTCTGCGCGCACCCGGTGGCTGCGCCGCTACGGACTGGCGGCGTTCGGCGCGGCGGTCATCCTGGCCTGGGTCCTCGCGGCGATCTTCGCGCCATGGCTCACCCGATATGATCCGAACCTCGTCGACGTGGCGATGCGCCTGCGGCCGCCATCGGCCAGCAACTGGCTCGGCACGGACGCGCTGGGGCGCGACGTGGCGACGCGTGTCATCCATGGCGCCCGCGTGTCGCTCACTGTCGGCATGGTGGTGGTGCTGGTGGGGGCGCTGTTCGGCACGCTGCTGGGCGCCGCCGCGGCCTATGCGCGAGGCTGGGCGGAAGAAGGCTTGATGCGGCTGACCGACCTGGTCTTCTGCTTCCCGCCGATCATCCTGGCGATGGCGATCGCTGCCGCGCTCGGGATCGGCACGGTGAACACCGTCATCGCGATGCTGGTGGTGTGGTGGCCGAAATTCGCCCGGCTTTCCCGCAGCCTGGTGATCTCGCAGCGCTCCATGGAGTATGTGGAGGCGGCGCAGTCCATCGGCTTTGGCCCGGCCCACATCCTGCTGCGCCAGATCATCCCCAACGCCGTCGGGCCGCTCGTCGTGCTGGTCACCCTCGACCTCGGCAACGCCATCCTGGTGTTTGCCGGGCTGTCCTTTCTCGGCCTGGGCACGGTGCCGCCGACACCGGAATGGGGGTCGATGGTGGGCGAAGGGCGTGAGCTGGTGCAGCAATGGTGGGTGGCCACCTTTCCCGGCCTGGCCATCCTGACGGTGGTGATGGCCTTCAACTTCATGGGCGACGGCTTTCGCGATTGGCTCGATCCACATGCCAGGCGTCGCTGAGCCCTTGCTGCAGGTGCGCGACCTGCGCACCTGGTTCCTGACGGATTCCGGTCCCGTCCGCGCGGTGGACGGCGTCAGCTTCGACGTGCATGCCGGCGAGACCCTGGGCGTGGTGGGCGAATCCGGCTCCGGCAAGAGCGTCTGCGCCAAGTCGATCATGCGCCTGCTCGACGAGCCGGCGCGGATCGTCGGCGGCTCGATCCTGTTCAAGGGCCGCGACCTCGCGCATCTCGACGACGAAGGCATTCGCGCGGTGCGCGGGCGCGAGATCGCCATGGTGTTCCAGGACCCCATGACGTCGCTGAACCCGGTCTTGCGCATCGCGCGGCAGCTCATCGAGGCGATGACGGCGCATGGCCGCTTCACCGTGGCGGCGGCGCGCCGCCGCGCCATCGATCTGCTGCGGCGCATGGGCGTGGCCGCGGCCGACCGCACGGTGAATTCGTTTCCCCATCAATTCTCCGGTGGCATGCGCCAGCGCGTGATGCTGGCCATGGGCTTCTCCAACGAGCCGTCGCTACTCATCGCGGACGAGCCGACCACGGCGCTCGACGTGACGATCCAGGCGCAGATCCTGGACCTGCTGCGCGGGCTGAACCGCGACCTTGGCACCGCCGTCATCCTGATCAGCCACGACCTCGGCGTGATCTCCAACATCTGCTCGCGCGTGCTGGTGATGTATGCCGGCGAGGTGGTCGAGGAGGGGGCGCCCGAGGCGCTGCTGACCGATCCGCGCCATCCTTACACCTGGGCGCTGCTGCACGCCGCGCCGCGGATCGATGCCCAGGCCGAGGATCGCCGGCTGATCACCATAGAAGGCCAGCCGCCGGACCCGCGCGCCTGGCCGTCCGGCTGCCGCTTTCGTGCACGTTGTCCCTTTGCGGTCGAGAAATGCGCCGAGCATCCCGAGCTGCTCCCGGTCGAAGCCGGCCGTGCCGCGCGGTGCTGGGTGACGCAGGAGGGCGGCGCGCTGCACACTCCGGAACGCGCCCGGGCGGGGGGTGCCGCCCCCGTCGATCCGCCACCGGCGGTGCCGATCCTCGAGATCTCGGGCCTGCGGAAGCATTTCCCGCTGGCGAAGGAGACCTTCTTCGCGCGCCAGCGCGTGCTGCGCGCCGTCGATGGCGTCGACCTGCAGGTCATCGCCGGCGAGACCGTCGGATTGGTGGGCGAATCGGGTTGCGGGAAGTCGACGCTGGCGCGGCTGGTCACGCGGCTGCACGAGCCGACGGACGGCAGGATCGTCTTTGCCGGCACCGACATCACCCATGCCAGCCAGGCGGCGATCCGCCCGCTGCGGCGGCGCATGCAGATGATCTTCCAGGATCCGTACGCGTCGCTCAATCCGCGCATGACGATCGGCGAGATCCTCGCCGGTCCGCTGATCCTGCACGGCATCGCCGGCGATGCGGCGGCGGCGCGCACGCGGGTCGCCGAGCTGCTCGACCTCGTCGGCCTGCCGGGCCAGTCGGTGCGGCGTTTTCCGCATGAATTCTCCGGCGGCCAGCGGCAGCGCATCTCCATCGCCCGCGCCTTGGCTGTAGGCCCGGATTTCGTGGTTGCCGACGAGCCGATCTCGGCGCTCGACGTCAACATCCAGGCCCAGATCATCAACCTGATGGTCGACCTGCAGGAACGGCTGGGGCTGACCTATCTGTTCATCGCGCACGATCTGGCGGTGGTGCGCCATGTCTGCGACCGCATCGCGGTGCTGTACCTCGGCAAGATCATGGAGGTGGGTCCGGCCGCGGCATTGTTCTCGCGTCCGCTGCACCCCTATACGCGCACCCTGATCTCCGCCGCGCCGGTGCCCGATCCGCGCGTGGAGCGCGCGCGCCGGCACGTGCCGATGAAGGGCGAGCCGCCGAGCGCGCTCGACCCGCCAAGCGGCTGCCGCTTCCGCACGCGCTGCCCGATCGCCGAGCAGCGTTGTGCCCTGCAGGAGCCGCCGCTGCTCGAAGCCGCCGCAGGCCAGCGCGTCGCCTGCCACTTCCCCGGACGGCTGAGCGATGCCGACGCGCGCGACCTCTGATTAAGGGGACTCTCCGACGCGGTGCTGATGTGATTCATCATGGCGGGCGGCGAACATAGTACCGACGATGGCTGAAAGGTGAGTCACGACTGTCATCCCGAGCGCAGCGAGGATCTTTCTGGAAGGCACACGGTGCGTCGTTTGAAAGATCCCTCGCTGCGCTCGGGATGACAGCGGTGGATGCATCAGAGCTGTGAGTCCGGGCAATAGATGCGTCAAGCCCGACAGAGCCTCCCACGGTCAAACAGGGACGAACAACGACTGTCGGTCTCGGTGGTTGCAGGCCCCGCAACCATTTGATAGACGACACGAAAAGCCGCTCTCCATGAGCGGCTTTTTCGCGTTTGTGGCCGCGCGAGAATGCCGGCGATGTGGCCGTGCAGATCAGGATGGCCTGGAGCAGCCGGTCGAGATCGCGGTCGATTTGCTTGAGGGCGGCGCGGTCGCCATTGCGCTGCGCATCGTTCTCGCGGCGGAGCCGGTTCATCGCCTTCGTGTATTCCTGGCAGAACAGTTCGCCCAACTTGGGGCGCATGAGCCGGGTCTGAAGGCCGTCGAGCACGATGGTATCGACCGTGTCGCGCCGGATGGTGCGCCGGTTGGAGCGAGTCCCTTTGTAGCGCGCCGACGCGCAGCCGAACCGTTCGACGTTTAGGTTCACGAACCCGCCGTCGCAGGTGCCGCAGCGCATAAGGCCGGACAGCAAGTAGCGCGGCCGCCTCCGGTCCCAGTAGCCGGGCGCCTGACGGCCTTCGCGCGTGCTCCGCAGGCTTGCCTGCCGGGCTTTCACCGCTTCCACAGATCGTCGCCGACGATGTGCAGATGCGGCACGTCCTGCGTGATCCACGATTTTCCGGGTTGGGGCGGGAGACCCGCTTTCCGGTCTCTGGGTCCTTGATGTAGCAGCCGGTTCCAGACCAGGCGGCCGACATACAGTTCGTTGTTGAGGATGCCGGTGCCCCGGCCCGGATTGCCGGGAATCGCGCTCGGCCCCCAGTCGGTGCCGGACGGGCCGGCGACGCCTTCGCGATTCAGTTCCTTGGCGCTAGCCGGGGGAGACTTCCCGGCGGCGTAGTCGTTGAAGATCCGGATGATGATCGCAGCCTGGACCGGATCGATCTTTCGTTCGCCGCGCACCGGCTGGTTCTCCGCGTCCAGCCGCCTGACCACCTCATAGCCGTAGGCATTGCCGCCGCCAGATTTGCCGGCCTCGACGCGCCCGCGCAGGGCGCGCCGCGTCTTGTCGGCGAAATCCTTGAGGAAGAGGGCACCCATCATCCCTTTCAGGCCGACATGCAGTTCGTTGACCGGTCCTTCGGACAGGGTGACGATCTTGATGTCTGTGAAGCTCAGGCGCTTGAAAACGTGGGCGATCTCCTCCTGGTCACACGACAGGCGGTCCATGCTTTCCGAGAGGACGATGTCAAAACGGCCTGCCGCTGCGTCCTGCACCAGCACCTGCACGCGCGGGCGCAGGAGGTTCGCCCCTGACCTGCGTGAGCGGCAAGACTTGCCCGACACGCGCTTGTGGCGAACTGGCTTCCGAGCCGAGTTCGGGGCTATTCGCCCCGTGCCGGGTTGAATAAACTGATATCCTTACGCCCAGTTAGGGACGAGGAGAGCCGTGCCCGCAGCGTCCGCATACATTTTGAAAGTCCGGCATGACCGGCGAGATCTACTTCTGGGATCCGAGACGACTTGGCCGGGTGGGCCGCAGGCGTCAGAGCCAGTGCCAAAGTTCGAACACAGCAGGCGCGCGCCCCTGATCGTGCTCGCATCCTTCGAAGATGGCCTGCTTACCCATGTCGGAGACGGACGCAAGGGCGCCAGCGCTGGGACGGGTTTGGTACGGCTTAACATGGTGTCTTTGGAGGACCTTGAACGTCCAATCTCCTTCGACGTTGTCATCGATGTAGTTCCCCCCAAGTTCCGCGCGCGCCTCAAGCAGATTTTTGAAGTTGGGGGACTGTTGCCACCGAAGACAATGTCGGCCGTTGTTGAAGCCTTGTCAGAGCTTGACCCTACGCTTGGTCGGCGGCTCGACCGTCTGTCAGCCAGCCGCGCTCGTCTCATCGCAACCCTCAATCCAAGGGAACGCGAAAACCTCGCGCTTCAGAAGGAGACACTTTCGACAGCGCTTCAGATTGCAGGAATAGACACGCGTCAAGTTCTGGACTGGAGTCCGGCGACGGTCGCCCGCACTTCGTTTCTGGACGGCCTGCAGGGGGCCGTCGCGAGGGAAGACGTCATGCTGCATGCAGACCTGACGAGCCTTCCGGGTTTCAACGTGATTCGCGAAGTGCCCCATATTGCGGCCCGCGTATTCGCGGCGGCCGAAGATCCCAATGTGCGCGTCACGGTGGTCATGGCAAATCGTCTCCCGCTTGAACAGCAGACAGGCGCGGACTTGATCTATTTTAACGAGACCTATCGCGCCTTCGTTCTGGTCCAATATAAGGCACTTGAGAAGAACAATGGCGGCGACCTGGAGTTTCGGTGGACCGATAGTGACCAGTTCACCGCCGAGATGCAGCGCATGGACGCGCTGCTCGACGAGCTAGCCGAGATAGAGCCCGATCCCGATCCGGATGGCTTCCGTTTCAGCCACAATCCTTTCTTTCTCAAATTTTGCTCCCGAATCGTTTTCAATCCGGACGACAAGGGAATGTTCCCGGGCATCTATCTACCCCAAGGACTGTGGAAGGTGCTGGCGGCGAGTGAACGACTAAAGGGTCCGCGGGGCGGTAACCTGCTGACTTATGACAATGTCGGCCGCAGGCTTAATCTGACTGAGTTCACCAACCTAGTAGCAGGTGCGTGGGTTGGGACCACCATCGTCCAGTCCGCTTCCCTGGACACCGTAATACGTTCGGTTCTCGAAAGCGGGCGAACCGTCACCTTTGCGGTGAAGCGCAGCCCGTCCCCAGAGCCAACATCGATCATCGAACCGCTTCCAGTCTTTGACACCGGGGAAACGCTTGATCCGGCGGAAGTGCTTGTCGAAATGCTGAACGAAGGCGGCTGAAGCATTGGCATCGGTCATACCGGCGTTTGATAAGATGCCCTTTCAACTACGAGGTTGCAGCAAGCGTCGCGGCTCTCTCTTCGCGCGAGAACCTTTACATGTAGCCCGGCGTTCGGCTAGCTATTGGTAGTACAATCCATGCAGGCACAACCGGTGGATCCTGCCAAGAACGCATAAGCGGGGCCTGACCGTCGGTCTGGCAGCGAGGGGAATCTATGAGGGTCTGCCGACTAAGCATCAAGAACTTTCGGGGCGTCAAGTCAGCGACCGTGCTCCTGCCCAAGCATGGCGTGCTGATCGGAGACAACAACACTGGCAAGACTACATTGCTGGAAGCGCTTGACCTTGCGTTGGGGCCGGACCGCCTGAACCGGCAGCCGCCTGTAGATGAGCATGATTTCTTTCAAGGCGCTTACACCGTCAAGGTGCCAGCCAGCGACGACAAGGAGCCGAGTCCCGGGGCCAATGCGGCGTTGGTAACTAAGGGAACATCCAATCCACAGCAGCCGGTTGCGGAGGCGCCCCGCATCGAAATCGAGGTTGCGGTCGCGGATCTGACCGAGGAACAAAAGGCAAAATTTGGCGACTATGCAGAGTTCTGGGACGCCGCGACCGATAAGTTCTACACCGAGCCAAATCCCTCCGGCGTTGACGCCGCTAAGATTACGGAAGCGCTGAGGGTGACATTCCACGGTTGGTTCGACAAAGACGAGGATGATTTCGAAGGCAGAACATACTTTACCCGAAGCCTTACCGAGGACGAAAAACCAGAGCAGTTCTCGAAAAAGCACAAGCAGGTTTGTGGGTTTCTCTATCTGCGGTCGCTGCGGACGGGCTCGCGCGCACTAAGCCTGGAACGGGGCAGTCTCCTCGACATCATCCTTCGCCTGAAGGACGTCAGGCCGCAGATGTGGGAAGGAACCATCAAGACCCTTTCCGCAATGTCTGTGGCAGAAGACCCGAACCATGGTATCTCGGGCGTGCTTGAGAGCATAAACGCCTCACTCAAGACGTATGTCCCAAAGGAATGGGGAGTTGAGCCCCACCTGAAGGTGTCCAATCTGACACGCGATCACCTTCGGAAGGTCATTACAGCATTCATCGCGACAGGTACCGGGGATCATGCCGCGCCGTTCTACCGGCAGGGAACCGGGACCATCAACATGCTGGTTCTGGCGATGCTTTCGCAAATCGCCAAGGGCAAACAGAATGTGATCTTTGCCATGGAGGAGCCGGAAACAGCGATTCCGCCTTATGCTCAGAAGCGGATCGTACATGAGGTCCGCAAGCTGGCATCGCAGACGCTTTTCACGTCACATTCGCCCTACGTGCTCGAGGAATTTGCCCTGGAAGAGACGGTCATTCTGGCCCGGGATGACAAGGATGCTTTAAGCCGACGCCCGATCGTCTTGCCGGACAACGTTAAGCTCAAGCGCTATCGTCGCGAGTTTCGAACGCGCTTCTGTGAGGGGTTGCTGTCGCGACGCATTCTGGTCACGGAAGGCGATACTGAAGCCGCCGCTTTCCCGGCTGCCTGCCGCCGCCTGTCCGAACTCAAGCCTGAAACCTACTCCTCGCTTGAAGCCCTGGGGGTGTGCACGATCGATGCCGATGGGCAGACCAACATCCCTGGCATGGGGCAGCTGTATCGGAGTCTCGATAAGCGCGTGTTTGGCATGTGTGACAAGCAGGGGGTGGGCGACAAGGCACTCATCGAAGCACAGGTCGAGCTACTCTTGATGCACGACCAAGCAGGCTTCGAGAATTTGGTGCTGAAGAACACTACTGAGGAAGCCCGCAAGCGCTACGCGAAGCTCGTGGCTTGGCCACCGCATCTCGTCAAAAAATATCCGAACGTCGAATCAGATGCAGCAGCAGCCCTGCGTGAGTACTTTGACTCGAACAAAGGAACCGGCGCGATCGCCGATTTCCTCGCGCAATGCAGCGAGGAGGAGATTCCAGAATGGATTCGATCCGCCTGCATTTCCATGAAGGCGGCCTGTACGCCCCCCGCCGCGGCCGAAGGCGGGGCACCTCAGTGTAGTCGCAATCAAAGCGGCAAGCCTGGAGACGAGCCCGATGAAACTCACTGACAAGCAGAAAGAGATCCTTGGGCAGGGCGGGCATCTTCTTGTCACGGGCGGACCCGGTTCCGGCAAAACAACGATCTCGATTCTCAAGGCGGCGCAAATTGCCGAGAAGGATCTGCGGCCAGGGCAGAAGATTCTATTCCTGAGCTTCGCGCGGGCAACTGTGTCCCGGGTCGTGGAAACGATCGAGTACGAGCAGAACATCCCGAGCGAACAGAAGCTCCGGATCGAGGTTGAGACCTACCATTCCTTCTTCTGGCGCATTCTGAAAGCACACGGTTATCTGACCGGATTGCCGAGGCGACTATCGATCCTGTCGCCGTCGGCGGAGGCGATTGCCCTTTCCGGGATTCGCCTGCAACACGGTACCAGGGGACTGAGCGACGAACAGAAGAAGGCAAAGTCCGCCGCCGAGAACATAGAGCGCGAGCGGCTTGCGCGAGTGGAAGGCCGGGTTTGCTTCGACCTATATGCTACGCTCGTCGGTGACCTGCTCCATGGCAGCGAACGCATCCGCAAACTCATCGCTACGATGCATCCGGTTGTCATCCTCGATGAATTCCAGGATACGAATGACGCCCAGTGGCGGGTTGTTCAGGCTCTGGGAAAGTGCAGCACTCTACTTGCTCTCGCCGACCCGGAGCAACGCATATACGACTGGCTCGGGGCTAGCCCGGAGCGACTCGATCACTTCCGTGACAGTTTCAAGCCCAGCGAAGTCGATCTCAGTTCCGACAATCATCGCAGCGCCGGCACGGACATAGCGCTGTTCGGCAATCACATTCTGACAGGCAAGTTTCAGACTACGCCGTACGCAGGCGTGAAAGTGGAACAGTACAATCCAAACATCAATCAGGCGTTCTCGCGGCTTGTGACGACGGCGTACCAAGCCCGCAACCGACTTGTCAGCGCCGGGCGCAAAGACTGGTCCCTGGCCATCCTTGTTCCCACCAAGGAAATGACCCGTATGGCATCTGATGCGCTTCGCGCGCCGCCCGCTGGATTGACCGCGGTGCCTCATGCCGCGGTCATCGAGATGGATGCCGCTATCCTCAGTGCCGAAATCATCGCGCTTCTCTTGGAGCCGGACAACGATGGCCGACACTTTGAGCAATTTATTGCGCTGGCGACTAACTACTACCAAGGCAAGGGCGGCGACGATCCGACGATCGCCGCCCTCGATGAGGCAGCAAAGATTGCGAAGGCTTACGAGGAGTACGTTGCGTGCCGCGTCACGGGAAAAGCTCTCAGAAAGAACAGTATCCTCGTGGCCATGCGGGCTGTGTATGACGCAGCCCGCAAGCAGGCGCTAACCGGTGTTCCTGACCAGGATTGGCAGGCGGTGCGGCGCATCCTTGAGGGTGGGGCATGCAAGCGCCTGCAAGAGATTGCCGATCAGGTGCGAAACATCCGGGTTCTCGACCGCGGAGTCGAGCTTCGCCAGGAGCTGTCGCAGGATTGGCGCGACAACGGCTCTTACCTCAACGCGCTGACGATAACGCGACAGGCATTTGTACGGGAGCATTTTTCTACCAACGCCAAGCCGGAAACCGGCGTCGTCGTGATGAATATGCATAAGGCTAAAGGCAAGCAGTTTGACGAGGTCATCATTTTCGAAGGCTGGCCCATCAGGAGAAAAGGACAGCCGCCTTTCAACAGTCATCGAATCGTTCGGTACAACACGCGGGAGAATGTCAATGATCAGGCCCGGCAGAACCTGCGTGTGAGTGTGACCCGGGGCAAGCGACATACGACGATACTAACGCCTCGCGGCGACCCCTGCGTGCTGCTTCAAAGCGCGAGCAGGGCGCGTCCCTTCGGGATCGGACTCTAGTCGGCCGGTTGAAGTGGTAAGCGGCCTCCCGGAGCCGCCCTTCAGTCGAAGAAGGGGGATGGGCGTCTCCGCCATCCGGTGACGATCCCTCGTGCGGGAAGAGCGCCTTCGGCAAGGGATGATTCTTTCAAGCCATACATTTTTAAGAGGGGCTGCCGCCCCGACCGTTCAAGCCCCTCGAAGCACGCTGTGAAAACTGCGGCCGTGTAATCGCCCCCAAGAGACGAAGGAAGAGGAGGCTCCGGCCCGCACCAATCCGCTCAGTTTTCAGGGCTTGAGCGGCTCTCCCTCCTTGGGGCAAGCCTAGTCGGTTGTCCGCCGTCCACTTCGCCGTGAAGAGATCGGTGACGGCGAGCTGCAGCAACAGGTCCCCCAGCGGCGCGGGATAGAGAACATTCGCATCAAGAAGGGCAGTGCAACGGCTCATCGACGGCCGTAGCCCATGTCCTGTTTCTGCGCGTCGCTGACGAGCTGGTCGAGCACCGCTTCGCGCTCACGGTCGATTGCCGTCTTGTAGGCGATCACGTCTTCCATGCGGATGCGCCGGTGCTTGCCGACCTTCCGGTGCGGGATCGTGCCGTCGTCCAGCATCTTGATCAGGAAGGGCCGGGACACGTTGAGCGCTTCGGCGGCCTGAACCGTCGTCAGCTCCGCGTTCTCCGGCATGAGAGTGACGCCCCTCCCGGCAGCCATCGCTTCGAGGATGTCCATCAGCAGCGCGACCGCACCGGCCGGCAGCTCGATCGGCTTTTCCTGATCGGCGTCGGTGACGCGCAGGGTCAAAGGCCGCTTCTGGCGGGCGTAGCGAGACAGAACTTGTCTCGACACGCGGGCGATCGCTGCATCCTGAGCGGAAGGTGGGAGTTGTCGATGGGCGAGGTTGGTCATGGGCAGGCCCTTCCTGATCCGCCAAATAAATGAATTATGTGCAACATGTGAAATATATGTCCAAGTGGCGATGAATGCAAGATTGTCGGTGAGATGGGAGGTCAGAGACCTTGCGGGAGAGGCCTGCAGGGTTTGCTTGGAACGAACGGCAGAAGAAGAAACCGTAGCGCCGACCTTCGGCCGCCGGCAGCGGCAAAATTTCAACTGAGGCTTTATCGACGCTCGGGCTATTGACCGATAGGCAGCGCCGGGAAATCGCGCAGGATGACCTCCTCCGTCACCGTGTCCAGCACGGCGCAGCTCAACTGCCGGCCGTTGCGCGGGTCGCGGCCATCACCGGCCGAGCCGGGGTTGACCACCAGGACCCGGCCGACGCGACGGACCACCTGCTGGTGCGTATGGCCGTAGAGCACGATGTCGGCGTCGGCCTCGCCAAAGCGCTGCAGCTCGGCGCTGGTGGGCCGCACATAGCTGCCGCGCGGCTCCCACGGCGTCGAGTGCACCATCAGGATGCGCTTGCCGCCGATCCGCAGCTCGCGCCGATGCGGCTGCCCGGCGAGCCAATCGAGGGATGGGCGGTCGATCTCCGGCCGGGAACGCGCCCGCCCGCCGGCCGCGCCGAGGAAGACCTCCTCGTGATTGCCCAGGATGGTGAACGCGTCGAGCGCGCGCAGGCGGCCGATCACGGCGTTCGAGAATTTATACTCCGAGATGCTGTCGCCCAGACACAGCAGCGCATCGATGGGCCCATGGTCTGCAGGGCCCGGTCGAGGCCATCGATGTTGCAGTGCAGGTCGGAGACGATGCCGAGCTTCAACGGAGGCCTCTGGTTTGATTGACGTTCCGCATCGATTGATCACCGGCGGCCACTGCTGGTGGTTGGGTCACGCTGTCATCCCGAGCGCAGCGAGGGATCTCCTGGAAATGGAGTCTCCATCCTCGGGAGATCCCTCGCTGCGCTCGGGATGACAGTCTGATCTGGCCACCGCAGGATGACCATCACAACGTGACCCGCTCTAGGCTGAAGCCGGCAGCGGCAGGTCGAGCGTCGTGGTGCGGCGCAGCTCGCGGCGGTGGGTCTTGTCGTCGAACGGCCGGGCGCGATGCATGGTGCAGCGATTGTCCCAGATCACGAAATCATGCGGCCGCCAGATGTGGCGATAGATGAATTGCGGCTGCGTGGCGTGGTCGATCAGGTCGCGCAGCAGCAGCCGGCCCTCCGGCACCTGCCAGTCGACGATATGGGCGGCGTGCGAGGCGAGATAGAGCGCGCGGCGGCCGGAGCCCGGGATCGTGCGCACCAGCGGATGGACGGCGCCCTTCAGCTTCTCCCGCTCGTCCTCGTTGAAGTCGAAGCCGAGGACGTGGCGCGAATAGACGATGGAATGATAGACGCGCAGCCCTTCGATCGCGGCGCGGGTTTCCGCGTCGAGCGCATCGTAGGCGGCGCGCATGTCGGCGAACTCCGTATCGGCCCGCACCGGCGGCACCACCCGCGCCGACAGCATCGAGTAGCGGCCCGGCGGATCGACGAACGAGGCATCGGTGTGCCACAGGCGGTTGGCGAGCGAGGAGGCGCGCATTCGGTTGTTCGCGGCCCGGATCTTGCCTTCATGGTCGACGTTGGAGACGTCGGCCAGCGCCTCGTTGCCGAACCGGTTGCTGCCGATGGCCGAGGAGGACGTACGGGCGTGCAGCGTGCCGTCGAAACGTTGAGCGAAGTCGAGCTGCTCCTGGTCGGTGAAATTCTGATCGCGGAACACCAGCACGGCGTATTTGTCCATGCCGGAGCGGATCGCCTCCAGCGATTCGCGATCATGCACCCGGCGCAGGTCGATCGCGCCCACTTCGCCGGCGAACACGGGCGTGAGCGGCGTGATGGTGACGGTCATGGGTGCTCCCTCCGTGGAGAACGGGTGGGGCATCCTGATTGAAGTCCGCACGACAACCAACACGGATTTTCGTGCTCAAGCCGTGGCCAGCGCATTCAGGATATCGTCCGCCCTGGTCCACAGGATCGCGCTTCCCTCATTCTCGAACCGGGTGAGCCTTGCCGCGCCGATGCGCCTCGAAAGCGCCGACCCGAAATCGGGCGAATGAACCGGGCTGGTGTCCTCGAGGCCGTACCAGATGTGCACCGGGCAGGTGAGGCGCTCGATCTGGAACGGCCAGGGAGCCATCGCAAGGACGGTGTCGCGTGCGTATCCGGCCGCGCCCCGGCGGAAGCCTGCGGCCAGGGCGGCGCGGTAGGCCGGCGCGAAGGCATCGCTAGCATAGAAGCTGCGATCTTGTTCGCCGCTCATCGACTCGATCATATGCCAAAGCCAGTCGGCCGTGGCTGTGGCGGCGATCTCGGCCTCCAGGCCGAGGGGATCCGTTGCCGCGCGGCGCACCATCACGGCGACAGGTTCGGGCAGCAGGCCATGTATCGCAGGGTGCGACAGTTCATCCTGGCCGGAGACGAGCGAGACGCAATCCGCGACACCGGCCGCGCCAAGCGCGAGCGCGAACGGGGCGCCTTGGGAAAAGCCGATTGCAGGCGCGGGCGGTGCATCCAGATGCGCAAGCAGCGCGCGGATGTCCCGCGACCAGCTGTCGAAGCTCTTGTCCAAGTCCGGGTCGGAGCCGCCCAAGCCGGGACGGTCGACCGAGATGACCCGCAGCCTGAGCCGCGCTGCCACGCCCTGTCCGAAGGGAAGCGATCCCGCCATCCCGGCGCCAGGGCAGAAGATCACCGGGCGCGCCTGCGGGTCTCCCCATTCGGACCATGCCAGATTGCGCCCGTCCGCTGTCTTGATGCTTCCCATGTCCCGCCTGCTCGGTCCCGTTCTGCTGTTGTCTCCTCTCCCCGCGAGCGGGGAGAGGAAGGGGCCCATGCCGAAGGCATGGGAAGGTGAGGGGGCGGAACGACCAAGCCATGCGGCAAAAAATAGGACTGATCGCTCGTGCCCCTCACCCTCCCATCGCTGCGCGATGGGCCCCTCCCTCTCCCCGCTGCCGCGGGGCGAGGGAGAACGGCTGCATATGCGATCGCCTGGGGATTGATCGTCAAGTATATTGATCTTTTGTAGAGAATAATATACAAGGATGAGGGCGCCCGCGTCCCCGCCACCGGGGACGTTCTCCCAGGACTCGCCGCCGAGAGACTCGGCCCCGCCAGCTCCACGACACGGAGCAAGCCACCTTCCGCAGCACCTTCCCACGCCCAGCCACACGAGGGCATCGATCGATGCGCAGTTCAATGTCTCCGGCAATAGCCGGCCCATTCCTGGCAGTTTCCAAACAACGCCGCATTCGCCGCAAGTGTTTGATAGAACTGCCAAATATCTTTTCTGGTATTTTTGGCGAGCAACGATCTTCCGATTGTCGACAATTGTGCCTCAGACGCCGCCGCCCTCTGGCGGGGGATGTCTTCCGTTGACTATTACTGAACATTCAGTAATGTGACGGCCATGCTTGGCGAACCGCTGCCTCCCTCATCGGGCCTGCATGGCCTGCCCGGATTTGTCGTCACCTCGGTGGCGCGCGACCGGGTCACCGGCGAGATGGAGATCGCCGCGCCGCACCTGAACGCGGCCGGGGTGGCCCATGAGGGCGCCCTGATGAGCTTCGCCGGCGCGCTCGGCGCGCAGGGCGCCGCCGCCAGCCTGCCGGCGGGCTGCACGGCAACGACGATCGAGTCCCGGACCAGCTTCCTGCGCGGCTGCGGGCCGGGAATCGTGCGGGGCGAGTGCGTGCCCCTGCATATCGGCAGCACCACCATGATCTGGCAGACCATCCTTGCCGACGCCGACGGCAACCGGATCGCCATCGTCACCCTGACGCAGCTGGTGGCCCAGGGCGCGTCGGGCGAGCCGGTCGCGGACGCGGCCGGGCCGGCCGAGACAGGCGCCGAGCCGCGCACCGCGATCGCCGAGGAGCGGCGTGCCGCGATCCTCAAGGCCGGCGCCAAGGTCATGGGCGCGCGCGGCTTCGCCAGCGCCACGATGAAGGAGATCGCCGCCGCTGCCGGCATGCACGTGCCGACCATGTACCAGTACGTGCGCAGCAAGGACGAGCTCCTGTTCCTGATCTGCGTCGAGTGCTTCCAGTCCTTGAACGTCGTGCTCGATGCGGCGACCGAAGGGGAGGAGACTGCCGGCGCGCGGCTGCAGGCCGCGATCGCGGCGCTGGTGCGCAGCAGCGAGCAGCATCGCTCGGCGCTGCGGCTGATCACGCGCGAGACGGCGGTGCTGCAGCCGCCGGTGCGCAACCGCGTGCACGCCGAGTGGAACAGGTTCCTGGCCCGGTTCAGCACCATCATCGACGACGGCGTGAAGGCCGGCGAGTTCGTGCCGATCGACCCGGCGATGGCGGCGCACCTGATCGAAAGCCTGTGCGAGGCCTGGGCGATCCGCCGCGTCGCGCTGCGCCGCCACGGGCTGCCCAATGTCGAGGCCGGCATCATCCAGCTCGTCCTCTCTGGAATTCGCCGCAAGGAGGCTGCATGAGCGCCACGGACACCATCACGACGCGGATGGATGATTCAGTCCGCATCATCACCATCAACCGCCCGCGGGTGCGCAACGCCATCGACACCGCGACGATGCGCGCCCTGGGCGTGGCCGTCGACGCCGCCGAGGCCGATGCCGCCGTGCGGGTCGTGATCATCACGGGCGCCGGCGACATCGCGTTCTCGGCCGGCGGCGACATGGCCGAGATGCGCCAGTCGCCGTCGCTGATCGCCTGCGACCTGGACATGCGCATCTGGCAGGACGTGCTGGGCCGCATCGAGCGGCTGACCAAGCCGGTCATCGCGGCCGTCAACGGCTACGCCTATGGCGGCGGCACGGAGCTGGCGATGGCCTGCCATATCCGGGTGTGCGGCGATGGCGCCCAGTTCGGCCAGACCGAGATCCGCCACGACCATCTGCCGGGCGCCGGCGGCACGCAGCGGCTGCCGCGCCTGATCCCGCTCAGCGCCGCCTACGAGCTGCTGCTGACCGGCGATTCCCTCGATGCGGCGGGTGCCTTGCGGCTCGGCCTGGTGAGCCAGGTCTGGCCCAAGGCCGACATGCTGGCCAACGCGATCGCGCTGGCCAGGCGCATCGCCCAGCGTTCGCCCATCGCCGTGCGCTACACGCTCGAAGCGGTGGCCGCCGGGCTCAACGGCTCGCTCGAGACCGGACTGCGGATCGAGCGCGCCATGGCGGCGCTGGTGATGGAATCGGGGGCGGCGCAAGCCGGCCTCGACAACTTTGTCGAGAAGGCCCGGGCATGAGCGCGCCAGCCATCGATCTCGTCGATCAGATCTGGCCGGGGCTGATGGGCGCCGACGCGGCCGGAGCCTATCTCGTCGGTGGGCGCTGCGCCTCGTGTGGCGCCGTGAGCCTGGGCCTGCGCGACGTCTGCGCCCGGTGCTGGTCGAGCGGCGGCATGGAAGCGGTGCCGATCGGCCGTACCGGCCGTCTCTACAGCGCCACCCTGGTGCATCAGGTCCCCGAGGGCTTCGATGCGCCGTTCCTCGCCGGCTATGTCGACCTGCCCGAGGGCCTGCGCGCCTTCGCGCATATCGGCCTGGGCGCGGCGCGACCGGCGATCGGCGGCGACGTCGTCCTGCAGGTCGCGCCGATCCGCAAGGGCAAGGACGGCAGGATGCTCAGCGGTCCGCTCTACGTCGCGGCCGGGGCCACGTCGTCGGGGCCGCAGCCGGAAGGAGATGCGCCATGAACCTGCGGCCGGTGCGTATTGTCGGCGTCGGGCTCACCAGCTTCGACAAGCATGATGACCGTTCCGTCGAGTCGCTGGCGCGCGAGGCGGTAATTGCCGCCATGCGCGACGGCGGCCTGGAGCGCACGGACATCCAGGCGGCCTACACCGCGCATCTCTACCAGGGCGAGGTGTTCGGCCAGCGCGTGCTGCGCGAGCTGGCGTTTCCCGAAATCATGGTCATCAACGTCGAGAACGCCTGCGCCGGCGGCTCCACCGCGGTGCGCGACGCCTGGCTTGCGATCGGGACAGGGCAGTGCGACGTCGCCCTGGCGATCGGCGCCGAGAAGATGGGGCGCGGCCTCATCAGCTTCGTCTCGGCCGATGTCGAGCTGGCGCTCGGCAGCACGGCGCCGGCGCAATACGCGCTGGCCGGCAACCGCCACATGCACGAGTTCGGCACCAGCCCCGAAGCCTTTGCCCGCATCGCGGTGAAGAGCCGGGCGCACGCGGCGCGCAATCCCAACGCGCGCTTCCGCGACACGGTGAGCCTCGAGGAGGTGATGCAATCACGCCCGATCGCCGAGCCGCTGACCTTGCTGCAATGCTGCCGCAACGGCTCGGGTGCGGCGGCGGTGGTGCTGGCCTCCGACGACTGGGTGCGCCGCCGCGGCGCTGCCGGCGTTCGGATCCTGTCATCGGGCCTGGCCTCGATCATGGCCGACAAGGAGCCGCGCGACCTGACGAGCTTCGGCGCCACCCGGGCGGCGGCGCGCATCGCCTATGACGGCGCCGGCCTGGGCCCCGAGGATGTCGACGTGATCGAGCTGCATGACGCCTTCACGGTCGGCGAGTTCCTGCACTACGAGGGGCTCGGCCTCTGCGCCAAGGGCGAGGCGACCCGGCTGGTGATGGACGAGGAGACCACGCTCGGCGGTCGCACGCCGGTGAACCTTTCCGGCGGCCTGCTCGCCAAGAGCCATCCGCTGGGCGCGACCGGCGTGGCGCAGTTCGTCGAGCTCACCTGGCAGCTGCGCGGCGCCGCCACCGGCCGCCAGGTCGAGGGCGCGCGCATCGCCCTGGCGCACAGCCAGGGCGGCACCGGCCTGGAGGCTGGCGCCACCTGCGTCACGCTGCTCGCCCGGGACTGACGGCATGACCCCCTTTCCGTCATCCCTCGCTGCGCTCGGAGCTTGTGATTTAATCCTTCCCCCGGAGGGGGAAGGTGCCCCGAAAGGGGCGGATGGGGGATGTTCGAACGAATTCAGTGTCCATCAGCTACATCGAATCTGTTGCAACATCCCCCTTCCGGCGCTTCGCGCCACCTTCCCCCTCCGGGGGAAGATTAAAATCACACGCGCTCGGGATGACGGAAAGGGCGGCAGCGCGGCGTTACACCATATGCGATTGCCCTGCCATCACACTGTTTGATCCCATGCCTGACCTCACGACCCCCGACGGTGTGTCGCTCTATCGCCTGTTCGACTTCGCGCGCACGCGCTGGCCGGATCACACCGCGCTGATCGACGACACCGGCCAGGCGACGTTCGCCGGGCTCGAGGTGTCGGCCGGACGGCTGCTGCGGCGGCTGGTCGAGGTCGGCTGCCGGCATGGCGATCGCGTCGCGCTCATCCTGCCCAACAGCATTCCCTTCATCGTCGTCGAGCTGGCCGTCCTGCGCGGCGGCATGGTCAAGGTGCCGCTCAACATCCGCTTCCATGTCAACGAGGTGATGTACGCGCTGAAGGACTGCGAGCCGACCGCGCTGATCTGCGATGAGGCCTATGCGCGGTCGATCGCGCCGCGCATGGCGGACATCCCGTCGCTGCGCTCGGTCATCGTGGTCGGCGCCGATGTCGCGGGCGCCGAACGCTACGAGGCGATCGTGGCCGCGGGCGAGCAGGGGCCGCCGCCGGCGCGCTACGGCGCCGACGACCCGGCCGTGATCCGCTACACCGGCGGCACCACCGGCCGCCCCAAGGGCGTGGTGCATACCGAGCGCAGCCTGCTGGCGATCGCGCTGGACCAGCTGCGCGAGCTGGCGCTGGACCACGACGACATCGCCCTGCACCTGGGGCACCTCTCGCATGGCATGAACTATGCGTGGCCGGCCTACTATGCTGCCGGCGCAACCCAGATCCTTCGCGAACGCTTCGACCCGAAAGCGGTCCTGCACGATCTCGCGCATCATCGCGTCACCCGTGTCTACATGGTGCCGACGATGATCCACCGACTTCTGCGCGAGGATGACGGCAGCGCCGACGTCTCGCAGTTGCGCATGTTCATGTACTCGTCGGCGCCCATGCCGGTGCCGCTGCTGGAGCAGGCGATCGCGCGCTACGGCAACATCTTCCTGCAGGTCTACACGCTCTCCGAGGCGCCCGTGATCACCACCATCATGCGGCCGCTGGAGCATGTCGTCAGGGAGACCGAATGCGGCCCGCGGCTGGGCTCCTGCGGCCGCGAGGTCGTGACCATGGAGATCAGGCTGCTCGACGACGACGGCGCCGAGGTCGGGCCGGGCGAGGTCGGCGAGATCGCGATCCGCTCGGTCAACAACATGGCCGGCTACTGGCGGTTGCCGAAGGAGACCGCCGAGACACTGATCGATGGCTGGATCCGCAGCGGCGACATGGCGCGGCGCGACAAGGACGGCTTCCTCTACCTCGCCGACCGCAAGAAGGACCTGATCATCACCGGCGCTTTCAATGTCTATCCCAAGGAGGTAGAAGACGTCCTGTACCTCCACCCCGCGGTCGAGCAATGTGCGGTGGTCGGCTCGCCTGATGCGGAATGGGGCGAAACGATCAAGGCCTATGTCGTCCGTCGCAAGAACTCGGACGTCTCGGCTGATGACCTGATCGACCTTTGCCGCAACCATCTGGCCAGCTACAAGAAGCCGCGCAGCGTCACGTTCGTCGACAGCCTGCCCACAAGCCCGGTCGGAAAGATCATGCGTCGCGCGCTGCGCGACCAGGAAAACAGACAAGCGCCGTTGGGGACCACGCAATGACCATAGAGGCAACGGGCGATCGCCGATGACCGGTGCCGCGCCACTGCTCGATGTGCGCGACGTCGCGCGCCGCTATGGCGGCGTGACCGCCATCGCCAACGTCAACATGACGGTGCAGGCCGGCGAGATCACGGGCGTGATCGGCCCCAACGGGGCCGGCAAGACGACGTTGTTCAACGTCATCAGCGGCTTCACGCCGCCGTCGGAAGGCCAGGTCTTCTGGAAGGGCAAGCCGATCGTGCGGCTCAGCACGCACCGCATCGCGCGCCTGGGCATCGGCCGCACGTTCCAGAACCTGCGCGTCTTTCCCAACATGACCGTGTTCGACAACGTGTCGGTGGGCGCGCTGGGCCATATCGGCTTTCCCGCCTGGCGCGCGCTGGTGCCGGGCGTCGGGCAGTCGCGCGCTCAGGCGATCATCCGCAAGACCTGGGAGGCGCTGGACACCGTCGGGCTGGCCGACCGCGCCGGCGAGCTGGCGGCCAACCTGTCCTATGGCCGCCGGCGGTATCTCGAGATCGCACGCGCGCTTGCCACCGCGCCGGAGCTGCTGATCCTCGACGAGCCGGCCGCCGGCCTCAACGACTCCGAGACGGCGGAGCTGGCCGGGCTGATCCGCAGCCTCAACGCCGGCGGCGCCACCATCCTGCTGGTCGAGCACGACATGGCGCTGGTGATGGGCGTCTGCCGCCGCGTCGTCGTGCTGGCGGCCGGGCGCAAGATCGCCGACGGCTCGCCTGCCGAGGTGCAGGAGGACGCCACCGTCCGCCAGGCCTATCTGGGAGCCAGCGATGACGGCGCTTGAGGTCCGCGACCTGCATCTGCCGATCGGCGGCCAGGAGATCCTCAAGGGCGTCAACGTGACGGTGGCGGCCGACGGCATCGTCTGCATCCTGGGCGCCAACGGCGTCGGCAAGACCACGCTGATGCGCACCATCGGCGGCGTCTACCGCGGCGCCCAGGGCACGGTGCGGGTCGATGGCGTGGACATCACCAACCTGCCGTCGCACGAGATCGTGCGCGCCGGGGTCTCGCAGGCGCCGGAGGGCCGCCACATCTTCGGCTCCATGACGGTGGAGGAGAACCTGCGCATCGGCGCGATCTCGCGTCCGCCCGGCGAGCTGCGCGAGAGCATCGACCGCGTCTGCGGCCTGTTCCCGATCCTGCGCGAGCGGCTGAGGCAGAAGGGCGGCTCGCTGTCGGGTGGCGAGCAGCAGATGCTGTGCATCGGCCGCGCCCTGATGGCGCGGCCCAAGCTGCTGATGCTCGACGAGCCGTCGCTGGGGCTGGCGCCGATGGTGGTGCGCACGATCTTCGGCCTGCTGCAGGACATCAGGGGCAGCGGCACCGCCATCCTGCTGGTCGAGCAGAACGCCAGCGCCGCGCTGCGCATCGCCGACTACGCCTATGTGATGGAGGGCGGCCGCGTCTCGTTCGAGGGCGCGCCCGAGGCCTTGAAAGCCGACGAGCGGATCGTCGCGGCCTATCTGGGGGGCCAGTCTCAGCGACATCGTGCACCAGACGACGATGCGCGCGCTTAGGAGGATAGCGATGCTTCTTGGGAAGAACACACTCGCGGCCGTCGGGCTGGTCCTGGCGGCGTCCTGGGCCGGCGGCGCCGCGGCTCAGGACAAGACCTACACCATCGGCTGCTCGCTGCCGCTGTCGGGCCGGCTGGTCGGCTTCGGCGAGCCGATCAAGCGCGGCATCGACATGGCGATCGAGCACTACAACGAGCGCAAGACCATTGCCGGCGCCCGCTTCGAGCTCGCCTGCAACGACAGCAAGGGCGATGCCAAGGAGACCGTGAGCATCGGCCAGAAGCTGGCCGACAACGCCGCCGTGCTGGCGGTGATCAGCGACTTCAGCTCGACCACCACCATGGCCGCCGCCGAGACCTACGCCAAGGCCGGCCTGATCCAGATCACGCCGTCGGCCTCGCATCCCGAGCTGACGAAGATGAACAAGTGGATGTTCCGGGCCAGCGAGACGGTGCCGGTCTACGTCGAGCCGATGGCGGACTTCGCCGTCAAGGACCTCGGCAAGAAGAAGGTCGCCGTCATCCAGGTGCAGACGGACTGGGGCGTCAGCGTCGGCAACACCTTCATTGCGCACCTGAAGAAGATCGGCGGCGAGCTCACCACCCACGAGATCTACAACGAGGGCACGACAGATTTCCGCGGCATCCTCAACAAGCTGCGCCGCTCGCCGCCGGACGCGATCTACATCGCGATGCTCGAGGAGGAGGCGGCCAACTTCATGAAGCAGCGCAAGCAGCTGGGCATGACCGGCATCGCCGTCGTCGATTCGGGTGTCGGCCTGACGCAGCGCTCGCTGAAGCTGGCCGACGATGCCTTCGAGGGCATGTACTCCATGAGCATCTTCAACCCGACGCGCCAGACGCCGGAGGTGCAGGCCTTCGTGAAGGAATTCCAGTCGAAGTACGACAAGATCCCCGACGTCTGGTCGGCCTATGGCTACGACGCCGCGTCGCTGGTGATGAACGCCATCGGCAAGGCCGGCCCGTCGCCGACCCGCGCCGCGGTGCGCGACGCGCTGGCGGCCACCGGCCGCTACTCCGGCGCCAACGGGCCGATGTCGATCGACCCCGCGACCCGCGAGGTCACGCGCGACGAGATCACCAAGGTCCAGGTCAAGGACGGCAAGGTGGTCTTCCTGCCCTCGAAGAAGTAGCCGCGACACCGACTTAATCCTTCCCCCTCCGGGCATGTCATCCCGAGCGCCAGCGAGGGATCTCCTGCGGCAGGGCGCACGGTGCGCAATTCGCGGGAGATCCCTCGCTACGCTCGGGATGACGGTAGGGGCATATGCGAATGCCCTGCCCCTCCGGGGGAGGGACAGCCTACTCTGAACGCAAAGCAACCGGGACAGGATGATCATGGACGCCGTGCTTCTCCAGGGCATCGCCAACGGGCTCAGCCTTGGCCTGTGCTACGCGCTGATCGCCATCGGCTTCACCCTGATCTTCGGCGTGCTCAACGCGGTGAACTTCGCGCATTCCGAAGTCTACATGCTGGGCGCCTTCGCCGGCCTCGTCATCATCCAGGCCTTCGCGCCGCCGTTCATGGCGGTGGTGTTCCTCGTCGCCGCCGTCGGCGCCTTTCTCGGCTTCGGCCTGGAGCGCATCGCGTTCCGGCCGCTGCGGCGGGCGCGCGACGAGGCATCGCTGAAATCCCGCGCGCTGCGCGAGGCGACCCTGATGTCGTCGCTGGCCGTCGGCATCCTCGTGCGCGAGCTCGCCGAGCTGCGCTTCGGCGGCGACATGCAGCCGATCCCCTCGGGCGCCATGCTGAACACCCCGATCGCGGTCGGGCCGGTCATCCTGACCACCGGCGACTTCTACATCTTCGGCATGGCCGCGGCCATGCTCCTGCTGCTGCAGTTCCTGCTCTACCGCACCAAGATCGGCCTCTCGATCCGGGCGCTGTCGGACGACCTGATCGGCGCGCTGTATGTCGGCATCAACACCGACCGCGTCATCGTCTGGACGTTCATGATCGGCTCGTCGTTCGGGGCGCTGGCCGGCCTGATGGTGGGCCTCTACTACGGCACGATCTTCCCCTACATGGGCTTCGCTCCGACGCTGAAGGCCTTCATCGCCATGCTGATGGGCGGCCTCAACAACATCCCCGGGGCGGTGCTGTGCGCGCTGCTGATCGGGCTCAGCGAGAGCCTGGCGCCCGAGATCATGCCGACGCGCTGGGTCGACCTGATCGCCTATGTCTTCCTGCTGGTGACCCTGATCTTCTTCCCGGCCGGTATCTTCGGTCGCAAGGCGGAGCGCGTCTGATGGACCGGCTCAACGCCATGGCGCGTCCGTATGGTGTCGTCGTGCTGCTCGCCGTCGTGCTGGGCGTGATCCCGGCGGTGCTGGCGGCGGTCGGCCTGGGCTATCCGTTCCGGCTGGCGCAGCTGACGATGATCTTCGTCATCCTGTCGGTCAGCCTCAACCTGGTGTCCGGCGTCGCCGGGCTGCTGTCGCTGGGCCATGCCGCCTTCTACGGCGTCGGGGCGTACACCGCGGCCCTGCTGTCGACGCGCTTCGGCACCGACCTGCCGGTCAACCTGGTCGCCAGCGCCGTGGTGGCCGGCGTCATCGGCTTCCTCGTCGCGATCCCCACCATCCGCCTGGTGCGGATCTTCTTCGCCGTGGCCACGCTCAGCGTCGGCGAGATCGTCATCCTGGTGATCACCAACTGGTACGATCTGACGCGCGGCCCTATGGGCGTGCGCGATATCCCCGGCTTCAGGGTGCTGGGCTTCGACCTCGGCAGTCCGCTGCAGTCCTACTACGTGGTGGCGGTCGTCACCCTGCTGTGCGTCTGGGTCGTGCACCGGCTCAGCCATAGCGTGTACGGCAACGCGCTGCGGGCGCTGCGCGAGGACGACCAGGCGGCCGGCGCCATGGGGCTGAACGTCGGCATGATGAAGCTGGTGATCTTCGCCATCAGCACGGCGCTGGCCGGCGTCGCCGGCGCGCTGCTGGCGCACAGCACCAACTTCATCAGCCCCGACATGTTCCGGCTGCCCGAGTCGATCCTGATCCTCACCATGGTCGTGGTCGGCGGCCTGGGCAGCCTGCCGGGCGCCGTGCTCGGCGCCATCATCCTCATCATCCTGCCCGAGCTGGGCCGTGACTTCGGCCAGCTGCGCATGGTGCTGGTCGGCCTCGTCCTCTTCCTCTCGATCCTGCTGATGCCCAAGGGCATCATCGGCGAGGTGGCGGCCTTCGACCTGCTGCGCGGCAAGCCCAGCCGGCCCAAGGCGCCGTGAGGCGCGTCGCTCTCACATGTCGAGCGTCGGCGGCCGGCGGTGGCGCGTCGCGCCTTCGTAGTCGAAGGCCAGCGCCAGCAGGGTGGCCTCGCTCCACATCGGGCCGATGAAGATCAGGCTGAAGGGCGCGCCGGACGCGTAGTAGCCGGCCGGCACCGTCACGCCGGGCAGGCCGGCGATGTTGATCTCGCACACCGCGGTCTCCTGCACGACGTCGAAGCCGGTGAGCGGCGGCAGCTCGCTGCGCATCTGCGGGAACACCAGCGCATCGAGCCGGTGCCGTGCCATCACCTCGGCGAAGACCGCGAGATAGGCCTCACGTGCGGCGATGAAGCCGGAAAGATCGGGCAGCGCCAGGGGATCGGCGAAGCCGGCGTTGAATGCCGGGAGCGTGGGCATGAGCGCCAGCACGCCCTGCGGCGCGAACGGGTCCTCGGCCGCGACCGCGGCCACGAACGCCTCGAAGGAGCCCAGCGCTGCCTCGGAGCCCATGCGCTTGAGGTAGCGATCCATGTCGTAGGGGATGCACTCCATGCCGCGCGGATCGTAGTCGGTGCCGGCCACCGGCCGCGCGATGGCGGCGAAGCCCGAGCCCGCGAAGGGGTCGGCGACCACGGTCGCGCCGCGCGCCTGCAGCTCGCCGATGGCGCGCCGGTAGAGGGCCGCCGCGTCGGGCGACAGAGGCTGGTCGCGCCAGCCCGGACCGTAGAGGCCCAGCCGCTTGCCGCGCAGCGCCGTGGCGTCGAGCCCGCTGGTGTAGCCGCCGCGGGGCCGGCAGCCGATGCCGGCCACCGTCTTGGGATCCTCCGGGGTGAAGCCGGCCAGCACGTCGAGCGTCAGCGCCGCATCGCGCACGCAGCGTGCGATCGGCCCGACGACGTCGCGCGTGCTGCCGGCCAGCGGCATCACGCCCGTGTTGGGCACCAGGGCGAAGCTGGGCTTGATGCCGACCAGGTCCTGCGCCGCGGCCGGGTTCTGGATCGAGCCGCCGGTTTCTTCCGCCAGGCCCAGGACGGCGAGGCTGCCGGCCACGGCCGTGGCGGTGCCGGCGCTGCTGCCGCCGGGCAGGCGGTCGGGGACGACGGCGTTGAGCGTCACGCCGGCCCAGCTGTTGCTGGCGTGGCTGCCGGTGGCGCTGAGGATGGGGACATTGGTCTTGCCCAGGATCACGGCGCCCGCCGCGCGCAGGCGCGCCACCACGGGCGAGTCGGTGGCCGGGATCAGGTCGATGCCGCCGGCGCGCGCGCTCAGCAGCCGCCATCCGCCGGTGCTGGGCAGGCCGGCCATGTCCATCGTGTCCTTGACAACGACCGGCACGCCGGCCAGCGGCCCCAGCGCCTCGCCCGCGGCGCGCCGCCGGTCGACCGCGCGCGCGTCGCGCAGGGCGTCCTCGTTCATCGTGATGAGGGCGACGTAGCGCGGGTTGTGGCGCGCGATGCGCTCGAGGCAGGCCTGCGTCAGGGCTTCGGACGTGAAGGCGCCGCTGGCGAAGCCGGCCTGCACGTCGCTCACCGTCAGCTCGACCGGATCGACGGCGGCCTGGTCCCGGGCGGGCGATGCATCTGCGTTCATGACGGCTCCCCTTGGCGTGCGGCCGATCTTAGCCCCTCGACGCCGCCACGCGATACCGGGGCGGCGAGGATGGCGGCGGCGGCGAGGTTGGCGATGATGCTGGCCAGGATCGGCAGCGTGTAGCTGTGGCTGAGGTCGAAGGCGAAGCCCGCGGCGCTGGGGCCGATCAGGGTGCCGAAGGCGACGCTGGTGTAGAGGACGCCGATGATGCCGCTGACATGGCGTCCGCCGAAGCGGTCCATGACCACTGCCGGCAGCACCGCGACCCAGCCGCCGTAGAACACGCCGTACAGCAGCGCGAAGGCGGCCAGCGACCACGGCCCGGCCGCGACCGCCCAGATGGCGAGCGCCAGCGCCATGCCCAGGAACATCGCCAGCAGCGCGCCGTCGCGTCCCATCCGGTCGGCCATGCCACCCAGGAAGAAGCGCCCGGCCGTGCTGCCGACGCCGATGGCGCCCAGCAGCAGGACGGCCGACGCGGGGGCGACGCCGTGATCCAGCGCATAGGGCACGAGGTGGACGAACGGGATGAAGGCCCCGAACGAGCCGATCAGGCAGGCGGCATAGAGGCCGGCGAATGCCCGGGTCCGCACCGCTTGGCGCACCGTCGCGCCGGGCGGGGTGGCCGATGGTGCCTGCAGGTCGAGGGGATCGCCGTCCGGGCCCAGGCCCTGCGCGCGCGGATCGTTCTCGATCAGCAGGGCCATGCCGGCTCCGGCCACGGCGGCCAGCACGCCGAGCGCGAGATAGGCGTCGCGCCATCCCAAGGCGTTGATGAGGGCCGACGCGAGCGGCGGCATCGCGAGCGTCCCGACGCCGATGCCGCTGACGGCGAGGCCCGACGCCAGCCCGCGGCGGCGCGCGAACCATCGCTGCACGGCACCCACGGCCGGGACGTAGGCGCAGCCGACGCCCAGGCCGACGCCCAGTCCGTATGCCAGGTAGACTTGCGCCAGGCTCTGCGCGGCGCTGGCGGCGGCCAGCCCGGCGCCCGTCAGGAGCATCCCGATCACGGCGAGGCGCCGCGAGCCCCAGCGGTCGGCCAGCGGCCCGCTCACGATCCCGAGGCCGAAGTAGAGGAAGCCGGCGAGCGAGAAGACCAGCGCGACGGAGCCGCGCGAGGCGGCGAAGTCGTGCTGCAGGGCCTCGACGAAGGCGCTGAACGTATAGGCGCTGCCGAAGCCCACGAAGGTGACGGCGAACGCGCCGGCGACCACGCGCCAGCCGCGGAACGGACCGGGATAGGGCAAGGGCTGTTCCTCGTGTGGCAGAGACCAGCTAATCTCGCGCGAACATGGGCAGCGCTTCAGGTACCGACAAACCAGATGTTCTGCGCTCTTCGATTTAGGAAATCTAAATGGCTGACCGGTTGCCGCCGCTGAACGCGCTGCGCGCCTTCGAGGCCACGGCGCGGCATCTCTCCGTCAAGAACGCCGCCCAGGAGCTGTGCGTGACGCCGGGCGCCGTCAGCCAGCTCGTGAAGGCGCTCGAGCTGCATCTGGGGGTGAAGCTGTTCGAGCGCGTGAACCGCGGCATCTTCCTGACCGATGCCGGGCAGGGCTATCTGCCGCCGATCCGCAACGCGTTCCGACAGATCGCCGACGCGTCCCGGCGCATCGCGGTGCCGGCCAACGGCGGCACCCTGACCGTGAGCGTCACGCCGTTCTTCGCGACGGCGTGGCTGGTGCCCCGCCTGGAGCAATTCCATGAAGCGCACCCCGACATCGACCTTCAGGTGGTGACCAGCAAATGCGCTGGTCGATTTCTCGCGTGATGGCGTCGACGTGGCCGTCCGCCACGGCCTTGGCCGCTACCCCGGCCTGCGCAGCGATCGCGTCGTGGCGGTCGAGATCGTGCCCGTCGCGGCGCCCTCGCTGGTGGCAAGGCTGGGGCTGCCGACGGCCCCGGCGGCGCTGACGCGCTGGCCGCAGATCCATGACGGCGAGCGCAAGGGCTGGCATCTGTGGTTCCAGGCGCAAGGGATCGATGACATCGGCGCGCCGCGCGGACCCTCGTTCGACGATTCGGGCCTGCTGCTTCAGGCGGTGCTGGCGGGGCAGGGCGCCGGATTGCTGCCGGCGGCGCTGGTGGCACGCGACATCGCCGACGGGCGTCTCGTGAAGCTCGCGGACATCACGCTGCTGGAGACGTTCGCCTACTATCTCGTCTATCCCGACGCCCATCGCGAGCGCCCGAAAGTGGCCGCGTTCCGCGCCTGGATGCTCGGCGCCGCGTTGTCCGACGCGCGCAACACGTGAGGAGTGCTTTTCATGGCGACGGCAAGAGGCGTGACGATCTACGGCATCAAGAACTGCGACACGATGAAGAAGGCGCGCGCCTGGCTCGACGGCCGCCGCATCCCCTACGTGTTCCATGACTACAAGACGGATGGCATCGACCGCAGCCGGCTCGAGGCCTGGGCGCGCGACGTCGGCTGGGAAACATTGCTCAACCGCGCCGGCACGACCTTCCGCAAGCTGCCGGACGCCGACAAGGACGGACTAAACGACAGGAAGGCCATCGCGCTGATGCTCGACCAGCCGTCGATGATCAAGCGGCCGGTGCTCGACGTCGCCGGCAAGCTGCTGGTGGGCTTCAAGCCGGCGGACTACGAGAAAATGCTGGTCAATCCGCCAGCCGCTCGATGAGCCAGCGGGCCGCCGGGCCGGGCGGCCGATCGATGCGGTGGACGGCCTCGAGGGGATAGGTGTTGCTGCCCCACTCGCACAGGGTGAGCTGCACCAGACGGCCGGCGGCGATGTCGGCGCGCACCATCGGCTCGGGCATGTTGCCCCAGCCCAGCCCGGCCAGGATCAGGGCGTGCTTGGCGCCGAGATCCGCCAGCCGCCATGTGCGCACGCTGAGCACGGCCATGTCCTGGCCGGCCGTCAGGGCCGAGCGGTCCGTGAGCACGAGCTGCAGCTCGTTGCGTGCCAGCACGCTGATCAGGTGGCCCTCGGCATGGGCGAGTCGGTGCCGCGGCGCGGCGACCGGAATCAGCTCGACGCTGCCGATGCGGCGCCGCGACAGCTCGTCGAGCCTGTGCGGCAGCGGCCCGCTCACGCCGACGCTCGCGGTGCCGTCGAGCACAAGCTGCGTCACCGCGCCCAGGGCCTCGACCTGCAGGCGCAGCGACACGGTGGGGAATTCGGCCTGGAACGCCTCCAGCGCCGCGACCAGCCGCTCGGTGGGCAGCATGACATCGACGGCCAACGCCACTTCCGCCTCCAGCCCCGACAGCAGGCCGCGCGCCTTGGCCCGCAGGCCATCCAGTCCCAGCGACACCGTGCGTGCATCGGCCAGGATCGCCCTGCCGGCTTCGGTGAGCTGCGGCTTCCTGGTGGTTCGCCGGTCGAACAGCGCCAGCCCGAGCTGGGCCTCGAGATTGCCGATGGCGTAGCTCACCACCGACGTGGCGCGCCCCAGCCGCCGGGCAGCACCGGCGAAGCTGCCGGCCTCCACCACGGCGAGGAAGACCTGGATCTGGTCGAGAGTCGGTGTGCCGGGACCTTGCATAAGGTCAACATGCCGAAAATCTTGAACGTTCTCATCAAAATTATTCGGCTTTTTATTCCTGGCATGCCCCCCAGATTGGGGTGCAGCAAACCAGGAGAGGCACCGTGCCCAAGGTTCTTGTTCTTTATTACTCCAGCTACGGCCACATCGAGACGATGGCGCAGGCCGTTGCCGACGGCGCCCGCCAGGCCGGCGCGACGGTGGACATCAAGCGCGTGCCGGAAACGGCGCCGCTGGAGGTCGCCAAGGCCGCGCATTTCAAGCTCGATCAGGCCGCCCCGGTCGCGAAGGTCGAGGATCTCGCCAATTACGACGCGATCATCATCGGCACCGGGACCCGCTTCGGCCGCGTCTCCTCCCAGATGGCAAGCTTCCTTGACCAGGCCGGCGGCCTGTGGGCGCGCGGCGCGCTCAACGGCAAGGTGGGCGGCGCCTTCACCTCGAGCGCCACTCAGCATGGCGGCCAGGAGACGACGCTGTTCTCCCTGATCACCAACCTGCTGCATTTCGGCATGGTGGTGGTCGGCCTGCCCTACAGCTTCCAGGGCCAGATGAGGCTGGACGAGGTCACCGGCGGCAGCCCCTACGGCGCCACCACCATCGCCGGGGGCGACGGCTCGCGCCAGCCGAGCGAAAACGAGCTGGCCGGCGCGCGGCACCAGGGCGAGCTCATCGCCAAGACGGCGCAGCGGCTGTTCGGCTGATCCCGGGCCAAGACCGACCGGCTCGTTGCGGCCCCCACCGCAGCTGCGGTGGGCTCGGCCGCGGCGAGCGTGCCGGCTCGCGGCAGGCATCAGTGGACCTGCCGCTGCTGGTCGCTCCAATACCTGGCGCGGATCGCCTTCTTGTCGGGCTTGCCCAGGGAGGTCGTCGGCAGCTGCTCGATGAAGTCGACCGACTTCGGCGCCGACACCGACCCCTTCTTTTCTTTGACGAAGGCGATGAGTTCGGCATCGCTGACGCGCGCGCCCTGGCGCCTGACGACGACCGCCTTGACCGCTTCGCCCCACTTGCCGTCCGGCACGCCGATCACGGCCGCGAGCGCGACCGCGGGGTGCGCCGTCAGAACGTCCTCGACTTCCCTGGGATAGACGTTGAAGCCGCCGGTCACGATCATGTCCTTGCGGCGGTCGACGATGTAGATGTAGCCCGCGTCATCCTGGTAGGCCAGATCACCGGTGTGCAGCCAGCCGCTGCCGAAAGCCTCGGCGGTCTCTTGCGGCTTGCGCCAGTATCCCTCCATGAGGGACGGGCCGCGAAAGCAGATCTCGCCGACTTGCCCCCGAGAAACCGGCGTGCCTTGCTCATCGAGGATGGCAACCGCGATGCCGGCGATTGGCCGGCCGCAGGAGGCGAGGCGGTGGGGCTGGGCAAGGTCGTGCTCGTGCCTGCGCAACACCGTGGCGCAGTTTGGGGCCTCCGACTGGGAGTAGATCTGCTGGAAGACGGGGCCGAACCTCTCGACGGCTTCCGCCAGCCGCGCCGGCGAGATGGGGGCGCCACCGTAGATCACCGTTTCCAGGCTCGACACGTCGCGTGCCCGTAGCTTCTGCTGCGCCAGCAGCGCGTAGATCATCGTCGGCACAAGAAATGTCGCAGTGATCCGGTGCTGCTCGATCGAAGCCAGGAAATCACCGGCGTTGAAGCCGGCCTGCAGCACGACGGTCCCGCCCCGCAGGAAGATCGGCACCAGCATGCATCCGCTCGCATGCGTGATCGGCGTGCTGCAGAGAAACCGTATCGCCGTCGGCCACTCCCATTCGGTCAGGGTCAGGAAGACGTTCATGACCATGGCGCGGTTCGACAGGGTGACTCCCTTCGACCGACCGCTCGTGCCGCCGGTATAGAGCAGGGCGACCACGTCCTGCGGCTCGGCCAGCGGGACAAGATCCGCAGGCTGCTGTCGTCGGGCTGCGGCGGCGAGATCCAAGGCCCCGGTGCTTGGGCCGTGAGCCAGGACATGCTTCGGGCGGAAGTCTTGGTTGAGCAGCCTCTCGGCATGGTGCTCGAAGGCGGCCGGGTCGAACACGAAGGCGGCGATATCGGCGTCCTGCAGGATGTAGGCGTGGTCGTCGGGCGATCCCAGCGGATGAAGCGGGGTGTATCGCAGGCCGAGCAGATATGCCGCGAGCTGGGTTGCGACCGCGGCGATGCTGTTGTTCGACAATTGGGCAAGCCCGTCGCCACGGCGAAGCCCCTCGTCCTTCAAGGCCTGTGATATCCGGCTGACCTGCGCCTTGAGCTCGCGATAGGTGATGGATTGCGGTCCCTCGACGAGGGCGATGCGGTCGGGGAAGCGGTCGAGCGCCGTGACCATCATGTCGGCGTATGTGGTCGGGAGGTGAACAGTCGCGTTCGTCATGACGGCACCGGCGTTGTGGTCGTTGTGCCGATGATAGAGAGGCGGGCTGCGTTGCCTCTCCCGGCTGCCCGCCAATCGGTATCTGGGGCAGGACATCCGCCCAAGGCTGGGCAGCTTCAGAGCCCTTGTCCGTTTCCCGATATGGGTTGGCTTGTGAGCAAGAGCGGTGGGGCGGCGCCTCGATCTATGATCCGGACCAATCAACCGTGGCTGTCGTGCGCGACCAGAGGTGCGCCATGTGCCACGCGGGAGGCGTTCCATGATGGGCTTTCGACCGCCGTTGCGGCCTGCGCTGCTGCTTGCGTTGCTGGCCATCAGCCTCCCGGCCGTGGCGCAAAAGCGCTATAGCCCGGGCGCGAGCGATACCGCGATCAGGATCGGTCAGACGATGCCCTATAGCGGGCCAGCGTCGTCATACAGCGTGATCGGCAAGGCGGAGCTCGCCTATTTCGCCAAGGTGAACGCCGAAGGCGGCATCAACGGGCGCAAGATCGAGCTGATCTCGCTCGACGACGGCTACAGCCCGCCGAAGACCGTGGAGCAGACTCGTCGGCTGGTCGAGCAGGACAAGGTCCTCGCCATCTTCAGCACGTTCGGGACACCGACCAATGCGGTCATCCGGAAATACCTGAATGCCAAGAAGATCCCGCATCTCTTTCCGACCGGCGGCGCGACGCAGTGGGACGATCCGCGCGCCTATCCGTGGACATTCGGCTGGCAGCCCAACTACAACGCGGAAATGAAGGCGTATGTGCGCTTCCTGCTGAAGGAGAGGCCCAACGCCCGGATCGGCATCCTCTACCAGGACGACGATGTCGGTAAGGACAACCTCAAAGGGCTGAGGGAGGGCCTGGGTCCGGCGGCCCAGCATATGATTGTCCGCGAGGTCAGCTACGCGACCACCGATGCGACCGTCGACTCGCAGGTGATCGACCTGAAGGCGTCCGGCGCGGATGTCTTCTTCAATACCGCGAGCGGGAAATTCGCTGCGCAGGCGATCCGCAAGGCCCATGATCTCGGCTGGCGCCCATTGCAGTTTCTCAGCAACTACTCGAGCTCGGTGGGCGCGGTGTTGCGCCCGGCTGGTCTCGTGGGCGCCAAGGGCATCATCTCGACCCAGTTCCAGAAGGATCCGACCGACCCCAGATGGCGTGACGACGATGGCTACAGGGAGTGGCTGTCATGGATGGACAAGTTCTATCCCAACGGCGACAAGGCGGACATCTTCAGCGTCTATGGCTATTTGTCGGCGCAGACGCTGATGGAGGTCCTCAAGCGCAGCGGCGACGATCTGACGACCGACAACCTGCGCAAGCAGGCGGAAAGCCTGCGTGGTGTAGCGCTGCCCATGCTGCTGCCCGGCATCACCTTGAACACCAGCCCCGACAGCCACGCGCCGCTGAAGCAGCTCTACCTGATGCGGTTTGACGGCGAATCGTGGCAGACCTTCGGAGAAGCGCACGGCGGATAAGGGGCACGGCGTCCGGCGGACGCAGATAGCGCTCGATCAGGCCGGCTGCGCACACTACGCTCGCGGATCTCACCATTGACGCCCGATGCCGCGCCCATGGTGCCTGGGAGGGCGTCATGATGGAAAGAACCGTCCTTTCCGCCAAGGAGATCGAGCAGATCGAAGCCAACATGGCGCGGCAGCCCATCGTCGGGCTGGCGATGGATGTGCCCGCAGGCGCCGTGGTCGAGCCGCATCGGCATATGCGCGGGCAGCTCATGTTCGCCAACGAAGGCGTCATGGTCATCGAGAGCGGCGGCGCCTCCTGGGTTGTGCCACCGCAGCGGGCCCTGTGGGTCCCGCGTCATGTCGAGCACAAGTTCACGCCAGTGACCGGGATCTCGTTGCGCAACATCCTGGTGCAGCCCGGCATCAATCTGCCGCTTCCCGATTGCTGCTGCCTGGTGCGCGTCACGCCGCTGCTGCGCGAGCTGATCCTGCGCGTCGTCGAGTCGCCGTCGGTCTACAAGTCCGACGGACACCGGCAGCGGATCGCCGACCTGATCTTCGACGAGATGGAGGTATGTCCGGCCACGCCGGTGATGCTGCCGATGCCGAAGGATGTCAGGCTGCAGCGCATCTGTATCGCATTGAAGGAGAACCCGTCCGATCCGCGAACCCTGGACGACTGGGCCGACATCGCCTGCGCCAGCAGCCGCACGTTGACCCGCCGCTTCATCAAGGAGACAGGCCTGTCCTTTGCGCACTGGCGGCGCCAGCTGCGGCTGATGTCCGCCATGGTGCTGCTCGGTTGCAGGCAGTCGGTCACGACGGCTGCCCTCGAGGTCGGCTACAGCAGCCCCAGCGCCTTCATCGAAGCGTTCCGGCGTTCCGTCGGACAAACGCCTGGCCAATACTTCGCCGAGGGCGAATTGCCGGAATAGCCGGCGCATGACCGCCTGCAGGGCGGTCGTCCAGATCGCGGCATCGATTGGCCGGCGGGCGCAAGCGGCCTCATCGTCAATCCGTACAATTGGATGAGGTGCCGCCGGTACGTGGGCACCGGGAGGAGAGGCGTTTCATGAACGGCCGATATCGCGTGTACGGCGTGCTGGGTTCACCCTATGCCGCGAAGCTGCGGGCAATTTTTCGCTACCGGCGTCTTGCGTTCGACTGGCTTCCTGCGAGCTTCGACTGGGTGCCAGGTCTCAATCTGGTGCGCCCGGAGCTGGCCCACGTTGTGCCTCGGATCATCCCCGTGGTGTGGTTTCCGGAGGATGAGTCGTATCGCGTCGACTCCACGGTCATCGCCTATGCGCTGGAGCGCCTCCATCGGCCGCGTTCGATCGTCCCGGACAATCCGGGCCTGGCGTTTCTGTCCCACCTGCTGGAGGACATGGGCGATGAGTGGCTTCTGAAGGTCGCGTTCCACTATCGCTGGTCAAATGATGTCGATCGCAACTTCACGAACCGTCTGGTGATGAGCGAGCTGCTCGGGGGCGGTGTTCCGCAACAGCAGATCGAGGCAGCGGCAAAGGTGTTCAGGGATCGCCAGATCTCGCGCATGCCGCTGGTCGGATGCACGCCCCTGAACGCGCCCTTGATCGCGGAGGTCTATCGCCGGGTGCTGGATGCCATGACCCGCCTGCGCGCCACGTCCTCGTTCCTGCTCGGATCGCGTCCATCGCTCGGCGATTTCGGCATGTTCGGTGCGCTGTTCACCTGCCGCAACGATCCGACGCCGGGCGCCATCATGCGAGATCGGTCGCCGGCCACATTGGACTGGATCCAGACGCTCGACGAAGCTTCGGGCATCGAGGGCGAGTGGATAGACTCGCCGGCCGACCTGTGTCCGGCCACGGCTGACCTGCTTCGACTGGCGGGCGAGACATACCTGCCGTTCCTGCTCGCCAACGAAGCCGCTGTCGAAGGCAACAAGGAAACAGTCTCGATGACGGCGCTGGGCCTTCCCTATGAGCAGGCGCCGTTCCGCTACCAGGCCAAGTGCCTGCGATGGCTGCGGCAGGAGTTTGATGCGCTATCGGGAACAGCCCGCGAGCAGACAGCCTGCATTCTCAGGGAGACCGGCTGCGGCGAGGCGTTCGGGCTATGACCCGATCGCAGGCGGCGCCACCGCAGCGGCACGGACCGGCAGCCATTGACCTCTATTACTGGCCCACACCCAACGGCTGGAAGGTCACGATCCTGCTCGAGGAGTTGACGGAGGCCTACAATCTCGTGCCTGTCGATATCCGCAGGGGCGATCAGTTCCAGCCGGACTTCCTGGCCATCAGCCCCAGCAACAAGATTCCGGCCATTGTCGATCACGCGCCGGTCGATGGTGGGGTACCGTATGCGCTCTTCGAATCGGCTGCCATCCTGGCCTACCTCGCCGAGAGGAACGGGCAGTTCCTGCCGCGACGGGCACGTGAGCGGCATACGGTCAACCAATGGCTGGCATGGCAGATCGCCTCACTCGGGCCGACCGCAGGACAGGTCCATCATTTCCGCGAATATGCGTCCGAGATCGTCCCCTATGCGATCGAGCGGTTCACCAACGAGATCAACCGGCTCTACGGCGTCATGAATGCCCGGCTCAGGGATCATGAGTTCCTGGCGTGTGACTATTCGATCGCGGACATCGCCTGCTGGGCCTGGGTCAGGCTCTGGCGGCACCACGACCAGCAGCTCGCGTCATTCCCGCATCTGCAGCGGTGGTTCGAGGCCATCGCCGCACGCCCGGCCGTGAACAAAGGCTTCCGTATGGGCAACGAGCTGCGCCAGGGAAGCTCCACCATGACAGCGGCGGCCAGGACGATCCTGCTCGGACAGCGAGCACGGGATGTCTGAATGCCGTTCGCCACGGTCCGTCGGCGGTCAATCCTCCATCGCGATCAGGCTGGCGTTGCCGCCAGCCGCGGCGGTGTTGATCGTGACGGTCTGCTCGGTGGCGAAGCGCTGCAGGTAGTGGGGACCACCGGCCTTGGGGCCGGTGCCGGAAAGGCCGCTGCCGCCGAAGGGCTGCACACCCACCACCGCGCCGATCATGTTGCGGTTGACGTAGACGTTGCCCACGGGGAGGCGGCTTTCGATGCGCTCGACCGTGGCGTCGATGCGTGAATGGACGCCCAGCGTCAGGCCATAGCCCGTGCCCTCGATCGCCGACAGCACCTGATCGAGACCGTCGGCGCGGAAGCGCGCCACATGGAGGATCGGGCCGAACACCTCCTCGGCGAGGGACTCGGAGCCGGGCAGCTCGAAGATGTGCGGCGCGACGTAGAGGGAGGCTTCCCGCTCAAGCAGCGAGGGCGGGATCTCGCCGGCGTAGCGCGTCACCGCCTCGCGTTTCATGCGGGCGATATGCCGGTCCAGGCGGCTCTTGGCCTCCCAGTCGATGACCGGTCCGATATGCGTGGAAATCGTGCGCGGATCGCCCAGGCTGAGGTCGCGGGCGGCGCCGGCGATCATCTCGATCATGCGGTCGGCGACGTCTTCCTGCACGCAGAGCAGTCGCAGGGCCGAGCAGCGCTGGCCGGCCGAGCGGAACGCCGACGTGATGACGTCGTCGATCACCTGCTCGGGCAGGGCGGTGGCGTCGACGATCATGGCGTTGATGCCGCCGGTCTCGGCGATCAGGGGCACGATCGGGCCGTCCTTGGCGGCCAGCGCGCGGTTGATCTGGCGAGCGACCTCGGTCGAGCCGGTGAAGACCACGCCGCCGACCGCGGGATGCGCCACCAGCGCCGCGCCGATGCGGCCGTCGCCGGGCAGGATATGCAGCGCCGAGACCGGCACGCCGGCCTCGTGGAGCAGGCCGACGGCCTGGGCGGCGATCAGCGGCGTCTGCTCGGCCGGCTTCGCGACAACCACGTTGCCTGCCATCAACGCGGCGCTGACCTGGCCCAGGAAGATCGCCAGCGGGAAGTTCCACGGCGAGATCGCGACGAAGACGCCGCGCCCGCGCAGGCGCAGCATATTGGTCTCGCCGGTCGGGCCGGGCATGGTGGCGCCGGTCCCGAACAGGCGGCTGCCCTCGGCGGCGTAGTAGCGGCAGAAATCGACCGCCTCGCGGACCTCCGCCATGGCATCGTCGAGCGTCTTGCCGCCCTCTGCCTGGAGCAGATGCAGGAACCGCCCGCGGCGTTCCTCCAACAGGTCGGCGGCACGGCGCAGGGCGGCCGCGCGAGAGGCCGCCGGCGTGCTGCGCCATGCCGCGAAGCCGGCAAGTGCTGCGCGCATGGCTGAAGCGGCCAGCTCGGGAGTTGCCTCGATAACCTCGCCAACAGTAGTCGCGCTGTCGATGGGGCTGACCACGCTGCGTTCCGCGCCGGCCTGCGGCCGGCCGTCGATCACGGGCGCCGCGGTGAACCGCGCGGACCCGCCCTGGCGCACCTCGGCCAGCAGCGCGTCCAGGGCGGCGCGATCGCCGAACTCGACGCCGCGCGCATTGGCGCGGTCGGCACCGTAGAGATCGCGCGGCAGGACGAGCCTGGGATGGCGAGCCGCATCGGGCGTGCCGACCAGCGTGGCCGGCCGCACCAGCAGCCGTTCGACCGGCACGGATGCATCGGCGGCAACCGAGACGAAGGACGAGTTGGCACCGTTTTCCAGCAGCCGGCGGACCAGGTAGGCCAGCAGGTCGCGGTGGCCGCCGACCGGCGCGTAGGTACGGCAGGCAATGCCCGGCAGCGTCTCGATCAGATGCTCGTACAGCGCCTCGCCCATGCCGTGCAGGCGCTGGAACTCGTATCCGTCGCTGCCGCCGGCGCGCTCGATGATCGCCGCCACGGTCAGCGCGTTGTGCGTGGCGAACTGCGGATAGAGCCGCGGCCGCGCCTGCAGCAGCCGTTCGGCGCAGGCGATGTAGTTCAGGTCGGTCATCGCCTTGCGGGTGAAGACCGGATAGTCGGCCAGGCCGCGTTCCTGCGCGCGCTTGATCTCGGTATCCCAGTACGCGCCCTTGACCAGGCGCACCATCAGGCGGCGATCAAGTGCCGCGGCGAGATCGGCCACCCAGTCGACCACCTGCTGCGCCCGCTTCTGATAGGCCTGGATGGCGAGGCCGAATCCATCCCAGCCCGACAGGGCCGGGTCGGCGGCCGTGGCCGCGATCACGTCGAGCGACAGCTCCAGCCGGTCGGCTTCTTCGGCATCGACGGTGAAGTTGAGGTCGTGCGCCTTGGCCTGGCGCGCGAGCTCGATCACGCGGGGCACCAGCTCGCGCATCACGCGCGCACGGCTGATGGCCTCGTAGCGCGGGTGCAGGGCCGACAGCTTCACCGAGATGCCGGGCCGGTTCGGCAGCTTCTGGTTGCCGGCGGCGGCGCCGATCGCCGCGATGGCGGCGGCGTAGGCGGCGAAATACCGGTTGGCGTCGGCCTGCGTGCGCGCGCCTTCGCCCAGCATGTCGAATGAATAGCGAAAGACGCGGCCGGCGCCGGAGGTCGCGCGCCGCAGCGCCTCCTCGATGGTCTGGCCGAGGACGAAATGGTTGCCCATGACCCGCATGGCCTGGCGGATCGCCGTGCGCACGGTCGGCATGCCGATGCGACGCGCCAGCTGCGCGAGGATGCCCTCGGGCGTCTCGCCGGCCTGGATGATGCGCGCCGAGACACCCAGCGCCCAGGCGGAGGCATGGACCAGGAAGGCCTCGGACTTCGCGGCGTGGTGGGTGAAGTCGCCTTGCTCCAGCTTGTCCTCGATCAGCCGGTCGGCCGTCGCGGCGTCAGGGACTCGAAGCAGCGATTCGGCCAGCACCATCAGCGCCAGGCCCTCGCGTGTCGAGAGCGAATACTCCCGCAGCATCTCCTCGACGCCGCCAAGGCCGGCGCTGTGCGACCGGATGGCCGCAATCAGCTCGCGGGCCCGGGCATCGATCCGCTGCTCGCGATCCGGCGACAGACGCTCGTCCGCGAAGAGCCGGCGGGCGATCGCCGCGTCGTCTTCGGCATAGGGCGCGGCGAAGGCCGGCAATGCGGGGCGGGGCGAGGAGGCGGTGGCGGTCATGGCGATCCTCTTCGAACGCCTGACAATGCGTCCATTCTGCCCGCGATTCGATGACATCTTTGTCAGCGTGCCATGGAATCATGAGCAGGCCATGACCGTTCCGTCGCCGGTCGAGGCGGCGCGGCAGCTGTCCTGGAAGGGACGTTGGCGCCCGGTATCAGGTCGGGGCGCTACCGAATGTCAACAGGAACGACTCGAGCGCGGCGTTGAAGGCGTCAGCGTGCTCGAGATTCGGCATGTGCCCGACACCCGGCATCCATACGAGAGTCGATCCCGTGATGAGGGTGTGCATTCGCTCGGCGTCGGCACGGGTCGTGAAGGCGTCCTCATCGCCCACCACGATCAGCGCAGGAACAGGCAGGGCGCTTAGCACGGCGTCATAGCAAGGGCGTTCCGCACGGCCCCGCAATGCTGCTGCGGCGCCGATCGGGTGCGCGCCGCGCATCATGCCCAAGACGTGGGCAGCGATATCGGGGCGGGCCGCAAGCGTGCGCGGCGCCACCATCCTGGGCAATACTTCGGCGGCATAGCCTTCCATGCCGTCGCGCAGCAGGCGGTCCGCCATCGTATTGCGGACCTGCTTGCCATCATCCGTCTCCGCCTGGGGAAAGGTTGCGGCCAGCACCACGCCGCGGACCCGCTGCGGGTAGAGATGGCAGAAAGCCATCACGATCTGACCGCCCATCGACAGGCCGCCGATCACCGCCGCGTCGATGCCGAGATGGTCGAGCAGTGCCGCCACGTCGTGGGCAAGCATGTCCAGCGTCGTCGTGCTCGGGGTGACGGTCGATTCGCCGTAGCCACGCAGATCCGGGACGATCAGGCGCCAGCGCTTCCCGCCCAACGCATCACACTGCGGCCGCCACATGGAGCGGTCGAAGGGATGGCCGTGAAGCAGAACCAGCACGTCCTCGCCATGGCCGATGTCATCGTAGCTGATGGTGATGTCGTTCAGCTTGACCGCGCTCATCGCCTTGCCTTCGTCCGTTTCCGGATGTCGGGACATTGCTTCCCATGTGGGATCGGTGCAATAAATACATTGCACTCGGAGCAATATGATGGGCGATACATACCAAGCCATTGCCGACGGCATGGCCGCCGACATCGCCAGCGGCCGCCTGCGGCCCGGTGAGCGGCTGCCGCCGCAGCGGGCATTTGCCTATCAGCGGGGCATCGCCAGCTCGACCGCGGCGCGGGTCTACACGGAACTGCGCCGACGTGGTCTGGTCGCGGGCGAGGTGGGGCGCGGAACCTTCGTGCGTGCGGTTCAGACGCCGCCGCGGATGGCGCTCGTCGAGCCAGCGGGGATAGCCGTCGATCTGGAACTCAACTTCCCGACTGTGGCCGGGCAGCCGGCGTTGCTCGCGCGCAGCTTGAACGGCCTTATCCGTCGCGCTGGCGACCTCGGCGCAAGTCTGCAGCCCGTCGGTGCAAGCGGGACGTCTGCTGCGCGGCAGGCTGCCGCTGCCTTTCTCGCTCGCGGCGGCTGGTCGCCGAGCGCAGCCGACATCCTGTTCGCCGGCAACGGCAAGCAGGCGATCGCTGCGGTCCTCGCTGCGCTGGTGATGCCAGGGGAGAGGCTGGGCATCGAAGCGTTGACATATCCTCTCGTGAAGTCTGTTGCGGCTCGACTCGGCATCGAGCTCGTGGCGCTCGGCATGGACGACGACGGAGTGCTGCCCGACGCGGTCATGGCGGCGCAGCGCACCGCGCCTATGGCGGCAGTGTACCTTCAGCCCACGCTGCACAATCCGCTTGGCACGACGATGCCGGTTCATCGCCGCAAGGCGTTGGCAACGGTCTGTCGCCGTCACGATCTCATTGTCGTCGAAGACGCAGTCTACGCCTTCCTCATCGATGGGCCGCCACCGCTTGCCGCTTTTGCTCCCGAGCGTTCGGTGCTGATCGACAGCCTGTCGAAGCGATTGTCGCCCGGTCTCACCGCAGGCTTTGTTGTTGTGCCGGCGGCGTTGTCCGAGCGCGTGGCGGCATCGCTGCGCACGGGCGCGTGGCTGGTGTCAGGCTTTGCGCTCGAAGCCAGCGTGCGTTGGATGACCGACGGCACGGTGCAGACCATCATCGATGCCAAGCGTCACGATGCTGCTGCACGTCAGGCGATCGCACGCGACAAGCTCGCCGGCCTCGCCGTGCGCTGTGATCCGCGTTCGTATCATTGCTGGCTGGTTCTTCCGGAGACGTGGCGCGCCGACATGTTCGTGAGTGCCGCAGCACGCCGTGGTATAGCCATCACGCCGGCGTCGGCCTTTGCCGTGCGCGCCGGTCATGCGCCAAATGCCTGTCGCCTCGCGCTGGCGTCGCCGGCGCCGATAGTGCTGGGCGAGGCGCTTGCCGTGATCGGCAGCTTGGCGCGCGGCGATCCGCAAACCTGGGGCACGGAATAGGGCGGGAATTGAGCGAGCAATAAAAGAATCAAAAAAAGGTATTGAGTCCAAGATTTTCCCGGTCTATCTTCGAGTCATAAACGAACGGCTCCGGTTACCCCCTCAACCCCCCGGAGACGTTTAGAACGAAGCATATGGTGGGCCCTTCCCCAGTTTCAGGCCCGCGTCCCCCTCAGTTATTCGGCGGCGCGTATCTTGCCGCCTCTTTATTTTTTTGGAGACCGAAGCGATGGCGAAGAGGGTGCTGGCCCTGGTGGTGCCGGCTGCGCTGGCGCTTGCCGGTTGCGGTGACACCTGGGGCGAGCGCGCTGCCTCGGGTGGCGCGATCGGACTGGCGAGCGGTGCCGCGGCTGGCGCCCTGATCGGCGGTTTGCCGATCTGGGGCGGCGCGCTGATCGGTGTTGCTGCCGGTGCCGCGATCGGCGCCATCACGACTCCGGATGCCAGCGTGACGTCCTCCGACAGGAAGTGATGACAAGCGTAGTAGCGTAGAGTGGGGTAGATCGCGGCCGCGCTTCCATGCGCGGCCGCCGGCGTTTCGGGCGGCGAGGGCGGCCCGCCGTCCGAACGCCGAATCTGCACATGCGCGAGAGCTGCATGGGAACCCATGTCCGGCGGCGGCGTTGTCGTTGGCACCGCGTGATGTTGTTCGTCCTGCCGCAGGGGTATCAAGCGATTGAAATCGTGTGGAATGTCGCGCCACATTGATGCCATTGTGCTCGGCGAGCGTTGCCGATGGGAGCCGGTGGGACGCAGTCCCGCCGTCATGAGAAGGAGGATCCCGTGTCGAACATGATGATGCCCGCGAAGATTGGGGCGCTGCTGGTGCCGATAGCGCTGCTGATCTCGGCGTGCGGCGACACATGGGGCCAGCGGGCAGTGACGGGCGGCGCGATTGGCGCCGGCACGGGCGCGGCCATCGGTGCGGCCACCGGCGGCCTCTCGGTGGTGGGCGGTGCCTTGATCGGCGGCGCGATCGGCGCCGGCGTCGGCGCGGCCACGACGCCGGGCACGCGCTACTAGCAGCCTGTCGGACTTGAGCCGAGAGCTGGAATGAGATTCATTATCGAGGGTTGATATTGGCTCGAGCCAGCGTGGTTGTGATGAGTAATTTCCGCCAAGTTGATCGTCAGACCGATTTTTT
>NZ_VDUZ01000069.1 GCF_008039615.1 Vineibacter terrae | reverse complement strand
CAGCAACGCGCCTTCGATCTGCTCGACCTGACACCCTCGCTGTAGGCAGCACGAAACACTTCGCAGTCAACAAATCCCTGCGATCACAACAACTTGCTCAATTCCCTCAGGGGTAACTTCGGACTAGCCGGTTTATTGACGGATCAGTTTCAATTCGAGCCCAGGAGGCGCTCCGCATCCCTTGTGATGCAGCGCGCCGGCAGGAAGCGACCACCCGCAGCCCCATGAAAGGTAGCGTGCGGGTGGCGTCATGAAGGCCAAGACGATCGGATGCCGAAGTGCCCGGCAGGGACGAGCGCGTTTCTCACGTCGCGTTATGCGCCGTCCTGGCGTTTTGCCTTGCGATAATCGTAGGTCGAGTCGAAGCGCTGCTTCAGGTAGTCGCCCCACGTGATGGGTGGATATTTCGGCGCTTCGCCGTTGCGGTTGCAGCCCGGTATGCATTCGACCAGCGTGTGGTAGGTCGGGTCGAAGAAGAACGGGATCGAATAACGTTCGCGGCCGGTGGTGTTGATCACGCGATGCGGCGTCGACAGCCAGCGGTCGTTGGTCCATCGCTTCAGCATGTCGGCGATGTTGACGACGAAAGTGCCGGGGACGTAGGGCGCGTCGATCCAGCCGCCATCGCGGCGGCGCACCTGCAAGCCGCCGACCTCGTCCTGGGCCAGGATGGTGACGAAGCCATAGTCGGTGTGCGGGGCGATGCCGAATTCGTTCTCGGCCCGTGTCGGCGGCTGTGGCGGATAGTGCAGCAGGCGCACGAACGGCATCGGCTTCTTGAAATAGGGCAGGAAATAATCCTCGTCGAGGTCGAGCGCGCGGCCGAAGATCCGCAGCACGGTATCGCCGACATCCCTCAGGGCATTGAAATAGGTATCGATGGCCGGGCGCAGCGCCGGCATGGCGGCGGGCCACTGGTTGGGCCCGTGCAGCGGCACGCCCGCCTTCACGTCCGGATCGTCGGGCCCGAGGTCGAGGCCGGTCAGGAATGTCTCGTTGAAGTTCGGCTTGAGGTCGGCGGTGTATGTCGAGTTGTTGATCGGCATGAAGCCGCGATGGGCGTTGTTGATCTTGACCGTCAGCTTGTCGGCCTCGGGCAGCGCGAAGAAGGCGCGCGAAGCTTCGAAGGCGCCTTCGATCACCGTCTGGTCGACGCCATGCCCGGCAATATAGAGGAAGCCGACGGTCTCGGCCGCCTCCTGCACCTGGCGGGCCACACGGTCCTTGGCCGATCCATCACGGAAGCCTCCGATATCGACGATCGGGATCGTATCGATGGCCATATCGCCATGCTCAGGCATCTTGTCCTCCCTCGCGTTCACAGTCCCAGGAACGCCGTCTTGACGAATGGATCGTCCAGCAATGTCGGGCCGGCGCCCGACAGCACGACGCGCCCTTTCTCGATGACGAAGGCACGGTCGGCCAGCTGCAGGCTCTGGCGCACGTTCTGCTCGACAAGCAGGATAGTGATCCCCTCGGCGTTCAATTGCCGGATCAGCCCGAACGTCTCGGCCACCACCTTGGGCGCCAGGCCGAGCGAGGGCTCGTCCAGGATCATGAGCCGCGGTTCGGCCATCAGGCCGCGGGCGATGGCCAGCATCTGCTGCTCGCCGCCCGACATGCTGCCGCCGAGCTGACCACGCCGCTGGGCCAGACGCGGGAACAGCGCGAAGACGCGGTCGAGGTTGCGGGCCAGGTTGGCTGCGGCGCGCCGGTTCAGCGCGCCCATCAACAGGTTTTCCTCGACCGTCATGCGCGCGAAGATCAGCCGCCCTTCGGGCACCAGCGTGATGCCACGGTCGACCATGGCGGGACAGTCGAGGCCGGTCACCGTCTCGCCGTCGAAGCGGATCGTGCCGCCGCTCGGCCGGATCGCGCCGGCGATGACCTGGACCGTCGTGGTCTTGCCGGCGCCATTGGCGCCGACCAGCACGGCGATGGTGCCCGGCGCCACGGCGAAATCGAGACCGCGCACGGCCAGCGCGCCGCCATAGCCGGCGGCCAGCCCCTGGACGCTCAGCAGGTCGGTCGTCGTCATGGCGCCTCCTGGCCGAGATAGGCCTCGATCACCCGGGGGTCGCGGTTGACCTCCTCGGGCCGCCCGGCGGCGATCAGCCGGCCGGCCTCCAGGACGACGACGCGGTCGGACACCTTCATGACCGCCGGCATGTCGTGCTCGACCAGCAGGACGCCGGCGCCGCGGGCAGCCAGCGCCTTCAGGCTGGCCAGGATCTCCTCCGACTCCGCCGGCACCAGGCCGGCCAGCGGCTCGTCGGCCAGCAGCAGGTGAGGCCGCGCGGCGAAGGCGCGCCCGAGCTCGAGCTTGCGCAGCTGGCCGATCGTCAGCTCGGCGGCCGGCCTGTCGGCCAGCTCGGTAAGGCCCGCCAGCGCCAGCGCCTCGTCGACGACACCGAGCCCGCGATTGTCGCGGTTGCCGAACAGGGCGCCGACCTTGACGTTGTCGCGCACGCTCAGGCCGCGGAAGGGCCGTGCGATCTGGAATGCACGGGCGATGCCGAGCTCGGCGATGCGGCAGGTATTCATGCCGTCGATGCGCCGGCCGCGGAAGCTGACGCTGCCCCGGCTGAGCGGCAGGTAGCCGGTCAGCAGGTTGAAGATCGTCGACTTGCCCGCGCCGTTCGGGCCGATCAGGCTGACGATGCGGCCGGCTTCGGCGGTGAAAGAGACATCGTCGACCGCGGCCAGCTCGCCGAACCGCCGGCTCAGTCCCATGACGTCCAGCAGGGGCGTGGTCATCGCCCGGCACTCTGCGCACGCCGGCGGCGCCACAGCCCGACAAGGCCGTCGGGTGCGACGAGCACCACGGCGACGATCAGCACGCCGGTGATGGCGAGGTGGTATTCGAGCAGGTCGGCCAGGACCAGCTTGGTGACGCCGGTCATGACGGCGGCGCCGATCACCGGCCCGAGGATCGAACCCATGCCGCCGACCAGGCTGTTGACGATCATCTCCAGGCTGAGCGAGCCGCGGAACACCGAATCGCTGGTGATGTAGCCGAGGTTCAAGGCATAGACGGCGCCGATCAATCCGATCAGCCCACCCGACAGCACAAAGGCCACGACCTTGAAGCGCGTGGTCGGCACGCCCAGCATCTGCGCGGCATCCTCGTCCTCGCGGATCGCGGCCAAGCCATAGCCCAGCCGGCTGCGCGAGATCACCCAGGCGACGGCCATCACGATGGCCAGCAGCGCCAGCGCGATCCAGTAGAAGAAGGCTTCGACGCGCACACCCATCGGCGCCAGGTTGGGCAAGGCGAGGCCGGTCGACCCGCCGAAAACGGGAAAGGCTGCGACGGCTTCGCCCAGCACCAGGGCGACAGCCAGCATGGCGATGGTGAAGTAGTGGCCGCGCAGCCGCAGGATCGGCCAGGCGATGATCGCCGCGATCCCGCCGGCGACCACCAGGCCGGCGCCGAGGCTCCATGCAAGCTGCAACGCGGGAGCTGCTTCGGGCACGGCGCGCAGGGCCAGCGCCGCAGCGAAGGCGCCGATACCAACGAAGGCGGTGTGGCCGAAGCTGTAGTAGGCCGTGAAGCCAGCCAGCAGCCACCAGCAAACAGCGAAGCCTGCCGACAGGAAGATCGACAGCCCGACCCGGATGTGAAAAGCCTTGAGGAAGAAGGGGAGCGTCGTCAGCGCGGCGATCAGCAGCACGGCCAGCAGCAGGATCGTGATCCGTCGCGCCATGTCAGCGGCTGGCCTTGAACGCGCTGCCCAGGATGCCGTTCGGGCGCACCAGCAGCGTGAACAGCAGGATCAGGAACATCACCATGTTGGTATAGACCGCACCGAGATAGGTCTGGGTCAGGGTCGAGACCAGCCCGAGCAGGAGGCCGCCCAGCATGGCGCCCCCCAGGCTGCCGACGCCGCCCAGCGTCACGACGATGAAGGCATAGACCGTCCACGTCACTTCATCGGCCGGCGTGAAGGGCAGCATCATGCCGATCAGCACGCCCGAGGCGGCGGCGAAGGCGCTGGCCACTGCAAAGGTCATTGCATAGACCGCGCGGGCGTCGACGCCGCATAGCCGGGCACCCAGCTCGGACAGCGCCGTCGCCCTGATGACGCGGCCCCAGCGCGAGAAGCGCAGGAACGAGCCGAGGATGGCGATCAGCGCCAGGCCGCAGCCAAAGGCGACCAGCCGCACCAGGTCGATCGAGATGTCGCCGAGCCGCAGGTTGATGAAGGAATAGGACGGGCTGATCGACCGTACCGACGACGAGAAGGTGACCGTCAGCAGGTTCACGGCGATCAGGGCGAAGCCGAACGTGACGAGCAGCGCTGCGACCGGGTTGCCGCGTTCGACAGCCGGCTGGATCACCAGGCGCTGGCAGGCCCAACCCAGGGCGAAGGCCACAAGCATCAGGGGCGGGATCGACAGCAGCGGGTCGATGCCCAGCACCGACCACGCCACCAGCGCGCCATAGGCCCCGCCGATGACGAAGATGCCGTGGGTGAGATTGATGACGCTCATCACCCCGAAGATCAGCGAGAAGCCTACGGCCGCGATCGAGAGGATGCCGCCGTAGAGCAGCCCATTGACCAGCGTCTGGACCAGCGCAGTCACGGCCGGGTCGCGTCAGCGCTTCGACCAGGGCTCGATCGGCCAGAGCGGCGGGGCTTCGCGCAGGCGTTCCGGCGCGATCACCTTGACGTCGCCGCCTTGCACCTGGGTCACCGCTGATCCCATCAGCACCGGGTCGCCATCGCCCTGCGGCGTGAACTTGATGCGGCCGTAGAGCGATTCGATGTCGAGCTTGGCTAGCGTATCGCGCACCGCGATCGGATCGTCGGTGCGGCCGACCGTCTGCAGGGCGCTGACATAGGCGACGATGCATGCCGCCGCCGTGCCCTGATGGTAGATCAGCGGCAGGGTGTTGTTGGCGCGGTAATACTCGGCGAACTTGGCTGTCGAGCCGAAGATCGGGTCGGTGTAGGGAAAGGTCGGCGACCAGGTCGAGATGCAGGTTATGCCGCTGGCGTACTTGCCCAGCGCCTCGCGGAAGCTGGCTGCCTGCGGTCCGAGCGAGGTGAACAGCATCTTCACATCGGTCCGGCTCTGCGCCATCTGGCGGGCGATCAGCAGCGAGTTCTGGTCCGATGTCAGGCACATGACGATGTCGGGCGCGTCCTCGCGCACCGAGGTCAGCACCGCTGAAACGTCCTGCAGCTGGGCCGGCAGCTCGAACACCTTGATGACCTGCATGCCCCTCTCCTTCAGGCGCTCGATCACGCCGAGGCCCTGGGGCTTGGAGAACGGGTCGTTGGTGTAGACAACGGTGATGGTCTTGGGCTTGGGCGACAGCGCCTCGAAAGCGTCGACCGCTGGGAAGGCCGAGCGCGAGGCGCGCGGATACATGCCGAAGACGAACTTGTAGCCCTGCGTGAAGATCGGGTCGCCGCCGCCGCCTGCCTGCACCATAGGCTTGCGGGCCCGTTCGGTCAGTGCAACCTGGGGCAGGATGATGGGCGTCGAATACGACCCCAGGAAAAAAAGCACGTCATCGTCGATCTGCTTCTGCAGCAGCGTCGTGGCGCGCTGCGGATCGGAGGCGTCGTCGACCAGGCGCAGCTCCAGCCGATGGCGCTTGCCGCCGATGTCGATCCCGCCCTTCACCTCGTTGACGTATTTGACAACGGTCTGATAGCCGGCATGGACGCTCTGGCCGATTTCAGCCCAGCGGCCGCTGAAGGGGATGGTGCCGCCGAAGATGACGGACGGCAGCGTCTGCGCTGACGCCCGATTGGAGCGCGCGAGCGCCCCGATGCCGATGGTGGCTGAAATTGCCTTGATCGATCCGCGTCGCGTGATGCGGTGTGCCATGGCCCCCCTCCGTTTGCCTCTCTGTCGTTGAAGCGTTTGTGCAGGACGGCGCATGGCAACCTGCTGTGGCATTGGCAGAGATTTTCGAATACCACTATGGCGATATAGTATTTGACATACGCCGAGGCGGCAAGGCAAATTTCAAGAAGAATATCGCCGTTCTCGTATGTGATACAGGGGGCGTGAATGGCAGGGCGGAAACAAAAGGCGGGCGCGACAAGACGGCAGGCAGGCTTCGGCGACAAGCAGCTGCGCTCGCTCGGGCGGCGTCTGCGGCAGCTTCGCGAGGCGCGCAATTGGTCGCTGAAGAAGCTGGCTGCCGAAAGCGGCATCAGCATCGCGGCCATCCAGAAGATCGAAGTCGGCGAGGCCAATCCGAGTCTGCTGACCGTGCTGGCCATCACGGAAGTGCTGGGCGAGCCGGTCGACCGGCTGATCGAGGCATCGCGCGAGCTGGATCGCGCCGTCAACGTGGTGCGCGGCACGCTGCCGACGCATGCGCCGGCCGCTGTTGCGCTGGCCACCGACCTGGCCAGTCCCCAGATGGAGGCGCACCTGATCCCCGTCGGGTCGAAGGAGCGTTTCGATCTGCGCGACCATGGTGTGAGCGGCGCGGCCTTTGCCTATGTGCTGGACGGCACGGTTGCCATCGACCAGGGGCCCGATAGCGTTCCACGCGTGCTGCGTGCCGGCGATGCGGTGCATCTCAACGCCGATGTCGCCCTTGGCCTGACTGGCCAGCTTGCTCGGCGCAGCCATGTGCTGTGCCTGGCCGACCGCCGCGATCCCAACGACATGGCAGAACCGAAATGACCACGGGCCGCAAGTATCTCGTCGCGACGGATGTCGGCGGCACCTGCACGGACACCATCGTGTTTGCGTCCGGCGAGCCGGTGCGCCTTGGCAAGGCATTGTCAACGCCGCCGGACTTCGCCACCGGCGTGCTCGATTCGATCCGCTCGGCGGCAACCTCGATGGGTCTGACGCTGGAGGCGTTGCTGGCGCAGACGTCGCTGTTCATGCACGGCTCGACCGTCGTCGACAACGCGGTGCTGACCCGCGACGGCTCACGCACCGGCCTGCTGACGACCGAAGGCTTCGAGGACACCGTCCTGGTGACGCGCGGCGCCTATGGCCGCTGGGGCGGGTTGACCGAGGACCGCATCAAGCATCCGGTCAAGACGGACCGCGCGCCGGCTCTGGTCGACGCCGCCCGCATCATGGGCGTCGCCGAGCGCGTCGATTACAAGGGCGCGGTGCTGCGCGAGCTGGACGAGGCCCAGGTCGAGCGCGCGGTACGCCACCTGATCGACCGCCACCGGGTCGACGCCATCGCCGTGTCGTTCCTGTGGTCGTTCTACAACCCGGTCAACGAGCAGAAGGTCAAGGCGCTGATCAACCGCATCGCGCCCGATATCTATTGCACGCTGTCGAGCGACATTGCGCCGGTGCCGGGCGAATACGAGCGCAGCTCGACCGTCGTGATCAACGCCTATGCCGGCCGCATCACGCGCGCCTATCTGTCCAGCCTCGAAACGCTGCTGGCCGGGACGGGATATGACGGTCCGGTCATGGTGATGCAGGGCTATGGCGGCCTGTTGCCGGCACACGAGGCGGCGGACCGCTCGATCGGCATGCTGGAGTGCGGGCCCGCCGCCGGCGTCATCGGCAGCCGGGCACTGGGCCAGCTGCTCGACCAGCCTGACGTCATCGCGACCGACATGGGGGGCACCACGTTCAAGGTGTCGGTGATCCAGGGCGGTACGATCGAATATGCGCGCGAACCGATGGTCGACCGCTTCCACTACACCCAGCCCAAGATCGAGGTCGTTTCGATCGGGTCGGGCGGCGGATCCATCGTCACGCTTGAGCCCGGCTCGAACGCACCGCGGGTCGGCCCGCGTTCGGCCGGCTCGCGCCCCGGACCGGTGTGCTACGGCCTCGGCGGCGACGAGCCGACCCTGACCGACGTCTTTATGCTGATCGGCTACATGGACCCCGAGATCTTCCTCGGCGGCAGCATGCGGCTTGATCGCGAGCGGGCACGGCAGGTGTTCGAGCAGAAGATCGCCCGCCCGCTGGGGTTGCCGGTCGAGGCCGCCGCGATCGGCGTCTACCGGGTCGCTGCGGCCCAGATCACCGACCTGATCCGCCAGATCACGGTCGAGCGCGGCCTGGATCCGCGCGACTTCGTGCTGCACGCCTTCGGTGGATCCTGCGGCATGGTCGCCGGCATGTTCGGCGCCGAGCTCAACGTGCGGCGGATGGTGGTGCCCTATACCGCCTCGGTGAATTGCGCGTTCGGCCTGATTTCGGCCGATATCGTGCACGAGTACGCCACGACGGCGCTGCTGCCGGTGCCGTCGCCGGCCGAGGCGGTCAACCGGCTGTTCGCGCCGATGCTCGAGAAGGCGCGGGCTCAGTTGGCGCTGGAGGGCTTCACCGGCGATCGCGTGCGGTTGGATGGCGCGGTCGACCTGCGCTATTCCCGCCAGGTGCACGAGGTCACGACGCCGGTCCGCGGCAGCGTGCCGCTCGACGATGCGGCGCTGGCCGGCGTGGTCACCGATTTCGAGGCGCTCTACGAACGCAAGTACGGCAAGGGCTCGGCCTATCGCGAAGCCGGCATGGAGATGACCCAGTTCCGGCTGACGGCGCGCGGGTTGATGGAGCGGCCCGAGATCGCGGCCGAGGCGACGGGCGGGGCGGATCCGGCCGGTGCGCGCATCGGCCGGCGGCCGATCTTCGTCGAGGCCGAGGGCAGCATGGTGCCTTCCGACATCTACGATTTCGAGAAGCTGCGCCCGGGCAATGTCGTGGCGGGGCCGGCGGTGATCCACACGCCGATCACGACCATCGTGCTGCAGGCGGGCCAGCGCGGCACGCTGGACGGCTATCGCAACGTCATTATCGATTTCGCCTGACCGCCACGGAGACACCGATGGATCCGATCACCTTCTCGATCATCCGTCACCGCCTGTTTCGCGTCGTCGAAGAGGCGGTCATGACGCTGAAGCACGTTTCGGGCAGTGCCATCACCAACGAAGGGCACGACCTGATGGTCTCGCTCTATCGTGCCGATGGGTCGCTGCTGATGGGGGGCGTCGGCTTCCTGCATCACCTGACCAGCGCCGCCGAGGCCTGCAAGGCGATCATCCGCCGCTTCGCCGGACAGATCCACGAAGGCGACCTGTTCCTGCTGAACGACCCCTATACGGCGGCGCTGCATACGTCCGACATCTACCTGATCGCGCCGATCCACTACGAAGGCCGGCTGGTCGCGTGGAGCGCCTGCTTCGTCCATGTCTTCGATATCGGCGCGATGAACCCGGGCGGCTTCGCGCCTGACGCTGTCGACATCTTCACCGAAGGCTTCTCGTCGCCCGGCCTGAAGCTGATCGACCGGGGCGAGATGCGCCAGGACGTGTGGGACACCATCCTGAACATGGTGCGCGGCCCCGAGATGGTCGCCCTCGACCTGCGTTCGATGATCGCTTGCAACAACGTTGCCGGCGAGCGGCTGATCGCGCTGTTCGAGAAATACGGCGCCGAGATCGTCGACGACGCCTGCCGCATGCTGATCGAGCAGTCCGAGCAGCGGCTGCGCGAGCGCCTGCGCGAACTGCCCGACGGGCAGTGGCAGTCGCGCCAGTATCTCGAGGTCAAGGGTGAGACCTACAGGGTCGTGCTCACCATGCGCAAGCAGGGCGACGAGCTGGTGTTCGATTTCACCGGATCCTCGCCGCAGTCGAAATACAGCGTCAACTGCTCGAAATGGGCGTCGCTGGGCGGGCTGTTCGCGCCGCTGTTCCCGCTGCTGTGCTACGACATCACGTGGAACGAGGGCGTCATCCGCCCGGTGCGCATGATCGCGCCGGAAGGCAGCATCGTGAACTGCGCGCGGCCGGCGCCGGTCTCGGTGGCGACGGTCGGTGCGATCCAGTCGGTCAACAATGCGGCCTGCGCCACCATCGGCAAGATGCTGGCGGCCAGTGAGCGCTACGCCGAGGAATCGACGGCGGTATGGCATGCCAACCATTTCGCGATCTTCATGTTCGGCACCAACCAGCGCGGCGGCTTGTCGATCGGCATCCTGACCGAGACCTTCGCCGGCGCGGGTGGCGCGCGGCATGTCGGTGACGGCGTCGATATCGGCGGCGAGATCCCGAATCCGATCTCGCGCATGGCCAATGTCGAGACCATCGAGGCGACGTTCCCGGTGCGCTATTTGTTCCGCCGCCGCCTGAAGGACTCGGGCGGGCCCGGCCGCCATCGCGGCGGCACGGGTGGCGAGATGATGATCGTCGCCCATGACGCGCCCGACGGCGGCATCGACTATGTCGTCTCCGGCAAGGGCACCAAGTTCCCGCAAAGCGATGGGCTGGCCGGCGGCTATCCCGGCGCGCTGAACGACTATGTCTGGATTCATGCCGACGAGTCCGATGCGACGGCCTTTGCCGGCAGCCTCGCCGACATGAAGGGCCGGCACGAACCGATTTCCTGGGGCGTCTATCCGCTGCGCGGCAAGGATGGCCTCTATGTGCGCTGGAACGGCGGCGGTGGCCTTGGCGATCCGCTCGACCGGCCGGCCGATCAAGTGGTGAACGATGTGACCGCCGGCGCAATCTCCACCCGCGCCGCCGAGGAGGTCTACGGCGTCGCCTTCAAGGATGGCGTCCTCGATGCCACCCTGACCGAAACCCGGCGGCGCGATCTGAAGGCCCGCCGCCTGCAGGAGGTCGCGTGATGGCCCGCCGGCGATTTTCTGACACCCTGATCCTCGCCGACGGCAAGATCTGCTGCGGCGCCTGCGAGCGGCCGTTGGCCGCCGCCGACCGATCATGGAAAGAGCAGGCCGCGCTCACGGTGGTGCCGGTCGCCTCGCTGCCCGGCGCCGGCCTCGGCACCGACAGCCGCATCGTGCTGCGCCGCTTCGCCTGCAGCGGCTGCGGCACCCTGCTGGAAACCGAAGTGGCATTGCCCGAGGATCCTTTTCTCGAAGACCGTATCGTCGTGGCAGGCTGAACATGGCGCGGCGCAAGGCGGCGCAGCCGGCCGAGGCGAAATCGGCCTACGAGACCGAGCTGGTCGGCGAGCGGCTGCGGGCCCTTCGCCTGGCGCAGACGCTGACCCTGAGCCGGCTGTCGGCGCTTTCCGGCGTGCCGGCCTCGACCATCTCCAAGATCGAGAACGGCCAGCTGCGCCCGAACCTGGTGCATGCCATCAATCTGGCCGAGGCCCTGGAGGAGAATCTGGGGTTCCTGATCGGCCGCTATCGTGACCGGCCCGAGCCGGTGGTGGTGGTCAAGGCGCAGGAACGCAACACCATCCACTATGGCGACATGGGCCTGACGCTGCAGGACCTCAACGGGCACTTCAAGCCCGGCGTCCTCGAATCGCGCGTCGGCATCATGGCACCAGACGCCCATTCCGGTGTCGATGCGATGACGCACCAGGGCGAGGAGTTCTGCTATGTCATCGCCGGCGCCATTCGCTATCGCATCGCCGACGAGATCATCGAGCTGACGGCCGGCGACTACCTGCAATTCAAGAGCGACATCCGCCATTCCTGGGAAAATGCCCATTCGGGAGAAACCCGAGTGCTGTGGGTGTTCTCCAACGGTCTCTCGTTCTGAGGAAGCACCAGATGCACAACGTGTCCATCCGTCAGGAAATCGTCGATCGCGTCATCGCGCGCCGCGGCCGCGTCCATTGGTTCGACAGTCTTGACCCGGCGCGGACGGCTGTCGTGGTCATCGACATGCAGAACACGTTCTGCGCGCCGGGCGGTCCGGCCGAGGTGCCGACCTCGCGCGGCATCACCGCCGGCATCGACCGGCTGAACCATGCCGCCCGCGAACGCGGCATGCCGGTGATCTGGGTCCTGCACGCCAATACCCACTGGCGGGGCCGCAGCGATTGGGAGCTGTTCTTCAACCACGTGGTCGCCGACGAGGTGAAGGCGCGCACCATCGAGAGCCTGGCGGCGGGGCGCCAGGATGTCTGGTCGGAGCTGCACACCGAACCCGCCGACCTTGTCGTGTTCAAGAACCGCTACAGCGCGCTGATCTCGGGTGCCTCCAACCTCGAGCGCGTGCTGCGCAACCTCGGTGTCGACACGGTGCTGATCGCCGGCACCAAGACCAACGTCTGCTGCGAAGCGACGGCGCGCGATGCGATGATGCTCGATTTCAAGGTCGTGATGGTGTCGGATTGCTGCGCCGCGCTGTCCGACGACGAGCATCGCGCCACGTTGGAGACTTTCATCCAGCAGTTCGGTGACGTGATGACGGCGGACGAGGTCATCGCCTGCCTCGACCGCGGTCGCAGCGACACATGACATCGGTCGCCTACCATCGGCCGGCCGACCTCGCTGCCGTGCTGGCGCTGCTGGCTGCCGACGAGGAGGCCCGGCCGCTGGCGGGTGGCCAGACATTGGTGCCGATGCTCAATCTCGAGCTGTTGGCACCGACGGCGATCGTCTCGCTGATCGACGTTGCCGAACTGCGCGGGATCCGCCGCCTGGACGACGGCACGGTACGGATCGGCGCGATGGAGACCCACGCCCGCATCGCCGTCAGCGACGCCTTCCGTGACGGCCAGGCCCTGATCCCTGACGCCGCGCGGCAGATCGCGAGCCCGGCGATCCGCAATTTCGGCACCATCGGCGGCGCCTGCGCTCACGGCGATCCCGCCTCGGACTGGCCGGCGGCCTTGGTCGGCGCCGATGCCACGATCGAGATCGCCGGCCGTGACGGCATCCGCAAGGTTGCAGCCGAAGACTTTTTTCTGCAGTTCCTGACGACGGCGCTTGAGCCGGGCGAGCTGGTCACGGCGATCATCGTGCCGCCGTTGCCGGGGCGAGGGCGCTACTACCGCTTTGCGCGCGTCGATTCCGACTACCCCATCCTCTCCATCGCCTGTGTCGCCGATATCGCCGGCGGCATCTGCCGTTTCGCGCGGCTGGCGGCTGGCGCCTGTGGCCCGACTCCCGTCCGTGTCGCGGCGGCCGAAGCGCTGCTGGCCGGCCGCCCACGCGATGCCGATCGGGTGCGGCAAGCGGGAACGATGCTCGCCGAAGCTGCCGAGCCGATCGACGACGTCCGCGGCAGCGCTGACTATCGCCGGCGCATCCTGCCCGGGCTGGTCGCGCGCGTCCTGGATGAGGTGGCCGGCCCATGATCACGACGACGCTGACGGTCAACGATCGTGTCCACGCCGTCACCGCCGAGGCGACGGCGACGGTTCTGGATGTCTTGCGCGACCATCTCGGCCTGACCGGTGCCAAGCGCGGCTGCAACTACGGCGTCTGCGGTACCTGTAGCGTGCTGATCGATGGCAAGCTGGCGCGGGCCTGCCTGTCCCTGGCCGCCAACTGCGCGGGGCGCGCGGTCACGACGATCGAAGCGATCGGGCAGGGCGAGGCGCTCGATCCGCTGCAGCGCTGCCTGGTCGAGGCCGGCGCCGTGCAGTGCGGGTTCTGCAGTCCGGCCATGGTGCTGGCGATCAAGGCGCTGCTGGCAGTCAACCCGCATCCGACGGCGGCCGAGGTCGGCGCGGCGATCTCCGGTAACATCTGCCGTTGTTCGGGCTATGGCGCGATCATCGAAGCAGTGACGCGCGCGACCGGGGGCGCTGCGCCATGACGGACATGACCGTAGTGGGCCAGTCGGCGCCGCGCTTGGAAGGGCATGAGAAGATCACCGGCCGCACAGCCTATGTCGATGACATGCAGCGGCCCGGCATGCTGCATGCGGCGGTGTTGCGCTCGCCCTATGCCCATGCGCGGCTGGTGTCGGTGGACGTGACGGCGGCGCGTGCCCTGCCCGGTGTCCATTGCGTGCTGACCGGCGAGGATTTTCCCCATCACTATGGTGCCTTCGTCCGGGATGAGGTGGCGCTGGCGCGGGGCAAGGTTCGCTATGTGGGTGAACCCGTAGCGGTCGTAGCGGCCGATAGCCTCGCCCTGGCCCGCCAGGCCCTCGGGCTGATCGCGACCGACTATGAGGAATTGCCTGCGGTGATGACGCCGGCCGAGGCGCTGGCACAGGATGCCCCGCTGGTGCACGACGATTTCGCCGCTTACGGGCGCCGCGTCGCCGTGCCGCTGCCGGCCAATGTCTGCGCCGCGACCACGATCGCGGAGGGCGACGTCGAGGCGGCCCTCGCCGGCTGCGACGTGGTGATCGAAGGCACCTACGAGACCCAGGCCCAGGTCCACTGTTATCTCGAGCCCTGCGGCGCGTTGGCCGAGGCCGATGCCGCCGGCAAGCTCACCGTGTGGTCGTCATGCCAGTCGGTGTTCCGGGTGCAGGCGACCGTGGCCGAGGTGCTGGGCATGCCGATGTCGCGCGTCCGGGCCATCGCGACCCGTGTCGGTGGCGCGTTCGGCGGCAAGTCCGACGTGACCGTGCAGCCGCTGGCTGCGCTGCTGGCCTTGCGCACCCGCCGGCCGGTCAAGCTGGTGCTGAGCCGCGACGACGATTTCATGATGATGCGCACGCGGCACCCGGCGACGATCTGGATGAAGACCGGGGCCATGGCCGATGGCCGGCTGGTGGCGCGTGCGGCCCGCGTCACGCTCGACGGCGGCGCCTATGCCGAGGATTCGTCGGCCGTGCTGGGCTTTGCCCTGCTGATCGCACGCGGTCCCTATCGCATCGACCATGTCCGTATGGAAGGCCAGGTCGCCTACACCAACCGCCTGCGCGCGGCCGGGTTCCGCGGCTATGGCAACCCGCAGGTCACCTTCGCCGGCGAATGCCAGGTCGACGAGGTCGCCGCCCGCCTCGGACGCGATCCGATCGACCTGCGCCTGCAGAACGCGGTGCGCGCCGGCGACCGCTGGGTCGGCGGTCAGGCGATCGAGGCCTGCGGCTTCGCCGAATGCCTCGAGAAGCTGCGCGATGCGTTGCCGCCGCGCGTGCCCGGTCGCGGCATCGGCGTGGCCTGCGTCACCCATATCTCGGGCATCCTCTCCACCAGTGCCATCGTGCGCGTGCTGGAAGACGGCACGGTGACGCTCAACACCGGCGCGGTCGATCTGGGCGAGGGGGCCGATACCGTGCTGGCGCAGATCTGCGCCGAGACGCTCAAGATCCCGCTGGACCGCATCAACTACACCGTGCCCGATACAGACGGCTCGCCCTACAACTGGTCGACCGGCGGCTCCCGCGTCACCTACATGGTCGGGCGTGCGGTCGCGGGCGCCGCGGGCCAGGCACGCGATCGACTGTTCGAGCATGCCGCCGAGATGCTGGAATGCGCCAGCGGTGATCTCGAACTGCGTGCCGGGGGGCGTGTCGGCATCGTCGGCGTGCCGGGGGCCGAGGTTCCGTTCCGCGATATCTCCGGTCGCGCTCACTGGGTCGCCGGCGGCCCGATCATCGGCACGACCTCGGTGATGTTCGAGGGCGGCGGGTTCGATCCCAAGCGCAGTGCCGTGACCGGCAATGGCATCGGCAAGCTCGGCACGTTCGTCTTTGGCGCGCAGGCGGCCGAGGTCGAGGTCGACGACGTGACCGGCCAGATCGCGGTGCGCCGGATCTGGGCCGCGCACGATGTCGGCCGCGCGATCAATCCGACGGCGGTCGAAGGCCAGATCGCCGGCGGCATCGTCCAGGGCCTGGGCTATGCGCTCTATGAGGACCTGCGCTTCGACGGGCCCAACCCGGCCAATCCGACGCTGATGGACTACAAGGTGCCGGGCGCGCTCGATGTACCCGAAATCACCCCCATCATCGTCGAGCACCCCGAGCCTTCCGGGCCATTCGGCGCCAAGGGCATCGGCGAGCCGCCGCTGGTGCCGGTCGCGCCGGCCATCGCCAATGCGGTAGCGGATGCGCGCGGCGTGCGGCTCAAGGCGCTGCCGATGACACCGGAACGAGTGCTGGCCGCGCTGGATGGCAGACGCTAGGGACCTCCTGATGGACGTCATCGCGAGAGTCTGCTGGAGCCGCAGCGTATCTCCATCCAGAAGGCGTCGCCCTAGCTCACCGGGCTCGATGCCTGCCAGACATTCCCAGTAACGGTTCTCACAGATCGCTTTTTTCGGGCAGACGCCGCGCGCCTGCTGCCACGCTGCGCACAAAAAAATCACGACTGTGCGTGCAACCTTTCTTTTCTTGGCCATTGGTCATGTGCGGGCACCGAGATGAAGTTGGATTTTCCTGTTTGCCTGCGTCTTCAAGGAAGTGTCTTTTCGGTTGCGTGTCGATGCCCGCTTCCGGTCGACATCATGCACGCGTGCGCATTGGACCATGGTCGACAACGGCGTGTGCATTGGATATGTTGAGAGTATTAACGCGCCTCCCTGCAATAATTTTGTAGTGCATACACCAATACTTCTTGGAGATTCATAATTATTGCAGAAACAAGACAGATGAGATGAAGGTGCATTGGTGAGACACTTTCATTGTGCAGTCTTTCACTTCCATTTGTTGGACGAGGCTTGATATGGCCACTTCTCTGTTGGGATCGCCCGCTGACGACAGGCTCAGCGGGACGAACGGTGACGATGATATCAGCGGCGGACCGGGTGACGACCTGATCCAAGGCGGCGCTGGTGACGACGTGCTCAGGGGTGGTTCCGGCGACGACGATATCCGCGGCGGTGCCGGCGACGACGTGATCCGCGGTGGCGCCGGCGATGACGTGATCGCAGGCGGCGCTGGCGACGACGATCTCCGCGGCGGTGCGGGCGACGACGTTATAAGAGGCGGCGCAGGCGACGATGTCGTTGCGGGTGGTGCCGGTGACGACGTGATCTTCGGCGGCGCAGGTGACGATGTCGTCGCGGGCGGCGCGGGCGACGATGTGATCCGCGGCGGTGCGGGTGACGACATCGTCGCCGGTGGGGCTGGCGACGACGTCCTCTTCGGCGATGCCGGTGATGACGTGATCCGTGGCGGCGCCGGTGACGATGTGATCGACGGCGGCACGGGTGACGACGTGATGAGCGGCGGTGCCGGCGCCGATGTGTTCAGGAACGCCGGATCGTTCGGGAACGACGTTATCCTCGATTTCGACAAGACGACCGACCGCCTGGACCTTCGCGCCTTCACGTCCTATGAGCTGACGCAGGCCGGCGACGACACCATTGTCACTGTCGCGGGTGGCCAGATCACGCTGCGGGGGGTGACCCCGGAAGGGCTCGAGTCGGCTATTGACATCGCTTGCGTGGTGCGCGGCACCTTGATTCGCACACCGGCTGGCGAGGTGCCCGTCGAGACCCTCGCCGCGGGCGATATGGTCGTCACCATCGACGGCACCGCCAAGCCCATCAAGTGGATCGGCCGGCGCAGCTACGGCAGCGCCTTCGTCCGATCGAACCCCAAGGTGGCGCCGGTTCGGATCCTGGCGGGTACCCTGGGCGCTGCGTCTCCGGCAGCGGATCTGCTGGTCTCGCCAGAGCACGCCATCCATGTGGAGGGCGCCCTGATCCCGGCCCGCCTGCTGGTGAATGGCGGCACGATCCGCCAGGTCACGGACATCGAGTCGGTCGAGTACTTCCATGTCGAGCTGGAGGCGCCGGACGTGCTGTGGACGAACGGCGCGCCGACCGAGAGCTATGTCAATCACGGCAACCGGCACATGTTCTCCAACTGGGCCGAGTATGTCAGACGCTACGGCTCGGAGGATGAGGCACCCCGCGACACCGACGGTGAGTATGTCCGCCGCTTCCGGGTCATCTACGGCGGCGCTGCCTTGCAGGCGGTGCGCGACCGGCTGGCGGGCATGCCTCTCACCACGGCCGCTTAGGCTTCCATGGTGCCGGGGACACGATCCGGACAGATCGTGTCCCGATTCCTGGCCGAACGGGCGATGCCGCTATCGCGGCACGCCCTTGGTCGCGAAATCCGTGAGCCAAGCGCTGAGCCGCGATGAAGCGGCGCCCAGCCCGTATTTCTGGCGAATGGTGCGAGCGGCATTCACCCTGATCGCCTCGACCGCGCGGCGGTTGTGCCGCACGAACCGCATCTGGCGCGCCGCATCGCTGATCGACGGCTCGGCCCAGGTGCTGCCATCGGCATAGACATATTCATCCGATCGTACTTGCCGCAGCGAGCAGGACACGGGAAAGCCCGTATCCCGTGTCAGGAACGACGCGCTTCCGGACCAGTCTGTGGCAATGACGGGGGTGCCCAGCAGCATGGCTTCCGCCAGGATGCGGCCGAACCCTTCCGACCGATGCAGGGACACGTAGCAATCGGCATCCTGCAGCAATCCGCACACATCGTCGCGTGCCAGGCTGCCATCGACCAGGACGATGCGATCATCCTCTGCCACAAGCTGCTGGACATCCCGCAAGGACTGGGCGTTGGCGTGGCCGTTGATCGTCTTGATCAGCAGGCGCTCCCGTCCGTCGGACGCCGTGAAGGCAGCCTGGAAGGCCTCGATGGCCGCCACGGGATTCTTGCGCGCGATATAGGAATTGAAATCGAACATGCAGAGGAAGACCACGTCCGCGGGCGACAACCCCACGCTTTGGCGATCGAAGGGCTTGCTCTCGGGAACACCGACATGTGGCGGCATATAGAGGACGGGTTTTGACGTCAGCCGCTGGAAGACATCCAGCAGGAAGCGGCTCGATGCCCAGACCTCATCGACAAGGCCGAAGACGAAATGCCAGGACGGCGGCAGGCTGGTGAGCTCCCAGGGCCAGTAGCCGATGTTGTATCGTCCGGCGAACAGGTTGTCGCCCTGCGCCAGCTTCAGGCGCGCCGTCTCGAAGGCGGGCAGGCAGAAGACATTGATGGGATAGATGGGTCTGTCGCTGAAGTAGGCTTCACGCTCGGACTGTGCCGTCGTCACGATTTCGGCCGGATAGCGCACATTGAAGATGGACAGCTGCACGCCCGCGCTCAGCAGGGCCTCGGTCAGGGCACGCACGTCCTCGCCGATGCCCGACACGCCGTCGGCGGCGCCGATGATGTTGACGCCGGGCAGGTGAGACCGGTCCCTCTGGGGCGGCGGCAAATACCACGCGCCCCGTTGAGCACGAGCGGAGTCCTGGTTCGCCAGGAAATCGCGTTCGCGGGCGGCCAGCAGCGGCGTCAGCCGCAGCTGATGGACGCCGACGTGGTAGTACCAGGCATGGAATGCCTCGATGTCGTCATGGAAGCGAGCATCGCCGGTGTGCCGGTCGTGGACGAAGGCAGCCAGCCGCGTCGCAAAAGGCGGCTCGGGCGTCGCCAGGAAGGCGACGTGCTGGGGCGACAGGCAGACGTGCTGATAGCGATGGCGTCCCTCCACGGCAAACCACAGCAGGAAGCGGATCGCGACCGGCTCGTCCAGGGGCGGCGCCCCCGGATTGCCTGCGAACTGCAGCAGGTATGCCGCCCGCAACGTGTCGTCCGCCATGATCATATCGACGGCGTGACCGGCTTCGGGCATGGCGGCTTGCCGGGCCGTCCGGCGCGCGCCAGCATGTGCGGTGTGTGCCATGGTCCGCTCTCAGCCGGTCGGCGGCGCGGGAGCGGCGAGGCGATTCGGGAAGCGTCCGGCGGTGCCGGCCGTCGCTGCGGTGTCGTCCCGGGTGCGGGCGCGTGACGTCCGATGCTGCCGGATGAGCGTGACGAGCGCATCGTAACCCTGAGTCACCGCCGCCATGTAGCGTACGAACAGGCTCCGTGAAGACAGTGCCAGCTCCTCGCGCAATGCGCCGGAGGTGGTGTAGGCCTTCATCGCGCCGATCATGGCGTCGATCGTGTCAAGGCGGTGAAAGTCATGCTCGGGCCGCATGCCCTCGAAGGCGTCGCGGGTGCCGATGACGGGCTTTCCGAACGCGATGGCTTCGATCGTCTTGATCTTGAGGCCGGTGCCGCCGAGCATGGGGTTGAGCACGCATTCCACCACATCGTAGAAGCGCTCGACGCGCTCGACGACGCCCAGCAGGAACGGATGCGACTGCAGCGACAGGCGGCGCCGGGATATCGTGCCGGCCAGAGCCCAGCGCGCGACCCGATCCCGGGCCAGGGCCGCGTCGATGGCCAGAACCGATCGCACGTTCCATGGGTTGCCGCTGCCCAGGTAGCCGAACGTGAAGCTGGGGTTCGGTGCCCAGGGCCCCGTGAGGAAGCCCGGCTCGACAGGATGGCCGACCGTCAGGACCTTGCCGGTGAAACGATCCTGGATCGCCTCCGCCTCGTTCTCCTGGATCGCGATCACCACATCGGCGCGCTCGAAGCCGCGGCGCTCCTCCTCGACAGTGGTGAAGAACCAGCGCGGCTCCAGTCCCTGCTCTTCGGCGGTCAGGTGCCGGTCGCCGAACAGGTCATGCGTGTCGATCACCTTCAGCGGACCGTGGATCCCGGTCAGGACCTTCGACATCCATACGTAGTTGACGATGATCGCGTCGTAGCGGTGTGTCGCGGCGAGCTCTCGCACGGTGTCGCACAGCTGGTCGGCGCACCAGTCGTCGATGCCCCAGGATCGCGCATGGCTGGGCCGGGACAAGGGCTGGGAGCGCACGAAGAAGAACCTGTGCCAGAAGCCGATCATCACTTCAGCCTGCTCCTTGGACAGGCCTTCCATGCCGTAGTAGAGAAAGTCGGCCATGACTCCCCGGCGCTTCAGCTCGGCGCCGAAAGCCAGGATGCGCACGGAGTTGCCCTGCACCGCAGGGTGCGACGGGATTGGCGAGACGATCAGCACCTTGAGCGGGACGGTCATGCGGCGAACTCGATGCGATCGATGCACAGCCCGAGGTGGCGATGGCCGGAACCGTCGGGCACCATGTGCGGGCAGACCAGGGACAGCACGGTCATGTCGGCGGCAGGTGCCGCGAGATCGACCGTCACCTTGCCGCTGACGTCGGACCAGGGCGAGAGCCGGTGCCCGACATGCCGGCCGTCGATCAGCACCCGCAGTCCCGACAGGTTGCGGGGATCCTCGGTCTTGATGATGGAGACGTTGAGCTTGGTGGCGGTGGCCGGAAAGCCCGTCAGCAGGACACGAAAGTGCTTCGAGGGCCCGGTCCACAGCCAGGAATAGTCGCCTTCGCTTTCGCTGCGGTAGCTGCCGTCGTGGATCAGAGCGCCGGCGACCAGCACCGCCTGAGACGGTGCGTCCGCTGGGACGGCAAGGACAAGGGTCGCGTGCGGCACGATGGTCCTGTCGGCCGCGGCCAGGCGCTTGGCCGGGGTGGGGCTCGCCGGCGCCAAGGGCAGCTGCCGGCAAAGCACATCGTACGTGGCCGCGGGCACGATCCACAGGAAGACGGGAGCGGCGTCGGCCGGCGTCAGGGCGATGACGCGCCGCTGCTTGAGCCACGGCGCCAGAGCAGGGGACACGACTGCCGAGCGGTGGCCACCGAGGCACAACACCAGCGACCGGCCGTCATCGACGAGATCGGCGATCGGCTCGACCTGATCCATGGAGTCGGCGAAGAAAACCACCTTCCGCGACCGGTCGACGGTGTCCAGAAGGTTTGCCCGTGCCGGCGAGTCCCGGTCGGCTGCGGCCAGCGCGTGGACATCGCGGTGACCACCCGACTGCCGGAACCGGCCCAGGAACGTCTGTTCTGGCGCCGGCCGACCGCAGGATCCGAACACGACCTCGCGGTCGATACCGGCGCTGCGTCCGGCCGGAAGGCTCATATCGATCACCGCGATCCGTCCGAGCGCCGAGCGCAGTGTCGCAAAAAGCGCTGCAAGCACGGATACGGGCAATCGTGCATCGCCGGCTGTGTTGGAGCGTCTTGCGGGCATCATTGCCACCCGTAGGCACGACCAAGGACAGAGAGGCCGACCGCCGATCCGCCACCCGGCGCCACCCGGCGCCCCCTGGCGGCCGGGCGCGACCGGAAGCGAACGGTGTCGATTGTGACATGCGGTCCGAAGGCGCCTTGCAGGAAGCCGGGCTTGTCCAGGCTGTACCGCGCGATATCGTCCGCCGAATCGAACCAGAAGAGTGCTTCGAAGGGGCCCTCGATGCCGCTCAGCCGCCGCCGCAGGTCGGCCGGCTCCAGCGCGTCGGCGCCGTCGATCTCGACCCGTACCGGTGCCGGTGGGCTGGCGTGCCGCTCGGCGGCCTGCCGTCCTGCCGCCTGTGTCCTGGCGTGCGTGGCGTCGATGAAATCCGAGTAGCTCTTGGCGATATGGCGCATCGCAAGCGTGCTGCCGGCGTAGTGCCGGGCGCGGTCACCGAAGAGGGTCCGCAGCTCGCCGTCATGCAGGAGCGCTTCCATGGCCCTGACCAGGGCGGGAACCGTGTCGAAGATCGGGATATGCACGACCGCTTCGCGGGGAATCTCGGCATAGGCTGCGGTGTCGTTCACGATGCAGCACCGGCCCGCGGAAAAGGCCCGGGCCAGCGTACCGGAGCTCTCGCCCACCGAGGGGAACCGAAGATTGACGACCAGATCGGCGGCGGCGATGTACGCATCAAGCTCGGCTTCGCTGACGTAGCCCGTGATTGTCGCGACATCGCGCAGGCGCGGATGCTTCGCGAGCTCCTCCCGCAGGGGATACTCGTCAGGGCGCTCCTCGCCGGCGTGGATCCACCGCAAGGCGACGCCATCCTGCAGCAATGTCTCCAATGCCTCGAGAAGCCAGTCGAAGCGCTTCGATCGCGTGGCGAAGCCCGAGGTTAGGACGATCCTCTCATCGGGAGGCAGGGACAAGCGCTGGCGGGCCTCCTCAGCCGACGTGATCGCCAGCACCGGGGCGAAATGTGGAATCACCGTGCACTTCGCCGCCGCTGCCGGGCCGTAGCCCGCCCGCAATTTGTTCATCGCATAGCGGGAGTGAACGATGACGCCGTCAGCCAGAGACAGAATCTCGCCAACCATGTCGAACAGAACGTAGTTGGCCGCCGTCTTCAGGCGGTTCTCCTTCCATTGCCTGCCGTAGAGCGCGCCGAGCGCAGGATCCTGCTGCTGCATGCCGGCCAGTATCGGCTCCAGCCGCGGCGAGGACAGCTCATAGAGATAAAGCAGGCTCAGATCATGCAGCGAGACGATGCCGCCGTGCCGGCGCAGGGCTTCCAGCACGAAGATGTGGCCGCCATTGTTGCCGATCTGGTGCAGGATCGGCGTGTGCGGCCCGACATACCGGAAAGCCTGGGCTTCATCGCGAACGTCGACGCCTTGCGGCGCGGAAGCGAGCACGTCATCGCAATAAACAACGCAGCGGCGCAGAGCGCGCAGCTCGTCCATGAGCTTGTAGGCGTAGTCGGCGATGCCGTTGCGCGCCGGCGGCAGGGGCGTGAAATTGTGCAGGTCGAGCTTGGCTGCCGCCTTCGCCGTCATTTTCTCCCGCATGGCCGCCTCAGCCGAGATCAGCGCGGATACGCTCAGCGAGCCTGTCGAGCCCGTCGCGTGCCCTGGTCCGGATATCATTGCGCGTGGCATGCGGTATCCGGGCAAGATAGCGCGGCAGCCTGTCCGGCAGAGTCTCGTGCCAATGGTGCGCGACGAGCTCCTCGCGCTCGATGAGGGCGTAGAAATTGCGGAACTTGTCGGTGGTGATCAGCGTGATCGCCGGTATGCCGAACATTGTCGCCACCACGCAACCGTGGAACTTCATGCTCGCCAGCACCGTGCACTCGCCGATCGCCCGCGTCAGGTCGGCGATCGATTCCGACACCACGACCTCGACGTCATCCAGCGACGACTCCGTCACGGCATCCATGTCCTCCTGGCCGATGACGCCCGTGGCCAGGATGATGTGGCGTATGCGATATCCGTAGGACCGGGCCCGCTGGCACAGCGCCTGGACATTGTCCCAGCGGATCGAGCCTGGCTTCTGCTTGCGGGAAACGAGTCCGAAAATAGGTGCTGTGCCGCTCGGCTTGACGTCCGGCAGCCGCAATGCGCAGACGATGTCGGGCGTGACCGTGATGTCCACCTTGGGCGCCAGCTTCTTCTCGATCCAGGCGCGGCTTTGCATGTCGCGGACATGGATATGCCGCACGTTCGGGTGCTGCAGGAAGCCGGCAAGCCGCGCGACGATCTCGGGATTCTCGCCGCCCCAGGTCGGCACGCCTGCACCGTGAATGTATACCGGCTTGGCCAGGAACTCCGGCTCGAAGTACTGGTCGGTCCAGTAGCTCGGGATGATCAGGTCGCCGCCGCCGATCAGGATGGCGTCGACCTTGTCGACCTTCTCCGCGAGCGGCGTATGGAAGTATGGCCGCCGCAGCGCGTCCTGGAAGAACACGAAATCGAAATCGTGCAGGCTCTGCCCGAACACGTCCAGGAACAGCTCATCGCCGTAGTTGCCGTAGTGGTAGTACCCGACGACGCCGAGCTTGCGTTTCGGTGCCATTATCCCGCCGTGCCTTCCCGTGCTTCCGATGCTGGTGCGATCACGTCTGGCCGCTGCATCACGATTTCCAGGTGCGCCGGATCAGGGCGCAGCGTACGATCGGACAGGCGGCGTCGAGGCAATCGGTTGGAATGACTTATATGTACTTGACGACATGAGAATGTCATCGAATGCCTTCTCATTCGTAGGAAGAAATCTAGGCCGAAATATATGCCGCTATAACACTTATGATAACCATGGTCAAAATCAGCGGGTGACACCATGAGCCGAGCGCGCATCGGGCTTGTCGGATATTACGGATACGGAAACTACGGCGACGAGCTGTTCAAGGTCGTGTTCGAGAAGATCTTCCACGACTGCGATCTTGTGACGATGCAGGACAACCAGGCGCGACCATATTATGGCGACGACATCGAATCGAAGGTTTCGTCGCTCGATTGCCTTCTGATCGGAGGCGGCGACCTCGTCATCGGCAACTATTGGACGGATCAATACTTCGAAGATCCGTTTCTGGCGAAACCGATCTACATCCATGGCGTGGGTGTGCCGACATGGAGCGGCGAGGATCCGAAGGTCGTGCAGAGGATGGCGAAATTCTTTCGTCATCCCTCGGTTCGCTACATTAACGTGCGCGATCACGAGAGCCGCGTGTGGATCGAGCAGAAGCTGAACCCCGCCGTTCCGATCAGCGTGTCTGCCGATATCGTCTGCGCGCTCGATCTGCCGGCGCCGCCCGCGCGGCAGGGAGCGCCGGTGTTCGGCCTCATCACCCGCAAGCAGATGCCGGGGGAAATCCACTGGACCAACGTTCGCAATCTCTGCGACAAGGCGCGAAGCCTCGGCTACGAGATCAAGAACATCATCCTGGGCACGGGTGCGGACCGGCAGGCCGATATCGCGGGTTTGGGCGAATTTTCCTATGAAAATATGCGCACGGTCGAATCGGAAGATCTATGGGAGCTGACCCGCGAGATCGGCGCCTGCGATGTGATCGCCAGCATGAAGTTTCATGGTTGTGTCGTGTCGACACTCTATGGCGTGCCTGCCATCGGCATGATCACGACCGACAAGTTCCGCAATCTGTTCCGCTACATCGAGCGGCCGGACCTCATAGCGCATCACACGCATGCCAACCTGCCCGACCGGCTTGCGCCGTTCATGGCCAGGATCCCGAAGCTCACGCGCAGGTATCTGCGTGAGGATGCGATGCGCGGGCTCGGTCGCCTCCGGCGCCGCATGCTGGGCGAGTTCGATTGAACGTCGTGGTGGCGCTCCTTGCAGCGGTTGAACGCAAGATGTCCGCGGCGACCGCCTCATCGCGACACACAACTGTCTCTTGATCGCGCCCGGATCAAATAATAGCTTGGCACAATACTGGCATGAATATTCAGGCGCAGTGATCACGCGTCAAGATAATCCACGGGAGATCGCATTGAACGTCGATGCGCTTGTCGCCCTTTACGCGTCGGGAAAATACGAATCGATTGCGAAGATATCCGGGGATCTTTCTGCGGGCGAGCGCAGTCACGAACGTGCATTCCGCGTCGCCGGCCTCTCCCTTGTCCGTCTGGGCCGGTATGCCGAAGCCCGGCAGCACATCGAGACGGCCATGGCCATGTGCCCGCGGACGTCCACTGTCCGTTCGTGGCTGCCGAAGGACGTGCTGCAATCCTTCCAGGCGCACGCGCCGGAGTTTGCATGGACGACCTATCAGCTTGCCGCTGTCGCTCTTGAGAACCGCGATGTCGCCGCCGTCACCAGCCTGGGATGGGCCCTCGTCGATGACGAAGCCGTGCCCGGCGAGATCCGGTCGGCGGCCGTCGAGCTGATATGTGAAGCCTGTCGTCGCCAGTTGTCGCGCGAGGCGGCGGCCGCCGGGATCGAGCGTACGCTGGATCGTGCGGCGACATCGGTACGTGCGCCGGCGGCGGCGTTGTTCCGCGGCCTCGTGGCCTACGGCAAGGGCGATATCGCCGATGCGGAGGCGGCCTTTGCCACGGTTGGCGCAGACGTCGCGACCGGGCTCTGCGACCGTATCCCGGCGGCACAGGGGGCGGCGACCTTCCGGGCACGGCTGCGCGATCCGTCGGCCGCGCACCAGCGCTATTTTGACGCCCGGGCGCAGCAGGCCATGGTCAGGCTGGTCGACATCGGCACCGACGACCGCTTTGTCATCCTGTGCGCCGCGGACGGCCACGATGTCGCCTTGCATGCTCAGACGCTGATCGCGTCGGCGCTGCATCGATGCGGCGACACGGTCGTGCATGTGCACACGATCAATCCGACGCCGGCCAGCGCGGCGGCGCTCGACGGGATCCGGCATCAGGTGCCGTGGGCGCGGATCAGCAGCTCGGTCGAGGCGGTCAATATCGGCATGCCGCAGCCCTACGGTGCGATGGCACGGTTCCTGGTCGCGCCCTTGGTCCTGGGCGCATACAAGCTGCCGGTGGTGCCGATCCAGATCGATACGGTCGTGGCAGGATCACCGCGGGCGGCGCTGCGGCAGCTCGCCGGTGTGGATCTCGCGATCAACACCAATCTCCAGGATCGGCTTGAGTATCCGTGGACCGCGTTCGGCGCTGCCCCGGCGTATTTCACCCCGTTCGCGGCCGCCTTCGAGCATCTGGCCGAGATGGGGAAGTGCTTCTGGGACAGCGACGGGCTGTCCGGCGGGCAGAGCTGGCGCTGGATCGATCGCAATGCGCTGGCCTACGCCACTGACGTGATGCGGGGACGACGCGCGCGTATCGGCGAGCTCGGACGCAACGGGATCGACCGGATGACCGAGGCAGCCCTGCCCGGCGAGCGGAAGCAGGATTTCATCGGGCGCATGAGCGCCAGATATCCACTGGCCGATCTGCGCAATCGACGCGCCCCGACCTAGAGGAGGTGCCCATGATGCGGCTGTTCCGCAAGCTATGCCGCCTCCTGCTGCAGGGCGGCGCACTTGTTGCCCTGGTTCAGGGCGGGGCGGCGCACGCGCAGCCGCCGGCCTGTCCTACGAAGGTGGTGACGTGCTGCGACGTCACGGCCGCTCTGCCTGGACAGACCGAAGGCGCGCTGCAGCTCGGGCTGCAGGTCTGGCCCGAGGACGCGCAGAATGTCGTGCCGCGCGTGCACGAGCTGCGGCCGGTGGCGTTGCGGTATGGCGGCGGCCCGAGCTGGCGGCGCATGCCGCATCTTGATCACAAGGCCGACTACGACACGGTCCGCCGATACATCGCCGATGCGTTTGCGCGTGATGCCGACCGCTACGGCCGGGAGGTCGGCGCGCTCAAGGCGATGTTCGCCGGGCTGGGTGCCGAGGCGCATCTCGTCATCTGGGAGCCGCCGGTCACCGACGCCGAGGCCAGCGGCAATACGGCACGCGACAAGCGCACCCTGCCGGAGGCGGCGGTGCCGGTCACGGCGATGTTCTATGTCGCCCTGCTCGAAGAGCTGCGCCGCCGCGGCTACCCGGTCGATGTGGTGGAGCTTTCCAACGAGCCCGATGGCGACTGGAACATCGCCATTCCGCCCACCCGGTATCTGCGGCTGGTGGGCGAGACGCGCCGGCTGGCCAAGCAGCACAACGTGGCTCTGCCGCGTATCGCAGGTCCCGGCGTGAGCCGGATATCGGCGCTGCGATCCTATGTTGCCGATCCGGCGCTGGGCAAAGGTCTGGTCGGCGTCGTCGACCAGGTCAGCGTGCATGCCTGGGACGACCGCACGAACCGCGACACAATCGCGGAGGCGCGTCAGGCGCGCCGGCAGTTGGACGCGCTCGGCTATCGCAAGGCGATCCTTGTCAGCGAGTTTGCCCTGACATTCCTGGCGCCGGCCGATCGCGGGCGCGGCATCGGGGCCGATCGGCGGGCGCCGGATGCCGTCAGCAACCAGCCGGGCTATGCCGCCAAGACCATGGCTCTGGCGCTGGATCTGGCGGCCACAGGCTACGGCCCGCTGCTCTATTGGGAGCTGGTCGATCCGCGTTGGGGCAAGGCGAGCTACGGCCTCTACAGCGAGCGTGGCGAGCGGAGGCCGGCGCTTGAGGGCTGGCGGCTTCTTTCACAGCGCGCACGGCAGGCGGGCGAGGTCCATGTCGTCACGCTGGTGCCCGATACAATCTTCGGCCTGGTCTATGGCGGCAAGCTCTCGGCGATCGCCATGGTCAACGCGTCCGCCGCGCCGCTTGGCGTGACGATGAACGACACCATGAAGGCGCGGATTGCGACGCCCGCCGGGCAGCACCGCGCGCTTGCGGAATGCACGGGCGGTGGGCCGGGCACCCGGTCTCTGCAGCCCAGCGGCTTCGTGATTTTTGAGCTCAACTGAAGGTGCGCCGCGATGATCGCAAGCGAACTCAAGAGCTGGCTGACCGCCACCGTGCTTCCGTTCTGGGCCGAGCACGGTGTGGATCAGGCGACGGGTGCCTTCCACGAGCGTCTCACCGCCACCGGCATGCCGGATCCGGCTGCGACACGGCGTCTGAGGGTGCAGGCACGGCAGATCTACGTTTATGCCCATGCCGCGGCGATCGGCTGGTATCCCGACGGCAAGGCCGTCGCGCTGCGGGCATTCGACGCGATGATGCAGTCGGCGCACGCGCCCGACGGTCGTCCCGGCTTCATCCACACGATGACGCCGGCCGGCGACGTCGCGAGCGACCTGCGTGATTCGTACGACCATGCCTTCGTGGTCCTGGCCTGCGCCTGGCTGTTGCGCGCCACGGGCAACGGGCGCGTGCGGGCGGTGCTTGACGACACGCTGGATTTCGTCGATCGCGCGCTGACGGCCGCCGACGGAACCTTGATCGAAGGCCAGCCGCCAAGCGAGCCACGCCGCCAGAACCCGCAGATGCACTGGTTCGAGGCGATGCTGGCGCTGAAAGCGGCGCTCGACCATCCGCAGGCCCGGGCCCGCGCCGATCGCGTCCTGGCGCTGTTCAGGACACGGTTGTTCGACGCGCACTCGCGCACGCTGGGCGAACACTTCGAACACACATGGCAGCCGGCGGCCGGGGACCAGGGCCAGATCGTCGAGCCCGGCCATCAGGCGGAATGGGTGTGGCTGCTGCGCCAGCACGAGACGCTGTTCGGCATGCCCCGCAGCGACCTGGCCTCGCAAGTCTTCGAATCGACGCTGCGCTGGCGGGATCCGAAGCTGCGGCTGCTGGTCGACGAAGGCGATCGCCGCGGCGGCATCCGCCGCGGCACGCGGCGCTCCTGGCTGCAGACAGAGCTGGCGAAGGCCTGGATCGCACAGGCCGAAGCCGGCATCCGCGGCGCCGATCGTGAAGCCGAAGCGGCCCTGGAGACGCTGCGCGATTGCCATCTCGGCCAGCCCTTTGCCGCCGGATGGGTCGATCAGCTCGACGCGCGTGGCCGTCCCGTGGCCGGCCCGGTCCCTGCCAGCATCCTGTACCATGTGTTCGTCGCTGTCGCCGAAGCCGATCGCGTCCTGGGCGACTCGAAGCAGCCTGCGGCGAGGCCTGGGACGCGCGACGGCCGGCACGCGCTGGTGGACAGTGTTGCCGCGTCATACGCGCTGGACCGGGACGTGGTGCAAAGCCTGCTCGCGCCGTTCATCACGACCGCCAGGCAGCCGGCCAGTTCGTTCGCCGAGCTGAAGAAGCAGATACCCGCCGTGTCGGCGGCTCAGCTCGAGTACAACCTGTCGATCGTCCGGCGTGGCGAGCGCATCTTCCAGATGGCCGACAGCCACCGCGTGCCGACGACACAGGCAAAGGTGCTGGATATCGGCGCCGGCTTCGGTGGCGTGTTGATTCCCTTCGGCCGCAACGGCTTCGAGCTGCACGGCATCGAGCCGGACGCCGCCCGCCGCGGCATGTGCGGCCGCACGCTGCGCAATCTCGGGCTGGAGGCGACGTTCTACGATGTCGACCTCTGCCGCCAGGGTCTGGATCAGCAGTTCGATGTGATCATCTGCAACTCGGTGATCGAGCACGTGTCGGATCCCGACGCGATGATCGCGCGGATGGCCGCCATGCTGCGCGAGAACGGCGTGCTGGTCCTGGGCGTGGCGAACAAGGACGCCATCGGCAACGTGCTCGCCGACCCGCATTACGGCACGTTCGGCCTCACGTTCCTGCCCAATGGCCTCGCGCGCCGGGTCTATGAAGCCGTCGAGGCCAAGCCGCAGCGCTACAGCGTCACGGAGTTCTACTCCATCAGCAACTATATCCACCAGCTCGGGTCGGCTGTGGGACCGGTGCAGGCGATCGCCGGCGAGGACAGCCGCACGATCGCCGACTTCCCGGCGCTGTTCGCCCGTCTGGGCGCGGGGTTCGCCGATCTCGCCGGGCGCCTGCGCGATCCGCTGCTGCTGCGGCAGTTCGAGCTGCACTTCGCCCGATACACCCGGACCTTGCTGCGCGCCTACGCCGATGCCATCGAGCACGGCACGCATGCGCAGTTCAAGGATACCTACATCCGCAAGGCTTTCCACCTCGTGGCCGTGAAGTCGGGCAGCGAAGCCGCTTTCCCGGGAGCAGCGAGGGTCCTGGTGCCGGCGCCGGAATTCCTGGCGCGGCCGCGGCCGGCCGTGGCCGCTGCGCAAGCATAGCCGCCCCTTTTTCTGCTGATCCGTCATCCCGAGCGCAGCGAGGGATCTCCCGCGACAGGACGCACGGTGCGTTGTTCGCGGGAAATCCCTCGCTGCGCTCGGGATGACAGTGGGGATCAGCCGGCGTCACTCGGCGTAGGAGAACGCGATCTGCGACACCGCGATCGACAGGAGCCGGTGGTCGCTGAGCCCTTCGAGGGTTGCAGGCGAGGCGCTCACCATGCTCTCGATGCGCAGCATGTCGCAGGAGAGCGGCGCCTTGTCCTTCGGCGCCTGTAGCTTGAGCAGAAGAGGGCCGCCTGTCGCGGACCGCTCGCGCAGGATGTTGGCCGGCACGCCGTCGAAGAAGCAGTTCAGCATCGGCAGCTCGGCACCGTAGATCCCGAACACGGCGATCTGGACCTCGACCAGCTTCCGCTCCGGCATGGGGTTGAAGACGATCGCCTCGCTGGACATCCAGCGGTACTCCTCCCCGTCGTCGACTTCGACGTCATACCAGCCATGGGAGAAGGCGCCGGACCGCAGCGGCACGACATGCGGTGCTGCTGCATCGGCGCGCTCATGCGCGACCGTTCCCCGCATCCGGGCGCCGGACTTCACGAGGTCGAGGAACATCTGCATCTTTCGCTGCCTGTCGCCGTCGAGCGCCGGCGCGCCGTCGACCTGCTCGACGGTGGTTGCGGCGACCCGGTCGAAGAGCAGCGACGCGGAGTACTCGATGAAGGCGTCGATGCGATCCTGCAGCAGTTCGATGCGGGCGGTGATCTCGTTGTCGAGCGCCTGGATCTGGTAGCCCGTCGCCTGCTGGTTCTGGTCGAGCCGGCTCTCCAGCTGGATCACTCGCCGCAGGCCATCGTCGGGATCGGCGCGACGGTAGACGATCGACGACAGCGGCCCATCCTTTCCGACGACATAGACGTCGACGGCCAGGCCGTTCTCCGTCAGGTCCTGCGGCTCGAGCCGGACGTGAAACTGGAACGAGGCGCCGCCGTCGTCGAGCAGGCGATGCTGGTCGACCACCACGCCGCGCGGCACGACGCCGTTGATCTTGGCGAACATCTCCGGCCGCAGCAGCCCGTTCACGCGGTTGATGGCGACGCCGCGGACGACACCGTGCTCGATCGACAGGCTCTCGATGCGCACGTCACCCAGCCCGACAAGGGCGATCGCATCCTCCTGCGTCTTGAGCGTGAAGGGGCTGGCGATCTCGACGCCATCGCGCATGCGCGCGAAGCGGATGTCGCTGGGCAGGTCGACATGGGGCAGGTACTGGATCGGATACTCGATGATGGCGCCGACATTGAACACGCCGCCGACGTAGTTCTCGCCGACCTTGATGCCGTTGATGTAGGCGACGATGACATCGTCCAGCTCGGCGCGGCCGATGCAGGACATGCGGATCGTCTGGTACGCGATTCCGACAGGGCGGATGGGCACGGCGAGGTCTGGGGTCATGTAAGGATCGATCTCGTTGTCGGCTGAGGAGGCAAGGCGGCGACCCGCTAGCGCTCTCGCAGGCTCTTGTTGAAGCGTTCGAAGAGCGGATCGAGCAGATAGACCATGAGCGTGCGGCCTTCCGTCGGGATGATCACGTCGGCCGGGATGCCGGCGGTGAGCCGGCTGCCGAACTCGGCGGGGAGCGAGGCGCGATCGACGGTGACCTCGGCGGCGAAATAGGGGTCGCGGTTGGTGTTGTCCTCGAGCAGCCGGTCCCGCGACACGCTGCGCAACGTGCCGCGCACGACATCGGTGCCGAAGTACCGGAACGACGGAAAGCGGATCTCGGCCATCAGGCCCGGGCTGACCCGGTCGACATCGAGCGGCGACAGCTTGGCCTGGATCACCAGGATGTCGTTGGCCGGCACGATGTCGAGCACCGGGTCGCCCGGCCGGATGACGCCCCCGACGGTGAAGATCCGCATCTGCTGCACGGCGCCGGCGATCGGCGCCTTCAGCTCGAAGCGACGCTGGGCGTCCTCGGCCACGATCAGCTGCTGGCGGACGTCGCTGAGCAGCTTGCGGACATCGAGAAGCTGCGTCGACACCTCCTGGCGGTAGTCGGCAAGGACCTGGTTGCGCTTCAGCTCCGCCTCCACCAGCCGTTCCTTGAGCTTTTGCGTTTGCAGGGTGCCGTTGGCGATGACGCCTTCCAGGCGCAGCTTCTCCCGTTCCAGGGGCATCACCCGCGACACCGACACGAGCTTGCGCTGCAGGAGCTGGCGCAGCGGCCCCAGCTCCTTGTTGACATTCTCCAGCGTCGCGCGTGCCGTCGCCATGTCGCTGGTGTTCTGTTCCGATTCCTTGCGGATCTGCTCGATCTGGGACTCCGCAAGATTGAGATTGCGCTGCAAAACGTCCCGGCGCGTTTCGAACAGGCGCCGTTGATCGAAGATGACCGCCGCGACGGCCACCTGCGTCGACCGCTGCTCGACCTCGACTGGGAAGGACAATGCGGTTGCACCGTCGCGTTCGGCCAGCAGCCGGGTTTCCTGCGCCAGCAGCGCGGCCAGCTGGTTCCGGTAGGTCTCGCCCTGGGCATCGACCCGTGTCGGGTCGAGCCGCAGCAGAACCTGCCCTTTCGACACGATGTCGCCATCGCGCACCAGGATTTCCCGCACGATGCCGCCTTCGAGATGCTGGATTGTCTTGCGGTTGGACTCGACCGCGACGACGCCCGACGCCACGGCCGCGCCGTCGAGGCGTGCCGTGGCAGCCCAGGCAACGAACATGCCGAAGCCGACGACGACCGCCACATAGCCGAGTTGGACCACGCGACGCCAGTCCGCGGAGGGCAGCGGGGCGAGGCTGTCTGTCACCACCTCAACGCGCGGAATTGCCGTCATCGTGTCCTCCGTGTCATCGGCGTCATGACTCTCATGTGCCGGCGCGGACAAGCGAGAGCTTCTGCGGCGTGCGGTTGTTCGCCAGGCGCGCCACGATCTGGTCGCGGGCGCCGAAGGCGTGGACCGTTCCGGACTGCATCACCAGCACATCGTCACAGTAGTTGATCATGTTCATGCGATGCGTGACGATGATGACGATCGCGCCCCGGTCCCGCAGGCGCGCCATCGTCTTGGCGAGGTTTTCCTCTCCGATCGCGTCCAGGTTCGAGTTCGGCTCGTCGAGCACCAGCAGGCTGGGGTTGCCATACGCCGCGCGCGCCAGCGCGATGCGTTGGCGCTGGCCGCCCGAAAGCACATGGCCATCCGGCCCGAGCCGTGTGTTGAGGCCATCCGGCAGCCCGCGAATCACGTCCTGGATGCCCGCCAGCTCGACGGCCTCGAGCACCGCCTCGTGGTCGAGGCCGCCGCTGTCCTGGAAGCGGCCGATATTCTCCGCAACCGTCCCGGCCAGCAGCTCGACATCCTGCGGCACATAACCGAGATGGCGGCCGAGATCGTCCTGGTCCCAGTGCGCGAGATCGTGGCCGTCCAGCGTGACGGCGCCGCGCCATGGACGCCAGATGCCGACGAGAAGCTTGGCCAGCGTCGATTTTCCGGCGCCGCTCGACCCCACGATGCCGACCACCCGGCTGCGCTCGGCGGTGAAGGAAACATCATTCAGGATCAGGGAGTCGCGGTTGGGTGCGACAACGGAAGCGCGCGAGACGATCAGCGGGCCAGCCGGCCGCGGCAGCGAAAAACGTTCGCCATCGTCCTTGGCGGCCTCCTGCAGCAGCATGTCGATACGGTTGGCGGCCAGGCGCATGGTCCAGAATGACCGCCAGCCCGACACGACGCCGTCGATCGGCTGTATGGCGCGCGACGAAAGGACGGACGCGGCGAGGATCACGCCGCCACCGGCCTGCTGCTCCAGGAACAGCAGCACGCCGGCCGTCATCATCACGGGACTTTGCGCGTGGCGGATGAAGCGAAGGATGTCCACGATCAGCTCGGCGCGCACCCAGCCCGAGGACTGCCATCCCAGTATCTCGGTCTGCTTGCGGTGCCAGCGCGACACCAGCGCCGGCAGCATGCCCATGACGCGGATCGTCTCGGCGTTGGCGATGATCGAGCGTCCCAGATCTGTTGCATGGGCGCCGCTCAGCTGCGCCCGTTGGATGGAGGTGCGCACGAGCCACTGGTGCGCCACGGTCAGGGACACGATGACGATGACCAGGACGAGCAGCGCCACGCCCAGGAGCGGATGGAACAAAAACGCCACGGCAACAAACAGGGGCGCGAAGCAGAGATCGAGGAGCTGGACGAGGAGGTTGCCGCCCACGAAGTCACGCATCACGTTGATGTCCTGCAGCATCGTGTTGCGGGCAACGGAGCTGAATTTTTCGCTCCGGCGGTTGATGGCATCGAAAATCTTCTTGCTGACACCGTTGTGCAACGATACGGCCAGACGCCGCAGCACAGTGGTACGGACGGCCTCCATCAGGGTCCACATGGCCAGCAAGCCGATCACGATGATGACCAGGGCCAGCAACGTCGCCTCATTGCGGCTGTGCATCACACGTTCGTAAATCTGCAACATGAAGAGCGTCGGCGTGAGGCTGGTCAGGCTGATGATGAAGCTGAACACCAGAAGAGAGACAAAGGCCGCACGGTACGGCCTGGATTCGAGCCAGAGCAGGTTGTGCTTGTGATCCAGCATTCAGGGCTTCCTAATTCAGGAAAGACAGCTCAGCCGATAGCCGAAATTCTTGTGGCGGCCTGCTGCACGTTGATGCGTTGATTTGCTGCCGCTCTGTGAAATTAGTTTGGTGTCTACATGGAGAAGTAAATTAATTCCCTGTTATTACCCATACTGCAGATGAGACGTATGGGTGAATTGAAGTATACTATAAAAGCCGCATGGTTGCGCTGCAATCAGCGATCATGGTTCGATTTCCGCGACATTTCGCGACAGAGTGGCACGCGCATGACGACAGGCTTGAGTCCATTTGATGATCGTTCGACATGCGCCGGTGCGCTGTCCAGGAGCGTGACGTTCCAGCGTCCGCGCGGCCGGTAGGGACGATGACCATGAATCACCTCATGCCCGCTCGCAGCGTCCTGCACGCCGGCTGCGGCACCGACGCGCCCGGCAAGCTTCATGCCATCTTCCGAAGCGCGGGCTGGATCGAGACACGGCTGGATATCGACATGCGGGTGCATCCCGATATCGTCTGCTCGATCCACGACATGTCCGCGGTGGTGGAAACCGGTGCCTTCGATGCGCTCTGGTCGTCGCACAATGTCGAGCATCTTCATGCACATGAGGTGCCGCAGGCCTTCGCGGAATTCTTCAGGATCCTGAAGAGAGACGGCTTTGCGCTGATCCGCTGCCCGGACATCGAAGCCGTCGCCGAGCTCGTGCTGCGCGACGGGCTGGAGCAGACAGCCTACCTGTCGCCGGCCGGACCGATCACGGCGCTCGACATGCTCTACGGCCACAGCGCATCGATCGCACGTGGCGGCGAGAGCATGCGCCATCATACCGGGTTCACGGCCGAGCGGTTGGGCCGGATGCTGCTCAACGCCGGCTTTGTCGAGGTCCATACCAGGCGCGCCGTGGATTATGACCTGTGGGCGCTCGCTTTCATGCCGGATGCGGTGCCTGCCCCGGTGATGTCGGCGCTCGCCCGCGTCGGGTTGACCTTCGAGGCATGAGGCCGATTTCGTGAACGAGGTGCAATCCGCGGCATCAGTGGTTGCTCGCGCGATCCGTGGCCTTGCGCCGTCGGCGTCGGATGACGTGGCAAGCCTGGCGGCGCAAGCCAGGCGTTGCCTGGAGGCACGCGACGGTTCCGCCGCATGGCTGCTGGCGGAGCGGCTGGTGCGGGCGCGCCGCGGCATGGTCGCCGACGATCTGGTGCTGCGCTCCTTGACATTGGCGGCATTGGACGATGCGGCGGGAGCATGGCGCGACGTTCGCGCCGCCCTGGCGATCGACCCGCTCCATCCCTTCGCGAACCGGTTGGCCCTGGCAAGTCCCGACCAGGCGGAACGCGACGCGGCGACACGCCGGCTGCAACAGCCGGCGCGAGGCGCCGGATCGGAGCGGGACTCGTCCGATCCGGTTGTCGCGGCGGCACCCGAACCAGCCCGCCGGCCAGCCGCCAAGGCAAGGGGCAGGCGGCGGGTGGCCGTCATCGTGCCGGTCTATGACGATTTCACTGCAACGGAGCTTTGCTTCCGGACGCTGCTGGCGAATCCCGGCGATCGCTACAAGCGACGGATCATCGCGATTGACGATGTGACACCCGATCCGCGGATCGCGGCGCTTCTCGATGAGCTGGCGCAGCGCGGTCAGATCGAGCTTGTGCGCAATCCGGACAATGGCGGTTTTGCCATGAGCGTCAATCGCGGCCTGGAAAAGCTGGGACCCGACGAGGATGTCCTGCTGCTGAACGCCGACACGATCGCGCCACCGGATTTGTGTGCCCGCATGGCGCGGGTCGCCTATATGCAGGACGATATCGGCACCGTGACGCCGCTGTCGAACAACGGCGAATACACAAGCATGCCGGTGCGTTTCCGGGAAAACCCGCTGCCGCCGCCGGACGTGCTGGTCGAGCTGGACAGGCTTGCGGCCAGCCAGGATGCGGCCGATCCGGTCGACCTGCCCAATGGTGTCGGCTTCTGCCTCTATGTGAAGCGCGCCGTTCTGGAAACGATCGGGCCGCTGTCGGCCGCCTTCGGTCGGGGCTACTACGAGGACGTCGAGTTCTGCCTGCGGGCGCGGGCAGCGGGCTTTCGGCATGTCTGCGCCCCCGGCATTTTCGTCGGCCATGCCGGGTCGCGGTCCTTCAAGGACGAGAAGCGTTCGCTGGTCGTCGCCAACCTGCCGCTTCTCGCTCGCCTCTACCCCGGGTATCGTGAGCAGTCGGCCGGTTTCGTGCGCCAGGATCCGCTGCGCGCGGCGATCGCCCGTCTGGAGCAGGCGTGGCTCTTTGCCCGGCAGACGCCGCTGGTATTGCTGGTCCGGGGGCCGGCGCATGACGCGACGCTGGTCGAGCATTATGCCGCCACGCAGCGGGCGGCAGGCCTCGATACCATCGTCGCTACGGTCGAGGACGGCGGGCTGCGCCTCAGGGACCAGGCCGGCGGTCTGCCCCAGAATGTCGTTCTCACCGGCGACGGGCCGCGGGGGCTGCTGCGCGATATCGCCAGGCTGTCCGTCGCGCACCTGGCCATCGCCGACCCGGACAACCTGCCGGACGGGCTTGCTGCAGCGCTGGCGGAAATGGATTGGCCATACGACGTGCTGCTGGCCGATTCGGGCTCTGTCGACACAAGGCGACCGGCTGCCGGGTCGACCGGCCGCGTCCTGGCAGGCAGCCGCCATATTCTGCCGGCGACACGGCGCCTGGCGCAGGCTCTGGCCGCACGCTTTCCGGACGCCATGGCAAAAATGCTGGCACCGCCAGAGCGGCAGCCGGGCGGCCGCCGTGCCGCCGTGCCGCAGGTGGCGGCGTCGCACGACTTGCTGGTCGTGTGCGATGCGTTGTCCTTCTCCATTGAAGAGCTTGTCCGCGGCCTTGCGATCGCGCTGAGGCAGGCTGATCCCCGCAGCGGGATCGTTGTCGATGGCGCAACGAGCGACGATCGCGCGGCGATGGCGCCGGGCAACGTCTTTGTGCTGGGTGAGGCGTCGGCGGACATGCTGTCATGCGCGACGAGCCCCGGGACGGCCAAGGGCGTGCTCTTTCCCTCGCGCCGCTGGGGCCTGGGCGATGCGCGGCTGGATGGGTGGATGGCGCGCGGCGTGCCGACGGCGTTCTTCGATCCGTCGGTGCAGCAATGCGATACCGCAGGCCGAGACTTGCGTCTGCCGCCTGATGCATCGCTCGAGGCGGCCGTTTCTGCGCTGCGCACGTGGTGGCTCAGCCTCGCGTGAATGCCGGCGCTGCACCAACCACCTCCTCGACGATCCGCATATAGCCGGGCAGGGTCTGGCGCTCGAAGTCGTAGGCTTCGACGACCCGGCTGTGGGCGGCGCGGCCGATCGGCGCGTGCCGGCGCGGATTGGCGAGGACGCTCACGATCCGTTCTGCGAGCTGGTCGGTGTCGAAGAAGGGCGTCAGCAGGCCGGTGACGCCGTCGTCGATCACTTCCCGCACCGGCGCCGTGTCGGACGCGACCACGATGCAGCCCAGCGCCATCGCCTCGAGAATCGACCACGACAGCACGAAGGGATAGGTCAGGTAGACATGCACGCGCGATACCCGGAGCAGGGCGACGTAGTCGTCATAGGCGAGATGCCCCAGGAAGTGCAGCCGTGCGCGATCCAACCGCCCATCGAGCTGCGCCATGAGCTTTTCCTTCCATCCGGCATAGCCTTCCGGCAGCGAGCCATAGGAAACGCCGTCGCCGCCCGCGATCAGGATATGGGCATGGGGGCGCTCCTGCATGATCCGGGGCAGGGCGCGCATGAAGATATGGAAGCCCCGATAGGGCTCGAGATTGCGCGCGACATACGTCACCACCTCGTCGCCCGTCCGGAAGGATCGACCGGTCGACGGGTCGGTGAACGTCGCTTTGCCCGGTGTCAGGCGCTTCGTATCGATCCCGTCATGGATGACCCGGAATTTGCCGTGATACTCCGCCGGGAACAGGCTCTTCTGCCAGTGGGTGGGAGCGATCGCCGCATCGGCATCCGACAGGGCGAGCAACGTGGCGGCATTGCGCAGCGATATCCGGACCGCACCGTCGACGCCGAGCTGTCCGGCTTCCGAGTCGAACCCGACATCGGCACCGCGTGTGCGGTAGAAGAACTCGGGGTACACGACGAGACGCGCCTGGGGAAACAGCTCGCGCAAGGGAATTGCTTCGCCCCAGCCGGAATGAGCGAAGATCAGCTTCGGGGCCACCTTGTTCAGCTTCATCTGGGTGGCGGCGTACATGACCTGCTCGGCGCGACGGCACTCGAGCTCGAAGCGGCGCGCGAGCGAATGGCTGGCGGCGATATCCTGGGCCGAGACGCTGTAGCGCGACACGTTGATCCCGGGCACCAGGGTGGCGGTGCGCGATCCGATGGCGTGAACCCGCGTCCCACAACGTTGCGCGAGATGCTGGGCGACCCCTTTGAACTGGCCGGGGAAGTTGGTGTGCACAAAGAGCACATCAACGGGTGTCGCCGGGCTGCTCCGCGGTGGCGCTGGCATACGCGTCAAAAGAGAAGAGGGAGCTGTCATCGATCCTCAATTCTATGGGGAAAGCCCCATGTCCGCGCTGCTCGAACGGCACAAGGGAGGCGTCCGCATCGTGCTGTCCCCGATCGGCGGCCTGCGGCACGAGATGCGAGGCCCAGAGGCGCGCCGAGAAGCAGCACGCGGTCGCAAGATCCAGGGCGAGGAACCCGTCTGCGGCGAGCGCGGCGATCCTCGGTGGTGTGAGCTGCCGCCATCGTTGCGGATTGATCACCAGCAGATCCGCGTCGGCTGCCAGCGCCTCTGAAGACGTCGACGTCAGCTTGACGAGAATATCGGCCGCGACCAGCGATGCCGCAGCCTTGGCGAGCCGTGCCTTGCCGACCTCGAGGCGATCGAAGTGGGACATGGCGGCCGCGAAATCCGGATGCATGCGTCCGTCATCGGCAAAGAACGGCGTCGCGATGCCGTCCGCTCCTGTATCGAGATCTTGCGCGATCTCTAGGCTGGACACTTTATCGGCCACGCGGTGGGTGCGGCGCAGCGGCAGATAGCGCAATGCGATGGGCATGTAGGGCGGTACCCACCGTCCATCGGGCCGGACTGGCGAGCGGGCCAGGAAATCGGGGTGAAGAACCGCGATCACCTCGTATGCGTCGGCCCCTTCGCGCACGGCAAGAGGCAGGTAGAGCGAGGTCTGGAGCAGCTCGGTGTCGGCAAGCGGGATGGCGCCGACGCGGTTGAGAAAGCCGAACTGCCGCGGCCGGCGCCACATGCCGGATGGTCGATCTCCCAGCGGCCGGAAATCAAACGGGATATCCGCCAGCGCCGGCATCACGCCACCGGCTCCGGCGCGCGTGCCGACTTCACCTGCGCGCGCGCGGCCTGGATCAGGACCGCGATGCGGAAGAGCGAGATGCGGTGAGCGGTGAGGAATGTGGCCGCGTCCACGCCGAACGTCCGCAGAAGCTGGATCGCGGCGGTGGATGCCAGGGCCGACGCCCGCACAACGAGAAGATCGTCGAACCGGGCCCGCTGCCCGGCCGGACCGACCTCGAAGTCCAGCGGCCAGGGCTCGAGCAAGCCCCCGCCGTGCAACGAGTCGGTCAGGCTTTCCGTGCGATCGATCGAACGACGCAGCATCATGACCGTGTGCACGCGCTGGGCCGCGCCGCGGCTGAGACGTCCGTCCGACATCAGCAGAGGCGCGCCGATATCCGTCGGCTGGTCGGCCACGACATCGTCGATCCAGATTTCCGGAGCATCATCGGCAGCGCGGGTCAGGATGACGGGAAAGGCGCGCAGTGCCGCCGGCAAGGCGCCGCTGGCGTTGGACGGCCGCACGGGATGCCCGGTGCCGTCAGGCAGCAGCGAGCGCAGCACACAGAGAACGGGTCGGTCGTCCCGCATCTGCCAGCAGATCGGAAACCACGCCGCCAGCGTCAGCGCTTCACCGTGGACGATCGGGACCAGCTGCCTGTTGCGCGCCCGCTCATAGGCTTCCGGCGCGAAGATCCGGGAATGTCCCCATCCGGATGTCAGGCGCCGGGGACAGTCATGAAGATCTGGCCAGTAGATCATGGCATGCCAGCCTGTGCGCCGCCGAGGCCCGGTATCCGCAACATAGAAAAAAGGAGGGGCCGCCCGGCCCCTCCCGACATGTCCAACCTGGTGGAGCCGATCTCAGTGCTCTTGATCGCGGAAGACGATCCTCTCGACATCCGAGAAGGTGATCGAGCTGCCGTCGTCGAACGTCCAGGTCGTCGCATCGCCCTCGTGCGTTTCCGTTCGATTGTCCGTGCTGTCGAAGTTCGTGATGTGCAGCGTGTCGACGCCGTTGCCGCCCACCACCGTGTCGTCGCTGACATCGACGAAGACGGTGTCCTTGCCGGAGCCGCCGACGATGCTGTCGTCACCGGCGTCGGCGATGAAGGTATCGCCACCCGACCCGCCTTCCAGCGTGTCGTTGCCGTCGCCGCCGATCAGCGTATCGCTGCCGGCGCCACCGATGAGGTGGTCGTCACCCGCGCCGCCGTCGATGCTGTCATTGCCGGCGCCGCCCATGATCAGATCATCACCGGCACCGCCGAAGATGGTGTCGCTGCCTGCGCCACCGGAGATGCTGTCGTCGCCGGAGCCGCCCTCGATGTGGTCGCTGCCGGAACCGCCGTCGATCGAGTCGCTGCCCGCGCCGCCAAGGATGGTGTCATCACCCGAACCACCGGAGAGCCAGTCATCGCCCGCGCCGCCGTCGATGCTGTCATCGCCGGCGCCGCCGTTGATCGAATCATCGCCGGCTTCGCCGAACAGACGGTCCATTCCCGAACCGCCATCGAGGGTGTCGTTGCCGTCACCGCCATAGACGGTGTCGTCACCGGTGCCCGCCGATACCAGGTCGGTGCCGCCGCCGGTGAACACGACATCGTCGCCGTGGCCGGTCAACGTGATCGTATCGTCACCATCGGCGGATGCGACCACCTTGTCGCCGCCGCCGATGCTGGCTTCGACATTCTCATTGGTCGCGAAGATGACGACGTTGGCGTCATCGGCACCTGTCACCGGGCCGGTCGGGACACCTTCGTAGAACAGGATTTCCCGGTTCGGGCCGGGCGACTCTCCGAACTGCAGCGCTTCGAGGTTGGCCTTGTCCCCGGAAACGGATCCCGGTGCGAACACGCCAGTCGTATCGATCGCCTCGAGAATGCGGTTCCACTCGGGGTCCGAGAACAGCCCAGTGCCCTGGACAAGGTCGCCAACCTCGCTTCGACTAAGATCGTAGGTTGCCATCTCTGATCCTCATCAGTTGGGTTCAATCTGCTCGCTGCTTATCGCGAATCAACTTCTTTGCGCGAAGACAGCTTGTCTTGATTCTTGCTGCAACGGCGTGTCCGAGGTGTTGCAGCCTCAGGCACGCTCCCTGACGCGGCTTGGGGAGTCGGCGCCTGCCTTCTTCAGCCCCCTGAATACTCGGACGCGTCCTCCCGAACTCCAGCCTGTTCCCGCTTTCGTCTCCTGCGGCAGCGGACGGCTGGCCGCTTGAGCGGCTCCGAACGCCTCCAGCGCGACAACCGACAAGCGCAATCCCACCAGCGGTTCGCGCCCGGTCGGACCAGCCAGGGACACCGACCGGCCGCTCTTGGATTGGACGGAGGATCCGAGGAACAGCGCTTCCGATCGCAAGACGAAAGCCTTGGCGCGCTCGCCGGTCAGCGAGATGTCGAGACGTGTGATTGGCGCAGCGCGGCCTCGCGTTCCTGCAAACTCGCCGGTCAAGCTCGCCGGCAGCTCGTGAATACCGTTTCTGCTGACCGACACGCGTGTGACAATATCGAGACCTGCGGGGCGGCGCGGCCACCGGAACTCCAGGCCTTCGATCGCCATCGGATAATCGGGTCCGCAGATCCACTCGCCGGTCGGCACGACAATGTCACCGCGGCGCGCGACATGCGCCAGGACCTCGATGCGGTCGGCCTCGACGGCGGCTTGCTCGACGTCGCCGAGGGGCGTTATCGGATCCTGCTGCTGCGCCTCGGCATGCGCGAGCCTGGAGACCGGCTCCAGATGCAGCTCGGCATCGAGGCTGCCGCCGACGAAGGCAGGCACGACCTCAAGAGCGAGCGTCGCGTCGCGCAATGCGCGGATGACAAGCCCGTCTCCCGGGCCGCGCAGCTCGTGCGCCGCGGCGTCCGGCCAGGCGATCAGCTCGACATCCGCTTTGTTCTGCGGCGTGATCCGCACCTTGGGCGCGTCGATATGTCGTGCCGATGCCTCGGTCGGCGCCTTCGAAGCAACGTAACGCAATATGAACAAACCGCGGTTCAATCTATGAATGCGTGTACGTCCGTGTCTGTTATGGTCTCGATCAGGCACGTCGTCCTCTTCAATATGCGGGGCATACTTCGTTGCACCCACTAGGGAGTCAACAGAAAGTTGTTTGTTTTCAAAACGCATATACGGTTTCCATAACAAAAGGATGAATATTGAAAACACGCGTCCTTGCAAAAAGAGATATTTGGAGAAGGCAAGAAACGGAGAATGCAGGCCGGTGTGGATCAAGAAATTTGCGACATGCTGGCGTACTGAACATCACATGCTCACGTGTGCAGCACAGCGCCGTGGTATCCTGCATCGATCGTGCGCGCGCGTGCCTGCGACAATTCAGTGACGCAGAGTTTATGCCGGGTGATGTCAGCAGAATGACGGAACGAGCATTTTACGGCGATTTCACGTTGCGAATCTCATCGCACATGATGTGATCGGGCCCTTCGCTTCGATCCATGAAGCACGATCGCGGATGCTCGCGTGAAGGCGTTGCCTTCGTATTACCTTCGGGATTCATTCATCTCGATGAGATCGCCTTCGTTCGATCAATACTTGATCGAGCCGCAAGCAGCGACAAACAGCAGCCGCCTGTGAATTGAAGCAGGTCGGCGATTTAGGAAGACGCTCAGACATGTCCACGATATAGATTAAGCAAGCGGGTTCGGGGTGTTGATCCATTCTGTTCAAAAACTTGTTGCACATGACGAGCGCACCGCGTTGCATCTGCCTCGGCGCTCGCGAATCGGCCGATATTCATCGGTGGAAAGGAAAGGCACGCGCAATTTCGCGTGGACCTCGCCGTTCATTTCGGGAACGAACGACATACTTAAAGGCAAAGTCGATGAAGCGCCTTCGATACAAAGACTGCAATCTGGATGCGATCGACGCCCGCATCCTTGAAGCCTTGGTCGGCGACGCCCGCATCACCATCGCCGACCTGGCGCGCCTGGTCGGCCTGTCCTCGCCGAGCGTGTCGGACCGGATCAGGCGCCTTGAGGAAGCGGGTGCGATCGAAGGCTATACGCTTTCGATCAACCCGAGAGTGTTGGGCCTTCCGATCACGGCGTGGCTTCGCATCAAGCCGATCCCCGGGCAGCTCCAGAAGGTCGCGGAGATTCTGCGCGGATTGCCGGAGATCGTCGAATGCGATCGCGTCATGGGCGAGGATTGCTTCATCGCGCGCGCCTATGTCCAGTCGGTCGACGAGCTGGAACGGCTGGTCGACCACGTGATTCCCTATGCGATGACCAACACGTCGATCGTCCAGTCATCGCCGGTCAAGCGGCGCCTGCCGCCCATCCTCGGGACACCCGTGCTCAGGGAGCGGCCGATATAGGCGGGGCGCGTGGGGGCAGACTCAACCCGGTAGGGCTATCACATGGGGCGCAACGCCATGCTGCCGCCCTCTACGTCATCCCGAGCGCAGCGAGGACCTCCTACCGGTTATCAAGGGGAAAATGGAGGGCAATAAGGGGCGCTTGTGGTTTGATGGCGGTCCCTTGCCGTGTGAGCGTAGCGCCGTGCTCGGCGCTGTCC
>NZ_VDUZ01000068.1 GCF_008039615.1 Vineibacter terrae | reverse complement strand
CTCAACATGGTCGAGATCGAGATCGGCGTGCTGCGCGGCCAGTGCCTCGACCGCCGCATCGCAGACCGCCACACGCTCAACGCCGAAATCGCCGCCTGGGAGCGCCAGCGAAACGCGACAGCCGCTCCCATCAAATGGATGTTCACCACCCAACGCGCTCGCACAAAGCTCGCTCGCGCCTATCCAGACGCAGCCAAAGAGTCATAATCTCTGGGCACAGGTACTAGGCGCTCCGGACGGTATCGGACATCAACAGGAGGCGAATCTCATGCTCAGCTCAGCACGTTTCAGCCGTCGTGCGTCGCTCGCCGCCCTGGGCGGCGCGGCGGCTTCCCTGGCATTGCCGCGCCTGGCGCTGGCCCGGCCGCAGGTCGGGGTGGCGGCGCCGGCCTTCAGCGGCGTCGGCAGCGACGGCAAGCCCTGCAAGCTGGCCGACTACCGCGGCAAGACCGTGGTGCTGGAGTGGACCAACCACGAGTGCCCATATGTCGGCAAGCACTACCGCTCCGGCAACATGCAGGCGCTGCAGAAGGACGCGGCGGCGAAGGGCATCGTGTGGCTGAGCATCATCTCCTCGATGCCGGATTCGCAAGGCTATGTCAGCGCTGCCCAGGCCAACGATCTCACCAAGGCGCGCAATGCGGTGCCGGCCGCCGTGCTGCTCGACCCCGACGGCATCATCGGCCGCGCCTATGATGCGCGCGTGACGCCGCACATGTTCGTCATCGATCCCAAGGGCACGCTCGCCTACATGGGCGGCATCGACAGCATCCGCTCGACCAGCATCGGCGACGTGCCCAAGGCGACGCCCTACGTGAAGGACGCGCTGCAGCAGCTGGGGGCAGGCCAGCCGATCGCGCACACGGTGACGCAGGCCTACGGCTGCACCATCAAGTACAAGCCGACGGCCTAGCCGCGGCCGGGAGCGCGGACCAGCGAGGGAGGCGCTCCCTGCTGGCGCGTGCGGAAAATCCCGGGAGGCATGTCATGCCGCATGACGGGGTGATCGGGCCGCATCCGCACGCGCACCACCATCACCATCATCGCCACGATGACACGGCATCGCCTCGCCATGCCCCGACGCGGCGAGCGGTGCTGGCGGCTGGCGCCGGCCTGCTGGCATCGCAGGTGCCGGTGGTGGCCGAGGCGCAGGTCGTGGAGCGGATGGCGCGGGCGGCGATCGATTGGCTGGCGATGCTCGATGAGAAGCGGCGGGCGCAGGCGGTCATCGCCTTCGCCGATGCCGAGCGCGAGAACTGGCACTATGTGCCGCGATCGCGGCGCGGGCTGGCGTTGCGTGACATGTCCGAAAGCCAGCGCGCGCGGGCGATGACCGTGCTGGAAAGCGGCCTCGGCCGCGGCGGCATGGCCGGGCCTACTATTTCCGCCTGCACGGCACCGCGACGCTGATCGAGGTCGGCAACAGCCAGAACGACGCCAACCATGTCCATTCCGTGTGGCGCGATCTGGCTGCCGATTTCGGCCGCGACGCGCTGGCGGACCATTACCGCCGCCAGCCGCATCGCTGATCTTCACCTCTCCCGCAGGCGGGAGAGGAAAAATCTAAAGCACCCCCAGCATGCGTCCCACCAGCGGGTGGCGCACCACATCGGCCTGGGTGAGCCGCACCACCGCGATTTCCTCCTGGCCTTCGAGGCGGCGCGCGACCTCGTTCAGGCCCGACAGCTCGGGCAGCAGATCGGTCTGGTCGGGATCGCCGGTCAGCACCATGGTGGAGTGCCAGCCCAGCCGCGTCAGCAGCATCTTGAGCTGGCCGTAGGTGCAGTTCTGCGCCTCGTCGATCAGCACGAACGCGTTGTTCAGCGTGCGCCCACGCATGAACGCCACCGGCGCGATCTCGATGCTGCCGTCGTCGAGCCAGGCGCGCAGCCGCTTCGGTCCCAGCCGGTCGTTCAGCGCGTCGAACAGCGGGCGCAGGTAGGGGTCGAGCTTCTCGCGCATGTCGCCGGGCAGGTAGCCCAGGCTTTCGCCCGCCTCGACGGCAGGGCGCGACAGCACGATGCGGCCGATGCGCTTGCGCTCCAGCGCTTCCACCGCGGCGGTGATGGCGAGGTAGGTCTTGCCGGTGCCGGCGGGGCCGAGCGCGACGGTGAGTGGCTTGCTGCTGATGGCCTCGATCAGGTGGCGCTGGTTGTCGCTGCGCGGGCGGACATGGCGGATGTAGCTCTGTTCTCTTTCAGGTGCCTCGAAGGGCACGACCGTGCGGGGTGAATCGAAGAAAAGGCTGTGCACTCTCCCGGTTTCGTCGGTTTCAGGACGGCTGCGACGCGCGGTGCGCTTGGCCATGAACCACTCCGCTACAGGTTTGGGCTACGGGTCGCCGGGGACGCCAAACGACAAACGCCTCCCGAGGGGGAGGCGTCGACAGGGCATTCCGAGCGGCGGCGAAGGTTGCGGGGCGGCACCCGGTACTGGCGGCGCTGACGCCGTCGTCGCCGGTAGATCCGAGAGGGATCGGAGCCCGCTGGAGGATTGCCCGCCTCCCTTCGCAACGCACAAACGGTACGCTGTCCGGGCAGGGCTGTCACCTGATTTTGGGAATTGTTTCAGAAATTTAATACAAGATATTGATTTGACTGCGGATTAAGGCCCAGCCTCTTCGCTGCGCCGCAATATCGCGAATGGCGCGCGGCGCGGCTTGCGCGGCAGATCATGCGCCGCGCTCAAGATGGCAGTCCTGGGTAGAAAAGACCTTCAGGCGCGGCCGAACGTGGACGAGTACATCCCGGGGTCGGTGCCCAGCTTGCCGCCCAGCTTGGCCAGCGAGCGTGTCCACTTGCCGTCGTAGTCCTCGTCGAAGATCAGCGCGTCGTCGGGCGGCACCACGAACCAGCCGTTCTCCTGCAGCTCCTGGTCAAGCTGCCCCGGCCCCCATCCGCTATGGCCCAGCGCCAGGATCGACTTGGCGGGGCCGGCGCCGCGGGCCATGTCGCGCAGGATCTCCAGCGACGCGGTCAGCCCCAGACGCTCGACGCCGACCGAGACCGTGTCCTCGCGCTTGTAGTCCAGGCTGTGCAGCACGAAGCCGCGCTCCGGCTCCACCGGACCGCCCCAGATGGTGTAGCGCAGGTCGCCCTCGGTGGGCGGATCGATGTCGAGCTGCTGGAACAGCTCGGCCGGGGTCGGCGAGGCCAGCGCCTTGTTGAGCACGAGGCCCAGCGCACCCTTGTCGTCGTGCAGGCACATGTAGATCACGGCCTGCTTGAAACGTGGGTCGGGCATCGCCGGGGTCGCCACCAGCAACTGCCCGGCGATGTAGCCCGATGTGGCTGCGGGTTTGGGCATATGGCTTCGCTACCGCTTTCCGGGCCGCAGCGCAATGCCGCTGTCGACACGCGCTTGTGAAGCTTCGCGATTGCGCCTTCGGCATATCTACGGTGTGTATTGTCATGGTCAAGGCTGCCGCTGCAGGCGGGGTGAAGATGCGCGGCGGTGGCCGCGTCGGAGTACGGATGTGGCATCGCTTCTGCGTATAAGGATGTTCACGGCTGTCGCGATCGCGGCGATGGCGCTCCTGCCGGGGACGGTGCAAGCGGCCGGCTCGGACTGGGCGCGGACCGACCAGACCCAGGTCCGCCTGATCTCGGCCGTCGACGGCGTGGGCGATTCCCGCAGCGTCACCCTGGGCCTGCAGTTCCGGATGAAGCCGGGCTGGAAGGTCTACTGGCGGGCACCGGGCGACGCCGGCTTTCCGCCCAGCGTCGACTGGGGCGGTTCGGCCAATCTCGGCGGCACCCGGACGCTGTGGCCGGCGCCGCTGCGGTTCGACGTCTCCGGCCTCTCGACCATCGGCTACAAGCACGAGGTCGTGCTGCCGATCCAGGCGACGCTGGCCGATCCGGGCAAGCCTCTGTCGGTCAAGGCAAAGGTCGACTACCTCACCTGCGACGATGTCTGCATTCCGTACACCGCCACGTTCGCGCTCGACCTGCCGGCATCGGCCGCGACGCCCAGCGCCGAAGCGCCGCTGATCGCTGCCGCGATGGCGGCGCTGCCGCGCGCAACCGGCGCCGACAGCGCCACGTTCGCGACACCGACCGTCTCGGAGATCGATGCGCCGGGCGGCAAGGTGGGCGAGCAGGCGGTGCTGCTGTCGGTTGTCGTGCACGCGACGCAGCCGCTGAAGAAACCGGACCTGTTCGTCGAGCATCCCAAGGTCATCGTCGCCGAAGAGGCATCGGTGCAGCTCGAGGACGGCGGACGCCGCGCCGTGATCACGTCGGTGCTGGTCGGCGACAAGCTGAAGGCGGCCGACCTCACGGCGGGCGACATGGTGCTCACCCTGGTCGATGCCGACCAGTCGGTCGAAGGCACGGTGCGCGCCGCGACGGGCGCCATGCCGGCGGCGTCCGCAGCCGGCGGCGGTCGCGCGCCGGATGATGGCCTGTGGTCGATCCTGTTGGTCGCCCTGCTGGGCGGCCTGGTCCTCAACCTGATGCCCTGCGTGCTGCCGGTGCTGTCGCTGAAGGTCCTCGGCGCCATCGGCCATGGCGGCAGCGCGCCGGCACGCGTGCGGGCCGGCTTCCTGGCCTCGGCGGCCGGCGTGATCACGTCGTTCCTGGTGCTGGCCGGGGCCGCGGTGGCGCTCAAGCAGGCGGGCCTTGCCGTCGGCTGGGGCATCCAGTTCCAGCAGCCTGCCTTCATCGCCTTCATGGTGGTGGTGGTCCTGCTGTTCGCCTTGAACCTCACCGGGGTCTTCGAGATCCCCTTGCCGAGCTGGCTGGCAGAGACCGCGGTGGCCGGCGAGCAGCGTGCCGGCCGTTCCGAGCTTGCGGGTCATTTCGTCGCCGGCGCCTTCGCCACGCTGCTGGCGACGCCCTGCTCGGCGCCCTTCGTGGGCACCGCCCTGTCCTTCGCCCTGTCGCGCGGCGCCCTGGAGATCGTGGCGGTGTTCCTGGCGCTGGGCATCGGGCTGGCGGCGCCTTACCTGCTGCTGGCGGCGTTCCCGCGCCTGGCCGCGCGCCTGCCCAGGCCGGGCGCCTGGATGGCGACGCTGAAGAAGCTGCTGTCGCTGGCGCTGTTCGCCACCGCGGTGTGGCTGCTGTCGGTGCTGATGGGGGCTGCCGGCACCCAGGCCGTGATCGCGGCGGTGGCGGCGGCGGCGTTGATGTCGGCGCTGCTCGTGGCGCGTCGCCGGGTCGGCCGTGCCGCCGTTCCGGCCGCCGTCCTGGCGGCGCTGGCAGCCACGGTGCTGCCGGCGATGCTGGCGTCGACCACGGTGCCGGCCGCGGCTGCCGTCGACGGACGCTGGACCCGGCTCGACGCGACGCGCGACATCGCCGCCCAGGTGCGCCAGGCGGCCGAGGGCGGCAAACTGGTGCTGGTCGACGTCACGGCCGACTGGTGTGTCACCTGCCAGGTGAACAAGCGGCTGGTGCTGAACGCCGACACCGTCGTGCAGCGCCTCGCCGATGCCAAGGCGGTGTCGCTGAAGATCGACTGGACCCGCCCCAGCGATGCGATCGCGCAATACCTCGCGGCCAACGGACGCTACGGCATTCCGTTCAACATCGTCTACGGCCCGGGCGCGCCGCAGGGCATCGCCTTGCCCGAGCTGCTGAGCATCGACGCCGTGATGCAGGCGCTCGACAAGGCCGCCGGCCGCTGAGGCCATTCCCGCCAGCGGGCACGAGGGCCGGGTGCCGGCATGGGCGCGGCCCTGTTGCCTTGTGGGGATGTAATATATATACTGCCGATATCATATATCGAAATGGATTCCCATGCGGACACTGATCGATGTCGGCGACAGCCAGATCCGGGAACTCGACGAGCTGTCGAAAGAAGAGAAGCGCTCGCGTGCCGCCCTTATAAGGGAGGCGATCGACGACTATCTCGCCAAGCGCCGAAAGAAGGTCGAGGGTGATGCGTTCGGCCTCTGGGGCAGACGCAAGATGGACGGTCTGGCCTATCAGGAGAAGGTGCGTCAGGAATGGTGAAGGCGCTGTTCGACACCAATATCCTGGTCGACTACCTCAATGCCGTTCCCGAAGCGCGTGCCGAGCTTCGGCGCTACTCGCAGAAGGCCATCAGCGTCATCACGTGGATGGAGGTCATGGTCGGCGCCAGCGCAGACCTTGAGGCTGCGACGCGTCATTTTCTGGGCGGGTTCGAAATCGTTGGCATCGGCGAGCGGATTGCCGAGCGTGCGGTCAGCCTTCGCCGCGATCATCGGATCAAATTGCCCGACGCGGTGATCTGGGCCACCGCGCAGGCTCACGCCATGTTGCTCGTCACCCGCAACGTCAAGGATTTCCCGGAGGACGATCCGGGTGTCCGCACGCCATACAGACTGTAGTCGCCTACTGTCCTGGCGTGCCGCCGCCGTCGACGTCTTGACAGTGCCGGTCGTGGACAAGGCCGCTGCCGATCAATGTCCTCAAAGGGATGGCGTTCGCTGCGGGGTGCGATTGCATTCGCCGGACAGGAAATCGATGATCTCCGCGAAGCTGCGGTTGCGCACGGCTTCCAGCATGTCGAGCTCGACGCGCTTGGCGGCGAGCAGGCGCTCGACGTCCAGCATGTCGCTGCCGGTGGCGCGCGCATCGGACCGCAGCCGGTGCAAGGCGCGTAGCTGCGCGCGACACGTCTGCGTGTCGAGCGTCGCCTGATGGAAATCGCCCCACAGGCTGTCTGTTCGGTTGCTCATGGCGGCAGGTCTCCGGCCCGTCCGTGGCGGCGGCATGCCGCGTCAACGGCAGCACGCCGCCGGCTGTTCCGGCTGCCTCACAATCTCCTTAATCCGGCGGAGGTCGCCGGACGCATGTCCGGATATCCGGAAGCACGCGCCCGGCCTGATCCCGCCTGCAGGGGATTCGAAGTCTGGCGGGGCCGTCCGCTCAACGCGCCGGTCGCGGTGTTGTTGCCGGCCGTTTCAGGCGGTGAATTGCGCCGCGATCGCGTGGGCGCAGCGCAGCAGCAGCGGCGCCAGCGTCGGCTCGAACTGTGCCGCGCGCCGCGTCCATGACGGCGAGACGGCGTTGAGCACCAGAAGCTCGCGGCTCGGCAGCCGGCCGATCGGCGTGGCCAGCGCATAGATGCCGGGCCGCAGGTCGCCGTATGACACGCAGTATCCCTTGTCGCGGAAGGCGGCGAGCGCCTGGGTGACCGAAGCCGCGTGCTGGCGCCACAGCTCGGGCGTCTTGACACGCAGCTCGTTGAGCAGCGCGGCGCGCTCGGCCGGCGAACAGCCGGCGATGTGGGCGCGGCCGATCGCCGTCGCCGCGATCGGGTGCGTCATGCCGATATCGGAGAGCTGGAACGACGACGTGGCGGCGCTGCGGCAGGTCTCGACGTAGACCATGTTGGTGCGGTCGCGCAGGCCCAGCGACACCGAGCCGCTGACCTGGCGTGCCAGCGCTTCCATCGCCGGGCGCACGACCTGGCGGAACGCGAAGGATGCGATCAGCGGGTAGCCCAGCGACAGCACTGCCGGCCCCAGCCGGTAGCGGCCGGCCGGCAGGTCGGGCTGCAGATAGCCCATGCCCGACAGCGTGTAGGTGAAGCGCGACACGGTCGGCTTGGGCAGGCCGGTGCGCTGCGCCAGCTCGGCCGTGCTCAGCACCGGCTGCTGCGGCGTGAAGCAGCGCAGGATCTCCAGCCCGCGCGCCAGCGTGGTGGCGAACTGGCGATCGCCGGCGTGCTCGGCGAAGGCGGCCGGCACCCGCCGTGGCACGGCGCTGCGTCGCGGCATGAGGCGCTCCTGGCGTTCCGCATAGTCGAACGGTGTCTGGAATATTGAAACACCGGCGTGTGACGATCCAGACAAAGCTGAGACCGGAGGAAGCCCGATGCTGAGCCGACAGGACAACGAGCTGCTCACCCGCACCGATCAAGACACCGCGATGGGCGCCTATTTCCGCCGCTTCTGGCAGCCGGTGCTGCTGTCGCGCGAGCTGGCCGAGCCGGATGGCGCGCCCAGGCGCGTGCAGGTCATGGGCGAGAGCCTGCTGGCGTTCCGCGACAGCAGCGGCCGCGTCGGCCTGGTCGAGCCACGCTGCCCGCATCGCGGCGCCGATCTCTATTTCGGGCGCAACGGCGAATGCGGCCTGCGCTGCGTCTTCCACGGCTGGAAGTTCGACGTCGACGGCAAGTGCCTCGAGACGCCGACCCTGCCGCGCGAGTCGAATTTCCGCGACAAGGTGTCGATCAGGGCCTACCCGACCCGCGAGTTCGGCGAGCTGGTCTGGGCCTATATGGGGCCGGCGGCGCAGATGCCCGAGCTGCCGCATCTGGAGTTCGCGCTGCTGCCGCCGGCGCACCGCTATGTCAGCAAGAAGCTGCAGGAGTGCAACTGGGCGCAGTCGGTCGAGGGCGGCATCGACACGGCGCATTTCTCGTTCCTGCACATGGTGGTGCCGCAGGCGTCGGCCGATGCCGAGCGCTTCATGAAGGGCGCCGCGATGGGCGACCAGGCGGTGAGGAACGACCGCGTGCGCTGGGTGCGCGACGATCCCATGCCGCGGTTCGAGGTGACGCAGCATGCCGCCGGGCTGTTGATCGGCGCGGCGCGCACGGCCGACGACGACCAGCTCTATTGGCGCATCACGCAGTTCCTGGTGCCCAACCATTCGTTCGCGCCGGCAGCCTTTCCGGGCGAGACGCATTATGGCCAGACCTGGGTGCCGATCAGCGACACGAGCTGCTGGATCTACACCTACTCATGGAATCCCGATCGCCCCTTGACCGGGCAGGAACGGGCGCAGTTCGCTGCCGGGCACGGCGTGCACGCGGCGGTCGATGCGAGCTACGTGCCGCTGCGCAACCGGTCGAACGAGTACCTGATCGATCGCGAGGAGCAGCGCTATCGCAGCTACAGCGGTATCCAGGGCGTGTCGGAGCAAGATGCCTGCATCCAGGACAGCCAGGGGCTGATCCATGACCGCACGCGCGAGATCCTGGGCCCGACCGATCTCGCCATCATGCGCTTCCGCCGCCTGATGCTCGAGGGCGCCAAGGGCCTGCTTGACGGACGCGAGCCGCCGGAAGCGGCACGGCCCGACGCCTACACCGTGCGATCCGGTGGCTGGGTGGCGCATCGCGACAAGAAGCTGGCAGAGGTGATGACCGAGCGCTTCGGCGATCCGCTGGGCGATGCCAATGCGCTCTACCGGGACCAGGCACTGCTGCGACGCGCGGGTTGACCAGCTGTCCTCGCGGGCGAGGCGGCCGCCTATGACCCTTCCCGTCATCCCGAGCGCAGCGAGGGATCTCCTGCGGCAAGTCGCACGGTGCGCCATTCGCGGGAGATCCCTCGCTGCGCTCGGGATGACGGGAAGGGCGGCAGCGCGGCGGTTACGCCCTATGCGATCGCCGTGCGGCCCGCCCGGCTCAGTCGATGGGCGGCAGCTCGGGATCGCACAGCCGACAGCCGGCGATGCTGACGGGGATGTCTGCACGGCGTCGAAGACGCCGCCGGTGCCGCCTTCGCTGAGGTTGAGATTCCGTCCACCGTCACCGCACCGCATGGAAAGGATATTGCCCATGCGAGCCTACGCCGCCGCCGCCGGTGCCAAATGCCACGCGATGGACAATCGCCAGGTGCGTTACTACGTTGGCGATGTGCAGCGTGCGGAGGGCCGTGCGCGCACCGCGAAGGGACAGGTTGACATGGCGAAAGAAGGAGACAAGGTCCCGGCGGCGACGCTCCGGTTCCTGGGTCCGGAAGGGCCCAAGGCAATCACCACCGGGGAGCTGTTCGCGCCGGGCAAGAAGGTCGTGGCGTTCGCGCTGCCGGGGGCATTCACCCCGACTTGAAGCGCCAAGCATGTGCCAGGTTTTCTGGCCAACCACGATGCGATCAAGGCCAAGGGCGTCGACACGATCGCCTGCATTTCGGTGAACGACCCCTTCGTGATGGGGGCCTGGGCCAAGGACCAGGGCACCGGCGACAAGGTGATGATGCTGGGCGACGGCAACGGCGAGTTCACTGAGGCGATGGGGCTGGTGCTGGACGCCACCCGCAACGGGCTGGGCCGGCGCTCGCAGCGCTATGCCATGGTCGTCGAGGACGGCGTCATCAAGGGCCTCTACGTCGAGAAGCCGGGCATGTTCGAGGTCTCTGCCGCCGAGGCTGTGCTCAAGGGACTGTGACGTCGTTGTGACGCGGCGGCCGGTCGGGCCCCGCTTGACGTCGACATGACAAGGCGGGATCCGCGTGATCCCGTCTTTTGTTTTGGCGCGATCCGTGCTGATCTGCGGCCCCAGTTCATCCCATGGAGGACGTCATGGCCAAGGTAGGCGACAAGGTTCCCAGCGCAACCCTCATGCACAAGGGCGCCGACGGCATCAAGCCGGTGCCGACGGACGAGCTGTTCGGCCCGGGCAAGAAAGTGGTGCTGTTCGCGGTCCCCGGCGCCTTCACGCCGACCTGCTCGGCCAAGCACGTGCCCAGCTTCGTGGCCAACTTCGATGCCATCAAGGCCAAGGGCGTCGACACCATCGCCTGCGTTTCGGTCAACGATGCCTTCGTGATGGACGCCTGGGGCAAGGACCAGAAGAGCGACGACAAGGTGATGATGCTGGCCGACGGCAACGGCGAGTTCGCCGAGAAGATGGGCCTGGTGATGGACGGCTCGAAGTTCGGCATGGGCAAGCGCTCGCAGCGCTACGCCATGATCGTCGATGGCGGCGTCATCAAGACCCTGAACGTCGAGGCGCCCGGCGCCTACGACGTGTCGAGCGGCGAGGCCATCCTCAAGGCCCTGTGAGCCGCGCACGATCCTTCGAGCGACGGGGCGGCCACGCGGCCGCCCCGTTCGTCTTTTTGGGTCGGGCCGCGGCGCTCCAGCGCCGCGGCCCGACCGTTGTGACTGTCATCCCGAGCGCAGCGAGGGATCTCCCGGGAATGGCGCGCCGTGCGTCTTTCGCAGGAGATCCCTCGCTGCGCTCGGGATGACAGATGTCTCGGCGAACGGCGATTGCAGTTACTCGTTCGATCGGTCCCGGCGGCGTCAGCCCGTCAACGGCCGGCTCTTCGCCTGCGCCTGGCGCAGCTTCTTGATCTCGGCCCGTGCCAGGGCGTCGGCGCGCTCGTTCTCGGGATGGCCGGCGTGGCCCTTCACCCAGTGCCACTCGATGCCGTGGGTGCCCAGCGCCGTGTTCAGCCGCTGCCACAGGTCGACGTTCTTCACCGGCTTCTTGTCGGCCGTCTTCCAGCCGTTGCGCTTCCAGCCGTGGATCCACTTCGTGATGCCGTCGCGCAGATAGATGCTGTCGGTGAAGAGGCGCACGGCGCAGGGCCGCTTGAGCGCCTCCAGCGCCATGATCGCCGCCATCATCTCCATGCGGTTGTTGGTCGTGGCGGCCTCGCCGCCCGACAGCTCGCGCTCGACGTCGCCGAAGCGCAGCAGCGCGCCCCAGCCGCCCGGGCCGGGATTGCCGCTGCAGGCGCCGTCGGTGAAGATCTCGACGGCCGGACGTTGCGGCGCGGCGCCGGTCATAGGCCGTAGCCGTCGGCGCTGGCGATGCTGCGGTGGAAGCGCAGCCAGGCGAGACACTCCATCGGGTCCTTGCGCTTGACCATGGCGCCGGGCGGCGTGTGCAGCCAGTCGTACAGGCGCGTCAGCAGGAAGCGCATGGCCGCGCCGCGGGCCAGCAGAGGCAGGGCGGCGCGCTCGGCTGCCGACAGCGGCCGCACCTGCTGGTAGCCGCCCACCAGCGCCCGCGCCTTGGTGACGTTGAAGCTGCGGTCGGGCTCGAAGCACCAGGCGTTCAGGCACACGGCGATGTCGTAGGCCAGCAGGTCGTTGCAGGCGAAATAGAAGTCGATCAGGCCGCTCAGCTTGTCGTGCAGGAAGAGCACGTTGTCCTGGAACAGGTCGGCATGGATCACGCCGGCCGGCAGGTCGGCGGGCCAGTCGCGCTCCAGGGCCGCGAGATCGGTGCGCAGCTCGTCGGCCAGGCCGGGCGCCACCTCGTGCGCCCGCTCCCGCGATGCGTCCATCAGCGGCCGCCAGCCGGCGACCGACAGCGCGTTGGGGCGCTTCTGCGCGAAATCAGACGCCGCCAGGTGCAGTCGCGCCAGCGCCGTGCCGACGGGACCGCAATGGTCGACCAGGATGCGCCGCGGCCACAGGCCGGGCAGAAAGGTGATGATCGCCGCCGGCCGGTCGGCCAGCGTGCGCAGCGCGCGGCCGTCGCGGCCGTGCAGCGGCGTCGGGCAGGGGATGCCGCGCGCCGCCAGATGGTCCATCAGGCCGAGGAAGAACGGCAGGTCGCGCGGATCGACACGCTTCTCGTAGAGCGTCAGGAAATAGGTGCCGCGAGTCGTCGCCAGCATGTAGTTCGAATTCTCGACGCCCTCGGCGATGCCCTTGCACGATTGCGGCTCGCCGATGTCGTATTCGGCCAGGAAGGCATCGAGCTGGTCGTCGGCAACTTCAGTGTAGACAGCCATCAAGCCACCAGTGCGCGCGGCAGCTTGAACACCGTGTTCTCGTTCGTCACCCGCGTCTCCTCGATGGTGACGTCATAGCGGGCGCGGCAGGCGGTGATCAACTCCTCGACCAGGGTCTCGGGCGCCGATGCGCCGGCGGTGATGCCCAGCCGTGACACGCCCTGCAGCCAGCGCCAGTCCAGCTCGGCGGCGCGCTGGACCAGGATCGCCTTGGGGCAGCCATAGCTGCGCGCCACCTCGACCAGCCGCATCGAGTTCGATGAATTTGGGGCTCCGACCACGATCATCGCATCGCAGGCCGCGGCGATCGCCTTGACCGCCGCCTGGCGGTTGGTCGTGGCGTAGCAGATATCCTCGCGCCGCGGCCCCTGCATGCGCGGAAAGCGTCGCTGCAGCACGGCCACGATCTGGGCCGTGTCGTCGATCGACAGCGTCGTCTGGGTGGCGAAGGCGAGGTTGTCGGGATCGTCCACCTGCACGCGCTCGGCCTGGTCGACATCCTCGACCAGGAGCACCGCGCCCTGCGGCAGCTGGCCCATGGTCCCGATCACCTCGGGATGGCCGCGGTGGCCGATCAGGATCACCGTGCGGCCGCCGGCGTGGTGGTGCTCCGTCTCGCGATGCACCTTGGAGACCAGGGGGCAGGTGGCGTCGATGTAGAGCATGTGGCGCCGCGTCGCCTCGGCCGGCACCGACTTGGGCACGCCATGGGCGCTGAACACCACCGGCCGGTCATCGGGGACGTCAGCCAGATCCTCGACGAAGATCGCGCCCCTGGCCTCCAGGCTCTGCACCACGAAACGGTTGTGGACGATCTCGTGGCGCACATAGACCGGGGCGCCGTGCTTCTCCAGGGCTCGTTCCACAATCTGAATCGCCCGGTCGACGCCGGCGCAGAAGCCGCGTGGACTGGCGAGCAGGATGGTCAGTTTCGGCGTGGCGACGGGTGGCATCGACGGAAGGTTCGCTTGTACCGGTTGCGCGCGATCCTCTAGGATCGATGCGCATCGGCGGCGCATCGCACCCTATCAGACCGCCTAATCGTGAGGAAGCAACCCATGGCCAGTCCTGTTGTCGCGGCCAAGGCACCCATCAAGATGGCCGTCGAGGCCGGCAAGGACTATTGGTGGTGTGCCTGTGGCAAGAGTGGCAAGCAACCGTTCTGTGACGGCAGCCACAAAGGTTCCGAATTCTCGCCGGTGAAGTTCACGCCCGCGACCTCGGGCGACGTCTGGTTCTGCGCCTGCAAGCACAGCGGCAAGGCGCCCATGTGTGACGGCACCCACAAGACGGTATAGAACCTCGCCGCCCACAGGCCGTCCGGCCCCCGGAAAGGATCATCGATGACATTGCGCCTGCTTCCCCTGGTGGCGCCGGGGATTCTCGTGAGTGTGCTGGCCGGCTGCGGCCCCTCGACCCAGGAGATCTCCGACCTGCGTGCCGGATGCCCGCAAGCCATGCGGGTGCAGGACGCCGCCAACCTGACCCGGTTCAAGCCCGGCGGCGGGCGTGACCGGACGGATGTGCTGTTCCAGGCCGAGCTCGGCAAGGTCGATATTGCGTGCGATCTGCGCAAGAACGCGGTCTACGTCGAGCTGACGCTGAACATCGTGGTCTCGCAGGGGCCGGCGCTCACCGACCGCACCGCCAATGTCGGCTATTTCGTGCGCATCCTGAACCCTTCCGGCACCATCGTGCAGGGGCGCAATTTCGCGGCCGACTACAAGTTTGCCGGCAACCGCACGCGCGAGGGCTCGTCCGAGCAGCTGTCGCTCAACATCCCGCTGGCCCAGGGCCAGTCGGGCGGCGCCTACACCGTGGCCGTCGGCCTGCTGCCGACACACGAGGAGCTCGAGTACAACCGCACCGGCGGCCGGCGGTAGGTGGTCGGGCCGCGCCGCTCCAGCGGCGCTCATGATCATGATCCGGCCCTTCGGGCCGGAGCGCCGCTGGAGCGGCGCGGCCCGACCGTTCAGCCCGGCTTGGCGTTGAGCACGGCCCAGGCGGCTTCGACGAAGGTCGGCGCATGGTCGGTGAGCGCGCCGGTGATGCGGCCATAGACCTTGAATGTCGCTGCCTGCAGCACGACGCCGACGACCGACGCCGTCAGCGCATCGACATCGCGCTTGGGGATCTCGCTGGCGGCGATGGCCTGGGCGATGACATCGCGCACCACATCCACTGGATTAGGCAGGTCTTCCGACAGGCTCGCCAGGAAGTGGTGCTGTGTCAGCAGATGGTATGCGAAAGTTGTCCAGTCGCGGTCGGCCCAGTCGCAGTAGCAGCGCACGATCGCCTCGGCCTTCTGCCGCAGCTTCTTGTGCGGCCGATGAGCCTCGATCAGCGCTTCCGCCAACGCCACGTGGTGGCGCGTGAACAACTCCAGCGCCAACGCGTCCTTGCTTGGAAAGTACCGGTAGATGGTACCTTCAGCGACCGACGCCGCCATTGCGATCTCGCGCGTCGTCGTCTCGGCGACCCCGCGCGCCATGAAGAGCGTCAATGCCGCGCGCTCAACGCGCTTCTTGGTGTCATCCGCCTTGCCCATGGCAAGATTATTACTGGTGAGCGGCCGCTTAGGGAAGGCCCGATTTTACGCCAAGCCCCGGAAATCGTGACGATTTTGTAGCATAGCCGGAATCGCGCATGCCGGCCGGGCGTTCACGTTTGGAGGTATTATGCAGGAAACGCCTCGTGACTCGCGCGCCGCGCCGGCTTTTCCACGGACAAACCGGACGCGCCGGCAGCCCGGCCCGTTGCGCCGATCGGACGCCGCGTCTATGGTCGCGGCCGCCAGATGATCCCCGTGGGAGAGCGCACGTTGCCACCGCTTCGTGCCGCCGAAGGAGCAACCGCCCCGGAAACTCTCAGGCCACCGGACCGCGGGGGGATGGCACTCTGGAAAGCGGTCGCGACCGGGTTGGCCGGCGCGATCCACCGACGAGGTAAGTCGGGCGCGCTTGCGCGGCCGACCAATCTTTCAGGTCACCGGACAGAGGGGGCGTGGCCGGCGCATGTCCGCTGGCGCGTCTCTATGTGTCGAGGTGACCGGTGGCCGATCCTGCGTCCGACTCCCTGAAACGCACGCCGCTTCATGCGCTGCATGTGGCGCTGGGCGCCAAGCTCGTGCCGTTCGCCGGCTATGACATGCCGGTGCAGTTCCCGATGGGGATCCTGAACGAGCACCTGCACACCCGCCGCGCCGCCGGCCTGTTCGACGTCTCGCATATGGGTCAGATCCGGCTCACGGCGAAGCCGGGCAAGAACGCCGCCGCTGCCGTCGAGCGGCTGGTGCCGGGCGACATCGCCGGCCTGCAGCCCGGCCAGATGCGCTACACCCAGCTCACCAACGCCGCGGGCGGCATCCTCGACGACCTGATGGTGACCAGCACCGGCGATCATCTCCTGCTGGTGGTCAACGCCGCCTGCAAGGACGCCGACCTCGCGCATATCCGCCAGCACCTGTCGGACGATGTCGAGATCGAGCCGATGTTCGCGCGCGGCCTGCTGGCCCTGCAGGGCCCGGATGCGGCCGATGTGCTGGGCCGGCAGGCGCCGCAGGTGCGGGCCATGACCTTCATGACCGGCAGCTTCGTGATGATCGACGGCGTGGAGTGCTACGTCACCCGATCGGGCTACACCGGCTGCGACGGCTATGAGATCTCGACGCCGGCCGAGGCCGCCGAGCGCATCGCGCGCCTGCTGCTGGCCGACGACCGCGTCAAGCCGATCGGCCTGGGCGCGCGCGACTCGCTGCGCCTGGAGGCCGGCCTCTGCCTCTACGGCCACGACATCGACACCGCCACCACGCCGGTCGAGGCCGGCCTGGTGTGGAGCATCGGCAAGGAGCGCCGCGCCAAGGGCGGCTTTCCGGGCGACGAGATCATCATCCGCCAGATCGCCTCGGGCGCGCCGCGACGGCGGGTCGGGCTGCGGCCGGAAGGCCGCACCATCGCGCGCGAGGGCACCGAGATCATCGATGCGGCCGGCGCCGTGGTGGGCAAGGTGACCAGCGGCGGCTTCGGCCCGTCGCTCAACGGCCCGCTGGCGATGGGCTACGTCGATCGGGCGCAGGCCGCGTCGGGCACGAAGCTTGCGTTGCGCGTGCGCGGCAAGCCGGTGACGGCCGAGATCGTGCCCATGCCGTTCGTGAAGCACACCTATTGGCGGGGTTGAAGGGGGAGAGCATGACGACAGTGAAATACACCGAAGAGCACGAGTGGATCCGCATCGAGAACGGCGTCGGCACCGTCGGCATCACCGACTATGCCCAGGAGCAGCTGGGCGACGTGGTCTTCGTCGAGGTGCCCGAGGTCGGCCGCACCATCGCCAAGGGCGAGGCCGTGGCGGTCGTGGAGTCGGTGAAGGCGGCGAGCGACATCTATACGCCGGTGTCGGGCGAGGTCGTTGCCGCGAATTCAGCGCTGGCCGACGCGCCGGGCGACGTGAACCTGGAGCCGACCGGCAAGGGCTGGTTCTTCATGGTCCGGCTCGCCGACCCGTCGGAGCTCGACGGCCTGATGGACCAGGCCAAGTACGACGCCTTCGTGAAGAGCCTGGCGTAGTTCCCTTCTTCCCGCGTGCACGCTACGGAGCGGACATATTTTTCCTCCCCAGCTGTGCTGGGGAGGTGCCCTGAAGGGACGGAGGGGAGCCGACGTGGTCTCAGCTGCATAGACCTCGTCGGCTCCCCCTCCGGCCTTCGGCCACCTCCCCCAACTGCGTTGGGGGAGGGTTCGCCCGCAGTACCGAAGAAGTGTCCGCTCCGCGGCCCCTGCGCGGGAAAGGACAAGAGGTCGACGGAGTCCCTGGATGCGCTATCTGCCACTCACCGATGCCGACCGCCGCGAGATGCTTGCGACCATCGGCGTGCGCTCGATCGATGATCTGTTCCGCGACGTGCCGACATCGGTGCGCCTGCCGGGACCGATCGCCGGCCTTTCCAGCCATATGGGCGAGATGGAGGTCGAGCGCCGTCTGGGCCGCATGGCGGCGCGCAACCTCGCGGCGTCGGATGCGCCGTTCTTCGTCGGCGCCGGCGCCTACAAGCACCATGTGCCGGCCAGCGTCGATCATCTGATCCAGCGCGGCGAGTTCCTGACCTCCTACACCCCCTACCAGCCCGAGATCACGCAGGGCACGCTGCAGTACCTGTTCGAGTTCCAGACCCAGGTCACGATGCTGACCGGCATGGAGGTGGCCAACGCCTCGATGTACGACGGCAGCACCGGTGCCTCCGAGGCCGTGCTGATGGCCAACCGCGTCACGCGCCGCAACAAGGCGGTGCTGTCGGGCGGCCTGCATCCGCACTACCGCGCCGTGATCGAGACCACGGCGCGCTGGCAGGGCTTCCGCGTCGCCGGTGCGCCGGTCGACGCCGACGGCATCGAGGATCTCGCCGCCCTGGTCGACAAAGAGGTCTCCTGCGTCGTGGTGCAGAACCCCAGCGTGTTCGGCCATGTGCGCGACCTCGCACCGCTGGCGCAGGCCTGCCACGCCGCCGGCGCGCTGCTGGTGGTGGTGGTGACCGAGGTCGTGTCGCTGGGCCTGCTCACGCCGCCGGGGGACATGGGCGCCGATATCGTGGTGTGCGAAGGCCAGTCGCTGGGCGTCGGCCTCAACTTCGGCGGCCCCTATGTCGGGCTGTTCGCCACGCGCGAGAAGCTGATGCGCCAGATGCCGGGCCGGCTGGTGGGCGAGACCGTCGATGCCGACGGCAAGCGCGGCTTCGTGCTGACGCTCAGCACGCGCGAGCAGCACATCAGGCGTGAGAAGGCGACGTCGAACATCTGCACCAATGCCGGCCTCTGCGCGCTGGCCTTCACCATCCACCTCACGCTGCTGGGCGAGCGCGGCTTCACGCGCCTGGCCGAGCTCAACCATGCCACGGCGGTGCGCGCCGCCGAGCGGCTGGCGCGGGTGCCGGGCGTGAAGGTGCTGAACGACTCGTTCTTCAACGAGTTCACCGTGATGCTGCCCAAGCCGGCGGCGCCGGTGGTCGAGGCGCTGGCCGAGCGGCGCATCCTGGCCGGCGTGCCCGTCTCGCGGTTGCTGCCGCACGCGCCGCTCTGCGCCGATCTGCTGCTCGTCGCCGTCACCGAGACGGTGAGCGACGACGATATCGAGGCGCTCGCCGCTGGTCTTGAGGAGGTGCTGTGATGGTCCAGTCGACCGATCTCTCGCAAGGCCGCCGCGCCGCCGCCACCGCGCCCGTGGCCGCGGTCGAGACGTTCACCGGCAACCGCGGCCTGCAGCTCGAGGAGCGGCTGATCTTCGAGTACGCGCATGCCGACCGCAGCGGCGTCGACCTGCCCGAGCCGCCCAAGGTCAAGGACCGGCTGGGCGGCCTGCGCCGGCGCGGCGCCATCGGCCTGCCCGGCCTGGCCGAGCCGCAGGTGGTGCAGCACTACACGCGGCTGAGCCAGAAGAACTACGCCATCGACAGCGGCCTCTATCCGCTGGGCTCGTGCACGATGAAGCACAACCCGCGGCTGAACGAGCGCATGGCCCGCCTGCCCGGCTTCGGCGACGTGCACCCCTTGCAGCCGCAATCGACGGTGCAGGGCGCCATCGAGCTGATCGGCGCGCTCGCCGGCTGGCTCACCACGCTCACCGGCATGCCGGCCGTGGCGATGTCACCGGCCGCCGGCGCGCATGGCGAGATGTGCGGCATGATGGCGATCGCCGCCGCCCTGGCGGCCAGCGGCGAGGGCCATCGCAAGACTGTTCTGGTGCCGGAATCGGCGCACGGCACCAATCCGGCCACGGCGGCGGCGCTGGGCTTCAGCGTCAAGCCGATCGCGGCCACCGCGGACGGCCGCGTCGATGTCGCGGCCCTGAAGGCGGCGCTGGGGTCGGACGTGGCGGCGATCATGCTGACCAACCCCAACACCTGCGGCCTGTTCGAGCGCGACATCCGGGAGGTCGCCGACGCCGTGCGCGCGGCCGGCGCCTACTTCTATTGCGACGGCGCCAACTACAACGCCATCGTCGGCCGCGTGCGGCCGGGCGATCTCGGCATCGACTGCATGCACATCAACCTGCACAAGACCTTCTCGACGCCGCACGGCGGCGGTGGTCCAGGCTCGGGGCCGGTGGTGCTGTCGGCGCGGCTGGCGCCCTACGCGCCGCGCCCCTGGGTGGTGCGTGACGACGCCGGCTGGCGCCTGGCCGAGGAGGACGGCGCTGCCGGCGACGATCAGGCGCTGGGCCGGCTGAAGGCCTTCCACGGCCAGATGGGCATGTTCGTGCGGGCGCTGGCTTATATGCTGAGCCACGGCGCCGACGGCCTGCGCCAGGTCGCCGAGGACGCGGTGCTGAACGCCAATTACGTGATGGCGCGGCTGAAGGCCGAGCTGACGCCGGCCTTCGACGGGCCGTGCATGCACGAGTGCCTGTTCGACGACGACTTCCTCAAGGACACCGGCATCAGCACGCTCGACTTCGCCAAGGCGATGATCGACGAGGGCTATCACCCGATGACCATGTACTTCCCGCTGGTGGTGCATGGCGCGATGCTGATCGAGCCCACCGAGACCCAGAGCAAGCACGCGCTCGACGAGTTCTGCGACACCATGCTGCATCTGGCACGCAAGGCGAAGTCCGGCACCGCCGCCGAGGCCTTCAAGGCGGCGCCGCTGCTGGCGCCGCGCCGGCGCCTCGACGAGACCCTGGCCGCCCGCAAGCCGATCCTGCGCTGGCGCCCCACCAACCAGGGCCCGGGCGACGGCCCCCTGAAGCAGGCGGCGGAATAGGACGATGGCCGGGCCGCGCCGCTCCAGCGGCGCATCTCAGGCGGCAGCTGCCGCCGAAGCGCGGCGCCGGATCATGCACGTCGCTGGAGCGACGCGGTCCGACCGGAACCTCGTCGTTCGCCGTTCGCCCGCGGGCTGGGGGCAGGCCTGCAAAACTGCGCGAGACGGCCACCGGGGATTGGCCGAAGGCCAATCCCTTGACCGATAAGCGATCGGCGCCGCTGCGCCTACTCGCTGTTGGGATGGGTGGCCGTGAGCGTGGTCGGATTGGCGTTGTAGACCGACGGGTACCGATGCGTCCAGTTGGCGGGGCCACCATCGGACGGGTAGCTCAGCACCAGGCCCTCATACTGGTCGAGCTGGCCAAAGGGGCAGGGGGCGTCGCGGGTGTATTTGCCGGACGATTGCAGCTCGGTGCCGACCACGACATAGGCCTGCGCAGCCGCGGCCACGGCGCGAATGAACGTATCGCCGTTGCCCGTCATCCCCAGCGCCGTGATGAAGGCGCCGTCGCCCTGGCCCGCTGTCTCAGGGCCGACGATGCGGCCGACCAGGCAGGCCCGGATCCAGATCTTGTCCACCAGCCCGCGCCAGCCCCGGAACAGGTCGGCGTCGGCAGCGCCGAAGCCCTCGCCAAGCTGCAGGTAGGCGGGCGCGCCATGGCAGGAGATCACGATTTCACTGAGCTTGCCGCCCGGGGCGCCGCGCGCCACCGTGGCGGTCCAATCGATGATGTGACGCTTGGTGTCGGTGGCTGAAACTTCCCAGGTATTCCACATCCGAACTCGTACTGGAGCACGCGCATCGTTCAGGCCCATGTGGGGCGACTTGATGGTGATCATGGCCCACTCCAATGTGAGTGAGTAATCATACCTTAGCGACGATGAAAGTCAAGCGTTGCTGTGCGCCGGCAAGCAAGAAGCCGGCAGGAGAGCGCCGCCGTCAGGCGGCCCGGGGCCCGGGTTTGACGGCGCCGTCGACAAGGAGTTGTCGGCGCTGGAGACAGGCCGTGACGATCAGCGCTGCGCGATCAGCGCCATGATCTCGGCCCCCAGCGCGAGATCTGGCACGTGGCCGAAGGCCTGGCGCCGCAGCCGGCCGGCGCCGTCGATCAGCAGCAGGGTCGGCGTGCCCTGCATGCGATAGGCCCGCATCGTGACCGGCAGCGGGTCGTCGCCCTCATGCGCATCGACGCCGACCGGGAAGCGGATGCGGTTCTCGTGCAGGAAGGCTCGCAGCGAGACCGGGCGCATCGCCTCGTGATGCTCGAACACGGTGTGCAGACCGATGGTGGCGACGGCATTGCCGTCGAACGTCTCGTGCACGCGCTTGGCCTGCGGGATCGACTCCTGCACGCAGCCCGGGCACAGCATCTGGAAGGCGAAGGCCACGACCACCTTGCCGCGCAACGCTTCGAGCGTCAGCATCTCGTCGCTGTTGAGCCATTCGCTGATGCGCCATTCGGGCGCCGGGCTGCCGATCTGTGTCATGGCTGCTTGTTCCCCGGGTATGACGACGGTCGGGCCGCGCCGCTCCAGCGGCGCTCATGATCCGGCGTTGTGCTCAGGCGTCAGCGAAGCTGCCGCCTGAGGTGCGTCGCTGGAGCGACGCGGCCCGACCCAAACCTGGCCGCTCGCCTGGCCACCGTTGCGCCGCTTCATCTGGCCGCTCACCGCTTCACCTGGCCCGGCAGGCTGAGATCGCCCGACGCTACCTTGAAGACGTTCTCCACGCATAGCAGCGGATCATGCACGTTGGCGTTGACGCGCAGGCCGGCGGTGACGCCGTCGTACTTGAAGTCCTTGGGCGCGCCGATGTCCCTCAGCGGCACGCGGATCTCGACCGTGCTGGTGCCGAAGCCGGGGCGGTAGCCCGGGCTGTCGATCAGCAGCGGCAGGCCGGGCCAGGTCCTGGGCAGCTTCGGCGTGGCGCCCTTGGGGATGTCCTTGACCTTCAGGCCGGCGGGGCCGCACGCCGCGTCCTTGACCAGCACCACCCAGTGGCTGTGCCACATCTTGCCGTCGTTCTTCGGGTTGCCGTCGCCGTTCTCGTCATCCAGCGGCGTGTCGTCGAAGTCGGGATGGATCGCCGCCGCCAGCGCCAGGATGCCCTGCGCCGGCTCGAAGCCCACGGCGGCGCTGTCGAGCGAGGTCGACCACACGTAGCTGTACACCGGCGCGCCCGCGAGCCTGCCGTTGCGGTCGGGGACCAGCGCCCCCGGCATGCCGCTGGTCGCGTGCGCGAAGACCAGCGCGTCGCCGTCGACGCCGACCTCCGTGCGCACCAGGTCGAATGCCGGCGCGACCTTGGCGCTGGGGGCGGCCTTGATCGGATCATGGGCCAGCGCCGGCAGCGCGGCACCGGCAGCGATGGCCAACAGCGCGACGCCCTTCATCATCTCTCCTCCCGCAACAGTAATTGGTATCGCTGCGATACAATATGGCGGGCAGCCGCTTGTCAAGATAGTTTATTGGCGATACCAATACGCCATGGCTGGTGACCGGGTCTTCGATCTGATCGAGCGCCTAGGGGCGCTGCTGCGCAGCGAGCTGCGCCGTCTGGGCGCGCCGCACGGCCTGGAGCCTGTGCACTTGCAGGCCCTGGCCTATCTCGCCCGTGCCAACCGCTACAGCGACACGCCGATTGCGGTCGCCGAGTTCCTCGGGCTCACCAAGGGCAATGTCTCGCAGCGCCTGATCGCCCTGGAGAAGGCCGGCATGCTGTTGCGCCGGCCCGATCGCGATGATGCGCGGGTCGTGCACCTGGCGCCGACGGCCAAGGCGCAGGCGCTGCTGGCCGCCTTGTCGCCGCCGCCGGGGTGGCGGGCGGCGATGGCGGCGAGCGGTGCGGACACCGCCAGACTGGAGGCCGGCTTGACGGGGCTGCTGTCGGCGCTGCAACAGGCCAATGGCCGGCGCACCTTCGGGCAATGCCGTGGCTGCCGCTTCCTGCAGCATGTCGGAAACACGTTCACCTGTGGGCTGACCCGTGATCCGCTCGAGCCCGACCATACGCTGCTGCTGTGCCGCGAGCACGAAGCGGCGGCGTAGCAGATGACGGTCGGGCCGCGCCGCTCCTGCGGCGCACCTCAGGCGGCAGCGTCGGTGTCGCCGCCGGCGCCGGATCATGAGCGTCGCTGGCCCGGCCCGAGTCTCGCCGGCGCCATGATATCGGCGCCCGGCGTGATCCTCTATTTCAGGGTATCGGCGACCTGCGTGCCGCTTTGGGTCAAGGACACGATCAGGTCGCCTTCGATATCCTCGGTTGTGATCAGGCGCAGCTTGTGGAGGTTCTCGATTGCCAGCGGGAGCGCGGCAGCGCCGCCCGCGGGCGTAACCAGATCGGATATCTTCTGTGGACCGGGTCGCAAGGCGATCATGATCCGGTCTTCGGGGGACTTCTCGTCCATGCTCAAAAGGCTCATGGCGACGCGCGCCGTAGCCCCCGGAACCCCATCCATCTTGCCGACAGCACCCAACGCCCGTCCCAAATGCCGTGTAATCGATTCGGTCTTGACCGGGATCTTCACGAGCAGCGGCTCCCTCGGACAGTAGAAAGGGAAGATGGCGATGCGCGTTATCCGCGTCAAGCGCCCGCCAAGAGTCCTTCCATCGGCCGATGGAGTCAGGGCGTGCGATCCGTTTCGGCTTGGTGCTGCCAGCGGTCGATCAGCCGTGTGAGCAGGGTTGCCAGCAGCGTCGAGGCGGCGAACAGGTAGATGCCGATCGCGGGCTGCAGGCGTACCAGGAAGCCACCCTGCATCGAGGCGACCACGATCGCCACCACCAGCACGTCGAGCATCGACCATTTGCCGGCGCCGGCGACGAGGGGATGAAGCAGTCCGCGCTGGCGCTGCGGCGCGAACCACAGCCCGGCCGCCAGGACGAGCTTGGCCACCGGGAAGGCCACCGAGAACAGCGCGATCACGATCGCCAGCGGCCAGGCGCCGTCCTGCCACAGCGCACCGATGCCCGACAGGACCGACAGCGTCTCGTCGACCAGCCGCAGCCGCGTCACGCGCACCGCCGGCAGCACCAGTCCGGCCGCCAAGGTCAGCGCCGCCGCGGCCCAGAGCACGGCCAGCCCGATGGTGCGGCGTGGAAAGCGTTCGGCCAGCGAGCTCATCCGTTGACTTTAGTTCAGATCGGGACGTGGCGCTCCAGCGCCGCACGGGCGCGAAGCGCCGCCAGCCTCACCCAACAAGAAGAAAGCCCCGTGCGGGTGCCGCACGGGGCTTTCGAGAACAGTGTCGGTGTGTGGCGTGTCAGTGCAGGCGCTTGGGCAGCTCGGCGATCGCCTGGTCGACCAGCTCGGCGCCCTGGCCGGCGGCCAGCCGCTCCTTCAGCAGCTGGTGCGTGGCGCTGATGGCGGCATCGACCGCGGCATTGCGGACGTCGGCGGCGGCCTGGGCCTCGACATGGGCGATGCGGTCCAGCGCCTGGCGCTCGCGCAGCTTGATGGCTGTCTCGAGCTCGGCCTGGGCCTTCACCTTCATGCGCTCGGCCTCGGCCTTGGCCTGGGCGATGATGCCCTCGGCTTCCTTGTAGGCCTCGGACTGGCGCTTCTGGTAGTCGGCCAGCATCGCCTGCGCCTCGCGGCGCAGCGTCTCGGCGTCGTCGATCTGCTTGCGGATCGCCGCGGCCCTCTGGTCCAGCGGATCGGTGAAGGCCTTGCGCGCCTTCCAGACCATCAGGACCACGAAGATCACGAACGCGATCGCGACCCAGAACTCCGGCTCGTGGTAGAACGGCCCGTGATGGCCGCCGGCCTCGCCCTTGGGGTCGGCTGCGTAGGCGGTGCCGAACATGTCAGGCGCCTCCCTTCAGGGCCGCATCGACCGCGGCCGTCACCTTGGTCTGGTCGGCCGGCGCGCCCGTGAGCCGGGCGAAAGCCGATCCGGCCACCTCGGCCGCCATGTTGCGCACGCCGGCCATGGCCGTGGCGCGCGCCTCGGCGATGCGCCGCTCGGCGGCGGCCAGCTCGCCCGCGATGCGGGTGGCGACTTCCTGCTGGCGGCGCGACGACTCGGCGCTGGCGGCGTCTGCCGTCTCACGCGACAGGGCCTGTGCCTGGCTGCGTGCGTCGGCCAGCGCCTTCTCGTACGCCGCGATCACCGACTTGGTCTCTTCCTTCAGCTTCTGCGCCGACTCCAGGTCGCCCTGGATCTTGTCCTCGCGCTGCTTGAGGATGCCGCCGAGTTGAGGGATCGCGACACGCGCCATCAGCACGTAGAGGACGATGAAGCAGACCGCCAGCCAGAACAGCTGGGTGCCGAAAAAAGTCGGATCAAGTTGCGGCATGACCGTTCCCGCGAACTGCCGCGACGCCCGGAGGCCGCAATGGCCGCCGGGTTGACCGCGGCGTCCGTTCTCAGGTGAACAGGATCAGGAACGAGATCAGCAGCGCGAACAGCGCCACCGCTTCGGTGAGCGCGAAGCCCAGCATGCCCAGGCCGAACACCTGGCCCCGCGCCGCCGGATTGCGGCCGATGGCACCGATGAGCGACGCGAAAATGTTGCCGATGCCCGCGCCGACGCCCGCGAGGGCGATCACCGCGATGCCGGCGCCGATCATCTTTGCGCTAGCGAGATCCATGATCCTTGTCCTTTCTCGTTAACCCTGGTCGTTGACTGACGTCACGGCGCCCGACCCCGGCGCCGCGCGAAACGGCTGATCAGTGCTCCAGATGGAGGGCGTCGTTGAGGTAGATGCAGGTCAGTACCGCGAAGACGTAGGTCTGCAGCAAGGCGACCAGCACCTCGAAGCCGGTGAGCACGACGTTGAGCGCCATCGGCGCCCAGCCGCCCAGCACGCCCAGCCCGATCACGAAGCCGGCGAACACCTTCAGCATGGTGTGGCCCGCCATCATGTTGGCGAACAGTCGGATCGACAGGCTGACCGGGCGGATCAGGTAGGACAGGATCTCGATCGGCACCAGCAGGATGAGCATCACCGCCGGCACGCCCTTGGGCACGAAGAACGAGAAGAAGTGCACGCCGTGCTTGATGAAGGCGATCACCGTCACGCCGAGGAAGACGACGAACGCCAGGCCGAAGGTGACGATGATGTGGCTGGTGAAGGTGAAGCTGTAAGGCACCATGCCCAGCAGGTTGCCCGCCAGGATGAACATGAACAGCGTGAAGACGAACGGGAAGAACGGCTTGCCGGCGGCGCCCGTCTGGTCGGTCAGCATGTTGCTGACAAACTCATAGGACATCTCCGCCATCGATTGCCATCTTCCTGGCACCAGCGCCCGCTGCCGGCTGCCCAGCACCAGGAACAGCATCACGACCGCGACGGCGATCGTCATCCACAGAGCGGAATTGGTGTAGGAGATGTCGATGCCGCCCAGCTTGGGGAGCTCGATCAACGGCTTGATCTTGAACTGCTCGAGTGGGCCTGCCACGCCATCCCCCAACAAAATCCGCGCGGCGCCGTCAGGCCCCGTCGCTGTCCCCGCGTCGGCCCATGAAAGCCGTGGCGCGATAGACGTTCAACATGCCGGCGGCGCTGCCGAGAAAGAAGAACACCACCATCAGCCACGGCCGGGTGCCGAGCCAGAGGTCCAGCACGTACCCGATGCCGACGCCGACCGCGAGGGCCGCCACCAGCTCGGTGCCGATCCGCATGGCCAGCCCGAAGCCGGTCAACGGCGGCTTGCCGCCAGCGGCCGAATTGCGGGTGCCGGACCGTTGCTCGTGGGCCGCGCGCGCTGCATTTACCCGCGCGTCGAGATCCTCAAGCGAGGTCGGCTTGTGCTCATCGGCCATGGCAGGGCTTCCGAACAGCAACGCCAAGCCTTACCCGCAGCCAGACACACATGCGTCAAGCCGGCGCAAAGCCGCGCGGAACCTAGGGAAAGGCCTGGGGGGTGTCAAGCGTCATTGCGGCACGCTTAAGGCGTTGAAAATGCCGCAGGATCAGCCGATTGGGGCTTTCTTCCCACCCGCGTCGGGGCATCGATGCGCGAACAGGCCTGCAACGGGCCATCGAGCGTGCTACATTTGCAATATGGCAAGTAGGACCACGCCAAGGCTGGGCGTCGGCAGACGACTATGGCGCCAGTCACGACGATGGAGGAAATTCCCGTGCTCTCCGAAAGAGAGCGCGCAGCCTTGCTGGCGTCCTTGAAGAAGGCTGAGGCTCGCATCATAGCGGGCAAAGGCATCGACTACGATCCAAAGACCTTCAGGGATCGTTTGATCAATATCTACCGGGGCGGCAAACCGTAGTGCCTCGTGCTTTTCCGTGTACGGATAGATCCAGCTGCCCTTCGTCAGATTGATCAGTTTGCCACTTATCTTCGCAGCTACAGCGAAGTGTTCGCTGCCGAGCAGACTGAACGCCTCGATCGCATCTTGCGGCTCAATCTCGGAGAGGCGCCGCGGACATGGGGATTCTTCCCGCTGATCGGCGCTCCTTACCGTGCCTATTTGTTTCGCGTCGGTCGGAGAACCCAGTATTGGATTGTCTATACTGTCGACGAAGGAACGCGCACGGTCGACATCCTCAGCTTCTGGAATGCAGATCCTGAATCGTTCGAGCTTTAGCGCACGGGTGGTGCTTTAATCCCAGGGCCCTGCCGCGCTTCCGTTGCTCGGCCGGTTTCGGTACGCTCGACCAGATCCGAAAAGGATGTTTCGATGGGCACCGTGTCCATGAATGCCCCTCCTGCCGACGGCTTCGTCGTCTTCGCCAAGGAGGAGTGTCACACCTGCCAGCTGGTGACGCCGGTGCTGCGGGCGCTGTCGCGCAGCGACCAGAAGCTGGCCATCTACACGCAGGACGATCCGGCCTTTCCGGCCGGCCTCGCGGTCATCGACGACACGGCGCTGGAGCAGTCGTTTCACCACGACATCGAGACCGTGCCGACCTTGATCCGCTTCAGCGCCGGCTGCGAGGTGGCGCGCACCGTGGGCTGGGATCGCGCCGAATGGGAGCGCATCACCGGCCTGCAGGGGCTGGGCGAGGGCTTGCCGGGGTTCCAGCCCGGCTGTGGTTCCCGGAGCCGCGAGCCGGGCGTGCATGAGCATCTCGTGGCCCGCTTCGGCAACCCCGGCCTGGGCGCGCGCAAGGTCACCCTGGGCGAGTTCGATGACGAGGCCGAGGCCTGCTTCGATCGCGGCTGGACCGACGGCCTGCCGGTGGTGGCGCCGACCGACGCGCGCATCCTGCGCATGCTGGCCGGCACGTCGCGCAAGCCCGACGAGGTCGTCGGCCTGATCCCGCCCAACCTGGCGCCGTGCACGGTCGAGAAGGTGGCGATCAACGCCGTGATGGCCGGCTGCAAGCCGGAATACATGCCGGTGGTGCTGGCGGTGGTGGAAGCGGCGCTCGATCCGGTCTTCACCATGCACGGGCTCTTGTGCACCACCTGCTTCTCCGGCCCGGTGATCGTGGTCAACGGGCCCATCACGCGCGCCATCGGCATGAACTGGGGCATCAATGCGCTGGGCCAGGGCAACCGCGCCAACCTCACCATCGGTCGCGCGCTGCAGCTGATCATCCGCAATGTCGGCGGCGGCCGGCCGGGCGAGATCGATCGCTCCACCATCGGCTCGCCGGGCAAGATCAGCTGCTGCTTCGCCGAGGACGAGACCGATCCCGCCTGGCAGCCGCTGTCGGTGGCGCGCGGCATCGCGCCGGGCAGGAATGCGGTGACCCTGTTCCAGGGCTACGGCCTGCAGGCCTGCATGGACCAGCGCTCGCGCACGGCCGAGGAGCTGTCGCGCTCGCTGGCGCTGTCGCTATCGGCGGTGATGCACCCCAAGCTCTACAGCGCGACGGCGGCGATGCTGGTGCTGTCGCCCGAGCACTACGCGATCTTCCGCGCCGCCGGCTGGGACCGCGCCCGCATCGAGGACAGCCTGCTGGCTAATTCGACGCGCCCAGGCAAGGATCTCGTGGCCGGCGCCCAGGGCATCGCCGAGGGCATGCCGGCCAAGTTCGCCGACATGATGGTGCCCAAGTTCTGGCGCGGTGGCCTGCTGGTCGTGCGCGCCGGCGGTCCGGCCGGGCTGTTCTCGGGCATCCTGGCCGGCTGGCCCGGCACCGGCATTCGCGATCAGACCCAACCCGTGACCAGGGAGATCAAGCCATGAGCCTTTCTATGCGTGATCCCACCGCCGAGACCGGCAGCCAGCGCCGGCCGCGCACGCCGCCGCCGGCGTCGCTTGAGGGCGCCACCGTGGCGCTGCTCGACATCGGCAAGCTGCGCGGCAGCGAGTACATCGACCGCCTGCAGGCGCGGCTCGACGAGCGCGGCATCGCGTCCAGACGCTATCGCAAGCCGACGCCCTCGCGCGTGGCATCGACGGCGCTGCTGCAGCAGATCGCGGCGGAGGCGCAGGTCGCCGTCGTCGCGCTGGCCGATTGAGGCTCCTGCATATCGTGCAGTCTGCACGACATCGCTGATCTGGACGGACGCGGCATCGCCGCCGTCAACGTCACGACCGAAGTGTTCGCGGATGCCGCCGCGGTGCAATGCGATTCGCTGGGCCTCGACCCGGCGCTGATCTACCTGCCGCATCCGATCCAGAACCGCACCACGGCCGAGCTGCACGCGCTCGCCGACGCCACCGTCGATCGCATCGTGAGCCTGCTGGAGGGTGGGAAGACGACCGCATGATGTCGAGATCGCCGATCGCCGTCGCGGCCTGGATCGCGGCGGCGATGATGGCCCCGGACAGCGCGCATGCCTGTGCCTGCTGCACGGATGTCGGCCAGCGCCATGTGGCGACCGACAAGCTCGATGCGTACAAGCGCGGCGAGATCGGCCGCCTGCGGTTTGCGCCCACGGCCGAGCTCGTCACCGGGAACGCCGAGCCCGGCGATCTCAAGGGTCTCCACGCGACGATGAGCGCCTATGGCCTCGACGTCCAGCGCACGGCCGACGGCATCACCTTCGAGTTCCGCGACAGGGACAGGCGGGCAGGGACCCTGTCGCTGGCCTGGCCCGAAATGATCGCGATCTTCGAGGTCGACCCGCGGCAGGAGAAGAGTCCCGGCGGCCTGGGCCCGCGGCTCTACAAGGAATGGAGCGTGACGGGAAGGATCGCCGGCACCGGCATCTTCGAGCCCGGCAACGGCGATGGCACCCGGATCACCCTGATCCTTCAAGGCGGCGGCAACAGCTGCACCAGCGCCGAGGACTTCACCGAGTGGACGCTGGTCGCCGCCGGGCCGGACGCCGCCTACACCTTCATCGGCGCGCTGTTGCCGCCGCGCTAGAAAGATTCACCCCAGAGACACGGAGATCACGGAGGCGCACAGAGGAAGAAGAGACGGCGCGCCGAAGGCGCGCTTCTACCTTCTCTGTGTCCCTCCGTGTCCTCTGTGCCTCGGTGGTGAATTCTTTCAGCAGGGAGCAGGCCCCGCCGGATTTGCGTCATGTCCCGGTGCCGGGCGCCGTGGCCGGTCGCAGGCTGGTGCTGCGGTCGCGGTCGCCCTGCGCCATGGCGCGCAGGATCGCGGTCAGCTCGGCGTGCGGCTTCGTGCCGGCGGTGCCCAGGGCCTCGATCGGGTGGGCGTCGATCAGGCGCGACAGGCGCACCAGCAGCCGGATGCGCGCCCGCCGCGTCGATTTCAGCGTCGAGGAGCGGCGCGTGAAGAAGATCTTGAACAGCTCGCCGTCGCCCAGCAGCGTGTTGAGCTCGACCGCGGTCACGTAGATCAGGAACAGCACGAAGATCCACAGCTGCGTCGCGCTGAAGCGATACCAGCTGAAGCTGCCCAGGGCGTCGTCGATGAAGCCGCCGCCGCCGACCGCGCCACCCTCAGCCACGTAGTGGACGAAGGCCTCCAGCAAGCGCGCCGCCAAGACCAGCATCGTGTAGACGATCGTCTTGAACAGGATGGGGCGGATCAGCGGCGCATCGTCATAGCGCCGCAGGAACGGCATCTTGTCGGCGACCAGCACCACCTTGCCCACGATCAGCGCGCCGGTCGTGGCCACCAGGAAGCCGCTGACCTGGATCAGGTAGTCGGCCAGCATCAGCCGCTTGGTGAACAGGACGAGATTGAAGCCGACGAAGAAGAAGATCGTCGGCGGCAGCACCTCGCGGAACTCGTGCGCCAGCGTGGCGCCGATCCTGGCCCAGCGGCTGCGTCCGGCTGCTTCGGTGGCGTGCGCCATGGCCATGTTCTCCGGGATGCGGGCGGTTTTCGGCATCGATCATCGCCCACCGGCGGCGCCTGTCCAGTGCCGTCGTGCCTCTTGCGCACGGCATCCCGCGGTGCGGGATGACAGTCCCGGCTTTAAGGCACAAACTCGTGCCCGCATGCGACAGCCCGGCCCAGCCCCTTCAGGACATAGGTTCATGAGACTCCGTTTCGCGCGCGGACGACGCGACGATCTGCAAACCCTGCACCCGGCCTATTTCGCCCTCGTCATGGCCACCGGCATCGTGTCGATCGCCGCCCGCCTGCATGGCATGGCGCTGGTGCCGACCGCGCTGTTCTGGCTCAACGCCGTCTTCCTTGCCGGGCTCGTGTCGGCGACGGGCGTGCGCATCCTGCGCTTTCCCGACGCGGTCGCTGCCGACATCCGCAGCCACAGCCGCGGCGTCGGCTTCTTCACCATGGTGGCGGCCATCGCCGTGTTCGGCACGCAATGCCTGCTGCTGGGCGCCACCGGCGCGGCCTTCGTGTTCTGGGTCGCGGCCATGGCGCTGTGGGTCGTGATCACCTACGGGGTGCTCGCCGCGCTCATGGTCAAGCCGGACAAGCCCGCCCTTGCCGAAGGCCTGAATGGCGGCTGGCTGGTCATCGTCGTGGCGGCCCAGTCGGTCGCCATCCTGACCGTGCTGGTGTCGTCCGCCGCCGCCATCGCGGCCGAGCAGCGGGCGCTGCTGATGTTCGTCGCCCTGGTGCTGTGGCTGGGCGGCGCGGCGCTGTATCTCGGGATCATGACGCTGATCCTCTTGCGCTACATGTTCGCGAGCATGGCGCCGGAGGATCTGACGCCGCCGTACTGGATCAACATGGGCGCGGTGGCGATCTCAACGCTGGCCGGCGCGACGCTGGCGGAGCATGCCGGCGTCTCGCCGGTGATCAGCGAGATCGTGCTGTTCGTGAAGGAGGGGGCGCTGTTCTTCTGGGCCATCGCCACGCTGTGGATCCCCATGCTGCTGGTCCTGGGCGTCTGGCGCTACCTGATCCGCGGCGTGCCGTTCTCGTACGATCCCCTCTACTGGGGCGGCGTCTTTCCCCTGGGCATGTATTGCGTGGCGACCTATCACCTGACCCGGATCCTGGACGTGCCGTTCCTGGTGCCGCTGTCGCAGGTGTTCCTGGTCCTGGCGCTCGTCGCCTGGGCCGCGGCTTTTGTCGGGCTGCTCGACAGCCGCCTCAACCGCCTGCCCCGGGTGCAGGCCTCCGACTGATTTCCATCGCCAGCAACAGCGCGGTGGCAAGGCCCGCTTCGAGGCAGTCGATGATCTTCACGCCGGGCGGTCGCCGGATGCGCGCGGCAAGGCCTGCCAGGCCGGCGCCGCCGACGACAACGACATCGACCTTGTCGAGCGCGATGCAGGCCAGGACCGCTCGCTCCAGCGCCGGCAGGGCGGCGGCGGGGTCGGCCGCGACCGCCGTGCCGGTGGATTCGAACGTGCGGACCGCGGCGAGCGCCGCCTTGGCCCCTGCCGGCAAGGCCTGGCCGACCATCGGCGGCAGCAGGTCCTGCCATTGCGCGCCGGCCGTGACGATGGCGAACGGCCGGCCCTCGGCCTCGACCGCGGCCAGGGACGCCGACAGCAGGCTGCAGACCGGCCTGCCCGAAAGCGTCCGTATCGGATGGCCGATATCGGCGAAGCAGGCCATGAGGACGGCATCGAAGCGCCGTCCCTGCCGCATCCGTTCGGTGACGGCCGCGACGGCGGCCGCTTCCCCGGCCCGCAGCGTCTTGATGTCCCCAAGATAGTCCGGGCCGCCGGCGCACGTGATCACGTCGAATTCGGCGCGGCCGTCCAGCCGGGGCGCGGCGAACGCGGCGATGCGTCCGCTCACCGCCTGCGAGCTGTTGGGATTGACGAGCAGCAGCGCCGGCCTGGTGCCGTCACGGGTCATCGTCGATCGGCCGCGGCGGCCGGCTCAGGCGGCGGCCCTGGGCCTGGCGAGCGCCGGCTTGTCGCAGTGCAGGAACTGCCCTCTGCCCTCGGCCGCGACGAAGCTTCCCGCGTCGACCAGGATGTCGCCGCGCGACAGCACTGTCTGCGGCCAGCCCGTGACCTCCAGGCCCTCATAGGGCGTGTAGTCGACATTGTGGTGCAGCAGGGCATTGGTGATCGTGACCTTGCGGTCGGGATCGAAGACGACGATGTCGGCATCGGCGCCGATGGCGAGCGTGCCCTTGCGCGGATAGAGGCCGTACATCTTCGCTGGATTGGTCGCGGCCAGCTCGACGAACCGCGACAGGCTGATGCGGCCCTTGCCGACGCCCTCGGAGAACAGGATCGGCAGGCGCGTCTCCACGCCCGGGATGCCGTTGGGCACCCAGTTGAACGGTGCCTTCTCGCCGCGCACCATCTTGCCCTTGGGATCGGCGTAGCGGAACGCGGCATGATCGGAGGACACGATGTGGAAGACGCCGCCGGCCAGCCCGTCCCAGATCGCGGCCTGGTTGGCCTTGTCCCGCGGCGGCGGGCTGCAGATGCATTTCGCGCCCTCGAAGCCGTGGCCATGCAGGTCGGCTTCCGTCAGCACCATGTATTGCGGGCAGGTTTCGGCAAAGATCTTCAGGCCTCTTCCCTGGGCCCAGTGGATCTGCTCGACCGCCTCGCGCCCGGAGACATGCACGATCAGGATCGGCACGTCGGCGAGCTCGGCCATCGTGATGGCCCGGTGCGTGGCCTCCCGCTCGACCGCCATCGGACGCGACGCGGCGTGATAGTGGGGCTCGGCATGGCCGCTAGCGAGCAGCCTGTCGGTCAGCCAGCCGATGAAATCCGAATTCTCGGCATGGATCATGGCCATCGCGCCGTCGCGGCGGGCGACGGTCAGCAGATCCAGGACCTGACGATCGTTCAGCTTCATGTCGTCGTAGGTCATGTAGATCTTGAACGACGTGTAGCCGTCGCGGATCAGCGCCGGCAGGTCCTGGCCGACCAGCTGCTCGGTCGGGTCGCTGATGATCAGGTGGAAGGCGTAGTCGATGAACGACCGCCCGCGCGCCCGGTTGTGGTAGTCCTCGACGGCGGCGCGCAGCGACTGTCCGCGGAACTGGCAGGCGAACGGGATGATGGTCGTGGTGCCGCCGCAGGCGGCCGAACGCGAGCCGGTGTAGAAATCGTCGGCCATGACCGAGCCGTCGCTGGTGGGCTGGTCGAAATGGCAGTGCCCGTCGACGCCGCCGGGCAGGACCAGCCGGCCGCTCGCGTCGATCTCACGCCGGCCGGCCGCAAGATGGCTGCCGATCGCAGCGATCTTGCCGTCGACGATGCCCAGGTCCGCGGCGAAGACGTCGGCGGCGGTGGCCAGGGTTCCGTGGCGGATGACGAGGTCGAACTGCGGCATGGCCTTTTCCCAATCACGTGTCCATCGGATGCATCTTGCGGAAATGCGCGGCGATTTCGGTTCGCCGCGCGACCCAGATGCTGTCGCCCATGGCCGCCAGCTTGCGCAGGATCGCCTGCACGGCGGCAAACCGCGCCGGCCGGCCGCAGATGCGAAGATGGAAGCCGACGGACAGCATGGACGACCGCCCCGCCGCCGCCTCCTCCGCGAGGACGTCCAGCGCCGCCCCGACATAGCGCGAGAACTGGTCCGGTTCCACAAAGCCGTTGGGGTGGAAGAACTTCATGTCGTTGGTGTCGAACCCGTAGGGCAGCACGAGCATGCGCTGTCCCGTGTCCAGGACATCCCAGTACGGCAGGTCGTCGTTCAGGGCGTTCGAATCGTAGGCGAAGCCGAGCTCGGCCAGCAGGGACCGGGTCCAGGCGCTCTGGCCGCCGCGCGACATGAAACCGACCGGCTTCACCTGCGTCGCGGCCGCGATGGTGTCGCGCGTGCGGATGATGTCCGCCTTCTCGGTCTGCGGGTCCGTGTATCTTGAATGCGCCACCCAGCGCCAGCCATGGACGGCCGGCTCGTGCCCCGCGTCGGTCACGGCGCGTGCGAGGTCGGGAACCCGCTCGACGGTGCGCCCGCACATCATGAAGGTGGCGCCGAACCGCCGCGCCTCCAGGGCGTCCAGGAAGCGCCACAGCCCGGCCCGCATGCCGTAGTCGAAGACCTGCTCCTGCACCAGGTCGCGGATGCCGGGTGGCTGGACGGAGATGACCTCGCCGAAGGGTTCGTTCTCCGCATCGCCGTCCTCGATCGAGCGTTCGCCGCCTTCCTCGAAATTCACGGCCAGCGAGACCGCGACCCTGGCGCCGTTGGGCCATATGATCGTCGGCCGGTTGCGGCCATAGCCGCGGAGGTCACGCCTTATCGTCATGGCGGATCAGCTTCTCGCGGCCTGGCGGGCGAAGCCGCCAAAGCGCTCGGCGGCGATCAGCCCCAGCAGGGTCGCGATCACCACCACGCCCGACACGGCCGCGACGCGGACATCGAGGCTGCCTTCGAGGATCGCCCACAGCTTGATGGGCAGCACCTCGGTGCGGGCATCGGCCAGGAACAGCGATACCGGCACGTTGTCGAAGGAGGACAGGAAGGCCACGAAGCCGCTGGCGATGATGCCGCGGCGGATCAGCGGCAAGGTCACGCGCCTGAACGTGTACCAGCGGCTTGCGCCCAGGCTGAGCGAGCAGGTGATCAGCACCGGGTTCAATTGCTGCAGCGAGGCGCCGACCATCCTGATCACGTAGGGAATGCAGATGATGATGTGGCCCAGCACCAGCGTCGCCGTCGACAGGCGGATCGCCAGCATGTTGAAGACCAGCAGCAGCGACAGGCCGAACGCCATCGCCGGCAGCACCATCGGGGACATGAAGAGCGCATCGAGGATGCGCGCCAGCCGCGACCGGCTGCGGGCGATGCCGAGCGCCGCCGCCGTCCCCAGGATGCCGGATCCGATCGTCGCCATGACCGCGACCTTCAGGCTGGTGAGCGCCGGCTGGATGATCTCGTCGGACACCAGCAGCTCCGCATACCAGCGCATCGACCAGCTGGGCGGCGGGAACTTCAGGGTGATGCCGCCGGTGAAGGAGATGATCACGACCACGGCGGTCGGCGCTAGCAGCAGCAGCATGGTGAAGCCGGCAAGGGTGCCGATCGTCGCGGCATAGAGCCGGTCCTGGGGGCTACGCTGCATCGACGCCTCGCATGTAGCGGCGGGACACGGCGCCGACTGCGGCGACGATGCCGATGACCGCGACCGTGAAGATGAGCGACAGCGCTGCCGAGAACGGCCATTCCTGCACGCCCATCGCCTGCTGGTAGATGTAGAGCGGCATCAGGATGATGCGCCCGCCGCCCACCAGCGTCTGGGTGATGAAGGCGGTGACCGCAGCGGCGAACACCAGCAGCCAGCCGGCGATCGCGCCCGGCAGCGTCAGCGGCAGGATCACCGTGAAGAGGATCCGGAACCGGCTGGCGCCGAGGCCTTCCGCGGCCCGCGTCAGGTTGCCGTCGATCCGCATCAGGCTGTTGATGATGGGCAGCGCCATGAGCGGCAGCTGGATCTGGGCCAGCGCCAGCACCATGCCGCCCCAGGTGTAGAGCAGCCGGGCCGGCTGGTCCCAGAGGCCGAACGCCAGCATGGCCGAGTTGACGATGCCTTCCCGCCCCAGGATGACGATCCAGGCGAACGTGCGCACCACCGAGCTGGTCAGCAGGGGCAGCAGGATCAGGAAGGTGATGATGGTGCGGCCCAGCGGCGGCGCCGCGACATAGGCGAGCCCCAGAGGGTAGGCCAGGACCAGCGCGATCAGGGCGACTTCCACCCCCAGCAGCAGCGTGTCGAACAGGACCTTGAGGTTGTAGCCGTCGCCCACGAACCGGGCGTACTGGTCGAAGCCCATCTCGGTGAATTGCGGCGTGCGGAACAGGCTGAGGAAGATGAGGACCAGCAGGGGCACCACGAACGAGAACAGGAACAGGACCGCCAGCGGCATCGCCGGCAGCATTCCCGTCATCGCTTCCGATCGCATCCGCATGTGCACGCCCGCCTATTCAGAACGAGTAGACACATCCGTCATCCCGAGCGCAGCGAGGGATCTCCCGCGCATGACGCACCGTGCGTCTTTCGCAGGAGATCCCTCGCTGCGCTCGGGATGACAGGAATATTCCCGCCAGGCGCTCAGATCTTCACGTCCTTGTTGAACCGGGTGATCCATTCGCCGCGCATCTTCTGGAACTTCGTCCAGTCGAGCAGCACGCTGTGCGACACCAGGTCATCGACGCTCTTGGCGACCGTGAGGTTGGCGCCGGTCAGCGTCACGTTCTTGTTGGTCGGCATCATCACCCAGGGTGACGCCTCGAGCCCCTTCTGGACCTCAAGCGACATCGCGGTATCGAGGTAGTCGAGGACCAGCTTCGGGTCCTGGTTGTTCTTGACGATCTGGGCGCTGGTCCGCACCGCCACGGCGCCGGACTTGGGCTTGGCGAAGGCGATATCGACCCCCTTGGCCGCCAGCAGCGCGACATTGTTGAAGTAGTTGAAGGCGATATCGATCTCGCCCTGCTGGAACAGCGCCGCCAGGGCGCCGGGCGACGCCGCCAGAGCCCCGACATTCGGCAGCAGCTTCTTGATCGCGTCGAATGCCGGCTCGATGCTCGTCTCCGATCCGCCGTGCATCTTCGCGATCTCGACCATGAACGCCGTGCCGAGGCTGGAGCCCATCCCGGTCAGGCCGACGCGGCCCTTGTACTCGGGCTTCCACAGGTCTTCCCAGGATGTCGGCGGCGTCTTGACCCGCTTCGGGTTGTAGGCGATGCCGATCAGCTGGACCGTGATGACCGGCGCATAGCCCTGCGGATGGCGAAAGGCCTCCGGGATGCTGGCGAAGTTCTTCGACTTCTCGACCGGGAATTTCTCCAGGACGTCCGCCTCGATGGCCGGGATCAGCGGCCCTTCGTCGAACAGGACGACGTCGAAGGGCGGGGCGCTGCGCGAGGCCTGGATCTTGCCGATCTGGTCGACATTCAACAGCGGCGAGAAGGTGACCTTGCCGCCGCCGCTGTTCCGGGTCAGTGCCGGCCCGACGACGGCCTTGAAGGCCTCGTCGAAGCTGCCGGGATAGGTGGTGGCCACGATCGAGCCGGCGGCGTGCGCGAGCCGGGGAAGGCCGCCCATGGCCGCGGCCGCCGTTGCAGCAGAGCCAGCAGCCAGTATCGATCGACGTGAAAGCCGCATGGTGCTTCTCCTTATGGTCCGTGCAACGTTGAGGCGGGATCACCCGCCGGTGCCGCGAAGATCCCGATGCCGGTGGGATCGACGACGCTCAGCGCCAGCGCCGTGCCGGAAGCGATGGGCTTGGATGCCGGGGAGCGGGTCTTGTGGATCTTGACGGTCTCGCCGTTGGGCGTGACCGCCTCGATGACGTCCGCCGCGCCCAGCGGCATGGTGATGCGGACCTTGACGGGAATGGTCGGTCCGGCGCTGGTGCCCGAGATGGCGATGTTCTCGGGCCGGATGGAGACCAGCACCGCGCTGCCCACCGGCTGCGGGGCAGGTTCCGCGAGATCGATTTCGATGCCGGCCTCGAGCTTCACGCGCCGGGGCGCGACCAGGGCCGCCTGCAGGAAGTTCGCGTGGCCGATGAACTGGTTCACGAACAGGGTGGCCGGCCGGTCGTACAGGATGTCGGGCGTGCCGACCTGCTCGATCCGGCCGCGGTTCATCACGACGATCCGGTCGGCCATCGACAGGGCCTCTTCCTGGTCGTGCGTGACGATGATCGACGTGACGCCGTAGCCTTTCAGGAGGCCCTTGATCTCGATCTGCATGTCGAGCCGGAGATTCTTGTCCAATGCCGAGAACGGCTCGTCGAGCAGCACGATGCCCGGCTCGATCGCCAGCGCCCGGGCCAGCGCCACGCGCTGCTGCTGGCCGCCGGAGAGCTGGCTCGGCAGCCGGTCGGCGAGATGCCCCATCTTCACCAGCGCCAGCATCTCGGCCACCTTCGCCTTGATCGCCGCGCCCGGCATCTTGCGGGCCCTCAGGCCGTAGGCGACGTTCTCGAAGACGCTGAGATGCGGGAACAGCGCATAGTTCTGGAAGACCATGCCGACGCGGCGGCGATTGGCGGGAATATGGTCGACGCGGCCGCCATCGAGCAGGACCTCGCCCTCGGTCGGCTGCAGGAAGCCGGCGATGATCTGCAGCAGGGTGGTCTTGCCGCAGCCGGACGGACCCAGCAGGGCCACCATCTCGCCCGGGTCGATGCGCAGGCTCACCCCGTCGAGCGCCTGCGTCGGCCCGAACCAATGGTTGACGCCGCTCAGCGCCAGGTCGTTGCCGCGCTTGTCGGTCACTGCCAGACCTCCTCCGCCGAGGGCAGATCGATCACGCCGCGTGTCGTGTCGGCAGCGATCTTGTGGCGCAGCGACTGTCGATAGAGCCTGTCCAGGCCTTCCAGGACCGGGCCGGCAGCTTCTTCGGATGCCTGGATGCGATCGAGCAGCCGGGCGTGGGCCCGCTGGAAATCTGCGACCAGCCTGCTTTCGTCGATCCTGGTGAGCCGGCCCGCCTGCATGACGGGCTCGCCGTCGACGATGACGGTGTCGATGCCGCCGCCGCTCTCGGCATGCACCAGCTGGCGCACCGGGGCGTTGAGCGGCACCAGCCCGATGCTGGTCTGGCGGTAGAGCACGATGTCGGCCCGCTGCCCCGGCGCCAGCCTGCCCAGCTCATGGGCGCGGCCCAGCGCGCGGGCGCCGCCGACCGTGGCGGCTTCCCACAATTCGGCGGCGGTGGGCCAGCGTCGATGGTCGGTGCTGCGGATGCGGCCGATGCCGGTGCCGAACTTCAGGGCCAGCAGCATCGAGCAGTTGAAGGTGACGCCGCAGCCGTCGGAGCCCATGCTGACATTGATGCCGGCATCGCGCAGCGCGCGGAAGTCGGCGGCGCCCGATCCGATCGCCGCATTGCTCCAGGGATTGTACTGCACGCTGGCGCCTCTATCGGCGATCAGGGCGCGGTCGCGCGGCGTGAGCCATACGCCATGCACCAGCGCCGTCCGCTCCTTCAGGAAGCCGACCGCGGCAAGGTGCTCGACCATGCTGCGGCCCCAGAAGATCTCGGCCGTCACGGCCTGCAGCCGCGTCTCGAGCACATGGATGATGACCGGCAGGTCCAGCTCGTCGGCCAGCCGGCGGCAGTCGCGCAGGAAGTCGTCGGTGCAGCGCTGCGGTGCCGACGGCGCGACCAGCACGCCCACGCGCGCGCTCGAGGGATGATGCTCCTTCGCCAGGTCGCGCACCAGGCCCAGCAGCGCATCGCCGCGCGGGCGCGGCAGGGACCTGAGCCAGGCCAGCGTCTCGGGCGGGAAGCTCTCCTCGACGAAGGGCCAGCTGTCGACCACGGCCTTGTCGATCATGGAGAAGCCGACATAGGTGCGGATGCCGGCGTCCTTGTAGGCCTGCAAGGCGGCATCGACATGGCTGCGGTCGAACGTCTGTCCCAGGCTGAGATCGTCGATGATCGTCGTCGCCCCGGTCCGCAGCGATTCCACCGCGGCCATCATGGTGCGCAGGTAGATGTCGTCGGCCGTCAGCGGCAGCGGCACCGCCGGCCGCAGATGCGCCATCATCAATTCCATCGGCAGGTTCTCGACCCGGCCCTTGATGAAATGGTCCCACGAATGGAGATGGCCGTTGATGAGGCCGGGCGCTGCAAGCAGGCCGCTGACATTCAGTCGGCGATCGGCATCCGCGATCGTTCCGGCCGGTGCGATCGCCGAGATCATCTGACCGTCGATCAGGATGTCGACAGGGTCCGGCGCGAAGGCCGTCTGGCCGTCGCGCATGATCAAGGCGCCGTTCAGCAGCAGCTTTGCCATGCCCCTCCCCGTAGTCCCTCTTTGCAAGGCAACCCGCGTGCCAAGCCGCGGGTCGGACTAAACGCCTTGAATCTCAGTTGTTTTATCTTGTGTAAAATTTTGGCGCCAATCAAGGCCAATATTGTGGACTAAAAACTGCTCAAATGGTCACTAACTAGGCAGTCAGATATCTTCCAATTTCGAGGCCGATTGGTTAAATAAGAAAAAATGAAAGCCCCCCGAAAAGACCGCGATGGCGAGGTCGGCCCGGAGCCGCGCACGATGGACGACGATCCGGTCGTTCAGGGGATTCTCAAGGCCATCACGCAGAAACGGCTGAAGCCCGGCACCAAGCTGGGCGAGGATGCGCTGGCCCAGGTCTTCTCAACCACGCGTATCCACATCAGGCAGGTGCTGGGCCACCTGGTGTCGCGCCACATCGTGACGCACTACCCCAATCGTGGCGCCTTCATCTATCGGCCGTCGGTCCAGGAGGCGCGCGACATCTTTGCCGCGCGGCGCATGCTCGAGACCGCCACCCTGTCGGCGGTGATCGACAACCTGGACGACGACGCGCGCGGCAGGTTGCGCCGGCACATCGCGCGCGAGACCGGCCATGACCGCAACGACCGCTGGGCGTCGCTGACATTGACCGCGGATTTCCACGTCCTCATCGCCGAGCTCGCCGGCAACGGCGTCCTGCTCGATTTCGCCAAGGAGCTGATGCTGCGCACGTCGCTGGCGATCGCGACCTTCGAGGTGCCCGGCTCGCCCGACTGCTCGCCGGATGCGCACCCCGGAATCGCCGACCTGATTCTTGCCGGCGACAAGGCGGGCGCGCTGGCGGCCATGAACAGGCACCTCGACGAGATCGAGCTGCGGCTTCAGCTCGGCAGCTCGGCGCCCGACCCGGACGACATCGTCGCCATCTTCCAGGATATCGGCGTCGTTCCCGTCAATCGCAGCGCCGGCTGAGCCGGTGGAGGCACGCTGATGCGAAACGCGCAACGCCCGGCATCGGCCCAGGAGGCCGTCGCGACGGCGCAGCTTCGGTGCCGGACCCAGGACCACCAGCTTCACAGCTTCATCTCGCTCTCGCCGACGGCGCTGGACGAGGCCAAGGCGCTCGACGCCGAGGGCGCGCGCGGGCGGCCGCTGTTCGGCCTGGCGCTGGGCGTCAAGGACCTTCTCGACACGGCGGGGCTTCGAACGACCTGCGGCTCGGCCGCGTTCCGCGATCATGTCCCGGAGAAGGACGACGTTCTGGTCGCGCGCGCGAAAGCGGCCGGCGCGGTCATCATCGGCAAGACCAACACGCCCGAGTTCGGCTTCGGCGCGCTGTGCGCGAATGCCATCTGTCCTTCGACCGCCAATCCCTACGACCTCTCGCTCAGCTCCGGCGGCTCGAGCGGCGGCTCGGCGGCGGCGGTCGCGGCCGGCCTCGTGCCGGCGGCGATCGGGACGGATTTCGGCGGCTCCGTGCGCACCCCGGCGGCCTTCTGCGGCGTCGTGGGCTTGCGGCCGACCGCGGGCCTGCTGCCCAGCCCCACGCGCGCCATCGCCTGGGACAGCCTGCCGACCGCCGGCCTGCTGACCCGCGACGCCGCCGCTGCCGGCCGGCTTCTCGACGCGCTCGCCGGGCCCGATGCCCGCGATCCGATGTCATGGCGCGCCGCTTCGTCCGCTCCGGCGGCGCTGACGCGGATCGCCGTGTCGCGCGATCTCGGTGTCGCGCCTGTTGCGCGCGATGTCCGCATGCGCTTCGACGAGGCCGCCGCGGCGCTGAGCGCCGGCAGCTGCGGCCTTGTCGAGGATCATCCGGATTGCGCCGGCGCCATGGCCGCTTTCGCGACGCTGCGCGCCGGGCATATCCACCACAACCTCAGCCCGCTCGCCCGCAAGCATGGCGATAAGCTGGCGGCCACCGTGCGCTGGAACATCGCCCGCGGCGAGGGCCTGGCCGCATCGGCCTTTCTCGCCGCCGAGGCGGAGCGATCGGCATTGTTCCGCCGCTTCGTCGCCTTCTTCGAGCGTCACGACGTCCTTGTCACGCCGGCCGCCGCCGTGATGCCGTTCGGCGTCAACTCCGGCGAGGTGACGGAGATCGATGGCCGGCCGCTCGAGAGCCTGATCGACTACCTGGCGATCACCGCCATCATAACCCTGACCGGCTGCCCGGCGCTGTCGCTGCCCTACTGGCCGCAAGGCGATCGGCTGCCGATCGGCATCCAGCTGATCGCCGCGCCGGGGCGCGACCATGATCTTCTGGCCTTTGCATCGGCGCTCGAACGGCGGCAGGGATTCGGCTTCCGGCCGCCGGCGGCGTTCCGGGAGAACTTCCCATGATCCGGATCGGGATGCTGACGCCGTCGTCCAACACCGCGCTGGAGCCGGCGACCTACGGCATGCTGGCGCACCTGGCCGATGTGCGCGCGCATTTCGCGCGCTTCCCGGTGACCGAGATCGCCTTGTCGCCTAAAGCGCTGGGCCAGTTCGACACCGCCCCGATCCTGCAGGCGGCCGAGCTGCTCTCCCACGCCAAGGTCGACGCCATCGCCTGGAACGGCACGTCCGCCAGCTGGCTGGGCTTCGACCGCGACCGGCAGCTCGTCGACCTGATCGAGGCCACGACCCGCATCAGCGCCACGACGGCGATCCTGGCGATCAACACGCTGCTCGCGCGGCTGGGCGCGACGCGCATCGGACTGGTGACGCCGTACCGCAGCGATGTCCAGGCGCGCATCGTCGACAACTACACCCGGGCCGGCTTCGCCTGCGTCGGCGAACGCCACGCCGGCCTGCAGGACAATTTCTCCTTCTGCGCCGTCCCCCTCGCCGACATCGAGGCGATGACCCTCGCCGTGGCGGCCGAGAAGCCGGACGCCATCGCCGTCGTCTGCACCAACATGGACGCAACGACGCTGGCCCCACGCCTGGAAGCCCGCCTGGACATCCCCGTCATCGACTCGATCGCCGCGACCTTGTGGGGCGCCCTGGACCGTCTGCACCAGCCGAAGGACGGCCTCAGCGAATTCGGCCGCATCTTCGCGCTGTGAGCTGATCGACTACCTTCCCCCGCTTGCGGGGGAAGGTGGCGCGAAGCGCCGGATGGGGGACGTTTCAACGCAAGCGGCGCATCCCATCGAGCACCCGGCCGAGCGGACAGACGCTGGGGGCGCGCCACTCCGTGGCGCGTCATGCGCCTCCCCAGCGAACACGCACGACGGAAGCAGCCGCCCACCGACCCTCCCGTCATCCCGAGCGCCAGCGAGGGATCTCCCGCGAACGGCGCACCGTGCGTCCTGATGACGCCAATTGCTCTGCCGCCGGCATGGACGAACTCCGCATCAAAATAGCCTTCATGGTGAGCCTGTCGAACCATGAAGGCGTCGCACGGACAGCGGTTCCCACGCGACCATCCGATAACGTGTGCTGATGCGGGCTCAGGTCGAGATACGAATAGAGTCAAAGAATCCTCCCTGATACCACTACGGGACGTAACGATTATTGCGTGTCTTGGTCATTTTGTTAGCCATACATGGCCTGCTGGATTTGGCGATACAAAAGGAATGACTCCATGCTCCGCATCCTCGTCGATACCTGTGTCTGGCTAGACCTTGCGAAGGATTACAGGCAGCAAACGCTCATCCAAGCCGCGTTGGAGTTGGTAAAGAGTCATCAGATTGCGTTTATCGTGCCGGACGTGGTCAAGGATGAGTTTGCACGAAACAAGGCGCGCGTTGCCGAGGACGCGCAGCGTAGCTTGCAGGCGCACTTCAAACTTGTCCGTGAGGCTGTCGGCCGTTTCGCCGAAGATGACTACAAGGCGGAGACCCTGAAGTCACTCAACGAGGTCGACCAGCGGATTTCGATGAAGGGCGAAGCGGTCAACGACTCCATCGAATGGATCGAGGAGTTGCTGGCCACCGGAATCAAGAAGTCGACCACCAAGGCGATCAAGCAGAGGGTCACCGAGCGCGCACTCACCGGAACGGCACCATACCATCGTTCGAAGAACAGCGCTGGCGATGCGGTCTTGATTGAGACCTATTCTGAGATCGTAGACGCGAAATCGAAGCGGAGCCGGTTCGCCTTTGTGACTCATAACACTCGCGACTTCAGCCATCCTGCGGACGACCAGCGCACCCCCCATCCCGATCTTCAGCCATTGTTCGACGGTACCCGCTCAGTGTACTGGATCTCGCTCGTAGACCTGCTGAAAGCAGAGTTCGCGGGAGATCTCGACAACCTAGCAGCCTGTCGGACTTGAGCCGAGAGCTGGAATGAGATTCATTATCGAGGGTTGATATTGGCTCGAGCCAGCGTGGTTGTGATGAGTAATTTCCGCCAAGTTGATCGTCAGACCGATTTTTTG
>NZ_VDUZ01000067.1 GCF_008039615.1 Vineibacter terrae | reverse complement strand
GCGTCCACGCGCGCTCATGATCCGGCGCCATGCGCCGGTGCGCGCGTGGACGCGCGCGGTCCAAAAAAGTCAAAGACCCAGATAGCGCTCCCATAGCGAGCGATCGGCGGTCAGCTCGGCCGAGCTGCCGGTCCAGGCGACGCGGCCGCGGTCCAGGATGGTGTGCCGGGCGGCGATCGCCGCCAGCCGGTCGACATGCTTGTCGATGGCCAGGACGGCCAGGCCCGTGGCGCGCAGGCGCTGCAGGGCGCGCCAGATCGCCTCGCGCGGCAGCGGCGCCAGCCCCTCGGTCGCCTCGTCCAGGATCAGCAGGACGGGATTGGTCAGCAGCGCCCGGCCGATCGCCAGCATCTGCTGCTCGCCGCCCGACAGCTGCGATCCGAGATTGCCCAGGCGCGGGGCCAGGGGCGGAAAGAGGTCGAGCACACGCTCCAGCGTCCAGGGATCGGCGGCGGCACGGCGGTTGGCGGCAAACGCCACCAGGTTCTCGCGCATGGTGAGGTTGGGAAAGATCCGGCGCCCTTCCGGCACCAGGCCCAGCCCGGCGCGGCCGATCCAGTCGGCGCCGCGCTGGCCGACCGGCTCGCCGGCCAGGCGGATCGTGCCCTCGACCGGCCGCAGCAGGCCGGCGATGCAGCGCACCGTCGTGGTCTTGCCCATGCCGTTGCGCCCCAGCAGGGTCGCGGCCTCCCCCGCCTCGATATGCAGGCCGACGCCGAACAGCACCCGGCCGGTGCCATAGCCGGCCGACAGGCCATCGACCTCCAGCACGGCGCTCATGCGGTGCTCTCACCGAGATAGGCGCGCCGCACCTCGGGATGGGCGCGGATCGCCTGCGGCACGCCTGATGCGATCACGCGGCCATGGACCAGGACGGAGATGCGGTCGGCCAGCTGGAACACGGCGTCCATGTCGTGCTCGACCAGCAGGATGCCGGCCTGGCCTTTGAACGTGCGCAGCAGCGCGACGACACGTGCCGATTCGTCCGGCCCCAGGCCGGCCAGCGGCTCGTCCAGCAGCAGCAGGCGGGCGCCGGTCGCAACCGTGAGGCCGATCTCGAGCCGCCGACGCTCGCCATGGGAGAGGGCGCCGGCGGCGATATCCGAGCGGGCGCCGAGCCCGACCACGTCCAGCACCCGCCGCGCCGGCTCGAACAGCGCCGCCTGCCCCGCCACCGGCCGCCAGACGGCGCAGCGCGCGCGGCTGCGGGCCTGGATGGCGAGCGCCACGTTCTCCAGCACGGTGAAGGCCGGGAAGACGCTGCTGATCTGGAACGAGCGCGCCAGGCCCAGCGCCACGCGGCGATGCATGGGCAGGCCGTCGATCACGGCGCCGTCCAGCACGATGCGGCCGGCATCGGCGCGCTCGGCTCCCGACACCAGCTGGATCAACGTCGTCTTGCCCGCGCCGTTGGGGCCGATCAGGGCATGCAGCTCGCCGGGCTTCACGGCGAGGCTGGCGTCGTCGAGCGCGCTCACGCCGCCGAAGCGCTTGCGCAGGCCGTCGACCTGCAGGCCGGGCGGCGCCGTCACCGCGCGACCTGCCGCCACAGGCCGGCGAGGCCCGCCGGCGCGAACAGCACCACGGCCAGCAGCACCAGGCCGATGCCCAGCGCCGTGTGGGTGGTGACGTCGGAGAACAGCTCCTGCGCCAGCAGCAGCACCGCCGCGCCCAGCACGCCGCCCAGGAAGCGGCCGGCGCCGCCCAGGATCACCATGACCATCAGGGTTCCCGATTGCGTCCAGTGCAGCAGGCTGGGGCTGACCTGCTGGTTGAGATCGGCGAGCAGGCCGCCGCCCAGCCCGGCCGTGGCGCCGGCGATCACGAAGCCGGCGAGCTGGATGCGGAAGACGGGAAAGCCGATGGCCTCCATGCGCACATCGTTGTCGCGGATCGCCTGCAGGGCGCGGCCCAGCGGCGCGTTGAGCAGCCGGCGCAGCCCGGCCATCAGCAGCACCACGACGCCGAGCACGGCATAGTAGAATGTCATGTCGGCGTGCGGATCGAGGCCGAACCCGTAGCCGGTGCGCCGCGGCAGGACGAGGCCGTCATCGCCGCCCAGCGCCCGCAGCGAGACCACGACGTAGTAGGCCATCTGCGCGAACGCCAGCGTGATCATGATGAAGTAGACGCCGCGGGTGCGCAGGGAAACGGCGCCGATCATCGCCGCCAGCACGGCGCCGGCCAGCGCGGCGGCCGGCCATGCCAGCCAGGCCGAGCCGATCCCGGCATGCACTAGGACCGCCGTGGTGTAGGCGCCGGCGCCGACGAAGCAGGCGTGCCCCAGGCTCACCATGCCGCCATAGCCGATCAGCAGGTTGAGGCTGCTGGCGATCAGGGCGTAGATCAGCACCCGGCTGGCGAGCACGATGTAGAACGGCTGATCGACGGCAGTCAGCACGACGGGCAGCAGCACCAGGCTCGCGACCAGCACCAGGGTCGGCAGCGGGCGCAGCCCGATATGCAGCGTGCTAGCCACGCGCCGGGAACAGGCCGCGCGGCCGGAAACAGAGAACCCCGGCCATCAGCACGTAGATCAGCATCGAGGCCAGGGCCGGCCCCGCTTCGGACGCGACCTCCGGCGAGGCCAGGGCGCGGAACAGCGCCGGCAGCGCGGTGCGGCCGACGGTGTCGAGGATGCCGACCAGCAGCGCGCCGACCAGCGCGCCGCGCACCGAGCCGATGCCGCCGATCACGATGACGACGAAGGCCAGGATCAGGATGTTCTCGCCCATGCCGACCTGCACCGCCAGCAGCGGCCCCAGCAGCGCGCCGGCCACGGCGCAGAGCGCGGCGCCGGCGCCGAACGCGGCGGTGAACAGCCACGCCGTGTTGACGCCCATGGCGCTTGCCATCTCGCGATCGGACGCCCCTGCCCGCAGCCACATGCCCACGCGCGTGTGGACGACGACGACATAGAGCAGCAGCGCCGCGGCCAGCCCGACGCCGATCACGACCAGGCGGTAGGCCGGATAGCGCAGGCCCGGCGCCAGCTCGACCGGGCCGGACAGAGCCGCCGGCATGTTGAGCGCAATGGGCTGCGCGCCCCAGATGATGCGCACCAGCTCGTTGGCGATCAGGATCAGCGCGAACGTCGCCAGCACCTGGTGCAGATGCGAGCGCCGATAGAGCGGGCGCAGGACCGTGAGCTCCAGCGCCATGCCGATCACCGCGGTGCCGACCACGGCGGCGGCGATGGCGGCCACGAAGGAGCCGCTGGCCTCGGCGACGGTGGCCGCCAGATAGGCGCCGATCATGTAGAGCGTGCCGTGCGCCAGGTTGATCATGTCCATGATGCCGAACACCAGCGTCAGCCCGGCCGCCAGCAGGAACAGCATCAGCCCCAGCTGCAGGCCGTTCAGCGCCTGCTCGGCGAGCAAGGTCAGCGGCATGGTGTCCTGGGAGCGCGCATTTGTCGTCCTGAGCGAAGCGAAGGACCCGTTGAGCCCTCGAAGCGCACGGAACCCTCGATGGCGTACGTACGCCAGCAAGTTCCCTCCGTGCGACACGACGGCATAACGGGTCCTTCGCTTCGCTCAGGACGACAGAAACTGTACACCCTCATTTCATCTTGCAGCGGGCGGCGAAGGGATCGGCGTAGTCGGTGTAGACCTTGCCGATCGTCTTGTTGGTGATGCGGCCGGCGCCGTCCTTGACGACCTCACGCAGATAGTAGTCCTGGATCGGGTAGTTGTTGGTGTTGAAGCGGAACCTGCCGCGCGGAGAGTCGAACCTGGCGGCGTGCAGCGCCTGGCGGAAGGCGGCCTTGTCCTCGATCCTGCCGCCTGTATCGCGCACCGCGGCGGCGATCAGCTGTGCCGCGTCGTAGCCTTGCTGGGCATACATCGTGGGCAGCCGGCCATAGGCCTTCTGGAAGTCAGCGACGAATTTCCGGTTGGCCGGGTTGTCGAGATCATGCGCCCATTGCGCGGTGTTGAGGATCCCCACCATGGGCTCGCCGACCGACTTGATCGTGTCCTCGTCGGCGGAATAGCCGGGCGTGTACAGCCTGGCATCCTGCTGCGCGCCGGCGCTGACATACTGCTTGATGAAGTTGGTCCCCATGCCGCCGGGCAGGAAGAAGAACACCGCGTCCGGCCGGGCCGCGCGCAAGGTGGCGATCTCGGCGGCGTAGTCGAGCTGGCCCAGCCTGGTGTAGACCTCGCCCGCGATCGCGCCCTTGTAGGTGCGCTTGAAGCCGTTCAGCGTCTCGCGGCCGCCAGGATAGTTGGGCGCGATCAGGTAGACGTTCTTGAGGCTGCGGTCGTTCATCACCTGGCCCATAGCGGACGCGGTGTCCTCGTTCTGCCACGACACGACGAAGAAATTCGGATCGCACTTCTCGGCCGCGTAGTCCTCGGGTCCGGTGTTGGGGCTGATATAGACGGTGCCCGAGGCCAGGATGGCCGGCATCACCGGCAGCAGCACGTTGGAGAACACCATGCCGGTGATCACGTCGACGCGATCGCGCTTGGTGAAGCGCTCGACGACCTGCCGCCCGGTGTCGGGGCTCTGCTGGTCATCGGCGATGGAAATATCCGCCGTGAGGCCGCCCAGCTTGCCGCCCTCGCCCTTGGCGACCAGCTCGAAGCCGTCGCGGATATCGACGCCCAGCGCCGCGCCCGGCCCGGACAGCGTGCTCATGAAGCCGACCTTGATCTTGTCGGCGGCATCGGCGGTCGACGCCAGCGCCAGCAGCGCAATGCCGGCCAGGAGCGAAGCCTTCTTCGTCATTCTGCCCTCCCGATCAGACGGTCATCCCGAGCGTAGCGAGGGATCTTTTGATGCAGACGCACCGTGCGCCATCCTCAGAAGATCCCTCGCTTCGCTCGGGATGACGGCGTACGTCGAACGGAACTCTACACCCACGCCTGCAGCACGTAGTCGTACAGCCCCTGGGCGTTCACCATGTCGACGCGCTGCAGCCTGATGCGGTAGCCGTCCGGGCTGGGCTGCAGATGGTGGATGTAGGAGCCGGCGAAATGCCGGGTCGAGTCGTTGCGGAACTCCATCATGTGGAAGCGCGAGCGCGCGACCAGCAGGCCGGAAGCGGCATCGTGCTTCTCGATGCGGACGTTGGAGACGACATGGTTGGTGCCCCACTCGGTCTTCTGCGACCAGGCACGGGGATGCATCATCCGCCGCATGCGCACCGCCATCAGGTCGCGATCCTCATAGAAGATCGACGGCACGCCATCGCCGGTGGCCTGCGACGGATCGGCCGGCATCCAGTAGATGCCGTCATCGGCGAACAGATCGATGAAGCCTTGCCAGTCGCCGGTGTCCAGGCATTCGGCCTGGCGATAGAGGAACTGCTCGACGCTGCGCTGCGGGTCGTCGCCGCTCATGGTGGCCATCGTGCTCACCTCGCCCCCATGTAGTCGACCCAGGCGCGGAACTGGTTGCGCATCGGCGCCTCGCTGGTGCCGATGCACGACGTCACGACGCCGCCCTCTTCCAGATCCTGGCCGGCGTTGCGATGGAAGCTCACCCACTCGCCGCCGTCGGACGCCAGGCCCTGGTGGATCTTCCAGAAGTTCCACAGATCGTCGGCATTGATCAGGGTCGCCGGCGAGTTGACGAGGTTGTAGTAGCCCAGCGCCCGGCGATACATCGCCTCAGGCGCGCCCTTCAGGCGGAAATGCCAGATCTCGGTCAGCGTCTTGTCGACCCCCAGCGGCCGCACGGCGCGCAGCTGCTGCAGCGGCGACTGCACCGACAGGCCGGGATAGAGCAGCACATGGTGGATGTTGACGCCGAGGATCTCCTCCATCCGCTTCTCGCCATAGGCCTGCTTCATCGCCTCTTCGTAGGCCAGCGTGTCGGGATCGCGCGGCCGCAGGCCCATGTAGCCGGTCAGGATGCAATGGCCGTGCGGGTAGTTCAGGGTCTGGAACTGGTCCCATTTGGCGATCGGCGTCGTGTAGAAGGCCGACATGTAGTGGTAGGACAGCGGCGCGTGGCCACCGCGCTTCTTCATCTCCTCCTCGACGTCGAACGCCGCCTTGCCGGTCGATTCGTGCGTCACCGCCGGATGCAGCGCATCGAGCTGGTTCTCGAGGAAGATCTTCCAGTTGGAATTCTGGATCACGCGGAAGCAGTTGGGGACGATCTCGACCTCGCCCGCCGGCGCGCGATCGCACATGTCGTCGAAGGCGATCCTCGCGTCGCCCAGCCACTCGCGCAGCGACGGCCCATCGGCGGCAAGATTGGCGAAGACAAATCCGCGATAGGACTCGACCCGCGCCGCCCGCTTCATGTCGCGCAGATGGCAGTCGGCGCCGCCAGGCGCCAGCCGCGTCCCGTCATAGCCCTTCGACAGCGGCACCATCCGGCAGGCGCCGTCGGTATCGAACTGCCAGGCGTGATAGGAGCAGGTGATCGTGGGGCCGGCATTGCCGCTGCGGTTGCCGAACAGCATGGCGCCGCGATGCGGGCAGCGGTTGTGCAGGACATGGATGGTGCCGTCGCGATGCCGGATCATGATCATCGGCTGGCGCCCGACCTGCACGGTCCAGTAGTCGCCCGGCTTCCTCACCTGGCTCTCGTGGCCGACATAGGTCCACACGCGGTGAAAGATCCGGTCCATCTCCTGCTCGAATATGCCCGGATCGGTATAGACATGCCGATGAACGCGGTCGGCCTCGACCGCCTGGCGCAGGTCCATGCCCATGCCTCCTCTCTGCGTCTCTTCCTGGCGCTGCGCGAATGCGCTTCATGGCGAGCGCGTACAGATGCTGCACATCTGTCGCATCGACCGATGAAGCCTTCGCACCGGCCGCAGCACCTGACGGGTCGGATTTCCGGTGGCAGTGAGGGCGATGTTAGCTTGCGATGTTTGCCGGCGCCAGACCGGCCGGGACGCGCCTGGGACCGCGGGCATCTTGCCCGCTCATGGCCCGGCGCTGCGCGCCGATGCGGGCGGGACGCCCGCGCTCCTGGCATCACACGTCGTAGTCCAGGCCCCATTCGCCGTAGCGGATGCGATCCTCGGCCCAGCGCTCCTTGACCTTGACCGTGAGGAACAGATGCACCGGCCGGTCGACGATGTCGATCAGCTGCTTGCGTGCGCGGCTGCCGATCATCTTGATGCGCGCGCCGCCCTCGCCCAGCACGATCGGGCGCTGGCTCTCGCGCATCACGAAGACGGCGCAATCGACGCGGGCACTGCCGTCGGGCCGCTCGGTCCAGGCCTCGGTCTCGACCGCCGCCTCGTAGGGCAGCTCGTCGTGCAGCTGCAGGAACACCTGCTCGCGCACGATCTCGGCCGCCAGCAGGCGCAGCGGCATGTCGGTGAGCTGGTCCTCAGGATAGAGCAGCGGCCCCGCCGGCAGCGCCGTGGCCAGCCAGTCGGCGAAATCGTCCAGCCCGTTGCCGGTCTTGGCCGACACCATGAAGGTACGCTCGAAGGCATAAGCGGCGTTGGCCGCGGCCGACAGCGCCAGCAGCTTGTCGCGCCGGATCAGGTCGATCTTGTTGAACACCAGCACGCAGGGCTTGCCAATATCGCGCAGGCCCGCGACCACGGCACGCGCCTCGTCGCCGAAGCCACGGGCGGCGTCGACCAGCACGGCCACGAGGTCGGCGTCGGCGGCGCCCTGCCAGGCCGCGCGCACCATGGCGCGCTCCAGCCGGCGCTGGCGGCGGCCGTGGATGCCGGGCGTGTCGACGAAGGCGATCTGCGCCCGGGTGCCGTCCGGCAGGTCGCGCATGGCGATGCCCAGCACGCGGGTGCGCGTGGTCTGCGCCTTGGGCGACACGATCGACACCTTGCCGCCCACCAGCGCGTTCAGCAGGGTCGATTTGCCGGCGTTGGGCGCGCCCAGCAGCGCCACGAAGCCGGCACGGGTGTTGTCGGCTGGTTCGGTCATCGTGTCCTCCTCCCCAGCTTTGCTGGGGAGGTGCCCCGAAGGGGCGGAGGGGAGCCCACGCGGTCCATGCAACTGAGACCACGTTGGCTCCCCCTCCGGCCTTCGGCCACCTCCCCCACTGCGTGGGGGAGGGAACGATCTTCCATCACTTCAGCGCGTCCAGCATGGCGGTGGCGGCGGCGCGTTCGGCCTCGCGCTTGGTCTTGCCGCTGCCATGCGCCGGCGTGCGGCCGCGCACCATGACCTCCATGATGAACTGCGGCGCGTGCGGCGGCCCGTCACGGCCCACCTCGCGATAGCTGGGCAACGGCAGGCCGCGGCCCTGGGCCCATTCCTGCAAGGCGGTCTTGGGGTCGCGCGGCGGCTTGGGATCGTGCTCGATGCGCGGCACCCAGTAGCGCTCGACAAAGCTGCGGGCCGCTTCCAGCCCGCCATCGCGGTACACCGCCCCGATCACGGCCTCGCAGGCATCGGCCAGGATCGCCGGCTTCTCGCGGCCGCCGGTCGCCTCCTCCGAATCGGCAAGCAGCAGGTGGGCACCCAGCCCGATGACGCGCGCCACCTCGACCAGGGTCTCGGCCCGCACCAGCGCCGCGTGGCGCCGCGCCAGCTCGCCCTCGCTTTCCAAGGGGAAGCGGCGGATCAGCACGTCGGCGACCGCCAGCGACAGCACCCGGTCGCCCAGGAACTCCAGCCGCTCATTGCCATGCTGCAGATCGAGGTTGCGGCCGCGCTGGCGGTCGATGGCGCTGCGATGGGTCAGCGCCTCGCGCAGCAGCTCGCGGTTGGCGAAGTCATGGCCCAGCGCCGCGGCGAATGCCTGCTCGCGATCCACAACCGCGGGCACAGCGTCCACATCGTCTTCCCTGGCCGACACTTAGCGGATGCCCTGGAACATGCGGCTGAAGCGGATCGCCTCGGGCCATTTCCAGACCTCCCACAGCGATGCCGACCCGTCATGCGAGAAGAAGATGAACTCGGCCCGCCCGACCAGGTTCTCGATCGGCACGAAGCCGACCTGGCTGCCGGCCACGCGGCTGTCGGCCGATTCGTCGCGGTTGTCGCCCATCACGAAGACATGGCCCGGCGGCACGACGAACTCGCGGGTGTTGTTGGGATCGTCGCCCGGCTCCTTGGGCGCGCCCAGGGGCTTCTTCTTCTGGATGAAATGCGGGGCGCCGCCCGGCAGCGTCTCGACGAAGATCTGGCCATCGGACGAGCCGCCGGCAGGGCGCGGCCCGACCTCCTGCGCCGGCTTCATGTTGACGGCCTTGTCGTTGACATACAGCACGCCGCCCTTGACCTGCACCCGATCGCCCGGAACGCCGATGATGCGCTTGATGTAGTCGGTTCGGTTGTCGCCCGGCCATTTGAAGACCGCGACGTCGCCGACATGCGGCGGCCGCTCGAAGATGCGGCCCGAGAACGGCGCCAGCGAGAGCGGGAAGGAATGCTTGCTGTAGCCGTAGGAATACTTCGACACGAACAGATAATCGCCGACCAGCAAGGTTGGGATCATCGAGCCGCTGGGAATGTTGAAAGGCTCGAACGCAAAGGTCCGCGCCACGATGGCGATCAGGACGGCATACACGACGGTCTTGACCGTCTCCATCCAGCCGCCGGATGTTTCTTTGCGACTCAGGGGCTTGCGGTGTTCCATTGCGTGCCTACGCGAGGTGCCGGGCCGGGGGCAGCACGGCAGCGGGCGGGTATAGCAACAAAGGCCGCAGAAGTCTTGCGCTTAGGGCGGGCCCCAGGCGCGCTCTGTTGTCATATGACAATGCACGATAAGTGCAATAATCACTCTTCTCAGAGGCTGCCCGGCACCGCCTCGATGATCACGAACGCCTGGGCCATCGGGAAATCGTCGGTGATGGTGAGATGGATCTCGGCGCGCATGCCGTCGGGGGTGATGCTGCGCAGCTGCTCCAGGGCGCCGTTCGTGAGCTGCAGGGTGGGCTTGCCGCTGGGCTTGTTCACCACCCCCATGTCGCGCCAATAGACGCCGCGGCGCAGCCCGGTGCCCAGCGCCTTCGAGCACGCTTCCTTGGCGGCAAAGCGCTTGGCGTAGCTGGCGGCGCGGTCGGCGCGCCCGTCCGAGCGGCGGCGCTCGATATCGGTGAAGCACCGCCCGATAAAGCGCTCGCCATGGCGCTCCAGGGTCTTGTCGATGCGCCTGATGTCGACCAGGTCGCTGCCGATGCCGATGATCATGGCAACGGGATAGCGCGCCGGCGGGCCGGGCGCCAGCCCGCGCGGCCGGCGCCTTCAATCCGTGGACGAGCTGCTGCTGTCGGAGCTGCCGGTGCTGCTGCTGTCGGAGCCCGATCCGCTATCGAAGCTTGATCCGCCGCCATCCGAACCGCCACTGCTATCGGCGTCACCACGGCCAATCTCGGTGCCGAGCGCGGCACCGGCGACGGCTCCTGCGGCCACTGCCGGCGCGATTGATCCGCCGCGCGTCGCGGGCTCGTACGACGACCGTTCGGAGGGTGGCGACGTGTCGGTGGACGTGTACCCGTTGTCCGACCAGGTCCCGGATCGCCGCCGTCCTCTTCGGATCGCCTGTATGAGCACCAACAGCACGACGGCGAAGAGAATGACATACACGAATGTCATGCCGTCTCCTGATCACCATCGACGCGGAACTTTTCTCATCATCAATGATATGATTTTGCCGCGAGCGCCGCCCATGTCAACGAGCGTGAACAGATGGGCGTCCTTGGCGCCGCGCAGGAAGCGCCGCCTCGATCCGGGAGCGCCCCACATGGCGGGTTGCCGCCCAGAAGATGAATCCAGCGGCGGAGGCCCCTGCTCCAAGAGCACAGACGCCAAACCATCCCATTCTTGCGTAAACTACGGTCGAGGCGATAGCGCCGACGGCGCTACCGATGGAATAGAACACCATGTACCCGGCGACGAGCCGGCTGTGAGCGTCGGGCCGCGTGGCGAGGATGATGCTTTGATTGGTGACGTGAACCGCCTGCACAGCCAGATCGAGGATGACTACCCCGACAACCACCACCGCGATTGACGAGTCCAGCAGGACAATGAGTCCCCAGGAAGCAAGCAGCAGCGCCAGCGATACACCAGTTGTCCATTGTCCCAGACCTCTGTCAGCAGCGCGGCCGGCACCGTTGGCAGCGAGCACGCCGGCAGACCCGGCGAGCCCGAACAATCCGATTTCGGTGTGCGACATAGAATGCGGCGGCGCGCTGAGTGGCAGCACCAGCGCCGTCCAGAATGCGCTGAAGGCGGCGAAGATCAGCAACCCCAAGACGGCCCGAACGCGCAGGATCGGTTCGTCGATGAACAGCATCAGCACCGAACGAAGCAGCTCCCGATAGGAGACTGACGATCGCGAGCTTCCTTCTCGCGGCAGGACGCGGAATAGACTGGCCGCCATGATGAGGGTAGCTGCTGCGGAGATCATGTAGACCGCGCGCCAACCTCCCAGATCGGCAAGCGTTCCGGATACGAACCGGGCAAGCAGCAGGCCGACAACGACCCCGCTCGTCACCGTGCCCACCGCCTTGCCTCGCGCGGCAGGTGACGCCAGCGTTGCCGCAAATGCCACGAGCACCTGGACAACGACCGCCAGCAGACCGACAGCAACCATCGCCACCAGCAGGACATTCTCGGTCGGCGCCGTGGCGACCACAATCAATGCCATTGCCGACAATACTCCCTGCCCGACGATGAGCTTGCGTCGTTCGAGGAAATCACCGAGCGGCACGATAAAGATCAATCCCAGCGCATAGCCAATCTGCGTCAGCGTGACGACACCGCCGATCGCCGCGGCGCTGATGCCGAAATCGGCGGCCATGGCATCCAGCAGGGGATGGGCGAAATAGATGTTGGCGACGCTCAGCCCGCAAGCGATCGCGAAGAGGATCGTCGTAACTTGCGACAGGCCCCGACCATCCTGCTTATCGGTCTTCGCTGCTGCCTGCCGCAGGTGAGGTGCATTCGTCTAACTGTCCATTATGTATTCTTGTCGCCGATGAAGTCTTATAATAAGACCACTTGCACGCAATCTAATCTAGTTCTATTTTAGAACCAGATGGCGGGCTGAACCGAGGAAGGATACCGGCATGGTAAAGCGTGTCAGTCTGGGCGCCGTTGAGTGCCCGGTTGCTCGCGCCCTTGATGTCATCGGTGACTGGTGGTCCCTGCTGATCATCAGGGACGCCTTTGACGGCATAAGCCGCTTCAGCCAATTTCAGAAGAACCTTGGCATAGCCAAGGGCATGCTGACGGCGCGGCTTCAGGAACTGGTCCGTCGCGGCGTGCTCGAGGTCCGCCCGGCGTCGGACGGATCGGCCTATCAGGAATATGCGCTGACACCGAAAGGGCGCGACCTGTTCAAGGTCATCGTTGCCCTTCGGCAGTGGGGCGAGGACCACCTCTACGCTCCCGGTGAGCCTCATTCCACGCTTGTCGAAACCGCGACCGGAGAACCCGTCAGCCGCCTCGAATTGCGGTCCCGGAACGGGGTTGGCCTGGCCTGGAGCGAAACAACTGTGCGCAAGCACCACGGGAGCACTGCGGGTCGCGAGATGGTCCGGCGGCAAGCGTCACGATGACACCCGTTCCCGGTGAGGCGACGATGACAGGGAGAGCAGCAGCAGCTCGATGTTCATGACGCTCCAACGCCGCTGGGCGCAGCCCTGGGGAACATGGATGACTGTGAAGGCGGGATGACGATGGAAGCGCCGCCGCAGGATACGATCGGCCTCAGATGCCGCGTGCCTTATCCATCAGGCGGCGCATCTCGGCCAGGCTTGCCTTCCAGCCGATGAAGATCGCCTCGCCGACCAGGAAGTGGCCGATGTTCAGCTCCGTCACCTCCGGGATGGCGGCGACCGCCTCGACATTGTCGTAGGATAGGCCGTGGCCCATGTGGCACTCCAGCCCCAGCGCAGCGCAAACGGCAGCCGCCTTGCGCAGCCGCTCCAGCTCGGCGTCGCGCGCGCTGCCGTCGAGCTCGCAGTAACGGCCGGTGTGCAATTCGACCACCGGCGCGCCCAGCGCCACGGCAGCGTCGAGCTGGCGCCGGTCGGGCTCGATGAACAGCGACACCCGGATGCCCGCTTCGCGCAGGCGCTGCACGCGCGGCGCCAGGTGGTTGTGCTGGCCGGCGGCATCGAGGCCGCCCTCGGTGGTGCGCTCCTCGCGGCGCTCAGGCACGATGCAGGCCGCGTGCGGCTTGTGCCGCAGCGCGATGCCGACCATCTCGTCGGTCGCCGCCATCTCGAAGTTCAACGGCAGCGGCACCTCGCGCACCAGCCGCTCGATATCGGCATCGGCGATATGGCGGCGATCCTCGCGCAGATGCGCCGTGATGCCGTCGGCACCCGCTTCCGCCGCCAGCAGTGCAGCGCGCACCGGGTCGGGATGCCGCCCGCCGCGCGCGTTGCGCACGGTGGCAACGTGATCGACGTTGACGCCCAGACGGATACGACTCGTGCTCATTGCCGACCTGCTGCCGCAAAACGATGCGCGGCAACTTAGGCGCGCCACGCGGCGGCGTCCGCCGCGAACTTGTCCGCATTGTCGATGCGGCGGCAATCGACCAAGCGCTCATCCACCACAGTTGCTCTTGACTCCGGCGGCCAAGAGGCACACGTTTCGTGTGTCTGTTGGTCCCCCTTGCGCGCCGTTAGCGCGACGAAGGGTGGCGCTGCTGGCAGCGCGGGACGACAGGCGGATCGGCAACCAGCTCGGGAGGCATGCATCGCATGAACACTCCGCCGGGCCAGCGACCCGGGTCTTGGTGAGCGATCATCAGGACCATGACCTGGACATGCGATCACAACCCTGGCCAGGGCACGATCCGGGTCACCAACAAATCGATATGGCATGACAGAGCGAACCGACGACCAGCGTCCTAGGCCAGGCGCTGGAGCCGAGGTCCGATAGAGGCCACTCTCCACGAGCGGCCCGGGCAGACGCCCACAGAGCCCCGCTTCCCGCCTCGTTCGGGACGGGGCTCTTTATTTGCGCACGCACCTTCAGAGCCCGAACGCCAGATCCGGCGTTGCCTTCAGCCGCGCGATATCACGCCGCGGCGGTGCACCGAACAGGCGGCCATATTCGCGGCTGAACTGTGACGGACTGTCGTAGCCGACGGCGCGACCGGCGGTCGCGGCATCGGCAGCCTCGCTCAGGATCAGACGGCGTGCGTCCTGAAGCCGCAGCTGCTTCTGGTACTGCAGCGGGCTCATCGCCGTGATGCTCTTGAAATGCTGATGCAGCGCCGATGGGCTCATGCACGCCTCGGCCGCGACCACATCGATGCTGAACGGCCTGGCGAAATTGCGCTTGATCCATCCGATGGCGCGGTTGACCTGCTGCAGCCTGCTGTCAGCGAATGCAACCTGCCGCAGCCTGGCAGCCTGCTGGCCCACGAGAAGCCGGTAGAGAATCTCCCGTTCGACCAGGGGGGCGAGGATGGCGATGTCGCGCGGCGCCGCGAGCAGCCGCAGCAGCCGGGTCGCGGCGTCCAGAAGCTCGGCTGTCGTGGCGCTCAACCCCAGCGCCGGCCCGGATTGCCGGCTGTCCCCGGCGCGCAGCCCGCTCTCCAGCAGCAGCGCCCCCAGAATCGCGGGGTCCAGGTCGAGGCGCAGGCAGAGATAAGGGCTTCTGGGGTTGGCCTTCAGGATCTGGCCAACGACCGGCACGTCGACCGACACGACCAGATATTGCGCCTTGTCGTAGACATAGATCCCCTCGCCGACCATCACCTGCTTGCGGCCCTGCGCGACGAAGCAGACCGCCGGCCGATGCAGCACGTGCAGCGGCATGGTGGGCCGCGACGCGCGGATCAGGAACACGCGCGCAATGGGCGTGGCGTGAACGCCATCCTCACGGGCGAATCGGTCAATCAGCTCGGCCAGCTCGGATCCTGCTTCCACGCACCATCCCCGCATTTTCGCGACCTGTCCCGTCACACATCATAGCCACAGACGGTCATCCCGAGCGCCAGCGAGGGATCTCCCGCGAAAGACGCACGATGCGCCGTTCGCGGGAGATCCCTCGCTGGCGCTCGGGATGACAGTGAAGATGAACGCCATGGCACATCATAGGCGGCGGCGCGGCGATAGCCGATAACGACATCGCGGTTGTGGAGGATCAGGCAAGAACCGGCCAGTTCCAGTCTACCGCCATGGCAAGCGCTGCAACCACATTCCCAGCGTCGGCCGGCGCGGTGCGCCGGATCTATAGCCCCAGGGAGCGATGCCGGCGAGATGATCGTCCGTCCCACGGCAAGCCCCTACTGACTCGGAGCACCACAATGACCATGAAGCACATGCTGGCCGCCGCCGTGATCACCGCCGCGGCCTTCCCGGCGGTTGCCGATCCGATCAAAAGCGAGCGCCGCCAGCGCGGCGAGGCGGTGGTGAGCACCTTGAACGCAGGCAAGAGCCAGCCGGCGCTCGAGGGGTTGCGCCGGGAGGCCCGTTCCTGGCCGATGCGATCACCGACTATGCCCTGGGTGATGTCTGGGCGAGGCCGGGCCTCGATCCGCGCACGCGCCAGCTGGCGACGGTGGCGGCGTTCACCGCGCTGGGCAATCGGGCGCAGATGAAGATCCATGCCGGCTATGCGCTCAACATCGGCGTGACCCGGGACGACCTGAAGGAGGTCGTCTACCTGACCACCGTGCACGCTGGCTTTCCGCGCGCCATCGACGCAGCGCAGGCGTTGATCGAGCTGTTCGGTAAAAGAGACCTGGCCGGAGAACCGCAATGAGATACGCATCGACGGACTGCACGACACGTCGCCTCGTGCTGCGCGCAATGGTGGCGATGGCCGCCGGCGCCGGCGCAATCGCGGCCACGACGGCCATCGCACAACCGGAGCCTCCCATGACTGAGCAGCGCTTCGTGGGCATGTGGGTCACGGCGGACAGCCATATCCGGCTCGAGCTGCGATCGGACGGACGCTACGACGAGGCCCGCGGCACGCGCAAAGGCGCCTACACCGGCCGGTACACGGCGCGCGGCAATGACCTGCATTTCGTCGACGATTCCGGGTTCACGGCGACGGGACGCTTGGTCGACGGCGTGCTCACCGTCGGACCTGACATATTCCGGCGAGAATGACAGGATATCCTCTGGCTGATTGGCGCCGGCGATCCCAGGTAAAGCCCATGAACGACATCGATATCGAGCAGATAGCATCATGGGTGGTGCATCGCGGCCTGGCCGGCGCCTCGGAGACCGACCTGATGGACGGGTTTTGCGCGCGATGCAGCCAGGTCGGGCTCGAGCTGGCGCGCGGCATAACGATCATCGACACGCTGCATCCCATCTATGAGGGGCGTGCGTTTCGCTGGCGCGATGACGGCGTCGAGGAAAGCGCCGTCGTCGAGTACGGCCCGACCAATGTGGGCGAAGCGGCGGAGAACTGGCAGAACAGCGCCTTCTACCACATCCTGCAGACCGGCACCGACGAGCTGCGCTGCCGACTGGGGCCGGCCGATCCGGTGAGCTTCTCGCAGCTTCAGTCGCTGCGCGAGCAGGGACAGACCGACTACCTCGCCATGGTGCAACGCTTCGCCGACAAAGGCACGATCGGCGAGATGGATTGCGTCTATTCGTCATGGATGACAGCGCGCCCCGGCGGCTTCCGCGAGTCCACCCTGGCGGCCTTGCGCCGGCTGGTGCCGTCCCTGGCGCTGGCGATCAAATGCGCGTCGCTGGCCCGCATCGCGGGCACGCTGGTCGAGGTCTATCTCGGCCAGGACGCCGGCCAGCGCGTGCTCAGCGGCCGCATCTCGCGCGGCGTGGCCGAGCGCATCAACGCCGTGCTGTGGTTCTCCGACCTGCACGGCTACACCACGATCTCCGACACGGCGCCGCCCGACGAGATCATCCCGCTGCTCAACGACTACGCCGACGCCGTGATCACCTCCATCCGCGAGGCCGGCGGCGAGGTGCTGAAGCTGATGGGCGACGGCACGCTCGCGATCTTCAAGTCGGAGGACCGCGCCCAGGCGTGCCGCAGCGCGCTGCAGGCCGAGGCGGCGCTGCGCGAGCGGCTCAGGGTGCTGAACGCACGGCGCACCGACGAGAGCCGGCCGGTGACCGCGGTCTATCTCGGCCTGCATATCGGCGACGTGTTCTACGGCAATATCGGCAGCCGCGAGCGGCTGGACTTCACCGTCGTGGGGCCGGCGGTGAACGAGGTCAGCCGCATCGCCTCGATGTGCAGCTCAGTCGACCGGCACATCGTGCTGTCATCCGACTTCGTGGCAGCGGCCCCCGAAGCCGAGCGCGCCCACCTCGTCTCGGTCGGACGCTACGCGTTGCGCGGCGTCGGCCGCGCACAGGAGCTGTTCACGATCGACCCGGCGCTGCTGTAGTGCCTGAGGACCTCAGCTGCCCGAAATCATCCTGCGACAGAACGCGACGAACGTCGGCGACTGCTGCAGCACGTCGTGCGCTTTTGTTTCCAGCCCACGCGCCGCTTCATCGTAGTCAGCCAGCTGCCGCGCAGCTTGGGCGCGCCCCAACACCGCCACGCTCTGATCGGTTGGCAAGCTGCGCTGGATAACCAGCCGAGAAAAGCGTGCGATGACACCCGAGTGCGTCTGCGGGGGATCCTCTCCTGCAGCGATAATCACGGCGGTCGCCGCATGGAACATCGCATAGTACCCCGTGTGAATGGCTGACGTCGGCGCCCGCTCGGGATCAATTCCGTCCAGCTCGCCCAGCAACCGTTCGGCGAAGGCAAGCCGGCGATGGGCAGCTTCCATCATACAAGGACACCGTCGCGACGGATGTGCCTCAGGAAAAGGCTGTCCTCGTTCTCGCGCGAAATTGGCAATGGCACAGGCTGGATTACAGCCCCCGTCTGGAGTAGCAGCGCCGTTCCGACGTCGGCCAGAACATCAAGCTCGCGCGAACCGACATCGTCGCGCAGGAAGACGGCGACATCCCAGTCGGAATCTGCGTCTGCGTCACCGCGTGCCCGTGACCCGAACAGCACGACCTTGGCCACACGGCCAGGGAGCGCAGCTTCCACACGGCGTTTATATTCGGCGGCGATCGGGATGACATTATCCATAGCACATTATAGCTTGAAATCGAGCGGCATGGCTCAAAACACGGGGCGCACCGCGTGCTGACGTGCGGTGCGTCGCCGGTTCGGCCGTGATAAACCCCACATCATGAGGGGAGCCCCGTGAACGAGGCGCGCGTCGAGCGCCGGCTGGCGGCGATCGTCTGCGCCGATGTGGTCGGCTACAGCCGGCTGGTCGGGGCCGACGAAGCCGGCACGGTGGCGGCCTGGCGGGCGCATCGCGAGGCCATCCTGCCGCTGGCGGCGGCGCATCGCGGCCGGCTCGTGGGCTCGCAAGGCGACGGGCTGCTGTTCGAGTTCGCCAGCATCATCGACGCCGTCGCCGGCGCGCTCGCCATCCAGGCCACCATGGCCGCGCGCGGCGCCGCCGAGCCCGAGCCCCGGCGCTTCCGGCTGCGCATCGGCATCAACCTGGGCGACATCATCGTCGACGGCAGCGATATCCTGGGCGACGGCGTCAACGTCGCCGCGCGGCTTGAGGCGCTGGCCGAGCCGGGCACGATCTGCGTCTCGGGCGTGGTGCGCGAGCAGGTGCAGGGCAAGCTGCCCGTGGCGTTCGACGACCTCGGGCCGCGTTCGGTGAAGAACATCGCCCGCGCCGTGCATGCCTGGCGGGTGCGGCCGGCCGACAGCGCCGCGCCGCGGGCAGCGACGGCGCCGCCCGGCAGCGACATGCCGGCAAGGACGCCAAGCACGGCCCCGCCGCGGCAACCGGCAACGCTGCGGCGCGTGGCGGCCGCGCTGGCCGTGCTGCTGCTGCTGGCCGGCGCCGTCGGCGCGGGCACGTGGCTGGCCGGCACCTGGCCGTGGTCGGCGGCCTGGCGCCCCGCCGGCGTCGCCATCATCGTGCTGCCGTTCGAGAGCCCGGCCGGGCAGGACCAGGAATATTTCAGCGACGGCATCACCGAGGACATCATCACGGCGCTGTCCAAGATGGCGGTGCTGGCCAACCAGCAGAACCTGCGCGTCTTCGGCCGCAGCACGTCGTTCGCGTGGAAGGGCCGCAAGGCCGACATCCGCCAGCTGGCGCGCGAGCTTGGCATCACGCATGCGCTGGTGGGCAGCGTGCGCCGCGACGGCGGCCGGCTGCGCATCTCGGCCGAGCTGATCGATGCCTGGACCGGCCGCTCCGACTGGGCCGAGCGCTATGACCGCGAGGCCGGCGCCGTGTTCGACATCCAGGACGAGGTCACCGGCAGGGTGGTGAGCACGCTGGTGGCGATGCTCGACGTCACGTCCGGGCGCAACAACCCCCTCGCCAACCCCAGCGGCAAGGGCGACGAGCCCAAGACCGCCGACGCCGAGGCCGAGCAGCGCCGCCAGGAGGCGGAGGCCCGCGCCCGCGCCGCCGAAGCGCGCCGCAAGGCCGAGGAAGCGGCCCGGCGCCAGGACGAGCAGAGCCCCAAGCGGCCGCTGCGGCCGGCACCCGGAGCAGCGCCTGCGCCGGCACCGGCGCCATCGCCGCCGTCATCGCCGCCGCCCTCCTCGAAGACCTCGGCCGACGCAGCGCCGACGCCGCCACCGGCACCGGCAGCACCGCCGACGACGACGCTGGTGACACGGCCGCCACCCGACGTTTACGACCTGGTGCTGCAGGCGCGCCTGCTGGCCGGCAAGGACGCTCGGGCGGCGCTGCTGCAGGCGCGCAGCCTGCTGCTGCGCGCGACCGCAGCGGCCCCCGGCTATGTGCCGGCGCAGCTGGCGCTGGCCGACACCTACCTTGCCGCCTATGAGCGGCGTTGGGACCCGGCAGATGGCGCGCCCGAGGGACTCGAGACGGCGCTGCGCGGCCTGGACGGCGCGCTGGCGCTGACACCCGACGCACCGCTGGCCCTGGCGCTGCGCAGCGCCGTGCTGGCGCATCTGGGCCGGCACGACGACGCCCGCGACGACGCCCGACGTGCCGTCGGCGCCAAGGATACCGATGCCGCCGTGCTCGCGCGCGCCGCCGGCACCCTGGTGCTGGTGGGCGACTCGCCTGGTGCGCTTGCGGCGCTGGCCCGGGCGCGCCAGCGCGATCCGGTGCCGGGCTCGGCCGCGCTGTCGGTCGAGGCGCGTGCCCTCTTCCTGCTCGGCCGCGACGCCGAGGCGGCCAAGGCCGCAGAAGCCTGCCGCGCGCGGGCAGCGTCCGACCGCGATTGCCTGGAGACGAGCGCGGCGGCGCTGGCGCGCCAGGGCAAGCTCGACGCGGCGCGCGCCGCGCTGGCGACATTGAAAGCGCTGGACCCGACATTCACCGCCGACAGCCCGCGGCTGCGCTTCGCGCGCTCCTACCGCAACGGCGCCGACATCGACGCCGTCGTGGCTGCCTTGCGCCAGGCATCGCCGTAGCACCTGGAAGCATCAGTTGCCGGCACATCATCTCGGCGGTTGCCTGCCCGTGGCGCGCCTGGAGCAGCGACTGGGTATTCCACGATGTCCGACAGGCACGGGCTGCCGCCCCGGACACGGACAAGCGTGACAATTGGCACCGCCATTTGACTTGACGGCAGCAGAGCCGGGCCTTAACCAGCGGGCGGGCCACGCCCCCCCACCGGGGCGCTTCTCTTCTGGAAGGGAGAGGCTGCATGAAGCCGAACGCTCGCCCGAATTGTCCCGATTTCTCTTCGGGCCCCTGCGCCAAGCGGCCGGGATGGTCGCCCGAAGCCCTCAAGGATGCGGCGACCGGCCGCTCACATCGTTCCAAGCTCGGCAAGAAGAAGCTGGCGGAGGTCATCGACCGCACCCGCGCGCTGCTGGGCATTCCGGCCGACTATCGCATCGGCATCGTGCCGGCCTCGGACACCGGCGCCGTGGAAATGGCGCTGTGGTCGATGCTGGGCGCGCGCGGCGTCGACGTGCTGACCTGGGAAAGCTTCGGCGAAGGCTGGGCCAACGACGTCATCAAGCAGCTCAAGCTGGCGGACGCACGCACGCTCAACGCGCCTTACGGCCAGCTGCCCGACCTGCAGCTGGTCGACTGGGGCCGCGACGTGGTGTTCACCTGGAACGGCACCACCTCGGGCGTGCGCGTGCCGCATGCCGACTGGATCCGCGACGACCGCGAAGGCCTGGCGATCTGTGACGCCACCTCGGCGGTGTTCGCCATGGACCTGCCCTGGACCAAGCTCGATGTCGTGACCTGGAGCTGGCAGAAGGTGATGGGTGGCGAAGGCGCCCACGGCATGCTGGTGCTGTCACCGCGCGCCGTGGCCCGGCTCACCTCCTACACTCCGGCCTGGCCGCTGCCCAAGATCTTCCGCATGACGTCAGGCGGCAAGCTGTCGGAAGGCATCTTCAAGGGCGAGACCATCAACACGCCCTCGATGCTGGCGGTCGAGGACGCGATCGACGGCCTGGCCTGGGGCGAGCAGGCCGGCGGCCTGCAGGGCCTGATCGCGCGCTCCAACGCCAACCTCGCGGTGATCGAGAAGTTCGTGGCCGAGCGGCCGTGGATCGACTTCCTGGCGGCGTCGCCCTCGATCCGGTCGAACACCTCGGTGTGCCTCAACATCGTGGCGCCGTGGTTCACGCAGCTCGACGCCAAGCAGCAGGCGGCGGCGGCCAAGAAAATGGCCGACCTGCTGGAGGCCGAGAAGGCCGGCTATGATCTCGGCTCGTACCGCGACGCCCCGCCGGGCCTGCGCATCTGGTGCGGCGCCACCGTCGAGGCCGCCGATGTCGCAGCGCTGATGCCGTGGCTCGACTGGGCCTACGCCGAGATCGAGCGCGAGTTCACCGCCCAGGCGGCGTAAGCAATCAAGAAGAAACCACAGAGACACAGAGGCACAGAGAAAGACACAGAGAATGATGGGATTGCGCGCCCGTGGCGCGCGCGAAATCTTCCTCTGTGCCACCTCTGTGTCTCTGTGCCTCTGTGGTTGGTCTTCCCTCATCAGTCGTTTGACCAACACCGACTCAGAGACTGACTCCCATGCCCAAGGTTCTCATTTCCGACGAGCTGTCACCGCGCGCCGTCGAGATCTTCAAGGAACGCGGCGTCGACGTCGACGTGAAGGTCGGCCTCAAGCCCGACCAGCTGCGCGCCATCATCGGCGCGTATGATGGCCTGGCCATCCGCTCGGCCACGAAGGTCACGGCCGAGGTGCTGGCGGTCGCCGAAAAGCTGAAGGTGGTGGGCCGCGCCGGCATCGGCGTCGACAATGTCGACATCAAGGCCGCCACGGCGCGTGGCGTCGTGGTGATGAACACGCCGTTCGGCAACGCCATCACGACGGCCGAGCACGCCATCGCGCTGATGTTCGCCGTGGCGCGCCAGGTGCCCGCCGCCGACGCCTCGACGCAGGCCGGCAAGTGGGAGAAGAACCGCTTCATGGGCAGCGAGCTGTCGTTCAAGACGCTCGGCCTGATCGGCTGCGGCAACATCGGCAGCATCGTGGCCGAGCGCGCCATCGGGCTGAAGATGCGGGTCGCGGCCTACGATCCCTTCCTGTCGGAGGAGCGCGCCCAGGCGCTGGGTGTCGACAAGGTGACGCTCGACGAGCTGATCGCACGTGCCGACTTCATCTCGATCCACACGCCGCTCACGGAGCAGACCAGGAATATCCTGGGCCGCGAGCGCCTGATGAAGACGCGCAAGGGCGTGCGCATCGTGAACTGCGCCCGCGGCGGGCTGGTCGACGAGCTGGCGGTGCGCGACCTGCTGATCTCCGGCCACATCGCCGGCGCCGCCTTCGACGTCTTCAGCGAGGAGCCGGCCAAGCAGAACGTGCTGTTCGGCGCCCCCAACCTAGTGTGCACGCCGCACCTGGGCGCCAGCACCGTGGAGGCGCAGGAGAACGTGGCGCTGCAGGTCGCCGAGCAGATGAGCGACTATCTGATGACGGGCGCGGTCGCCAACTCGCTCAACATGCCCAATGTCTCGGCCGAGGATGCACCGCGGCTGGCGCCGTACCTGAAGCTGGCCGAGAACCTCGGCTCGTTCGCGGGCCAGCTCACCGAGACCGGCATCAAGGCGGTGAGCATCGAGTACGAGGGCACGGTGGCGGCGCTGAACGTGAAGCCGCTGACCCAGGCCGTGATCACCGGCCTGCTGCGGCCGCAGCTCGAGAACGTCAACATGGTCAACGCCCCGATCCTGGCGCGCGAGCGCGGCGTCGACGTGGCCGAGGTCAAGCACGACCGCGACAGCGATTACCAGACCCAGATCACCGTGACGGTGACGACCGAGCGGCGCACGCGCTCGGTGTCGGGCACGCTGTTCGGCGGCAAGCGTCCACGCCTGGTCTACATCAAGGGCATCGAGATCGAGGCCGAGTTCGCGCCGAACATGCTCTACATCACGAACGACGACAAGCCGGGCTTCATCGGCCGTCTCGGTGCCCTGCTGGGCGATACCGGCGTCAACATCGCGACCTTCCATCTCGGGCGCGACAAGCCCGGCGGCGAGGCGATCGCGCTGGTCGCCGTCGACCAGAAGCTGGACGGCGCCCTGGTCGACCGCATCGGCGCGCTCGACGGCGTGACCCAGGCCAAGGCGCTGGCGTTCTGAGAACGGGGCCGGGCGTGCCGCTGAAGCGGTGCTCTTCGTCCTTCTGTGATGGAAGAGATGAGCGCCGCTGGAGCGGCGCGGCCCGACCAGATGCTGCCGCCACAAACGAGGGTTGCGGCAGCCGCTATCGACAGGCCTGCCGCCGCCCGACATCCTGCGACCGATGCGTTTCGATATCGACCTGAAGCAGATCATCCTCGGCCGGATGGCGGACTTCGTCCTCAACAGCCCGGCCAACGGCCAGGAGCTGAAGCGTGCCGCCGTGGCCATCACGGTGGTGGCGCGCGACGAGGACGACGCCTTCGGCCGGCCCGGCGACGCCGCCTTCCTCCTGACGCGGCGCGCGCCCAAGCTGCGCGCCCATGCCGGACAGCTGGCGCTGCCCGGCGGCCGCCTCGACGCCGGCGAGACCCCGCAGCAGGCGGCATTGCGCGAGCTTGACGAGGAGCTCGGCCTGGCGCTGGACGAGAGCCATATCCTGGGCACCCTGGACGACTACCCGACGCGCTCGGGCTACCTGATCGCGCCGGTCGTGCTCTGGGCGCCGCTGGACATGGTCATCACGCCCAACCCGGCCGAGGTCGCGCACCTCTTCCGCATTCCGCTCGCCGAGCTGCGGCGGCCCGAATCACCGGAGATCTTCAGCATCCCCGAAAGCGACCGGCCGGTGATCCGCCTGCCGACGCCGATGGTGAACGGCCATATCAACGCCCCCACCGCGGCCATGCTCTACCAATTCCGCGAGGTGGCGCTGGAAGGCCGCGCCACCCGGGTCGACCATTTCGACCAGCCGGTCTGGGCCTGGCGGTAGGACTGCCCTTCCCTCCCCCAACGCTTGCGTTGGGGGAGGTGCCCGAAGGGCGGAGGGAGAGCCAACGGAGTCTCAATTACCAAGACCGCGTCGGCTCCCCTCCGCCCCTTCGGGGCACCTCCCCAGCTTCGCTGGGGAGGATCATGAGGCCGGCCGGCGGCGCAGGATCACGCGCGCGTCCATGGTCATGACGGCCTCGCCGTGCTGGTTGGAGGTCGTGTGGCGCATCGTCACCGTGCCGCGGTCCGGCTTCGACGCCGATGGCTGCAGCGCGCGCAGCTCGCTGATCACGCGCAGCGTGTCGCCGGGCCGCACCGGGCGCAGGAAGCGCACGCCGTCGAGGCCCGGCGAGCCGACGGTGCAGGCGATGAACACCCGGTCGGCCAGCCACAGCCGCAGGGTCACGCTCATGGTGTGCAGGCCCGAGGCGATCAGGCCGCCGAAATGGCCGCGCGTGCGGGCGTACTCGGCATCGAGATGGAAGGGCTGCGGGTCCCACTGCGCCGCGAAGTCGATGATGGCGCTTTCGGTGATGGTGAGGCCGGCGCTCTCGAAGCGCTCGCCGACGCGGAAATCGTCGAAGTAACGGTCGTTGGTCATGGGCGGATGCTAGAAGATCCGGCGACCCGATCGGGACAATTTCATTGTCACGGCGTCGCACAATGAAATTGTCACCCTTACAATTCCCTTGTACCAACGGGCAGACCGTCGGGCGAGCGTCCATTGCCGTGATTGTCACGGTGACAATCGATCGTCCGCGGCAAGGGCCCGTCCGCGATGAATCCCGCCCGCAAGAAGCGCCCCGCCTGGCGCCCCACCATCGACCCCGGCGCGTCGACCCCGCTCTACATCGCGATCGCCAACCAGCTCGCGGCTGACGTGGCGTCGGGCAAGCTCGAGCCCTATGCGCGCCTGCCGACGCACCGCGACCTGGCCTGGACCCTGGGCTGCACCATCGGGACGATCACCCGCGCCTATGCCGAGGCCGAGCGCCGCGGCCTGGTGCATGGCGAGGTCGGCCGCGGCACCTATGTGCGGCCGCCCGCGATCCCCTATGCCGACCCGATCGTGGCGCGCTCGGTGGTCAATCCGACGGGCGATCCGCGCGCGGTCATGGACGCCGCGCCGGCGCGCCTGATCGACCTGGCGATGAACTGGCCGGCCGAGGTCGGCGAGGACGAGCTGCTGCGCCGCACGCTGGCCGACATCGCCAAGATGAACGACATCAACTCGCTGCTGGAGTTCAGCGGCCGCGCCGGCCTGGAGCGCCACCGCGCTGCCGGCGCGCGCTTGCTGGCGCGGCGCCAGCATCCATCGCCGGCACGCGGCAAGGCGGCCGCCGCGCCGGCGATCGACCCGGCGCATGTGCTGATCTCGGCCGGCACGCAGCATGCCCTGATGGTGACCCTGGCGGCGCTGACGGCGCCGGGCGATGCGGTGCTGGTCGAGGATCTCACCTATCCCGGCGTGGTGTCGCTGGCGCGGCTGATGCGGCTGCGCCTGAAGTCGATCGCGTGCGATGGCGACGGGCCGCTGCCGGGCGCGTTCGAGGCCGCCTGCCGGGTGGGCGACGCGCGCGCCTTCTACATGACGCCGGTGCAGCACAACCCCACCGGCCGCACCATCAGCGAAGCGCGGCGGCGGGCACTGGCGCGCGTCGCCGAGATGCACGAGCTGCCGATCATCGAGGATGATGTCTACGGCTTCTTCCCGACCGACGCGCCGCCGCCGATCGCCGCCTTCGCGCCCGAGCATGTCATCCATCTCGCCGGGCTCAGCAAGATCGGCGCGCCGGGCCTGCGCATCGGCTTCCTGCGCGCCCCGCCCAGGCTGGCGGCGCGGCTGGCAGCGGCCATGGCGGCAGCATCATGGACGGCAGCGCCGATCGCCGCCGAGGTCGCGACGCGCTGGATCGACGAAGGCGTGCTCGACGAGATCCTGCGGCGCAAGCGCGAGGAGGCGCGGCGGCGCTACGACATCGCGGCGCCGATCTTCCGCAACGCCGGCGTCCCCGTGCGCGCCGCCTCGGCGCAGGAGGCGCCGGCGACCGCCGCGCACGCGGCCGGCGGCGGCGGCGCCCGCGCCCAGCGGCCGGCCGTGCGGATCGTGACCGCCAACGAGCGCGGCAGCGCCAGCGAATCGCGCCGCCGCCTGGCCGAAGCGAGCGCCAACCATCTTGCGGCGATGAAGGGCGATGCGCCGCCAGCGCCGGCACCGACGGTCGCGGCGCACAGCGACGGCTGGAGCGGCACGCACCACCGCACCGGCATGGCCAGCCGCGAGGCGGCGCCGCAGAAGGCCGAGCTGATCCTGCCGGCCGACTGCTTCCACGCCTGGCTGAAGCTGCCCGATCCCTGGCGGGCCCGCGACTTCGCGTCGGAGGCCGAGGCCCAGGGCGTGCGATTGACGCCGGCCGACGCCTTCCTCGGCGGCCGCACCGACGCGCCCAGCGCCGTGCGCCTGTGCCTGGGCAATGCCAAGACCCATGCCGACCTGAAGCGCGCCCTGCAGGTCGTGGCGCAGCTGCTGGCCATGCCGCTCGCCGCCGCCCGCGAGGTGGTGTGAGCACTTTTGTCATCCCGGGCGAAGCGAGGGATCTCCCTGAAATGTAGTCTCTGCAGCCGGGAGATTCCTCGCTGCGCTCGGAATGATAGCAACAAGGACCGCATCCATGATCACCTACGCCGTCAACCGGAAGCTCGAGGCCGCCGATGTGGCACGCCTGTTCGATGCCTCCACCATCCGGCGCCCCACGGGCGACCTGCCGCGCATCGCCAAGATGCTCGAGCACGGCAACCTCACCATATCGGCATGGGACGGCGACAAGCTGGTCGGCATCTCGCGGGCGCTGACCGACTTCGCCTATTGCTGCTACCTGTCGGACCTCGCGGTCGACGGGGCCTACCAGCGCCATGGCATCGGCAAGGAGATGCTGGCGATCACGCGGCGCGAGCTGGGTGATCAGGTGGCGCTGATCCTGCTGGCCGCGCCCGAGGCGATGGACTACTACCCCAAGGTCGGCTTCGAGAAGATCGGCAACGGCTATATCGTCAGGCGCACGCGCTGAGCGGCGGGCGCCGCCTGGAAGCTGGGCGCGCCGCGCGCCCTGTGGTTAGCTGCGCGATCGCCCACCGACCCGAGCCTCCTGCGATGTCATCGACCGTCATCTACCCGGCACGCCGCGTGATCACCATGAGCACGCACCAGCCCTTCGCCACGCATGTGGCGGTGCGCGACGGGCGCGTGCTGGGGGTCGGCAGCCTGGCCGAGCTCCAGGGCTGGGGCGCCTACACGCTGGACCGGCGCTTCGAGGACCTGGTGCTGCTGCCGGGCTTCGTCGAAGGCCACAGCCATGCCTTCGAGGGCGGCGTCTGGCGGTTCCCGTATGTCGGCTTCTTCGATCGCCGCAGCCCCGATGGCACTGTCTCGCCGGGGCTGAAAAGCATCGACGCGGTCGTGGCGCGGCTGCGCGCGATCGAGCGCGAGATGACGACGAAGGACGGTCCCCTGCTCGCCTGGGGCTTCGATCCGATCTATTTCGGCGGCCGGCGCATGGACCGCGGCGACCTCGACAAGGTCTCGGTCGAACGGCCGGTGCTGGTGATCCACTCCAACTTCCATGTGCTGAACGTCAATACGCCGGTGCTCGCCAAGGCCGGTATCGACCACACGACCAACGTGCACGGCATCGTCAAGGACGCGGCCGGCCAGCCGACCGGCGAGCTGCAGGAGATCGCCGCCAAGTACATGGCCTATCGCGCCAGCGGCATCGACCTGGCGGCGGCGCTGTCCGACGAGCAGGCGGTGTGGCGCTTCGCGCGCGTGGCCCAGCTGGCCGGCGTCACCACCGCCACCGACCTGCACAACGAGCTGCCCGACTCGACCGTGGCCGGTTACCTGCAGGCCAGCGCCCGCGACGATTTCCCGATCCGCCTGCTGCCCGCGTTCGGCGCCATCGCCCTGCCGGTCGAGGACGGCGTGGCCAAGCTGCGGGCGCTGGTGAGGCAGAACAACGAGCGCCTGCGCTTCGGCCTGGTGAAGATCATCACCGACGGCTCGATCCAGGGCCTGTCGGCGCGCATGCGCTGGCCGGGCTACTACAACGGCCTGCCCAACGGCGTGTGGAACACCGGGCCGGACGACATCGACCGGCTGCTGCAGGCCTACCACGACGCCGGCTTCCAGGTGCACATCCATACCAACGGCGACGAGGCATCGGAGGTGGCGCTCGACGCCGCCGAGCGTGTGCTGGCGCGCACGCCGCGGCGCGACCATCGCCACACCCTGCAGCATTGCCAGATGGCCGACGCCGCGCAGTTCCGGCGCATGGCGGCGCTGGGCATGTGCGTAAACCTGTTCGCCAACCATCTCTTCTACTGGGGCGACATCCACTACGCCCAGACGCTGGGGCCCGAGCGCGCCTGCCGCATGGATGCCTGCGCCACGGCGCTGCGCACCGGCGTTCCCTTCGCCATCCATTGCGATGCGCCGGTGACGCCGATCGGTCCCCTGTTCACGGCGTGGTGCGCCGTCAACCGGCTCACGGCGTCCGGCCGCACGCTGGGCGAGGCGGAGAAGATCGGCGTGCCCGATGCGCTGCACGCCATCACCCTGGGCGCCGCCTACACCCTGAAGCTCGACCACGAGGTCGGCAGCATCGAGGTCGGCAAGCGCGCCGACTTCACCGTGCTGCACGACGATCCCCTCACCGTCGCGCCCGAGGCGCTGAAGGATGTGCGCGTCTGGGGCACGGTGCTGGGCGGCCGCGTGTTCGAGGCGCCGGCCGGGTAGCGGCCATGGCGCGCCTGCCCTTCACCGTGATCGGCGGCTTCCTGGGCGCCGGCAAGACCACGCTGCTGAACCGGCTGCTGCGCGGGTCAGCCGGCCGCCGCTTTGCCGTGCTGGTCAACGATTTCGGCGCCGTCGATATCGACAGCCGCCTGGTGACGGCGCATGGCGGCGACACGATCAGCCTGGCCAATGGCTGCATCTGCTGCAGCATCGGCGACAGCCTGGTGCTGGCGCTGGTGCGGGTGCTGGAGAAGGCCGACAGGATCGACCATGTCGTGGTCGAGGCCAGCGGCGTCGCCGACCCGGCCCGCATCGCCGAGCTGGCGCTGATCGAGCCGATGCTGGAGCGTGACGGCGTGCTGGTGCTGGCCGACGCCACCTCGGTGCAGGCGCGCGCCGCCGACCGCCATGTCGGCGACACGGTACAGCGCCAGCTCGACGGCGCCGACCTGCTGATCCTCAACAAGGCCGACCTCGTCGACGCCGCGCAGCTGGCGCAGACCACGGCCTGGCTGCAGGCTCGCCAGGCCGGCGCGCGCGTGGTGCCGGCCGTGCACGCCGAGGTCGCCATCGAGGCGCTGTTCGGGCTCGCATCGAACGGCGCGCCGGCCGCGCCAACTGCCGCCGCGTCGGCTGCGACTCCGCCGGTCCGCCGCTGGTCGCTCTCGACACGCGGCCTGATCGACCGCGCCGCCCTGCTCGCGGCGCTGGCGGCGCTGCCCGCCAGCGTGCTGCGCGCCAAGGGCATCCTGCGCCTCGCCGACGCGCCGCTGCAGCGCAGCGTGCTGCACATGGTCGGCCGGCGCATCGACATGCGCAGCGACACGCCCTGGGGCATCGCCGCGCTGCGGTCGGACCTCGTCCTGCTCGGCACACCGGACATGCCAGCCGACGCGGAGCTGGACCGCCTGTTCGCAACGGTGCCGGTCACGCCCGTGGCATAGACTGAGGGCACCGATGACCTTCCGGCGCCACCGACCTTCGGCTACGCCGCAGGTGTGACGGAAATCTTCTTCTCGGCCCGCTGCGCATCTACCGTCTTGGGCAGGGTCACGGTCAGAACGCCCTTGGAGAAGCTGGCCTCGATCTTGTCCGTATCGACGCTGTCCGGCACGCGGAAGCTGCGTTGAAAGGCCCCGTAGCGGCGCTCGGACAGATAGTAGTCCTTGTCCTCTTTCTGCTTCTCTTCGTTCTTCTCGCCTTTGATGGTGAGGACGCCGCCAGCGAATTTCACCTCGACATGGCTCTCGTCCATCCCGGGGAGCTCGGCGGTGATCTCGTAAGCCCTTTCCGTCTCCACCACGTCCACCGCCGGCGCGACGGCGACGGTGAGCTCGCGCGAGAACAACGGCTCGGCGCCGAAGCCGAGACGGCCGAACGGTGAGCGCCAGTTCATATGGAAGCTGTCAAACACCCGGTCGATCTCGCGGCGCAGGTTTTCGTATGTCGTCCAGCCATGAGTGGGCGTGGTTGGCTCGACAGTCTTGCCTTCGGTCCTGATCGGCAGCTTGGTGGCATTGTCAGCCATGGGTAACCTCCAGTTTTCACAAATGTCGGACCCAACGCGCAACCAGCCGCTCCTTAGGGCCGCATCGCACGGCCGTCGTTGATGGAGGTCAAAGCGGTCGCCGATTGCACCACGCCATCCATGACGTACTGCGTGATGGCGCCCCCTGGGAGGTGCAACGGCGACCTCGTCCCGTGTCAGAAGGATTCGATCCACGGCCGCAGGTCGATCTCGTGTGTCCAGGCGCTGCGGTGCTGGGCGTGGAGCTGCCAATAGGTGTCGGCGATCGCCTCGTAGCTCAGCAGGCCGTCGGGACCGCGCTCGTCGCGTAGCTGCGGCGCCCGGCCCAGCAGGCGCGCGCCGCCGATGCCGCCATCGACCACGACATGCGCGACATGGATGCCCCTGGGACCGAGCTCGCGCGCCATGCTCTGGGCGACGGCACGCAGGCCGGCCTTGGCGGCGGCGAAGGCGGCAAAGCCGGCCTTGCCGCGCAGCGAGCCGGAGGCGCCGGTGAAGAAGATCGAGCCGCTGCCGCGCGGCACCATGCGCCGCGCCGCCTCGCGGCCGATCAGGAAGCCGCCCAGGCAATGCTCGCGCCAGAGCTGCTCGAAATCGGCGCGCTGCAGCTCCAGGATGCTGTCGCGCCGATTGCTGCCGGCATTCTGCACCACGACCAGCAGCGTGTTCTGCGCATCCGCGGCGGCGACGAAGCGCGCCGCGTCCGCTTCGACCGCGGCATCGCCCACCAGGGCCTCGGCGCTGCCGCCGGCGGCGCGGATCTCGGCCGCGACCTCGTCCACCTTGGCGGCGGTGCGGCCGACCACCGCGACGTGAAAGCCTTCGCGCGCGAAGCGCCGCGCCGTGGCGGCGCCGACGCCCTCGCTGGCGCCGACTCCGACGATGAGAGCCGTATGCTTGGCAGCCATTGGATCCTCCTGCGGTGGTTGCTAGCGCCCCTGGAAGACCGCGGCGCGGCGCTCGACGAAGGACCGGATGCCCTCCTTGGCATCCTCGGTGCCCATCACGCGCGCGCGGATCGCCGGCAGCATGGCGATGGATGCCGCCTCGCCGGCCTCGACATACTTCAACGCCGCCTCCTTGGTGACCTGGATGCCCAACGGCGCGTTGGCCGCGATCAGCCGCGCGATCTGGAGGCCGCGCTCGACGTGGCGGCCGAACGGCACGACCTCCTGCACGAGGCCGATCTGCAGGGCGCGCGTAGCGTCGAACTCGTCGCACAGCATCAGGTGGTACATCGCATTGCCCCAGCCGGTGCGGCTCAGGAAGCGGAAATGCGCGCCACCCAGCGGCGCGATCCCGCGCTTGGACTCCATCTGGCAGAAGCGCGCGGTGTCGGCGGCGACCACGATGTCGCCGGCCAGCATCATCTCGATGCCGATGGTGTAGGTGATGCCCTGCACCACGGTGATCACCGGCTTGCGGCAGCGCCGCTTCAGCCCGAACGGATCGACCTGGCCCTCGGGGATGCCGCGCCACGTCGCGGCCGGCCCGAAGAATTTCGGCATGTCCAGGCCGGCGGTGAAATGCTCGCCCTCGGCGCTCAGCACCGCGACCCACAGCGACTCGTCTTCGTCGTAGTGGGTCAGCGCCTGCGACAGCTGGTCCATCATCTCGGGGATGAAGGCGTTGCGCTTGGCGACGTTGTCGATGGTGATGTGCAGGATGCGCCCGTCGGCGCGGGTGCGGATCTGTCCGGCTGCGGGCGCGTCGGCCATGGCGGGCTCCCTGTGTCGTGGCACGAGTACGTTCAAAAAGAGAATGCACTGGTGCGTTCAAAAACGGAACCTGTCAACCGCAATCCAGCTCGCCCCCGATCGAGCAATTCTCATGCGATGACGCCTGGCGTCCGGTTGCTCTAGGATCGCCGCTCCATCCGGCAAGCGAAGGTGCAGGCGATGATATTGCGGCGCGAACCCCTTCCCGACGACATCGAGGCGATGCGGCGCTGGTTCAAGAGCCTGGAGGATTGCGTCAACGCCGTCGATTTCGCGGCCGGCCGTCCTCTGTTCGCCAAGGACATGATCGCCTTCGGCACCTTCAGCGATTTCGTGGCCGAACGCGACGCCGTCGAGCGCGAGCAGTGGCGCAATGTGTGGCCCACGATCCGGCGCTTCCACTGGCGGCTGGCCGACGTGAAGGGCATCGTGTCAGCCGATCGGCTCAGCGGCACGGGGATGGCAGTCTGGGATTCGGACGGCTTCCATCCCGACGGCACGCGCTTCGACCGGCGCGGCCGCGCCACGGTCGCCTTCGCGCGCCATCAGATCGGCGCCCCATGGGTGGCGGTGCACACCCACATGTCGCTGTTCCGCGGCACGCCTGCGGTCTCGCATGGCCGGTTCAGCGGCGCGGATTAAAGGGAACATTCCCTTCCCCGCTTGCGGGGAAGGGGGCCGAAGGCCGGAAGGGGAGCCGACGTGGTCTCTCTTGCCAAGACCACGAGGGCTCCCCTCCGCCCCTTCGGGGCACCTCCCCAACTTCGTTGGGGAGGAAGACTTCCTACCCCCGCCGTGACATCACGAAACGCATCAGGGTGACGGTGTTGTTCTCGAAGGCGTAGGTGCAGCGGCGCAGGTACTTCTCGTAGTGATCGAAGATCTTCTCGCCATGGCCGGCGACGATCTCGGCCTTCTGCGCCCGCAGCGCCTTCAGCCAGGCCCGCAGGGTCAGGGCATAGTCCTCGGCGCGGCTCTCGGCGTAGACCACGTCGAAGAAGGGATTGGCGGCCTCGAACACCTCGTTGGGCCAAGGCAGGTCCGAATCGGGGAAGACATAGGTCGGCACCGCCTTGGCGGCATAGGCGCGGTCGACATAGCCCCAGCAGATGCTCTGCAGCGACAGCGCGCCGCCCTTGCGCAGCCAGCCGTGGCAGCGTTCGAAGAAGCTGCGGTAGATGCCCTGCCGGTGCGCCGGCTCATAGCCGGGCCGCACGAAATGCTCGAAGGCGCCGATGCTGATGATGCCGTCGATGGGCCCGTCAGGCGTGAAGACCTCGTAGCTTTCCAGCCGCACATCGGCGCCGGGCCAGTCCTGGCTGCGCACATGCTGCGCCTGGTCGCGGCTCAGCGTCAGGCCGGTGGCGCGCTCGACGCCGCGTTCCAGGGCCCGCTTCAGGACGGCACCCCAGCCGCAGCCGACGTCGAGCAGCGTCTTGCACTCCTCCACGCGCACCGCGTCGAGATGGAAGTCCAGCTTGGCGAGCTGCGCCGTCTCCAGGGACACCCGCGGCATCGGGCCGCGATCGAGCGGCCCGCGCCAGCGTGCGGCGCTGTAGATCAGCCGCGGGTCGAGCCACAGCCGGTAGAAGTCCGTGCCGACGTCGTAGTGGAAGGCGATCGCCTCGTCGGAGGCGCCGGCATAGCCGCCTTCGGGCCGGGCCGGGGTGTTGTCGGGGTTGGTGCTGCTCATGCCGCAGCTTCCTGGGCCAAAATCTAGAAATACGCAATGAGGCGTCCGAAGGTCGCAGTGCCCAGCCATATGAAGATCGAGGCCAGGGCCTGGAGGCGGCCGGCGAGCGGCGGCCGGACATCCCATTGATGCAGCCGATGGTGCCACAGCCAACGGAACGCCACCGCGTTCAGCGCACCCAACGCCAGCAGCGCCATCTTGGCCAGGAAGACCTCGTTGCGCGCCAGCGCCCCGGCATCGGCGACGAACAGCACCGAGCCACTGGCCAGCGACAGCACCAGCCCGATCACCGCGATCGGAGTCAGCAGGCGCGACAGGTCGGACGCCGCGATGGCACGGGCAACCCCGAGCAGGCGCAGGTCCAGGCTGGCGATCGGGCCGACCAGCATCACCAGCCCCAGCAGATGGGTCAGGTTCGCCAGCGGATAGATCCAGGTCGAATCGCGCACGGTCAGCGCCCAGGCCGACGCTTCGAGCGCCGCAGCCCAGGCCGGCGCCAGGGGATGCCCATGTTCCACGGCCGGCGCCGGGCGGCGGCGTCCAGCTAGCGCAGCTCGACGGTCTTGCCGTCGACCGTGATGCGTTCCGCCCGCATCTCGCCTTGCGTGGTGCGGCTGGGATAGCCGACCACGACCACGGCCTTGCCGACGGCGATCGCCTCGCGCGGCAAGCCGCGTGACTGCATGCGCGACGGCGGCGCCAGCACCACCAGCCAGCGCTTGCCCTGATCCTCCAGCACCAGCTCGCCGTGCGGGTTCTGATAGCGCGATTCGAGGACCGGCGCCGTCAAGGTGAGCACCGTGTTGGCGTCGTAGCTGCTCCAGCCGTGATGCGCGAACGCTGCCGCAGGCAGCGCCACGGCCAGTGAGGCGACAAGGACGAGCTGACGCATGGCGCACCTGCTATGCTGCGCGGCGGAGCCTTAGAGTTAAGCCGGGCGCCCGGCGCATGCAAGCGGCCGGCGGCTCGTTTCCCTCAGGCGCCATGACACCGGCGAGCTGTTTGGCTAGGGTCCGGGCCTTGTCGCTTCAGGAGTCCTCGCATGAGCACCACCGCCCGCATCACCTGGGCCGAGAACGCCCTTTTTGTCGGCGAATCAGGGTCCGGCCACACCGTGACCATGGACGGCGCCCCCGATGTCGGCGGGCACGATCTGGCGGCGCGGCCGATGGAGATGGTGCTGATCGGCATGGGCGGCTGCACGGCCATCGACGTGGTGTCGATGCTGAAGAAGCAGCGGCAGGATGTGCGCGGCATGGCCATAGAGCTGGTCGCGGAGCGCGCCGAGGAGCCGCCCAAGGTCTTCACCCAGGTGAAGCTGATCTATCGCATGCGCGGCAAGGGGCTGAACCGGGCGCTGATCGAGCGCGCCGTGGCGCTCAGCGAGGACAAGTACTGCTCGGCCACGGCGATGATCCGCAAGACCGCGACGGTCACGCACGAGGTGGTGCTGGAGGAGGTCACCTGACCGGCATGACCCCGCCACCCGCTTTCGCCGGCCTTGCCCCCCACGCCGACGGCCGGCCGTGGGTGATGGGCATCGTGAACGTGACGCCGGATTCGTTCTCCGATGGCGGCCTGCACCTGGACGCCGGGCGCGCCATCGCGGCCGGCCTGCGCATGCGCGAGGACGGCGCCGACATCGTCGACGTGGGTGGCGAATCGACGCGGCCCGGCGCGGCGGCTGTCACCGTCGCCGAGGAGGCCGCGCGCGTCATGCCGGTGGTCCGCGGCCTGGTGGCTGCCGGAGCCGTGGTCTCGATCGACACGCGCCGCGCCGACGTCATGCGGGCGGCGCTGGATGCGGGCGCCCGGATCGTCAACGACGTATCGGCGCTGTGCGATGACCAGCAGAGCCTTGAGCTCATCGCCACGCGGCGCTGCCCGGTGATCCTGATGTATCGCCGCGGCACCGCCGCCGGCGGCTACGAGGCTGCTGCCGGCGGCGACATCGTGGCCGCGGCGCGCACGTTCCTGGCGGCGCGAGTCGCGGCCTGCCGCGGTGCCGGCGTGCCGCAGGATGGGATCGCCATTGATCCGGGTGTCGGCTTCGTCGGCGCCGCGCCGGACGACAACCTGCCGCTGATCGCCCGCCTGGCGGAGCTGTCGACGCTGGGCCGCCCAATCGTGGTCGGCGCCTCGCGCAAGCGCTTCGTCGGCGCCATCAGCGGGGAGCCCGTGGCGGCACGGCGCCTGGGCGGATCGCTGGCGCTGGCGCTGGCGGCGGCAGCGCGCGGCGCCGCCATCCTGCGGGTGCACGACGTGCGCGAGACCGTGCAGGCGCTCAAGGCGCAGGCGGCATTGGCAAGAATCGAACGGACCGGCGGAGAGGCGGGATGAAGTACGACGACTACGTGGCAGCGGCGCAGGCGGCGGCCGCCCTGTTCGAGAAGGGCGAACTTGCGCAGGCGCTGGCCCGGTTCGAGAGCCTCGCCACGTCCGATATCAGCGCCATCGACAAGGCCCGCATGCTGAACAACGTGGCCATCGTGCTCGACAGGCTGGGGCGCGCACCCGACGCGTTGCGCGCCTACGATCGCGCCATCGCCCTCGAATGGCCCTTGAGCCGGGGCGAGAGCATCGAGCGCAAGGCGGTCTTTCTCGCCGACAAGGGCGACGCAGTCGCCGCCCTGGTCCTGTATGAAGACCTGGTGACCAGGTCCTACGCCACCGAGGACGACAAGCATCGCTACCAGGCGCGCATCGCGGCGCTGAAGCAGCGATAGGCGGACGGCGCTTCATGGGTCGGGCCGCGCCGCTCCAGCGGCGCTTTTCCTGCAAGGAACAAGATGAAGAGCGCCGCTGGAGCGGCGCGGCCCGACCCCATGAGCAAGCGCTACGGTGCCGCCACCGGCAGCCACAGCACATCCTCGATGCGGGTGGCGCCGGTGGCGAGCATGACCAGGCGGTCGAAGCCCAGCGCGATGCCGGCGCTGGGCGGCAGGCCGTGCTCCAGCGCAGCCAGGAAATCCTCGTCAACCGGATAGGCCTCGCCATAGAGCGCGCGCCGCATCGCCATGTCGGCTTCGAAGCGGCGGCGCTGCACGGCGGCGTCGGTCAGCTCGCCGAAAGCGTTCGCCAGCTCCAGGCCGCAGACATAAAGCTCGAAGCGCTCGGCCAGGCGCGGATCGCCCGGCTTGGGCCGCGACAGGGCCGCCATCGATACCGGGTAGTCGTAGAGGATCGTCGGACGGCCGAAGCCCAGCCGGGGCTCGATGTGCTCCAGCATGACGCGGAAGAAGATGTCCTCCCAGGTATCGCTCGGGCGCGGCCTGATGCCGGCGCGCACGGCGCCGCGCGCCAGCGCCGCCGCATCCGGCGCTTGCGGATCGGGCGCCGTGGCCAGCAGGTCGATGCCGGCATAGCGCTGGAAGGCCTCGGCCACCGCCAGCCGCTCGAAGGGCCGCGCCGGATCGCTCGTGGCCCCTTGCCAGCGCAGCAGCGACCCGCCGCTCGCCGCCAGCGCCGCGCGCAGGAGGGCCTCGCAGTCGTCCATCAGGGACTCGTAGCCGGCCTCGGCGCGGTACCATTCCAGCATGGTGAATTCCGGATGGTGCCGGTCCGAGCGCTCGCCGTTGCGCCAGACGCGCGCGAGCTGAAACAGAAGCGGCACGCCGCCGGCCAGCAGCTTCTTCATCGCGAACTCGGGCGATGTGTGCAGATAGAGCCGGCCGTGGCGGCCGTCGGGCGCCTCGATCTCGGTGGCGAACGCCTTGAGATGCACTTCCATGCCCGGCGATACCTGCAGCGCCGGCGTCTCGACCTCGACGAAGCCCGCATCGTCGAACCAGCGCCGCAGCGCCCGCAGGATGCGGCCACGTGCCGCAAGAAGAGGCAATCGCCGGCTCAGCCGGTCGGGGCGCCAGGACGGAATCGGGGGTGGATCAATCATCACGGGCATATTGACCCGATCGGCCGTGGAAATCGACAACGTGGCTGCGGGTCGGACATGATCCGGCCGCACCCGCGTACTCAGTTCATCCGATCTGGTATTTCACATGACTCCTGTCGCCATCGACCGTTTCTGCCGCTCCCTGCGCGCCGCCACGCGCGTCGTTCAATGGGAGGACACGATCGTCTTCAAGGTCGGCGGCAAGATGTTCGCCGTCCTGCCACGCACCGGCGCGGGGCCGCGGCAGCGCGAATTGTGGTTCAAGGCCGACGACGCCTACTATGACACGATGAAGACGGCGCCCGGCTTCCGGCCCTGCCCCTACCTGGCGCGCGCCCGCTGGGTGGCGGTGGCCGAGCCCGCGTTCCTGCCACCCGACCAGCTCAAGGCCTATATCCGTCGTGCCCATGCGGTCATTGCCGCGCGGCTGCCGCGCCGGACGCAGCTGACACTGGGCTTCGAGCCGCCGCCGGCGCAACGCCGCCGCCCGATTTTTGAGCGCTGATCGTGCTTTCCTTTGGCCACGAACGCGGTCATCAATCGCGCTTCACCGACCATCAATGACGGATGCGACATCCATGCTCGACGACAAGGCCCTCGACACGATCCTCCGCGAAGCCCGCTCGCAGAACGGCTGGCAGGACAAGCCGGTCAGCGACGCGCAGCTGCATGCCGTGTACGACCTGATGAAATGGGGCCCGACCTCGGCCAACAGCTCGCCGGCGCGGATCGTCTGGGTGCGCACGCCGGAAGGCAAGGAGAAGCTGCGGCCGGCGCTGTCGGAGGGCAACACGGAAAAGACGATGACCGCTCCGGTCGTCGCGATCATCGCCTACGACACGCAGTTCTACGAGCTGCTGCCGCAGCTGTTCCCGCACAATCCCGATGCCATCAACTGGTTCAAGGGGCCGGCCGCCGCCGCCGTCGCAGCCACCACCGCGTTCCGCAACGGCACCCTCCAAGGCGCCTACCTGATGATCGCGGCCCGGGCGCTGGGGCTGGATTGCGGGCCGATGAGCGGCTTCGACAACGCCAAGGTCGATGCCGCCTTCTTCCCCGACGGCCGCTTCAAGGCCAACTTCCTGTGCGGCATCGGCTACGGCAATCCCGCCAAGCTCTTCGACCGCAGCCCGCGTCTGCGCTTCGACGAGGCCTGCACCCTGGCGTGAGGCTCGCCATGCACCACCACTCTCTCGATACCTGGCGCCACGAGCACGTGTTCCTCGGCGCCAGGCACGACGACCACGAGCGGCGCACCTGGCTGGTCGTCGGCCTGACCGCGGCCATGATGGCGATCGAGATCGTGGGTGGGCTCGTGTTCGGCTCGATGGCCCTGCTGGCCGACGGCTGGCACATGTCGACGCATGCCGGGGCATTGGCGATCGCGGCGCTGGCCTATCGCTATGCCCGCACGCATGCGCGCGATCCGCGCTTTGCGTTCGGCACCGGCAAGCTCGGCGACCTCGCCGGCTTCACCAGCGCCATCGTGCTCGCCTTCATCGCCGCCCTGATCGGCTACGAGTCGGCCATGCGGCTGCTGGAGCCGGTGGCGATCCGCTTCGACGAAGCCATCGCCATCGCTGTCGTCGGCCTGGGCGTCAACCTGCTCAGCGCCTGGCTGCTGGGCCATCCCGACAGCCACGGTCATGGCCACGGGCATCACGCCGACCATGGCCATGACGAGCATCATCACATCGGACACCATGACCACAATGCGCGGGCCGCCTACTGGCACGTGCTGGCCGATGCGCTGACCTCGGTGCTGGCCATTGTCGGGCTGCTGGCCGGCCGGCTTTATGGCTGGACGTGGCTCGACCCGGTGGTGGGCGTGGCCGGCAGCCTGGTCATCGCGCACTGGTCGTGGCGGCTGGCGCGCGACGCCGGCGCCGTCCTGCTCGACGCCGCGCCCGACCCGGGCCTCGGGACCGCGATTCGCGGCCGCATCGAGGTCGGTGGCGACCGGATCACGGACCTGCACATCTGGCGCATCGGGCCAGGCCACCATGCCGCAATCATCGCCGTGGTCTCGGACACGCCGATGCCGGCATCGGCCTACAAGGACCGGCTGGGCGAGGTGACGGGGCTCTCGCATGTGACGGTCGAGGTCCATCGCTGCAGCGCGTGACACCTCTCTCCCGCTCTCGCGGGACGAGGAGAATTCAATCGGGAGGAAGCGATGCGCAACTTCACGGAGCAGTCGATCACCGATGCGGCGCTGGCGCGCATCACGCCGGAATGCGACCCGCGCCTGCGCGAGGTGATGACCGCCTTCATCCGCCATCTGCACGACTTCGTGCGCGAGACCCGCATTACGCAAGAGGAGTGGCTCAAGGGCATCCAGTTCCTGACCGAGTGCGGCAAGTTCTGCGACGACAAGCGGCAGGAATTCATCCTGCTGTCGGACACGCTGGGCGTCTCGATGCTGGTCGACGCCATCGCCAACCCGGGCGGCCCCGGCATCACCGAGTCGACGGTGCTGGGCCCGTTCTTCCGCGAGAACCCGCCCGTGGTGCCCAACGGCGGCGACCTGGCGCCGGGCGTCGCCGGCCGCCGCGTCGATGTCGATTGCCGCGTCACGTCGGACGACGGCACGCCGATCGCCGGCGCCCAGATCGATTGCTGGCAATCCTCGCCCGAGGGCTTCTACGACTCGCAGATCGGCGACGGCGAGGCGCACAACCTGCGCGGCCGCCTCACCTCCGACAAGGACGGCCGCTTCTGGTTCCACACCACGCTGCCGGCCGCCTACCCGATCCCGGATGACGGGCCGGTGGGCGCGCTGCTGCGCGCCATGGGGCGTCACCCCATGCGGCCGGGCCATCTGCATTTCTGGGTCCAGGCGCCCGGCCACCGGCAGGTGATCACGCACCTGTTCGTCAAGGGCGACGCCTACCTGGAGAGCGACGTGGTGTTCGGGGTGAAGGACTCGCTGGTGGTCGATTTCGGCCCCCAGACCGGGCCGCAGCACACCATGCGCTACGAGTTCCACCTCAAGAAAGCCGCCTGAGAACGCGACAGGGCATTGACAGACGGCCGCCGACAGGGCGGGATCCTTCCCAAGGGATGAAAAATCTCAAATCCTGGTCGATGACCAGGGCACCGGGAGGGAAGACGTCATGCGCAGGACAGGATTATTGCTGAGCTCGGCGCTTGTCGCCGTCATCGGGTTGTGCGGCACCGCCGCCGCACAGGAGCGCGCCGTGATCATCAAGGGGTTCGGCGCCAAGTCTGGCGTGGTGCGCTCGTTCGGCATCAACAGCGAGGCGGCGATGCGGGCCGCCGCCGATGCGATCAACAGCCAGGGCGGCGTCAAGCTGGGTGACGGCACCATCGGCAAGATCGATGTCGAGTTCCTCGACGACCGCTGCACCGCCGAGGAAGGCATCTCGGTGGTGCGCCGCATCGCGGCCGGTCCGGCCCTGGTGGCCATCGGCCCGGGCTGCTCCAACGTCGCCGAGCCGTTGTTCGGCGTGCTGCAGCGCAAGGCCGGCGATGCCAGCGACTCGGGCCTGCAGTTCCCCATCTTCACCGACGTCGCCATCAAGGGCGGGCTGGCCAAGATCTCGGAATGGGCATTCCGCAACGTGCCCAGCGAGATCGACATGTACAACGCGCTGTTCACTTGGCTGAAGACCAAGAACCCCGAGCTCAAGACGATCTTCGCCGGCGTCGAGGAGAATTTCGCCCATAGCCGCGCCAGCTGGTATGCGGTGATGAAGGAAGCCGCGCCCAAGGTTGGGCTCGAGGTCAAGGGCGAGGCCAAGTGGCTGCTGGAGGACACCAACTTCGCCCAGCAGGTGCGGGAGATCAAGGCAGCCAGCCCGGACATCCTGGCCATCGCAGCGCATCCCTTCACCACCTGCGGCGTGCTCAAGGAGATGCGCCGCCAGGGCGTCAAGGTGAAGCTGCTTGTCGGGCTCACCAGCTCTTCCAGCATGGAGACCCTGCAAGGCTGCGCCCGCGAGGCCGAAGGCATCGTGATCCCGACCAGCTTCGCGCCCGTCACCAAGGAAGCCGAGGCCGCCGCGGCACAGGCCGCGAAGTTCAATGGCAGCCTCGACCTGCACTCCGCCGCCGCCTACGAGAACATCTTCATCCTCAAGAAGGTGATCGAGGAGCAAGGCGTGCTGGCCAAGCCCGACACCGTCCAGGCCGATCGCGAGAAGATCCGCAAGGGGCTGGCGGCGCTGAAGGAGACCGACGGGCTGCTGGGCAAGAGCAAGCGCACCGAGGACCGTGAAGCGGTGAAGCCCTACATGTACGTCCACGCCAAGGACGGCAAGTGGGCCGTGCTGTTCAATCCGCTGACGAATTGACGACATCCCTTCTCCCGCTCGCGGGAGAAGGTGGACGCCGCGCAGCGGCGGCCGGATGAGGGGCCAAGGACGAGGCCCTCCCATCCAGAGATCTCGACCTTAGCCCCTCACCCTCCCATCGCGCGAAGTGCGCGATGGGTCCCTCCCTCTCCCGCTTGCGGTAGAGGGTTCGCTGACACGGTGTCCATGGGTTTCGTCGACTATGTGCAGGCGATCATCGACGGTCTGCTGTTCGGCACGACCTACTCGCTGATCGGCATCGGCTTCACGCTGGTCTTCGGCGTGATGCACAAGATCAATATGAGCTACGCCGCCGCCTCGCTGGCCGGCGCATACTGCGGCCTGATCGGGCCGCAGATGCTGGGCCTGCCGCCGTGGAGCGTGTTCCCGCTGTCGATCGTGGCAGCCGGCGTGATCGGCTACGTGATCTACCTCACCTGCTTCCGCTTCATCCCGCTGGCCTCGCCGCTGGCGACCCTGATGTCGACCGTGGGCATGCTGCTGCTGGTCGACGAGATCGTGGTGCACGCCACCGCCGGCATGCCGCAGAACTATCCCGCCATCTATGACGGCGACCCGATCGAGCTCGGCCCGTTCATCCTGCGCGCCGACCTGGTGGGCGTGTTCCTTATCTGCGTCGTGGCGATGGCGGTGCTGCTGGCCCTGCTCTACCGCACTCGTCTGGGCATGGCGACTCGCGCGGTGGCGCAGCAGCCGGTCGCGGCCCAGCTCTGCGGCATGCGCCTGCAGGCGGTCAACGGGCTCACCTTCGTGGTGGCGGGTCTGCTGGGGGGCGTCGCGGGCGCCATGATCGGCGCCTCGGTCGGCATGCTCTCGCCGCTGATCGCCGGCACCATCACGGTGAAAGGGCTGATCGTCACGGTGATCGGCGGCCTGGGCAGCATTCCCGGCGCCATCGTCGCAGGCCTGCTGGTGGGCGCCGCCGAGAACCTGTTCCAGGCTGTCCGCAACGTCACCGAACGCGACATCTACGTGATGCTGCTGCTGTTCGCCTTCCTGGTGCTGCGGCCGGGCGGCCTGTTCGCCGCCGCGCGCGGCCGCGACTGAGGAGACGCCGCTGTGGATTTCTACTACAGCCTGGCCCAGATCATAGGCTTCCATGCGCTGCTCGGCCTGTCGGCCTATGTCGTGCTGCTGACCGGCCAGGTGTCATTGGCGCAAGCGGGCTTCTTCGCCATCGGCGCCTACGTCGCGGCGATGTTCACGGTCCTGGCGGGCTGGCACTTGGTGCCGGCGATGCTGGCGGCGGGACTGGCCGCCGCGGCGATGGCCTGCATCGTCGGCTTTCCCGCGCTGCGTGTCCGCGGGCTCATGCTCGTGATCGCCACCCTGGCGTTCGGCGAGGCGGTTCGGCTCTTCTTCTTCAACTTCGACTACCAGGTCGCCAAGGGCGAGGTGAAGGTAGGGCCGCTGGGCGGCGAAGGCTTCCGCCAGATCCGCTGGTTCCCGGAGCACGGCTGGACCGGCCTCGACGTCATGCTGTTCGTCTGGACCGTGGTTGCGCTGGTGGCGGGCGCGCTGTGGTGGCTGGACCGCAGCCGCTTCGGCGCCGTGCTGCGCGCCGTCGGCGAGGACGAGCTGGCGGCGCAGAGCGTCGGGCTGAACCTGACGGCGGTGAAGGTCACGGCCATGACCATCGGCGGCTTCATCGCCGGCCTGGGCGGCGCCATCTATGCCCATTATACCACGCATATCGAGCACTCGAACTTCGGCGTGCTGCTGGCCACCTTCGCCATCGCCTACCCGATCCTGGGCGGGCTGCGCAACGTGCTGGGCACAATCGTCGCCGTGATCTTCGTGCAGGGCTTCCTGGTCGAGGGCCTGCGCTTCCTGGGTGACTGGCGCAACCTGCTGTTCGGGGCCCTGATCGTGCTGGCGATGAACCTGCGGCCCAACGGCCTGATCGACGCCGCCACGGCACGGCGGCTGGCGCGCCTGTTCGGGCGGGAGGCGCGGCGTGCTTGAGGTGCGCGGGCTCGTGAAGCATTTCGGCGGCGTGCGCGCCGTCGACGGCATCGACTTCGCGATCCGGCCGGGCGAGGTCTTCGGCCTGATCGGCCCCAACGGCTCGGGCAAGAGCACGACGGTCAACCTCGTCTGCGGCCTCTATGCGCCGACGCAGGGCCAGATCCTGTTCCAGGGCCAGGACATCGCGCGGGTGGCCACGCACAAGCGCCTGTCGCTGGGCCTCGCCCGCACGTTCCAGAACATCCGGCTGTTTACCAACCTCACGGTCTGGGAGAATCTCTGGATGGCCGAGAACGCGCCGGCGCACCGCGCCGAAGCTGGCTTCCTGAAGCGCTGGGTCGGCGGCCGCGGCAATGCCCGCGAGCGCATCTCGCAGGCGCTGGAGTTTTCCGGGCTGGCGCATCGCGCCGACGACCTTGCCGGCAGCCTCGCCTTCGGCGAGCAGCGGCGGTTGGAGCTCGCCCGCGCGCTTGCCGCCAGGCCCAGGCTGCTGCTGCTCGACGAGCCGGCTGCGGGCATGAACGCCGAGGAGATCGCCCAGCTCGACGAGCGCATCCGCATGCTGCAGCAGCAGGGCTACACCATCCTGCTGATCGAGCACCACATGGAGCTGGTGATGGCGGTCACCGACCGGATCTGCGTGCTGAATTTCGGCCGCAAGATCGCCGAGGGCACACCGGCCCAGGTGCAGGCCGATCCGGCCGTGCGCGATGCCTATCTTGGGACGGGAGCATGAGGGCCTTTTTTCTCTTTCCTTCCCCATGCGTAGCATGGGGAAGGTGCCCGAAGGGCGGATGGGGAGCCGACGCGGTCCCAGTGACGAAGACCACGTTGCCTCCCCTCCGCCCCTTCGGGGCACCTCCCCACGCCAAGGCGTGGGGAGGATACGGGAACGCCACGCATGCTTGAGGTGAGCGACATCGTCACGGCCTATGGCAAGATCGAGGCCTTGAAAGGCGTCTCGCTGTCGGTCGATGCCGGGCGCATCACCTGCCTGCTGGGCCCCAACGGGGCCGGCAAGACGACCTTGATGTACACCATCGCCGGCATCCTCAGGCCGCGTCGCGGGTCGGTGCGCCTGCAGGGCGCCGAGCTGGTCGGCCAGACCGCCGACAGGGTGGTCTCGAGCGGCATCGCGCTGGTGCCGGAGAACCGCCTCGTCTTCCCGCAGATGTCGGTCGCGGAGAACCTCGCCGCCGGCGCGTATCTGCGCCGCGACCGGTCCACGATCGCGGCCGACACCGAGCGGATGTTCGCGCGGTTTCCCGTGCTGAAGGAGCGCCGGGCGCAGGCTGCCGGCACGCTCTCGGGCGGCGAGCAGCAGATGCTGGCGGTGGCGCGCGCGCTGATGAGCCGGCCCAAGCTGCTGATGATGGATGAGCCCTCGATCGGGCTCGCGCCGCTGGTCGTGGCCGAGATCTTCCGCATCGTCGAGGAGCTCAACCGCGACGGCATCACCATATTCATGGTCGAGCAGAACGCGCACCTGGCCCTGAAGGTGGCGCACAGGTTCTTCCTCATGGAGCAGGGCAGGGTGACGTTCGCCGGCGCGCCGGGCGATGTGGCCCAGGACGACGTCATCCGGCGCGCCTATCTCGGAAGCGCGAAGGTGCCATGAGATGATCCTCCAGACCCTGCTCGACGGCCTCGCGGCCGGCGCGGCCTACGCGCTGCTGGGGGTCGGCTTCACCCTGATGTTCGGTGTCATGCGCCGGCTCAACCTGAGCTACGGCGCCACCCTGATGTTCGGCGGCTATCTCGGGGCGCTGCTGGCGGCCAGGGCCGGTGATGCGCTGCCCGCCGGCGTGCTGGCCCTGCTTGGCGCCGTCGTCACCGTGGCGGGCGCCGCGATCGCCGGCCTGTATGTCGAGCGCCTCTGCTTCGCGCCGCTGCGCGGCCGCTCCGGCGTGGCGGCGATGGTGTCGAGCTTCGCGGTGTGGATGCAGATCGAGGCGCTGGCGAGCCTGCTGCTGCCCAGGCACACCAACCCCTACCCGGCGCCGTTCGACCTCGCGCCCCTGGGCATCGCCGGCCTGAGCCTGCGCCCCGAGCACCTGCTGACCTTCGCCGTCGCCGCGCTCGCGGCCCTGGCGCTGCACCGGCTGCTGACGGCGTCCCGCTTCGGGCTGGCGCTGCGCACGCTGAGCGACAGCCCGGCAGCGGCGCAGGCGGTGGGCATCGATGCCAGCCGGATCACGCTGCTTGCCTTCCTGCTGGCCTCGGCATTGGGTGGCCTGGGCGCCTGGCTGGTGCTGGTGGCCGACCAGCAGGTGACTCCGATGTTCGGCATGTGGTCGACCGCCAAGGGCCTGATCGCCATGATGCTGGGCGGGCTGGGCTCGATCCCGGGCGCCGTGATCGGCGGCCTGCTGCTGGGCGTGGTCGAGGCCACCGGGCAGGCGCTGTTCGGCCCGCAGATCCGTGAGCTGATCGCCTACGCCCTGCTGTTCCTGGTGCTGGTGGCGCGACCGGGCGGCCTGCTCGGCCGCGCCGCCTTCGACCTCGACGCTGCCGCGCGCGAGCGGCTGTGAGGATTCCTGTGTGCTTCTCCTTCGGACCGCGCGCGTCCACGCGCGCTCATGATCCGGCGCTGACGCGCCGGTGCGCGCGTGG
>NZ_VDUZ01000066.1 GCF_008039615.1 Vineibacter terrae | reverse complement strand
GCCTTCCAAGGCGCGCAGCACATGCACCCTCTTCACTCCACCCTCACCACCGCGGGGTGGAGCAGCCCGGTAGCTCGTCAGGCTCATAACCTGAAGGCCGCAGGTTCAAATCCTGCCCCCGCAACCACATCACAACCACAGCCCCAGCACACAAACGCTGGGGCTGTTCGCGTTGCGGGCCACGCAAGGCTGCAACCTCGAGACTGCAGCGGGCTGGGCCGTTGCTCCGGCGCTGATATGACTGCGCGGCTGGACGTCGATTGCAAAGCCTGGCTTGCGTCCTTCGCGCGTAACCGATCATCCCTTGCATTGGCTTGACGATTTGTTGCCGCGGGAGTGGGCGGCTGACTAGGATCATCGTAAGCTCGCGGCATGAGCACCGCCGACATCTTCTGCCTCAAAGTCACGCTCGACGATGTCGAGCCCCAGGTTTTGCGCCGGATCGAAGTCCCCGCGAACATCAAGCTCGACCGGCTGCATCTGACGCTACAGGCGGCTCTTGGTTGGACCAATAGCCATCTCTATGAAATCCGCGCCCGCGACACGGGCTGGGGCCTGCCGGACTCCGACTGGCCCGACGGCCCGCTCGACGCGCGCAAGGCGAAGCTCATCGATGTGCTCGAAGACATCGGAACCAAGTCGCTGCGCTATCTCTATGACTTCGGCGACGGCTGGGAGCACACGATCAAGATCGAGCGGATGATCGCTTCCGAACCCAACGTCGCTTATCCCCGTCTCACCGAGGCGTCCGGGCGTTGTCCACCCGAAGATGTCGGTGGTCCCTGGGGTTACGCCGAGATGCTCGAAGCTCTCGATAACCCGCGGCACGAGCGTCATGCTGAAATCCGTGAGTGGATCGGTGACGACTTCGATCCGCGCGCTTTCGATCCCGACTCCCTCAAAGCCGAGGTTGCCAAGCTCGCAAGGCGATGGTCGCGGAAACCTCCCGCAAGAAAGAAACGCATGGTGTGACCCGCGATCAGGGCCACCAGGTCGGGCCGCACGCTGGTGAGCGAGCTACTGCACCAGCTGGGCTATCGGCTGCGGCCAATCGCAAGACCCGCGAGGGAGCGAGCCATCCTGATCGCGAGCCCCAGGCGTATCCGCATGGGAGGGTTGCCGGCAGCGACCGTGAAATGGGCGCTCCGGCTTGTACAATTCGGCTCGTGCCGGCTTGCTTACCGATCCTCGATCGCCGGGGGCACGGTGCTTTTGCGTTGACTGGCCAAAAGGAGAATTGATGTTCACTCACATCTTTGTCGGCGCGGACGACGTCGCCGTATCGAAGAAGTTCTACGATGCGGTGCTCGGGGCGCCCTCGGTATCGCGGCGGGCAAGGCCGACCCGAAGGGGCGGGTCTTCTATCGCACCCCGGCCGGCTTGTTCGGTCTCACGAAACCGATCGATGGCGAGGCGACGACACATGCCAATGGCGGCACCATAGGCTTTGCCTGTGATAGCCCCGAGAAGGCGCAGGCCTTCCACGATGCGGGGATCGCCAACGGCGGCAAGAGCATCGAGGATCCGCCCGGCTGGCGTGAGGGTGGTGGCGCGAAGCTCTACCTCGCCTATCTGCGCGATCCCTACGGCAACAAGATCTGCGCGATGCATCGCGGCTAGGCCGACGTTCCTGCTGCATCAGCCTCGGCGCCCAAGCTCTGCTTGGGCGCCGATCGGTTGCCGAGTTCGGTTGCCACGTCTGCCAGCCTACGTCGCAAGCTCTCGCTTCTTCTTCCTGTCGCGCCGTGGCGTCTGCAGGCGAACGGTCAGCAATTGCCGCTGGAGCTCATTGAGATAGTGGGCCAGCGCTACCCGGTCATCGAAGCGAAAGTCGCTGACGGCCTGATCGTAGAACTGGAAGATGCGCTGCCGCAGGTCGGCCCAGAACGCAAACCCTTCGCGTGTCAGGCGCACGACACGCGCCCGCTTGTCTTCCGCATCGGCGATCCTCTCCACGAGGCCATCGCGCTCGAGGCGCTTCAAGACGCCGTCGAGATTCTGCCGGCTGACGACGAGAAAGTCGGCAAGTGTGCCGACCGCGATGCCGTAGGTCGGCCGCGGGTCGGAGAGGGCGCCCAGCACGGCCCACTGGACGGTTGTGACACCCAGCTCCTTGACGGCCTGGCGCTGCAGCGTGTTGGCGACTTGAAACAGCCGGAAGAAGATCCGGTTGTTGAGCAGATCGGCGCTGCGATCGGTGCCCCCAGGCCGCGTGCTGCCGGCTTCGCCGACGGAATGATCCTTGGGGACTGCTCGGGGGTGTTTCAGGGTAGCCATCCGGTCGTTCAATCGGCAGGTCGCATGATAGCCGAGGAAAAGCATGAGAACGACCGGCGGGCAACAATGGCGCCCACGTCAGATGCGGTTGCCGAGGATGGCGCCCTCATGGATCGCGCGCTTGGCATCGAGCTCGCCGGCGAGCCTGGCGCCGCCGATCACATGGACCGGTTGGCCGCTTGCTGCGATCGCATCGGCGATCCGCCGGTCCGCCTCCTGGCCGGCGCATACCACGATCGTGTCGGCCGGCAGCACCTCGATGCGATCCGCGACGGCGATGTGCAGGCCCTCGCTGTCGATCTTCACGTAGCGCGCGTCGGCGATCTGGCGGACTTTGAGATTTTTGAGCTCCTGGCGCAGGATCCAGCCCGTGCTCTTGCCGAGCGTGCGGCCGAAGCTGCCGGGCGAGCGCTTCACCATGGTGATCTGCCGGCGCGGCGGATGGGGCAGGGGCCTGCCGTCGATCCCCCATCGTGCGAAGAATTCCTGCCGCCGGCCGCCGGTGCCCGCCGCCAGGAAGAGCGCAACGTCGTGGCCGATGCCGCCGCCGCCGATGATGACGACACGCTCGCCCGCCGTGACCGAGCCGTCCAGGACCTTGGTGTCGCCGACCACCCTGGGATCATCGCCGCCCGGAATGTCGATCAGGCGGGGCGTCACGCCGGTCGAGGTGATGACCTCGTCGAAGTCGGCCGGCCTGAGGGATCGCGGATCGACCGTGCAGCCCGTCCCGATCTCGACGCCGCAATCGGCGAGCTGCGCCGACAGGCTTTGCAGCGACAGCCCGTAATCCTCCTTGCCGGGGATGTTGGCTGCCAGCGCGAACTGGCCACCGATACGGCCGGCCGATTCGAAGAGCGTGACGCGATGACCCCGGCGTGCCGCCTCGAGCGCCGCCGCAATGCCGGCGACGCCGGCACCGACGATGGCGACGCGCTTCGCCGTCGGCGCCGGCTGATCGGAGAAATCGCTCTCGCGCGCCGCGCGCGGATTGACCAGGCAGGTGATGACCTGGTCGGTGAAGTAATGGTCAAGGCAGGCCTGGTTGCAGGCGATGCAGACATTGACGAGATCGGGCCGGCCACGGCTGACCTTGTTCGCGAATTCGGCGTCCGCGAGCAGCGGCCGCGCCATGGACACGAGATCCGCAGAACCGTCGGCGATCACCTTGGCGGCGTCTTGCGGCAGGTTGATCCGGTTGCTTGCCGTGACCGGGATCGAGACCACCGCCTTCAGGCGGCGGGTCGACCCGATGAACGCGGCATGCGGGACGGGGCCGGCGATCGTGGGAACGGTTGCCTCATGCCAGCCGATCCCGGTGGCGATGCAGTCGGCGCCTGCCTTCTCGACCGCCCTGGCCAGCCAGAGCGTCTCGTCCTGCGTCAGTCCGCCATCGACCAGCTCCAGCGCCGAGATCCGGTATGACAGGATCGCATCGCCGATGGCGGCACGCACCGCCCTGACGACATCGAGGGGAAAGCGCGCGCGATTGGCCAGCGTGCCGCCCCACGCGTCGGTGCGATGATTGGTCCTGGGCGCCAGGAACTCGCTGATCAGGTAGCCCTCCGAGCCCATGACCTCGACGCCGTCGTAGCCGGCCTCGATCGCCAGCCGGGCGGTTGTCGCGTAGTCCGCGATGGTCGTGGCGATCTGAGCCGGCGTCAGCTCGGCGGGAACATCGCGATTGATCGGCGATTTGATCGGCGACGGCGCGACAATGGCGGGATGGTATCCGTAGCGGCCGGCATGCAGGATCTGCAGCAGGATGCGGCCGCCCGCCCGGTGGACGGGCCCGGTGATCCGGTGATGGTCTGCAACCTGGTCGGGACGCTCGAAGGTGCCCGGCTCGTCCTTCATGCGCCCCGCGAAGTTGGGCGCGAAGCCGCCGGTCACGATGAGCCCCGCACCGCCCTGGGCACGTTCTGCATAGAACCGCCCCAGCGCGTCGAAGCGTTCGGGATGGCACTCCAGCCCGGTATGCATGGACCCCATGACGATCCGGTTCGGCAGAGTGATGGAGCCGACGCGGATCGGCTTCAGGAGAGCAGAGTGGTCGTGTGCCATGCCGAGCTCCGAACCTCGCTATGCTCCGGAGGACTTCGCATCGACCTATCAAGTGCTGCCAAATATATCAATATATTGTATTAAATTTGATCACTCGAAAAGTGGATTCATGTGCACGAAGCGGGATCATTTTAGTAAACACTGCCATCATCGCTTCGGGCGTGGCTTCTTAAGGGAATTTTTAAGTAAATATATTGATATATAAAACGCTTCCGCCAGATGATGAGGCGTCGGATCATCCTCTGCCCTCAGGTGTCCTGGAGCCTCGCATGAGTGGAAACGTCCGCCGCTGGGAAGAGCTGACCTGGCAGGATTTTGCCGGCCTTGACGCCGGACGCTGCGTGGTCGTGCTGCCGGTGGCCGCGATCGAGCAGCATGGCCCGCATCTGCCGCTGGCCACCGATGCGATGATCAATCGCGGCATCCTCGAGCGGGCGCTGGCGCAGGTCGACGCGGATACGCCACTGCTCGTCCTGCCGGCATTCCCGGTCGGGCGCAGCGACGAGCACGCGGCTTTTCCCGGCACGCTGACCCTGGGCGCGGACACGCTTTCACGGGTCTGGTTCGAGATCGGACAGTCGGTGCATCGCGCCGGCCTGCGCAAGCTGGTGATCGTCAACTCGCATGGTGGGCAGCCGCAGATTTGCGACATCGTGGCGCTCGATCTGCGGCTGCGGCTGGGCATGCTGGCCGTCGTCGCCAACACCTTCGCCTTCGGCGAGCCGGCTGGGCTCTTCCCGGAGGAGGAGCGCCGCCATGGCATCCATGCCGGCGCCAACGAGACGTCGATCCTGCTGCACCTGCAGCCCGGCAGCGTGCGCACGGCGCTGATCGATGAATTCAAGCCGGCCTCGATCGCGCACGACAAAGCTCATCGCGAGCTGCGGTTCCATGGGAAAGTCGCGATGGGCTGGGCGACGCAGGACCTGCATCCGCTGGGAGCCTGCGGCGATGCCCGGCTTGCCAGCGCCGCAGCCGGCCATGCGATCGTCGAGCGTGTCGCCGCCCGGCTCGCCGTATTGCTGCAGGAGGTGTCACGCTATCCGCTGGCAAATCTCAAAAGCGGACCGCTCGATGCGGGCAATGCGCCGCCGAGCCCCGCGTGATCACAGCATGCGGCGCAGCACCGCGTCGCGGCGCACGAAATGGTGGAACAATGCCGCGCCGACATGGATCGCGATGGCCACCGAGAGGGTGATGCCGATGATGCCGTGCCAGCCGAGAATCTGCTTGGCCGCTGCTTCATCCTTGCTGACGAGCGGCGGCAGCTCGAACAGCCAGAAGACGTTGATCGGCGCGCCGAAGGCCGAGGTGCCCCACCAGCCGACGATCGGCTGGATCAGCAGGATGGCATAGAACAGGCGGTGCACGGTCCCCGATGCCGCGCGCTGCCAGGCGGGCAGATCGTCGGGCAGGGGCGGCGGCGGATGTGCCAGACGCCAGCCGAGGCGGATGACCACCAGCACGAACAGCAGCACCCCGATCGAGCGGTGCAGGTCGAACAGGGTGTCCTGCAGCCGCCCTTGCGGCAGATCGAGCAGGATGAAGCCGACCGGGATGGTCATGAGCACCAGCACGGCCATGGTCCAATGCAGCAGGCGCGCTGGCCCCGTGTAGCGCAGCAGCGGTGGATTAGGCATCGGGCACCTCGCTGTCGGGCTGCGCGCTGCCGATCAGATGGCCGGCACGCTGCTGCTTGGCGCGCAGATAGTCCCGGTTGCTCTCGTTCACCGGCGCGACCAGCGCGATGCGCTCGGCGATCAGGACGCCGGCCTCGCGCAGGCCGGCCATCTTTGTCGGGTTGTTGGTGAGCAGCGCGACCTCGCCGATGCCGAGCAGCCGCAGCATGCGCGCGGCGATGTCGTAGCGCCTCTCGTCGCGCTCGAAGCCGAGCGTGGTGTTGGCGTCGATGGTGTCGACGCCGCGGTCCTGCAGGGCGTAGGCCCGCATCTTGTTGGCCAGGCCGATGCCGCAGCCTTCCTGGTCGAGGTAGAGCAGCACGCCGCCGCCGCGCGCCGCGATCATGGCGATCGCCATGCGCAGCTGGTCGCCGCAATCGCAGCGCCGTGATCCGAGCGCATCGCCGGTCAGGCAGGCCGAGTGCAGCCGCACCGGCACCGGTCGCGTGCGGTCCACGTCGCCGATCACCACGGCGGTCCAGAACTGGCCCAGAGCGTCGCGGAAGACCTCGAAGCTGCTGTCGCCGGCGTCATGTAGAGGTACGCGCGCGCTGGATACAAGGCGCAGCGAGGACGCCAGCCCGGCGCGGAATGCCAGAACCTCGGACGCGGTCACGCCCGACACGGCGCCGGTCGGTGCTGCGCTACCCCCGGCGTGCCAGCGAACCGCCAGCGCCGCCGGCAACAGGCGAGCAAGCTTGGCAAGCTCGATGGCGGCTGCCGCGACGCGGTCGCCCGCGTCGACGATGACCTGGAGGTCGACCGCGCCGGCAAGCGCGAGCACCTGCTCGCAACGGCTCGATGGCGCGAGCCGGACGACTCCCGCGCCAATGCTGCGCGCACCGAGCGCGGCGGCGCGCGTGCCGGAGACGAACAGGTCGATCGGTTCATCGGCGCAGGCAGCGAGCGCCGCCAGGCGCTCCGGGGTCAGGCCCTCGACCGGCAGGACCAGCCGGGCCGCGCCTTCTCCATCGGCAAGCAGGACAGGACGCCCGGCAACGAACTCGCCAATGGCCCGTTGCGTTGCGGCAAGCGGGGTGTTGGCGAGCAAGGGCATGGGAAGTGGAGACATGTCGGCCAAGTTTGAACGCGTATGTTCGTACAATCCCACAACAAATTCCTCCCATGGGGTATTTAACACGTGAGATGTCGTGCAGGGGTCGTCCATGACTGAACAGTCCGTGAACGCGGGAAATTCCTTCGGTCACCTCGAAACGCTGTCCGACATCGATTGGTCGCATATCCGCGCCGCCCGCGATGGTGCCGATCTTCAAATCGCCGAGCCTTGGCAGTCCATCTTCGCGCCGCTGCTTGCACCGACAACGCGCGCTTCCTTCGTGATCGGCCAGATCGGCCAGTCGCTCGATGGCCGTATCGCCACGGCGAGCGGCCACTCACACTACATCAACGGCCCCGCCGCCATCACCCACCTGCATCGGCTGCGGGCGCTTGCCGATGCGGTGGTGGTCGGCATCGGCACGGTGCTGGCCGATGATCCGCAGCTGACCGTGCGAAGGGTCGAAGGCCCGAGTCCGGCGCGCGTCGTCATCGACCCGCAGGGCCGCATGCCGCGCGGCGCGAAGCTCCTTGCCGCCGACGGCTGCCGCCGCATCGTCGTGACGCGACCGCGCGCCGCGGCCGATCTGCCCGGCGATGTCGAAAGGCTGGACATCGATGACGACGCCGGCGTGCTGGCGCCGGCGGCGATCATGCGCGCGCTCACCGGGCTGGGCCTGCATCGCGTGCTGATCGAAGGTGGCGCGCTGACACTCTCGCGCTTTCTCGCTGCGGGCTGCCTGCAGCGCCTGCATGTCGTCATGGCGCCGCTGATCATCGGCTCCGGTCCGGCTGGCCTGTCACTGCCCACGATCGATCGGCTCGAGCAGGCGCTGCGCCCGCCGATGCGCGCCTGGCGGCTGGATCAGGACCTGCTGCTCGACCTCGATCTCGGCGCCGGCGGATAGGCCCAGATGTCGCAGTGCCCGACGGTGAGGCGCGTGCGCCCGGCGCGGACCGCTGCGAGCCGGCGCGCCAGCCAGCCGTCGAGCTTCTGCCGGTCGAGCACATCCTCTTCACAGGCGGCCTGATACCAGCCCTGCACCAGCTCTGCCTGCAGGGCGCGCTCACTGTCGTCCAGCACCCAATCGGCATCTGCCTGGCGCACGATGAAGCGGCGCGCGGCAAGCTGCTCGATCGCCTGGGTCGAGGCCAGCGGACCGCTGGCGTGGCCGAAGCCCTTGTCACGCCGCTGATGGGCGTCGAACGCGCACGCGACCTGAGCATCGAACGGATCAGCCGGCTCGCAGGCGATGCGGCCATTGTAGGTCAGCGTCGCGTAGACCGGACGCTGATGAGTGGCCGCCGCCTCGGCGAGGCGTTCGAGCCATGCGATCGAGGTCAGATCCAGCAACGCCGATATCGTCACCAGATCGGCCGGCAGCGCCATGACAGCCTCGAGATCTTCCTGCAGGTCGGCCTGGTGCGGTTGCCAGGCCATTGCCGGCGGCATTTCCCGGCAGCGCTGCTCGACCGCGTCCAGCAGTCCCGTGTCCTGGTCGACCAGGCGCCAGCTCTGCCGTGCGGGCAGGCGCGGGGCCAGCGTGCGCATCATGGCGCCGGTGCCGCAACCGAGATCGGTCACGGCGATCTGCGCGTGGTCGCTGAAGTGGCGCGCCACCGTCGCCAGCAGATCGGCGTTGCGGGCGCGCCGGTCGGCCGGCTCGCGCAGATCCAGCCACTGGGCGGCGAACGCGCTCATGCCGGTGCCGCCACGAGGGCGCTGGCGAACAAGGCAGCCGAGTCCTGCCATCGCGGCAAGCGTGGCGCGGCCTGTCGTGCCGCGCGCGCCAGGCCGCGGCGTGCGGCGGCATCGCTCAACAGGCGGCGCAAGGCGGCCGCCAGGGCCGGGACATCTTCCGGTGGCACCAGCAGGGCGGCACCCTCGGGCACCGCCTCGGGAATGGCGCCTGCCATGGTGCCGATCACCGGCAGGCCATGGGCGATCGCCTCGGCATAGGCCATGCCGTAACCTTCGTAGCGCGAGGCGAGGACGAAGAGATCGGCCGCGAGGTAGTGCTGCTGCAGCGCCTCGGCGGGCACGGCGTCGGCGAGCCTGATCCGTTCGTCGAGCCCGGCCTGGGCGATGAGGCGCCGCAAGGCCGCCGTGGTTGGCGGATCGCGGTCCGCGGCGCCGACAATGGTGAGCCGCCATGGCAGGTCCTGCAGCGTGGCAAGCGCCGCGATCAGCAGGTCATGCCCCTTGCGCGGCACCAGCGTGCCGACGCTCAGCAGATTCGGCGCGCCGGCATGATCGACCGCCGCGAGCGGCGCCGCATCGGTGCCCGGCGGCGCGACCGTGATGCGCGCCTGCGGCACGCCGTACTCAGCCGTCAGCACCACGGCCGTGGCGCGGCTGGTCGCGATCACACGGGATGCGGCGGCAAGGGCTGCGCGCTCGCTTGTCCGCAGGGCGTCGGCACGCGCCGCCGTGATGCCTGTTTCGAGCGCCAGCGGGTGGTGCACCAGCGCCACCAGCGGCCGCCGGGCGACGAGATGGCGGCCGATATCGGGCAGCGCGCCCAGCGCCAGGCCATCGACGATGACGGGCATGGAAGCGGGCAATTGCGCCAGCACGCGATAGGTTGCGGTCAGGGTCGACGCGTCGGGCAGGGGAAACGCGCCGCTCAGCGCGACATGGCTGATGTCCCAGCCCAGCCGGCGCAGCTCGTCCATCATGCGCCGATCGTAGGCGTAGCCACCGGTCGGCGTGTCGAGATCACCGGGGATGGCGAAGATCGCACGACGCTCAGGCAAGCGGCGCCTCGTACCAGCCGCGCGCCACGTGCGATTCGGACAGGGTGACGCGCAGAGCGTCGATCTCGGACGCGGCCCGGCCGAGCCTGCCGTCGCGGGCGCATGCGGCGATGCGCTCATGGATATGCCGGGCGAGGAACTCAGTGGTCGTGTTCCTGCCGGCGAACGCCGGCATCTCGTCGAGGTTGCGGTAGTTCAACGGCTCGAGCACCTCGCGCAGGATCGCGATCGCGCGGCCGATATCGACCACCAGCCCCGCGGCATCGAGATCGCGGGTCATGAACGCCGCATCGACCACGAAGGTGGCGCCGTGCACGCGCTGGGCGGGGCCGAAGATCTCGCCCCGGAAGCTGTGCGCCACCATGATGTGATCGCGGACCTCGACAGCGAACATGACAACGCTCCTTCGTACGGCATCGATGCGGTTCAGGGATAGGTCACGACCTGGCACATCGCGGCGCCGCCTGGCCCGAGCAGCGCCGGCAGCGCGCCGGGCAGGTCCTCGAATGCCACGTCCGGCTCGAGCAGCACCTCCAGGCGCGGATCAGCCAGCAGCGCGATCGCCTGGGCAAGGCGCCGCCGGTGCGGCCAGCGCGCCCGCATCGACGGCGCCACGCTGCCGACCTGGCTCGCGAGCAGGCGCAGCCGCCGGCTGTGGAAGGCGCCGCCGAGCGTGGCTGCAACCGTGCGATCGCCGTACCAGCTCAGCTCGATGATCGTGGCTTCATCGCCTGCCGCGGCGACGGCGGTGGCAAGACCTTCGGGCGTGGCGCTGGCATGAAAGACGAGATCGCAATCGATCGGCGCATTGCCGGGCGTCGCGAAACCGACGCCCAGGGCGCCGGCGATCGCGGCCTGCTCGGGGCGGATGTCGACCGCAATGACCTCGGTGCCGGGGATCTGGCCTGCGAGCCAGGCGACCAGGGCGCCGACCGTGCCGATGCCGACCACGGCGATGCGGCTGCCCGGCAGGACGGCGGCATCCCACAGCGCGTTGAGGGCGGTCTCCATGTTGGCGGCAAGCACCGCGCGGCGCGGCGGCAGGCCTGCCGGAAGCGCGACCACCGCTGCTGCCGGCACGACGAAGGCGCTCTGATGCGGATGCAGCGCGAAGACCGCGCGGCCCAGCAGGTCGTGCGGGCCGGCCATCACCGTGCCGACGGCGGCATAGCCGTACTTCACCGGGAACGGAAACGCGCCGGCCTGGAACGGCGCGCGCATGCGATGGTGCTCGGCTTCCGGCACCGCGCCTGCGAAGACGAGGCTCTCGGTGCCACGGCTCAGCGCCGAATAGTGTGTCTGGACCAGCACCTCATCGGGGCGGGGAGCCGGTATCGTCTCGGTGCGCAGGATCGCCTGTCCGGGAGCGGCGTACCACAACGCGCGGGTCACGGTGTCGTGTCCCGACGCGCGGTCCATTGCTTCGGCGCTGCTGCCAAGGTTAGCCTCTTCGCGCATCGATGATAGACGGCGGACGCCAATCGACATGACATCGCAATGACCGGTCCTGCACCTTCGATCCCGCCGCATCGCGACCGGATCGATATGCCACAGAAGATGGCCTGGCGCCGCATCGTTTTTGCCCTGCTGGTCACGGCGAGCGTGGCGGCGATGCTTGGGCTGATGGCCTATACGCTGGGCGATGGCGGCCTCGACATCGTCGACTGGCTGATGCTCGCATGCTTCGCCGTGACCTTGCCGTGGTCGGCGATCGGCTTCTGGAACGCCGCGATCGGGTTTGCGCTGATGCGCTTTGCGCGCGATCCTGCGGCGCTGGCCGCACCGGCAGTGCGGCTCGGCCGCAGCAATGCCGCGATCAGCGGCCGCACCGCCATTCTGGTCTGCACGCGCAACGAGGATGTCGCGCGCCTGCAGCTCAACCTCACCGAGATGACCGCCGGCCTGATCGCGACCGGCGCCGCGCCGCATCTGCATCTCTTCCTGCTGAGCGACACCGACCAGCCGGGCATCGCCGCGGCCGAGGAAGGCATGGCGGCGCGCCTGGCGGCCCGGTTCGGCGCCGCGCTGCCGATCACCTATCGGCGCCGGCAAGCCAATCCCGGCTTCAAGGCCGGCAACATCCGCGACTTCTGCCAGCGCTGGGGCGGGGATTTCGATTTCGCGCTGGTGCTCGATGCCGACAGCTTCATGAGTCCGGCGGCGATGCTGCGGCTGATCCGGGTGATCGCCGCCGATCCGCGGCTGGGCATCGTGCAGAGCCTCGTGGTCGGCCGGCCCAGCCTCAGCCCCTTCGCCCGCATCTTCCAGTTCGGCATGCGCCTGGGCATGCGGTCCTACACCCTGGGCAGCGCGTTCTGGCAGGGTGATTGCGGACCCTATTGGGGCCACAACGCCATCATCCGGCTGGCGCCTTTCATCGCGCATTGCGCCCTGCCGGTCCTGCCCGGCGGTGGCCCGCTGGCGGGCGACATATTGAGCCATGACCAGGTCGAGGCCGCCCTGATGCGGCGTGCCGGCTATGAGGTCCGCGTCCTGCCCGAGGAGGCCGGCTCGTGGGAAGAGAACCCGCCGACCCTGCTGGAGTTCATTCGCCGCGACTTGCGCTGGTGCCAGGGCAACATGCAGTACTGGAAGCTGCTCGCCATGCTCGGCCTGCAGCCGGTCAGCCGGTTCCAGCTCGCGCTGGCGATCCTGATGTTCATCGGCTCGCCCGCCTGGATGCTGCTCGTGGCGCTGGCGACGTTCCGAGGACTGCTGATCGAGACGCAGGGCCCGGTGTTCCGGCCGGACACGGGCGTGCTGCTTTTCCTCGTGGCGATGGGCATGACCTTCGCGCCCAAGATCGCGAGCATCTTCGACATACTGCTCCGGCCCGGCGCTGCCGACGGTTTCGGCGGCGCGCTCCGCTTCATCGCCAGCGCCGTCCTGGAGACGGTGTTCTTCGCGGTCCTGGCGCCGATCATGGCCGTGGCGCATACCGTGTTCATCGGCGGCCTGGTGGTCGGACGCGCGATCGGCTGGACGGCGCCGGTGCGCGAGGATCATCGCGTGACGCTCGCGGCGGCGGCGCAGCGCCTATGGGTCCAGACCCTCTGCGGCATCGGGCTGCTTGCCTGGTTCGTCGCGATGGCGCCGGGCGCGCTCGGCTACGGGATCCCGTTCTTCGCGCCGCTGCTGCTCGCGATTCCCTTCGCGATGCTGAGCGCCCGTCGCGATCTGGGCGCGGCGCTGCAGCGGCTCGGGCTTGCCGCCATACCCGAGGAAATGGCGCCGCCATCTGAGCTGGTGCGCCTGGGTCCGCCTGGCCTCGTCGGCGATGCACGGGCCACGGCCGACGCTGCCGACGGGGACTGAGCGCCGATGTTCACGACCCTGCAGCAGGTCGCCGCCATCGGCCGCTCGCTCTGGGTCTATCATGGCGATCCGGCGCGCCATCGCCGCATGGACCAGCTCTACGCCCGCTTCATGCGCCGCGGCGATCTGGTCTTCGATATCGGCGCCCATGTCGGCGATCGCATCCGGTGCTTCCGCCGGCTGGGCTGCCGGGTGGTGGCGCTGGAGCCGCAGGCGTCGCTCGTGCGCGTGCTGCGCCTGCTCTACGGCCGCGCCGAGGGCGTCACGATCCTGGAGGCGGCGGCCGGCGCGCGCAGCGGCACGCTCGAGCTGCACCTCAACCCCGCCAACCCGACCGTGGCCACCGGCTCGACCGGCTTCATCGCGGCAGCCGACGGCAGTCCGGGCTGGGAGCGCGAGCGCTGGACCGGCCGCGTGACGGTGCCGCTCACGACGCTCGATGCGCTGATCGCGCAGCACGGCGAGCCGGCCTTCATCAAGATCGATGTCGAGGGGCTGGAGGAGGCGGTCCTGCAGGGGCTGTCCTGCGCGGTGCGCGCGCTTTCGTTCGAGTTCACCACCATCCAGCGTGGCGTCGCCGTGGCCTGCCTGCAACGCTGCGCCGCGCTGGGGTCCTACCGCTTCAACGCCGCGTTGGGAGAAAGCCAGGTCCTGGCGCATGAGAGCTGGCTCGATGACGCGGCCATGGCGCGCTGGCTCATGGCGCTGCCGCACGCGGCCAACTCCGGCGACGTCTATGCCGTGCGCGCCGATGTCGCCGCCTAGGTTCTCGGCGGCGCCTTCGAAAGCACGGTCGCTATCCATCAGCTCGGCTTCCAGTAGCCTTTGCTGCTGTAGACGGCCTTGAGGTGGCTGATGAAGCGGCGGACGCGTTCCGGCACGTACCGGTTCCGTGGATAGACCGCCATGACATCGTAGTCCGGCAGCGCGAAGTCATCGAGGACGGTGACGAGCTCGCCCTTGCTGAGCTGCTCCGTGATCTCCCAGAGCGAACGCCATTGCATGCCGAGCCCTTGCAGGGTCCAGGCGTGAAGCAGGTCGCCGTCGTTGCAGTCGAGCGTGCCGTTGACCTGGACGCTGACCACCCGGCCGTTGCGCGAGAACTGCCATGGGCGGCGCTCGGCGCCGCTGGTGTTGAACGCCAGGCAGTTGTGCCGGGTCACCTCTTCCAGTGTCTGCGGCACGCCGTGGCGGAAGAAATACGCCGGCGAGCCGCAGACCACGCGTCGGTTGGTGGCCAGGCGGATGGCGACGACGTTGGGATCGATCACGCCGCCCATGCGGATCGCCAGGTCGCAGCGGTCACGCACCACGTCGACGATCTGGTCGGACAGATTGAAGGAGACCTCGACCTGCGGGTACTTCTGCAGGAACGCCGGCGCGTGGGCGGCCACGTGCTTGCGTCCGAACGAGGCAGGCGCCGATACCATCAGGCGGCCGGTGACGTCGTGCCGGCTTTGCGCCAGGGCTTCCTCGGTCTCGTCCAGGTCCGACAGGATCCGGCGGCACTGGGCGACGTAGTTCGCGCCTTCCTCGGTCAGCGCGAGGTGGCGCGTCGAGCGATGCAGCAGCTTGACACCGAGGCGTTTCTCCAGGGCGTCGATGCGCCGGCCGATCATCGCCGGCGTCACGTTCTGATCTCGCGCCGCCTTGGTGAGGCTCCCATGGTCGACCGCGGCGACGAACGCTTCAATCTGAGTCAATCGGTCCACGCTACTTGATACTCTCTGTATCGAATAAAATTACCTCTATACGTATTATCATCGCGAATGACAGTCGATATCTTCCGCACAAGACAAGCAAAAGCAGCCGCGGTCGACGATCTCGAGCCGACAAGACTTGCGGTTACTGGAGGAGATTGATGGCAAGGGTTTTCGAGAACGTGCTGGTTTTTGACGGCACCGGCAGCTCGCCGTTCCCGGGCGAGGTGCGCATCGAGGGCAATCGGATTGCTGCGGTCGCGAAGGGCAGCCACAAAATCTCGCAGGAAGGCGCCGAGGTCATCGACGGGCAGGGCGCCACGTTGATGCCGGGGCTGTGCGAGCCGCACGCGCATATCACCTATCCCGACATGCTGAAGCTGCGCGAGCTCGGCGACACGCCGCCCGAGGAGCATGTGTTCGTCACCATGCACAACGCGCGGAAGATGCTCGATGCCGGCTTCACCAGCCTCTATTCGGCGGCCTCGTCGAAGCCGAGGACCGAGGTCGTCGTGCGCAACGAGATCAATGCCGGCCGCATACCGGGACCGCGCTTCCGCGCCGCGTCGCCGGAAATCGTCTCGACCGGCGGGCTGGGCGACGAGCGGCAGCTGCACATGTACCACCAGGGCATCGAGCTCATCGCCGATGGCGCCGACGAGGTGCGCCGCACGGTGCGCATGTGCATCCGCGAAGGCGTCGATCAGATCAAGATCAACATCTCGGGCGACAATTTCGTCCGCCTGGGCCAGGACGGGGCCTGCACCTACACCGAGGAGGAGGTCAAGGCCGCCGCCGACGAGGCCAACGAGCGCGGGGTCTGGCTGTCATGCCACAGCCGCGCCGACAAGTCGGTGCGCATGGCGTTGAAGTTCGGCTTCCGCGTGCTTTACCACTGCGAGCATTCCACCGACGCGACGCTCGACCTGATCGAAGCCGCCAAGGACCGCATCTTCCTGGCGCCCGCCATCGGCGCGAACTACCGCCTGGCCCACCACGCCCAGGAATGGGGCATCACGCACGACGTGGCGGACCGCATGGGCGTGTTCAAGACCATCGAGCAGACGGCCCAGACCTACAACAAGCTGCGCAAGCGCGGTGTCCGCGTCCTGCCCGGCGGCGACTACGGGTTCATCTGGAATCCGATCGGCACCAACGCTCGGGACTTCGAGTATTTCGTCAACCTGTTCGGGTACACGCCCGCCGAGACCTTGAGCGCCGCGACCATGCTTGGCGGCCAGATCATGGGCATGCCCGATCTCGGCCTGATCAAGGAGGGCTTCCTGGCGGATCTGCTGCTCGTCGACGGCGATCCGACGGCCGACATCAAGATACTGCAGGACCAGGACAATCTGCTGATGATCATGAAGGACGGCGCGTACTACAAGGCGCCGCGGCCGCGGCGCAAGGCGGGCAAGGGATCGGCGCGCACGCGCGAGATGGCGGACGCCTGATCGAACGCTGCCCGGCGCGCTGCGCCGGGCCGCCCGACAACGCAAATCACAGCGACATCACCCGGGCTCACCGTGCTGGGCCCGCAGAGGATGCTCGTGCGCCGAAGTGGCGGAGGCAGAGCGTGCAGGTCAACGGCAAGACATTGGCCGTCGAGGTTCTCGGCGAAGGCGACGCTGTTCTGATGGTTCACGGCCTGGGCGGCACGGCCAACACCTGGCATGCCCAGCGCAGCGTGCTGGCGCAGAGCTTCCGGGTGATCTGCCCCGACCTCGAGGGCTCGGGACGCTCGCCGCTCGACGGCACGTTGTCGATCGCCAGCTTCGTGGCCGACATGGTCGGCGTGCTGGATGCCCTGGGGATCGCCTCGGTCCACGCGGTGGGCCATTCCATGGGGACGATCATCTGCCAGCACCTTGCCGCGGCTCACGCATCGCGGATCAGGAGCCTGGCGCTGCTGGGGCCGCTGGCGGAGCCGCCACCGGCCGCGCGGACGGCGCTCGCCGAGCGGGCCCAGCTGGCCCGGTCCGAGGGCATGGTGCCGATCGCCGATGCGCTCGTTCAGGCGTCGCTATCGGTCGAAAGCCGGGTCGCGAATCCGGCGGTGGCCGCCTTCGTGCGGGAAATCCTGATGCGCCAGCCGGCGGAAGGCTACGCCAGGACCTGCGAGGCGCTGGCGGCGGCGACAGCGGCCAGGTCCGATGCGATCCGGTGCCCCACCGTGCTGATCACGGGTGACGAGGACCGGGTCGGGCCCCCGCGTGCGACGGCCCGCCTGTCGCGGGCGATCGCCGGGTCCCGCGCCGTGATCCTTCCCGCGACCGGCCATTGGACGCCGATCGAACGGCCGGCAGAGGTCAATCGCGCGCTGCTCGACTTCTATTTCACCGCCCACGGCTTCGAGTGAGCGGGCGGGGGTGGATCGCATCATGTTCGGTTGGGCGACGCACGGCGCAAGGACAGCAGACCCATGAAGTGGCCGCGTCATCGCGATCGAGCCATCCTGGCCGCGACGCCGCTCGTCGTTGTCGCCGCCTGGGCATGCCACCACGACACCCGGCTGTTCGTCGCCGCCACCTTGAACGGCGTGACGCTGGCGGCCCTGTATTTCCTCGTCGCGAGCGGCTTTGCCCTGATCTTCGGGCTGATGCGCAACGTGAACCTGGCGCATGGCTCGCTCTACCTGCTGGGCGCGTATGTCGGCTACACCGTCGGCGACCAGACTGGCTCGTGGTACCTGGGGGTTGTGGCCGGTGCGCTCGGCGCGGCGGTGCTGGGCGTCGTGCTGCAGGTCTCGGTGTTCCGGTTCATGCCCGGCCAGGAGCTGCGGCAGGCGCTGGTGACGGTCGCGATCTCGGTGGTGCTGGCCGACCTGATGATGTGGGTCTGGGGCGCCGACATCTACCAGCTGGATCCGCCCGAGTGGATGTACGGGTCGTCGGTCCTGCCGATCGTGCAGCACTATCCGACGTACCGGCTGATCCTGCTGGTGCTGGCGGTCGCCGTCGGCGGCGGCCTGTGGCTGCTGCTGAACCGCACGCGCATCGGCATGATGATCCGCGCCGGCGTGGATGACCGCATGATGCTGGCGGCGACCGGCGTGAACATGCAGTTCGTGTTCGCCGTGACCTTTGCCATCGGCGCCGGGCTTGCCGGCTTCGCGGGTGTCATCGGCGGCTCGGCGCTGTCGATCTCGCCGGGCGAGGATACGCGCTATCTGCTGGCATCGTTGATCGTGGTCGTGGTCGGTGGCCTGGGCAGCGTCGCCGGCACGGCTGTCGGCGCCTTGCTGATCGGCCTTTCGGAGCAGTACGGCCTGGCGTACGCCCCGACCTACGGCGTCCTGTTCACCTTCCTGATCATGGTGGCGACGCTGTTCTATCGCCCGCAGGGCATCTTTGGCGGCCGCTGATATGGACAGCACCCGATCGACCCCGGCGGCAGGCTGGCCGCTCCTGGCGCTGCATCCGGGCCTGATGCTCGCGGCTCTCGCGATCTACCCGATGCTCGCGAACGACTTCTTCATCCTGCAGATCGGCGGACAGACGCTGATGCTCGGCCTGATCGCGCTGTCGCTGATGCTGCTCGCCGGGTACGGCGGCATGGTGACGCTGTCACAGATGACGGTCGCCGGCATCTCGGCATACATGGTGGCGTTGCTCGGCGACAGCCATGGCGGCGCCAGCCTCGGTTGGCCATGGTGGCTGGCCATACCGGCCGCGATCATGGTTGCCGTGATCGCCGCGGCGTTCATCGGCGCCCTGTCGGCAAAGACCGAGGGCATCTACACCATCATGATCACGCTGGCCGTCGGTGTCGCGGTCTTCTACCTCGTGCTGCAGAACCGGGTGATCTTCAACGGCTTCCAGGGGCTCTCCCATGTCCGGCCGCCGGTGGTGCTCGGGGTCGATTGGCGCACGCCGGTTGCGTTCTACTATCTGGCGCTGGCCTGCGCCGTGGCCGGCTACTACTTCGTATGGCGCCTGCGCCGCACCGCGTTCGGGCTCGCCCTGCAGGGCATCCGGGACAATCCGCGGCGCATGAGCGCGCTGGGCTACGACGTCATCCGGCACCGGATCGCCGCGCACGCGATGGCGGGCGCCATCGCCGGCGTCGGCGGTGTCCTGCTGGCCTGGTACAACACCTTCGTGTCGCCGGCGACCGTCGGCGTCGATGCCATGATCAACGTGCTGCTCGTCGCGGTGATCGGCGGCATCCGGCATCCGCTGGGGGCGTTCCTGGGCGCGGCCGTGTTCGTGCTGCTGCAGAGCTTCGCGATCGACCTGATCGGCAGCCAGCGTTTCCGACTCCTGATCGGTCTGATCTTCCTGTCGACCGTGCTGTTTTCCCAGGACGGCCTGCTGGGCCTGTGGGCCCAGTGTCGCCGATGGTGGGTGTCGGTGGCCGGCCGGCGGCCGTTCCTGATCAGCAGCAGCGAGCTTCCTGACCGGTAAGGGGCGCCGGCGCAGGTATGGCAGCACAGCCCTGAAGCCCTGGGGGATGACGAGATGGACGGGACAAGCAAGATGCTTCGGCGATCGCTGTTGGGAACGGCAATCCTGCTGGGATGCACCGCTGCGGCGAGCGCGCAGCAGGAGCTCAAGGTCGGGCTGGTGGCGAGCCTGGAGGGGGCCTTCGCGGTCCTCGGACAGGACGCCGTGCGCGGCGCGGAGCTGGCCCTCAAGGAGCGCGGCGGAGTCGCCGGCGGAAAGAAGATCGTTTTCGTTCGAGGATCTTCGGATGCATCGCCGGCATCGGCCGTCAATGCCACGCGCAAGCTCGTCGAGCAGGACAAGGTGGCGCTGATGATCGGGCCGCTGTCGGGCTCCGAAGGCGTGGCCGTCAAGGACTACGCCAAGACGCAGCCGGCAGTCACCTTCATCGACGGCAGCTCGGGCGGCCAGGAAACCACGCTGGTCAATCCGTCGCCGAACTTCTTCCGCTTCAATCTGGACGGCGCGCAGGTGATGGCCCCGCTGGGGCCGTATGCGTTCGAGCAGGGCTCCAAGCGGGTGATGGTGATCGCCGAGGATTACGCGTTCCCTTACTCGCAGGTGCAGGGCTTCATGTCCGGCTTCTGCAAGGCCGGCGGCAAGGTGCCGCGCAAGGCGTGGATTCCCATCGGCACCAAGGACTTCTCGTCGGTGATCGCCTCGATTCCGAATGACGTCGATTCGCTGCTCGTGGTCCTTGCCGGCGCCGACGCGGTGAACTTCATCAAGCAGTACGATCAGGCGGGCGGCAGCAAGAAGGTCATTGGCGGCTCCGTCATGGTCGACCAGACGGTGCTCAGCTACAGGGGGCGGTTCCGCAGCAACCTGGTTGGGACCCTGTCGTCGGGCTGGACTGCTGACGCGCTGGAGACGCCGGCCTGGGAGAAGTTCGTCGCCGACTACCGGGCGAGCTCCAAGGAGGCGTTCACGGCACCGTCCTACTTCGCGTTCGCGTACTACAATGCCGTCAAGGCAACGCTGAACGCGCTCGATCAGGTCGGGGGCGACTTGTCCGACGGCCAGGCCAAGTTCCGCAAGGTTCTGGCTGCCACGCAGCTGCAGTCGCCGGTCGGCCTCATCACGCTGGATCATAACCGCCAGGCAGTCGGCCCGGCGTTCATCACCAAGATCGTTCAGCGGCCCGACGGCAAGCTGGTGTCGAGCGTGGTCAAGGCCGTGCCGAAGATCGACCAGCACCTGAACATGTCGAAGGCCGAGTTCGACAAGATGGGCATCGGCTCGCGCGACGTGCCGGCCTGCCCGTGAGCATGCACGCCATCGCCGATCGCAACGGATATCGGGCGCAGAGCATGAGGCGGGTGCAGCCATGCCTGTAACGGGCATCCAGGCCGGCCGGTCCGGAGAACGGGCAGGCGTGTCCCCGGACATGCCGGCCCGCGGGGCGGGCGCGGCGGCGACGCCTCTCGCCCTGGTCCTCGAGACCTTGTCGGTCGGCTTTGGCGGGCTTCAGGTGCTGGACGGCGTGTCGATGACGATCCGCCCGGCCGAGCGCCACGCCGTGTTCGGGCCGAACGGCGCCGGCAAGACGACGCTGTTCAACCTGATCGGCGGCGACCTCATGCCGGGCGGCGGTCGCATCCTGTTCTTCGACATGGATGTCACCCGGCTGCCGCCGCATGCCCGGGTCCGCCTGGGCATGCGGCGGACCTACCAGTCGTCCATGCTCTTTCCCGAGCTGTCGGTGCTGGAGAACCTCCTGATCGCCGTCCGGGGCGTGCGGCCGGGACGCTTCGGCCTCGGCCGGATCCGCCCCGGCGATGTGGACGTCGCGGCTGCCGAGACGCTTCTGCGCAACGTCCGCCTGACGGATGTCGCGGCGCAGACGGTGGCGACCTTGTCGCACGGGCAGCAGCGCCAGCTCGAGATCGGCATGGCGCTTGCCGGCACGCCGCGCCTGATCCTGCTCGACGAGCCGGCAGCCGGCTTGTCGGCAGCCGAGCGCCGCGATCTCGGCGAGCTGCTGACCGCGCTGCCACGCAGCACCGCGTTCCTGCTGATCGAGCACGATCTGGAGATCGCCTTGCAGGTCGCCGATCGCGTGAGCGTGATGCATGGCGGCCGGGTGATGAGGCAGGGCACGCCGGACGAGATCATGAACGATGCCGAGGTGCAGGCCATCTATCTCGGCGGCGGGTCGAAGGAGGCTGGCGGTCATGCGCGCTAGCAAGCCAGCCGCGGCGCGCGAGCCCGCGACGCAAGCCGCTCTCGCCATCGACCGGCTCGATGTCCGCTACGGGCGCGCCCGCGCCGTGCAGCAGGCGTCGCTGCTGCTGGAGCGCGGCACGCTCGCGATCGTGGGCCGCAACGGGATGGGCAAGACGTCGCTGTGCAACGCCGTCACCGGGATGGTGCCGTCGAGCGGAAGCATCCGTCTGTTCGGCGAGGAGATACGCGGGCTGCCGCCGCACCGGATTGCCCGCAGGGGCGTCGCCTACGTGCCCCAGGGACGCCGCGTCTGGCGCTCGCTGACGGTGGATGAGCACCTGCGCCTGGCGCACCGCTTCCGGCGCGGCGAATGGACGCCCGACGGAATCTACGAGCTGTTTCCCCGTCTGAAGCAGCGCCGCCACAATGGCGGCACGCAGCTTTCGGGAGGCGAGCAGCAGATGCTCGCCATCGGCCGGGCGCTGCTGCTCGACCCCAGCCTGCTGCTCATGGACGAGCCGACCGAGGGGCTGGCCCCGATCATCGTCGAGCAGCTGGCAGCCACCTTGCGCTCGCTCGCTGCCAGGACCGAGATGGCGATACTGCTGGTCGAGCAGAACCTCCGCTTTGCGGTCGACGTCGCCGACAGCGTCGCCGTCATGGTGAACGGCTGCGTCGTGCGCACGATGCCGGCGGCGGCGCTGGCCGCCGATCGCGCGCTGCAGCAGCAGCTGATGGGTGTCCATGCCCAGGGAGTCGGCTCATGAAGCGCGCGTCCATGCAGCACAGGTTTGCATCCCCAACACTGTGAGCGCGCAATTCAGGCAATCGGGGATGTCAGCAGCTAATCGCGAGGAGCAACGATGAAGCAGAAACTGGGATTTGTCGGCCTGGGAACCATGGGACAGGTCATGTCGCAGCGCCTGCTCGCGGCGGGATATGGCCTGACGGTGTGGAACCGCAGCCGCGACAAGGCCGCCCCCTTGCTGCAGGCGGGCGCCAAATGGGGCGCCTCGCCGGGCGAGGTGGCGCGCGCCTCGGACATCGTGTTCACGATGGTCACGGACGCAGCGGCGTCGCAGAGCGTGATATGCGGCGCCGACGGCGTGCTTTCCGGCGCACGCCCGGGCCTGATCGTGATCGATTCGGCCAGCATCGAGCCCGAGGCATCGCTCGCGATCGCCGAGCGCGCGAGAGCGAAGGGCGTCGCGATGCTGGACGCGCCGGTGTCGGGCGGCCCCAAGGTCGCCGCCGATGGTCGCCTGGGCATCATGGTCGGAGGGCCGGCGGAAGCGTTCAAGACCTGCGAGCCGATCCTCAAGCTGCTGGGCAGCATGGTCCTGCATGTCGGCGACAACGGGCAGGGCACGACGCTCAAGCTGATCGCCAATCTGGTCATGGGGGTGGCGATCCAGGCCGTGGCCGAATCGCTCGTGCTGGCCGCGAAAGCGGGCATCGACCCGCAGCTGGTGATCGACATCACGTCGCTGCCGGGGACAGGGCCGCAGACCGGCGCCATGGCCACGCGCGGCCCGCGGATGATCCAGCACAATTTCTTCCCGGCGCATTTCTCGACCAACAACATGCACAAGGATCTGACCGGCGCGCTGAAGCTGGCGGAGAAGATCGGTGTCTCCCTGCCGACCGTGAGCGCCGCGCGCGAGATGCTGCGCGCCGTCCAATCGCAGGGCAACGGCCAGATCGACTCGAGCGCCGTGGTCACGGTCCTGGAGGCCATGGCCAATACATCGGTCCCTCGGGCGGCAGGCAAGAGCGGCTGATCCCGAACGTCCGAAGTCCGTGTCACAGGCATCGCGGATGCGCGCCAGGCGCACCCGGCGATCGATCAGGAGGAGTGGAAGATGTCGAAGAAGGTTCTGCAGCCCAAGGCGTGGATTCCGCGTGGCCCGTATTCGCTCGGCACGCAGGTTGGGAACATGGTTTTCATCTCGGGCCAGATCTCCCAGGACAATGACGGCAAGGCGATCGGTCCTGGCGACGCCAAGGCGCAGACGCGGGTCGTCATCGAGAAGATGCAGCTGATCCTGGCCGAAGCCGGCATGACCTTGGACGACGTGGTGTCGACGACGGTGTATCTGCAGGATCTGGCGGACTACGCGGCCATGAACGCGGTCTACATCGAGCTCTTCAAGAAAGACTTTCCGGCACGCGCCACCGTGCGCGCCGACCTCGCGGGCGAGGGGCTCCTGGTCGAGATCGCCGGCATTGCCGTGAAGGCGTAAGCTTCGTCGTGCTGGCAGGGCGCCCGGGATTCGTCCCGGGCGCCCCCGGCTGTCATCCTGAGCGCCCCTGCCGTCATCCCGAGCGCCCCTTCGACAGGCTCAGGAGAGGGATCCCCCGCGAATGGCGCACCGTGCGTTTTGCCGCAGGAGATCCCTCGCTACGCTCGGGATGACAGCGTGTGCGCCAGCGCGGTCCATTGCGGGTAAGGGCCACATTTCCAACCCAACGCGCGCCAGTCGAGGTGTCATGTCTTCGCTGCTGCTTGGCTGCATCGCTGACGATTTCACGGGAGCCACCGATCTTGCCAACACCCTGGCGCGCGCCGGGATGCGGGTGGTTCAGACCATCGGTGTCCCCGACGACACCAGCCGCCCGGATGCCGACGCCGTCGTCGTCGCATTGAAATCGCGCACGGCGGCGGTGTCCGATGCCGTGGCTCAGTCTGTCGATGCGTGCCGCTGGCTGCGCCGCCATGGTGCCGGTCAGATCTATTTCAAGGTATGCTCGACCTTCGACTCCACGCCGCAGGGCAACATCGGGCCGGTGCTCGAGGCATTGATGGACGAGCTTGCGTGTGCGTTCTGCATCGTCACGCCGGCCTTTCCGGAGACCGGACGAACCGTCTACCAGGGGCATCTGTTCGTCGGCGACTCGCTGCTGAACGACAGCAGCATGCGCGACCACCCGTTGACGCCCATGACGGACGCGAACCTCGTGCGGGTGCTCGAGCGTCAGCTTTCCGCCGGCAAAGGCCGCCGGGTCGGTCTCATCAATCTCCGGCATGTGGCCGCCGGCGCCGGGCAGATTCGGGAACGGATGGCCGAGCTGCAGTCGCAGGGCTGCTCGCTGGCGATCGCCGATGCCGTCACCAACGATGACCTGACGCGCCTGGGGGCTGCGGCGGCTGATCTGCCGCTGATATGCGCGGCATCGGGGCTGGCGATCGGCTTGCCGCGCAACTGGGGCATCACGCCGTCGGCGACGGCGGCGCTTTTACCCCCGGCGGATGGGCGGCGGGCGATCGTGTCGGGTAGCTGCTCGACGGCGACCAACGCCCAGGTGGCGCACTTCATCCACAGTGGCGGGGCTGCGTGGCCGCTCGACCCCTTGCGGCTCGACGCTGGCAGCGGCGACGCGCTCGCGGCGCAGGCGGATGAGGTCGCGGCATGGGCCGAGCGGCACTGGCGGGCCGGGCCGCACCGCGCGGTGCTGGTCTACAGCACCGCCAGGGCGGACGACGTGCAGGCCGTGCAATCGCGGCTGGGTGCGCAGCGGGCGGGAGGGCTGATCGAGCAGGCCCTGGCGCGGATCGCATGCCGCCTGGTTGCGCAGGGCGCACGCCAGCTGATCCTGGCCGGCGGCGAGACTTCCGGTGCCTGCATCGGTGCCCTGAACGTCACGCGCCTGCAGATCGGCCGGCAGATCGATCCCGGCGTGCCCTGGTGCCATGCGCATTCCCCGGTCGCGGGGGAGAAAGGCATGCATGTGGCGCTGAAGTCGGGCAATTTCGGCGCAACCGATTTTTTCAGCCGGGCCTTCACGACGCTCGCGTGAGGCCGCCACCTTTGCCGTCATCCCGAGGAGCGTGTGATTTTAATCTTCCCCCGGAGGGGCGGGGCATTCGCATATGCCCTCGCTGTCATCCCGAGCGCCAGCGAGGGATCTCCTGCGGCAAGGCGCACGGTGCGCCATTCGCGGGAGATCCCTCGCTACGCTCGGGATGACAGGAGGCGACCAACGGCGCGCCGGCGCCGCTGGTTCGGCGCTTGCCTCAGATGATGCCCAGCGTGTCCATGGCCTCGGCGACGCGCACGAAGCCGGCGATGTTGGCACCCAGAACGTAGTCCCCCGGCGCGCCGTACTCATCGGCGGTTTCAGCGCAGCGGTCGTGGATGTTGCGCATGATCTCGGCCAGGCGCGCTTCGGTCCGTTCGAACGTCCAGCTGTCGCGCGATGCGTTCTGCTGCATCTCCAGCGCCGAGGTGGCGACGCCGCCGGCGTTCGCTGCCTTGCCCGGACCGAACAGCACGCCGGCTTCCTGGAAGAAGCGCACGGCGTCGGGCGTGGAGGGCATGTTGGCGCCTTCGCCGACCGCGATCACGCCGTTCTTCACCAGTGTCTTGGCGTCCTTGCCGGTGAGCTCGTTCTGCGTCGCCGACGGCATGGCGACGTCGCAGGGTACGCTCCAGACCGAGCCGCCGTCGACGTAATGGCTGCCGGCGCCCTTGCAACGGGCATATTCCGAGATCCGCTGGCGGCGGACTTCCTTGATCTCCTTCACGAGGTCGAGGTCGATGCCGGACTCGTCGACGACGTAGCCGTTGGAATCCGAGCACGCGATGATCTTGCCGCCGAACTCGATGATCTTCTCCATGGTGTAGATGGCGACGTTGCCCGAGCCCGACACCACGGTCTTCTTGCCCTCGAATGTATGGCCCTTGGTGGCCAGCATCCGCTCCACGAAATAGGTCGCGCCGTAGCCGGTGGCTTCCGTGCGGGCGCGCGAGCCGCCGTAGAAGAGGGCCTTGCCGGTGAGCACGCCCGCCTCGTAGCGGTTGGTGAGGCGCTTGTACTGGCCGAACATGTAGCCGATCTCGCGTCCACCGACGCCGATGTCGCCGGCGGGAACGTCGGTATATTCGCCGAGATGGCGATAGAGCTCGGTCATGAACGACTGGCAGAACCGCATGATCTCGGCGTCGGAGCGGCCGCGCGGATTGAAGTCGGAGCCGCCTTTGCCGCCGCCGATCGGCATGCCGGTCAGGGCGTTCTTGAAGGTCTGCTCGAAGCCCAGGAACTTGATGATGCTGACGTTCACCGACGGGTGGAAGCGGAGGCCGCCTTTGTAGGGGCCGAGCGCGGAGTTGAACTGCACGCGAAACCCACGATTGATCTGCACCTTGCCGTGATCGTCGACCCAGGGAACCCGGAAGATGATCTGGCGCTCGGGCTCGCAGATCCGCTCGATCAGGGCGTTGTCAGCGTAGTTCGGATGCTTGGCGACCACGCGCCCCAGGCTTTCCAGGACTTCCCTGACAGCTTGATGGAACTCCAGCTCGCCGGCATTGCGTCGAAGGACTTCGCTCAGGATCGGTTCAAGTTTCTCATCGACGCCGACTGTCACCATGGCTCTCCTCGAAGTGTGGCGCGCTTGATAGCAGGTCATAGGCAGTCTGCACATAAAATGCGCAGTCGCAGGGTCGCAGTCCCGATGTCGCAGGGCGGCATGCCAAACAGACGAAAATCCCGGCGCAGGGCCGGGATTTTACTCGTGCACGGCGCCGGCGGCTATTGCATCCGCAGCACGATGCGGCCGTCGATGCCGCCTTGCTCCATGCGGCCGAAGATGGCGTTGATGTTCTCGAGGCTGTCCCACGAGAAATGGGCCTCTACCAGGCCGCGGCCGGCGAAATCGAGGGCCTCCTCCAGATCCTGTCGCGTGCCGACGATCGAGCCGCGCACCGTGATGCGCTTGAGCACGGTGTCGAAGATCGGCAGGGCGAACGAGCCTGCCGGCAGGCCGACCAGCGCCATCGTGCCGTGCGACCGCAGAACGCCGAAGGCTTGCTCGAAGGCGGTCGGCGAGACGGCGGTGACCAGAACGCCATGGACGCCGCCGAGGCGGGCCTGCAACTCCGTGGCCGGGTTCGTCTCGCGGGCGTTGACGGCGATCTCGGCGCCCAGCGTCGTCGCCAGCGCCAGCTTGTCGGCATGGACATCGATGGCGGCGACGTGCATGCCCATCGCCTTGGCGTATTGCACGGCCATATGGCCGAGGCCGCCGATACCCGAAATGGCGATCCATTCGCCGGGCTTCACCTCGGTCTCCTTCAGGCCCTTGTAGACGGTGACGCCGGCGCAAAGCACCGGTGCCGCCGGTCCCCAGTCCAGCGCCGCCGGCAACCGGCCGACATAATTGGGATCGGCCAGGGCATATTCCGCGAAGCTGCCGTTGATCGAATAGCCCGTGTTCTTCTGCGCCGCGCACAGGGTTTCCCAGCCCGTCCGGCAATGCGGGCAGTAGCCGCAGGCGGTGTGCAGCCACGGGATGCCGACGCGATCGCCCTCCTTGACGCGCTTCACCGACCGGCCGACGGCGGCAACCGTGCCCACGCCCTCATGACCGGGAATGAAAGGCACCGCCGGGCGCACGGGCCAATCGCCCTTCACGGCATGGAGGTCGGTGTGGCAGACGCCCGTCGCCGCGATGCGGACGAGAATCTGCTCTGGCCCCGGCTCCGGGACCGGCACGTTCTCGATCACGAGCGGCGAGCCGAGCGTGTGAACGACAGCTGCCTTCATGGTGTTCGTCATGTCGCGCTCCTTCGGGAGGAATCGAGCACATCCACCAGCGAGCCGGCTTGATCGACGTCAAGGCGCGTGATGGTCGATGTCGCTCGATTGCGACCGTCATCGGCGCGACATCATTTGACCTTCGGAAGCTTCGCGGCACGTCGAGGCTTCACCGGCTCCCAGACATAGTCCCAATCCACGATATCGCCCTTCAGCTTGCAAAGGCAGGGGCAATTCGGTCGATTCCCGGCGATTTTCGGCGCTGCGCCGGCGCCGCCGTTGAATGTCGCGCGGATCCACTCGATCGGCAGTGTCGGATCTTCCTTGTTGATGAACTGCTTGTACCCGCGGCACAGGGTCTCGGCGTACAGCAGGACGGCGGATTGAAAGATCGAGGGAACGAACTCGACGGCGCACAGCTTGACCATGATTCCGAACGTGCCCCAGTTGACAGTGCCGTTCAGCCAGCATTTCCCGTCGACCTCGACAGTATCCGAGCAGGTGCATTCGTCTTCATGCGCCTTTTCCTTCTCCTTGTGGGTCTTGGCGTTCGGGTTGATCGTCGACGGCACCGCGCAGGGCTGATGCAGCACCTTCGGTGAACGCAGCCACTCGGAGGTCCCCAGGAACAGGGGCAGGATATCCCAGCCGTCGATGTCCGGCTTCACGCCCGCCAGCGACAGCAGCTTCTTCGGATCGGCCATGATCTGCTCGAAGGTGGCGGGCGCTTCCTTCGAGGGCAGCAATGGAATGAGAATCCGCATGCATGCCGCGTCCTTCTGCGCGCGCGACAGCTTCGCGAAGTCGGTCTGGATCTTCGTATGGGTATCCTTCAGCTCCTTGTCGATCTTGGGCCCGCACACAGGCCGCGTCAGCGCGATCATGTGGTTGATCGTGCGCCCGCCCGGGTCGGCGACGCCGTCGGGATGCTTGATCAGGCCGCGGCCCTGCCAGTTCACCTGGAAGTCCCAGATCGCGTCCGCGAGCTCCTTGGGACAACTGCCGTTCGGCCCGGCAGCAGGCGGCTTTCCTGCCCACCGATCGTGCTTGCCGCCGCATTTGTCGCCGATCTTCGACAGCAGGTCGATCACCAGCTTCTGGTCGACAGCGTCGTTCTTGACGTTTGTCGTCCGGTTTCGAAGTCCAACCGGATGGGCAAGGTTGAGAGCCATGGCAGCACCTCCGCTGGCAGCGGCATGACGAGGTGACGGCTACCCGGGCTCGCGCTGCTGGTAAGCGCTGGTGATACGTTGCTACCGCTGACCCTCGGGCAAGGCGATGTCTTGTCCGGCGCGAGCAATCCTGACAGTAGACGCCGGTTTGCTGACCAGGGTCTGCTTGTGATCACCGGTCGCACGAGGAATTCCGTTGCACGGTGTTCGAATAGTCGCGGTGCCTCGGCAGCCTGAGATCCCCGGAAGGCCTGTTCGCGCGGCCGACACGATGCTGCCCAAACAGTGGTACTGTTCCGTTGAACGGCAGACTCCATCTCGGCAGGAGAAGGAACGATGCGGATGCTCCGGTTCTTTCAAGGCCAGGCAGGGCAACCGAACTTGGCGTCGGTCTGCGATCTGAGGGTTTGGGGGTTGCCATCGGCGTCGACGACGCGCCGACCGTCGTCCGGCTGAGGGCTTCGGCCATGCGGGTGTCCGACCGTGCTCTCGACGAGGTGCGCACTCAGGGCTTCACATTGGTCGAGGGCTTTCTCGACCCCGATACGCTGAAGGCAGCACAGGACGCGATGTGGCGGCTCTATCCCAGGCCCGCCGCGTATTTCGCCGATCCATCGAAGTACCCGCAGCTCTCGACCAAGCTCGCCGGCATACGCTACTGGCCGTACATCGACTGGGCGCTCTCGCGTCTGCCCGTATTGCCAGAGCTGATCGACGCCGCCGAGCGCTTCCTCGACACGAAGGATCTGGAAATCTACAAGATCGAGCTGTGGGCCAAGTACAGCGGTGCCGTCGATTACGAGCAGCCGCACCATCGCGACTATGGCAACCACACGCTGGTCGTGCCCTCGCTGGATGGCCGGCACAGGCAGATGACCACCTTCATTCTGCTGTCCGACGTCAGCGAGCACGATGCGCCAACCAAGCTGATCCCGCTCGACAAATCGCTCGAGATCCCGCTGGTGCCTTTGGAGCTGCCGATGGGCGCGCTCTTCGAGCACGAGACGGCGGCAACCGGCCCGGCTGGGAGCCTGCTGATCTACCGCACCGACGTGCTGCATCGCGCCTCGGATTTCACGTCGCCCGGCAGGGGGCGGTTCGCCTTGCTGGTCGACCTTCAGCAGCGGGGTTGGCGCTGGCAGGGCAAGATGTCGTGGGCGCACCACGCGCGGCAGCCCGGCATGACCGAGGCGATGGTGCGCATGACGCCGCGACAGCGCGACCTCTTCGGTTGGCCACCACCCGGCAGCGATTACTGGACCGATCAGACGCTGCGCGACGTCGCCGCTCGCTATCCTGGGATCGACCTGACGCCCTACATGCCCGATGCGCCGGAGAGTATCCGGGGGCGCCCTCAGGACAATGGTGTCGCGCCATAAGTGCGCGACTGGCGTCAGCTGTGGCGCTCGATGCCGGCCGCCACTCGATACGAAGCGATGACGCTACAGGTACTTTGCCGGGCGGATCATCGCCCGCCACATGTGCGCGACCGGGCTGTTGTCGAAGCCGAGGCCCTGTTCGGGCTGGCGGAAGTTGCGGCCTATGACGTCGGTGAACTCGTCGAGCTCGACATGCAGGTTGGGGTCGAACGAGTAGATGTCGTGCACGGTGATCTGCCGGCCCGACATGTACCATTTGTGGGCCCGCATCCGCTTGTAGTCCTCCTCGACGTAGGGATCGGGATGGTAGTCGGGGCCGAACGCGGTGATGTACGCTTGCGGATACTCGTAGCCGACCGATTCGTCGGGATAGAACCGCAGCACCTGGTGGGCGCGGATCGCCCAGGTCACTTCCTCGTCGACGTACGGCTCGACCAGCTGCGCCCCCCAATATCCGTGGTCACCCCGGATGAAGCCGATCGTCGAGATATCGTGCAGCAGGCAGGCGAGCACCATGTTCTCGGGCAAGCCGGCCTTGACCGCGTGCCTGGCGCTTTGCAGGAGGTGCATGCATGGGCCGAAGCGAAGCCTGAAGAAATCCATGAGGGACGGCTTCTCCGGCATTGCCGGCAGGCGCGGGTCGTCGCCCATCAGGACGCGTGCCTTCGGGTTTTCCTTCATCAGCGCGCCCGCATTCGGTGGCGGGCTCATATCGCCGTCCGCCATGCTGTAGAGGCGCGACTTGATGACGATGTAGTCGAGGTCCCGTGCCATCTTGGATTCCAGCGCATCAGCGCGCTGCGACAGGCTCATCGTACCGCTCACGGCATGTCTCCTCGGTCGTGGTTTCTCGAAACTAATCTGAAGTGCTGGAAATCGCAGGTCGCTGATATATCTGTCATCCCGAGCGCAGCGAGGGATCTCCCGCGTGTGACGCACAGTGCGCCACACGCGGGAGATCCCTCGCTGCGCTCGGGATGACAGGCACAACTCGCCTCCTACCGATAGCTACTAGTGGCGCGGGTATCCTCAACCCAACCCGATGCGCTTTTCGCCCTCCCGGAACAACGCGGCATCGTCCGGCGCGAACTGCATGGCCGTCAGGAAGTCATCGACGCGATAGTCCGGCACCATCTTGCGGATAGCTGCCATATAGGTGCGTGCCTCGTCGAGCCGGCCGGCCAGCGCCAGGCAGTAGGCGGCGATCGCCAGGATATGCGCATGTGCGTTGGGACGGGCGGTGGCCTTGACGCCCCAGTCGGCGGCTTCGGCAAAGCGGTTGAGGCGCACCAGCGCCATGGCGCGCGAGCCCAGCATGCCGAACAGGAGCGGATCGAACGGGCTCAGCTGGCGCGAATGATCAGCGTAGTTGATCGCGGCGTCGGGATCGCCGGTCTGCGCATGCACGAACGCCAGCGTGTAGTGACCAAGCGCGAAGTTCGGGCTCAGGTCGATCGCGGTTTCCAGCTCGACGAAGGACTGGTCGTGGCGGCCGCGCAGCCACAACGCGCGTCCCATGGCCCAATGCGCCGCCGGATCGCGGTCATCGGCCATGAGGCTCTGCCCGGCGGTGTCGATCGCGCGATCGATTTCCCGGCGGCGGTCCGCCCAGCCCTGGAATGCGTTCTGAAAATGCGTGAAGGACAGGCCGGCATGGGCGCGCGCGAAGGTTGGGTCGAGGCGCACGGCTGTCTCGAAGAAGTGCTGGGCCTGGACGTTGTCGACCTGGTTGAACCGGTACATGTGCCACAGGCCGCGGTGATGCGCTTCCCAGGCGTCCAGCGAGTTGGGCGGCCGCAGGATGGCGCGGTTGCGCTCGATGGCCTCGACCTCATGGGCGATGGACGCAACGATGCTGTTGCCGATGTCGTCGAAGACGAGCAGGGCGTCGTCCACCGTGCGGTCGAAGACCTCCGCCCAGACGATGCGCGCGGTCTGCGTTTCGGCCAGCTCCACCATCACCGTGACGCGCTTGCCCTGTCGCCGCAGCGAGCCGCTGACGATGTAGTCGACGCCCAGCATCCGGCCGGCATCATGCGGGGCTATGTTCCGGTCCCGCAGCGCGAAGACGGTCCCCTGCGCGATGACGAACAAGCTGCGCAGCTTGGCAAGCCGCGTGATCACGTCGTAGGCCAGCCCGTCACCGGGCCCTCCGGGCACGGCCGCGCCGCCGGTCTGGTCGGCAAACGGCATCACCGCGATGGATGCGCGCCGCGCCGCCAGCGGGCTGCCGCCCTCGGCGACGCTGCTGGCGGCGGACGCTGCGGCAACGACGAGCGGCCGCGCCGCCGCTGCGCCGTCGGTCTTTGCCCGGGCCGCGCGCCAGGCGTCGCGGATCGGCGCGTGATCGAGGCCCTCGGCCTCGAACAGCCGGGCAGACGCCGCCAGATGCTCCTCCGCCTCGCGCAGCCGGCCGCAGCGGGCCAGGGCATCCAGAAGCGCCTCGTGCACGCGCCGTTCGAATGGCGCGATCTGCAGCCAGGTGCCGAGATGGTCGAAGGCCTCATCGTCGGGGACGCTCTTGACGAGCTGCTCCAGGACGGCCGCATGGCCGTCACGGAAACGACGGCGCTGCGCCGTGAGCCAGCTGCTGAACACCGGGCTGCGGTCGATCTCCATGCCTTCGAGGAAGTCACCTGCGAACAGCGCCGCCAGCATGCGCAGGCGTGCCGGCGGCAGCGTCTCGATACCGTCCTGGAGCGCGCGCATGATCTCGATGGCATCGACGAAGCAGTCCGTCAGGTCGAGCCGGATGGTGTCGGCGCGGGCATCGACCCGGCGGCGGTCCGGCGCATCGACCAGGCCCCGGATCTTGCTCAGGCACCAGCGGAGCTCGCCGCGCGGGTCGTTGGGCACATCCCACAGCAGCTCGCAGAGCTGGCTGCGCGCGGCCGCCCGCGGCGCCAGCGTCAGATAGCCGAACAATCCGCGCGCCTTGCGCGACGCCGGCAGCGCCAGCATGGCGCCGCCGCGGGTGATCGACAGGGGGCCGAGCAGGCGCACCCGTAGCGCGGCGTCATCGCTGCGGCGCGTCTCAGAAGAATCCACGGGCACTTCCACGCCGCCTTCCACGCTCACCTCCACGGGAGCCCGCTACGCTCGAGACTGAGGTCATGACGCACCTGCAGCGTCAGATCCGGCCAACGTCCTCGCACGGGCAGGCAACATTATAGCAGGAACGACATCACGAATGGAGAGGCGATCATGGTTACGACGGCCATAGCAACAAACCAAGGTCCCGCGTCGGCTACGGTCGATCTGACGGCAGTGAAAGCGCGCCAGCAGGGCGCCTGGTCATCCGGTGACTATGCGATCGTCGGCGCGACGTTGCAGATCGTGGGCGAGACGCTGTGCGAGGCGCTTGACGTCCGTGCCGGCCAGAAGGTGCTCGACGTCGCCGCCGGCAATGGCAATGTCAGCCTCGCGGCGGCCCGCCGCTGGTGCGATGTGGTCGCCACCGACTACGTGCCGGCCTTGCTCGATCGCGCCCGCCAGCGCGCCGAGGCCGAGCGCTTCGACCTTTCGTTCCGCGAGGCGGATGCTGAAAAGCTGCCGTTCGCGGATGGCAGCTTCGACGTGGTGGTCTCCACCTTTGGCGTGATGTTCACGGCCGATCAGGAGCGCGCCGCCGCCGAGATGGTCCGCGTCTGCAGGCCGGGCGGCAAGATCGGCCTGGCCAACTGGACGCCGGACGGGTTCATCGGCCAGCTGTTCAAGACCATCGGCAAGCACATGCCGCCGCCGCCGGGCGTCAAGTCGCCGGCGCTGTGGGGCACGCCGGCGCGGCTGGCCGAGCTGTTCCCCCGGACCTCGATCAAGGCGACGCCGCAAAACTTCGTGTTCCGGTACCGCTCCGCCGAGCACTGGCTCGATGTGTTCAGGAGCTACTACGGGCCGGTCCTCAAGACATTCGCGGCGCTCGAGCCGCCGGCGCAGGCGGCCCTGGAACGTGACCTCGTGGCGCTGATCGGGCAGTTCAACCGCTCGGGGGACGGCACCATGGTCGTGCCCAGCGAGTATCTGGAGGTCGTCATCACCCGGCATTGACGGCCTGCCATCGCGTCGCGCCGCCGACCGGCCGGAGGGAACCCATGATCGATGACGTGCAGGGCACCATCGACTACCACGAGGAAGGGCGCGGCCCGACGATTGTCCTGGTGCCGGGGTCGTGCAGCACCGGCGCCGCATGGCGGCCTGTCGTCGCGCAGTGGGGCAACAGCTTCCGCTGCGTGACGACGAGCCTGCTGGGCTACGGCCGGACCGCTGAGCGCCGCACGGCGCTCGATGCCGATATCGCGCACGAGGCCGAGGTCATCGAAGCGGTCATTCGCCGTGCCGGCAGCCCGGTGCATCTCGTCGGTCATTCGTTCGGCGGGCTGGCCGCGGTTGTCGTCGCGCTCAGGAACCTTGTGCCGCTGCTGAGCCTGACGGTCATCGAGGCGCCGGCGGCGGAGCTGCTGCGCACGACGGGCGAGCTGCAGCACTACCGTGCCTTCCGCGACATGACGGACGGCTATTTCGCAGCTTTTCGCGCCGGCCGGGCGACGGCGATCGAAGCGATGGTCGACTTCTACGGCGGCGCGGGCTGCTTCGCCGCCTGGCCGCAGCGCGTGCGCGCCTATGCCGTCGAGACGACGGCGGTCAACATCCTGGACTGGGCCAGCGCATACGGCTTTCCGCTGACACCGGCGTCCCTGGCGGCCATCGCCACGCCGGCCCTTGTCATGTGGGGGGCCGACAGCCATCCTGCCGCGCAGCGCGCGAACCTGCTGCTGGCGCAGCACATGGACAAGGCGTCATCCGCCGCGCTTGCCGGCGCGTCGCATTTCGCGATCACGACACATGCCGAGGCGGTGGCAAGCGCGATCAAGGCGCATGTTGCACGTGTGGAGCACATGAGCGCATTTCCGTTCTAGCAGAGCAGGGCATGGCCGCGGCGCCCGGACCGTGCTCTGACAAGACGATTGGCGTTTGCAGTTGGGGGGCAACGATGAGCAAGTTCGGTAGCATTCTCGAGACGATCGGCAACACACCGGTTGTGCGGATCAACAACCTGGCGCCCGCGGGCGTCAATCTGTTCGCGAAGGTCGAGGCATTCAATCCCCTGGGATCCGTGAAGGACCGTCTGGCACTGGGGGTGATCGAAGCCGCCGAGCGGTCCGGTCAGCTCAAGCCCGGGCAGACCGTGATCGAGGCGACCAGCGGCAACACCGGGATCGGCCTGGCGATGGTCTGCGCCCAGAAGGGGTATCCGCTGGTCGTGACGATGGCCGAGCAGTTCAGTGTCGAGCGGCGCAAGCTGATGCGCTTCCTGGGGGCCAAGGTCGTGCTCACGCCGGCGGCCGGCCGTGCCGTCGCCATGGTGACCAAGGCCGCCGAGCTGGCAAGCGCGCATGGCTGGTTCCTGACGCGCCAGTTCGAGAACGAGGCCAATGCCGACATGCATTCCCGCACGACGGCGCGCGAGATCGTCGAGGACTTCAAGGGCGAGAGGCTCGACTACTGGGTGACGGGATACGGCACCGGCGGGACACTGAAGGGCGTCTCACGGGTGCTGGCCAAGGAGAGGCCCGACACGAAGATCGTCGTGTGCGAGCCCGAGGATGCACAGCTGCTGGCCAGTGGCGCCGAGCAGAGCCGCCATCCCGACGGGTCGGCGGCTGCGCCTCATCCTGCCTTCAAGCCGCACCCTATGCAGGGCTGGACGCCGGACTTCATCCCGAAGCTGACGGCTGACGCCGTGGCATCGGGAACGATCAGCCGCGTGATCGCCGTTTCCGGCACCGAGGCGTTGCGTTGCGCTGCCGACCTCGCCAGCAAGGAAGGCATTTTCGTCGGCATCACCGCCGGCGCGACCTTTGCCGGCGCGCTTCGCGTCTGCGCCGATGCGCCACGGAACGCGACCATCCTGTGCATGATGCCGGACACCGGCGAGCGCTATCTCAGCACGCCGTTGTTCGGCAACGTGCCGGCCGACATGTCGCCGGACGAGACGGCGATCTCGCGTTCCACGCCCGGCGCGCAATTCCCCGCCTGAACGCGCGGCGCTCACATCTTCGCCGTCATCACGACTTACTGTCATCCCGAGCGCAGCGAGGGATCTCCCGCGAATGGCGCACCGTGCGTCCTCCGCGGGAGATCCCTCGCTACGCTTCGGGATGACGGTTCGGATTTCCGAGGAAGCGCGCTCATCGCAGACAGTTCCGGCTCGCGAGACATTCGGGCGCTTCATCGCTTGTCACCGGGCGGTGGCAGACAAATAGTCCCCTAACAAAAGAGCAAGTCGTAAGGGGGTCAGCGCGATGAGGCAGAGCACTACACGGCGTATCTTGATACGTCGAGGCATGGCGATTGCGGGCGCCGCCGCAATCGTGCCGATCCTGCCGGGCGCGATGGCGCGGGCGCAGGCTTGGCCAGCCAAGCCGGTCCGCCTCGTCGTAAGCGCGCCCGCCGGTGGCTTGACCGACGTGTTCGCCCGTGCCTACGCCGAGCACATCGCGCAGAAGATCGGTCAGCCGGTGGTGGTGGAGAACAAGGCGGGCGCCAGCGGTATCATCGCTGCCGAGATGGTGAGCAAGTCGCCGGCCGACGGCTACACGCTGCTGTTCACCATCACCACGACGATGGTGATGAACCGGGTGCTGTTCAAGAGCCTGCCCTACGACCCCGAGAAGGACTTCGTCTATATCGCCTTCGCGGAAGCCGGCCATCTGCCCTTCGTGGTGCATCGCTCCGTGCCGGCGACCAACATCAAGGAGTTCGCCGCCTGGGCGCGGAACAACAAGGTCAGCGTCGGCAGCTACTCGCTCGGATCCTATGGGCACATTGTCATCGCCGAACTGAACAAGGCATTCGGGCTCAACATGGAGGCCGTGCACTATCGCGGCGAAGCGCCGATGTGGCAGGACTTCGCATCGGGCGCGCTTCATGCCGCCAGCGGCAGCTATCAGGCCGCCGCCAGCGTCCTTGCGTCCGGAACAGGCCGTGCCATCGCCGTGCCGCAGAAGACGCGCATGAAGAAGCTGCCGGACGTGGCCACGTTCCTGGAGCAGGGGGTGACCGCCAAGGCGTTCCAGATCCGCGGCTGGGCCGGCCTGCTGGGGCCGGCCGGCATTCCCGATGAGATTGTCGAACGGCTGTCGGCGCTGATGGTCGAGGCGGGGCAGACACCCCGGATCCGCGAGATGCTCGACACCTTCGGCATCGACAACGCGGCATCCGGCCGCCAGGCCTTCGCGCGAATCCTCAAGGACGAGAGTCCGGTGTGGATCGATGTCGTGAAGCAGCTCGGCATCACGCCGCAATGAGGATTGCCGGGAGCGCGCCAGGGTCGTGGCGCGCCCGCGGCAGCAATCGATCTCAGGGCGTGGTGTCGGATTTCTTCCAGGTCTTGTCCGGGTTGAAGGTCTTGATCTGGCCCACTGCAACCGCCGTGTTGGCTCCGAGGTCCTTCTCGAAGACCTCGCCGTCCTGGCTCACGATGAAGGTCATGTTGCCCGTGATGCCGTAGGTGATGGGCCACGCGACCACCGCGAAGCCGCCGATCATCCGGCCGTTCACGATGTAGTCGCGGGCGCCACCCTTGGCGTCGGGCCCTTGCGCGTAGAGCAGGCGATAGTGGTACCCGTGATACCCCGAGCCCTCGGTGGCGCCGGCAGCCTGGGCGTGGGCGATCAGATCGCCGAGCGGGCTCTCGGGCTCACCCGGCTGCGAGGGCCAGTAGAGACCATCCTTCTTGCCCGGCGAGCTCAGCAGGCGGCGCGCGTACTGACCCGTGCCGGTCTTCATGGGATCGGCCTCGGCGTATTCCTGCTGCGCGTCGACGATCGCCAGCAGCACCTGGATGACGGCGAGCTCGTTGCGGCCGAGCTCCCGGTTGCCGATCTCGTCGGCCCCGGCCACGATGTCGAAGCGCCAGCCGTCGCCGCCCTTGACCAGGGGAATCGGCATCGTCCAGCCGTGGGTGCCGACCTCGAGGATGGCCTTGGAATCGCCGTCCATGTTGATCTTGTTGCCGGCGGCGTAGGCTTCGAGGAACATCTTGCGCACCTGCTCGACGTCCTCGATGTCGTCAGGGATGAGATCCTTGTAGCTCGCGCCGAGCACCTTCTGCCACTGCGCGGGGTCGGCGCTGCGCGCGGCGGCGACGAAGGCGTCGAACGCCGCCTGGGGCGTCGCGAAGGCCTGCTGGCCGGCAGGCGGCGCGGCAGCGGCGGGTTGCGGCTTGGGCGCCGGCTTCTGCTGCGCCATGGACGGGACCGCGCCCATGACCACGACGCAACACAGTGCCAGCAGGATGTAGCGCAAGCTCATTGGTGACCCCAGCTTCATCGCCGACCTCCACCGCCACGTCCACCGCCACCACGTCCGCCGCCGCCGCGCGCGCCGCCACCGCCACGGTACCCGCCGCTCGCCCGTCCCCGGGCCGCGTCTCGATTGACGCGCTGGCCGCCGCGGTCGATGCCGCCGAACGCGCCGCCCTGCGGACTCTGCCGGGCGGCCGGCCGCTGTCCCTGGCCGACGCCACCCGGCCGCTGTCCCTGACCGACGCCTCCTGGCCGCTGCCCTTGGCCGACGCCGCCGGGCCGCTGCCCCTGACCGACGCCTCCCGGCCGCTGTCCTTGACCGATGCCACCAGGTCCACCAGGTCGCTGGCCGACGGCACCCGGCCCGCCCGGACGTCCCGCGATGTCCTTGCCGCGGAAATCGCGGCGGCCATCGGCGCCGGGAACGGATGCGCCGTACCGGCTTCGACTGCCGGCGTCCCTGTAGGCGACGCCGCGGCGATGGTCGGGCTGGTGGCTCCATTTGCCGTTTTGGTACCTGTTGCCGTTGAAGTTACGGTCGACGTAGGCGGCCCGGTTGACATTGACGTTCACGTCGCCGCCGCCCCAGTTCCAGCTGGAGAACATCGCGCCTGCGGCGGCGGCCCCGACACCCCACATGAAGCCAGTCAGCAGGGGCGCGCCGTAGCCATACCCGACCGGCGGTGGATAGGAGTAGGGCGGGTACGCCGGATACGGCCAGGAACCGTAGGCCCATGACGGCTCATAGGCGGGCACATAGATAGCCTGCGGCGAGGCCGGCTCGATGACGATCGTCTGGGGTGCGCTGGGCGTCTGAGCCGGGGCTGGCTGGACAGTGACCTTCTGCTGGTCGCCCGTCTTCAGCCGGCCGGCATCGTAGGAAAGCTTCCGCAGCCGCTGGATCGAAGCCGCCACGTCCTTCTCCTGCGACAGCATGGCGTCGCCCAGCTTCTGGGTCCAGTCGAGCTTGTCGTTCATCGTGGCGAGCACCTGGGGAAACGCGGCCAGCGACTTCACGCTGACATCCCAGGTCTTGTCCTGCACGGCCTGTACCGCCGCGTCGCCCTTGAGATTGGGGTTCGCCTTCGACCAGCGCGACGCCTCGACCACCTCCAGCGGATAGGTCGCCGCCATCAGGACCTGGGCCAGCAGCGAATCCGGATACAGCGCGATGGGCGCCAGCATCTGGTCGAGCTCCTCCGGCTTGTAGAGGGGCTTTTGCGGCGCCGGCGCCGGCGCCGTCGGTGCCGGAGCTGGCGCCTGCGCCGACGCGGGCAATGGCGCAAAGGGTGCCGTGAGCACCAAGGCGCACAGCAGGGCTCTGGTAATCCCCCTCATCCTTCACTCCGTCTGGCCATGCGGGCGCCAGTTTCACCATGATCCACGAGAACGGCTAACCGAAACCCGAACCGGGCGGGCTGCGATGCGTGCATGATCTCCCCCATGCCTCGCGCCCGGGGGCGGCGAGGGTGTCCATCCTCAGATAAGATACGGCCCGATCAGGCGCTTGCCCACGACCAGGGCCTTGCGCGCCCCTTCGGCGCCGCGGAACGTCCCGGACGGCTCGCGATGCTCGATGATCACGTCGCCGTTGAAGCCGACCCGCCATAGCGCGCCGAACAGGTTTCCCAGGTTGAGATCGCCGGTGCCGATGACGCGCTGCTGCACCAGCAGGTGGGGCAGCACCGCGACGGTCCCGACCTCGTTGGCCACCGCCTGGTTCCAGCGCCCGTCGCTGGCGCGCACGCTGATGATCCGGTCGCCGAAGCTCTCGATGGCGTATTCCGGATCGATCCGCTGGTAGACGAAATGCCAGGTGTCCAGGTGCAGGCCGAAATTGCGCTGCGGGCAGATCTCGAAGATGCGCCGCCACACGGCGGGGGTGGTAGCGACATTGAAGCCTGCCGGCCATGCCAGCGCCATGTCGAGATGCGGCCCGTTGTCGATCGCGATCTTCACCGACTTGCGCTCGGCGTAGTCGACGACCTCCGGCCAGACCGCCTCGAACAGGTCGAGGTTGTCGGCGACATCGAGCCGCGGGTCGCGTCCCACCTGCGTCGTCCAGTTGCAGCCCAGCATCGCGGCCGCATCGATCACCTGGAAGGCGCACTCCTTCGCCGGCGGGCCCATCGTGGGATGAAGCAGGTTGGGATAGTAGGCGATGGCGCTGATCCCCACGCCGGTTTCGGCCAGGAGCTGCTTGAGCGCGCTCACGCGCTCGCCCGTGAGGCCCACGATCTCGAGCTGGCCCATGCCGCCGTAGCCACCGGAGTCCGCGCCTGCCGGCAGATCGTCCATGTCATCCATCATGCCGCGCATCACGTGCGCCGCCACCTCGAGGCACTGGAAGCCGTGCTGGCTCGCCCAGCGTACGATGCCTTCGAGCGGCGTGTCGGCCATGGAGCGTGTCCCGAAGCCGAGCCTCACCTTGATCACCCGCACCTGTCCGCGCCGCGCCACGACGGCGACGAACGTCAGCGTGACCCGGTCCTTGATCTTTGGCGAACTTGCCGCCGCGCTCTATCCGATTTCCGAACCGCGCCGCGATACTGCAGCCGGTGGGTCTAGGCCTGATGGAAGGCGTCGCGGGCGGAGCGCAACGTCTCGGAGGGGCGTTCGCCGAACAGGCGGGCGTATTGTTGGGCGAAACGGCTGAGGTTGTCGAACTGGTGGTCGAAGGCGACGGCTGTGACTGATCCCCCCGCAGGCCCGCGGACCCGCAGCTGGTGGCGCGCGCGGTTCAGCCGCTCGGCCAGCAGGTATCGCGCCGGGCTGACGCCGATGACGGCCAGGAAAGCGTACTCCAGGGCCCGTGCGCTCACGCCCAGGCCCTGCGCCAGGCCCCTGACCGTGACGCGGCCTTCGATATGGGGGTCGATCCGGCGCAAGGCGGCCAGCGCCAGGTCGTAGCGGGCGACACGGTGCACCGCCGACAGGGGCTTGGGACTCTCCTTGCGGCCGAGCACGGCCAGCAGGTGCTGGCGCACGCGCTCGCGGATCGCGGCGATCCATAGCGCGGCGTCATCCTCGGAGCACGAGGGCATCGGCGTGGAAAACAGGGTGTCCGTCCACGCCTTGAAAGCCTCGATCGCGAGACGGTCCGATGCAAAGATGCTCTGCTCGGGCGCGGGGGTCCAGTCGGCAAGATCGGACAGGGGTGATCCCCACGCCGCCATGGTATCGCGCTGCACGGTGATGCATAGCGAATCCCAGGGGTGGTGCGAGACCACATTGGTTTCCCGCTGCGGCGCGATCGTGCGGAACGACTTGGCCGGCACGTCGATGCCGCACCAGCGCTTGGGGGAGGAGTCGAGAATGAATGTGTACCAGCCCGGGTCCCGCGCCGATTTGAAGAGCGCGGCCGGCTGGAAATTGAGGCGCATGAGGATCACGTCGCCGGCGTCGAGGCAGTCGCAGCCGATCGACAGGGTGCCGGGCGAGAGCTGGACAGCCTCGGTGTCCCAACAGCGCAGGTGCTCACGGTATTGGTCGAAGTCCGCGAACCGTTCGCGGCTGAGAACGTGCCCCACGGTCCGATCTCCCCTCGTTGCCGCTGGAGCGGCAACCCAAACGACTCAAAACGTACTCAAAAATGTAAAAATCCATATATCTTCTACCGAGTATTGAATAATATCTTGGACACAGGGTCAACAATCAAGAAAGAACCAGAAACTTACCGCAGCCTAGTGAATTTTTACATTGAGCCGATCCCCCTTGCAGTGCGGCGCGTCTGGTTCGGCTTTCGGATAGACCGCTTCTCATCGCTGCGCCAAGACCAGTACAAGGTGAGCGCACATCGATGCAGTCGGGCTTTCATCGTGCGTCCCCGGGTGTTGGACGGAGGTGCGGGGATGCGGTTCGGCTTCAGGCGATGGGTTGCAGTGGTGATGGTGACGATCGCCGCGACACTGAGCGGCTGCGGTGTGCTGCCTGACCGTGCGCCCTATGTCGCCGCCGATCTCAACGAGGCTCATGTGGTCGGGTTCCCCGCCGACATCCGCATCTGGGGCGACACCGGCATAACAGCAGCGCTTGAGCGCGACGTGCGCAGCGCCATCGAGCAGGAGCGGCAAGCCAGCCGTGCGGGTGCCGGTCCGCTGCCGCCCTTGAACGTGCTTGCCCTGTCGGGTGGTGGCGAGGATGGGGCGTTCGGCGCCGGCGTGCTCACCGGATGGTCGGAACGCGGTGACCGGCCGGTCTTCCATGTCGTCACCGGCGTGAGCACGGGATCCCTGATCGCGCCTTTCGCCTTTGTCGGCGCGGCGGAGGATACGCATCTGCGCGAGGCCTTCACCACCGTCGACAAGAAGAACATCTTCATCATCCAGGGCATCTTCAAGATCCTGTTCGGCGAGTCGGTCGCCGAGACCGCGCCGCTGCGCGAGATGGTCGGCCGCTTCGTGACGCCCGAGCTGCTGCAGGAGGTGGCCGCCGCGCATCGCAGCGGCCGCCGCCTGTTCGTCGTCACCACCCATCTCGACAGCCAGCGGCCCGTGCTGTGGGACATGGGCAAGATCGCCAGCAGCGGCAATCCGAAGGCGATCACGCTGTTCCGGGAAGTGCTGGTGGCGTCGGCGGCGATGCCGGGCGTGTTCCCGCCGATCTATTTCGACGTGCAGTCCGGCGACCGCCGCTTCCAGGAGATGCATGTCGACGGCGGCGTCACGGCCCAGGTCTTCTCCATGCCGCTGTCGGTGACGGCGCTGATGGCGGCAGCGCCCAGCCGCGAGCGCCATCTCTACGTCGTCATCAACAACCGCATCACGCCGCAGTTCGACATGCCGCGGCGCGGCATCGTGTCGATCGCGGGCCGCTCGATCTCGACGCTCATCAAGATGCAGGGCGCGAGCGGCACCCGCGACATCTACCATTTCGCAAAGGACGTGAAGGCCGATTTCAACCTGGCCTATATCGACGACGGCTTCACCGAGGTGACGCCGGCGCCGTTCGATCGCGGCTACATGAACAAGCTCTTCGCCTACGGCCACACCCTGGGCCGCCAGGGCTATCCCTGGCGCAAGGTGCCGCCCGGCCTCGAGGAGATCAGCAAGCCGGCGCCGTCGCCGGCCCCCGCTCCGACGCGCCGCGCTGCCGCCGCGGTGGGCGGCTGACGCATGTCAACGGGATGAGGAGGGTGCCATGATAGACAGAGGCGGTCCGTTGCGGCGGCTGCACGTGCCGATGCGCGCGTCGGCTGCAGGCCTGGTGATGACGCGCCGCGGCGTCATGATCGGATTGTCGGCGGCCGCCGGCAGCCTGGTGTCCGGCCCCGCCGCCGCCGACCCGGTGAAGAGCGGCACGGTCGAGATCGAGCAGGTCCAGATCGCGTTCCTGGCCAGCGGCAACCTCGGCGGCGGCACGCTGCATTTCGGCGGCAAGTCCTACGCGTTCCAGATCGGCGGCCTGGGCATCGGCGGCATCGGCATCTCCAAGATGCAGGCCTATGGCGAGGTCTACAACCTCAGCAACGTCTCGCAGTTCCCGGGTGCCTACGGCCAGGCCCGGATCGGCTACGCGCTGGGCGACAAGAGTGCCGGCGAGCTGTCGCTGCAGAACGAGCACAACGTGATCATGAAGCTGAAGGCGCGGCGCCAGGGCCTTGCCCTGTCGCTGGGCGCCGACGCCGTCTACGTCAACTTCAAGTGACCGGCCTCGGCGGACACGGAGGATCTCATGGCAGGCAGTGGATTGCGCTTCAGGTTCGCGGCCGCGGCGCTGGCGGCGTCCCTGGCCGGGTTGTCGGCAGCCGCGGCGCGGGCCGAGGAGCCGGTGGCGATGAATGCGTTCGCGGTCTGGACGTCGGAAGGGGCGGTGACGCGCACGGCCGAGAAGAAGCTGGCGATGGCGAGCGCGCTCACCGGCACGCTGTTCGTGGAGACGCCCGAGGGTCCGGTCGACACCGGCCGCATCGTCTGTCCGGCGATGGTGCAGGTCGAGACCGAGACCGGGCACCAGAGCGGCAACGGCTTCTGCACCTTCACCGCCTATGACGGCGCGCAGGCGTTCGGCACCTGGGAATGCACCGGCGTGCATCTGGTCGGCTGCTCCGGGAAGTTCCAGCTCACGGGCGGCACCGGCCGGCTGGCCACGATCAAGGGCAGCAGCAGCCTGGTTCTGCGCGGCCGCTTCCATGAGCTGGACGTGCAGCTGGGCAAGGCGGCATCCTACACGGTGAGCGGCATCGCGCTGTGGCGCGACCTGCGCCTGGAAAGCCAATAGGTGCGTCATGGGCAAGCACTTCGGATGGCTCGCGCTGCTGGCCGGCTTCGCGCTGGCCGCGGCGACATTGCCGGCACCGGCACGGGCGGCGCCCGACCTGCCGCCGGGCGTGCGCCTGGTCGACGGGTATATCCCGCGCTTCGACCAGAAGAAGCGCATGGACGCCCGCTACGGCTACCAGCTCGACGAGCTCAGGAAGCAGATCCTCAAGCGCGGCGAGGCGGGCGAGTACCTGCCGTGCTCGAGCCAGATCCTGGACGAGGCCGACTGGCTGATCGGCTCGACCAAGGACGAGGCGCGCATCGAGCGGCGGCTGAAGGACCTGCGCGAGAGCCTGGCGCAGCCGGCGCAGCAGCAGCACGCCGCCGGCGAGCAGTCGCCGCAGGATGGCTCATGGGGCGGCTGCTACGAGGCCTGGTTCCTGCGCATGTGGGCCTCGGCTGACCCGCTCAAGGAGCTGGTGGCGCAGGGCCGCAAGCCGGCCCATCCGCTGGGCTTCATGAAGGAGGTCGACAGCCCGCAGAAGATCGTCGAGCGCTTCCGCCGCCTGACCACGTCGCGCGTCCTGGAAGACGGCATCGACAACCGCAAGGAGCTGAACCTCACGGTCACCGGCCTGGGGCAGCTGCTGTTCCTGCCGTCCCTGGCCGGCCTGTTCCCGCCGGACTGGCCGCGCGGCCCGGTGGCGGCGGCGCTGATCGAGTACATGGACCGCGAGTGGCAGGACCCGAAGACGGGCTACTGGGGCGCCTGGTACCAGGTCGGCGATCAGCTCATCAAGACCGAGGACCTCAGCATGACCTTCCACATCGCGAGCTATCGCGACGGGAAGATCGAGCGCCTGCCCGAGCTGATCCGCACCACCTTCCGTACCCGCGAGCGCGCCTATCCCTATGGCTGGCAGGACCGCGGCTCGCAGAACTGCCATCATGCCTATGACGTGGTGCGGCTGGTGCGCTTCGGCTGGCCGCACATGAGCGAGCTGCAGAAGGCGTTCGCGCGCGCCCAGATCGCGATCATCCTGGCCCGCACGGTGCGCTTGTCGATCAATACAGTCGGCGAGGTCGACACGCGGCCCTACAACAGGGTGGCGGAGGCGTACTATTTCTGCACCAGCCTGCTGGACGATATCGGCTACTTCCGGCGCTCGCGCAACTTCTGGTCCAACCTCGAATTCGACAACGCCGATGAGCTGCGCGAGAAGATGCTGGACCAGATCAAGGGCCTGCCGAACGACGACCCGATGATCGAGGCCGCGCGCCGCAAGCTGGAGCAGCGGGACTGAGGCATCGCCGTCATCCCGGGCGTTGCCCGGGATGACGGCGTATCGCTATCGCTTCTCGAGCGCCTGCACGCGGCGCTCCAGCGCCGCCAGGCGGTCGGTGAGATCGTTGATGCGCAGCGCCGCCGCCTCGGTGTCGACCGCCACCGACGCCACGCCCATCGCGATGGCCAGCATGTTGGGGTCCATTGCCGGGCGGTCGGCCTGGGCCAGGGCGCTGGCGATGATCGGCACCGGCGCGGTGCGCGTATCGAGCCCGCCGCCAGCCAGCCAGCCGGCTGTGAATATGCCCATGGCGGCCAGCGCCGTGCCGATCCTGGCATGCCTCATGTCGATCTCCTCGGTCGATCCGACGCAGCGATAGACCGAAACGGCGGCGTGCGATATCCGAATTCCGAAGCGCGCCTTGTCATCAGCTCCGGGTAGGGCAGCCATGCCATCCTGGGCTTTTAGCCCGAAGTTACCCCTGAGGGAATTGAGCAAGTTGTTGTGATCGCAGGGATTTGTTGACTGCGAAGTGTTTCGTGCTGCCTACAGCGAGGGTGTCAGGTCGAGCAGATCGAAGGCGCGTTGCTGG
>NZ_VDUZ01000065.1 GCF_008039615.1 Vineibacter terrae | reverse complement strand
CCCTTCGACAGGCTCAGGAGAGGGATCTCCTGAGCCTGTCGAAGGGGCGCTCGGGATGACGGTCTATGTGAAGCATGGGATGTCGGGAGGTCGTATGTCGCGACGCGTGGTCCTTGCGTTCGCTCTGGGTGTCGCGACGGCGGCCGCAGGCAGCGCCGCCTGGGAGCGCCTTCTCGTCGGCACTGCGCATGCCCAGAACGAGCAGATGACCGGCCGCCAGAACTACCTGCTGGTGCTGGCGATCGGCAACGCCCTGAGCTCCCTGGCCGTGGACAGCGAGCGCACAGCGTCCGGCCTCAACGATGTGTCCGACCGGGTCAAAGCCCTCGAGACGCGCCTGCGGCGCGCCGAGAAGCGGGTCGAGGAGCTGGAGCGCATGCGGTAGCCGGCAGCCGCGGCAGCACGATCTTCCCGTCATCCCGAGCGCAAGCGAGGGATCTCCTGCGGCAAGGCTCACGGTGCGCCATTCGCGGGAGATCCCTCGCTTGCGCTCGGGATGACGGCGGCGCCATGACAGGGATAGAAGGCAGCCCTCAGTCGCTGGCGATCAGCTTGCGCTTGGCGGCTTCCATCATCGGCGTGCGGATGCCCAGGTGCTCGATGTTGTCCAGGATCTTCTGCCGCAGCTCCTCGGAATCCTCCGGCTGCCATGACGGCAGGAAGGTCCAGAAGCGCTTGGAGGCGCGGAAGTAGCCCAGCTCGTCGAACAGCGACACGCCGAAATAGTAGGCTTCGTCGAGGCTGCTGTAGGGGCTGACGTCGAACTCGCCGATGCTGTTCATCGACAGCCGCCGCGCGCGGGCGGTGATGATCAGGATCTCGGCCCAGGCGTTGGCGCGCTCCTCGTCGGTCATGTGCGGCCAGCCCAGGCGCAGCAGGCGCACGACGTCGTAGGCGTGGTGGTTGTTCTGGGTGCCGCGGTCGTGCCAGCCGAACGGGTAGGGCCGGTCGCGGATGCGCAGGGTCGTGCGCACCATCTCGCGGATGCGCGGGATGTCGCCATTGCGGTAGCTCGCGATATGGAACGTGATGCTGAGATCCTCGGTCTTCACGAGCTTGCCGTCGATCTTGTACCACGGGCCCCAGTAGCCGGTTTCCGGATCCTGCCACTCGTGGTCCATGAAGTCCTTCAGCCCCTGCGCCACGCGATCGCGCTGCCAGGACGGCTCGAACAGATAGGCGAGCTCGGGCAGGAACAGCATCTGCGACAGCGCCGAGAGGCCGAGGTTCATCTCCTTGCGCTGGTTGCGTCCGTTGCGCCCCACGTCGGAGACCAGCAGCGACCGGGCATAGGCCGCCAGCTTCTCGCCGCTGTCGACCCGCTCCAGGAACTTCAGGGGATATGCCGGCCGCGCACCCTGCACCGCCAGCTGCTTGAGCGGGTCGGCGCTGGCGTAGACGCGCAGGAACCATTCCTCGTAGCAGCCGCCCCAGGAGCCGTCGTCCGGCGACTGCAGCAAGGCGGCGCGCTGGCGTTCCGGCGGCAACTTGAGGCTGCGCCGCAGATCCTCCAGCCGCTTGTCGACGCGTGCCGTCTCGTTCGTGTACTGGATCAGCCATGCGAGTTCGGTCAGGATTTGCGTCGAGCAGGTCAGCGTCTCGCCGCGCGCCTGACGCTCCAGGATCGTCTTCTGTATCTTGTCGAAGGTCGGCGCATAGCGCTTGTTCATCGCCTTCTTGAGCGAGAAGCGCGGCAGGTAGCCATCGATGAGATAGACGGTGTCGTCGACCATGGCCGCCGGGATGGTGGTCGGTTGCTGTTGCTGCGGCTGCGCCGGGGCTGCGGCGCCAAGGACAAGCGCCAGCCCAAGCGCCAGCGCGGCGGTCGTCAGCCTCCGCACCGATGGCCTCCTGTGGCGGGCGAGGTCGTCACGGCGGGGAAGATAGCCTTGTCAGGCGCCTGCAAGGCAAGGCAAAACGATGTGCTCAGCCGATGAAACTATTCCGCAGCAGCCCGGCTCCGCGCAATTCGCGCAGAGCCGGGCCTTCGATCGCGCTGATAACGGGCTTGTTACCTCTTGGCGCTGGCCTCGCGACAGGTGTGCAGCACCACGTCGCCGTCGAGGATCGGAGCGGCGACCTTGAAGAAGGTGGCGACGGCGTCGGAGCCGTTGTGCCGGTCCATCGCCGCCTCGTCGGTGAAACGCTCGTAGGTGGTGAGCACGGTCGGGTCGTCGCGCCCCTGCGCGACGAAGAAGTCGACCGTGTCGGGCTCGTTCCGTGCCACGTGCGCGGCCACGTCGAGCAGCGCCTGGCGCAGCGTCGCCTCGGCGCCCTTGCGGGCCCGCAGGATGGCGGTGATGGTGATCACGCCGTCACCTTCATCCAGTCGTGGCTCTTCTCGTAGGCGTCGGCGGCGCGGTAGATCGTCGATTCGTTCCAGTGCTTGCCGATCAGCATCAGGCCGGCCGGCAGGCCGTCGCTCATGCCACAGGGAACGGTGATCGCCGGGTGGCCGGTGACGTCGAACGGGGCCGTGTTGGGCAGCATCTCGAAGGCGCGCTGGATGATGTCCATGCGCGGCCCGGCCGGGTCGGGCAGCCTGGTGGCGCGCAGCGGCAGGGTCGGCATCAGCAGCAGGTCGTACCTGGCGAGCGCGGTGTCGTAGGCCGCCACCAGCTTGCGCGCCAGGTTCTGCGCCTTGGCGTAGTAGTGGCCGCGATACTTGTTGAGCGCGTATTGCCCGAACAGGATCGTGGTCTTGAGCGTGTCCGACAGCTCGTCGGCGCGGCTCCTCCAGGCCGAGTGCGCATCGATCAGGCTGGTGGCGTACAGGCCCTTCCAGTTGAAGCCGTGGCTGTTGCCGTTCATCATCTGCGCCGTAGCGCCTTCGCTGGCGATCGCCGACCACACCGCCATGCCGGTGAGGTGCCAAGGGATGGAGATCTCCTCGACCGTGGCGCCCATCTCCTTGAGCCGCGTGGCACCCTTGCGCACCAGCTCGTCGACCACCTTCTCCGATTGCGGATGGCCGAAGCCTTCCTTGACCACGCCGATCTTCATGCCGGCGACGCTGCCGCTGAGCGCCTTGGTGTAGGTGTCGGTGGTGCAGCCCATCTGGCGCGGATCGAGCCCGTCGGGGCCGGCCAGCACCTCCAGCATCAGCGCGTTGTCGGCGACGTCGGCCGTCATCGGACCGGTGTGGTCGATCGTGAGCTCGATCGGCATGACGCCGGTGTAGGGCACCAGGCCCCAGGTCGGCTTCAGGCCGACGATGCCGCAGTACGCCGCCGGTATGCGGATCGAGCCGCCCTGGTCGCCGCCGATCGCCATGTCGGCCTCGCCGGCGACGATGGCGGCGGCGCTACCCGACGACGAGCCGCCGGCCGAGTAGCCCATCTTGCGCGGGTTGTGGACCGGGCCGGCGGCGCTGGTGTGGCTGCCGCCGGAGAAGCAGAAATATTCGCAGTGCACCTTGCCCACGACGGTGGCGCCGGCATCGAGCATGCGCGTCACCACGGTGGCGTCGACGTCGGGCACGTAGCCCTCCAGGGTGGAGGCGCCGTTCATCATCGGCATGCCGGCGACGCAGACATTGTCCTTCAGCACCACGCGCTTGCCGGCCAGCTTGCCCGACGGCGCGCCCTTGATCTCCGATTTGACGGACCAGAGATTGTACTTGTTCTCCTCGCCCTCGGGACGGTAGCCGGGCGTGCGCGGATATTTCACGGCCGGCAGGTTGTCGGGCAGGGTCTCCAGCAGGTTGTAGGCGGCGACGCTGCCGGCCATCGTCTCCTGGAAGAACGCGATATCGGCATCCGACAGGTTCATCCCCAGCTGCTTGCCGACGTCACGCAGCTCGGCCTGTGTCGGCATCTTGACGCTTCCCATGGCAGTCCCTCGCTTTTTGGGTTCACACAACGATCCTCCTCCCCAACGCAGTTGGGGAGGTGCCCCCGAAGGGGGCGGAGGGGAGCCGACGTGGTCCCTGCAATTGAGATCACGTCGGGTCCCCATCCGGCCTTCGGCCACCTTCCCCACTGCGTGGGGAAGGTTACTACGTCACCGCCATGCCAATGAACTCGGCCACCAGCGCCGGATCGGCGAGATGGTCGGGCGGTACCTCGCCGGTGATGCGGCCTTTCTGGATGATCAGCACGCGATCGGCGAGGCGGCGGATGAAATCCTGGTTCTGCTCGACAAGCACGATGGTAAGTCCGCTCCTGCGCTTGAGCCGCAGCAGGATATCGATGATCTCCTCGATGATCGACGGCTGAATGCCCTCGGTCGGCTCGTCGAGCAGCACCATCCTGGGCCGGCCGCACAGGCAGCGCGCCAGCGCCAGGATCTGCTGCTCGCCGCCCGACAGCACGCCGCCGGCGCGGCCCAGGATCGGCTTCAGCCGCGGCAGCTCGTCCAGCACCTCGTCGAGCACGTCATCGGCCAGCCCGGCGCCGGCGGCGCCCATGCGCAGGTTGTCGCGCACCGTGAGGCCGGGGAAGATCTGCCGCCCCTGCGGCACGTAGCGCAGCCCGCGCCGCGCCCGCTGGTGGGTCGGCGCGTGCGTGATGTCGCTGCCGGCGAAGCCGATGCGGCCGGCCGTGGCCGGCAGCTGGCCGACCAGGGTCTTGAGCAGGGTGCTCTTGCCCATGCCGTTGTGGCCCAGCACGCCCACGAACTCGCCGTCGCCGACCTCGAAGCTCACGCCCATGATGATCGGGATCTTCTGGTAGCCCGAGGCGAGGTCGGTGACGCGCAGCATGGTCAAGCCATCACCGCCAACGTCATCCCGAGCGCAGCGAGGGATCTCCCGGGGAGGGAGGCTCCATTCGCGGGAGATCCCTCGCTGCGCTCGGGATGACAGTGTTGGCGCTCGGGATGACAGGCTGACCGATTCATCATCACGCCGCCTGCCTGCCGAGATAGACGTCGCGCACGCGGGCGTCGACCAGGATGTCGGCGACGTCGCCCTCGACCAGGATCGCGCCCTGGTGGAAGACGGTCACGGTCCTGGCGACGCGACGGATGAACTGCATGTCGTGCTCGACCACGACCAGGGCGTGGCGCTTGTTGAGCTCCTTGATCAGGTCCACCAGCCGGTCGACCTCGTCATCGGTCATGCCGGCGGCCGGCTCGTCGAGCAGGATCAGGTCGGGCTCGGGCGCCACCACCATGGCCAGCTCGACGAGCTGGCGCTGGCCATGCGCGAGCTGGCCCACCATGCGTCCGGCGATGGCGCCGATGCCGACCCGCTGCAGCGCCGCGTCGGTCATGGTGTCGGCCAGCCGCCCGGGGTTCACGCGCGCGGCGGCCAGCCACACGTTCTCGCGCACGCTCAGCCCGTCGAAGACGCTGGGCACCTGGGTCTTGATGCCGACGCCGTGGCGGGCGATGGCATGGCTCTGGCTGCCGGCGATGCTGTGGCCGCGGAACAGCACGTCGCCATGGCTGGGCCGCAGCTGGCCGGTGAGGCACTTGAAGAACGTGCTCTTGCCGGCGCCGTTGGGCCCGATCAGGCAGCGTAGCTCCGCCTCCTGCAGGCTGAAGTCGACGCCGTTCACCGCGATCACGCCGCCGAAGCGCATGGTGAGCCCGCGCGTCTGCAGGATGGGGGCGGTCATGCCGACGACTTCCTTCCCCCGGAGGGGGAAGGTGGCGCGAAGCGCCGGAAGGGGGATGTGTGAACGGATTCGAGGTGGGATCCTGTCGCCGAGGCGGATCGAACATCCCCCTTCCGCCCTTCGGGCACCTTCCCCCTCCGGGGGAAGGGAAGGTTGCGCACCACCCACCGCACCGCATCCGCCGCCAGCGCCATCAGGCCCTTGGGCACCAGCAGAACGAAGACCATGAGGATCACGCCCAGCACCAGGTTGGGGTCGACCCAGCCGAAGCCGGGCACCTGGTTGAGCGTGCCCAGCCAGTTGGTCAGGACCTGCATCAGGATGCAGCCGATCACGGGTCCGATCAGGGTGCCGAGCCCGCCGATGATGACCCAGATGATGATCTGGCCGCTGACGGGCAGGCTGAACATGGTGGGGCTGACGAACACCGAGTTGGCGAACATCAGGCCCGACAGGCCCGCCACCGCGCCGCCGACCACGAAGATCGCGAGCTTGTAGCGGCGGGTGTCGTAGCCCAGCAGCGCCACGCGCGCCTCGTTCTCGCGGATCGCCACCACGACGCGTCCGAAGCGCGTCGCCAGCAGCGCCTTGCAGCCGAAATACACCAGGATCAGCAGCCCGGCCGCGAGGCTGAAGATGTTCTCCGGCGCCAGCTGCTCGCCCGGGCGGCCGGGCCAGTTCAGGATCGGCGTCGAGGGGATGCCGTTGAAGCCGCCCAGCGGCGCCTCGCCGATGTTCCACTGCTCGCCCGCCGTCTGGTTCACGAAGCGGTAGAGGATCAGCGACACGGTGAGCGTGATGACGCCGAGATAGACGTCACTGATGCGGCCCCAGAACATGAAGTAGCCGAGCAGGGCGGCGAACAGGGCCGGCAGCGCCACCGCCAGCGCCGCCGCCCCGGTGGTGTCGCCGAAATTGATCGCGGCGACGGCGTAGGTGTAGCCGCCCAGCCCGAAGAACGCCGCCTGGCCGAAGCACAGGATGCCGGCATAGCCCCAGATCAGCGCCAGCGACAGCGCCAGGATGGCGAAGCTGGCGAAGATGGTGGCGTTGATGATGACATAGGTCTCGGCGAACGCCGGCAGCCCGAACAGCGCTGCCAGGCCGGCGACCAGCACGGCGATGTTGCCGAGCACCGGCAGCAGACGGCTCATGATGACAGCCCCTCACCGTCATCCCGAGCGCAGCGAGGGATCTCCCGGGAACGGAGACTCCATTCCCGGGAGATCCCTCGCTGCGCTCGGGATGACGCGCTCACAGCGACCTCTGGAAGAAGCGGCCGGTGATGCCCTGCGGTAGGATGCGCAGCAGGATCACGGCGGCGGCGAGCAGGGCGACCTCGCCCAGCACCGGCGTGAAGGCGAAGGTCATCGCGGTGTTGATGGTGCCCAGCAGGCCCGAGGCGATGGCGGTGCCCGACAGGATCGCGGCGCCGCCGCTGATCACGGTGATGAACGCCTTGGCGATGTAGGCGGCGCCGATCGTGGGCACGACCCCCGACAGCGGCGCCAGCAGGCCGCCGACCAGGCCCGAGAGCGCCGCGCCGACGCCGAAGGTGACGGCATAGACCAGCGATGGGCTGACGCCCAGGGCGGCCGCCATGGCCGCGTTCTGCATGGTGCCGCGCGCGATCAGGCCCAGCCGCGTGAAGCGCAGCACCGCCCAGCCGGCCACCAGCAGCACCGCCGCCACGAGGACCAGGAACACCTCGTAGGCGCCGGTGCGATAGGCGCCGATGGTGAGGCTGCCCAGCGGGGCAGAGATGCCCGACACCGTGTTGCCGAACACCACGGTCACGAACCCGATCATCGCCAGGCTCAGGCCCCAGGTCGCCAGCATGGTGTCGATCAGCCGGCCGTAGAGATGGCGGATGATCAGCCGCTCGACCACGATGCCGAACAGGCCGACGGTGAGGGGCGCCACGATCAGCATCGCCAGCCACAGGTTGACGCCGTTGTTGTAGGCGGTGATGGCGGCATAGCCGCCCAGCATCAGGAACTCGCCATGCGCCAGGTTGATGACGCGCATCATGCCGAAGATCACCGCCAGCCCGAGGCTGATCAGCACCAGGCTGGCAACGGCGCTGCAGATCTGCAGCGCCAGGATGGCGGCGTAGTCCATGGCTAGGCCCTGACCCTCCCCGCGCAGTGGGGAGGTGCCCCGAAGGGGCGGAGGGGAGCCGACGAGGTCTCTCTACTATACATCACCACAGCTCCCCATCCTGCCTTCGGCCACCTTCCCCGCAAGCGGGGAAGGGATGTACTGCATCACGTCTTCACGTCGATGACGTACTGCTTGTTGTCGTTCGGGTTCTTCTTCAGGTCGCAGACGGCGGCGGTGTCGGCCGGGGTCTGCACCGGGAACTTCTCAAGCACCACGAACTTCTTGTCCTTGGCCTCGCCGATATAGACGTCGAGGATGTTGTGGTGGGTCTTGGCGTCGAGCGTGGTCTTGCCCGCCGGTCCGGCGAAGGTGAGGCCGCTTTCGAGCGCCTCGATCACCTTCATGCGGTCGATCGAGTTCGCCTTCCTCACGCCCTCGGCCCACAGGTGCACGCCGTGATAGGTCATCGCGGCCAGCTCGGTCATGTGCGGGATGTTGTACTTGGTGTGGATGGTCTCGACGAACGCCTTGTTCTCCGGCGTGTTGATGCCTTCGAGATAGCCGAACACCACGTGGATGCCGTTGTGCTCCTCGGGCGAGGTGATCACCACCTCGTTGCCGAAGGTCGTGGAGGCGAGCGGGATCTGCTTGTTCATGCCGGCGGCCGCCCATTGCCGGTAGAACGAGATGTGCGCCGCGCCGACCAGCGGCGCCAGGATCAGGTCGGGCTTGGCCGCCTGGATCTTCTTGATGGTCGGGCCGAAATCGGTGACGTCGAGCGGGAAGAAGTCGGTCGCCACCACCTCGCCGCCATTGTCCTGGGTGTATTTCTTGATCCACTTGGCGGTGATTTGACCATAGTTGTAGTCGGCCGCGATGGTGTAGACCTTCTTGCCCCATTTCTTCATCACGTAGGACATGAGCTTCTCGACCGTCTGCGCCGGGGTCGAGCCGGTGCAGAAGATGTTGCGGTCGCACACGCCGCCTTCGTAGAGCGTGTTGTAGAAATAGAGCGTGTTGAAGCGCTTCAGCAATGGCCGGATCGCCTCGCGCGAGGCCGAGGTGATGCCGCCATGCACCACCGCCACCTTCTCCTTGGTCGCCGCCTCGGTGGCGTACTGGGTGTAGAACTGGATGTTGGATTGCGGATCGTAGTTGATCAGCTTCACCTGCTTGCCCAGCAGGCCGCCCTTGGCGTTGATCTCGCTGACGGCGAGATCCATCGTCGCCACCATCTGCTTGCCGTAGATGTCGAGGCCGCCCGACGTGTCGTGGATGCCGGCGATCTTCAGGACGTCCTGGGCCCGCAGGTCGCGGATGACGAAAGGTCCGACGGAAGCCGCGCCCAGGCCGGCGGCAGCGGATGTGAGCAGGCGTCGACGACGTATGGGCATGAGCAGGCTCCTTGCGTGGCAAGTCCAGCAATAAGGAAAGCGCAGCAATAAGAATGCCAACGGAACGCGGTGGGGACGCGCGGGACGATCGCGGAGCCGAGCCTGCGCGTGCGAATCGTCCGGGTCAAGAGAGCAAGCGGACGGCCTCGTCAACACATCGCCTGCACGGCGACGTTGCGCACCACGACAGACGGCGCAACGTGTGGTTCAACGCCGACATGACAGGCCGCGGTGTCATCCCGGGCCCGACGCGGGAGCTGGTGCCGCCCCTGGATCCCTCGCGCGCCTGGCATGACGAACGGAATGGCAGCGGCCGCGATGTTCCCGGGGACCCGGGCGGAACGGAAGCGCAGGCGCCAAGGATGCAGGGGCGACCCGGGCTGCGCGTACGGCCACGGGCACCGAGGCTGGGGAAATCGCCTGTCAGGCTATTTGACAGGCCTGAAGCAGCAAGGCTAGAACCACCCCGCATCCGTCGTGGTCATAGGTTGCTCGGGTCTTGACGGTTCCCGCGGAGGGGTGGCCGAGCGGCTGAAGGCGGCGGTTTGCTAAACCGTTATACGGGCTTAAACCTGTATCGAGGGTTCGAATCCCTTCCCCTCCGCCACTCTCTTTAATATCAATGACTTGGACGTCGTTTCGTGGCGCCGTCAGGCGCGGTTATCTGTGCCGAACCGCTGCACCTGTGCCGGGTTTTGTGCCGGCCCGTGCATGGCCTGTTCCTTCTCCTCGGGCGTCAGATAGTCGAGATACAACTCGGTGGTCTTGATCGAGGCGTGGCCCAGGATCTGCTGCAGGTCGTAGATATTGCCCCCGGCCCGCAGGTAATCCACGGCGAAGCGGTGCCGCAAATGATGGAACCGGAAGCGGATCCCGTGGGATCGGCGTTGCGCCGCGAAGTTCGAAGCGAAGTTGGCGAAGCCTGCGCCGTCGCCGTGCCAGAAGACCAGCTTGGATTTCAGGTGCCGGACTGTGCCGGCTATTGTGCCGACGGCCAGATCCGTGATCGGGCCGGTCAGGGGGATTGCCCGGGGCCGGTTGGTCTTCGTTTTGGTGAGGTCGATACGCGCCGGCAGGTGCACCTGGGGGTGCTCGAGGGTGACGATCTCATCCTCGCGCATGCCGGTGCGCCAGGCCAAGGCCATCATCTGCCCCATGGTCGCCGGCACAGCGGCGATGGCGGCGGTGATCTCATCGGCGGTCGGCAGCAGGATGGGGGCGCGGCGCTCCTTGATATGGCTGCGGTCCCATTCCTTGGCCGGGTTGTCGTCGCGCCATCCCCAGCCGGTGCAGGCCTTCAGGACGGCGCTGGCGGCCGTCAGGTCGCGGCGGATCGTGGCGTTGGTGGCGCCCGACTTCTTTCGCTCGCTGACGATGTCGGCGATGGTCGTCCGCGTGATGCGCTTGTCGGCCGGCAGGCTCTCGGGCCGGTCGACGAGGCGATCGCGCAGCAGCGCGTCGAGCTGGCGCAGCGATACCAGGTAGCGCGTGGCGGTCTTGGGCTTGACGTTGTCGGGTAGGACCTCGGTGGTGAACCGCACCACGGCTTCCTGCCAGGTGTGGCGCTCCTCGCCGGCGTAGGCGGCGCGATTCAGGTCCTCGAGCCAGGCCGTGAGCCGGCGTCGCGCTTCAGTCCGATCGCGCGTGCGTAGGCTGCGTCGATGCTCGTCGCCGGCAACCTGGGCGCGACCCCACCAGGTTTTGCCGCGGCGGTAGAGATTCTCGGGCACGATGTCTCCTCTCGCTGGTGTATCCAGCCGCGCAGCCTAACCTCATCGAACGTCCACACGGAACCGAGTTTGGCGGCCGACGGGATCATCCCGCGCACCGCCATGTTTTGGATCTGGCGTTGCGACAGGCCGGTGATCTGGGCGGCGCGGGCGGTCTGCACCCGCTCGGGCTTGCTGGTGCCGCTCATGCTTGCTTCACGCCGGCGACGATCAGCGACGCCCACGGCTGCCAGACGGTGAGGGCCTTCACAGCGGCAGCTCCTTAGTGGTGTTCTCGGCGATCCACGCCTGCACGTCGCGCGCGGCCTCGAGGTATTCACGGCTCGGCCGCTGGTCGGCTTCCTGGCCGGGCCGATAGGCGCGCCAGATGCGGTCGCGCAGCGGCTTGGGCAGGCGATACCAGTGCTCGCGGCAACCCCACATCGCCGGCGGCACCTGCCTAGTGCAGCCTGGCCAATGGCAATGGTGCTGGCGCGTCTGGCGTTGGCGCACGACGTAGGCGGCTTTAGGCGGCAGTGTCGGCATCATCACGCCACCTTGGGCCATGCGGTGTGCTCGACGCCGTCGAGCAGGCGGCCGGCGCGCTTCTTGCCGACGCGAATCAGCGGACCGTCACCCTCACTGCAGAGGCAGGAGGTCACCCAATTCTGTCCGGCGTGGAATTCGCCATAGGGCATGTCATCGAGATTGAGTCCGTGTCCGTCGGGCAGTGCAGATTTCGGCGCCCACTCGCCCCATTGCTTGAAGAAGAATGCCGCGCCGGCGCGGGCGGCCTGGTCGCGCAGGGAACGCACCGGATCAGGATGCAGCGGGCGTGCGCGCCGGCCGCTCTCGCCGCCGACAATGATGCCGTCGAGGCGAGGCGGCTCGACCCCGGTCCCATCGCAGGCCGGGCACGGCTCGTCGAAAAAATGCCCCGTCACGCGCGTGCGGCCGTTAAAGCAGTCCGGGCACGCGTGCAGGTATTTCAGGATGTCGACCGGGCCCAGCAGCGGCTCGAGCGATACGATGCGTCGCGCCGCCGCCGCGGCCAGCAGCTCGGGGATGCGCTCATCCGCCGATGGCTGATCCTCGGCCGATACGCCAGCTGTGACGTTGCGCAGCGGCCAGCCGCCGGCGTCGTCCAGCTCGCGCGTGCACCAGTGCGCCGGCGCGATTTCGTTCATGGCCTTGTCGACCTGGCCGGGCGTCGCGGGATCGGTCGTCCAGATGCGCATGCGATCGCCGCGCTTGGTGAGCACGACGAATTCGTGCTGCGGGCAGAGCGCCATCACGGCGTAGATCCTGGCCAGCATGGGCACCGTCACCCAGGCGCCGAAAGTGTCGCTCATGCTGTGAAGGAAGATGCGCCGTGGCCGCCGCCACCGGAACGGCAGCATCAATGTCACGCCGTCGAGGTAGATCTCGACATCGCCGATCCTGCCCTCGCTGAATGGCACCATGTTGCCGAGCCGCAGGTTGATGGCCTCGGCGTAGCAGTGACGGCAGCCGGCGCTGACACGAGCGCAGAACGATCCGACCTTGCCCGATGCGCGCGACCGCGCGCGCACTGGGTTCCATGTCGAGTCGCACCATTCGATACTGGTCTTGTCGCCCATGATCAGCCCCTGGTGATGATGGCTTGCGCCGACGCCAAGACGCCGGCTGCAGCCGAGTCCGCGGTCACGATCAAGCCGGCCTCGGCGAGGCGCACGACGTCGCGCGCCAAGGTCACTCCCGCGTCGAGCTGGGCCCGGGCGCGCACCAGCTCGCCCAGGATCAGCTGGTATGTCGTGAGCGTCACCGACAGGGTGTTGCCCTGCGCGATGGTGCCTGTGCGGGCGCCTACGATGCGCAGGCCGCGCCGGTCGAGCTCGGCGACCAGCGCCTCGGCCGCGGTGCGCGAGCCGTGGCCCGGGCCCAGGCGGCCGTCGAGCACCAGGTCGATGATGATGCCGGACAGGGCGGCGACGATAGCGTCGTCGCCCTGATCCGTTGTCTGTGGCGCGTCGGCCATCAGCCTGCCGTCGGCCAGCCGCGCAGCGGCGTGATCGTCGTCGCCTGCTCGACCGTCTGGCAGGCGTGGGCAAGCACGCGCTCCCAAACCCGCTCAAGCTCGTGCAGCTCGACGATCCATTTGACGCTGCTGCCCGCCATGCGATAGCGCAGGTGCACCGCGATCAGCCACGCCTCGGGGTCGTTCTGCAGCACCGGGATCGCAATCAGGAAGAGGTTGGGCACCTTGACCTTGTCGGCGCCTTCACCCTGGTGCTCTTCCTGGTAGACGACGGTCGCCTCGCCGGTGTCGCGGTTCAGCTCCTGTTTGGCCATCCGGCCGGCGGTGATCTGGATGCCGCGGGCGAACCGCGCCAGGTCACCCGGCGTCGCAAGCTTCTTGTCCAGCGTCGCGATGAGCTTGCGGATCTCGGGATCGGCGAGCGCCGATTCCTCGCGGCCGTCGGCGTACACGGACGTCGGAGGCGGCAGCACGTCGACCAGGCGCTGTTCCAAGAAGGCTGCGAATTCGCCCTGGTCCATGGGCTTTCCGCTGGCATTGCGCCACGCCTCGAACACGCGGCTCTTGGGGAAGGTGTACATGGCGCGGTGCTTGCCGTTGCGGGCGCGGTGGCCGGGCTCGTCGATGACGTCGTCGCCGTCGTCAACGCGCGGATACGTGAGCGCGGCCTGCTCAGGGCCGGCCATGTCATAGTCGATGATGGCCAGCAGCGACGGGTCGTTGATGTTGTCCTTGCAGAACACCACCGAGCCGTCATCACGATGACGGTTCACCCAGGCGGTGAAGGACGCCATGTCGGTCAGCTTCGCCGTGCCCTCGCGCCGCTCGGGGCGGGTGCGGAAGGCGTCGAGGATCGGCTTGACGTCCTCGAGCGCGTAGCCCTTCGGCACCAGCATGGCGACGGCGCCGTCGCTGGTGCCCCTGCTGACGCTGATCGTCTGCGGCACGCGCGTGTTCTGCTGGATGAATTCCGCGAGCTGCCGCAGGTCGGCAAGCGCGGGCTGGGACTCTTGCATTGTCTGTCCTGATGTACGGGGTTGACGGGAGACGTCGGAGCCGCGCCGCTAGGCGTCGGTCACGACACGGGTGCTGCGCGCGTCCTCGACCTGCCTGAAGCGGAACTTCATCTGCTTCGGATTTTCGGGCGTCAGGTTGTTGTCGCGATCCGCCCACATGAACGTGCGCTGCACGGGTTTCGCCGGCGCCGTGACCTTCAGCTCCGGCTTGATTTCGTAGGTGCCATCCTCGCGGATGATCGACAGCTTGAGCGTGATCGCCCCTTTGACCTTGCGCAGGCCTTCGGCGGCCACGTCCTCGAGGGTGGCGATGAGATCCTGCACTTCCTGGCCGGCGGCGCCGTCGAAATCCTGATCGAGGTAGGCGATCAGCTGCGACAGCTTGCGGGCCGGCGGCGTCAGTGTGACGTCGTCATCGGCATTGGACATGCGATGCTCCTTGTGCTGCTGGGCGAACATGAAGGCTCCGAAGTGAGAGGGACGCGGGGACTACGCGGCACGCGCGCCGTGCCGGCGCAGGACGCGCCAGGCCAGCGCGCGCTGGCTGGCGGTGTAGAGGTGCGGTGCGGTGGCGATGGCCAGCGCCTGGGCACGCCAGGCGGCAAGCGCGCGCAGGAAATCGGACATGCTAGTCCTCGGGGTTGCTCTGGTGGGTGAAGCCGGTGGCCGGGTGCCAGCCGCGCTGATGCTCGGCGTAGCGGCAGCTGATCGGCGTTCCCTGCTGGATGCGGGACATGAAGAAACTCCATGCCCCTTCGCCGTCGAGGTAGATGAAGATGCCTGGCGGCGCTGTGTCGAAGCCGAGCGCGAAGATGAAGAGGGGGCGTTTGTGCCAACCGAAGACGATGGGCTCGCTGCTCATCGCGCGGCCCCGAACAGCTGGCCGGTGGTGGTGTCGCGCCGCGTGCCGCCGAGCTGCGGCGGGCCCGGGTCGGACCCCTTGCCGATCAGCGGCGCCTCGGCGAAGAGGCGATTGAGCGTGTCGACGCCGCCATCGTGCGGGCACTTGAATTCGTGCGCCGGGAAAAACCGCACGATGGTGGTTTCAGTGCCGTCGCTGTTGAGGCGCACGGCGCGGATCTTGCCGGCGCCATTGCGGCCGGTGATCCGCATACGCCAGCCGTCGCGGCGCCCGGCCGGCCACCAATAGACACGGGGTTCGGCGGGCACCGGCATGGCTACACCACCTTCGCGCGCAGCGCCTGGGCGGCGCGATCGCGTGCCTTGGGCAGGTGCTGCGCCAGCTCTGCGCGCGTGAAGCCGGCGCCGATCAGGTCGGCCTCGCAGGCCGACCCGGTGCGGATGGCTCCGTCGACCAGGGCGTCGGTGAGCGCGTCGACCAGGTCGCTTTCGGTGCGCACATGGCGCGGCTGGCCGTCGATCATCAGATAGCGTGGCCGGGCCGGCTGCGGCGTGGGGAACGCCTGCTGGATATGATGGATCATCCAAAACTCCTCTGCGCGGTTGAGCGGGGCGGAAAACGCGCTCATCACAGCCCCCGGCAGCGGAAGAGCCGTGGGCAGCCGTTGATGAGGCACATGCGCGAGCCGCAGTGCTTGCGGCGCGATGCGCGGATGCGGCGCAGCGCCCAGGCCAGCAGGCACAGCAGGCCAAGCGCGAGGCCGACCAAGGCGGTGATGGTGTCAGCGCTCACGACGCGGCCTCGGCGCGGCGAATGGCGGCATGGCTGCCGATGGTCATGAGGCCGGATGCCGGGTTCAGCTCCGACGGCAGGCGGTCGTGAGCGGGCCTGTGCCGCAGCGCGCGCTGGAGCGTCTTGACCGGCAGCATGATGCAATCGGTGTTGCCGCTGCCGGTACGCACGAACACCAGCGCGGCGCTGGCCTGGCGCAGGTGGGCCCGGGCATCGGCGACGGTGCGGCCCAACTTCATGTTGGCGTCGCGCTCGACCTGCAGCAGGCCGAGCCGCGCTCTTGCCGCGATGTGGGCAATCTGGCTGGCGCCGGCGGGATCAAACTGCGCCGACGTGACCGACGGCACGACGGGCATGCCGTCGAGCTGCGAGAGGAACAACCCCATGTGACTTGGCCTCAATGTTCCATGCGGAAAGCGTGCAAACGCTAATAGGCCAATTCCTATAAGTCAATAGGTCTTTACCTATTAAGGGGCGTTCGCTTGAAGGTTGCAACGTTCGTGTTACTTTTGAGGGAGTTGGGGAGAGGTTCGATGTTCAAGACTGGTGCTGTCGTTCTGGCGTCGATCGTGCTGGCAGCCTGTGCGCCCACCGCGCCGGCGACCACGGCGATGGATGTCGATGCGAAGCGATTCGAGACGGCGCCCGGCACTGGCGCGGTCTACGTGCTCCGCGGTAGCGATTCAGCGTTTCTCACCGGGCTGGAACTCAAGCTGGACGGCGCGCCGTTGGCGTGGCTCGGTCGCCGCGACTATGTGCGTATTGATTCGCCGCCGGGGCGGCGGCGCATCACCTGCGGGGAGGGGGACACCCTTTACCTTGCCGACGTTGCGGCCGGGCAGACGCTGTTCGTAGAGGCCATCATCCAGGTGGGCTGGATGACGCCGCGCTGTAGTCTGGTGCCGCTCGACGATCTCAACGGCCGCGAGCGCGTGATGATGGGTACACGCGTGGCAACGCCCGGGTGACGCTCATTCGGCAGCGGTCGCATCAAACCCGCCGCAGCGGATCCACGCGATCGGCGTTGCCCACCGGCAGCGGTCGCTGATGACCTTGCCGTCGCGGCCGATCGGGTGCAGCTCGACCACGCCAGCTTTCTTGCCTGGCATCACCAGCGCGATGAGCAATTGCCCGCAGCTCGTCTGCACGACCGACGTTCGATAGAAGGCCTCGGCAAGCGTCGCCTTCCCGCGCGGCCGGCGGAAGAAAAGCAGGTCGCCGTCGATGAACCGGCCGGCGGATTCCCCGCGAAACAGCACGGCCTCATAGCGCCCGGCGACCGGCACGTCGAGGTCATCGACTGACAGCACCTGTAGCCGGGTGCGCTTGATCTTGCCATCATCGCGAGCATTGCCGATCAGGTCGATGCCGGCGGTGCGAGGCGCGCTCGTCAGCTCTTGTTCCGTGACGCCTAACGCCCTGGCGAGGTCGCGAACGGTGTCGTGCCGCGGATGCTTCGAGCGGCCGGAAGTGATGTTGTACACCGTCGAGGGATGACGCCCGGCCTTCTTGGAAAGGCCGGCATCCGTCAGGCCGCGCTCGCCGATGATACGCACAAGATTGGATGCTAACTGACTCTGCCCCATGCGGGGAAGTTTCCCATTGGGGCACCTGCAGCTGGTAAACGTAAGTATACGTTCAATCGACGTAAATTTACGCAGGCAAGTCTGATCCAATCAGGATGATTCACCTATGCGTGTGCACGCGGGCGCTGGAATTTTTCACGGTGGTGTGACAGGAAGATTGCGGACCGGTCTGCGCCGATGGCTCTTCGCCAAAGCATGTTCTGAAACTCGCGCGGCCCAAGGAGTCCCCGAAGGCGTTGGGGAGGGAAGCGTGTCGAGTGATGTTAGCGTGGTGTCGCGCGGTGGCGTAGTCGAGGGTGTAGCCGGGCGCAGCGATGTCATTGTGGTCGCCGTGGTGAGCGACGAGATGCACCCGACGTTGCGATCAGGTCAGCGGGTCATGATCGACACGAACGACAGGTGTCCGTCACCGCCCGGCGTCTTTGCCGTGTGGGACGGCGTCGGCCTCATCCTGAGGCGGATCGAGGTGATACACGGGGACCGGCCGGTGCGGGTGCGAATGTCACCGGACAACGCCCGCTATGAATCGGTCGAGGTGCCACTCTCGGAGATGCGTATCCGTGGGCGCGCCTTCGCGGTGTACCGGCCGCTATAGCCGGGCCCACACCCCGATGACGCGACCGTTGATATGTGCCTCGTCCAGGGTGCGTTCGTAAGGCGCGTGGTTCTGGTTGTCGGAGCTGATCCGCACCCGTGGCGGGTCCGAGCCGAACACGACCTCGACGCGTTTCAGCACCAGTCCCAGGCCATCGTAGACCACGAAGATCCCGGGCGGCGAAGGGCGGCGGTCGGTCAGGTCGACCATGACCTTTTGCCCCGGGAAGAGGGTGGGGGTCATGCTGTCGCCGACCACGGATATGATCCTGACCGCATCAGGCGGCGCACCGTAGAGCTGGCGAAACCCGTCCCTGGGAAAGCTGTATTCGCCGACCACAGCGTCGGACGCTGTGGCGTCGTCGATCTCGATCAGGGAGCCGCCTGGCCCCATCGCTGCCCTGACGTCGAATTCAGGGACTCGCACTGATGACGCGTCGCCGATGACCGGCGGCTGATCGGGCGTCTGGTCGACCTGCGTTTGGCGGCCGGCGCGGGCTTTGCCTTTTCCCTTCAAGGCGTCGGGCGGGATGCTGAGGATCTTGCCGACCGCTTCGCGCACGCTTTCCGGCAGGTTGGCGGGAACCCCGCGGTAGATGAATTGCTGAAGATACGCGTGGTTCAAGTCGGCCTTCAGCGAAACCTTTTTCAGGTCGAGGTCGGGCCGCTTGCCGATCGTGTCGACAATCAGCTTGCGGGGTGCATCAAGTTTCACGGCCATGGCGTCAGACAATAGGCATCGTCCTATTCGTGGCCAGTAGGTTTATGCCTATTGACGCGATAGGGATTGGCCTATTACGGTGGCACCACCATGACCCGTGCCGAGTTCCGCGCCTGCGTAGAGGCGCACCTGCAGTCATCCGGCGAGAGTGCCACCGCGTTCGGCCGCCGCGCGCTGAACGATCCTGGCTTTGTCTTCGACCTGCGTAGGGGCCGGGACACCACGCTGTCGGTCGTCGAGCGCGTGCAGCAGGCAATAGCCGATTGGGTGCCGAGCACGCCGGCGCCTGTCGCAGCAGCGCCGGCGGCCCAGGCAGCGGGGTAGCGGCGTGCTCAAGTTGCCGTACAGCCTGCAATCGGCCTGTAGCGACGGGCAGCGGCGAACCTTCGCCCATGTCGTCTGCGGCCAGTGCGATGCCTATCAGGATCACGCGCTGACCGGCGTCCACAACCCGGAAATGGTGCTCAAGCACATGCGGCGGTTGGGCTGGACCGTCGATTTCGGCCGAGCGCGGCACAACCGCTGCCCGGCCTGCAGCGACAGCCGACGCAAGCGCAGCAAGGTGGACCTGATGACGACGAAAGCAGCCGCGCCGGCCCTGGCCGCGGCGACGATGCCGCGCGACCTCACGCCCGATTCCGATCGGCGCGTGGCCGAGGAGTCCAAGGTGCCGGCCGCCTGCGTCGTGCGCCTGCGCGAGCTGGCCTATGGGCCCATCCGATCCGACCCCGAGCTCGAGGCGCTGCGCCGCGATCTCGATGCCCTCGCGGCCCGCGCCAAGACGCTGTCCGCGCAGCTCGGCGACGTCAACCAGGGCATCGCCGACCTGATGCCGCGCCTGCACGCGGTCGAGGCGCGGTTGGCGGGGAAGGCGGCGTAGCAGGCTCATACCGGCAATCAACCAGTTCGGCGGCACCGCGTCGCCGTCAATCGGAGCGTAGGAGTCACATGACCAAGCTTAGGGAACCCGGCTCGCATCACGAGGCGCTGCAACAGTCGCTGGCGATGCTGGGCGATGCCGGCGCCGAGGCCGCCACCGGCAAATCATCGGGGCATCTGCGGGCGTGCAGCAACCCCGATGAGACCCGCGAGGTGCTCTATGTCGACGCCGTGCAGTTGTCGGCTGCGATCGCGAAGGCGGGCGGCACGCCGCCGCTCCTGACGCACCTGCGGCTGGCCTGCGAGCGCGTGCAGCCGATGAGTGCGCCGGCGCCGGCCGATCCGCGCGCGCTGCTGCTCGATTGCGTCGAGGCGGTCGGGGATCTGTCCGGCGCGTTCCGGCAGGCCATGGCTGATGGATCGGTGTGTGCGCGTGAGCGGCAGCAGATGCGCGCCCTGGTGGCTGACCTGCGCAAGCGGTCCGATGAATTGTGGGCGGCGCTGGAGGATCCGCAGGAAGAGCGCATCGCCATGCTCGCGGCCGAGCAGCGCGCGGCGATCGACGTTGTCCACAACATGAGCGTGGCAGGCATCAGGCGCGAGACGCAGCTCAAGCGCGAGCGGGCGCGGCGCATCAGCCTGCAGGCGCGGCTGGCCGAGAAGGGGAAAGGGCGATGACGGATCAGGTTGAGGGTGTCGAGGCCGCGACGGAAACGACGCCGGCGAAGATTGACGGTCGCATGCGGCGCGCCGAGCGCACGCGGGTTCGGATACTGGAGGCGACGCGGCGCATGATCGTCGACGGCGTGCTGCGGCCCAAGGCCGAGGATATCGCGCGCAAGGCCGACTGCAGCACACGGTCGATCTTCCAGCATTTCGCGGACCTCGCCGCGCTGTATGCCGAGGCGCTCACGCCCGCCTTGCGCGAGTACATCGCGCGGCGGCTGCGGGCGATGGACGATGCCGACCTCGTGGCGGCGGTGCAGGGCGCGCGGCTGCACCTGTCGCTGACGGGCGATGACGCGTGGACGCCGCCCGATGCTTGAGCGCGAGCAAGAGGCCTACGCCCGCATATCGGCCCGCGCCGAAGCCGGCGTAAAGAAGCGCGTGCGCTCGCCGAGCGAACGTCTGGCACGGGCGCGGTCGGCGCAGCGGCGCGCGGCGCTGGCCGAGGCGCGCGCGGCAGCGGAAGCCCAGGCCGATTCGGTCGTGCTGGCGCATCTGCGCGAGGCGGCCACGGCGCAGCGCCCGTGCCCGCGCTATCTCGACCTGGTCGAGCAGCTCGTGATGACCGGCCACATGCGCAGCGACCTCACCGAAGCCTCGGCCGTCACGATGATGACGGATCGCCTGCAGCGTCTCGCGAAGGCCGGGCAGATCGAGGTGATCCGGCACGGCGGCAATGCCCGGCAGATCCGGGTCAGGTCCGGCGATGGCTGGACGCCGTGGACCGCGGTGACGGCACGGGCACCGGCGGATGCCGAGTCGGCGGCGGCGCGGCGCGCGATGCTGATCCTGCCGGCCAAGCGGCTCGACCCGCGGCCGGCGCTGCTGGCGACGGCGCGGCGCGTCGACGAGTGGCGCCAGCACGGCATGAGCGATCGCGGCATCCAGCGCGCGCTGCGGCTCACGCAGCGCCAGGCGCTGGATTTCGGTCTGGTGACGTGATGCACGCGCTGCAATTGGCCACGCGCGTGCCGGCCGACTCGGTGATGCGGCGCGCGCCCAGCTATGTGCGGGGCGGGCGGGTGCATGGGCCCGCGGCGAGCGTCGAGGGGCCGCTGCCGCCCGGCAAGATAGAGCCGCTGCGCAGTGTCGGTGCCGATGCCTCGCATGAGGCGCTGCGTCGCGAACTGGCCGAGGCGCGCGGCATGATCGCGGCCTTGCACGACGAGCTCGCCCTGGCCGGCGATACGATCGAGGTGCTGCGTCGCGCGGGTGCGGCGTGCCTGGCGCAGATCCGGCACCTGGAAGCGCTCCTGACATTCGAGGCCGACGCCGTGGCCTGTGACGTCCTGGCGGCCGTCGCCGAGGCGCACGGTATCAGGATCGAGGAGGTGGTCGCGCGCCGCCGGTCGCGGTCTCTGTCGTGGCCGCGGCAGATGGTGTGCGCGCTGCTGGCCGAGATGCGGGCCGACATGACCCTGGCCCGGATCGGCATGCATGTCGGCGGCATCGACCACACCAGCGTCAATTACGCCATCAAGGCCGCCCACGACCGCGTGCGCGCGGGATCGGTGCATGCGTCGTGGCCCGGCCTGCGGCAGCAATTCGAGCTGCCGGCCGAGCTGCCGGCCCTGGTGCGCGGCCGGGTGTGGACTCTCAAGAGGATGGAGACGGGGGATGCTGCGTAGGCTGCTGTACCGGTGGGCCGGGCGCCTGCCGGGCCGGATCATCATGGCCGAGGTGAGCGAGACGGACGCGACGCAGGTGCCGCTGTTCGAGCGCTACTATGTCGGCCAGGTCGCAGGCTGGACGATTTACCTGCACCACTACCTGCGGCCTGACCCTGACCGCGGCCTGCATGATCATCCCTGGCCGCGCGCCATCGCGCTGCCGCTGGCCGGCGGCTACCGCGAGGCGCGGCTCGATGGCTTCGACCAGCACGGCCGCGTGATGCGGGTGCGCATGCGCAGGCCGTTCCTGCCCTACATGCTGCGCGGCGCCGACTTCCACCGCATCATCGCGTTCCGGCCCGGCACGACGTCGAGCTGGTCGCTGTTCGCCCATAGGGCCAACAGCAAGGGGTGGGGCTTCCTGCGCCCGGGGCCGGACGGCGACGGCACCGCGGCGGTGGTGTTCGTGCCGCACCTTGAGGCAAACGGCAGCCACACGAAATGGTGGCAGACGGCGCGCATCGGCGCGGCGCTGAACCGGGCGGCGCCGTGATGGGCGCGCCGCAATCTCTGTTCGATCAATGGTGGGCCGAGCGTGTCGCTGTCCAGCACGGCGCGCTCGTCGAAATGACGGCGCTGCTGCGCGACTGGCTGGCCTGGTGCGGCAAGCGCCAGCACATGCCCGGCCTCGGGTCGGTGTTTATGGCCCGCGTCGGCGAGCAGCAGGGCGTCGCTGCGATCGGCGGCACCGACTGGTTGACCGGCCTGCAACTGCGGCGGGCCATTCAGGAGACTGGGGCGTGATACTCCCCCTTCTTGGCGCCCATCCCGACTATGCTGATGGCGCCCACGATAGCTTGTTACTTATTCTATCATTCATGGGCGATCTTCAGGCCCGTGAAGCGCTCGATCCCTTCGACGGCCCGGGCACAATCTCGCGCTGCCATGAAGCACTGCAAGGCAAAGCCGTCCACAATTCCGACGTTGGTGCCCTCATCGTCAGTAAGACGAGCATGCAGTCGCCTGAAGGACGAGGTCCACTCCCTGATCGAAGCAGATGCCTCGATCGCTGCACGAGCATCGTCGGTCGGCAAGTGGGAGACCTCGGCGCCGACAGTCGCGAATATGTGCGTCGTGATCGGCGGTTGCGTGTTCGTAACTTCGATCACGTACTCTCTCGACAAGATGTCGCGACCCGGCTTGTTGGCCCGGAAGTCGTTAGTTTGTTGGATGATATTTCTCCACGCAGTTCTGAGGACGTGCTCGACGGCGGCCAATTCGTACCCAATTGCCGCAAGCTTCCGTTTGGACTCTTCGGCTGCTTCGCGCTTGCCGTGGTTCAGCGTCATTACGACGGCAATCAGCGTAGCGACGCCGCCAAGCAGCTGAGAGATCGATTGGATCCAGGCGTCGCATGTGAACCCGAGATGGGTCTTGCGTTGTTCGGCAGGGCCTGCGCTGCACCACTCGAAGCTTGGCGTCAGGAAGCTGCCAAGCACAAACGCCGCGAAAGCAATTGCCGCGACGATCAGCCAGACCTTGCCATTCTCCCCCATGATTCTGATGGTTGCACGGAGAGAAGGCCGGCGTCCAGCAGCGGAGTGGGGCGATGACACCACGTCCCATCCTGGCGGCTGACCTCCTCTGTGACGCCGGCCGCAGTAGCCTAGCCGCCACGCGTGCAGTTGCCGGGGCTTTTCGTGACCTGGCGCTGGCCCCAGATGCGTCGCCGCGCGCGGCTGCGGAGCAGCGGCGATGCTAGTTCGATTGGGCATACCCGCCAGCTTCCGTCGTTTCACCGCCCATGCGTCAGCATTGGAAGCACCCATCCTGGTATCGGCGAACGCCTTTCGGCGCCGGGACGGTGCCGGGTTCAAGCTGCCTCGGCCCGATACATTCTCGGGCTGCGACGTCGCGCTCGACAGCGCGGGCTTCGTGGCAATGCTTCGGTACGGCGGCTATCCCTGGTCTGTCCGGGACTATGTCCGGCTCGCGGGTGCGTTCCCGTGGGCGTGGTGGGCAGCAATGGACTATTGCTGCGAGCCTCAAATTGCGCGCGATCCGGCCGAGGTCGCGCGGCGGATCGCGCTGACGGCTCGAATGCTAAAGGGCTGTCAGGAAGAGGCCGCCCGCGCGGGTGTCCGCCACCCCCTGCCGGTGCTGCAGGGGTGGCACGCGGACGATTATCTGCGGTGCTTCGATCACATGTCGGCGTTGCCGCTGCCTGACGTGATGGGGTTGGGCTCGGTGTGTCGGCGCCACCTCGGCGGAACCGACGGTGTCCTTCATATCCTGTCCCGGTTGGATCGCGAACTGCCGAGGGGCAAGACGCTCCATCTGTTCGGTGTCAAAGGCACGGCGATCAGTGAGCTGGCGGGGCACCCGCGCGTGCACTCGGTGGATTCCATGGCCTGGGACGCTGCCGCCCGGCGTGAGAAAGCCGGCTCGTGCACCGTCGACCACCGATCAACGCATCTGTGCCGCTGGTATGAGGCGCAGCGCCGGCACCTGGCGCGCCCGCAGCTGCGGCTCGCAGTCTGAGTAGGAGCGTCATCCATGGCCAGGATCCGCAGCGTCAACCCGGCGCTGTTCACCGATGAGGCATTCGTCGCGATGCCGGCGCTGGCGCGCCTGCTGCTGATCGGCGTGTGGACGGAATGCGATGACCAGGGTGTGTTCGAGCTGAAGCCGCTCACGCTCAAGATGCGCATCTTTCCGGCCGACGACGTCGACATGGATAGCCTACTGGCCGAGTTGCAGGCCAAGCGGTGGGTGTGCGGGTTCGATGTCGACGGCAAGGCCTACGGGGCGTGCAGGAACTTTCGGAAGTACCAGAAGCCCAAGGCGCCGAAGTGCTGGCACCCGCTTCCGCCCGGGCTGCGGTCATGGGTTGGCTTGGCCCGTGCGGCGGGCGGTGAGCACGCCGACCCCGACCCGTTCCCCCGATCGGGGGAAACGCCCCCGTCTGAACCTGTGCCATTTCTCCAAAATGGGGAAACCTCATCGCTGATGGAGGATGGAGGGGAGGAGGTAGAGGAAGAGGAAGGTAGTGAGGGTGTGTCTGTAGCCGCGCGCGAGGCACCGCTGCCGGACGGCTGGGCACCCACACACACCGATCTCACTTGGGTGGTCGGGCAGCGCAGCGACCTCGCCACCGTGGATATCGAGCTGCAAACCGAGGCGTTCCGGCTGCACATGCGCGAGCACCGCCAGCTCTCGCCCGACTGGTCGTCGCGGTGGCGCAAATGGATGCTGCGTGCCCACGCCGGCGCCCTCGAGCGCGACACCGGCGCCGCGAAGAGGCTCGGCGAGGGGCGGGGTGGTGGCCGTGGTGCGTCGGCGCCGATAGCCGAGCCATGGGAACAGCGCGTGCGCGGCGAGCGGGCCGACCGCGACGCGGGCAAGGCGCCGACGATGTGGGACCGTCGGCGCAACGATTGGGGCCCGAAACCGGATGAGCAGGGATGCCACGCGCCAGCAGAGCTGTGCGCCCGATTCGGTTTTGTGCGTGCAGCAATGATGCATTGAGGGGTGTGGTCATGGTGCAGCGAGTAGCGATCGGGACGGTGACTTTGCGCCGGTCGGCGCGGGTGTCGGTGCCGTCGGGGCCAGGCTCCTATGGCATCGCGCGCAGCGCCTCGGTGTCGACGGGCGATGTCGACGCGCAGCCGCGGCGCATGCCCTCGGCGCGGCGGGCGTTGATGCCGTTGGTGGTGCCCGGACCGACGACGACGCCCGAGCCGAAGCCGATGGACGTTGAGGCCTTCCTGCATTGGGTGTACGCGCGCCAGAAAGCCGACCGGATCATGGACCACGGCATTGGTCTGCATCGGATCGAGGCAGAATGGGATGACATCGAGATATACGGGGTCAGCGCCTGCGGTTGCGCCCAGGCCGAGCAACTCGGCGCCCTGGGCGTGAGGGTGGATACGTCGCCATACGATGCGGGCCGGTTGCATCCCGATGCAGAGTCGGCAGCCATCTGTGTCCGAGAAACACTCGACTGGCGCACGTTGCCTCTGGTCGTTAGGCATGCGCGCGTCGGTGATCGGCCTGAATGGAGCACCCGCAAGCCTCAGCAGCTGCTGCCGATCCTCAACCGCAAGGGCAAGCCGGTGGTGCGCTATGCAGACTGGGACAAGCACCGCAACTATGGCGCGTGCCCGGTGACGTATGATGTCGATCCGGCATATATCGACATGCTTAACGAGACATATGGCACATGGTGGGATGCACTGCTGCTGTTGTGCAGCACGCTGAATGCGCTGACTGGCAACCAGCGTCTATCCCGCCGCGTCCTACCACCCAAGGCTCCGCGCACACCATGGGAAGAAGATGCCTAGTGCTGGGAGCCTCAGGTTGCTGGTACATCCGTCTTCTCGAGCGGAGCGAAGATCTTCTGCGTGGGAACGCACGGTGCGCCATGCACGGGAAGGCTATCGAGCCGGTGATAGGGGTATTGCTCATGCTCGGTGCAACCGACTTGCGTTGCTTTTTGCCGAGATTCTGCGTATTCTAGATTGAGGGGAATTAGGGAGAAAAAAATGGCTAAAAGGATCGGGGCGACAACGGTCGCTGCCCTCTTAGTCATGATTATTGTCATAGGTATTCTGGTCCTTTTAATCCCTCCGAAAGACATTTGCGCTGATGACGTGAGAGGATATGAGCGCGCTGCCTCTGCCTCTCTCAATGTCATCCGGCAAAATTTGTCGAAGATCGAGGCGACCGCCGGAACGGCAGAGCGGTTGCAAGTGCCAGCTCAGTTGAAGGGGCTCAGTCCGACTAACTTTGCAGCTCTAAGGGCATGCGATACCCAATGTAAATTGCTCGGGCGATGCCTGAGGTATGTCTACCTGCGGGCACCATCGGAAGCGTGTCCTACGGAGTACGCAGACTATAAAACGAGGGTGGATTCAGCGCTGAAGGTGCTGGAGCGCCTGGAAGAAATGGCGAAGAAGTCTGAGCAGGTTGCTCGCGGTGCAGAATCACTTGGTGAAACACGCGAGAAAATCAAGCAACTCGAGAGTTCTGCGTTGGGCTCAACCGGCGGGCGCTTAGCCGCTCTGAAGAGCGAAGCTGAGGGATTGGAAGAGCGCCTCCGCGAGGACTTGTCCTATATAGACCAGCAACTCAGTGCCCTTTGAGGGGGCAAAGATGAAGCACGTCCTGGGACTGGTGTGTGCAATCGCACTCGGAGTTGCCATCGACGCTGGCGATGCTCGCTCGGCACCGGGGAGCCCTGGATCCGCTGCATGCGACGCCTTAGTCATAGAACCCTCGGTTAATGCGATCGTTCGTGAAGTGTTTGAAGAAAAAGGAAAAAAACTGTCGAGAAGTGGACTGCCATCTCGTGATTTTTGGGAAAAGAATAGGAACATAGAGTTCGTAGTTTGCAATAATATGGGAGGATACGACACATTTCTTTATGAGCAGATGGTAATTTTTGATTATAAAATGATTGGATTTTTATTCAGCCAGTCGCGTGCTTTTATTTTGGGTCGATATATTTCTCTTGATAGGCAGTTCGACGTACATGCTGATTTGGTCAGTCAGTTTGTCAAACAAGGACCGGAGCTATCCACTGGACCGTTGGCAATCTTGGAGAGGAAAGCTCTAGCGCTTGGGGTAGGCAAGACAGGTCTGGAAAAATTTTACGCCGACGAGCAATTTAAGCAGCGCGAGCAGAATTTATTTCTGATCTCGATGTACTTTCTAACGATGCACGAGCGATGCCATGTGGCACTGGATCACCCTGTCCAAGTGCAGGCGATGAAAGGCCTTTCGGACGGGGAAATTTCCAGGAGGAGACAACTCCTGGAGCTGGCGGCGGATCGATGCGCACTCGACATCATCAACGCGGATGAGGCGCAATTCAGGAGTTCGCCGATTTCGTTCTTTGGGGTTCTTATGACTGTGGCCACTCAGTCCATAACAGCGAATCTTCCTAGTTTAAGGAGCGACCAAAGTCATCCATCCACTCGATATCGATTGGCGGCCGCTACTGAAATATCTCTCGCATATATTGCGAAATCGGGGTCACCCAATGCAGAGCGGTACATGCTCATCACCAAGGCGACAGCGGACTATTTCGATGATCTTTTACGTAGATTCGAGGTAAGTCCCTGAAAAAAAAGAAAGTGTAAAGATCCGCTGTAAGAGATGCTTGACGTGATACGCAGAATAGTTGACAGTCGCGACCAACGGTGAATTGCGCCTGAATGAATGCCCGGACGGAAATCCCCGCCCGGGCGTTTCTGCGTTGGTGATGAAATGTTCGATATCAAGAGCAACATCCCCAACGTGCTCAAGACGTTGACGCAGTTCCAGCGCGAGCAGGTGCCGTTCGCCACCATCGTGGCCATGACGCGCACGGCGCAGGCGCTGAAGGAAGTGCACATCACGGAAATCAACCGTGTGTTCGACCGGCCTACGCCGTGGACGCTGAATGGCCTCTATGTGCAGCCGGCCACGAAACGGCGGCCGGAGGCTGCGGTGTACTTCCGCGAATTCGCGCCCAAGGGCACGCCTGCCGGCAAGTATTTGCGCCCGCAGATGCATGGCGGCCAGCGCCGCCACAAGGGCATGGAGAGGCTGCTGCAGGGCAAGGGGCTGCTGCCGCCTGGCATGTACGTGGTCCCGGGACAGGGGGCAGAGGTCGACGCCTACGGCAACATGAGCCGGGGGCAGATCATCAAGATCCTGTCCTACCTGCGCGCGTTCGGCGAGGTGGGGTATCTGGCCAACCGCAGCCGTCGCACCAAGTCGCGCGGCACGCGTCGACGCGAGCACTACTTCGTCGGCTCGCCTGGTGGTGCGCCGCTTGGCGTGTGGCAGCGTAAGGGCGATGGCATCGTGCCCGTGATGATTTTCGTGCAGGCACCGCAGTACCCGGTGCGCTACCGCTTCCAGGAAGTCAGCGCGCGCACGGCGGCGTTCCACTTCCCGCCGCACTTCTGGCACGCGCTCGCCCAGGCGACACGCTCGGGAGCAAGAAGGGCCGCTTGATTCGCAGGTCGGTCTTGTTGCCTCGCGTTGGGCGCATGCCGAGTCATGCATCACCAGCCCTGGCCCATGGGGCGGCGTCGGGCCAGGGGTAGTGGATCGACCGAAATATTCTTTCATTAGGACCGCAACGGGTCCTTCCGGGCCCGATTTTGGCCCGGTGTAATTCGAACCCCGCGGGTTTTTTAGTGCGGGCGTTCGGCAACGGGTGCAACGGCGCAACACGCAACGCAACGGCGCAACCGTGCAACGGCGCGGCGGGGAGGGCCGCGGCGGCGAAGGGAAACGATCATGAGCCTGCAGGGTGTGGCCGATGCAGGCGATGCCGGATGGCTGTCGCTGTCGGCCTTCGCCTCGCGCATCGGCAAGAACAAGTCGACGGTGTCGCGCCAGGTGCGCGACGGAGTCATCCCGCCGCACGCGGTGCGCCGCGACGGCTCGCAGGTCATGATCAATGTCGAGGCCGCGACGGCCGGTCGGCAGCAAAACATGCAGGTGCTGCTGTCGCGCGCACCGGCGTCTCGGCCTGCTGTCGTCGACCTGGTCGATGACGCGCCGGCGCCGGTGCCGCGCGGGGCCGAGGGCACGCTCGCCGCGGAGCGCGCGGCGCACGAACGGATCAAGCGGCAGCGCGCCGAGCTGGAGCTCAAAAACCAGCTCGGCCTGCTGCTCGACAAGGAACAGGTCTACGACGCGTTCCTGCAGCTGGGCTTGCTGCTGCGGGCGCAGCTGGAGAACCGCCGGCAGATCCTGGCGCAAGACCTGGTCGGCATCACCGACCCGGCCGAGATCGGCGCGGCCCTCGAGCGGGCCGACGATCGGGCGCTGGAACAGATGGCCAGCGAGTTCCAGAAGCTGGTCGACATGACCACGCTGCAGCCGGTCGCCGACGCGGCCTGATGACAATTCCGAGCGGGGCGGTGCAATCCGCCCCGGCGATCCACCGCAGTGTCGCGCCGAGCGAAAGGCGGATCGCGAAATAGTCGGCGCCGGGGCCGTGGCCCCGTCATGGGGTTGCAGTGCCCGCCGAGACGTTGAAGGCGGATCGCACTGCAACCCCGCCACGCGATTGGGGATGTCGTTGATGTCGTGGCCCTACGATCAGCTTGCCGCGCCCCGTCCGGCGGCGTCGGAGATCGAGGGGCTGGAGCCGGCATTGCGGGTCGCGGCGAAGGCGCTGGCGATCGGCTTGAAACCGCCGCGGCGGCGCAGCGTCGCCGAGTGGGCCGAGGCAGAGCGGGAGGTGAGTTCGGAATCGGGTTCGCCGTTCCCTGGCCGGTGGAGCAACGACACGGCGCCGCATCTGGAAGAGATCATGGAATGCCTGTCGCTCTCGCATCCGGCGCGGGAGGTGACGGTGGCGAAGGGCGCGCAGCTCGGCGTCACCGAGTGCGGGCTGAACCTGATCGGCCAGATTGCGACAGAGGTTCCGTGCACGGTGCTGGTCACGCTGCCGTCGCTCGACACGCTCAAGAGCTACATCAAGACCAAGCTGATGCCGATGATTGAGGCATCGCCGAAGGTCAAGGCGGCGGTGCGTGAGCAGAAATCGCGCGACGAGGACGGCTCGACCACCAGCCTGAAGAAGTTCGCCGGCGGCTGGATTTCGCTCACGACGGCGAGCTCGTCGAAGGGCCTGCAGATGATTTCGGTCCGCGTGTATATCGCGGAAGAGATCAGCGAGTATCCCTTCGACGTCGACCAGCGCGGCGACCCGCTGTCGCTGGGCGACGCGCGCACCATCTTCTGGTCCGGCCGCGAGAAGAAGTTCCGAAACAGCACGCCCAACATCAAGGGCAGCTGCCGCGTGACGCAGCGGTACGAGGCTGGCGACATGCGCCAGCGCTACGTGCCGTGCCCACACTGCGGCGACTATCAGGTGCTGCGCTGGGAGCGGATGGTCAAGGAAGGGCAATGGCGCGGCATGATTCCGTGCCTGTCCTGCGGCGTGCCGATCGAGCAGAAGCACAAGCGTGCCATCATGGCGCGCGGCAAGGCAGTATGGCTGAAGACATACCCGGGTGACGGTCACCCGGGCGATGTCGTGAAGCCGGAAGAGATCCCGACGTTCCGAGCTCGGCCGTCAAACGGCCGGCAACCCAGCTTCTGGATCTCGGGCCTGTATTCGCCGGTGCTGACGTGGTTCGACATCGTCGACGATTGGGATGCGGCCAAGGGAATCCAGAGCAAGGAAAAGAAGTTCGTCCAGCAGGTGCTGGGCGAGGCCTGGGAAGAGAAGGGCGAGGCGCCCGACCATGAACGGCTGCTCGAGCGGCGCCAGGCGGACATGCAGCCGCGGCGCATCCCGCCGGGCGCGCTGTTCCTGACCGGCGCCGCCGACGTGCAGGGCAACCGCATCGAATGGTGCGTGTGGGCGTGGGGCATCGGCTATACGCGCTGGCTGATCGACAAGGGCATCATTGAGGGCGACCCGCACAAGCCCGAGGTATGGCGCAAGCTCGATGAGGTGACGCAGCGCCGCTATGAGGATTGGCGCGGCGAGCATTGGGGCATCGACGCCTTCGGCTGCGACTCGGGCTATGCCACGGGCATGGTCTATCGCTGGGCACTGCGCCATGCCGGCACTGGCCGCATCTTCGCGCTCGACGGCCGGCCGGGTTGGAAGCTGCCGCCGCTGGGCACGCCGCAGCCGATCGACATCAACTATGAGGGCCGCAAGCTCGGCGCCGTCATGTTGTGGCCGGTCGGCACCTGGGATCTGAAGTCGGAGTTGTACCGCTCGCTGCGCAACCTGCTCGACGGCCGGGATAGCGAAACCGGTGAATGGCCGATCGGAACTGCGTTCTTCGGCGAGAACGTCGACGCGGCATGGCTGCAGCAGCTGACGTGTGAGTACCTCGCCGACGAGGTCACGAAGGACGGTTATCAGGTTCGCATCTGGCGGAAGCCTGGTGGCGCGGCCAACGAGGCGCACGACATCGCGGTTTATGCCGCGGCGCTGGCGCATCACCTTGCCGACCAGATGAGCGCCGAGGCGTGGCACGCGCTTGCCGCCCGCCGCGCCGCGCCGGTCGAACGCGTGCAGGGTGACCTGGCGCAGCTATGGGGCGCGAGCCTGGCGCAGCCGGCTTCACCGCCGCCGCCGGATCCGCCGGCGCCGGCCGAGACTCAACAGCAGCCGGCGCCGACAGAGGCACCGGCCGATGACTGGCTGGGCGCCAGCAGCGATTGGCTCGGCGATCGCGGCGGTGACTGGCTGAATTGAGGGATGCGATGGACTGGACGCAGTACATCCAGAAGATCGAGCGCGCGATGCTGCGCGGTGAACAGTCGATCGAGCACGAAGGCAAGCGGGTGACCTTCCGCACGGCCGACGAGGCCATGAAGCTGATCGCCTACGCCCGACAGCAGCAGGCCGCCGCGCAGAACGGCGGCATCGCGCCATCGCAGAGCTACGCGGAGTTTGGCCGTGACTGACGCCGAGGTGACGCCGACGCTGCTCGATCGCGCCATCGGCTGGCTGTCGCCGCGGGCCGGCGCCGAGCGCATGTACTGGCGCAGCGCCATCGCGGCGACGCGCGGCTATCAGGCTGCGAAGGTCGGCCGGCGCACGGCCGGCTGGACCGCGACGGGCGGGTCCGCGAATGCCGAGATCGGCGCCGGCGCGCAGACGATGCGCAACCGGTTCCGCGCCATGGTGCGCGACAATCCGTGGGCGGCGGTGGCGGTCGCGAAGCGCACGGCCGCGACGGTCGGCACCGGCATCGTGCCGCGGGCGGCGACCGACGACAAGGCGACGCGTCAGCGCTACGCCGACGAATGGTCATGGTTCGTCGAGAACAGCGACCCGGAAGGGCGCCTCGACTTCTACGGCCAGCAGAACCTGGCGGCGCGGACTGTGTTCGAGGCTGGGGAGGCATTGATCCGCTTCCTGCCGCGGCCGTCGTCGTGGAACCTGCGCGTGCCCTTGCAGCTGCAGGTGCTGGAGCCGGATTGGCTCGACTCTTCCAAGACGCAGCGCCTCGAGGATGGCGGCGCCATCATCCAGGGCGTGCAGTACGATCGGGCCGGCCGGCGCACGGGGTACTGGCTGTTCGATGAGCACCCGGGCGAGACGGTGCCGATCTCGGTGCGCGGGCGCTTTCAGTCGCGCTTTGTGCCGGCGAGCGAGGTGCTGCATATCTTCAAGTCCCTGCGCCCCCACCAGGCGCGCGGGGTCGGCATGTTCGCCCCGGTGGCGATGCGCCTGCACGACCTCGACGACTTCAGCGATGCCGAGCGGGTGCGGAAGAAGCTGGCCGCGTGCTTCGCCGCGTTCGTGAAGCGCCCGCCCCAGGTCGCATCGCCGCTGAGCACGCCGACCACGGACCCCAAGGGCCGGCGGATCGAGAAGCTTTCGCCCGGGCTGATCCAGTACCTGAACCAGGGCGAGGAGGTGACGTTCGGCACGCCGCCGTCGGCCGACGGCTATATCGACTACATGCGCATGGAGCTGCATGCCGTCGCAGCCGGCTGCGGCATGACCTATGAGGGGCTGACCGGCGACCTGTCCCAGGTCAATTACAGCTCGCTGCGATCGGGCAAGCTCGACTTCTGGGATCTGCTCGACGAGGACCAATGGCTGATGATGATCCCGCAGGGATGCCGGCCGGTGTGGCGCCGCGTCGACAACCTGCTCACCGCTATGGGTGAGCGCCGGCAGGCGGGCATGCTGGCCATCTGGGCGCCGCCGAAGCGCCGCTTGGTCGACCCGCAGAAGGAGATCGCCGCCGAGCGCGACGCCATCCGCAGCGGCCTGAAAACCTTGCGCATGGCCATCGCCGAAACGGGCGAGGATGCCGACGAGCTGTTCGAGGAAATGAGCGAGACGAACACGCTCTTGGACAAGCTCGGCATCGTGCTCGACAGCGACCCGCGGCGCACCCGGCCGGCCACCACGGCCGCGCCGCAGGACGCCGGCACCGAACCCGCGACAGCGAAGGAGTAGGCCGATGGAAGGCCAGGCGACCCGCGACATGCAGATGCAGTCGCGGCAGGGCAGCTTTGTGCCCGGCACCTACAATGCCCAGGGGCGCACGATCGACGTGGTGTGGACCACCGGCGCGCGGGTGCCGCGCATGGATTGGTGGTCCGGCAAGCGGTACGACGAAGAGCTGTCGCTCGAGCGCGGCCATGTGCGCCTCGACCGGCTGAACAACGGCGCGCCGGTGCTCGATACCCACGGCCGGTTCGAACTGCGCGACATCATCGGCGTCGTGCAGAAGGCCTCGATCGACGGCAAGGAAGGCCGCGCCACGCTGCGCTTCTCGGAGCGCGAGGAAGTCGCGCCGCTGATCGCTGATATCCAGGCCGGCATCATCCGCAATATTTCGGTGGGCTACATCGTCCACCGCTATGACATCACCAAGGTGGACGGGCAGCGCGAGCTGTGGCGCGCCACCGATTGGGAACCCACCGAAATCAGCTTTGTGCCGATCGGCGCCGACGCGGGGGCAGGGACTCGCGCCGGCGACAACAGCCGATTCCCCTGCATGTTCGTGACCCAGGGCGAACCCGCCCGCAACCCGGAGACTCGTATGGATCCGCATGAGAACGCGCCGGGCGGCGCTGGTGCCCAGCCCGCAACCACTGCCCAGGACGCGCCCGCCGCGGCCGACGCCACCCGTGCCCAGCCCACGCCGGCGCCCGCGCCTGCGGCGCAGCCGGTCGATGTCGCCGCCGAGGTGCAGCGTGCGCTGGCAGCGGCGCGCGAGCGCGACTCCACCATCCGCGAGCGCGTGCGCGCCGTCGGGCTGCCCGAGGCGGTCGCTGACCAGCTGGTGCGCAGCGACGTGACCGTCGAGCATGTGGGTAACCGCATCGTCGACGAGCTCGCCCGGCGCGGAACGCAGCACGGCGGCCATCGCATCGAGCTGGTGCAGGATCATACCGACCCGACCAACATGCGGGGCCGCCTGGTCGACGCGCTCGCCGCGCGTGCCACGGCGCACCTGCCGGCCAACGGCGGCCGGATCGAGCTGCCCGAGGCCTCGCGGTCGTTCGCCCGGCTCGGCCTGCTCGGCGCGATGGCCGAGCTGGCGCGAGCGCACGGGCAGCGTGTCGAGCGCGACCTGCCGTCGTCGCAGCTGTACGAGCACCTTGTGTCGATGCGCGCGCTGTCGATGTCGGATTTCCCGCTGCTGCTGGCCGACTCGGCGAACAAGGTCATGCTGACGGGCTATGCCCTGCGCAACCCGACGTATCGGCTGATCTTCGCGCGCAAGCGGTTTACCGACTTCAAGCCGCATTCGTTCCTGCGCGACGGCGATTTCCCGAACCTGCTCGAGAAGGGCGAGACCGGGGAATTCAAGTACGGGTCGATCAGCGAATCGCGCCAGCAGATCACGCTGGCCGAGTACGGCCGCATTATCGGCATCAACCGCCGCATCATCATCAATGATGACCTGGGCGCGTTCGCTGACCTGCCGATGAAGGCCGGCCGCCGCGTGGCCGACTTCGAGAACGCCACGGCGTGGGCGATGGTGGTGGCCAACCCCAACATCACCGAGCCGGTCGACGGCGCGCAGGCCACCAACGCTGTGTTCAGCGCGGGCTGGGGCACCCTGGCCGGGGCCGGCGCCGATATCGACATCGACACCATCAGCGCCGGCCGCCAGGCGATGATGGAACAGCAGAGCCTCGACGGCCTGCGCATCAACGTCAGCCCGCAGTACCTGGTCACATCGCCGGCGAAGTACACCAAGGCTGAGCAGTTCTGCGCCGTGAACCTGCTGCCCAACCAGCCGTCGCAGATCAACCCCTTTGCCGGCCGGCTCACGCCGGTGGGCGAGGCCAACCTGACCGGCAACGGCTGGTATCTATTCGCCGATCCCGGCCAGGCCGAGACGTTCGTCTACGGCTACCTCGAGGGCAGCGAGGGCCCGCGCATGGCCACGCGCGAGGGCTTCACCACCGACGGCATCGAGCTCAAAGTCGCGCTCGACTTCACGGTCGGCGCCGTCGACTACCGCGGCGCCTACAAGAATCCCGGCGCCGCCTAGCCGTCAACCGGCGCGCTGACCCGCGCGCACTCGCACTCGCCGCCTGACGGCGGCGAGTTGATGACTCTCGTCTGAAGGAGACTTCCATGCGGAACTATGTGCAGCTCGGCGTCGTCGTCGAGGTGATCGCGCCCTACTTGCTGGCCTCGGGCGACGGGTGCCAGGTGGGCGCCGGCCTGTTCGGCGTCGCCACCACCGACGCGGCCAACGGCGCCAAGGTCAATATCCATACCTTGGGCGTGTTTGACCTGAAGGCCGAGCCGTCCGTCGCCTGGTCGGTGGGCGATAAAATCTATTGGGACAACACCAACAAGCGCGGCACCAAGACGGCGACCAGCAACCTGCTGATCGGGGTGGCGCTGGCCGCGAAGGGCGGGGGCGCCGGCGACACGCTCGGCCGCATCCGGCTGAACGGCGTCGTGCCGGCGTAGGCGCGTCGTCCATCCTCGGCGCCGCCCGCGCGGGCGGCGCTCACCGGTGATCGGGAGAACGTTGATGTTCGTGACGGTGCTGAAGCCGTGGACGCTCCATGGTAAGGCGATCGCGGTCGGGTCGGTGGTCGACATCGACAAGGCGACGGCCGACAACCTGGCCGGGACCGTGCGGCCGGCGACCGATGCGGAAGTCGAGGCCGCGACCGGCGGCGGCGCGCCGCAGCCTGACCCGCAGGGCGGCGAGGACGCGTGAGCGTCGATTTCGGCGCGCTGCACGACGCTTGCGTTGATGCGTTCGGCGTCGGCAGCGACGGCACCGGCGATGATGCTCGCGCGCTCTACCGGCCGCAGCGCCAGGCGCCGGTGTACGTGGACGGCATATTCGATAATCCGTGGCTGCGTATCGATGGCGTCGGCGAGGTGCCGCTGACCTCGCGCGAGCCACGGTTTTCCTGCCGTCGCGCCGACCTGCCGCCCGATGCCGCCCAGGGCGACAGCATCGACATCAAGGGCGCCTGCTATCGGGTGCGCGAGCTGCGGCCCGACGGCCAGGGCTGGGTTGTGCTCGACCTCGAGGCCGCCTGATGGCCGTGAAGCACCACCGCCAGGCGCTGCGCGAGGCCGCGGCGGCCATCCTGGCCGACCTGCCCAGCACGCGCGAGCGGGTCTATCAGTCGCGCGTCTGGCCGGTCGATGCCAGCCGCCTGCCGTGCCTGCTGATCTTCACGCGGCGCGAGCAGCGCGGCGAGGTCAGCCGGCCGCCGCGCAAGTTCGACCGCAGCCTCGAGCTGATCGTCGAGGGGATCGTCGCGGCGTCGGAAGCCACGCTCGACGATCGCCTCGACACGATCGCGGCCGAGGTCGAGGCCGCGCTCGCCGCATCGCCCAACCTGGCGGGCACGGCGAAGGAATGCATCTACGAGAACACCGTGTGCGAGCTGCGGGCGCGCGAGGGCGAGAAGCCCGTCGGCGCCGTTCAGCTCGTCTATGCGGTCGAGTACCGCACCACCGAGGCCGACCCCACGGTCGGCATCGCTTGATCATCCGCAGCAGAGGGGAGTCCCAATGGCGACTCATCATGGCAAGGAGGGCGTCGTCAAGGTCGGCACGAACACCGTGGCCGAGACGCGCACTTGGTCGATCAACCAGAGCGTCGAGACCGTCGACGACTCGTCCCAGGGCGACGGCTGGAAAAGCCATCTCGTCGGGATGCCCGAATGGGACGGCGAAATGGAGTGCTGGTGGGATGAGACCGACACCACCGGCCAGGAAGCCCTGGAGATCGGCGAGTCGGTGACGCTGAACCTCTATCCCATGGGCGCGGCCACCGGCGCCAAATACTACACCGGCACGGCCACGATCACGCGCGTGGGCATGTCGGTGCCGGTCGACGGCGGCGTGTCGCGGTCGTTCTCCTTCAAGGGCAACGGCGCGTTGACCAAGGCCACGGTGACCTGACATGGCCGACGACAAGCGCTCGCCGCTGCGCGAGCAGATCCTTGATCGCGCGAAGGCGCATATGGCGTCGCACGAGGTGCGCGCGATCGAGGTGCCCGAATGGGGCTGCACCATCTACTGGACGCCAATGACGCTGATCGAGCGTGAGACGGTGCGGCGGCGTAGCCAGGCCAATGGGCTGGCCGACGCCGCCGCGCACATCATCGTCATGAAGGCGATCGACCGCGACGGCCACAAGCTGTTCGACCTCGACGACAAGCGTGTCTTCCTCAACCAGGCCGATTCCGGCGTGGTGCAGCACATCGCCAACGCGATCTCCGACGACCGGCCGCTCGATGAGCAGGTCGCCGACGCGAAAAAAAACTCGCCGACGACGGACGCCGCTACCTGATCTTCGGGCTCGCCGCCCACCTGCACAAGACGGTGGGCGAGATCGAGCAGATGCCTGAACCGGAATTCGTGGAATGGCTTGCGTTCTTCCAGCTCAAGGAAGAGCGCGGGAAAGGGTGACACATGCCGCTCGATGGCAGCGATATCCGTTTCACGCTGTCGGCCAAGGATCTGACCGGCGGTGTGTTCAACCAGTTCCAGAACAAGCTGCGGCAGATGGAAGGCACGCTTGCCGGCGTGCAGAAGGGCTTTTCCGGCATTCAGACCTTCCTCGGCCGGCTGCAGGCCGGCGCCGCGGCGTTCGGGCTGTCGCTTGGCATCGGCGAGTTCGTCGCCTTCAATCGCCAGATCATGGACACGGTGGGCGGCCTGGGCGAGCTGGCGCAGCAGCTCGGGATCTCGACCACGGCGCTGCAGGCGTACCAGACGGCTGCCTTGCAGAGCGGGGTGAAGGCGCAGCAGTTCGAGCAGTCGCTGATCAAGCTCAACCGCACCATGGGTGATGCGCTCGGCGGCGACAAGAAGTCGATCGAGGCTTTCAGCGAACTGGGCGTGCGGATCCTCGACGTCAACGGCAAGCTGCGCAGCAGCGACTCGATCCTGGCCGAGGTGGCGCGGCGTGTGATGGCGCTGGGCACTGAGGCCGAGAAAACCGCGGCGATGAACAAGCTCTTCGGCGAGTCGGGCGCGCGCCTGCTGCCGATGCTGCCCGAGCTCGCCAAGGGTGTGGGGCAGCTGACGGCCGAGGCACGCGCGGCCGGAACGCTGATCGAGCAGGGCGTAATCGACAAGCTGGACAAGGCGTCCGACCAGGCGGCGCTGGCGCGCAAGAAGTTCGAGGCGACGTTCGCGCGCGACGTGACGCTGCCGATGATCGAGGGCATGACCTGGATCCTCAATCTGATGAATCAGCAGATTGAGAAGGCCGGCGACCTGCGGCTGGCCTATCTGCGCGCGTTCTCCAGTGTGCCGGGTGCGGGCGGTGCGTTCGAGCTGATGGCTCGGCTTATCGAGGAGCAGAACCGGCAGCAGGCTGCCGGCCAGGTCGGCGGCATCGTCGGCGGCATGATCGGCAGCGGGTTGGGCGGCGGCAAGCCGGACCCGGGCGGTGCGTTCAATCCGACGCCGCGCGGCACGTCCGATCGGTTCGGCGAGCAGATGCGGTCGATGGAACGGGATGCGGCCCGCTTCGCCGAGCGGTTGGCGATGCTGAAGGCCGATACCAAGACGGCTTGGCCCGAGTTCGAGCGGCAGCTCGATTCGATCGAGCAGACGGAAAAGCGCATCGCCGACCTGACCAAGGGCATGCCGGCGAATTCGCCTATGGCCGTGCAGCTGTCGACGCAGGCGATCATGACGGAAAAAGCGCGCCTGGAATTGGAGAAGTACCAGCGCGCTGTCGTTGATGCCGACCGGTTCGAGCGCCAGTTCGGCGACGGCACCTTGGAGCTGACGGAGACTCTGCACCAGCTCGACGCCGCGCGGGCCACAGGTAGGCTGTCGCTGGAGGCGTACACCATTGCGGTACAGCAGGCGCGCGAGGAGCAGGAGCGCCACGCGCTCGTGATGCAGGGTATGGCCAGCCAGGGTTGGGATGGCTTCATTGCCGGCATCCGTCTGGCGCAGAGCGAGTGGGACCGGGCGAATAGCGCCTTCGAGCAGGGACAGCGGTTTTTCGAACGCACCATGCAGGGCATGGAGGATGCGTTGACGCAGTTCGTGACGACCGGGAAGCTCAACTTCCGTGACCTTGCCAACAGCATCATCGGTGACCTCATTCGGATGCAGGTGCGCGCGGCATCGACGTCACTTTTCGGGTTGCTCACCAACGCTATAGGTAACGCGTTGGGGGGTGGTGTCAGCGGATCGAGCGGGCAGCGGAGCGGGGATTACTACAACGTGCCAGCCCGAGCGGCGGGCGGCCCGGTCACATCCGGCAGCCCCTACATGGTCGGCGAGCGTGGGCCCGAGCTGTTTGTGCCGGATCGGTCCGGCACGATCTATCCGAACGGCACCGGTCCGGGCATGGGCGGCGTCACGGTGCGGCAATCATTCGTCGTCAACGGCGGCGATGAGGCGGCGGTCAATCGCGCCATGGCGCAGTGGCTGCCGGTCATGCGGCAGGAAGCGCTCGCCGCCGTGCTCGAGGCGCGGCAGCGCGGGGGCCGCTTTGCGCAGGCGTTCCGGCAGTGACCGTCACCTATCCCCTGGCTTGGCCGGGGGTCGCGCGCGTGCGCTCCATCCGGCTGCGGCAGCGTACCGTCGTGGCCGCCACCCGCTCGCCGTTCACGGGACACCGCCAAGTGCAGGTGCATGCCGGCCAGTGGTGGGAGGCCGATATCACCTTGCCGCCGCTGCGCCGCGCGACGGCAGAGGCGTGGCTCGCCTGGATCGTGTCGCTGAACGGGACCGAGGGCACGTTCCTGATGGGCGACACCGCCAACGCCGCGCCGCGCGGCACGGCACGGTTCACCCCGGGCACGCCTCTGGTGATGGGCGGCGGGCAGGCCGGCGGGTCGCTCACCTTCGACGGCGCGCCGGCCAGCGCCCCGGGCTACCTGCTGGCGGGCGACTGGATCCAGGTCGGCAGCGGCGCCGGCAGCCGGTTGCACAAGGTGCTGGCCGATGCCGACACCAACGGCGCCGGCGAGGTGACGGTCGACATCTGGCCACGCCTGCGCGCGGCGCCGGCCGACAACAGCCCGGTGGTGCTGGTCGATACGCGCGGGGTGTTCTCGCTGCCGGCCGGCACCGCGGCGGATTGGACGATCGACATGGCCATCATCTACGGCCTGTCGTTCAGCGCGATCGAGGCACTGTAGCATGCGCGACCTCACCGCGGCCCTGGCGGCGGGCATCCAGGCCGGCGTCGTGCGGCCGGTCATGCTGTTCGAGGGCGAGTTCGCCGGCGGCACGACGCGCGTCTGGACGGGCATCGGCGACCTGGCGTGGAACGGCCAGACATGGCTGGGCATCGGCTATCTCGGTGGCATTTCCGACATCGAGGAAACCGACGAGCTGCGCGCCGCCGGCGTCACGGTGTCGATGAGCGGCATTCCGCAGTCGCTGATCTCGCTGGCGCTCGGCGACGTGCGGCAGAACAAGCCCGGCCGGCTGTACTTCGCCCTGATGGACGGCGACACCAGCAACCTGGTGGCCGACCCGTACCTGGCATTCGAGGGTCGCCTCGACGTCGTCGAGATCGACGAGGGCGCCGAGACGGCCACGATCAGCATCAAGTACGAGAACCGGCTGATCGACCTCGAGCGGCCGCGCGAGCGCCGGTACACGCATGAGGACCAGCAGCTCGACTATCCCGGCGACATGGGGTTCGAGTTCGTGCCCGCCTTGCAGGACGCGCAGATCAGCTGGGGCAGCGCGGGCGGCGGCGGCAGCGGGGGGCTGAGCAAGAAATGACGCGCGTCGATGATTGGCCGCGGCAGCTCGTCGACTATGTCGAGGCCTGCCGCCTGAGGCCGTTCGCCTGGGGCTCGCATGATTGCCTGCAGTTCGGTGCCGGCGCGGTGCTGGCGCTGACCGGCCGCGACCTGCTGGGCGGTCGCTATGTCTATCACGACGCCGAGCAGGCCGCGGCGCTGCTGCGCGATGAAGGATTCGAGTCGCTCGAGGCGGCTGTGACGCACCATGTCGGCGCGCCGCTGAAGCACTACCGCCAGGCCGGGCGCGGCGATCTGGCGCTGGTCGAGCTGGGCGGGCTGCAGGTGCTCGGTGTCGTGCTCGGGGTTCTGGTGGCGTGCCCTGGGCCCGATGGCCTGGTGTTCCCGCCGCTGTCGCAGGCCGTGGCCTGCTGGAAAATCTGATGCCGCCGGCAGTATTCGTGGCCATCGGCATGAGCGCGGTCGCGGCCAGCATCGCGAGCGCCGTTGCCTCTATCGTCATCAGCATCGGCCTCGGGATGCTGCAGCGCGCCCTGACGAAAAAGCCGAAGATGAAGGGCGACGGCATCGACACCAAGGTGACGGTGCGCCAGCCCAACGCGCCCTGGCGCGTCATCTACGGCAAGACGCGGGTGGGCGGCACCTATGCCTTTGTCCATTGCACGGACAACAACCAGCACCTGCACCTGGTCATCATGCTGGCGGGGCATGAGGTCGAGGAGATCGGCGACATCTGGTTCGATGACGAGGTGGTGCCGCTCGACGGGGCGGGCAATGCCACGGGCAAGTATGCCGGCTATGTGCGAGTCAAGAAGGCGCTCGGCACTGCCGACCAGGTCGCGTTCGCTGACCTGGTGGCCGAGGCCGGCGACAAGTGGACGGCCAATCATCGGCTGCGCGGGCGCTCCGCGCTCTATGTGCGGCTGAAGCACTCGCAGGACAAGTTCCCCAACGGCGTGCCCAACATCAGCGCGGTGGTGAAGGGCCGCAAGGTCTATGACCCGCGCACGGCGACCACCGCCTGGACGGACAACGCGGCCCTGTGTGCCGCCGACTACATCAGCAATCGCGCCTTCGGCCTGAGCGCGGCCTACGGGACGGAAATCGAAGAGGACTGGCTGTCGGCCGCGGCCAATGTGAGCGACGAGGACGTGCCGCTCGCCGGCGGCGGCACGGAAAAGCGCTACACCATCAACGGCGCCTTCGATGTCGACCAGAAGCCGGTCGACATCCTGACGGATCTGCTGAACGCCATGGCCGGCCGCGCCTTCCACGCCGGCGGCCGGTGGCGTGTGCGCGCCGGCGCGTGGATGGCGCCGACCGTGACGCTCGACGAGCACGACCTGCGCGGGCCGTTCAAGGTGCAGACGATGCTGTCGCGCCGCGACAATTTCAACGCGGTGAAGGGCCAGTACATCAGCCCGGACAACAGGTATCAGGAGTCCGATTTCCCGGCGGTGGTGTCGGCCACGTTCCAGGCGCAGGACGGCGGCGAGCGGGTATTCAAGGATATCCGGCTGCCCTTCACGAACACCGCGTCGAAAGCGCAGCGCCTGGCCAAGATCGAGCTGCTGCGGGCGCGCCAGCCGGTGACGCTCACGCGCGTGCCGTTCCACTTGAGCGCCTATCGCGTGCAGTGTGGCGACACCGTGGGCATGACCAATGCCCGTATGGGTTGGACGGCCAAGGCCTTCGACATTGATGAGGCCACACTGACGGTCGGCGGTGGCAGCGGCGACGACCAGGTGCCGGTGCTCGGCGTCGACCTGACGCTGCGGGAAACCGATGCCAGCGTCTATGACTGGAACACGTCGGAAGAGCAGGCGGTCGACCCGGCGCCAAACACGAACCTGCCCGATCCCTTCGCCGTCGGCGAGCCGGTTGGGCTGACGCTGGACAGCGGCGACGAGGTGCTTCTGCTGCTGGGCGAGGGGTCGGTGATCAGCCGTATCCGCGCGACCTGGACGCCGCCGCTCGACGCGTTCGTGGCGCAGTACGAGATCCAGTGGAAGAAGAGCGCCGAGCCGGCATGGACGTCGCAGATCATCGGCACGCTGCAGACAGAATGGATGATCGCGCCGGTTGAGGATGGCGTGTCCTATGACGTGCGGGTGCGCTCGATCAACCTGGCGCAGGTGCGATCGGCGTGGGTGCAGGTCGATGGGCATATCGTCATCGGCAAGCTGGCGCCGCCGCCGGCGCCCAACAGCTTCACGGTGGCGCGCCTCCCCGACGGCACGCGGCGGTTCGCCTGGTCGCTGGCGTCTGTGCCGGCCGACGTGCGCGCCGGCGGCGGCTATCGCATCCGGTATTTCGACGGCCTCATCGCCGATTGGGAGTCGATGACGCCGCTGCATGGCGGCCTGCTGGTCGCCTCGCCGTGGGAAACCAACGAGCTGCCGGCGGGGACCTACACTTTCGCGATCAAGACCGTGGACAGCTCGGGTAACGAGTCGGCCTCGGCGACCTTCATTACCGGTGCGCAGCTCGGCGACCCGCGCCTGGTAGGGGTGATCTACAACGCGCGCGAGCAGGACGCGATGTGGCCGGGCACGAAGACCAGCTGTTTCCGCGATGCCGACAACGTGCTGTATGCCGTCGTCAGCGGCGGCTGGGATGGCCTGCCTGACACCTGGGATGCGCTCGAAAACACCTGGTCGGCCCTGGGCACTGGTGCCTCGCCGATCGCCTATGAGACGCAGGTGATCGACCTTGGCGCGGACCTGACGTTCACGCCGATCGTATCGGTGGTGGCGGCCGGCGCGGCGGTGATCACGATGAAGAGCGGCACCGCGGCCAACGGCACCGTTGCCGGCAGCTATGTCGCCGTCGGCACGCTGACGGGGCGGCGCTATGTGCAGTTCAAGGTCGAGGTGACGGGCGATGACGCCAACATCCGCTCGATGTCGATCCTGATCGACGGTCAGGCGCGCACCGAGGAGTTCACCGACGTCAATACGGCGACGGTAAGCGCCACGTGGTTTCAGCGCCTGGCGGCGGGGCACTTCCGGGTCGGCAGCCGCGGCGACCTGGCGGTGATCAGCCAGGCGCGGCTGGCGCTTCAGAGCGTCGGCGCCGGCTGGAGCTGGGCGGTGATCAGCAAGGCCGCGACCGTCAATGGCGAGGTCGCGGCCGAATTCAAGATCTGGAATGCGAGCCTGGTGCTGGCCGACGCCGTCGTCGACGTCGAGCTGCGCGGGCCGAAGAAGGGGTAGGGCATGACGATTCCGGCGCCGGCCACGAAGACGAATCTCGACCAGACGACCGACAACCCCAAGCTGGCGCGCGCCGAGCTGGCCGACAACGTCGACAAGTTCAATCAGCTGCGGCAGCACATCATCGACGCGCCGTTCGCCAACAACCAGTATCAGGTGGGTGACGGGTTGGAGGTCGCTACCGGTCAGGTACGCGGCAAGATCATCCCGGGTTGGGGTATCGGGCGCCACTCGGGCGGGTTCTACTTCGATATTGCGGGCAACCTGTCCGATATCCCCGAGCTGGTCGATTGGAGCGCCGACAGGGTGCCGATCCACAACGCCAGCAGCGGCGGTGTGAACAGGGTGTCTCCTTATGACATCGTGAAGCTATATGCCTACTACGCGGGGCAGATCGGCGGCATCGACGTCAACAGCGACAGGATCCCGATCTGGGATCTGGATGGCGGCGTGCTGCGGTGGTTCGTGCCGTCGCAGCTCACGCTGTCGCCATGGAAGAAGCTGGGCGACGCCTATCCGTCGGGTGTCGTCGAAAGCGCGATGGACGGGCTGCCCGGCGCAGTGCGCAACGTCGTGGTGATGGGATGGGCGCGGGCCAACGGGTCGAACGTCAATATCTCGTTCCAGTGGCGCAAGGCGGGCCCGACCAATATCGGCAGCTACTACGCGCTGCCGAGCGCCGAAATCGTGTCGGCGCTGCGGCTGGGCACCAACATGGCAAATGGCACTGACGTGTTCTTTGTGCTCGAGTTGCCGGGTGCCTCGGGCGCGTTGAACAAGGTCACGTTCGGTCGCTCTGTCCAGGTGACCCCGTTGGGGGCAGTGGAATCCGGCGGGCTGGTGGCCGACACGGCCGCGATCACCGGCGCCCGCATCTTCTCCAGCACCGGCACGCTGACCGGCTGGTGGCACATCTTTTACTCGGAGTAGCGGTAATGGCCGGACGGCTAAGCCCTGACGACATCGAGCAGGCGGCGCTGCGCATCGAGGCGCTCGAGGCGCCGACGGACGAGCCGCGGTTCCGCGAGCACAACGGCCGCATCATCCGCATGACGGCCGAGGAGATCGCCGCCGTCAAGGCGGAATGGGCGCGGGCCGCCGATCAGGACGCCGCCGCGGCGCGGGCGGCCGAGGAGAGGCGCCAGCAGGAAGAGGCGGCGCTGCAGGCGAAGATCGACGATGCCGTCGCCGCGGCGCTGGCCGCGCACGGAATCATCAAAGCGCCCGCCGACGGCGCGTGAGAGGTGCGCGGCCGGTTGGGGCCGCGACAGGCCGGGGAGTCCAAAGCATGGATTGGGTCGATATCGCGCTGCACGCGGGGATCGCGGCGGCGGCGGTGGCGCTCGCGTCGCTCGTGGGCTGGCACTGGCATGCGGTGCCGCTGGTGTGGGTGGCCTTCGCCGCGCGCGAGGCGTCGCAGGCGCGCCGGAAGTACGGGCGATGGCTGGCGCCGTGGTCGACGCAGAAATGGCTCGAGGCCATGGCGCCGCTGCCGGCCGGCATGATCGCGGCGGCGATCGCCGCCGCGCTGCGCTGATCGGCGAGGGGTGTCATGGACATCAACGATGTCATCGCGTCGCTGGGCGTTAAGCTGTCGACGGCGATCGCCGGCGTGGCGGGTGGTGTCGCGCGCGTTGTCTTCATGAGCCAGTCCAACAGGATGGACTGGAAACGCGGGCTTAGCCTGATCGTGCTCGGCGCGATCAGCGCCGGCTATCTCACGCCGCTGGTCGGGCTGGCGATCACGGTGCCGCCCGACGGCGCCCTCGAAAGGGCGCTCGGCTTCGTGGTCGGTCTGCTCTCCATGACCTTGATCGAAATGATGCTGCGCCTGGCCGATTGGTTCCGGGAGGATCCGCGTCGCCTGTTCGATGCCTTCCGCCCAGGTCGGCCACCGACGGGAGGTCAACCATGACGGACGCCTGGCCGTTTGCATTGTGGGTCGCCAACGCGGTGACGTCGCTGGCGATCGCGGTCTGTGCCTTCCGTTTCCTGTTCGAGCGCGCGCGGCAGCGGCCGTTGTGGCTGCGCCTCTCGCTGTACGCGGCCGTCGTCGGCGGCGCCGCCAACATCATCATCTGGCCATGGTCGGTGGAGCTGAGCCAGATCGGCGTCAACGCCGGCTTCGCCGGCACCATGATCTACCGCCTGGCGCGCGATCGCTCCACCGCGGCCTGACAACACACCATCGGGAGTTTTGCAATGTTGGTCACCCGCGACCAGCTCGCGGCAATCATGCCGCGCGCCCATAGGGCCGGCCGGATCGAGACGTGGCTCCTGCCGCTCAACGAGCAGATGGAGATCTACCGGATCGACCGCGAGCAGCGCATCGAGATGTTCCTCGCCACCGTGGCCGAGGAGACGGGCGAGCTGGCGGCCCGCGAAGAGAATCTGAGGTACGATGCGGCCGGACTGATGAAACACTTCGGGCGGTTGTTCCCGACGCGCGAGGCTGCTGCGGCGATGGCGGCGCGTGGGCCCGAGGCGATCGCGAATTTCATCTACGCCGACGCCAACCGGCCGCCCGGCTACAAGATGGGCAACACCCGCACGGGTGACGGCTGGCGCTATCGCGGGCGCGGGCCGATGCAACTCACCGGCCGGGAGAACTATGAGCGGTTCTTCGCCTCGGTGGGGATGCCGCCGCAGTCGGATCCCGACTACCTGCTGACGCCCGACGGCGGCGCGCGGTCGGCGGCATTCTTCTGGCAGTCGCGTGGCTGCAACGAGATCGCGGACAGCGGGGATTTCGAGGCGCTCACGCGCAGGGTCAACGGTGGGCTGATCAACCTCGACGCGCGCGTCTACTACTGGCACCGCGCCATGGCGGCGATCGGCGATCAGCCCATGACGCTCGACGATGATCCGCCGCCATCGCGGCCGGCGCCCCGCGTGCTGGTGGTGGGCTGCACCGGGCCCGATGTCGTGGCCCTGCAGCAGGCGCTGAACCGCGCCGGCGCCCAGCCGCCGCTGGCCGTCGACGGCGATTTCGGGCCGGCCACGGGTGACGCGGTGCTGGCGTTGCAACGCCGGCAGGGCCTGCGCGCCGATGCCATTGTCGGCCCGGCCACGCGCGCTGCGCTGGGGCTGCACTGATGAGCGCTGACGATGTCGACGCGCTGCTGCGCCTCGCGGGCCGCGGTGCGATCTGGCTTTGCGGCGTCGTGGTGCTGGCCGGCCTCATATCGTCGGTGCTGCCATGATCAAGCCCTGGATCGCCGTCGCTATCGCCGGCGCGGTGCTCGCCGCACTGCTGGTGATCCAGACGCTGCGGCTCGACGCGGCCGAGCTGCGGGAGACGGCCGAGCGCCAGCGCGCCGATGCCAACGCCGCGGCCGTGAAGCGCATGCAGGACGACGCCGCGCTGTCGGCGCGCCTGGTCGCCGACTACGCCGCCGAGATTGCCTCGCTACAGGAGCGGGATCGTGAGCTACGCAATGCCATCGTGCGCGCGCCGGCGTCTGCCGCCTGCGCTACCAGCCCTGCTATGCGGACTCTTCTTGATGGGGTGCGGCGAGAGTGGGCCGCACCTGGTGCCGGTCGACCGGGTGCCGCCCGCTGAGCTGGTGCAGGACTGCGCCGCCGAGCCGCCGCCGCCGCCGCCCGACGCCGACGATCCCGAGGTGGCGCTCTACTGGCACGACGTGCGCGTTAGCGGGCGTGCGTGCCGGATCAAGTTTCGTTGCCTTGCCGCCTGGGTCGTGGGCGGCACGGGCCACGCGAGTTGTCGAGTGAAGAAAGGAGGCTCTTCGACGTTTCAAATGGAATTGACGAGTTTGGGTAGTGGAGCGCCAACGAGATAGATCATGGCGATGAAGGTATCGACGTTGCGATAGCCGCGGGCGCGGGCACGGACGAGTTGGAACATGC
>NZ_VDUZ01000064.1 GCF_008039615.1 Vineibacter terrae | reverse complement strand
CCGCGCCGCCGGCCCCGCCTCCTGCCGCACCGCGTGCTGCGCCGCCGCCCGTGGCGCCCCGCGGCGCTCCGCCGGCCGGCCGGCCGGGATCGGCTGGTGGGCCGCAACACCGCGGTGCCGGTGGACCGGGAGGTCCGGCACGCACCGTGCGGCCTGGCCACGGACCTGCTGGTGGCCGTGGTGGCCCGCCGCGCTCGCCGGCCGGCCGCGGCGTCGTGCTGCGCACGCTGACCGACGAGGAGAAGGAAGCCCGCGCGCGCGCCCTGGTCGAGGCTGGCAAGGAGGAAGTGCTGCGCCGGCAGCGGGCGATCGAGGAAGCTGCCCGCCGTGCCGAGGAAGAGGTGCGGCTGGCCAAGCAGCGTGAGGAGGCCGAGCGGCGCGCGGCCGAGGAGGAGGCGCGCAAGAAGCTCGAGGAGGAAGCCAGGCGAAAGGCCGAGGACCAGCTCCAGAAGCGTCTGCGCGAGGCCCAGGCCCAGGCGCCGCAGTCGACGGCCGCGGCCCACCGCGCGCAGCAGCTGCTCGATGCCGACGGCGGCCGCGAGGATCGGACCGCGCCGCGTGCCGGGGCCGGCGCGCCGCGTCCTGCCGGTGGCGCGCCGCGTCCTGTCGGCGCACGGCCGGCGGGTGCCGCCGGGCCGGGCGGCGCCCTGCGCCGGCCGCCGATGATGCCACCGCCGAAGCGGCCGACGACGCCGGGCCGGCGCGAGGATCCGAAGCGGCGCACGGGCAAGATCGACGTCGGCGCGGCGCTCAACGACGAGGACACGGTGCGGGGACGCTCGCTGGCCGCCTTGCGGCGCGCCAACGAGAAAGAGAAGCGCAAGATGTACAGCGCTTCGGAGCCGGCGCAGAAGGTCTACCGCGAGGTCACCATCCCCGAGAGCATTTCAGTGCAGGATCTGGCCAACCGCATGAGCGAGCGCGGCGCCGACGTGATCCGCACCCTGATGAAGATGGGCCAGCTGGTCACCATCAACCATACGCTCGACGCCGACACCGCCGAGCTGGTGGTGTCGGAGATGGGCCACACGCCCAAGCGTGTCGCCGAAGGCGACATCGAGGTCGGCCTGGGCGCCGATCAGGATGCGCCCGAGGCGCTGCAGTCGCGGCCGCCGGTGGTCACCATCATGGGCCACGTCGACCACGGCAAGACGTCGCTGCTCGACGCCCTGCGCGCGACGGACGTGGCGGCGCACGAGGCCGGCGGCATCACGCAGCACATCGGCGCCTACCAGGTGAACCTGCCCTCGGGCCAGAAGATCACCTTCCTTGACACCCCGGGCCACGAGGCGTTCACCGCCATGCGTGCGCGCGGCGCCAAGGTCACCGACATCGTCGTGCTGGTGGTAGCGGCCGATGACGGCATCATGCCGCAGACCATCGAGGCGATTGCGCATGCCAAGGCGGCGCACGTGCCGATGATCGTCGCCATCAACAAGATCGACAAGCCGGGTGCCGACGCCTCGCGCGTGCGCCAGGCCCTGCTGCAGCACGAGGTGCAGGTCGAGGAGTTCGGCGGCGACGTGCAGTCGGTCGAGGTCTCGGCCCTGAAGAAGACCAACCTCGACAAGCTCGAGGAGGCGATCCTGCTGCAGGCCGAGCTGCTCGACCTGAAGGCCAACCCGGAGCGCGCCGCCGAAGGCACGATCGTCGAGGCCAAGCTCGATCCGGGCCGCGGCTCGGTGGCCACCGTGCTGGTGCAGCGCGGCACGCTGCACACCGGCGACGTGTTCGTGGCCGGCGCCGTGTGGGGCCGCGTGCGCCGTCTGGTCGACGACCGCAACAACAGCGTCGAGGTCGCCGGCCCGGCCTTCCCGGTCGAGGTGCTGGGCCTGAACGGCACGCCCGAGGCGGGCGACGAGTTCCACGTCGTCGACACCGAAAGCCGCGCCCGCGAGATCGCCGAGTACCGCGCCCGGCGCGATCGGCAGGCGCAGCTTGCCAAGGCGGCGGGCGGCCGCGGCACGCTGGAGGAGATGCTGGCCGGCATCCGCGCCGGCACCGCCAAGGAGCTGCCGGTCGTGATCAAGGCCGACGTGCAGGGCTCGGTCGAGGCGATTGCCGCCTCGCTGGCCAAGCAGTCGACCGACAAGGTCTCGGTGCGCGTGCTCTATTCCGGCGTCGGCGGCGTCAACGAGTCGGACGTGACGCTGGCGCGCGCATCGAAGGCGCTGATCATCGGCTTCAACGTGCGCGCCAACCCGCAGGCACGCGAGATGTCGCGGCGCGACAAGGTCGAGATGCGCTACTACTCGATCATCTACAACGTCGTCGACGACGTGCGGGCGTTGATGACCGGCCTGCTCGAGCCGACCTACAAGGAGACGTTCCTGGGCAACGCCGAGATCCGGCAGGTGTTCAGGATCACCAAGGTCGGCAATGTCGGCGGCTGCTACGTCACGGAAGGCCAGGTCAAGCGCGGCGCCAAGGTTCGCCTGCTGCGCGACAACACGGTCATCCACGAAGGCACGCTCAAGACCCTCAAGCGCTTCAAGGACGAGGTGCGCGAGGTCGGCGCCGGCTTCGAGTGCGGCATGGCGTTCGAGAACTACGAGGATATCCGCGAGGGCGACATCATCGAGTGCTTCGATGTCGAGGAGATCCGCCCGACGCTGTAGCACTAACCCTCCCCCAGCTTTGCTGGGGGAGGTGGCCGAAGGCCGGAGGGGGACCCGACGTAGTCTCAGTTGCGAAGACCACGTTGGCTCCCCTCCGCCCCTTCGGGGCACCTCCCCATTGCGTGAGGAGGAAGGGCAAGATCAAGGAACCCCACCATGTCCCGCCACCGTCGCACCGACCGTGCCCGCGGCGCCGATGCTGCCGGCCGGGCCAAGTCACCGCGCCAGCTGCGCGTCGGTGAAGAGCTGCGGCATGTCCTTGCCGCCGTGCTGGAGCGCGGCGAGATGCGCGACCCCGACCTGCGCGGCGTCTCCGTCACCGTGACCGAGGTCGATGTCAGCCCCGATCTGCGCAGCGCCACGGCGTTCGTGATGCCGCTGGCCGGCGCCGACCGCGAGCGGGTCATGGCGGCGCTGCGCCGCGCCGCGCCCTGGTTCCGGGCCCAGGTGGCGCAGCGCGTCGAGCTGCGGCATGCGCCCGACTTCCGCTTCGAGCTCGACCACAGCTTCGATCATGCGCACCGCATCGGCGAGCTGCTGAATTCGCCCAACGTGGCGCGCGATCTCGATGCGGCTGACGAGGCCGAGCCCAAGGAGTGAAGGCGGCGAGAAGGCTGTCCTAGCCGTCCGCGGCCGCGCTCGATGACAACGCGTGAGACGCCGTCCGGCTGGAGCGGGCGCCGGCGGTCATCAGCACCATGGCCGGAACGCCGACCAGCAGGTAGCAGGCTGCGCCGATCCTGAGCGTCGTGTCGATGCCGAAGGCGATGCTCGTGACGACGGCGACGCTGGCGGCGAGAACCCCCGCGGCGCCGTTGACTCCCCAGAACCACGGCGTGGGTCCGCTGCTGATCGCGCCGGCGAGGCGCATGCCGGTGGGAAAGCCGAAGCCCATCAGCAGCCCGGCGGGCGCCAGCACAAGCACGCAAAGCCCGGCGCGCAGGGTGAGGTCGGCGCCGTCGAGCGTGGCGAGCAGCGGCGGCAGCCAGGACGGCAGGGCGAAGACATAGACGGCGCTCGCCAGGCTCCAGACGGCGAGCTTGCCGGGCCCGTCGAGCGGCACGCGTTCCGACGCCAGGCTGCCGAAGCCGGTCCACAGGATCAGGCTGAACAGCACGACGGAGAGGGCGTAGACCGGATGCCCGAGGAAGACGCTCATCCGCTGCAGGAGCGCGATCTCGATCATCATGAAGCCGGCGCCGATCAGGGCGAAATAGGCGGTGCCGCCGGCGGCCAGCGCCCAGCCGGCCTCCCTGACGGTCGGCCGCAGCGGCACGATGATCGTGGCGGCGACAAGGGCCAGCGAGATCAGCACGAGCATGGCCAGCGTCAGCGTCGCGACCAGGTTGCCGGCGAACACGCCTGTGTGGGTGAAGCGTGAGAACACGCTCGCGTCGAGCAGCGTGGCGAACCGCAGCTGGTTGAAGAAGAAGGGCCGCGCGTCGGTCGGCGGCGTGAGGTCGAGGTAGTAGCTGGCGGTGGCACGGCTGAGCGCCGGGCGGTCGCGGGCCGTGACGATGCTCTCCAGCATCGCGGACGGCGCCGCCATGTCGGGGCTGAGCAGCACCGTGAAAACATTGGCGCTGGCGGCGTCCTTCAGCGCCGCGAGCGCGTCCGGCGCGATCGGCTGCTTCGTCACGATCAGCGTCGCCACGTTGCCCGCAGTGGCCAGGAACAGGTGGCGCCGGGGCGTGGCGGCGCCGTTCTCGATCAACGTCGCGACGGCAAGGCTGACCAGGCGCCCGGTCTCGTTCACCTCGCCGGGCGCATGCCAGCGGCTCACCGTGAACAGGCCGCCCGGGTTGAGCCGGCCGAGGAAGCGCTGCCAGGCCTCGACGGTGTAGAGGCCGTTCTCCGTCAGCGTGAAGGCGCCGGCGCCGGTCGCCGCCCAGGTGTCGATCAGGCTCATCTGGATGGCGTCGAAGGTGCGCGGCGTGCGGGCGAACCAGCTGCGCGCCTCGTCGACCTCGAACGTCACGCCGTCCAGGGCCGCGATCGCGGTGTAGCCGGCGAAGCGGGCGCGCAGGACATCGATGATGATCGGGTTGATCTCGACGCCGGTCACGTCGCTCAGGCCGAAGAGTCGCTGCGACAGCACATCGCGGCCGCCGCCGACGCCGATCACGGCGCCCGTCTTCAGGTTCGGGATGGCATACGCCAGGTTGGTCACGTCGTAGCGCAGGAAGCCGAGGCCCTCGAGGTTTCCGTCGAAGCGGTACAGGGCGGTGCCGGCGCCGCCGTCGATGAGCAGCGATCGCTGGTCGACGGTCGTTGAGCGGGGCAGGTGCGGCGAGGCCCCGAACATCGACGGCGCTTCGTTCGCGGTCTGGCTGACGGTGATGCGGGAGAATGAGTTCCAGCGGTCGTAGGCGTACTTGTCCGCCGTCTCGACGTGGTCCTTGACGTTGGTCGGCCGCACGCCGTGGTCCGTGAGGGTGTTGGCGATCGCCAGCACCAGGCAGCCGGCGACGATGCCGCGGCGGTGGCGGAACAGCCGCGAGGCGATGCCGCGTTCGCCGGAAGCGCGCCACTCCAGTGGCGCGCCCCCGGCTTGCGCGAAGGCCAGGGCTGCCAGCGCGATGAGCGCGCCCACCCACAGGACCGCCGCCGGCCCGGTCGTCAGGTTCAGGATCGCCAGGACCCCGATGCAGCCGGCGGCGGCGCCGATCAGGTCGGCGCCATAGACCTTGCCGACCGGATAGGGACTGCGCGTCAGCGCCAGGCTGACGACGACGCCGGAGAAGAAGAACGGCAGCGCGATACAGAGGGCGAACAACGTCCAGGCGACAAAGGTGGTGAGCGACGGCGAGGCCCCTGTCGTCAACGTCAATTGCACGAGGATGGCGAGATCGGTGGTGAGGGCGAAGGCCAGCGTCGCCACCGTGAGGTCGGCGGACAGCCGTTCCGGCCGGAACCGCGCCCGGCGCAGGTAGACGACCACCGCGCCGGCGGTCAGGCCGAACATGGCGATGCTGATGATGAAGAAGGCGAGGTGGTACCAGGAGATGACCGAGATGATCCTGGTCTCGATGATCTGCAGCATCAGGGTCGCTGCCGTCACCAGGCCGAGAGCCAGGTAGAACCAGAGCTTGCGCCCGGCTGCTTCGCGCATATTTGCTTCAGCCACGCGCCCTCCCGGCCCGTATATGTCGGATGATCTGTCGGCGTTTCCTGGAAGACCAGATTCCTGCCTAACGCCGTCCCGGCGTGCCGGTTCCACGCCGCCGCCGCCCCTGTTTTCGGGATGACTGCCTTCGGGCTGCGAAGATCCTTCGCGCAGATCCGGCGTCTTCTTGAAGAAGAAGGCCGGAATACAGTATAATTCGCTCTGCGGATTTGGAGAGGCGTTATGGCAGTGTTGGCCCGGGAACCGGGTTCGGCCGCCCCTGATATTGATTCCGAGTACGGGATTTCAGCCGAGCAGGTCGCCCGCTTCCGGCAGGACGGCTACATCAAGCTCAAGGGTGTGTTCAGTCGGGAAACGCTTGATGCCTATGGACGGGAGATCACGCGCCTCGTCCTTGAGCAGAGCCGGGACACGAGGCCGCTCGAGGAGCGCAACACCTACGGCAAGGCGTTCCTGCAGGTGATCAATCTGTGGCGGCAGAGCGACATCGTCCGGGAATTCGTTTCCGGCCGGCGCCTGGCGCGGATCGTGACCGAGCTGCTGCAGACCGAAGGCGTGCGGCTCTTCCACGACCAGGCCCTCTACAAGGAGTCAGGCGGCGGCTACACGCCCTGGCACATGGACCAGTTCTACTGGCCGCTGGCGACGGACCGGGTCGCCACGGCATGGGTCCCGCTGCATGCGGTGCCCATCGCGCAGGGGCCGCTGATGTTCTCCGTCGGCAGCCAGCGGATCCGCACCGGCCGCGATCTCGAGATCAGCGACGAGAGCGAAAGGACGATGAACGAGCGGCTCAAGCTGTCGAACCTGCCGGTCGACGAGACGCCGTTCGACCTCGGCGAGGTCAGCATCCACCTCGGCCGCACCTTCCACCGCGCCGGCCCCAACACGACCCAGCGTCCGCGCGAGGTCATGACCATCATCTACATGGACCGGGACATGCGGCTGGCCGCGCCCCGGAACAAGCATCAGGGCGACAACTGGAACACGAAGGTCGGCGACATCATCGCCAGCCCGCTCAACCCGATCCTGTACGAGAGGCGAGCGCCGGCATAGTCAGGGGGTCGGGGGGCGTCCACACCATCGAGGCCTTCACGCCCGCTCGATGTCTGTCCCGATCCTCAGCCGGTCGACGTAAGCCTGGTAGGCGAAGCTGCGGTCGCGTCGTCGGCCCGTGATCTCGACGAGGACATCCGCGGCGACCAGCGACTCGATGGCTCGCGTCGCCGTGGGCTTGGTCGTTTTGATGAGCTTCACCGCGCCGGCCACCGTCACGATCGGGTGCTTCGGCAGCAGCTCGAACAACCGCGCCGCCGCGATCGACGTCGTGTCGCGGGCCAGCACGCGGGACCGGTCGGCGCTGACGACGGCGAACAGTTCGCGCGCCGACGCGACAGCCTCGCCGGCGATGGTGGCGACGCCATCGAGGAAGAAGTCGGTCCAGCCCTCCCAGTCGCCCTCGCTTCGGACCGCGTTCAGGCGTCGGTAGTACTCGGCGCGGTGGCGCTTGAAGAACAGGCTGAGGTAGAGCAGCGGCGCCCGCAGCAGCCCCCAGTGCTCCAGCAGCAGGGTGATGAGCAGGCGTCCGATCCGGCCGTTGCCGTCAAGGTAGGGGTGGATGGTCTCGAATTGCGCGTGGGCCAGCCCCGTGCGCACCAGCGGCGGCAGCCTGTCCACGGCATGCAGATACTTTTCGAGATCGCCGAGCAGCGCCGGCAGCAGATGTGCAGGCGGCGGGACATAGGTGGCGTTGCCCGGCCGGCTGCCGCCGATCCAGTTCTGGCTTCGCCGCACCTCGCCCGGCTGCTTGCTCGCGCCTCGCGCACCTTGCATCAGCTGCCGGTGCGCTTCATTGAGCAGGCGCATGGAGAGCGGCAGGCCGCGCGGTTTGGCCAGTTCGGCTCGGGCATGGTTCAACGCCTGGAGATGGTTGCAGACGGCCTCGACGTCCGCGGCCGGCGCGATCTCGCTCTCCGCCTCGAAGACCAGCAGATCGACCAGCGTGGCCTGCGTGCCCTCGATCTGCGACGAGATCACCGCTTCCTTGCGGACAAAGGCATAGAGGAACCAGTCGATGGAGGGAATCATCTCGCCGGCAAGGTCGAGCCGCGCCAACGCCTGCTCGGCCTCGCGCAGCCGCTCCGCGAGCTGGCCATAGATCGTCAGGGCGGGGGCTCGTGGTGGCAAAGGGCGGGGAACGAATGCGGACACCTCCTCGCTTCCCGCGAGGGTGCGCTCATGCCGGCCTGTGATGCGTGTCATGTTGCGCGATGTCACGTATGGTTCGGTGCCGGCTCGCAGCGGACAGGGCACGATTTCATTCCCAGTCGGCTCCGTTAGGAACGAAGTCTTTATCAATGCGCTTCGAAAGTAAAGGATTCGTTACTAAAGGGGGATTCCCCGCGGACGGCATGGAGCACTGACGTCGTCACACGCGGCGGCCGGCTGCCCGCCAAGCTTTGTATTCCTCGACGAGCTCCTTGAGGTGTTCGACGCCGGCCGGCGTGAAGGCAGTGACGGCAATATCGTCGTCGATATCGCGGACATGGAGGCGACCGTCTTCGGGCTGCATCTTCATGGCGAGCTCTTCCAACCAGTCTTCGTCCTCGCCGAACATCCTGGCCGCACGGGCGATGGTGAAGACGAAGCTCGGGGCTGCCATGCTCAGGCTCCTTCGGTGACGGCCTGCCGATGCGCCCAGTTCGAGGGCGGCAGTTGATCGGGCCGATGGCCGGGATGGCTGGGATGGGGCGGCCGTCAGCCAAGCTCGCGCCCCGCACAGGGCCGTCGGGTGTCGCCGGTGACCGGGGTCATTCTTTCTTCGACCGCTTGCTGCGGCCGCCGCGAGCTGCGCCCAGGATCTCGATTGCCGTCAACACGGAATCACGCACTTCCTCGCTGAAGCGGCCAAACTCATCGTCGGTCAGCACGCCGAGCTGCCGCATGGCCGTAAGGCGCCATACTGCCGTGGAGCGTCGCAGGTCGTCGAAAGCTCCGGCGAGCTCATCGTCGCGCTCGCGGATCATGTCCCAAAGCGCCAGATAGCGCTGGTGGTTCGTCTTGCCGGCGTCTGCGCAGAGCGCCTGAACCTCACCCAGGGTCCGCTGACAGAGCCGATCGAGCGCAATGGGCTTCAGCTCCCGCAGGAGCCTCCAATCCCGCTCCGGAAAGTCACGCGACATGGCCGTCCGCATCCGTCGTTGCTGTCGTGCCGCAGCGGGCGGCGCAAGTCCGGCCGCGCCCGCGCCATCGTCGGCATCCCGTCTGCGGCGTCAAGATGGGAGCGCCGTAAAGTGCTGGCAGCTACGCTTGACCTAGCAAACCGCTATCTGGCCGGAACACCAAAGACCCTGTGCAGGTGCTCGGGCAGTGGTTGTAGAACGCGCCATTCAACTTCGATCGGTTGGTTGCCTGTCCAGGTCACAAATTCCACCAGTCCGCAATATACAAAGGGCGCCGCTGCGCCGCTTGGGCGTTTCTTGGACGCCCGGACAAACAGATGAAGGCGATGGCCCGGTTGTGAGATGATGCGGCCATGCGAGGAAGCTCGCTTCGTACGATTCTGACTGTGCCACAGAAGCCGGGACGCATCCAAGAACCGATCACCATATTGGGCTTGAGGTGACATACCGTCTTTATTGAGAGTCACGAGCAGAAAGGTCTGCCCTGTAGTGCGGGTTCCGGCCAGCGACACTCTCCAAGCTGGTAACGAGCTGGTCGATATGAAGTGAGCCTGGAAACTCGTCCGCTCGCAGCATCGCTCGCAACAGCAGCATCTTGTATGACTTCGTCAGACTATGGCCGATTCGGTGGGACGCAACATCAGCACTGCCGTCGGTTCTGTCTGGTGTCGCCGTGAGACTCAGCATGAATTTCGGAGTGAAGTGCTCAATGAGATTTCGGTAGGTGCGCGCGGCAGCATGATGGAATTCGTCAACGATGATGTAGTCGAAAGCGTCAGGCGCGAAGTTCCTCAGATGTCCGATCGAACGGCGCTCGGCATAGCTATCGATCCAAGAATGACTAAGTTCGCGAACTCGGGCGTGGAAAAATAGTTCTTCAAAGCCTTTCAGTACGTCTCTCCAACCTGCAGTCATGGAAGGGTCAACAACCCGGTAGTTCCACTCGACACCGGTCCTAAGTGCGGTTGCTGACAGATTCGAGCTGCCGACGATCGCGATGCCTGGGCTGCTGTGAAAATGGAAAATCCACGACTTTGGGTGGAAGCTAATGGTACCCGACTCAAAAACGCGCAGATCGACGTCACCATCGAGGTCAAGCAAACGACGGAGAGCGAAAGGGTCGCCGACGCCGCTGTCGCGTACGTCGGCTCTGGCCTTTTGCATCGCGGCCAACACGAGTGTCGCGACCTCGATGGTGCGCGCACCGATTGGGTGGGCCGGATGCGGCCGGCGGCCCGTGGCCTGCTGCCGATGCCGGTCGTCCTCAGGCTGATCCGCCTTCGCCTGGACGCGACGCCCGGGTGGTTGTTCATTTTTTGTTCTTGTTTCCAGATCGGAACCCTGATACAAAAAGCGGGCAGGAGGAGAGTCCATCTCTCCTGGTCTTGAACCTGTTGGCTTGCGGATGCTTTCGGAAGCCGATCTCGTAGAACCCCACCGTGAGACAGATAGCCTTCCCAATTCCCGCAACCCGCCGGGTGAACTCACGGCTGCCCCGCCTGGGATCCGTGCTTCCCGGCGACAACGCAGGCCCTATCGTCGGCGCGAACCCGGCGGGCCCGTCCAGCCAGTGCCCAGCGGACTTTCGCAATTTCCGCAACCCGTGTCTCGCGCATGGGGTCGGGTCAGCCGGCGAACCTGCGGGCTTCCGCGATGCCGGTGCGTCCAACGGGGTTGCGCAATTTCCGCACGCCGTATCGCGAACCGGACTTCGCCGGTCTCATGGCCGGCCGGAAGGCGCCCCCGGGACTTGCGCAAATGATTTGCGCAAGTCCCCGCAGTCCCCGCAAGCCCTTGTCTTTGCTGCACAATCGAATTCGCGCAAATCTTCGCGCAACAACACTTCAGCACGCCATCTCGGCCGGCGCGGTCCTGACGGCCGGAGCTGCCCGTTGCAACTGCCCCGCCGTTCGCCGGAGGCCAACCCTTCAGGGCCGCTTCCGGAGCGTGGGCGCTTTCGATAGAAGCCGGCGCATGACGAAACGACGCGGACTCAAGGTCGACGGCTGGCTCAACCTCGACAAGCCGCTGGGGCTGAGCTCGGCCCAGGCGGTGGCGCGGGCGCGCCGGCTGTTCGGCGCCGCCAAGGTCGGCCATGGCGGCACGCTCGACCCGCTGGCCAGCGGCGTGCTGCCCATCGCCTTCGGCGAGGCGACCAAGACCGTGGCCTGGGTGATGGACGGCCCCAAGGCGTACCGTTTCACCCTGCGCTTCGGGATCGCCACCGCCACTGACGATGCCGAGGGCGAGATCGTCGCCACATCCGATGTCCGGCCGGACGATGCCGCCCTCGCCGCCATCCTGCCCGGCTTCCGCGGACGTATCGAGCAGCGGCCGCCGGCGTTCTCGGCCCTGAAGGTGGCCGGCCAGCGCGCCTATGCCCTGGCCAGGGCCGGCGCCGTCGTCGATCTGGCGCCGCGTCAGGTCGATATCCACGCGCTGGAGCTGCTTGAAAGGACCAGCGCCGACCTGGCTGTTTTGCAGGTGCGCTGCGGCAAGGGCACCTATATCCGCTCCCTGGCCCGCGATATCGCCCAGGTGCTGGGCACGGTGGGCCACGTGGCGGCCCTGCGACGGACCGCCTGCGGACCCTTTGCAGAGGGCGAGTCGGTTACCCTGGACGCACTGGCTGCGGCAGCAGGCCGCGATGCCAGCGGCGCCCAGGGCCATGATCTGGCAGGAAATTCGCTTTCCCCGGTGGGGGAATTGGGGCATACATCCGCGCTCTTCGGGTACCTGCGACCCGTCGTGACCGCGCTGGACGACATCCCGGCGCTGGCCCTGACGGATCGCGAAGCGCAACGGCTCTCCCAGGGGATGGCCGTGAAGCTGCCCGAGGCTGGCGTCCGCCCGGCGGCGCCGATCGGGACGATGTCGCCCGCCGAGGAATCGGCCGGACCCGGCACAGGCGCCGACAAGGGCGTCGTGCGGGCCATGGCAGGGGACAGGCTGGTGGCAATCGCCCGGATCGACGCGGGGCTGGTGCGCCCTGTGCGCGTCCTCAACCTCTGATCCGGGAGTTCCCGATGTCGATCACCGCCGAGCGCAAGACAGAGCTCGTCAAGCAATACGCCGTCAAGGACAACGATACCGGCTCGCCCGAAGTGCAGGTCGCCCTGCTGAGCGAGCGGATCAACAACCTGACGGAGCATTTCAAAAGCCACACGAAGGATCACCATTCGCGGCGCGGCCTGCTCAAGATGGTCAGCCAGCGCCGCCGACTCCTGGACTATCTGAAGTCCAGGGACCCCAAGCGGTACGAGGGCCTGATCGATCGGCTCGGTCTGCGCCGCTAGGGAAGAGGGCCCCGTCCACATGGCGGGGCCTTTTCGTGTCGACGAGGCCGATTCCCCGAGGAAGCGGTCGGCCTTGCCGGCATTGTCAGCGCAACCGGCGGGATGCGGGCGAGAGCGAATCATCCCGTCGGTCCCGGTTCTGCATGGGGCAGGGCCGGGCGGTCGGCGTCGCGGGGGCGTCCGGCCGGTAGGGAAAGGAAGAGAAGAACATGTTTGACGTATACAGGAAGGAACTCGATTGGGCCGGCCGCAAGCTGGTCCTCGAGACGGGCAAGATCGCCCGCCAGGCCGACGGCGCCGTGATGGCGCATCTGGGCGGCACCAGCGTGCTGGCTGCCGTCGTGGCCGCCAAGGAGGCGCGCCCGGGAATCGACTTTTTCCCGCTCACGGTCAACTACCAGGAGAAGGCGTTTGCTGCCGGCAAGATCCCCGGCGGCTTCTTCAAGCGCGAGGGACGTCCCAGCGAGAAGGAAGTCCTGGTCTCGCGCCTGATCGACCGCCCGATCCGGCCGCTGTTCCATGAGTCGTTCCGCAACGAGACCCTGGTCGTGGTCACCGTGCTGTCGCACGACATGGAGAACGACCCCGACATCGTGTCGCTGGTCGCCGCCTCGGCGGCGCTCACCATTTCAGGCATCCCGTTCCTGGGTCCGATCGGCGCCGCGCGCGTCGGCCGCATCGACGGCCAGTACGTGATCAACCCGACCCTGGTCCAGATGGAGCAGAGCGAGCTCGACCTCGTCGTCGCCGGCACCAAGGAAGGCGTGCTGATGGTCGAGTCCGAGGCCAAGGAGCTGCCCGAGGACGTGATGCTGGGCGCCGTCATGGCCGGCCACCGCTCGTTCCAGCCGGTGATCGACGCCATCATCCAGCTCGCCGAGCACTGCGCCAAGGAGCCGTGGCCGCTGGCCGAGCCGTCGGCCGACGCCAAGCGCGTCGCCGAGAAGCTGAACAGCGACCTGCGCTCCGGCCTCGCCGATGCCTATCGCGAGGTCAAGAAGCAGTCGCGGCAGGACAAGGTCGCGGCCGTGAAGACGCAGGCCAAGGCGCTGTTCGCGGGCGACGAGCCGGCGCTGGCGGCGCTGGGCGAGCAGTTCGGCAACCTCGAGGCCGACGTGGTGCGCAACGCCATCCTCGACACCGGCCATCGCATCGACGGGCGCGACACCAGGACGGTGCGGCCGATCGTGGCCGAGGTCGGCATCCTGCCGCGCGCCCACGGCTCGTCGCTGTTCACCCGCGGCGAGACCCAGGCCCTGGTGGTCGCCACGCTCGGCACCGGCCAGGACGAGCAGATCATCGATGCGCTCGAGGGCGAGTACCGCGAGCACTTCATGCTGCACTACAACTTCCCGCCCTACTCGGTGGGCGAGGTGCGGCGCATGGGCTCGCCCAGCCGCCGCGATATCGGCCACGGCAAGCTGGCATGGCGCGCCATCAAGCCGATGCTGCCGCCCAAGGAGAAGTTTCCCTACACGGTGCGCGTCGTGTCGGAGATCACCGAGAGCAACGGCAGCTCGTCGATGGCCACGGTGTGCGGCGCCTCGCTGTCGCTGATGGACGCCGGCGTGCCGCTGTCGCGGCCGGTGGCGGGCGTCGCCATGGGCCTGATCAAGGAAGGCGACCGCTTCGCGGTGCTGACCGACATCCTGGGCGACGAGGACCATCTCGGCGACATGGACTTCAAGGTCGCCGGCACCGACAACGGCGTCACCGCCTTGCAGATGGACATCAAGATCACCTCGATCACCGAGGAGATCATGAAGGTGGCGCTGGCCCAGGCCAGGGATGGCCGCCTGCACATCCTGGGCGAGATGGCCAAGGGCCTCGGCGGGGCGCGCGAGACGGTGAGCCAGAACGCGCCGCGCATCACCGTGATCAACATCCCCAAGGACAAGATCCGCGAAGTGATCGGCACCGGCGGCAAGGTGATCCGCGAGATCGTCGAGCAGACCGGCGCCAAGATCGACATCGAGGACGACGGCACGGTGAAGGTGGCGGCGGTCGACGCCAAGGCCGGCCAGGCCGCCATCGACTGGATCAAGGGCATCGTCGCCGAGCCCGAGGTCGGCACGGTCTACAACGGCAAGGTCGTGAAGATCGTCGAGTTCGGCGCCTTCGTGAACTTCCTGGGCACCCGCGACGGGCTGGTCCATATCAGCGAGATCGCGCCGCGCCGCATCGCCAAGGTCAGCGACGTGCTGAAGGAAGGCGACCAGGTGAAGGTCAAGGTGCTGGGCATCGACGATCGCGGCAAGGTCAAGCTGTCGATGAAGGTCATCGACCAGCAGACCGGCGCCGAGATTCCGCGTGAGCCGCGGCCGCCGCGCGAAGGCGCCGACCCCGCCAGCGCATCCCAGCCGGTGTGACGGTTGGGAGCAGAAGAGCGAGCGGCGGCCCACAGGCCGCCGTTTTCGTCTTCACCTCTCCCGCGTGCGGGAGAGGTCGACGGGCGCGCAGCGCCCGGCGGGTGAGGGCCCAAGGACACGGCGCCTCGTCCCTGGCCCCTCACCTTCCCATCGTGCTGGCGCACGATGGGCCCCTTCCTCTCCCGCTCGCGGGAGAGGAGATCAGGTCCGCGCCCTGCTTGAACCGCCGGCTGTTGTGTCTTACGTCATCGCCATGTGAAATGAGCCGAACGTGAGGGGAACCGTCATGGCCGCTGCTGCCCAGGACTCCGTGCCAGCCATCGCTTCCAAGCCGGAATTCCGCGGCCGGATCTACGACAGCATCGTCGACACCATCGGCGCCACGCCGCTGGTGCGGCTCAGCAAGCTCGCGGCCAAGCACAACGTGACCGGCGAGATCCTCGCCAAGCTGGAATTCTTCAACCCGCTGGCCTCGGTGAAGGACCGTATCGGCCTGGCGATGGTCGAGGCCGCCGAGAAGGCCGGGCGCATCACGCCGGGCAGATCGACCCTGATCGAGCCGACCTCGGGCAACACCGGCATCGGGCTCGCCTTCGTCGCGGCGGCCAAGGGCTATCGGCTGATCCTCACGATGCCGGAGTCGATGTCGATCGAGCGCCGCAAGATGCTGCGCTTCCTCGGCGCCGAGCTGGAGCTGACGCCGCGCGAGAAGGGCATGCGCGGCGCGATCGCGCGCGCCGAGGAGCTGCTGGCCACGATTCCCGACAGCTTCATACCGCAGCAGTTCAGCAACACGGCCAATCCCGAGATCCACCGCCGCACGACGGCCGAGGAGATCTGGCAGGACACCGGCGGCAAGCTCGACATCTTCATCTCCGGCGTCGGCACCGGCGGCACCATCACCGGCGTCGGCGAGGTGCTGAAGCCGCGCCTGCCGGACCTGAAGGTCTATGCCGTTGAGCCGGAGGACAGCGCCGTGCTGTCGGGCGGCAACCCCGGCCCGCATCCCATCCAGGGCATCGGGGCCGGCTTCGTGCCCGATATCCTCAACCGCGGCGTGATCGACGGCATCCTGCGCGTCGCCAACAGCTCCGCCTTTGCCATCTCGCGCGAGGTGGCGGCGCTGGAAGGCCTGCCGGTCGGCATCTCCTCGGGCGCCGCGCTCGCCGCGGCGCTCGAGCTGGGGCAGAAGCCGGAGAATGCCGGCAAGCGCATCGTGGTGATCATCCCGTCGTTCGCCGAGCGCTACCTCTCGACCTCCCTGTTCGACGGGTATTGATACTTCCCTCTCCGCCCACGAAGTGGGGGGAGAGGGAGGGGCCCACACGAAGCGTGGGAGGGTGAGGTGGGTGTTGAAGACGAACCGGATGTCTCCCGTGAGGTTGCGCTCGGGCCCGACGCCCACCTCACCCTCCCATGCCTTCGGCATGGGCCCCTCCCTCTCCCCCACTGCGTGGGCGGAGAGGGCTGATAAGATGAATCTCGATTTCACCGAGGCCGAGCTGCATCGCTATGCGCGGCACATCATCCTGCCCGAGATCGGCGGCATCGGGCAGGCGAGGCTGCGCGCGGCGCGGGTGCTGGTGGTGGGCGCCGGCGGCCTGGGCACACCGCTGCTGCAATATCTCGCCGCTGCCGGCATCGGCACCATCGGCATCGTCGACCACGACACCGTGTCGCTCTCCAACCTGCAGCGCCAGGTGATCCACCGCACATCCGATGTCGGCGCCGCCAAGGTCGCCAGCGCCCGGCGGGCGCTGGCCGAGATCAACCCCGAGGCCAATGTGGCCGCGCACGCGCTGCGCCTGTCGCCCGACAACGCCCTGGAGCTGATCGCCGGCTACGACGTGATCGCCGACGGCTCCGACAACTTCGCCACCCGCTACCTGCTGACCGATGCCTGCTTCCTGGCGGGCAAGACCCTGGTCGCTGCCGCCATCCTGCGCTTCGAGGGCCAGCTCTCGACCTACAAGCCACATCTGGGGCCGCCGCATCCCTGCTATCGCTGCATCTTTGCCGAGCCGCCGCCGCCCGAGGCGGTGCCGAGCTGCGCCGCTGCCGGCGTGCTGGGCTCGATGGCCGGCACCATCGGCGCCTGGCAGGCGACGGAGGTCGTGAAGGAGATCCTGGGCATCGGCGAGTCGTTGTCCGGCAAGCTGCTGCTGTACGACGCACTCGATGCGCGCGTCGAGCGCCTGGCCGTGGCGCGCCGCGACGATTGCCCGCTATGCGGATCGAGCCCCGCCATCACGTCGCTCGCCTCGCCGCTGGCCCAGGCCAGCTATGCGGAGGCTTACTGTGGCGACTGACGCATCTTTGTCGATCATCGCCCTGTCGGGCGATTTCGAGCGCGTGCACTACGCGCTCGCCATGGCCAGCGCCGCCCGCGCCGTCGGCCGCGACGTCACCCTGTTCTTCACCCAGGGCGCGCTTCATGCGCTGCGGCACGATCGCCATGGCCGGCCGGGCTGGGCGGCGCTGCCGGCAGACCTGACCTCGGATGGCCAGACCGGCGCGGCGCGTGACGACGACTTCAAGGCTCGCGGCGTCGGCGATTTCGAGACGCTGCTGGCGGCATGTGTCGAGCTGGGCGTGCGGTTCATCGTCTGCGAGATGGGCCTGCGTGCCCAGGGCATCGATCCCGCCAGCCTGCGCGGCGACCTCGTTTACGAGGTCGCCGGCATTGTCACGCTGCTCGAGGCCACGCCGCCCGGCGCGCAGGTCGTGACGCTGTAGCGCCTCAGTTGCTGCCGCTGCCCTCCGGCGGTGGCGTCGGTTCCGGCGTTGCCGAACTGGCTTCGGCGGCGTTGCTGCCGTCGAGCAGGGGGTTGTCGAAACGCTCGGGGTGTCGGGAGGGGTCGATCTGCTGCACCTCGTGCAGGATGTCGCGGGCGATCGGCGCGGCCGTGACCGAGCCGCCGATGCCATGCTCGACCACGACCGAGCATGCGTAGCGCGGCTTGTCGGTGGGCGCGTAGCCGACGAACAATGCGTGGTGGCGCAGATGCCAGGGCAGCTCTTCCTGCGACATGCGCCGGCTGCGCTCGCTCTCGGTGATGCGCTTGACCTGGGCCGTGCCGGTCTTGCCCGCCATGGCCATGTGCGCTTCGGTGATGCGCGCGCCGTGGGCCGTGCCGTTGCGGCTGTTGACCACCATCTCCATGCCGATCCGCACGGCGCGCAGGTGCTCCGGGCGGAAGCCGAGGCTCTTCGCATCCGGTTTCATCTGTACCGGCGGCGCCTGCAGCTTCGCGCCCGGGCCGGCGCTGGCGGCGATCAGCCGTGGCCGCACGGCATGGCCGCCGTTGCAGATACGTGCCGTCATCAGGGCGAGCTGCAGCGGCGTGGCCAGCATCGCGCCCTGGCCGATGCCGAGGTTGTAGGTGTCGCCGACCCCCCAGGGCGCGGTCCCGCGCCCCTGCTTCCAGGCCCGGGTCGGCTGCAGCCCGCCGGCCTCTTCGGGCAGGCCCGCATGCGTGGATGCGCCGAGCCCGAGCCGGGTCGCGACCTCGGCGATGCGATCGACAGTGGCGCGCCTGGCGGCCTCGTAGAAGAAGCAATCGCAGGATTGCTGCAGCGCCTCCGCCACATCGAGCCAGCCATGGCCGCCCGGATGTATCCAGCAGTACTTCTTCTGGCCTTTGCCCGGCAGCTCGATATAGCCGCCGCAGAACAGGCGCTCGGACAGTCCCAGCGTGCCGCTCTCCAATGCGGCCAGGGCGGTGACCATCTTGTATGTCGACGCCGGTGGGTATTGCCCTTGCGCGGCCTTGTTGATCAGCGGCTTCTTCGGATCGTTCAGCAGCGCCTGCCATTCGGCCTGCGTGATGGTGCGTGCGAAGGCGTTGTTGTCGAAGCCCGGCATCGATGCCATGGCGAGGATGTCGCCGGTGACGACGTCGATGACCACGGCCGAAGCGCTCTGGCCTTCCAGCCGGCTGTTGACGTATTGCTGCAAGGCGAGGTCGATCGTCAGCAGCAGGTTGGCGCCGGGCTCGCTTTCGACCCGGTCCAGCTCGCGCACCACGCGCCCGAGGGCGTTGACCTCGACCTGCACGGCGCCGGGCTTGCCGCGCAGCGTTTCCTCGGCATCCTTCTCGATGCCTCTCTTGCCGATGCGCGTGCCCGGCAGCTCCAGCAGCGGATCGTCGCTGTTGTCCAGGTCCTCCGGCGAGACGCGGCCGACATAGCCGATGACATGGCTCATCGCCTCGGGGTGCGGGTAGTCCCTGATGCGGCCGAGCTCGATCGACACGCCGGGCAGGTCCGGCGTGTTGAACTCGATGCGGGCCACTTCCTCCCATGTCAGGTTCTCGCGCACCGCGACGGGCACGATGGCGCGGTTGCGCCGCAGCTGCGCCAGGATGCGGTCGTGCTCGGGGCCGCTGATTTCGATCACGCGGTCGAGCCGCCGCAGCACCATTTCTGCCTGCCGCATCGCATCGGAAATGCGGCCCGTGTCGGAGCCGATCAGCAGGCGGTAGGTATTGCGGTTCGTCGCCAGGGGTTCGCCGGTGCGGTCGAAGATCAGCCCGCGTGTCGGCGCCAGCGGCCGCGTGCTGATGCGGTTCTCCTCGGCCAGGACCTTGTATTCCTCGCCGTCCACCGCATGCAGCCAGTAGAGCCGCGCGCCCAGGATGCCCAGCAGGCCGGTCTTGAACGCGCCCAGCATCAGGGCGCGGCGTACGAACAGCCCGTACCGGTCGGTGTCCCGTTTCACGGCGTGCTCGCCTGCAGCACCGTGGCATCGGCGCGGGCGCGGTTGATCCTCGCCACGGCGGCCTTGAACCGCGTCAGGTCGGCGCCGGCAAGGCTGGCCCGCACCGACGTCTGGGCGACGGTCAGGGGGTTCACCGGTATGCCGTTGCGGTGCAGCTCGAAATGCAGGTGCGGCCCCGTCGACATGCCGGTGCTGCCGACGAAGCCGATCACCTGGCCTTGGCGCACCTTGTGGCCGGGGCGCAGGCCGCGCGCGACACGCGACATGTGGGCGTAGCCGGTGGCGAGCCCACGGCTGTGGCGCAGCTTCACCCAGTTGCCGTAGCCGCCGTTGCGGCCGGCCTGCACCACCTGGCCAGCGCCGGCGGCCAGGATCGGCGTGCCGGGTGGCGCCGCGAAATCGATGCCCTTGTGCATCCTGCTGAAGCCGAGCACGGGATGGCGGCGCATGCCGAAACGCGAGGAGATGCGGCTGAGGCTCAAGGGCGTGCGCAAGAGCGCCTTCACCACGCTCTGGCCATTGCCGTAGTAGAACCCGTCCGCGCCGCGCTGCGGCTTGAAGCGGTAGATGGCGTAGGTCTGCCGGCCGCCGCCGGTCGTCAGCTCGGCCCAGAGCACGCGTCCGGAATCGACCAGCTTGCCGTCCGTGGTCCAGGACTGCTCGATCAGCACGGCGAAGCGGTCGCCGGCCTTCATGTCGTGCTGGAAATTCACATCCCATGAGAAGGCGCGCACCATCTCGGCCAGCGCCGGCCGCGGCACGCCGGCGTCGTCGGCGCTGGCGATCAGGGAGCCATCGACGACGCCCGATGCGCGCACCAGCTTGGCGATGACGTCGAAGATTTTTTCCGCCGCGCTGAACGTGCCGTTATCGTCGCGCTGCAGCGTGATCTCCCGGCGCGCATCAGGCCGTATCGTGAGGGTCTGCAGGATCGGCTTGGCGTCGGCGTCCTCCGGCGTGCGGACTTCCAGGGTCAGCGCTTGGCCGATCTGCAGGCGCTTCAGCGTGAGGCGTCTCGACAGCGCCTGCACCGCGTTGCCGATCTCCGCCGGCGCAAAATCGAGGTCCTGCAGCACGCTGCTGATGGTGTCACCCTTCTCGAGGCGCACGATCGTGACATAGGAGTCCGCCTCCGGCGGCGCATCGGCGCTGCCCGGCGTTGATGGTGATGCGCCTTCGGGGGTGGCGGAGGCGGTCGGCGCATCCGGTGCGGCCGGTGCCTGGCCGTCAGCGGTGGGCTGTCCGGGGGCGGCGCCGGGTTGAGGCGCCGCGGCGGCCGGCTGCGGCGGAGGCTGCGTCGCAGCCTCCGCCGTCTCGGGCACGGCCGCGATGGGCGGCGGTTCAGGGTCGTCCGCGACCTCTGGCGCGGTCAGATCGGCCGTTGCGATATCTGTGGCGGTTGGTTCCGGCGCGACAGGATCCTGCCGCAGGGCCAGCCAGCCGATGACCGCCAGCAGCACCAGGCCGCCAAGCCCGGCGCCGCGCTTCATCCAGCGGCGCATCGGTCGCTCACGGCGCCGGATCATCACCAGGGTCGGTGCCAGCAAGACGGCGCGCGTCGCGCTGGCTGCTTGCACATATGATGCATTCGAGGAACGTTCCGGGAAAATCGGCCGATCGGGCATTCCGAATCTCGGAGTGACGGAGGAGAGGGGTGGCGCTCCTCTTTCTCGACCTCGCGGAACCGGCCGAGCCATCGACCAGTCAGTGCCCGGCAAGCGGGCGGCGAAGGGTGAGCAGTCGCCATGAGCCGGCGATGGGAAGGCCGTTGCGGATGGCCTGTGTCCCATTGTCGGGCCGTCGCATTTTTGCGAAGCCCGTCAGACTTCGCAACCATTCCTGACGATTGATTTTCGCTCCGGCCGTCAAAGGCCGCGGCCGCGGGACCGTTCACTGTCCCGAGCGCAGCGCGGGATCTCCCGCGAATGTCGCATGATGCGTCTTTCGCAGGAGATTCCTCGCTGCGTGCGGGATGCCAATTGTATCAGCTAGCCGCACCTCCGGCGCCAGCGGCTACTCCGCTGCTGGAACTTGCACGCCGACTCCGATCGGGCACGACACGCCGGTGCCGCCCAGGCCGCAATAGCCGTTGGGCTCCTTGGCCAGGTATTGCTGGTGATAGTCCTCGGCGTAGTAGAACGCCGGCGCGTCGAGGATTTCGGTGGTGATGTCGTCGAAGCCCTGGCTCCGCAGCGCTGCCTGGTACATGCGCCGCGACGCTTCCGCCGCCGCCTTCTGGGCCGGTGAGAAGGTGTAGATGCCGGAACGGTACTGCGTGCCGATGTCGTTGCCCTGGCGCATGCCCTGCGTCGGGTCGTGGCTCTCCCAGAACACCTTGAGCAGCGCCTCGTAGGACGTCTTGCCCGGGTCGAACCATACCTTCACCACCTCGTTATGGCCGGTGAGGCCGGAACAGACCTCCTCGTAGGTGGCATGCGGCGTGTAGCCGCCGGCATAGCCCACGGCGGTGCTGTAGATGCCGGGCGCCTGCCAGAACTTGCGCTCGGCCCCCCAGAAGCACCCGAGGCCGAACATCGCCTCCTCCAGGCCGGCCGGGAACGGCGGCTGGATGCGGTTGCCGTTCACGAAATGCGACTCAGGCACCTCGAACGTCGGACTCTTGCGGCCGGGCAGCGCGCGCTCCGGCTCCGGCATCTTCACCTTCTTGGAGAACAGCGACGTCAACATGGCGATCTCCCGGATCCTGTAGCCTCAAAGTGTGCCCGACCGGGCGCTGCGTCAATGGCCGGGAGTGTGGGCCTCCGGCGCAACCGGGCCCCGCGGCAGATGGGCGATGGCGTTGGCATAGTAAAGCAGCAGCGGCGTCTCGGCCGTGGCCGGGCTGTAGAGGCCCTCATCGCTGGCCGTGACCAGGCGGCGCAGGCGCAGCATGCGCAGTCCGACATGGATGGCGTAGTCGCGGTCGTCGCGCGGCACGTAGATGCGCGCGCCGCCGGCCCGCAGGGCGTCGGCCAGCGCCTGGCAGCGCGCCTTGAGCTCGAGCTCGTCCAGCGGCTGCCCGGCCTGCAGCAGCACGGTCGAGACCAGCGATACCGGCAGCACCGGCACCACCTGGCCGATCGCATCCATCAGGTCGCGGGCCAGCAGTGCGACGGCCTCGAAGCGCCGTTCCCGGGTCAGCGGCCGCAGATCACCGCCGAACTGCGCCGCGTGCTGCGCCAGCCAGGCGCGGGCCGAGACCGGCCGGCCGAAATTCACGCAGGCGTAGCCGAAGCGGTACCAGCTGCCGCCCAGCATCTGGCGCAGGTTGCGGCCGGCGAAGCGCAGGGTGGTGCGGATCGCATAGCCGCCGCTGCGGCGTTCGGCGGCAGGGTCGGCGGCGCGCAGCTGGGTGCGGTCCTCCAGCACGCGGTCATAGTTGATGCCCACCGGCACGAACACGATGTCGCGTGGGCCGCTGGGGTCGAACGATTTCAAGGCATAGTCGAGCAGGCCCAGCCGCGGCGGGCGCAATTTGCCGTCGCGCGTCAATCCGCCCTCGGGATACATCGCCTGAGCCACCCCGGCTTCGGTCGCCATGTGGACATAGCGTTCCAGCACCCGGCGATAGAGCGGGTCGTTGGAGTCGCGGCGCACGAAATAGGCGCCCATGGCCTTGATCAGCGTCTGCAAGGGCCAGACGCGGGCCCACTCGCCGACGGCATAGGACAGCGCCGTGCGGTCGGCGGCGAGGAAGGCGACCAGCACGTAGTCCATGTTGCTGCGGTGGTTCATGACGAAGACCACCGTGGCATCCTGGCCGACCGCGGCCAGCGCCGCGTCGTCGGCGATGCCCAGGCGCACCCGGTAGAGGGCGCGGGCGAAAGCGCGTGCCAGCAGGTAGCCGATGCGGAAATAGAAGTAGGCGTTGAACGCCGGCACGATCTCGTTGGCGTAGCGGCGCACGTCGCTCATCACGACGTCGCGCGGCACCTTGGCGGCAAGGGCATGCTCGTTGGCCGCGGCGACGACCTGTGGGTCGTAGATCAGCCGGTCGATCAGCACCTGCCGCTTGGTGAGCTGGAACGGGCGGATCTCGACCTGGAGGCGCCGGTTGACCTGGTCGATCAGACGATTGACGCGCCGCCGCAGCACCCAGCGCGCAGAGGGGATCAGCAGGCGGTCGAGCAGCGACCACAGCGCGAACGCAGCGATCGGCAGGAACAGCCAAAGCGGTACCGCGACCGGCTCGAGCATGCCGCAGTGTAGCGACTTATAACCTCTCCCGCGAGCGGGAGAGGTCGCCGGGCGCGTAAGCGCCCGGCGGGTGAGGGCCCAAGGACAAGATGCCTCGTCCCTAACCCCTCGCCTTCCCATCGCTGACGCGATGGGTCCCTTCCCCTCCCGCACGGCGGGAGAGGAGATGAGGGCAGCACTGGAGTGGCGCGCCATCGGCGGGCTATGGTCGCCGGCAGGAGGAGTTGCGATGGCTTTCATTTCCGGCGTCGGCAACACGCGCTACGGCAAGATCGACGGCAGCACCACCATGAGCCTGGCGGCCGCGGCGGCCCAGGCCGCCATGGCGGACGCCGGCCTGAAGCCGCAGGACATCGACGGCCTGCTCACCGGCTACGCCACGACCATGCCGCACATCATGCTGGCGACGGTGATCGCCGAGCGGCTGGGCGTGCAGCCGGCCTACGCGCATGCCCTGCAGGCCGGCGGCGCCACCGGCGTGGCCATGGCCATGCTGGCCAAGATCCTGGTCGACGGCGGCCGCTGCCGCGCGGTGCTGATCGTCGCCGCCGAGAACCGTGCCAGCGGCCAGAGCCGCGACCAGGCGATCCAGACCCTGGCCCAGGCCGGCCATCCCGACTACGAGGTACCCTATGGCGCCACCATCCCGGCCTATTATGGCCTGCTGGCGGCGCGCTACATGCACCAGTTCGGCGTCACCGACGAGGATCTCGCCGAGCTGGCGGTGGTGATGCGCCGTCACGCCGGCCGGCATCCCGATGCCCATCTGCGCACGCCGATCACGGCCGCAGAGGTGATGGCGTCCAAGCCGATCGCGCTGCCGCTGCGCTTGCTCGACTGCTGCCCGGTGTCGGATGGCGGCATCGCCGCGATCATCACGCGCGAGCCCACGGCGGCGGCGCGCGTGCGCATCCGCGGTGCCGGCCAGGCCCATCTGCACCAGCACATCTCCTGCGCCCGCGACTGGGCCGCCATGGGCGCCAAGGCCTCCGCCGACCGCGCCTTCGCCGATGCCGGCATGCGGACCGCCGACATCGATTATCTCGCGGTCTACGACTCCTTCACCATCACGCTCGCCATGCTGCTGGAGGAGATCGGCTTCGTGCGCCGCGCCGGCGCCGGCGAGGCGGCACGGGCCGGGCGGTTCGACGTCGACGGCGACCTGCCGCTGAACACGCATGGCGGCCTTTTGTCGTTCGGTCATTGCGGGGTCGGCGGTGGCTTGGCGCATCTGGTCGAGACCCAGCGCCAGCTCGCCGGCCGCGCCGACGGGCGCCAGGTGAAGGACGCGACGGTCGGCTTCGTGCACGGCGACGGCGGCGTGATGTCATCGCACGTGTCGATGGTGCTGGAGCGGGTGTGAGGTAGGCATGACAGAAGCAACGAACGTGTCCGCCGATCCGATCGCGCGCGACTGGTGGGCCGGGATCGCCGAGGGCCGGATCGGCTACGAGGCCTGCACCGACTGCGGCGCGGCACAGTTCTATCCCCGCGGCCACTGCACGGCCTGCGGCTCGGCGAAGGTCGCGATGCGCACGGCGGCCGGCACCGGCACGATCTTCTCGATTACCGTCGTGCACCGCCCGCCGTCGGCGGCGCTGCAGCCCTTCGCACCCTATGCCATCGCGCTGGTCGACCTCGACGAGGGGGTGCGCATGATGGCCCACGCCGATCCGTCGCTGGCGATCGGGGCGCGGGTGCGGGCCACGGTCGCGCCTTTCGGCGACCGCGCCGTGCCGCGCTTCGTCGCTGCGGCCTGACACGGGCGGCGCATGCTGCAGACGCTGAAGACGATCGTCGTTGCGACCTGGAACGGCTTTTTCGATAACCGCCTGACATCGATGGCGGCCGCGATCGCGTTCTACGCCCTGTTCTCGGTCGGCCCGATCTTGCTGGTGGCCATCACCATCGCCGATCCGATCCTGGGCCACATGGCGGCGGAAGAGGCGATCATGTCGGGCCTGTCCGAGGCGCTGGGCGTCGAGAACCTGGAGGTGATCCGTCGTGCCGTGCAGGAAGGCCTGTTCCGCGGCGGCTCGACCTGGACGACCATCGTCAGCGTCGGGGTGATCCTCTATTCCGGCACGGCGATCTTCGTCGAGCTGGATTCGGCGTTCGACGTGATCTGGGGGCCGGGAGTCGGCTGGCGGCGCCATCCGGTGCTGGCGGAGATCCGCTCGCGGCTGCTGGCGCTGGGGCTGATGGCGGTGATCGGCGTGCTGTTCATCCTGGTGTTCACGGCCACCGCCACCATCGCCGCCTATGACGGGGTGTTGCGCCGCCTGCCGTGGCTGGGCCAGTATCTCGGCTCGGCCTTATCGGAGGGCTGGTCGCTGGGCGTCACGGCCGGCTTCTTCGCGCTGATCTACAAGTTCCTGCCCGACGTGCCGATCCCCTGGCGCTTCGCGCTGATCAGCGGCGCGGTGGTGGCGGTGCTGTTCCTGATCGGCAACAGCGCCATCGCCTGGTATTTCGCGCACAGCGTGCTGGCCAGCGCCTTCGGCGCCGCCGGCGCGCTCGCCGCCGTCATGGTCTGGGTCTACTACTCGGCGATCATCGTGCTGGTCGCCGGCCAGGTCGGCCGCGCTACCCGCGATGCGCTCGAGGTCCGCGGCGCCGAGGGCACCGAAGGCGAGGGCTGAAGCCTACAGCATCGCTGCGAAGACGCGGTCGGGCGGCTTGTGGCCGTCCGCGAAGGTCTTGATGTTGATCAGCACCTTCTCGCCCATCTCGATGCGGCCCTCGAGTGTGGCCGAGCCCATATGCGGCAGCAGCACCACGTTGTCGAGCTCCAGCAGCTTGGGGCTGATCGCCGGCTCGTGCTCGAACACGTCCAGCCCGGCGCCGGCCAGCTCCTTGCCGCGCAGCATGCGGATCAGCGCGTTCTCGTCGATCACCTCGCCGCGTGCCGTGTTGACCACGATCGAGGTCGACCGCAGCAGCTTCAGGCGCCGCGCCGAGAGCAGGTGGTAGGTGCCCGGCGTGTGCGGGCAGTTCACCGACACGATGTCCATCCGCGCCAGCATCTGGTCGAGGCTTTCCCAGTAGGTGGCCTCCAGCGCCCGCTCGATGTCGGGATGGACCCGGCGGCGGTTGTGGTAATGGACGGTCATGCCGAAGCCGCGGGCGCGCCGTGCCAGCGCCTGGCCGATGCGGCCCATGCCCACGATCCCCAGCCGCTTGCCCCAGATCCGGCCGCCCAGCATGGCTGTCGGCGCCCAGCCGGTCCACTTGCCGGCCCGCACCAGGCGCTCGCCCTCGCCGAGCCGCCGTGCCACGGCCAGGATCAGGGCCATGGTCATGTCGGCGGTGTCCTCGGTCAGGACGCCCGGGGTGTTGGTGACGGTGATGCCGCGCTGGCGGGCGCTGTCGAGGTCGATATGGTCGACACCGGTGCCGAAGCTGGCGATCAGCCGCAGCTTCGGCGCCGCCTGCGCCAAGACCTTGGAATCGATCCGGTCGGTCACGGTCGGCACCAGCACGTCGGCCTGCTTGACCGCCTCGACCAGCTGGGCCTGCGACAGGGGCTTGTCGTCGGCGTTGAGCCGGGTGTCGAACAGCTCCATCATGCGCGTTTCGATGGCGTCGGGCAGCTTGCGGGTGACGATCACCAGCGGCTTCTTCTGCGCAAACGGCATATTGGCTCCGGCGGGCCCGTGGGTGTCTTGAGGAGCCGCGTCGGCGTGCGGCGCCCGGGTCGATGTCAGCTCGGCAATAGCAAGGGCCGTGCCGCGAGTCCAGCGCGCCCGCCAGCCGTCACGCGGAAGCATTTCGCCAACGATTCCGGCCCCTTGCACGGCGGTCTGCAATGGCCGCGCGGCTCGGGATAGGGTATAAGTTCCAGATGTTGCGTTCCCGCGTGGCCGCGCCCCGCGCCGTCGTCAAGGCGGCTGCTGTCGCGGCGTCCCTGGTGCTGCTGTCGATCGCGTTCGTAGGCCTGTCGCCTGCGCCGGCGCAGCAGTTCGGGTCGCGGGTGACAGCCGAGGGGCCGCCGCCCCTGCGCAAGGGCACCGGCTTGCCGCTGCCGCGCTTCGCGTCCCTGCGGTCGGACGAGACCAACGTGCGCACCGGCCCCGGCAGCCGCTATCCCATCGATTGGGTCTTCAAGCGCAAATCCATGCCGGTCGAGATCATCGCCGAGTACGAGAACTGGCGGAAGATCCGCGACTGGCAAGGCTCGGGCGGCTGGGTGCACCAGAGCCTGCTGACCGGCAAGCGCTCGGTCACGGTCTCGGCCAAAGAGGCGATCCTCTACAAGACGCCGGCCACCAACGCGACCGAGATCGCCCGGCTGCAGACCGAGGTGATCTGCCTGGTGAAATCCTGCAGCGGCGAATGGTGCCGCGTGCAGGTCGGCCCGCTTGTCGGCTGGATCGAGCGCATCAAGGTCTGGGGCGTCTACAAGGGCGAGGTCGTGAACTGAGGCCGCGCCGTCGGCCCGGCCGGGGTGACCGGGCGTCGCGACGCTTGTTCCGCCTTGCGGGATTGCATCACGGCAGCACGTTGCGCGGGTCGGCGCGCAGCACCAGCTCCCAGGCCTCGCGGGCCATGGGTGCCTCCTTCTCCTCCAGGATGTGGGCCAGCAGCCCGGCCGAGCGGCCGACCAGCGACAGGCCGCGTGCGATCAGCGGGTCCAGCCCCATGGCCGCCACCATCGCCGCGATGGCGCCGACGGCGTTCACCGGCAGCTTCTTGCCATGCTCGCTCGCCAGCACCGCGGCGATCATGTCCATCATGCGCCAGTGCACGCCGAAGAAGCCGTTGGCACGCGACACCTCGCGCAGCGCCGGCACCCGCGGGTCGCCATCGACATGGATCGGGTGGCCGACGCCGTAGATGGCGCGGCGCTCGGCCTTGTGGCGCCGGATCAAGTCGCGCACCGCGTCGCGGATTGCCGCGTCGTCGGTGTCGGCGGCGAGTGGCCGGGCGGCGTCGCACAGCATCTCGGCGGCGTTCTGCATCGTGCCCAGGAACACGCTGCCGGCGCCCAGCAGGCCGGTGGCCACGGCGCCCTGCAGCGCCTCGGGCGCGCCGATATAGGTCAGCCGCGCGGCAAGCGAGCTGGGGGTGATGCCGTGGTCGGCCGTGGTCACCAGCAGGGCGTTGACCATCGCCTTTTCCTGCGGGCTTGGCCGGCGCGACAGCATGGTGTGGAAGATCATGTCGACGAAGTCGAACGTGCCGATGATCTCGGTCGCGAGGTTGAGCCCGCGCACCATGATGGTGTCGGTGGTGGTGTAGCCGATATCGGTCTTCACGACGGCCTGGGTCATGATGCCACCGCCGGGTTGCGGCGCTTCAGCAGGCACGTCGCGCCGAGCTCGGCGGCCACCTCGTTGCGCTGGTTGATGGCCTTGCGCAGAAAGCTGATCAGGCCGCGGTCGGGCCGGCTGGTGGGCCGCTGCTCGACGACCTCGATCTCGACCCGGATGGTGTCGCCGATGAAGGTCGGCCTGGGGAACTTCAGCGTGTTCTGCAGCACGCCGAAGAGCGCGCCTTCCATCAGCTGGTTGGGGATCGAGCGCGAGGTGAGGCCGGCCATGAACGACGCCACCAGCATGCCGTGCGCGATGCGCTGGCCGTAGATGCTGGCCTTGGCGTATTCGGCATCGACATGCAGGCGGTTGAAATCGCCGGTCAGCGCCGCGAAGGCCGCGACATCGGCCTCGGTGATGGTGCGCGAGGAGGTGGTGTAGCGGGTGCCGACCGGCAGGTCTTCCCAGTAGATGGCCGCCTGCGCCACGGCCTCGATGACGGACGGATTGCTCATGCTGTCTCCTGATGTTGCCGTGAAGGCAACCACAGAGACACAGAGGCACAGAGAAGGCACAGAGATTGAAAAGTTGCGCGCCGCCGCGCGCGATCGTCCTTTCTCTGTGCGGCCTCTGTGTCTCTGTGCCTCTGTGGTTTCTTCTGACGGGTCCGAGCCTAGGTCAGGGCCGAGATGCCGAGGATCTCGCGGCCGATGATCAGGGTCTGGATCTCGGTCGTGCCCTCGGGAATCATGCCGCCGCGGGTGTCGCGGAAGATGCGCTCGATCGGATACTCGGTGGCGTAGCCCATGCCGCCATGCACCTGCAGCGCCAGGTTGGCGACCTGGTGCGCCGCCTCGGTGGCGTAGAGCTTGGCGATCGAGCATTCCGAGCGCGCCTGGCCCGTCTGCATGGCGCGTGCGGCGCGATAGCCCAACGCGCGCGAGGCCTGCGTCTTCATCGTCATGTCGACGATGTGCTTCTGCACCAGCTGGAAGGAGGCGATCGGGCGGCCGAACTGGGTGCGGGCGCGGGCGTACTCGATCGACAGGTCGAGCGCGCACTGAGCCGCGCCGACGGCGCCCATGGCGACGTTCAGGCGGCCGAAATTCAGGCCGATCAGGACCTGCTTCAGGCCTTCGCCCTCGCGGCCCAGCAGGTTGGCTGCCGGCACCTCGGCGTTCTCGAACGTGAAGGCGGCCGTGCCGGTGCTGCGCACGAACATCGTCTCGACCGGGCGCTGCTCGAACGCCGTCTGCGCCTTCTCGACCAGGAACAGCGACAGCCCGCCATCGCAGGTGTCGCTGAAGGTGCGCGCCACGACGATGCCGAAATCAGCGAACATGCCGTTGGTGATCCACAGCTTGCTGCCGTTCAGCACGTAGCGGTCGCCGCGCTTGTCGGCGCGGGTCTTGATCTCGGCCACGTTCGAGCCGACTCCGGGCTCGGAGATCGACACGAACGTGCGGCGCTCGTTGCGCAGCAGCGGCCGCATGAAGCGATCCTTCTGCACCTCGGTGCCGCAGGTGTTGATGATGCCCGAAACGATGTTCAGCCCGCTCAGCAGCACGCGCAGCGACAGCCAGCAGTAGCCGGCTTCCTCCATCAGCACCGCCCAGGTCAGGTAGTCCAGGCCGAGGCCGCCGGCATCCTCGGGCAGGTAGCCGCCGAAATAGCCGAAATCGGCGAGCCCGGTCATGGCCTCGAAGGGGAAGCGTTTCTCCGCCTCGCTCTTCTGGACGAGGGGCGCCAGATGCTCCTTCAGGTAGCGCCGCACATTGTCGCGCAGCAGGCGCTGCTCGGGCGACAGGCCGTCGGCGTCGATCTCATCCATAGCGGCCTCCGGTCACGAACAGGGTGGTGCCGGTGATGTAGCGGGCGTGCGCCGAGGCCAGGAAGGCCACGGCCGAGGCGATGTCGCGCGGCTCGCCGCCGAACGGCACCGCGTTCTTCGCCAGCGCGTTGTCGCGCACATGGGCGTAGTTGGGCAGGCTCTGGATGTACTCGGTCTCGATGAAGCCGGGCGCGATGGCGTTGACGGTGATGCCGTTGCGCGCCTGCTCCAGGGACAGCGCGCGCGTGAAGCCCACCAGGCCGGCCTTGGCCGACGAGTAGTTGGCCTGGCCGGGGTTGCCGAACAGCGCCCGCGACGTGATGTTGATGATGCGGCCCCATTTGCGCTCGTGCATGGCCGGCAGCACGGCGCGGCAGCAATGGAACGCGCCCTTCAGCGTGACGTCGAGCACCAGGTCCCAGTCGGTCTCGTCCATCTTCAGCAGGCTGCGGTCCTTCACCAGGCCGGCGTTGTTGACCAGCACATCGATGCGCCCGAACGCGTCACGGCCGGCGCCGGCCATGGCGCGCACATCCTCTTCCCGGCGCACATCGCAGCGCACGCCGATCGCCTTGCCGCCGTTGTCCGCGATCGCCTTGGCCGCAGCCACGGCGCCGTCGCCGTCGATGTCGCTGACCACGATGGCCATGCCCTCGCTGGCCAGCATGCGCGCCGTCTCCGCGCCGATGCCGCGCGCCGAGCCGGTGACGATGGCGACGCGATCCTTGAGTCCCAGATCCATGATGTCTCCTGATGGCGATGCGTGAGGCGTGTCAGTCGCCCGCGAGCATGGTGCGGCGCACGTCCTGCAGGACCCGCAGATAGGCTTCGCGGTTGCGCTCCATGCGCTCGGTGGGGCCGACCAGCGACATCGACACCGGCTGGCCGCCCAGCCGGCCCGAGACGGCGAGCGCGGTGACGCCTTCGGTGCCTTCGCCGCGGGTCTCGTACCAGCCGCGCTCGCGGCCCTGCTCGAGCTGGGCGAGGATCTGGTCGATGTTGGTGATCGTGTGCGGTGTGACCTGGCGCAGCGTCCGGCGCTGCAGCGCCGCCAGCGCCTCCTCGCGTGGCAGCAGCGCCAGCAGGGCCTTGCCCAGGGCCGATGCATGGAAGGCGACCCGCTCGCCGACATCGAAGATGTAGCGCAGCGGGTGCTTGCTGGATTGCGCCGCCACGACCTTCACCGCCGTGGTGTCGATGATCCCGAAGGAGGCGCTTTCGTTGGCGCGCTCGGCCAGCAGCTCCACCGCCTCGCGGCCCACCGTCGTCAGCGGGTCGTTCTCGGCGATCTGGCGTGCGATCTCGTGCAGGCGTCCGGTGGGATAGAAGCGGCGCGTGCGCGACGTGCGCATCAGGTAGCCCAGCGAATGCAGGGTGTGCAGCAGGTCCGAGCAGCTGCTGTCGGCCACGGACAGGAACCGGGCCATGTCCGAATTGGACAGCTCGCGCTTCTCGCGCGCGAACACCTCGAACACTGCAAGCGCACGGCTGGCCGCTGGAATCAGGGTCGGCATGGCTGTCCTTCGATGGCTGCGTCATCGGCCCCTTGACGTCGCCGCCAAATAAGGCAATGAATCCGATTAGCCGTACAATATTCCGATATATCGGAATCGTCAATCAAGATTCGGCGGCAAATGCGGACAGATCATCGAGATAGGGATGGAAATATGCGTGGAATCAAGGTGTTGACTTGCCGTCGGCCCGGCATCGTCATGGGAATGCTGACGGCGCTCGCCGTTGCGGCCGTCGCGCCGGCCCAGGGCCAGGACGCGTATCCGGCCAAGCCGGTGACGTTCGTTGTGCCGGCGCCGCCGGGCGGGATCACCGATCAGGTGGCGCGTGTCATCGGCGACCGGGTGTCGGAACGGCTGGGCCAGCGGATCCTGATCGACAACCGCGGCGGCGCCGGCGGCAACCTGGCGGCCGAGTTCGTCGCCCGTGCGGCGCCCGATGGCCACACCGTGCTGGTGGGCACCCAGGGCACGCAGGTGTCCAACCCGTATCTCTACAAATCGCTGCGGTTCGATCCGGCCAAGGACTTCGTGGCCATCCAGGCCCTGATCTCGATCTCGACCGTGCTGGTCGTGAACAGCGAGCGGCCGTACCGGTCGATCAAGGACCTCATCGAGTACGCGAAGAAGAATCCCGGCAAGCTGTCGATGGCGTCGGCCGGCAACGGCACGTCGACCCATCTGGTGGGCGAGCTGTTCCAGACGGCTGCCGGGGTGAAGTTCCTGCACGTGCCCTACAAGGGCAACGCGCCCGCGATCGCCGATCTGCTGGGCGGCCAGGTCGATCTCGCCTTCGATTTCGCAGCCACGACCCTGGGGCATATCCAGGCCGGCAAGCTGCGCGCGCTGGCCGTCACCGGACCGGCACGGCTGTCGACTCTGCCGGATGTGCCGACGATCGCCGAACTGGGCTACCCGCAGGCCGAGGCGGTGGCCTGGATCGGCTTGTTCGCGCCCACCGGGACGCCGGCCGCGGTCGTCGCGCGCCTGCAGGCGGAGACGGCAAGCGCGCTGCAGGAGGCCAGCGTGCTCGAGGCGATCCGCAAGTTCGGCGGCACGCCGTTCAACATCGGCGGCCAGGCGTTCACCGCCTTCACGCAGTCCGAGCACGGCAAGTGGAAAGCGATCATCGAACGCTCGGGCGCCAAGCTCCAGTGAGCCGGAACCACAGCCAGCAGCAACAGGCAGAAGGGTGGGAACATGCGTCGTCGTCTACATGACCTGATGTGTCGGATTGGCCGCCGTGCCGGCAGGGTGCTTGGCCCGTTGGTCGGTGCGGCCGCCATCGCGACGGCGCCATCAGCTCTCGCACAAAGTGTGTATCCCTCGAAGCCGGTGACCTTCGTCAACCCCGCGCCGCCGGGCGGGCTCATCGACCAGCTGGGACGCGTGATCGGCGACAGGCTGACGGCGCGGCTCGGCGAACGTGTCCTGATCGACAACCGCGGCGGCGCCGGCGGCAACCTGGCAACCGAGTTCGTCGCGCGGGCCGCACCGGACGGCTACACGATCCTGATGGGCACGCAGGGCACGCACGCCGCCAACCAGTATCTCTACAAATCCCTGAAGTTCGATCCGGCCAAGGACTTCATTCCGGTCCATTCCCTCCTGTCGATCTCGACCGGCCTGGTCCTGAGGGCCGATCAGCCGTATCGCACACTCAAGGATCTCGTCGACTACGCCCGGCAGAACCCCGGCAAGCTGTCGATCGCATCCGCCGGCAACGGCACGTCAAGCCACCTGGTCTCCGAGCTGTTCCAGAGGACGGCCGGCGTCAAGTTCCTGCACGTGCCGTACAAGGGCAGCACGCCGGCGATGGCCGATCTGCTGGGCGGCCAGGTCGACCTGAGCCTGGACTTCACGGCATCGACGTTTCCCCACATCCAGGCGGGCAAGCGGGATATCCGCAAGCACAGGCCGTGGCCTGGATCGGGATGTTCTTCCCGGCCGGAACGCCCAAGCCGATCGTCGATCGCATGCAGGCGGAGGTGAGCCGCACCCTCCAGGAGCCGGCTGTCGTCGAGACGATCAGGAGGCTCGGCGGTGCATCATTCAATCTGGCTGGCGAAGATTTCGCCGCATTCATCCGGGCCGAGCAGAGCAAGTGGAAGACGATCATCGAGCAGTCGGGCGCCAGGCTCGACTGATGCCGTGCGCATGAGGATCACCACATGGACATGCTCTACACGCGCGCGCTGTTTCTGAACGCGCGCCGCTATCCCCGCAAGCCCGCCATCGTGTTCGCGGGCGAGGCTTGTACCTACGCCCAGCTCTACGATCGTGTGGCGCGGCTGGGCGCGCTGCTGGCAGCGCAGGGCGTGGGCGCCGGCGACCGCGTCAGCCTCCTGTCGGAGAATCATCCCGACATGCTGGCGGTGATGCTCGCCGCGCTCGGGCTGGGCGCCAGCCCGGCCCCGATCAACTACCGCCTCAAGGACGACGACATCGCCTTCATCGCCCGCAACAGCGCCGCCAAGGTGGTGGTGCTGGGGCCGGGCTATGGCGGCCATGCCGATCTGTTGTCGCAGGCGCTGCCGCAGGCGCGCCTGCTGTCGCTCGGCCCGGCGGCATCCGGCGCCGCGCCTGACGCGATCGACACGCTGATCGCCGCTGCGCGGCCGCTGGCGTTCGACTGGACAGCGGCCACCAACCTGGCGCTGCTGCATACCTCGGGCACCACGGGCCGGCCCAAGGGGGCGCTGCGCGCCCGTTGGGGGTTGAGCGCGCGGGCGATCGAGCAGGGCTTCACGCAGGACGACCGCACGCTGGGCGTGATGCCGCTGTGCCTGTCCTACGGCTATGGCTACAGCCTGCTGCCGCTCTATCTCGGCGCCACGTTGTATCTGGAGCCGGACTTCGACGAGCAGCGGGTCGCGGGATTGCTCGAGGCTGAAGGCATCAATTCCACCTTCATGATCCCGACCCTGGTGCAGCGGCTGGTGGACTATGAAGGCTTTGCCAGCCTGAAATGCCCGTCGCTGCGCCTGATCCAGAACGCCGCCGGCGCCCTGTCCTACGAGACGCGCGCGGCCGTGGTCGACAAGCTGGGCTACGTGCTCAGCACCTACGCCGCCTCGACCGAGTCGGGTCCCTACGCCAACCTCAAGGGCCGCGACATCCTGCGCGATCAGACCGCCAGCGGCATCGGGCGCACGTTCTTCGGCTCGGAGGTGCGGCTGCTTGACGACGACGGGCACGATGTCGCGACCGGCGCGGTCGGCGAGATCTGCGTGCGCGGCGCCTCGCAATACGATGAGTACCTCAACGAGCCCGAGCTGACGGCAGAGACCCGGCGCGGCGACATGGTGAGCGTGGGCGACCTCGGGCGCTTCGACGACGAGGGTTTCCTGTTCCTGGTCGGCCGCAAGCGCGACATCATCAAGACAGGCGGCATCAACGTGCCGGCCGCCGATGTCGAGGATGTCATCGCCCGCCACCCTGCGGTGGCCGAGGTGGCCTGCGTCGGCCTGCCCGACCGCGCCTGGGGCGAGATGATCTGCGCCGCCATCGTGCTCAGGCCGGGATCGGGCGCACCGGCCGATATCGACGTCGCCGGCTTCTGCACCCAGCGTCTCAGCCGCTTCCAGGTGCCGCGCCGGTTCGTCTTCCTGCCGTCGCTGCCCCGCAACCTCACCGGCAAGGTGGTCAAGGGCGACCTGCGCAACCTGATCCTCGGTCAGGATGCGGCCCCGGATGATGGCCGCGCGGTCGCGGCCAAGAGGTCATGAGGCCGCGGCGCGCGGTGTCATATCAGGCATGCGCGGCGTATCGGCGGTTTGGGTTGCGTCCCAGGCGGAAGGCAAGCCATTAACATCCAGTATAAGAACGATATTCCGATATCAGAACAACACTAAGACACAAGGAGACGGCAATGTCAGGACCGCTGACGGGGTACACGGTGATCGAGGTGGCGGGCATCGGCCCCGGGCCGATGGCGGCCATGATGCTGGGTGACATGGGCGCCAACGTCATTCGCGTCGATCGGGTCAAGACACGTCTTCCGGACCGGATCGCCGACCCGAAGTTCAACGTCCATGGCCGCAGCCGCCGGTCCGTCGCGGTCGACCTGCAGAAGCCGGAAGGCGCCGAGGTGGTGCTGCGCCTGTGCGCCAAGGCCGACGGGTTGATGGAGCCGTTCCGCCCCGGTGTCGCCGAGCGCCTGGGCATCGGCCCCGAGGTGTGCCTGAAGCGCAATCCCAAGCTGGTCTACGGTCGCATGACGGGCTGGGGCCAGGACGGGCCGCTGGCCAAGGCGGCTGGCCATGACCAGAACTACATCGCGCTCACCGGCGCGCTGCATGCCATCGGCCGCAAGGGCCAGAAGCCGGTGCCGCCGCTCAATCTCGCGGGTGATTTCGGCGGCGGCGGCATGCTGCTGGCCTTCGGCATGGTGTGCGGCCTGCTCGAGGCCCAGAAGTCGGGCAAGGGCCAGGTGATCGACGCCGCCATGGTCGATGGCGCGGCGCTGCTGATGGGCGGGATCTTCGGCATGAACGGCGCCGGCCTCTGGAACGACAAGGAGCGCGAGGTCAACATGATCGATGGCGGCGCGCACTTCTATGACACCTACGAGACCAAGGACGGCAAGTACGTCTCGATCGGCTCGATCGAGCCGCAGTTCTACGAGCTGCTGCTGGAGAAGACCGGCCTGAAGGGGCAGGAGCTGCCGGCGCAGCACGACCGTGCGGCCTGGCCGCAGATGAAGTCGCGGCTGGAGGCGATCTTCAAGACCAAGACGCGCGACGAGTGGTGCGCCATCATGGAGGGCAGCGACATCTGCTTCGCGCCGGTGCTGACGATGAGCGAGGCGCCGCATCATCCGGCGGCCAAGGCGCGCAACGCCTATGTCGATGTCGCCGGCTTCATGCAGCCGGCACCGGCGCCGCGCTTCAGCCGCACCAAGGAGGAAGTGCAGGGCGCCGCCCCCAAGCGCGGCAGCAACACCGCCGAGGTGCTGGCCGAGCACGGCTTCTCGTCAGCCGAGGTCGCCGAGCTGACCAAGGCGGGCGTCATCAGCCAGCAGGCGTGACCCAGCAGGCGTGACACAATGTGAGGCGCTGCGGCTCTCCCGGGAGCCGCAGCCGCATCGGCCGCTGCCGTCGCGGCTACTCGTTGCGCAGCAGGCCCAGCGGCCGCTGGCGCAGCGCGTTGACGGCACCGGCCAGGCCGAACGCCAGCGTCAGCACCATGGCGCCGAAGGCGGTGACGACGGCGACCTCGGGCAGGAACGTCCAGTCCAGCGCCATCACGAAGCGCACCACCAGCCAGGCCGCCAGCGTGCCGGCGCCGGTGGCGGCCAGCGCCGTCACCAGGCCCAGGGCCGCGAACTCGTAGGTGAAGACCCGCAGCACGCGCCCGCTGGTGGCCCCCAGCACCTTCATGACCACCGTGTCGTGCACCCGCCGCCGCTGCGTGGCCAGCATGGCGCCGGCCAGCACCAGCAGGCCGGCGACGATGCCGACGACGCCCACCACGCGCGCCGCCAGGCCGATATTGCCCAGGATCTGGGCCGCGATCTCGAGCGCGTCCTTCACCCGCACCACGGTGACGTTGGTGAATGAGTCGGTGATGGCCTTGTAGGCCGCTTCCTCGGTGCTGCCGTTGGCGTAGACCGTGGCGAGGAAGGTCTGCGGCGCCTTCTCCAGCGTTCCCGGCGCGAAGATGAACGTGAAGTTCATCCCCAGCGTCCCCCAGTCGATATGGCGCAGGTTGGCGATCCTGGCCTCGACCTCGCGGCCCAGGATGTTGATCGTGATGTTGTCGCCGACGCCGATGCCGAAGGCGCGCGCCAGCTCGGCATCGAAGCTGATCAATGCCGGGCCGCTATAATCCGCCGGCCACCACTGGCCGGCCACCACCTTGCTGCCTTCCGGCACGGTCGTGGCGTAGGTCAGGCCGCGGTCGCTCTCCACCGCCCAGCGCGCGTTCTGCGGGATCGCCAGCTCGCGCACCGGCTTGCCGGCGATGCGTGAGATGCGTCCGCGCAGCATCGGTACCTGCTCGATGCGCTGCACGTGCTGCGCCTGGAGCTGGTCGCGGAAGCGCTCGACCTGGTCGGGCTGCAGGTCGACCACGAAGAAGGCCGGGGCATCCTTGGGCAGGCGCTGGCCGATCTGGTTCTGCAGGTTGCCCTCGATCAGCGCCGTGGCCACCAGCACGGTGAGCCCCAGCCCCAGCGACAGCATCACGGTCGGCGTCGGCGCGCCGGGCCGGTGGATATTGGCCAGCGCCAGCCGCAGCGCCGCCGAGCGTGGCCGGCCGGCCAGCCGCGCCAGCGCCATCACCAGCCGCGCCAGCAGCGGGAAGGCGATGAAGGCGCCGATCGCGCCGGCCACGAACCAGATCGCGATGCGCCGGTCCGGCGCCGTCATCACCGTGAAGGCGGCCAGCCCGGCCACCATCCCCAGGATCAGCAGGGCATCGCGCCAGCCGGGGCGCGGCTCGTCGGTCGCCACCGCGCCGCGCATCAGGGTCGAGGCCGGCACGTGGCGGGCCCGCATCAGCGGCCACAGCGCGAACAGCGTCGCCACCAGCAGCCCGAACACCGCGGCGCTGGCCAGCGGCCGGACATAGAGCGCCACCCGCGCCTGCACCGGCAGCAGGTCGCCCATCGCCCCCTGCGCCGCATAGGGCAGCAGCGCGCCGACCACCAGGCCGATCGCGACGCCGACGCTGGCCAGCATCGCCAGCTGCAGGAAGTAGATGCGCGTGACCAGCCCGGCCGGCGCGCCCAGGCATTTCAGGATCGCGATGGTGCGGGAGCGTGCGCGCAGGAAGCTGTCGACGGCATTGCCGACGCCGACGCCGCCCACCAGCAGCGCCGCCAGGCCGATCAGCGCCAGGTACTGCGTCAGCCGGTCGACCCAGGCGCGCAGGCCGTTGCCGGCGTCGTTCAGGCCGCGCACCCGCCAGCCGGCCTCGGGAAAGCGGCGCTGCAGGTCGCCGATCCAGGGCCGGTAGGCGGTGCCCGCCGGCAGCAGCACGCGATATTCATAGGTCATCAGGCTGCCGGGCTGGAGCAGCCCGGTGCGCGGCAGCGCATCGCGCGCCATCATCAGCCGCGGCCCGATGCCGAACAGGCCCAGCCCGCGGTCGGGCTCGCGCGCGATGATGCCCCGCACCTCGAGCGTGGCGTCGCCGACCCGGATTTCGTCGCCGACCGCGATGCCCAGCCGGCGCAGGCCGATCTCCTCCATCACCGCGCCGAAGACGCCGTCGCGCGGCTTCAGCAGCGCTTCGACATCGCCGCCGCCCACCAGCTCCAGCCGCCCGGCCAGCGGGTAGTTGGTGTCGACCGCCTTGATCTGCACCAGGCTCGGCCGTGCGCCTTGCGTGTCGGCGCGCGCCATGCCGCGCATCTCGATCCAGTCGGTGACCTGCGTTGCGCCTTCGGCGAGGGCGGCGCGCTGCTCGGCCGTGATAGGCCGGTAGGACTGGGTGACGGCCACGTCGCCGCCCAGCAGCAGGCGGGCATCGGCGCGCAGCCCTTCCTCGACGGCGCGCGACATCGAGAGGATGCCGGCGATCGCCGCCACGCCCAGCGCCAGGCAGGCCAGGAACAGGCGGAACCCGGCCAGGCCCGTGCGCAGCTCGCGCACCGCGATCCGCGCCGCCAGCCGCCATGACGCCACTTCCCCTCTCCCCGCGCGAGCGGGGAGAGGGAGGGGCCCATCGTGCGCAGCACGATGGGAGGGTGAGGGGTACGAGCGATCAGACTCTGCGCCCGAAAGTCGGGACTGATCGGACATACCCCTCACCTTCCCACGCCTGCGGCGTGGGCCCCTCCCTCTCCCCGCTCGCGCGGGGAGAGGGAATTGACGGTATCGGCCGCGATGCGGCCGTCGGCGATGTGGATGACACGGTCGCACTGCTCGGCGATGCCGGGGTCGTGCGTGATCAGCAGCAGGGTGGCGCCGGCATTGCGCGTGAGGTCGAACAGCAGGGTCATCACCTGCCGCCCGGTGGCGCCGTCGAGGTTGCCGGTCGGCTCGTCGGCCAGCAGCAGCTTGGGCCGCGTGGCGAAGGCGCGGGCCACGGCGACGCGCTGCTGCTCGCCACCCGAGAGCTGCGCCGGATAATGTGTCAGCCGGTGGCCCAGCCCGACATCACGCAGTGCCGCCTCGGCGCGGGCGAAGGCGTCGGCCACGCCGGCGAACTCCAGCGGCAGGGCCACGTTCTCGGTCGCCGTCATGGTCGGGATCAGGTGGAAGCCCTGGAAGACGATGCCCAGGTTGTCGCGCCGGAAGCGCGCCAGCGCGTCGTCGGACATGCCCTGCAATGCCGTGTCCGCGACCTCGATGGTGCCCGCCGTGGCCCGTTCCAGGCCGCCCACGACCATCATCAGGCTCGATTTGCCGGCCCCCGAGGGCCCGACCAGGGCCGTGCTGCCGCCGGTGGGGACGTCCAGGTCGATGCCACGCAGGATGTTGACCGTGCCGGCAGCGCTCGCCATGTCTAGGTGCACGTCGCGCAGGCGGATCATGCGGCGACTTTCGATGGCGGACACATCATGGGCGGCAGGCTCGCAGGCGAATCGGGCTCTTTGGCGGCGGCAGGCGCCGGCCTGGGATATGGCGATTGCGCCGGCCGGGTCAACGGCTCCTCTGCGCGCGTGCGGCGGGGAAGAAGCGGGTTTTCCCTCGCGGCGGCGCTTTGGTTCGCCGTTGCCTTTCTTTGCGCCAGCGTGACGGTGGCCCAGGCTCAGCCGGTGCGCATCGCGATGCTGGGCGACAGCCTGACCGCCGGCTTCGGCCTGCCGCCGGAGCAGGCGCTGCCGACCCGGCTGGAGCAGGCCCTGAAGGCGGCCGGCCGCGACGTCAGCGTCGCCAACCACGGTGTCTCCGGCGACACCTCGGCCGGCGGCCTGGCGCGGCTGGACTGGACCCTGGGCGACAAGCCGAAGCTGGTGATCGTGGCGCTGGGCGCCAACGATGCGCTGCGCGGGCTCGATCCCGACGAGACCGAGAAGAACCTCGACGCGATCATCACCCGGACCAAGGCTGCCGGCGCCACGGTCCTGCTGTGCGGCATGAAGGCGCCGCGCAACTACGGCCCGGAATATGCCGCGAAGTTCGATGGCCTGTACGAGCGCTTGGCGGCGAAGCACGGCGTGGCGCTCCTGCCGTTCCTGCTCGACGGCGTGGCCATGGTGCAGGACCTCAACCAGGCCGACGGCATCCACCCCAATGCCAAGGGCGTCGATACCGTGGTCGCACACCTGGCACCGGCCGTGATCAAGGTGCTGGACGAGATGAAGAAGGTGTCCAGGTAGATGGCAAAGCTCACCGCGGGGCTGCTCGTCTTCCGCCGCGTGAACGGGGCCCTGGAGGTGCTGTTGGCGCACCCCGGCGGGCCGTTCTGGGCCAGGAAGGACGACGGCGCGTGGTCGATCCCCAAGGGCATCCCCGAACCAGGGGAGGCGCCGTTCGACACCGCCAGGCGTGAGTTCATCGAGGAGACGAGCCTGCGCGCCGAGGGCGACTTCATCGCGCTGGACCCGGTGAAGCAGCCGGGCGGCAAGACCGTCCACGCCTGGGCCGTGGAGTGCGACCTCGATATCGCCCGCTTCCGCAGCAACACGTTCAAGCTGGAATGGCCGCCGCGCTCGGGCAAGGTCCAGGACGTGCCTGAGATCGACAGGATCGCGTGGTTCGCCGCACCGCAGGCGGCGATGAAGATCCTCAAGGGCCAGCGGCCCATCCTCGAGGAGCTGCTGCGCCGGTTGAATATTCCTGCGACCGGATGTGCTCCGCCCGTGCACCCTGGAGCGCGATGACAGATGCGCTACCGCGTCTCCCAATCCCAATCGAGCTCGAAGGCATCGCCCTTGGCCTTGATGCGCGCCGCGTGCGGGGCGGCGAAGTGGGCCGGCATCAGCAGCGCGCCGGTCTCGGCGCAGTGCGCCAGGATGCCGTGGCGGGTGCGGCGCGCCTGGTCGCGGTCGGTGCAGAACACGCTGTTCCAGCGCCATAGCGGCACCTGCACCGGGTTGTGCAGCGCATCGCCGGAGAAGACAGCGCGGCGGTCCTGGGACGCGAGGTCGACGCGCACATGGCCCGGCGTGTGGCCGTCGGCGGCGCGCACGGTCAGGCAGTCGCCGCAGGCATGGCCATCGTCGATCATCACGGCCTTGCCCTGCTCGACCACGGGCAGGACGGAGTCGTTGTACGTGTTGCGCTCGAAGGCCGGGGCATCCTGGGTGCGGGCGACCTTCTGCCAGTGCTCGTGATCGGCGCGCGACATCAGGTACTTGGCGTTGGGGAAGGTCGGCACCCAGGTTCCGTTGTCGAGTCGCGTGTTCCAGCCGACATGGTCGACATGCAGATGCGTGCACATCACGAAGTCGACGGCCTCGGGCGCCACGCCGGCCGCGGCCAGGCGCTCGAGCCAGGGCGAGTTCAGCATGTCGAAGCGCGGCATGCCCGGCCGCGGCTTGTGGTTGCCGCTGCAGGTGTCGATCAGGATCGTGTGGCGCTCGGTGCGCACCAGCCAGCTATGGATGCTGGTCATCAGCTTGCCGCTGGGCGGATCATAGTAGCGCGGCGCCAGCCAATGCTCCTGCGCCTTGAACGTCTCGGCGTCGAATTCGGGAAAGAACTGGCTGGCCGGAAAGCCCGGCCCCATCATCTCCTCGACGCGCGTGACCTTGACCGCGCCGATCATCCGTTCCTGCATGGTGCTTCCTCCGGGACTGCATCCCGAGCCTAGCACCGGATATGGCCCTCCTGTCATCCCGAGCGCAGCAAGGGATCTCCTGCGGCAGGACGCACGGTGCGCCATTCGCGGGAGATCCCTCTCCTGAGCCTGTCGAAGGGGCGCTCGGGATGACAGCGTGGCGGATGCGATCGCCCCGGAATGCCGTGAGATCGCGTCCCGAACTCAGGCCAGCACCTTGGGCACCACGAGGGCCACCTCGTAGTCGGGCTCGATGGCCATGCCCGAGCCGACGATGCCGATCGTGCGTGCCAGCCGGTCGGCGTGGGCGCGGAATTCGGGGCCGGCCTGCACGCCATGCAGCCTGAACAGCCACTGTCCGCGGCGGCGGGCAAACTCGGCCGCGCTCACGATCATGTAGCGATGCGCGTCGCGCGCGTGGCGGATCGCCGGGGCCAGGCTGTCCGGGCCTCTGAGCACGATCGCCTGGATGAAATAGACGACACCGTCGGCCGTGGTGTCGACCTGCCCGAACAGGCCGATGCCGCCATACGCGCCGATCCGCGCCCGTGGCGGGTCGCCGTAGATGCCCCGCGGGCGAACGAGGGGCGCTTGCGCCATGAAAGCCTCCGCCATGCCTGGTCGCGCACCGCCGACCTTCGTCGCGGCGGCCGCGGATCCACCATGCGGGCGCCGGGGGATCGTCGATACTCCCATTTGGGAGCAGGGCATTCGCATATGCCTCTGCCGTCATCCCGAGCGTAGCGAGGGATCTCCCGCGAATTGCGCACCGTGCGCCTTGCCGCAGGAGATCCCTCGCTGGCGCTCGGGATGACAGCGAGGTCATATGCGAATGCCCTGCATTGGGGAGCGTGGCATCACTTGCGCCGGCGCTGCTGCTGTTGCTTGCGCTGCTGCTCCAGCTGCTCGGCCTGCGCCTTCAGGCGCGCGATGTCGCGGAAGGGATTGAAGGCGGTGTTGATCCTGGCGACGGCGGCGACGAACGGATCGTCCAGGAAGTCTTCGATCGCCTTCACGAAATCGGGGGCCGACAGCGTGCGCTCGACCTCGGCCTGGGTGCCCAGCTTGCTGGTCATGTAGGCGTGGTTGAAGGTCCTGGCGTTGCCCTCTGAGCGGTAGACGTTGCTCATCTGGACCGCGAGGAACTCCTCGTGATCCTTGTTGTCGCGCAACGGCTCGTGGTTGTTGCCTTCGAAGCCGAAGCGGGCCAGGCGGCAGGCATGGACCATCTCATGGAAGAGCGTCTCGTCGGCACGATAGCCCGGCAGCCGGCCGCAGGCCGAGTAGGCCCAGGTCTCGGGCGAGTAGAGGATGCGCACGCCGTCGCTGAGCCGGCTGCTCATCTGGCTGGTGATGGCATTGCAGGCGCCGAACGACGTCTGGGCCATTGAATCGTAGGGGATGATCCAGATCCGCAGATCCTTGGGCAGCATGCCGAAAAGCGTCTTGCCGATCTCGGTGCGCAGGAGATGGGCTTCGATCAGCGCCCTGATATCCTCCTCGTAGCGCTGGGCCGGCGCCCGGGGATCGTTGACGAAGTCAAGCCGGTTCGAGCGCCGGAGCAGCCAGTCCTGCTGCCTGGCGCTGAGCCAGGGCCCGATCGCGGTGACGATGGAGCGGAAGTCCTCGTCGAGCGTCGAGCCGCTGATGGTGATCGGATAGAGCTTGAGGCGCAGCATGATCCCGCCGGCACGCCCGCGCGTCCCGGACCCCCCAACATTGCGAGCGGCAACCTTCGTACGCCCTTCGGCCGGCCGCACGATATTGCCATTTGGGAGTAGCGGCGGCTTGGCGCCGGCTGGCGCAGGGCTGCCCCGCAACCGCAGGGTTCATGAGCCGGCCCGGCCGGCGTATCATCGCGCCAACAAGATGGAGGAAGCGGATGGCGCGCCTGGACACCGACCGGCTGGTCGACACGCGCAACGGCCTGATCAGTCGCGAGCTGTTCGTCAACAAGGATCTCTACCAGCAGGAGCTGGAAACGCTCTTCACCCGGGCCTGGCTGTTCGTGGGCCACGAGAGCCTGATCCCCAACCCGGGCGACTACTTCGTCTCGCGCATGGGCGCCGAATCGGTGATCCTGAGCCGCGACAAGGCGGGCGGGATCCACGTCCTGCTCAATACCTGCCGGCATCGCGGCATGAAGGTGTGCCTCTACGATGAAGGCAACACCACGCACTTCACCTGCCCTTACCACCATTGGAGCTACGCCACCGATGGCCAGCTGGTGGGCGTGCCGCAATACGACACGCTCTATCCCGGCATGGATCGCGCGAAGTGGTCGCTGATCGAGGTGGCGCAGATGGCCAACTACAAGGGCACGATCTGGGCCACCTGGGACAAGGACGCGCCGCCCTTCCTCGACTATCTCGGCGCCGCCAAGGAGCATCTCGACCTGGCGCTGGATTGCCGTGACGGGCGCGAGGGCGGCTCCGAGGCCTTCCTCGGCGTGCACAAATGGATCATCCCGTGCAATTGGAAGCTGCCGGCCGAGAATTTCTGCGGCGACACCTACCACAACCCCAGCCATCGCTCGGTCGACATGATCGGCATCGGCCCCAGCGCCCGGTCGGGCACGAAGGGAAGGCGCGATGACGAGCTCAAGGGCGCGCAGCATGTCTGGGTCAGCTTCCCGGCCGGCCACGGCATCCACAGCGCCATCCAGCCGGCGATGATGCCCTATGCCGAGGCGTTCAGGGACACCCCGGTCATCGAAGAGTATTTCCGCCACTGCTACGAGGAGCGCCAGCGCCGCCTGGGTGAGAAGTCGCGCCTGCTGCCGTTCGTGGGCACGATCTTCCCCAACAGCTCCTATCACGGCCGCCAGCCGCGCTCGATCTGCATGTGGCATCCGCACGGCCCCGAATCGACCGAGGTGTGGCGCATCTTCCTGGTCGACAAGGATGCACCGGCCGAGGTCAAGGACCTGCTGCGCCATTTCTACATGCGCTACTCCGGCCCGGCCGGCATGACCGAGCAGGATGACATGGAGAACTGGAACTACGCCACGGCAGGCGCGCGCGGCGTCATCGCCCGGCGCTATCCTCTGAACTATCAGCAGTCGATGGGCGCCGGGAAGGACGACGACCCCGTCGCCGGCCATGTCAGCGTGCAGATCACCGAGGAGAATTCGCGCCGCTTCTATGCCCGCTGGTCGGACTATCTGGCCGGCCGCGACTGGGACGTGCTGATGGGGCGGCGCGACGGCACGCCACGCCGCGCCGCCGCCGAGTGAGCCTCATGCGCGTCGTCATCGTCAGCGGCGGCACGTTCGGCATCGGCAAGGCGATCAGCGTCACCCTGGCGCAGCGCGGCTGGCAGGTCGTGGCGTTCGGGCTCGATGCGCCGCAGCCCTCGAGCACGGCAGCCGGCGGCAGCGCGCTGCTGCGTGCCGACCTGGCGGCGCATGGCCTGGAGGCCGACGTGCTGGAGGCCGACGTGTCCAGGGCCGGCGACGTCGCCCGGGTCGCGGAGTTCGCCGCCGGCAGGTATGGCCGCATCGATGCGCTGGTCAACAACGCCGCCATCGGGCCGCTGGGCACGGTGCTCGACACGCCCGAGGACCTGTGGAACCGCATCATCGATGTGAACCTGAAGGGCGCCTATCTCTGCTGCCGCGCGGTGCTGCCGCACATGATCGGCCAGGGCGGCGGCGCCATCGTCAACATCGGCTCCGGCGCCGGCTGGGGCAAGCCGAACATGGCCGCCTACAGCGCCAGCAAGGGCGGGCTGTTCGCGCTCGGCGCGGCGCTGGCCTACGACCATTTCCATCAGCGCATCCGCGTCAACACCGTGGTGCCGGGCGGCGGCGGCATCGTGTCGGGCATGGGCGTCGGCCGGGCCGGCGGCGATGTGCGGCGCTTCACCAGCCGCAGCGTCGCGGGCACGGCCGCCGGGCGCGTGGCGGTGGGCGAGGATATCGCCCAGGCCGTGGCCTTCCTGCTGTCGGACGAGGCGGCCACGATCTCGGGCACGGTGCTCGATGTCGGCTGCTTCGCCCATCAGGGCGGCCCGATCCCGCCGCGGCCCGACGCGCCCCCGCAGGAGCCGCCCGCATGAACGATGCCGCCGCCACGCCGCGCCCGACGCGGGACCTGGATTTCTACCTCCTGAAGGAGGAGGTCGCGGCGTTCCTCTACGAGGAGGCCGAACTGCTGGACCAGCGCCGCTACACGGCGTGGCTCGACCTGCTGGCCGACGATCTCGTCTACTTCATGCCCATGCGCCGAAACGTGAAGGCGGGCGAGCACGCGGCGCGCGAGAACACCCGCGAAGGCAGCGACATCAGCTGGTTCGAGGAGGACAAGTGGACGCTGGCCAAGCGCTGCGAGCAGATCATGACCGGCGTGCACTGGGCCGAGGAGCCGCTGTCGCGCATCTGCCACATGGTCAGCAACGTGCAGCTGCTCGAGGCGCTGCCCTCGGCCGCCGCGCCGCAGACGGTGACGGCACGCAGCCGCTTCCTCGTCTACCAGAACCGGGTCGAGACCGAGACCTACATCTTCGTCGGCAAGCGCACCGACACGCTGCGCCGGGTCGACGGCGCCTGGAAGCTGGCGCGCCGCGAGATCATCCTCGACCAGAACGTGCTGCTGGCGAAGAATCTGACGGTGTTCTTCTGAAAGTAACTGTCATCCCGAGCGTAGCGAGGGATCTCCCGCGAATGGCGCACTGTGCGTCTTCCCGCATCCCTCTCCTGAGCCTGTCGAAGGGGCGCTCGGGATGACGGCCTTGTTCTTGCTGCGTTGCGAGACGGCTTCCTGGACGTGTCGTGTTGCTGAACGTACATTCATGTTCAGTGATTAGTGGCGTCAACCCGACAAACCAATGCCCAGCAGGGAGCCGATGGCCTTACCGCGCGCAACGACCAAGAAACCACCACCGCCGCGGCGGCATCCGGCGCCGGCGCCGCGTGGGCGCAAGCCGCGTGGGCTGGGCCACGAGCGGCATGGCGAGATTCTGGCAGCCGCCAAGGCGCTGTTCGTGTCGGAAGGCTACGAGACGGTCACCACGCGCAAGCTCGCCGAGCAGGTCGGGCTGTCGCAGACCGGACTCTATGTCTACTTCAAGAGCAAGGAGGAGATCCTCGAGGCGCTGTGCACGGCCACGTTCAAGGAGCTCTCCCGGCGCTTCTGCCAGACCGTCGGCGATTCGCCGCCGGACCTGGGGCTGCTGCGCCGCCTGATCGGCGGCTACATGGCGTTCGCGCTCGAGAATCCCGACGAATACCAGCTCACCTTCATGGTGAGCCACGCCATGCTGAAGTCGCCGCAGCACAAGGATCTCTCGCAGCCGTTCAGCGAGCAGGCACCCGGCCTGCAGGCCTTCACGCTGTTTCGCGAGCAGGTCGCGCGCATGGTGCAGGCGGGTGCCATGCGCCGCATGGACGTGACCGTGGCCACGCAGACCATCTGGGCCGCCTGTCACGGCCTGGTCGCGCTGCTGATCGCCCGCCCCGAGTTCCCCTGGGCCGACCGCAAGCAGCTGCTCGACACCATGGTCGAAACCCTGGTGCGCGGCCTGGAGAACCCGAGGCGCTAGTACCAGCTATCGGTAGAAGGTGAGTCGTGACTGTCATCCCGAGCGAAGCGAGGGATCTCCTGCGAATGGCGTACTGCGTCCCACGCGGGAGATCCCTCGCCGCGCTCGGGATGACGGATGTATCAGCGACCTGCGATTCCCAGTACTAGTCCGAAGTTACCCCTGACAGAGTCAGGTAAGTATTTGGCTTTGTTGAAAAAAGCGGCGATTTTGCGTCCAGTATGTAGGCATGTAAATGGTGTTTTTGAGTAGCAATTATGGATATATTGTGCTACGG
>NZ_VDUZ01000063.1 GCF_008039615.1 Vineibacter terrae | reverse complement strand
CCAGCAGCACGCTCGGATGATACGATGCCGACCCCGAGCCGCGATACGACTTCACCATGCAAGACAGGTCCAGCCGATCAATCACCTCGACCACGAACCGCGCCAGGTGACGCTCCGGAAGCCACTCATCCACCGACGGCGGCAGCAAAAAATCGGTCTGACGATCAACTTGGCGGAAATTACTCATCACAACCACGCCGGCTCGAGCCAATATCAACCCTCGATAATGAATCTCATTCCAGCTCTCGGCTCAAGTCCGACAGGCTGCTAGGCCGAGGCGTCAGTCATGCAGACTCATTTCACCCCGGCCCAGCTTGCCGACCCCGACATCGCGACCGCCAATACGATCCTGCGCAAGTGCGTGCATTGCGGCTTCTGCACCGCCACCTGTCCGACCTACGTCACCCTGGGCGACGAGCGCGACAGCCCGCGCGGGCGCATCTACATCATCAAGCAGATGCTGGAGCAGGGCCGGCCGGCGACCGCCCAGGACGCGCGGCACATCGACCGCTGCCTGTCCTGCCTGGCCTGCATGACCACCTGCCCGTCGGGCGTGAACTACATGCACCTGGTCGACCATGCCCGGGCGCATATCGAGGCCACCTACCGCCGGCCCTGGGGCGATCGGCTGCTGCGCCGGATGCTGGGTGTGCTGATGCCCAATCCACGCCTGTTCCGCTGGGCGCTGGTGCTGGGCCGGCTGGCCAAGCCGCTGGCGCCGCTGCTGCCGGATGTCAGCCGCGATGCCGGCGGCGCCACCTTCTGGCGCCGGCTGCGGGCCATGCTGGACGCGGTGCCGGCATCGCTGCCGCCGCCGTCCGCGGTCGACCGGCCGCAGGTTTTCGCCGCCGCCGGCGCGCGCCAGAGGCGCGTGGCGCTGATGAACGGCTGCGGCCAGCAGGTGCTGGCGCCCGATGTCAACGAGGCCACGGTGCGGCTGCTGACCCGGCACGGCATCGAGGTGGTGATCGCTCCAGGCGCCGGCTGCTGCGGCTCCTCGGTGCTGCATGTCGGCGAGCGGGAAGCGGCGCGCGACCTGGCGCGGGCCAACATCGCGGCCTGGATCGACGCGCTCGACGGGCCGCTCGACGCCGTTGTCGCCAACGCCTCGGGTTGCGGCACGACGCTGAAGGATTACGGCCACCTGCTGGCCGAGGACCCGCAATGGCAGGCGGCCGCTTCGCGGGTGGCGGCGCTGGCCAGGGATGTCAGCGAGGTGCTGGCGCCGAGCGAGCTGCGGCCGGCCGGCCGGCCGGTGCGGGCCGACGGCACGCCCGTGGTGGTGGCCTATCACGCCGCCTGCTCGATGCAGCACGGCCAGAAGCTCACCGAGCCGCCCAGGGCGCTGCTGCGCGCCGCAGGCTTCGTGGTCAAGGACGTGCCCGAGGGGCATCTGTGCTGCGGCTGGGCGGGCACGTACCAGATCCTGCAGCCCGGCCTGTCGCGCACCCTGCGCGATCGCAAGGTCGCCAATATCGATCGCGTGGCGCCCGACCTGATCGCTGCCGGCAATTTCGGCTGCATCGGTCAGATCGGCAGCGGCACCGCGATCCCGCTGGCGCACACCGTCGCGCTGCTCGACTGGGCGAGCGGCGGTCCGCTGCCCGCGGCGCTTGAAGGGCGCGGGTTTTCGCTCGCCGCCACCGTCGCGGCTTGACCATGTATCGGCTGCGCGCGATTGTGCGCCCGCGCGTTCGCGCACCGGAACCTCAGGGAGAAGAGCATGCGTCTGTGCACCATCCAGCGTGATGGCAAGGCCGTCGTCGGCGTCAAGGTCGACGGCCAGATCCTCGACCTCAGCAAGCAGATGCCACGGGGGCCGAAATCGGTGGTCGAGATCCTGGCCGGTGGGAAGTCCGTCCGCGACGCAATCGCCAAGGCCTGCGCCAAGCCCAAGGCCGGTGCCGTGGTTTCGGAGAAGTCGGCCAAGTACCTGCCCCCGATCCCGGCGCCGGGCAAGATCCTGTGCATCGGCCTGAACTACCGCAAGCATGCCGAGGAGACCGGCAGCCCGATCCCGGACTATCCGGTGGTGTTCTGCCGCTTCAACAACACGCTCACCCCGCACAACGGCAAGATGCCGCGGTCCAGCCACTCCGATCAGCTCGACTGGGAAGCGGAGCTGGCCGTGATCATCGGCCGCAAGGGCCGCAACATCGCCAAGGAGCGGGCGCTGGGCTACGTCGGCGGCTATGCCTGCTTCAACGACGGCTCGGTGCGCGACTGGCAGCGCAAGTCGGGCACCCAGTTCACGCTGGGCAAGAACTTCGACGGCACCGGCGGCTTCGGCCCCGACATCGTCACCCCCGACGAGCTGCCCAAGGGCGCCGCGCCGCTGCGCATCATGACCCGGGTCAACGGCGAGACGATGCAGGACAGCGACACCGGCGACCTGATCTTCGACGTCGCCACGCTGGTCAGCGAGCTCAGCAAGGTCATGACCCTGGAGCCGGGCGACGTGATCATCACCGGCACGCCCTCGGGCGTGGCCATGGCGCGCAAGCCGCAGCCCTGGCTGAAGCCGGGCGACGTCTGCGAGGTCGAGATCGAGAACATCGGCGTCCTGCGCAACGTCATCACCCAGGGGGCGTAGCGCTATTTCCTCCCCACGCAGGGTGTCGTAGCCACGCATCTTCGCTGTCATCCCGAGCGAAGCGAGGGATCTCCTGAGGATTGAGGTTCCGTCCGCAGGAGATCCCTCGCTACGCTCGGGATGACGGTCATTTGGCCGTCACGTCGCCCCCATGCCGGTGAGGCCGCCCAGCATCAGGCGGGTGGCGAAGTCGGCGGCGGCATCGGCATCGACGGGATCGCGGGCGATCATCATCACCGAGATCTCGAAGGCAACGCCCGAGAGCGCCGCCGCGAACAGGGCGGTGTCGATCGGCGGCAGGGTGCCGCGCTGGATGGCGTCCCTGAGGTCGTCGTAGAGGCAGCGCGCCAGGGTGCGCACGTCGGGCTTGTCGAGCAGCGTGCGGATCGCCGTCACGTTCTTGCGCGCCAGCGCCAGCAGCTCGGGGTCGTCGGCCACGAAGTGGAAGTAGACCGAGAAATGGGCGTGCAGGAAGGCCTCGGCGGTCGGCGCCCGGGCCCGGCCCTCGCGGTGGCGGCGCACCAGCTCGTCGGTGAGCTCGCCGACCACGGCCTCGAAGATCGCGTCCTTGTCCTCGAAGTAGTTGTAGAAGGTGCCGGTCGCCAGGTCGGTGCGGCGCACGATGTCGCGCACGCTGGCGGCGCCGAAGCCCATCTCCGCGAACACCGCCCGCGCCGCCGCCAGCAGCTGGGCGCGGTTCTCCAGCTTCTTGCGGGCGCGCCGGGAGTCGGCGGCGGGCGGTTCGGGACGATCGTCCAGCGTGTCGGAAGTGCTCATGCGGGCATCGCTCGGTTCTGCATCCCTGGTTTAGGACGCCGGGCGGGACCGGGGCAAGGCGTGTTCAACGATCAGTGTCGCCGGGCGGTCGTGCCGGGCCTGCGTCAGCCGAGCTGGGCCAGCTCGTGGCGCAGGCCGGCGACGACGTCGTCCATGGCGCGGGCGGCGGCCTGCAGGGCGCCGCGCATGCCCACGAAGCCGTGAATGAGGCTGTCGAAGTTGCGGTACACCACCCGCACCCCGGCGGCGCGCAGCTTCTCGGCGTAGATCGCGCCTTCGTCGCGCACGATGTCGAAGCCGGCGGTGTAGATCAGGGCCGGCGGCAGGCCGCCAAGGTCGTCGGCGCGCAGCGGCGACACGCGCGGGTCATCGACGTCCAGCGGGTCGTCGAGGTACTGCGCGCGGGTCCATTCCATGCTGCGGCGGGTGGTCAGGAAGCCCTCGCCGAACAGCTCGTACGAGCGCGTGCTCATCGCGAGGTCGAGGATGGGGTAGAGCAGCAGCTGCAGCGCCGGCGGCGTCGCCTCGCCGCGCGTCTGCTGCGCCACCACGGCGGCCAGGGTGCCGCCGGCGGCATCGCCGGCCACCACCAGCCGTTTCGGCAGGGCGCCGATCGCCTCGGCGTTGGCGGCCAGCCAGCGCCACGCCGCCAGGCTGTCCTCGACGGCGGCCGGGAACCTGTGCTCGGGCGCGAGCCGGTAGTCGACCGCCATCACCAGGCAGCCGGCCGTGCTGGCCAGGAAGCGGCACGGCAGGTCGTAGGCGTCGAGGCTGCCCAGGGTCCAGCTGCCGCCGTGCAGGAACAGGATCGCGGGCAGCCGGCTGGCCGCGGCGTCGGCGGGCCGGTAGAGCCGGATGGGCAGCGCGCCGGCCGGGCCGGGGATCGTGCGGTCGACGATCTCGCCGATCGGCGGATCGCCCATGCCCATGGGCAGCAGCGAGGCCGACAGCGCCTTCATGTAGGTGTCGAACTGGGTCCGCGCGTCGCGCAGCGGCAGGCCGTGGATCTCGGGGCGCTTGCTCTTCTCGAACACGGTGAGCAGCCACTGGGTGCGGGCGTCCAGCGTCTGGCCGTCGATCACGATCGGCGCGCCGGTGGCGACGTTGACCCACGACAGCGGCGCGCGCAGCGCCAGAAGCGCAGCGCGGCTTCGCAACAGGGCGGCGAGGGCAGGCGAATCGAGCATGCCGCGACCTTAGCACCACCCGGCCGGCCGGGGGAGGACGGATGCGACCGCGGCGTCTGGGGTCAGGCCGTGGCCGGCGCGGCCTGGAAGACCGGCGCGCTGGCGTCGCGGTGCTCCGACACGCCCTCGACCAGCTCCTCGTCCCAGAAGTTCATCTCGATCTGGATGCCGTCGGGATCGTGCACGAACACCTGCTGCAGCGGCCGTGCCGGCACCTTGCGCAGCATGTGGGGCACGTTGTCCTGCTTCAACAGGTCGAGCGTGCCGCGCAGGTCGGTGCAGCGCAGGGCGATGTGGTCGATCGCGCCGCTGCCCTGGTCGGTGCGGCCGCTGTCGGACACGAGATGCAGCACGGCCTGCTCGCCGGCGTACATCCAGGCGCCCGGGAACGGGAAGGGCGGCCGCTCGCCATCGCGCAGGCCGACATACTTCTCGTAGAAGTCGACCGTCTTCTTCAGGTCCTTGCAGTAGACGTTGTAATGCTCGAGCAGGGTTGCGGGCATAGGGCCCTCCTGTGCAGGCTTTGCCGGGCCAGCCTAAGGGAGCGTGCAGGCCCGTGTCAAAGCGCCTAGTCTGGCGGCCATGAACGATTTCACCCTCGTGGCCCTGATCGCGAATGTCACCCTGATCGCCGGCGCCATCTGGTGGTGGGCCCGCTTCGGCCGGCACCAGGATCGCTGGCGCGTGCCGATCGGCGGCGTCGCCGTGGCGGCGGTGATCGTCCTGATCGCGCTGCTGGGCGAGCAGCTGATGGGTGGCTGACGGCTATGCGCTCTGGGCCGCGATCCCGCGGCTCTTGAGCCGGTAGACCAGCTGCGAGCGGGTGATGCCCAGCAGCCGGGCGGCGGCCGACACGTTGCCGCTGGCGCGCTGGATGGCCTTGCGCACCAGGGCATCCTCGATCTCGTCCAGCGACACCACGTCGTTGTCGTCGCCGCCGCCGTCGCCCAGCAGGTCGTTGACGCGCCGGCTGACGCGCTCGACGCCGGCCGCCGCTGCGGCCGGCATCCCGGCGGGGTCGGCGGCCCTGGTGAGGGCGCCGTCCTGGCTCAACTCGAAGCGCTGGGCGCCGAACGTCTCGCCGCTGGTGAACAGGTGCCCGATATCGACCGCGCTGCCTTCGGTGCCCAGGATGACGCCGCGCTCGATGACGTTCTCCAGCTCGCGGATGTTGCCCGGCCAGTCATAGGCCAGCATGGCGCCGATCGCCCGGCCGGTGAAGCCGGTGAAACTGCGGCCGTGGCGCTGCATGAACTTGCCCAGGAAGTAGTGCATCAGGATGGGGATGTCCTCGCGCCGCTCGCGCAGCGAGGGGATGCGGATGGGGAACACGTTCAGGCGGAAGAAGAGGTCCTCGCGGAAGCGCCCGGCCGCGACCTCGTCGCGCAGGTTGACGTTGGTGGCGGCGACGACGCGCACGTCGACCTTGCGCGTCTGGTGGTCGCCCAGGCGCTCGACCTCGCCTTGCTGCAGCGCACGCAGGAGCTTGCCCTGGGCGTTCATGCTCAGGATGCCGATCTCGTCCAGGAACAGCGTGCCGCCATTGGCGCGCTCGAAACGGCCCATGCGCGTGGCCACCGAGCCGGTGAAGGCGCCCTTCTCGGACCCGAACAGCTCCGACTCGATCAGCGCCTCGGGTATGGCGGCGCAGTTCAGGGCCACGAAGGGCTTGTCGTGGCGCGGGCTGATGCGGTGCAGCGCGCGGGCGAACACCTCCTTGCCGACGCCGCTCTCGCCCAGGAACAGCACGGTGGCCCGGGTCGACGCGACCCGCTTGACCATCTGGCAGGTCGAGTTGAACCCGGGCGAGGCGCCGACCATGTCGTCGTCGCCGAAGGCCGTCGGCAGCTTGCCGGCGGCGGTGCGCGGCGCGTCGGCCCGCGGTGTGGCCGCGGCTGCCGACAGGCCCTTGGTGAACGACTCGATCTGCAGGAAGCGCACGTCGTCGGCGGCATCGGTCCAGTCCTCGACCGGCCTGCCGACGATGCGGCAGATCTCGTTGCCCATGGCGCGGCACTCGGTCTCCCGGAACAGGATCGGGCGGCCCATGAACTCGCTCGTGTAGCCCGAGGCGTAGCCGATCTGCATCCAGCAGGCCGGCTCATGGCCGACGCCGTAGTGGCGGATGTGCTCATCGTCCTCGGACGAGGCCTTCCACAGGAACTCGCCGTCGAAGCGGCCGCGCTCGACATCGATGTCGAGCCGGACCGTCTCGACCTGCACGATGCCGGACAGGGCGTGCAGCTGCGGTCCGACGATGAACATGTCATGCAGGCTCGTCTGCGCGCGGACCTTGCGCGCGATCTCGGCGTCACGCGCGCCGGCGTAGTAGCCCATGCGCGTCAGCAGCCCGCGCGCATGGTCCAGCCCGATGCTGTCGATCAGCTCGCGGCGCAGCACGCCCATGGCTTCGGCGTGGATCAGCAGCATCCTCTTGTCGTGCAGCCAGATATGGCCGCTCTGGGGCGAGAAGCGCAGATGCGCGGCGAGATCGGCGATATCCGGAAGCCGGTGCGGGTCGACGGGCAGGTGCTCGGGCCGGACCAGCGGCAGGTGCATCGGTGGCCCGTGAGGCGGTTTGCCGATTTTGTTCATTCCGCCGTCCCTCCCTTGGATTGCGGCGGAGCGTACGCCACAAATCGCCGGAACGAAACAACACGCAGCTGCATGCACAAGCAGGCGCAAGCCCGTGTGGACAAGACAAGCATGGGCGATTGATTGGATTTGAACAGCGTCGCCACCGGCGACGGGGCCCGATTGTTTGAAATTATTCAGCCAGCCGTCGCGGCCTGCAGCGGTGCTTTTCGGAAAACGTAGAAACGACGTGCCTTTGTCGCGCGCGACCCGGCTTGGCACGGCTCTTGCCATCGGCCTGTCAAACAGACGTCCAATAGAGGGAGGACGCAACCATGACAGCCGGTGACGCCGGAAAACCGTCTTTCGATCCGCGACAATGCTTCGTGCGTGTGACGCAGGTCCGCGCCGATGGCTTCATCGAGTTCGAGTTCGCCGTCGGCGACCCGCTTCTGTCGGTCGACCTGATCCTGCCCGCTGCGGCCTATCGCGAGTTCTGCGCCACCAACGGCGCCGTGCAGATCCCATCCGTGTCCCGCTGACCTGGAGGCGAGAAATGTCCGTGGAAATCAAGACGGCGGCCATCGACCCGGTGCGTCAGACCTTCAGCCACGTCGCGCGCCGGCTGGGCGCCGACAAGCCCGCGTCGCGCTACCAGGAGGCGACATTCGACCTCCAGTCCGATTGCAACTTCCACTACCGGCCGCTGTGGGACCCGGAGCACGAGCTCTACGACAAGCGGCGCACCGCGATCCGGATGAACGACTGGTACGCCTTCAAGGACCCGCGCCAGTTCTACTACGGCACCTACGTGCTGAACCGCGCCAAGCTGCAGGACACCGCCGAGAACAACTTCGACTTCGTCGAGCGCCACGGCGCGCTCGCCAGCCTGCCCAAGGGCCTGGCGCGGCGCATCAAGGCGATCCTGCTGCCGCTGCGCCATGTCGAGTACGGCGCCAACCTCAACAACTGCTACATCTCGGCCTATGGCTGGGGCACCGCGATCACGGCCGCCACCACCTTCGCCATGATGGATCGGCTGGGCATCGCGCAGTACCTGTCGCGCATCGGCCTGCTGATCGACGGCAACACCGGCGAGTCGCTGGCCGTCGCCAAGGACAGCTGGATGAACGATCCGGTGTGGCAGCCGCTGCGCAAGCTGGTCGAGGACAATTTCGTCATCAAGGACTGGTTCGAGCTGTTCGTGGCGCAGAACCTGGTGCTCGACGGAATGCTGTATCCCCTGGTGTATGGCCGCTTCGGCGGCGAGCTGTCGCAGGCCGGCGGCTCGGTGGTGGCGATGCTGACCGAGTTCATGGACACCTGGTACGCCGAGGAGGTCAAGTGGGTCGACGCCTTCGTGAAGACGGCGGCCGCCGAGTCGCAGGAGAACAAGGCCCAGCTGTCGGCCTGGGCGCGCGAGGCCGCGGCACGCACGCGCGATGCGTTGGCACCGCTGGCCAAGCTGATCTACCTCGAGGAGGCGCGCGCCGTGCTCGACGACGCCGGTGCCCAGCTGCAGGCGCGCCTCGTCAAAGCCGGCCTCACCGTCTGAAGGAGCGCGCCATGACCGCCACCCAGAGCAACGTCTTCCTCGCCTTGCAGACCAACGACGAGACGCGGCCGATCATCGAGGCGATCGAAGCCGACAATCCGCACGCGGTGGTGCACCGCTATCCGGCGATGGTGAAGATCGACGCACCCGGCCGGCTGGTGCTCAAGCGCCAGACTGTCGAGGAGATCACCGGCGTCGAATGGGAGCTGCAGTCCTTCCACGTCAACCTGATCTCGCTGTCGGGCAACATCGACGAGACCGAGGACGAGCTCGTCCTTGCCTGGAGACAGTGACAACCATCGCCGGAGGAACGACCATGACCGACAAGACGACGGCCGCCGCCGCACCCAAGAAGCTGAGCCTCAAAGCCAAGTACGCGCAGCTCACGCGCGGCCTGGGCTGGGAGACGACGTACCAGCCGCCTGACAAGGTGTTTCCCCAGACTCATTTCGAGGGCATCAAGATCCACGACTGGGAGAAGTGGGAGGATCCGTTCCGTCTCACCATGGACGCCTACTGGAAGTACCAGGCCGAGAAGGAGAAGAAGCTCTACGCCATCATCGACGCCTTCCAGCAGAACAACGGTCACCTCAATGTCAGCGATGGCCGCTACGTCAACACGGTGAAGCTGTTCCTCACCGGCATCTCGCCGGAGGAGTATTCGGCGCACCGCATGTTCGCCATGCTGGGACGCAATTTCGCCGGCGTCGGGCCGCAGATCGCAGCCCAGATGCAGTCGATTGACGAGCTGCGGCATGCGCAGACCCAGATCCACACCATCAGCCAGTACAACAAGTACTTCAACGGCATGCACGACTTCCGCCACATGCATGACCGGGTCTGGTACCTGTCGGTGCCGAAGTCGTACTTCGAGGACGCGATGACCGCCGGCCCCTTCGAGGGGATCGTGGCGATCTCGTTCAGCTTCGAGTACGTGCTGACCAACCTGATCTTCATGCCGTTCATGTCGGCTGCTGCCTACAACGGCGACATGGCGACCGTGACCTTCGGCTTCTCGGCCCAGAGCGACGAGTCGCGGCACATGACGCTCGGCATCGAGTGCATCAAGTTCCTGCTCGAGCAGGATCCCGGCAACGTGCCGATCATCCAGCGCTGGATCGACAAATGGTTCTGGCGCGGCTACCGGCTGCTGACCCTGGTCTCCATGATGATGGACTTCATGGTGCCCAAGAAGGTGATGTCCTGGAAAGAAGCCTGGGACATGTACTTCGTCCAGAACGGCGGCGCCCTGTTCAGGGACCTGGAGCGCTACGGTCTGCGCATGCCCAAGTACTGGGAGCAGACCGTTGTCGCCGCCGACCGGCTGTCCTGCGAGGCCTGGAACACGTTCTACAACTATGCGGCCGCCGCCAATTTCAATCCGTGGTGTCCGACGGCGGAGGACATGGACTGGATGTCGCAAAAATATCCCGGGACATTCGACAAGTACTATCGTCCTCGCTTCGAGCACTATCGCGAGCTGGAGAAGCAGGGAAAGCGCTTCTACAACACGACCCTGCCGATGCTGTGCCAGACCTGCCAGATCCCGCTGGTCTTCAGTGAGCCGGACGACCCGACGCAGACCTGCTATCGCGAGAGCGACTACAACGGCATGAAGTACCACTTCTGCTCGGATGGCTGCAAAGACATCTTCGACCACGAGCCGGAGAAGTACGTGCAGGCGTGGCTGCCGGTGCACCAGATCTACCAGGGCAACTGCTTCAAGCCCGGCACCGACCCGACCGCCAAGGACTTCAACCCGCTGGCCGCGGTGCTCGAGTACTACAACTTCGGACCGGGCGACAACATGGACTATGCCGGCTCGCCCGACGAAACGAACTGGCTGAAATGGAAGGGGCTCGCCAAGAGCGGTCCCCTGAAGATGGCCTCCTGACGCACGAGGTGACACCATGGCCGTCAATGCGCTGCAGCCGGGCTATACCGGCGAGGTCAAGGACCGCGTCGAGCTGTTCCACGGCAATCACCTGATCTACATCGGCTGGGATCAGCACATGATGATCTGCGCGCCGGTGGCGCTGCCGCTGCCGCCGACGATGCCGTTCGGAGCGCTCATCAGCGACGTGCTGCCGACAACGGCGTTCGCCGCTCACCCCGATTGGCCCCGCATCGACTGGAGCCAGGTCGAATGGCTGCGCTCGGGCAAGCCTTTCAAGCCTGATCCCGGCAAAAGCCTGGCCGACAATGGCCTGGGCCACAAGTCGGCGCTGCGCCTGCGCACGCCCGGACTCGATGGTATCGGCGCCACGGGCTCCTGATCCGGGAGGCGGCCATGGGCTACCAGGTCACGATCGAGCCGCTGGGCCATAGCATCGAGGTCGAGGAGGGGCAGACCATCCTCGATGCCTCGCTGCGGGCCGGCGTCTACCTGCCGCACGCCTGCTGCCACGGCTTGTGCGGGACCTGCAAGGTGCAGGTGGTGAGCGGCGAGTTCGACCACGGACCGGCATCGCCCTTCGCGCTCATGGATGTCGAGCGTGACGAGGGACGCTGCCTGGCCTGCTGCGCCACGCCGACGGAGGACATGGTCATCGAGGCCGACATCGACGAGGACCCCGATGCCCGCCATCTCCCCCTGCAGGACCATCTCGGCCGCGTGGCCGAGCTGGTCGACCTGACACCCACGATCAAGGGTGTCTTCATCGACGTCGCCGGCGACGAGGTGGTGTTCCAGGCCGGACAGTACGTGAACCTGCATCTGCCCGGCCTGGAGCATCCGCGCGCCTTCTCGCTGTCGAACCAGCCGCGGCCGGGCGGCCGTCTCGAGCTGAACGTGCGGCATGTGCCGAACGGCGAGGGCACGACCTACGTGCACCGGCAGCTGCGCGTCGGCGACGAGGTCAGGATCAGCGGGCCGCTGGGCCGCTTCTACGTGCGCAAGTCCGATTCGCAGCCCGTGATCTTCATGGCCGGCGGCTCAGGCCTGTCGAGCCCGCGGTCCATGATCCTGGACATGCTGGAGACCGACGCTGATTCGCGGCCGATCACGCTGATCTATGGCGCCCGCAACCGGGCTGAGCTCTACTATCATGACCTGTTCCTGGACCTGGCAATGAAGCACCCGAACTTCCGCTATGTGCCGGCGCTGAACGAGCCGACGCCGGCCTGCGGCTGGGACGGCATCAAGGGCTTTGTCCATGACGCGGCGAAGGCGACGTTCGACAACGACTTCCGCGGCCACAAGGCCTATCTGTGCGGACCGCCGGTCATGATCGAGGCCTGCATCCGCACGCTGATGCAGGGGCGCCTGTTCGAGCGCGACATCTATACCGAGAAGTTCGTCACCGCCGGCGATGGAGCGCAGGCGCTGGCGCGCAGTCCGTTGTTCAAGAACCTCTAGGGCCGCGATGCCGCACGCGATCGTCATCACCAACACCGGCGAGACGTTCGGCTGCGGCGGTGAGGAGAGCGTGCTGGCGGCCATGGAGAGGCTTCGGCGCAAGGGTATTCCCGTCGGCTGCCGCAACGGCGGCTGCGGCGTCTGCAAGGTCGAGGTGGTCGACGGGCAGTTCACCAAGCGCAAGATGAGCCGCGCCGTGGTGAGCATGGAGGAGGAAGCGCGCGGGTGTGTGTTGGCCTGCAAGGTCTATCCGCAGGGCGATCTGCGGATCACCGTGGTTGGCAAGATGGTCCGCGCCATCGAAGCACAACAAGGCATGGCGTCGTTCGCACTCGGGTTTGCGGCGACGACGGCTTCTCAACCCGACACGGAGAGTTGAATGGCACTCACAGGGGTATTGCGGCCCGGCCACGTGGCGCTGCGCGTGCTGGAGATGGGACCGGCGCTCAAGCACTATGTCGATGTCCTCGGACTGATCGAGGTGGCGCGCGACAAGGCGGGCCGGGTCTTCCTCAAGGCCTGGGACGAGCACGACCACCACAGCGTCGTGCTGCGTGAAGCCGACGAAGCCGGGATGGACTACATGGGCTGGCGGGTCGACTCGCCGGCGACCCTGAAGAAGCTCGCCGCCGATATCGAGAAATCCGGCCTGGCGTCGGACCTGGGCTGGGTCCCGGCGGGAGAGCATCCGGCGACCGGCGAGCGCTTCCGCTTCACCGTCGCGACGGGGCACGTCATGGAGCTGTTCGCCGAGAAGGACAAGCTCGGCAACGACTGCGGCACCGACGGACCCGACGTCAACCCCCACCCGTGGCCCGACAATTTGCGCGGAATCGCGCCGTCGCGGTTCGATCATTGCCTGCTCTACGGCGACGATCTTGACGGCACGGTGAAGCTGTTCCGTGAGGTGCTTGGGTTCGGCCTGGCCGAGCAGGTGACGGCCGGCCCGGACGGCAGCCTGATGATCGGGGCCTTCCTGACCTGCTCGAACAAGCCGCACGACATCGCCCTCATCCGCCAGCCGGTGAAGGGCAAGTTCCACCATGCCTCGTTCATCCTCGGCAGCTGGGAGGAGGTGCTCAAGGCGGGTGATATCCTGTCGCGCAACAAGGTCTCGCTGGATATCGGCCCGACCCGCCACGGCATCACGCGCGGCGAGACCATCTACTTCTTCGATCCGTCCGGCAACCGCAACGAGGTCTTCGCCGGCGGCTACATCTACTACCCCGACAAGCCGACGATCACCTGGACCGAGCAGGAGCTCGGGCCGGCGATCTTCTACCATGATCGCAAGCTGAACGAGCGCTTCCTCCAAGTCTTCACCTGAGCCCGACGCCGCGGCGCTGAATGGAGGCTACCTGCCGGCATGACGCACATGCCGGCAGGAGGGGAGACGTGCGTCGTCAAACAGGAGGCAGCATATGAGCCGGGATATCATGAACTTCATCGATGGCACGTATGTCCGCAACGCCAGCGGCAGGACTTTCCCGAAGCGGACGCCGATCGACAATGCGTTGATCGGCACGGTCTTCGAGGCCGGCAAGCCCGAGGTCGATGCCGCGGTGGGTGCGGCCAAGGCGGCGCTCAAAGGGCCGTGGGGAAAGTTGTCGGTCGTCGAGCGCGTCAAGCTGCTGGACGAGGTCGCGGTCGAGATCAATCGCCGCTTCGACGACTTCCTGCAGGCCGAGATCGCCGATACGGGCAAGCCGTCGCACCTGGCGTCGCATGTCGACATTCCGCGCGGCGCCGCCAACTTCCAGATCTTCGCCGACACGATCAAGAACATGTCGACGGAGGCGTTCGAGATGCGCACGCCGGACGGCAAGACGGCATTGAGCTACGGCGTGCGCGTGCCGCGCGGCGTGATCGCCGTCGTCTGTCCGTGGAACCTGCCGCTGCTGCTGATGACCTGGAAGGTCGGCCCGGCGCTGGCCTGCGGCAACACCGTGGTGGTCAAGCCTTCGGAGGAGACGCCGAGCACGGCGACGTTGCTGGGCGAGGTGATGAACAAAGTCGGCGTGCCGGCAGGGGTCTACAACGTCGTGCACGGCTTCGGCCCCGATTCGGCCGGCGCCTTCCTCACCGCCCATCCCGACGTCGACGGCATCACCTTCACGGGCGAGACCCGCACCGGCACGGCGATCATGCAGGCCGCCGCGGTCGGCATCCGCCCGGTGTCGCTGGAGCTGGGCGGCAAGAACGCGGCCGTGGTCTTCGCGGACTGCGACTTCCAGGTCGCCGTCGACACGGTCACGCGCTCATGCTTCGAGAATGCCGGCCAGGTCTGCCTGGGGACGGAGCGCGTCTACGTGCAACGGCCGATCTTCGAGGCATTTGTTGCCGCCTTGAAGCAAAAGGCCGAGGCCATGAAGCCGGGGCGGCCGTTCGATCCCGACACCAGGATCGGCCCGCTGATCAGCAAGGAGCATCAGGACAAGGTGCTGTCGTACTACCGCAAGGCCCGGGAGGAGGGTGCCACGGTCGTGACCGGCGGTGGTGTGCCCACGATGCCCGATGATCTGAAGGACGGATGCTGGGTGCAGCCGACGATCTGGACCGGCCTGCCGGAGACCGCCGCGGTGGTGACCGAGGAGGTGTTCGGGCCGTGCTGCCACATCAGCCCGTTCGACAGCGAGGACGAGGTGCTGGAGAAGGTCAACCGCAACCGGTACGGGCTCGCGACATCGATCTACACCCAGGACATCAGCCGCGCCAACCGGCTGGCCCGGCAGATCGAGGTCGGCTTGTGCTGGATCAACAGCTGGTTCCTGCGTGACCTGCGCACGCCATTCGGCGGCTCCAAGCAATCCGGCATCGGCCGCGAAGGCGGCGTGCACTCGTTCGAGTTCTACACCGAGCTGCGCAACGTGATGCTGAAATACTGAGAGGCAGTCATGGACAGGACCAGGATCGAACGCTACGGCGACGAGCTCTACCAGGCGCTGGTCGAGCGTGCGCCCGTGACTCCACTGACCGAGCGTGAGGCCGACATTACGATCGAGGACGCCTATGCGATCCAGCTGCGCATGGTGCAGCGCCGGCTCGCCACGGGCGAGACGGTCATCGGCAAGAAGATCGGCGTCACCAGCAAGGTGGTGATGGACATGCTCGGGGTCGACCAGCCCGACTTCGGCCAGATGACGTCAGGCATGGTCTTCAACGAAGGCGAGCCGGTCGACACCGCCACGTTGATCGCACCGAAAGCCGAGGCCGAGGTCGCCTTCATGATGAAGAGCGACCTCACGGGTCCCGGTGTGACCGCCGCCGACGTGCTGCGCGCCACCGACTGCGTGATGCCCTGCTTCGAGATCGTCGATTCCCGCATCCGCGACTGGAAGATCAAGATCCAGGACACGGTCGCCGACAATGCCTCTTGCGGCGTGCTGACCCTGGGCGGCGTGCGCAAGAGCCCGCATGCCCTCGACCTGGCGCTCGCCGGCATGGTGCTGGAGAAGAACGGCGAGGTCGTCAGCACCTCGGCCGGCGCCGCCGTGCAGGGCTCGCCGGTCAACGCGGTGGCATGGCTGGCCAACACGCTGGGGCGCCTGGGGATCGGGCTCAAGGCCGGCGAGCTGATCCTGTCCGGATCGCAGTCGCCGATGCTGGCGGTCAAGGCTGGCGACAGCCTGGTGTGCAGCGTCGGCGGGCTGGGCAGCACGTCGGTCCGCTTCATCTGACGGCGAGGATATCACCATGGCACTCGACAGCAGGACGACTGCGGCCTTAGCCGAGCATCTGGAGAACGCCGAGCTGGGCGCGCGCGACGTGGCCAAGATCACCGACGATCATCCCGACATGGGATGGGACGACGCCTATGCCGTCCAGGACGAGATCCGTCGGCGCAAGCAAGCGCGCGGCAGCCGGATCGTGGGCCTCAAGGCAGGCCTCACCTCGTTCGCCAAGATGAAGCAGATGGGTGTCGACACGCCCGTGTTCGGTTTCGTCGCCGACTACATGGCACGCCCCGACGGCGGCGAGATCAGGCACGACGAGCTCATCCACCCCAAGGTCGAGGCGGAGATCTGCGTCGTCACCAACGCGTCGCTCAAGGGACCGGGCTGCCATGTCGGCAGCGTGATGGCAGCGGTCGATTTCGTGGTGCCGGCCGTCGAGGTGATCGATTCGCGCTACCGCGATTTCAAGTTCGACCTGAAAAGCGTGGTGGCGGACAACACGTCGTCGGCCCGCTTCGTGATCGGCGGCCGGTCGCGCCGGCTTGACGACCTCGACCTGCGCACCCTGGGCGTCGTGCTGGAGAAGAACGGCGAGATCGTGGCCATGGCGGCCGGCGCGGCGGTGCTCGGCCACCCGCTGGCGGCGGTGGCGATGATGGCCAACCATCTGGGCGCGCGTGGCCAGCATATCCCCGCCGGCACGTTTATCATGACGGGTGGTGTCACCGAAGCGATCGCGGTGGAACCGGGTGACACCATCAATGCTCGGTTCCAGGATCTCGGCGCGGTCTCGATGCGGTTCGTTTGAGCCGGCGCGCGCCGTCGAGCCCAACCGAACTTCCGGTCGTCTTGGGCTCTTGACGTGCGCTCTTCCATCATTTTATTTTTACCGACTGGTAGGTATAAGTCGGGATCCTGAACATGGCTGATCATGTGTCGCCGTGGATGACGGAAGAGCTGAGCATCCTGCGCGATCAGGCGCGGCGTTTCCTGGAGCGCGAGTTCGTGCCGCATCGCGAACGTTGGGACAAAGCCGGCATCGTCGATCGCGACGCATGGCGCAAGGCCGGCGCGGCGGGCCTGCTGTGCGCCAGCATCCCTGAAGCCTATGGCGGCGGTGGTGGCACGCGCGCCCATGACCTGGTGATCGCCGAGGAGATCGGCCGGGCCGGTCTCGGCGGCGGTTTCGGTGCGGGCAGCGGCGTGCATTCCAACATCGTGGCCCATTACCTGCTGGCGTACGGCACCGAGGCGCAGAAGCTGCGCTGGCTGCCGGGCATGGCGACCGGCGACCGTGTAGGCGCCGTCGCGATGACGGAGCCCAATACCGGCTCCGATCTCAAGTCGGTGCGTACGGCCGCGCGGCGCGACGGCGACGTCTACGTGCTCAACGGGCAGAAGACCTTCATCACCAATGGCCAGAATGCCGACCTGATCGTGGTCGTGGCCAAGACCGACCCGGCCGCAGGCGCGCGGGGCGTGTCGCTGCTCGTCGTCGAGACGGCCTCCGCGGCGGGGTTCCGCCGCGGCCGCAACCTCGAGAAGATCGGCATGCACGCGCAGGACACGTCGGAGCTGTTCTTCGACGATGTCCGCGTGCCTGCCGAGAACCTGCTGGGCGAGACCGAAGGGCAGGGATTCGTCCAGCTGATGGTGCAGCTCGCCTGGGAGCGGCTGTCCTGCGCCCATGGCGCGGTGGTAGCGATGGAACGGGCTGTCGAGCTGACCGCGGCCTATGTCAAGGAGCGCAAGGCCTTCGGCGCGCCGCTCATCAGCTTCCAGAACACGCAGTTCAAGCTCGCGGAGGCGAAGACGCAGGCGGTCGTCGCGCGCACCTTCGTCGACGACCTGACGGTGAAGCTGCTGGCCGGCACGCTCGATCCGACGACGGCGGCGATGGCGAAATGGTGGACCACCGACACGCAGTGCCGGGTCATCGACGAGTGCCTGCAGCTGTTCGGCGGCTACGGCTACATGACCGAGTACCCGATCGCCCGCATGTACGCCGATGCGCGCGTGCAGAAGATCTACGCCGGCACCAACGAGATCATGAAGATGCTGATCGCACGCGCGCTGTAGCAATGCCGGCTACACCTGGGACTCTTCTGCATTCCCGAAAGCGACTATGTGAGCGGCCAGGTCCTGCTGGTCGGCGGCGGCCTATGACGGCAGCAGCAGGTCGAGCGCCGCGCTGATCTGCTGTTGCGATTGCGGGCTGGCGTCGGGCACGCACGCGCCGATATGGCCGTCGGGCCGCACCAGCACCGCGCCGCCATCCTTCAGAATGCCGCTCGCGAGCCAGTCCGCTTCGAGCTGGAAGGTCGGGTCGATGGCGACGTGCCGAACGTGCCCGGTGCGGGCCGCGAGCTGGCCCCACGCCGGATCCTGCACGCCCGTCAGCAAGGTGAAGGCGCCGAAGGCTGCCAGATCGAGCGTGGAGATGCGCTGGCCGTCATGCCGCAGCCATGCGTGCGGCAGGCGCGCGCCGGGCTGGATCGAGGGCTCGTACCGGGTGGGATCCGCGGGGCCCTGCACGGGCGGTCCGTAGGAGAAGCCGAGCTGCAGGCCGGTGCTCAGGAAATGCTCGCGATGCGTCTCGATCTCGGCACGAATCTCCTGCGCCGCCTGCGCCGTGATCGCAGGCTGCGCCAGCGCTGACTGCGCCATCTTGAACAGGTGCGGCAGTCGGCTGGCGTTGCTCAGGCTTTGCCGCGTGTTGATCTGCGCGATCGGCAGACGCTCCCGCTCATAGGTGTCCAGCAAGGCGCTGCTCGCGAGGCCGTGCTCGATCGCAGCGATCTTCCAGGCGAGGTTATGCGCATCCTGCAAGCCGGTATTGAGCCCCAGGCCGCCGGTGGGCGGGAAGCGGTGGGCGGCGTCGCCGACAAGGAAGCAATTGCTGCGGCGATAGGTTTTCGCCACCTGCGCCGCCATCATCCAGGGCACGACGTGCTTGATGGACAGGCGCACATCATCCGTGCCGATCGCCCGCTTGATCAGCGCCTCGCAATAGGCGTCGGAAAACTCCGCGCGATCGAACGTCGCCGGTATGGCACGCGGCGAGTACACCCAGGTGGAGGCTGCGTCGTAGGCGATGAAGGTGCCGGCGGCAGCAGTATCGAACACCCAATAGAGGATTCCCGGCCGGTCACGCACGATGTGGCGCAGATCGGCGTCGAAGTGGATGGTGACGCGGGCCCGGACGGCCGGATCGCCGTCCATGTCGATCGCCAGGTGGTCGCGCACCGCGCTGTTGGCGCCGTCGGCTGCGATCAGGTAAGCGCTCGCCAGACGATAGGTGGACCCGTCGGCCTCGATGGTCGACTCGACGCCCCCATCCCTCGTTTCACAGGCGATCCAGGTGTGGCCGCGCCGTATCGTGATCTCGGGCAGTTGCGCGGCGGCATGCTCCAGGATCGCCTCGAAGGTCGGTTGCGCGAGGTTGAGCAGGGGGGTCGGCGTGAGCCTCTCGCGCGTCACGTCGTCGTCATCGAGCGCCAGGACGCCGAACTCGTAGCCGACCAATGTCTGCACGAAGCGGACATGGTGGCCTTCGCTGTGCGGCGTGCCGCGGGCGTACATTTCCGCGACGTCGAGGCCGGCCGAGCGGCAGATCTCCAGGCTGCGCGGATTGATCACGTGCGCCTTCGGCGCGCTGCTCTGGCGCGGCTGGCGCCGTTCGACGACGACCGAATGGATGCCCAGCCGGGCCAGGAGGATCGCCATCATCAGCCCGACCGGGCCGGCGCCGACGATGAGGACCGGCCGGGCCGCGGCCGTGCTGGCGGAGGGGATGGGCGCCTGGATGGACATCGTGCTCATGCTCAAGAAACGTCGGCCGGCAGCAGCGCCCGACCCGCTCGCACGGCCGGCGGCTGCTGCAGCGACATGAAGTGTCGAGGGGCTCGTGCTAGCGGGCAGGCAGTCCTCGGGGGCCGATATTGGGCCGCCGCTTGAGCTCCGCCTCCGGCACGCCGCGGCGGTGCTTGGCGAGGAGCTCCTCGGGGTCGAAGTCGACGCCGATCGGGTTCTCGGCGAACGCCGGGGAGTTGAGCCAGGCCGTGGCTTCTTCCATGGTCGGAAAGTTGTCGATCTGCAGCTCGACCCTGTTGCCGTCCGGATCGCCGTAATACATCGACGTGGTCGGGCCGTGGTTGATGCAGTATTGCGGCCGGATGTCCTCGGCCTTGAGGCGTTCGTAGGTGTGCAGCAGGTCGGTCAGGCTGCCATAGGTGAAGGCGACATGGTGCAGGCCCGGGCCGATCCGCTCGGGGCGCTGCAGGTCAGGCACCTCGATCACGGCGACGCGGTGGTGCTCGTCGTCGTAGGTGATGAAGCCGATGAACGCGTTGTCGAACACGACCTCGCCGTCGAGCACCTTGCTGTACCAGTCGAGCATCGGCTGCTTGGCGGCCGTCCTGAAGACGACATGGGCAAGCTTTGTCGGTGCCACCTTCTGTCGGTCCGCGGCGGCGCGGGCCACAGCGTCTTCAAGGACCATCTCTTCCTCCGGTGCCTGAGGGCTCGACGTTCCCATGTCCGGGTTATAGAATCTAATCGAAAGATTTCCGAGGACTATTCAGAAATGAATAACGAGCGGTTGGTGGCCGACGTCCTGACGGCGCTGTCGATCGCCGAGGCCGGCAGCATGAACAAGGCGGCCAAGGCCCTGAACATCTCGCAGCCATCGCTGACCCGGGTCGTCGCCTTGCTCGAGCGTACGCTGGGCGGGCGCCTGTTCGAGCGCGGCGCCAAGGGCGTGCGCCTGACGGAGCTGGGCGGCGAGGTCATGGAGCATGCCAGGGCGATCCGGGCCCATGCCATGCGCCTGCAGCGCAGCGTGGCGGCAGGCCGGCGCGAGCCCAACGTGCATTTTCACTTCGCCGCGGCGCCGGTCGTGCCGCTCGCTGCCTGCTCGCTGGCGATCCTCGACCTGATGGCGCAGATGCCGTCGGTCAGAATCCATGTCGCGGTCGGCCAGCCCGCCGAGGTGATCGAACTGCTGCGCAAGGGCGACGTCGAGATGGCGATGCTGCCGCTGGGCGAGGCGGCCCAGCATGAGTTCAGCTGCGAGCTGCTGTACTACGACGCCATGGCGATCTACGGCCGCGCCGGCCATCCGCTGACGACCGCCCGCCGTGTCGATATCGGGCAGCTCGGCCAGCAGAAATGGGTGCTGGACTTTCCGGGGTCGCTGGTGCGCATGCGCATCGAGGAGCTGTTCACGGGCCAGGGGGCCGGACCGCCGCAGATCGCGCTCGAAGCGGACGATGTCGCCCTGCGGCGCGCGCTGGTCATCCACTCCGATCATCTGTCGGCCTTTCAGGTCCACCACGTCTACAACGACCTGCGCGCCGGCCTCATCGCCAAGGTCCCCTACCGCTGGTCGCAGGAGATCAGCGCCGTGGGGCTGCTGCGCCTGCTGCCCCACACCGACGTGTCGCGCTGTCTGCTGCAGGCCTTTCAGCACAGGTTCCGGGAGGCCGGCATGCAGATGACGCTCGATGCGGAAGCTACCTTTGCGGCGTCGCCCGCGGACCGGGGCAGGGGCGGGCGACGCCGGACAGGCCTCACGCAGCGGCGCACGTCGCATGACGTGGATTCATGATCGGAAAAGATTCATGATCTGGAACGCGCTAGCCCCGTGTGCCACGCTGATGGTGAGACAAATCGGAGGTGTGCCATGGGCCAGCTCAAGGTCGCCGCGGAAAGCGCTGCAGCGGGTACGCACAGGGTCTCGTCTGCCTATGTGCCGTCACTCCAGAGAACGGAAGGACAGCCACCGCCCATCGCGGCGAACGGCGGCTTGTCCTACATGGCACTGGACCGAGATGGCGATGCGGGGACCGCTGCGGCGCTCAAGGACGCGCTCGCCCTGATCGCCGAGGGCGAAAGCCAGCGCGTGATCGACATGATCGACAATGCGCCTCCGGGCCCGATCAAGACCCGGTGGGGCCTCGGATTCCGCAACTACGACGATTGCATCGACTACATCCGTGCAAGCGACATGAAGGCACCCGCGGGCGGCGTGGTGCTGCCGTTGCCCTACACTGTCTACGAGCGACCCACCTATTCCATCGTCCCGTCGAACGCTCTCTGGCGGGACCCGGCGCGCGCCGACATAGCGGCGATCCTGCGCAAGAGCGAGGAGGACAACCGGCGGCGGGACCTCTATTTCCCGCAGGTGATGCGCGATGCGCGCCGCATCGGCGAGTACTACCCGGGCCTGTCGCCCAACAGTCCGGAATGCATGGACCGGCTCGGCGTGTCGCTGGCGCATCTCGAGTCCAGGTGCTCGAACTTCTACGATTCGGCGGAAGTGGAGCGTGTGTTCTACCCCGAGATCGAGAAGCTCCTGCTCGAGTTCTTCCCGGGCGCGACCGATGCGCTCGTCTACAACCACGACGTGTTCGACAAGGATTATGCGGGCGACCGCACGGAAGACCAGGACAACAAGAACCCGGGCGTAAACGCCCGCTACGCCATGCTCGTGCATAACGACCTGAACGACAACAGCGGCCGCGTGCGCTGCCGCGAGCTGCTCACCCGGAATCTGCGGAACTTCGGGCGTACGCAGCACTACACGGAGGAAGAGGCCGACGCGAAGATGTCGCGGCGGTTCGTGTCGATCAACCTCGCCAAGCCGATGGAGACGGTCGAGCAATACCCGTTCGTGCTTTGCGCCTGGCCCTCCTTCGCCGACCAGCCGTACATCACCAACTACCGGATCTACGACGACCGCGTCGGCGAGACCACCCGCTTCACGCACCGTCCCGACCACGAATGGTACTGGTTCCCACGGCAGACACCGACGGAAGTGTCGATGTTGAAGTGCTACGACTCCGTCACCGACGGCTCCGTCTCGCGCTGGTCTTTCCACACCGCCTGCGTCGACCCGACCGCACCCGCCGACGCCCGCTGCCGCAAGAACGTCGTGGTTCGATCGTTCGTCTTCTTCTAGAAAGACGGGAAGAGGCAGCGAGCGGACGGGCGGATGCTCGCTGGATGGCCCACGGCGTAAGGATTACGAAAGCAGCCCCAGGCTCCTGAAGCTGGCGTGGCTCTTGCGGCCGATCACGAGATGGTCGTGCACCTCGATGCCCAGCGCCTTGGCAGCGGCCTTCACCTCCTTGGTCATCTCGATGTCGGCGCGCGACGGTGTCGGGTCGCCCGAAGGATGGTTGTGGACCAGGATCAAGGCCGACGCGCTCAGCGCCAGGGCCCGCTTCACCACCTCGCGGGGGTAGACCGGCGTATGGTCGACGGTGCCGCGCTGCTGCACCTCGTCGGCGATCAGCACGTTCTTGCGGTCCAGGAACAGGATGCGGAACTGCTCCGTCTTCTCGTACTGCAGCGCGGCATGGCAGTAGTCGATCAGCTTCTGCCAGGAGCCGATCACGGGACGGTCAACCACCTCGCGCCGGGCCAGCCGCAGCCCGGCCTCGCGCACGGCGCGGAACATCACGACGGTGCGCGGGTCGACGCCTTCATCCTTGAGGCGCTCGGTATCGGCCGACAGCACGTCGCCCAGGGTGCCGAAGCGGGCCAGGAGCCGCTTGGCCTGCGGCTTCACGTCGATGCGCTCGATCGTGTGGAAGAGCAGCAGCTCCAGCAGCTCGTAGTCCTGCAGGGTATCGACCCCGGCCGCGAGCACGCGGTCGCGCACGCGCTGGCGATGGCCCCAGTAATGCGGCCGCTCCGGTGGCGGCGTGCTCCCGGAATTGTGCCCGGCGGCGGGTGGCTGCGCGGCGAGCGCCTGCACGAGCTTCGCGGTCGGGTCGTCGTCCGTGAACTCCCAGGCCTGCTCGATCCGGTTCCAGTTGCCGCCGGCCTCTCGCAGCAGCGCCTTGTGCGCCAGCGTGTTGCCGGAGACGCGCCACACCGGCCGGCCCGTGTCGCGCGCCCGGGCCGGGCGCAGGTGGAGGCCGGCGGCGAGAAGCGCCAGCAGGTGGCTGTCATCCTCGCCCGATGCATCGGCCGGCGCCTCGGGCGCTACCGCGATGCCGGGCTCAGTGTCCGCGATCTTCCGTCGCCCCATGCCCCAACCCCTTTTTTCACGGGGAGTGTAGCGTGACGGCGTGGCGAGAAAAGGGCAGCTTTCGTGCAACCGGCCAAAGAGGCCGGCCTGGTGGCGAGGCCTCCGGCCGCGCGCGTCAGTAGGGCGGCTTGTGCAGGCCGGCGGGCGATCCGGTGAAGATCTCGACGCCCGTCTCGGTGACACCCACGGAGTGCTCGCACTGCGCCGACAACGACTTGTCGCGTGTGACCGCGGTCCAGCCGTCGGACAGGATCTTCACGTCGAGCGCGCCGGCGTTGATCATCGGCTCGATGGTGAAGAACATGCCGGGCTGCAGCTCGGGGCCGGTCCCCGCCGTGCCGTAGTGCAGGATGTTGGGGGCATCGTGGAAGATCTTGCCCAGCCCGTGGCCGCAGAAATCGCGCACGACGGAGAAGCGCTGCGACTCGGCATAGGTCTGGATGGCCTGGCCGATATCGCCCAGCCGCGCCCCCGGCTTGACCACGGCGATGCCGCGCATCATCGCCTCGTAGGTGACGTCGCACAGGCGCCGCGCCAGCAGCTTGGGCTCGCCGGCATAGAACATGCGGCTGGTATCGCCATGCCAGCCGTCGAGGATCACGGTGACGTCGATGTTGACGATGTCGCCCGTCGCCAGCCGCTTGTCGCCCGGGATGCCGTGGCAAACCACGTGGTTGATCGAGGTGCAGATCGACTTGGGAAAGCCGCGATAGCCCAGCGGGGCAGGCACGGCGCCGTGGCCGACAATGTACTCATGGCATAGCCGGTCGAGCTCGGCCGTCGCCACGCCCGGCCGCACATGCGGGGCGATGAAATCCAGCGTGGCCGCCGCCAGCTGGCCGGCCTTGCGCATGCCGTCGAAATCGGCCGGACCGTGCAGCTTGATCTTGCGCTGGTCCTGGTCCCAGTAGTCGTCCGTACGGGCTCTTTCAGCTTGGAACGTCATGTCCGGGTATGTGGCATGCGCCGGCCCGGTCGGCAAGGGTGGCGGGGCCGCTCCGGCCATCCTGCCAGGGGCATGGACCATGGGCGGCGGCGGGCCCTATAACCGGCAGGACTGCTGGAGAATGAGCGATGAACGACAGCGCCGCGACTGGCCCCGAGAAGACCGTAACCGCCTGCCTGGTGATCATCGGCAACGAGATCCTGTCCGGCCGCACCCGCGACGCGAACCTGCCGTTCCTGGCCATCGAGCTGAACAAGATCGGCGTACGCCTGATGGAGTGCCGGGTGATCCCCGACGTCGAGGACGTGATCGTCGACACCATCAACGCGGTGCGGCGCCGGTTCGACTATGTCTTCACCACCGGCGGCATCGGGCCGACCCACGACGACATCACGGCCGACGCGATCGCCAAGGCGTTCGGCGTCGGCATCTCCGAGAACGCCGAGGCGGTCGACCGGCTGACGCGCTACTACGCCGACCCGGCGCTGTTCACGGCGCCGCGCCGGCGCATGGCGCGCATCCCGCACGGCGCCAGCCTGGTCGACAATCCGGTGTCTGTGGCCCCCGGCTTCCGGATGGAGAACGTGTTCACCTTCGCCGGCGTGCCCATGATCGTGGAGGGGATGTTCCACGCCATGAAGCACGTGCTGGTGGGCGGCCGCCCGCTGATCAGCCGCACCATCCGCTGCAGCCAGCCCGAGGGCTTCATCGCCGAGAAGCTGGGCGCGGTGCAGGACCACCACCCCGACACCGAGATCGGCAGCTACCCCGCCTTCCGGCAGGGCAAGCCCAGCGTGTCGCTGATCGTGCGCGGCACCGATCCTGCCAAGGTGCAGGCCGCCATCGACGACCTCCTCGCGGCGCTCACCACGCTCGACGCCGAGCCGGAGGAGATCCCGGTGACGTGAGGGGAAGGTGCGTCCGCTCGGCATCCTGATGCTCGACACCCGCTTCCCGCGGATCGCGGGCGATATCGGCAACCCGGCCAGCTTCTCCTTTCCCGTGATCTACGAGCAGCTGGAGGGCATCGGCCCGCTCGACGCGGTGTCGGCGGCCCCTGACCGGGCGCGGGTCAGCCGCGCGCTCGCGGCCAGTACGCGGCGCCTGGCGCAGCGCGGCGCCGTCGGGGTGGCGACGAGCTGCGGCTTCCTCGCCCTGTTCCAGGCCGAGCTGGCGGCGGTGTCGCCGATCCCCGTGGCCACCTCGGCGCTGCTGCTGGTGCCGCAGCTCGCGCGCACCCTGCCGGCGGGCAGGCGGGTGGGCGTGCTGACCGCCAGCGCGGCCAGCCTGACGCCGGCGCACCTGGCCGCCGTGGGCGCGCCCGCCGACACGCCGATCGCCGGCATGCCGGCCGGGGGCGCGTTCGCACACACGTTCCTGGGCAACGCGCCCGATCTCGACCGCGACGCCGTCGAGCGCGAGACCCTCGAGGCCGGGCGGGCCCTTGCCGACCGCCAGCCCGATCTCGGCGCCATCGTGCTGGAATGCACCAACCTTCCGCCCTACGCGGCCGCCTTGCGGCGCGCGCTGGGCCTGCCGGTCTACGACGTGCTCGACCTGCTGCGGCTGTTCCGGGCCGGGCTGCCCGGCTGAAGGACACGGCTTCAGCGGGCGGCGCTGACCATCAGGTCGGGCAGGAAGTGCACGAGCGCCGGGAACTGGTAGAGCAGCACGACGCAGATGTTCATGGCGATGAAGAACGGCAGCGACACGCGGCCGATCCAGAAGATCGACTTGCCGGTCATGCCCTGCAGGACGAAGAGATTGAACCCGACCGGCGGCGTGATCTGCGCCATCTCGACCACGATGGTGATGAAGATGCCGAACCACAGCTTGTCGATGCCGGCCTGCTCGACCATGGGCAGCACGATGGCGATGGTGAGCACCACCATCGAGATGCCGTCGAGGAAGCAGCCGAGGATGATGTAGAGGATCGCCAGCACCACGATCAGCGCTGCCGGCGACAGGTTCATCGCCGCGATGCTCTCGGCGAGGTGGCGCGGCAGGCCGGTGAAGCCCATCGCCAGCTTCAGGTACGAGGCGCCGGCCAGGATCAGCAGGATCATGGCCGTGAGCCGGGTGGCGCCCATCACGCTGTCCCAGAAGGTGCGCCAGTCGAGCCGCCGCTGCCAGCCGGCGATCGCGAAGGAGCCGACCACGCCGAACGCCGCCGACTCCGTCGCCGTCGCGATGCCGGCATAGATCGAGCCCAGCACCAGCAGGATCAGCAGCACGACGGGGATCAGGGTGCGCGACTCATGGAGCTTCTGCGCCAGCGACAGCGGCGCGTCGGGCGGCGGCACCTTCGAGGGGTTGAGCATCGCCCAGCCGGCGACATAGGCCATCATCAGGCCGGCGAGCAGGACGCCGGGGATGACACCGGCGGCGAACAGCTTGGCCACCGACACGTCGGCCTGCACGCCGTAGACGATCATGATCAGCGACGGCGGGATCAGCAGGCCCAGCGTGCCGGCGCCCGACAGGCTGCCGATGGCGATCTCGTCGGGATAGCCGCGGCGCTTCAGCTCCGGCACCGTCATCTTGCCGATGGTGGCGCAGGTCGCCGCCGACGAGCCGCTGACGGCGGCGAAGATCGAGCAGCCGATGATGTTGGTGTGCACCAGCCGGCCGGGCAGGCGGCGCATCCACGGCGCCAGCCCCCTGAACATGTCCTCGGAGATGGCGGTGCGGAACAGCACCTCGCCCATCCAGATGAAGAGCGGCAGCGCCGTCAGCGTCCAGGACGAGGTGTCGCTGAAGATGGTGGTGGCCATCGCGTCGCCGGCCGGCTTGGCGGGCGCGAAGATCCACATCACGGCCACCGACACCCCGATCATGCTCAGCCCGATCCAGACGCCGGTGCCGAACAGGAAGAACAGGGCGGCGACCGCGAGCAGGGCGATCTGGGCGTCGATCGATCCCATGGCGATGCCTCAGCGCTCGATGTGCATGGCTTCCTCGCCCGATGGCTCTTCCATCAGCGGGCCGCCCATGGCCACGACGACAAGCTGCTCGACGACGGCGATCGCCAGGACGACGGCGCCGATCGCCATCCCGAGCTGCGGGATCCACAGCGGGACGGCGATCAGGCCCGTGGAGACATCGTTGAGCTGCCACGAGACGTAGCACAGCCGCACGCTGAACCACGCCAGGTAGCCGGCCAGCAGCGATCCCAGCGCCAGGCACCACAATTCGGCGTAGCGTCGCGCGCGGCCCCTCAGGCGTTGCAGGAAGAGGGTGACCCGGATGTGCTCGCCGCGGCCGAACGTGGAGGCCATCGCCAGGAAGGCCGACGCCAGCATGGCATAGCCGGCGAACTCGTCAGCCGAGCGCGCCACGTAGTTGAACGGGTTCGGCAGGCCGACCTGCTGCTCGAGCCACAACCCGACGCCGGGGCCGACGGAGTAGAGGACGAACACCAGCAGCAGGATCATGAACAGGCCGCCGAGCGCGCCGGCGGCCTCGTAGAGCTTGCGCAGATAGGCACGCATCGGCCGGGACCGACCGCCTCACATCTTGCGGTAGGCTTCGACCACCGACTTGCCGTCGGCGCCGGCCTTCTCGAGCCACTCCTCGGTCAGCTTCTTGCCCAGCTCCTTGTATTCGGCGCCGAGCTTGGCGGAGGGCGGCTGGACCTTCATGCCGTTCTTGGCCAGGGTCTCGAGGAAGCCCTTGGCCAGCCGCTCGCTCTCGGCCCAGCCCGTCGCCTCGGCCTTCGCGGCCTCGGCCATGACCACCTTCCTGGTGGCATCGTCGAGCTTGTCGAACGCCGCCTTGTTCATCAGCACGAGGTCCTTCGGCAGCCAGGCCTGGGTGTCGTAGAAATGCGTGAGCTGCTCCCACACCTTGGAATCGACGCCGGTGGCGCCCGACGAGATGAAGGAGTCGACCTTGCCGGTGGCCAGCGCCTGGCTGAGCTCCGCCGCCTGGATGGTGATCGGCTGGGCGCCGGTCAGCTCGGCGATGCGCGACGTGCCGCGGTTGTAGGCGCGGAACTTCATGCCCTTCATGTCGGCCAGGGCGTTGACCTCCTTCTTGGCGTAGAGGCCCTGCGGCGGCCACGGCACCGAGAACAGCGCGATCATGCCCTGGGCCGCCAGCTTCTTCTCCAGCACCGGCTTCTGCGCCTGCCACAGCTTCTTCGCTTCCGCGAAGCTGGTGGCGAGGAACGGCACCACGTCCAGGCCGTAGAGCGGATCCTCGTTCTCGAAGTTGGAGATCAGGATCTCGCCGATCGGGGCCTGGCCGGTCTGCACCGCCCGCTTGATCTCCGGCGCCTTGAACAGCGAGGCGCCGGGGTGGATCGTGATCTCGAGCTTGCCGCCGGAGCCGGCCTTCACCGCGTCGGCGAACTTCTGCATGTTGACCGTGTGGAAGTTGGTCGCGGGATAGGCCGCCGGGAGATCCCACTTGGTCTGCGCCGCTGCGCCTGTCGAGACGAGCGCCATGGCACCGGCGACGGCGAGCGCCGCAATCTTGTCGATCATCATCGTTTCACCCCCCTGTCAGGTATTGATCGTTACATGCACGATCCGGACCGCGCAATCATACTCCTCTCCCCGCGAGAGCGGGGAGAGGTTGGGTGAGGGGTACGAACGAACAGTCTCGGAAGGATGTTCTGGGCTGCCCATTGCTACCCCTCACCCTCCCATCGCGCTGCGCGCGATGGGCCCCTCCCTCTCCCCGCTCTCGCGGGGAAAGGGGTGTAGTTCAGCCCAGCGTGAAGGCTTCATGGACGGCGCTCTGGAAGCCGCCGCCCATGACCGGTCCGCCGCCGGCGACGTAGATCCAGTCGCCGATGGCGACGGCGCCCAGGCCGTGGCGCGGCGTGGCCATCGGCGCATAGGCCTCCCAGCGGTCGGCAGCGGGATCATAGGCCTCGTTCTGGGCGAAGACGCGGTTGGCGCCTTCGCCGCCCATGCAGAAGATGCGGCCGCGATGGACCACCGCGCCATGGCCCGAGCGCGCCGTGGGCAAGGGGCTGCGCAGGCGCCAGCGGTCCTCCCTGGTCTCGTAGGTGTGGTGGAAATTGGAGTTGGTGTAGAACGTGTCGACGCGGCCGCCGATCACGTGCAGGCGGTTGTCGACCGCCACGATGCCCGTGTGGTCGCGCCCGGTGGGCAATGGCGCGCGTTCGCTCCAGCGGTCGGTGGCCGGATCGTAGGCCAGGTGCCAGTCGATCGAGCGGCGCTTCTCGAAGCCCTCGCCGATGGCGCCGCCGACGGCGTGGATCCTGCCCTCGAAGCCGACGCACGCCATGGCGCCGCAGGCCTGCGGCAGCGGCGCGATCTTCGACCACTTGGCGCCGTCGGCGCCGAAGACGAAGCAGTCGTTGTGCGGCGTGTGGTTCTGGCCGAGGAAGCCGCCGATGGCGTAGAGCCGATCGTCCAGGGTCGCGACACCGACATGGTTGGCGCCGCGCGGTATCGGCTCGGCGGCGAGCCACCTGTCCGTGGCCGGATCGTAGACGTGATGGTAGGGCCGGTCGACGCGCTGCTCGCCATAGCCGCCTACCAGGTGCATCTGTCCCTTCAGCGCCGTCGCCCAGGCCATCTCGCTGCGCGGCAGCGGCAGCGGCTGGCGGGCGACCCAGCGTCCCTGGGTCGCCGCCTTGGACGCCGGGCTGTCGTACACGCGCTGGGTGGCGGCGGTCTCGGGCTCGCCCACCCGACCTGGCTGGTTCAGCCGCTCGTAGAGCGGCCCGTGCTGCTCGTGCTGAGCCCGCGCGCCCGGCGCGGCCAGCGCGGCGATGCCGCCTGCGAGGGCGGCGCGGCGATCGAAGGTGTGCATGGACAAGCTCCGTCGGGCGTCAGTTGAGCTTGATGTCGGCAGCCCTGGCGATGGCCGTCCAGCGCGCGATATCGTCGGCGATGCGGCGGGCGTAATCCTGCGGCGTCGAGCTCACCGCGTCGATGCCGAGGCTGGCATAGCGCTCGCGCACGTCGGGCAGGCGCATGACCGCGGCGATCTCCGCCTGCAGGCGCTTGACGATCGGCTCAGGCGTGCCGGCCGGCGCCACGATGCCGGTCCACAACGTGATCACCATGTCGGCGATGCCGGCCTCGGCCATGGTCGGCACGCCGGGGAAGGCCGGATGCCGTGCCGCCGACGTCACCGCCAGGGCCCGGATCGAGCCGCCCTGCAGGCCGGCCGCGATCGGGCCGGCATCCGATATGGTCATGATCACGGTGCCGGTCGCGACGGCGGCCACGGCATCGCCGCTGCCCTTGAACGGCACGTGGACGAACTTGCTGCCGGTCTTCTGGTTGAACAGCTCGGCGGCGAGCTGGAACGGCGCGGCGCTGGATGCGTAGTTGGCATCCTGCGGCCGCGACCTGGCATAGGCGATCAGCTCAGGCACGGTCTTCACCGGCAGCGAGGCGGTGACGGCCAGCAGCAGGGGAAACTCGGCGATGAGCGACACCGGCGCGAAGTCATCACGCGGCGAGTAGGGCAGCTTGCTGTAGATCGCCGGGTTGATGGTCATCGGGCCACTGGGCGCGACCAGCAGCGTGTAGCCGTCGGGCGCCGCCTTGGCGACGAGCTCGGCGGCGATGATCGACTGGGCGCCGGCCTTGTTCTCGACCACGACCGGCTGGCCCAGGCGGTCCTGCAGCTTGGCCGCCACGATGCGGGCCATGACATCGTTGCCGCCGCCGGGGCTGTAGCCGACGACGAGCCGGATCGGCTTGGCCGGATAGGTCTGGGCGCGCGCCGGGCCGGCTGCCAGCATTGCCAGCGCGAGGGTGAGCATGTGCAGGATTCGCATGTCGCGGTCTCCCGGCGATCAGGGGCAAATATAGCCGGCGCCGCCGGGTGCCTTGAAGCAGCCGACCGACTCGGGCAGCACCGTCTTGGGCAGCCACAGGACCACGTCCGGGAACAGGATGCAGAAGACGATCGTGGCGAGGAACACGACGTACAGCGGCAGCGAGCGGAACATGGCCGTGCTGAAGCGGACATTGGTGAACTTGGATGCCATCAGCAGCGTGATGCCGTAGGGCGGCGTGATGAGGCCGAACGCCAGCGTCACGATGATGCAGACCCCCATGTGCACCGCGTTGATGTTGCCCAGCTCGGTCAGCCTGTTGATGATGGGCATGAAGATGATGATCGCCGGGACCGCGTCGACGAAGTCGCCGACGATGATGAAGACCCCGACGAGCAGGAACAGGATCAGCATCGGGTCGGGCCCGGCGGTATGCTCGACCCAGGCGGCCACGACGTCGGGCCCCTTCAGGTAGGCCAGCATCCAGCCGAAGGCCGAGGCCGCGGCGACCGTGATCAGCGGGATGGAGTAGAGCAGCCCGGTGTACATGAAGACGCGCGGGATATTGCGGATGTGCTGGCGCGCCAGGAACGGAATGGCGACGAGGAGGATGTAGACCACCGCCGCCATGCCGGCTTCGGTGGGCGTGAACCAGCCCGTCAGGATGCCGCCCATGATGATGACGGGGATCATCAGCGGCAGCGCCGACGCCTTGGCGGCATCGCTGAGCTGGCCCAGCGTCGCGCGCGGCTTCAATCGGCCGACCGGCCCGAAGAAATGGCTGTAGATCATCAGACCGATGCCGACCAGGACGCCGGGCACGACACCGCCCAGGAACAGGCCGGCGATGGAGACGTTGCCGGTGGCGCCGTAGACCACCGCCATGATGCTGGGCGGGATCAGGTTGGCCATGGTCGAGGCCGACGCGATCAGCGCCGCCGTGAAGCCGCGGTCGTAGCCTTCCTCGTCCATGGACGGCGCCAGCGTGCGGGTCAGCACCGCGACATCGGCGGTCGACGATCCGGAGATGCCGGCGAAGAACATGCTGAACAGCGTCACGACCTGCGCCAGGCCGCCGCGCATATGGCCGATCATGACATTGGCGAGATTGATCATGCGGCCGACCACGTGGGCCGACGTCATCAGCTCGCCGACCAGCAGGAAGAACGGAACGGCGAGCAGCGCCTCCGAGTCGATGCCGTAGAAGAGCTGGCCGACGATGGACGCGAGGCTGATCGGCGTCAGGAGCGTGGCCGCCAGCACGCCCGCCATGATCGCGAAGGCGACGGGCACGCCCATGTAGCCGAGGAAGAGGAACAGGAAGGCCATCAGGCCCAGGATGAGCCCGTTGCTCATGGCGGGGGCGCCGGCCCACCGTCCGCGGGGAGCACGGCCGGCGGATCCTCAAAGCCGTTGCGCCAGCCGTTGACCATCTGCTCGATGGTGAACAGCATGACCAGCACGCCGCACACCGGAATCGCCGCGGTGAGGGTGGCTTCGGGAGTCAGCGACGGCATGCGCTTGCTGCCGAAGCCATGGACGAAGTTCAGGTAGCCGAACACGATCAGGCAGAACGACACCGCCAGCACGACGCCGCGATTGAAGATCTCGAAGAAGCGGCGCCGGGTGCCGCGCATCGTCTCGGTGACGGCGGACAGGAACAGGTGGTCATTGCGGCGCGTCGCGGCGGCGCAGCCGAGGAAGACGCCCCAGACGAAGAAGTGGCCGGTCACCTCCTGCAGGTAGAGCCAGGGCCGGCCGATCGTGCGCGTGGTGACGTCCAGGAAAACCGAGGCCGTGAAGCCGCCGAGCGCGATGCCGCACAGGATCATCACGGCAGCCTCGACGGCGTCGAGCGAGCGCCATTTCAGATGCCGCTCGCGCGGCGACACCAGATCGTAGATGCTCATGTCCGCAACGGCGTGTGGCGATGGCGTGTCACGGGATCTTGCGGACGAGGTCGAGGATCTTCACGGCGTGCGGCCCGAGCTCCTGGGCGAGCTGGTCCTGGATCGGCTGGGCGGCCCTGATGAAGCCTGACTTGTCGACATCCTTCACCAGCTTGACGCCGATCTTCTCGAGCCGGACCGCGGAGTCTTCCTCCAGCTTCAGGGCGCGGGCGGGCTGCTCGCGGCCGACCGTGTCGGCGGCCTCCTGCACCCACTTCCTCTGCTCGTCGCTCAGGCTGCTCCACACCTTGTCGCTGACCCAGACGACGCTGTTGTTGGCTTCGTGCTGGGTGAACGACATGATCGGGGCGGTTTCGTAGTGCTTGTTCGACAGGTAGACGTTGACGCCGTTCTCGGCGGCATCGACGACCCCGGTCTGCAGCGAGGTGTAGACGTCGCCGAACGGCATGTGCACGACCTGCGCGCCATAGGCCGGGAAGTGCGTGTCCTCGGTCTTGGTCGCCTGGACCCGGATCTTCATGCCCTTGAGGTCCTCGACCCGGCGGATCTCCCGCTTGCTGTAGATGTTGCGCAGGCCCAGCGTCGCCACCGCCAGCACCCGGGCGCCCTGGACGCGCTCGGCGATCATGTCGCGCACGGCCTTGATCACCGCCGGATCGGCGATAGCCTTCTTGAGGTGATCCTCGGACTTGAAGATGAAGTGGAGCGAGAACACGCCGGACTCCGGCGCCAGGGTCGAGGCGTTGGCGGTCGAGCTGATGATGAAGTCGATGTCGCCCGAGCGCACCTTCTGCAGCATCTGCGGCTCCTGGCCGAGCTGCGCGCCGGGGAACTGGTCGATCAGCAGCGTGCCCTTGCTGAGCTCCTTCAGCTTGCCGCTGAAGATGTCGGCGAGGATACCGTAGCCGGTGGTGCGCGGCTGGTCGTAGCCGAAGCTGAAGGTGCGGGTCTGGGCCGATGCGCCAGGCGGCCAGCCCAGCGTCGATAGCAGCGCGCTGCCGGCCACGATGGCCTTGCGCCTCGTGATCATGGAAGTCTCCTCCGCTGCGCCCGTTGTCTCGAAGCGCCGGGCGCGGGCATTCCACGGCGCCTTTTGCCGTACAGTAGAGCACATTCGGTTGAATGGCATCCCCACTGTCGTTCCTCGCTGCGCTCAGAAGAGGACGCTGGCCGGCAGCGGAAAACCGGCCAACGCGAACCGGTCAGGCAGCCCGCGAGCCGCGCACCAGCCGCGCGCCGTCCACGAGCGCGATCATCTTGCGCCGGGCCAGCCCGCGCGGCAGGGCGGAAAAGCCGCAATCGGCCGTGAGCCGCAGCCGCTCGGCCGGCGCGTGCTTCAGGCACAGCTCGATGCGCCGCGTCACGGCCTCCTTCGGCTCCAGGCGGAAGTTCTTCACATCGACGACGCCGACGGCGACATCGGTGCGGCGTGCCAGCTCGCCGACCAGCTCGACCTGCGCCATCTCGCGGTTGGCGAATTCCAGCGAGATCTCGTCGGCCTTCAGCGCGACAAGACCGGGCATCAGCCGGACGATGTCGCGGTCGGCCATCGGCCGGCCGGCGTTGTTGCCGAAGCAGACATGCACGCCGCGGCGGAAGGCGAAGCCGGCCAGGGTCCGATTGATGACGGCCACGCAATCGTCGAGCGACAGGCCCAGCGGCGCTTCCGGCAGGCCCGGCTCGTCGAGCTGGATGTAGTCGACGCCCGCGGCCGCGAGGCCCTCGAGCTCCGTGCGCACGATGCCGATCAGCGACTCGACGACCGCGCCGGGATCGTGGCTGCCGGCGGTCATGAATCCGGCGAAGGTGACGGGGCCGGGCAGGGCCACCTTCAGGTGCCGCCCGGGCGCCAGCCGCAGCAAGGTCTGATACTCGCCGACGACGCCCAGGCCGCGCGGCGCCGTGACGGCGCCCTCGACGGTGAAATGCGGCGCCATGTCATAGCCCGGCACGCCCAGCTTGCGGGCCGGCGGCACGCGCTTCAGTCCGTGCAGGTGTTGGAACATCTCGAACACGAAGCGCTGACGGTGCAGCTCGCCGTCGCTGATGATGTCCAGCCCGGCCTCGACCTGGTCGGCGATGGCGATGCGGGTGGCATCCTCGAACATCTCGTCGCTGTCGGCAGGCCCGAAGTCACCCTCCCGCAGGCGCGCCCGGCCCGAGATGAACCAGCCGGGCGAGGCGTAGCTGCCGACGCCCATGGTCGGCAGAAGCGGCAGGGGCTGCATGCATGTCCTCCGTCACCGGGGTGAGAAACTCGAACCATGTAGCGGAAATTTCATGGTCTTGTCGTCCTGGACGCAAGGAACCCGGCGCGCGGGCGGCTCGCCCGCATTCGTCCGGAGCGGAAGCGGCGGGCGCTATCGAGGTGGTCGGCGCTTCGCGCTGATGCGGGCGAGACGCCCGCGCTCCGGGTTCTTCGCTGTGCCCCGGGGCGGCGGGAAAACTGATATCGCGAGCCTCCGACTCAAAGGGGGTAGCGGAAATTGTGGCTTCCTCCCTCCCCCACGCAGTGGGGGAGGTGGCCGAAGGCCGGAGGGGGACCTCACACGGTGTCTCAGATGCAGGCACCACGTCGGCTCCCCTCCGTCCACCAACGTTTCGACGCGAAGCGTCGAAACGTCGTGCCGGGGCACCTCCCCACGCTGAGGCGTGGGGAGGATTTTCTTCCCACAAGCCGGGGGCGACGTGCCAGCGACGGGCAGGGCGGCCGGGGCCGGTCTTGGTGCGGCCCACCGGGCGCAACCAGCCGGCGGCGACGAGCTTCTCGGCGACCGCGTCGGCCTGGGCGGCGTCGACGGCCTGCGAGAGGGCGTCGCGGCGGATCTGCTCGCGCGACACCTCGGTCAGGCGCTGCGCCGCCAGCCAGCGCTGCACGCGTTCCATGTCGCGCCGGCCGAGCGTATCGAACACGGCGCGTGCCTGCGGCCAGAGGCAGACCTGCCACAGATCGATGGCGGCGCCGATGTCCCGGGCCGACACAACCGCCGGTTCCGGCGTGCCGGCAGCCCGCGCCGCCCAGTCGAGGAAGCAGAGCACGCCGGCCAGGCGCAGCACCAGGGCCGGGCCGTTGTCCCACCACGCCGCCTCGCGTCCGTCCAGCGCGGCGGCTTCCGCGTCGTGCGCATGTCGGAAGACCTCGAACAGGGCCAGCGCCTCGGGCGCCAGCGGCACGTCGCGCACGGCCGGCGGCATGTCGCGCAGGCGCGCCAGCGCGTCGAGCGCCGCCGGGCACAGGCCATCCGCCGCCAGCGATAGCGGCTGGACCGCTGGCCGCTGCGGGCCGGCGAACAGGAACCGCGCGAGCACGTCATCGCCATCACCGGGGCGCATCCGCGGGATCGCCTCGGGCCGCAGCGTGCCCAGGATCGACACGGCGCAGGTGATGTCAGCCACGGGCGCGCCCGGGCGGCCGAACGTCCAGGGCTGTGCCGACCACGCCTTCAGCCAGCAGCGCTGATCCGGGCCGGCCCGGCGCCGCGCGGCAAGCCAGCCATCGAGCGTGCCAGGCGCCAGCAGCATGCCTTGCGGGTTGCCGCGCCCGGCGTCGGCAATGTGCTGGATGCGCGGATCGTCCATGACCAGCCGGCGGGGTGGCGGCGGGTCCATGGCCTCCCGCGGCAACGGATCGGGTGCTTCGCCTGCGATCACCATGTTGCGCACGTCCTGGCGCCAGAGCCGCGCATGCACGCGCGCCGCTTCCCGTGCGCCGGCATAGCGGCCGTAGGCGGCGTCGCCGGTGGTGCCCAGGCGGTGCTCCAGCTCGCGAACCAGGCTCAGCGCGGCGTCCATGCCCCGGGTGCGGCCCGATCCCGGCGCGCCAGCCAGGGCCGTCCACAGCACGCAGGGCTCGCGCCACGCCGGCACGGGCGCGATGCGCCGCCCGCCGCCAATCAGGCCCGCAGCCATCGTCAACAATGACAGCGCCACATAGTCGGCGGGTGCGCTGGCGGCGCCTGCGTTGCGCCGGCACCAGTCGCGCCAGAGCGGCGGGAGGATCTGCACCGGAAAGGTGGGCGCGTCGCGGCCGGGATCGCACCGCTGCGGGTCGGTGGACCTGGCCTGAGATGGCGCACTGGCGCGTAGCAGCCTGTCCTGAGCTCGTCGAAGGGCCGGATCATGGGCAACGTCTGACCATGGACTGGCTCTGTGCGGAGGGTGCTCCGCTGCTGTCTCAGGTCCGTCGCTGGCGTTGCGTGCGCTCGGCCGGCTGTCGCCAGTGAGGCGCGCGCTACTGGTGTACACGGCCGATACGGTCATGGGGCGAACTCTATGTCGGCGGAGAGTGGCGGTGCTTGTCGAGGGGAAGTGGTTGGCGGCCTCTCGGAACATAACAAGAACTTCAACAATATAAACAGCTACCCCGGTGCACCACAACGGAACGAAAAGAGGCGAACGAAATAAAAGTCTGCCTGCCTGCGACAGCGTCGGCGAGGCCCGTACCTCGCCGGGCCGGCCCTTCAGCTTCGACAATACGCGATGTCCACACTCGAGCCTTCACCCGCGAACGCCTGGTCAAGCCTGCTTCGACCGTCTGCAGCAGACCCTGGCGGCTTGAATTTCGCCGCGCGCTTGGGGTGCACTGCGGTCGGGCTACGCCCTCCCTCCGTTGCACCTCAAGCGCGCACCAAACCGTCCCGACAATCCCGGCAGGCTGCCGTGTATCGAAGGCGAAACGCTGTTCAAACAAACCCAGCCACCTCCAGCTTCTGGCATCCATTCCCTCACACATGTCCCTTGATTGCATCACCGCCCTTTGGTTTATTTTCTTTCATTGAGACTCTTCGGGGCAGAGTCGCAGGGGGCAAAGACTAAGTGTTTCAAGAAATTCAAGAAATTGGCCGATCCACTGTCAGCTTCATCCTTTCGGCAGCTAATATTCTGGTAAGGGAAGAGTTTCCAGGATATGTCGCTCTAGGGTTGGTTGCACTGCTTGCAATCTGCACGATCCTCTTCATCCGACAAACATCCCGGCAGGAAAGGGCTGTTGCCTGGCTCACGAGGCAGATAGAAAGCAGCCACAGTGGCGCGGATTTCAGCCGCGACATAGACAGGCTTTCCGCGGCAATCGACCAAGGCGGCAGCAATAGATATCGCCACAACCTAGCCAGAGCGTGGCTCAAGTATCGTGAGACGCTTGTCCCTCATGAAGAGGACGGCAAGATCATTCTGCGAAATGCCGTGCGACCATCCACGTTTCTCAATCCCGAAGATTTGGGATTTGGTGTCGGTGGCTGGCGGATAATGCCAGGACTATTCGTATCAGTTGGTTTGTTCCTGACCTTCCTTGGGCTGATCGCGGCTCTGCAAAGCCTTGGCGGGCGAGCCGCGATCGATAGCGCTGCGATGCAGGAGCTGTTGTCGGTAGCGTCGGCCAAGTTCATCATGTCGCTGACCGGGCTATTTTGCTCGATTGTCTTCACGATCTTCCTGCGCATTTTCTATGGCAGGTTGGAAAAAGCCATCCATGACCTGTGTGGTGCGATCGAAAGACATCTGACCTATATCAGCTTGGAAGCGCTCGCTGCGGAGCAGCTGAACGCGACGCGCGAGCAAAGGGAGCATTTCCGTCTGATCGGCATGGAGCTGGTCGCCGAGATCGGCCGTCCATTGCGAGAAGAGCTTCCTGCGGCCATCCAGAACTCCATCGCAGACGCCATGGCGCCAATCGTCGAGAAGGTTGGCAAGATGGGGACGGAAGGCGTCGGAGATATGGTTTCCGGTCTGTCGAGCCAGCTGACGGACTCCATTGGCCTGGCGCTCTCGGAAGCCAGTCAGAAGATTTCGGATGCGAGCGACCGGCTCGGCTCCCTGGCGGACCGGTTCGATCAGAGCTCGGGACGAATCGGCTCCGAAATGGAGGGTGTGACAGAACGCGTCGCACAGGCGGTTGAGGATTTGCGCGCGGCGCTCATGAACACGGCGGAGGTCACTGGCGGCACCTTCAGCGAAGGTGCGGAAAAGCTCCTGTCGGTGATGAACCGTACACTCGAAGGTATCCGCGACAATACCGGCGAGGGCGCGCGGGCGATGTCGGCGGCGGCCGATGACATGCGTCGGGCGGCAGCGTCGTTCAAGCAGGAAATCGAGGCGGCGACACGCACCGGAACCGAAACCGCGCAGGAGCGCATGAAGCTTGCCAGCCAGCAGGTCGCCGACCAGATTGGCAATGCCGGCAAAGATGTCGCGGAAGTGTTCAACCGGACGAGCGCGGAAATCGCACGGGTAGCCGAAGATGTGTCGCAAAGGGCGGGAGCCGGGTTGCTCGCGCCCCTTGCTGAAATCGGAACGCGGCTCGAGGCTCTGATCAATCAGCTCAATCAAGGTGCATCCGACATGCGGCGCATGTCCGATGGCGTAAGGGCCGGCGCAGACGCATCGGAGAAAGCCGCAGGCACATTCAAGGGCGCAGCAGCCGAGCTGGTCGCGGCAGCGACACCGGTGAAGTCCATCGCCGATCGGATGGATAGCTCGATCAGGCAGTTGACCGACAGCACCCAACGAGTGGCGAGCACGGTCACCCGTTCGGCGGAAGCGACGGCTGATTCCGCCGCATCGGCGCTGGCCGCCGCCCGGGAAATTCTCGGCAGCGAGACAAAGGCGATCGAAAGCGCCCTCGGCGGTGTGACCGTCATGCTGGAGAGATTGCGAGGGCAGGGTGACCGGCTGGACGACATGGATGGAAAGCTCGGTCAGGCTTTCGAGCTCTATACCGAGAATGTCGAGAAGGCTGTCCAGGGCATGTTCGGACACGTGCGGGACATGCAGAATCGGCTTAGTCCAGCGCTGGATACAATGCGGGAGATCGTCGAGCAGGCCGAGCAATTCGCTCCGCAATCGCGGAGAGCGTGATGCGCGGTGGCCAGCGAGCGCGCCATGAGGAGGAGGAAGAGGAAAGTGCTTTCATGTCCATGACGGACATGACTGTCAGCTTCCTTTTCGTCGTCATCCTGCTGCTGGCCTATTTTGCCAGCAAATACAATGATCAAAGCATGGTGCCGCGAGCCGACTACGATCAGGTCGTGCGACAGCGGGACGATGCACGTCGCGAGGTCACGCGGCTCCGGATGCTTATCGACCAGCAAGAGGCGGTGATCAAGGAACTCCGTGGAGCGATCGACGCGAAGCAGAAGCAAATTGACGAGCTGCAGCGTGAAATTGCGCAGCTGAAGCAGGAGCTTGAAAAACTTCGCAAGGTCGATCCGCTTGAAACCTATCTCGCGCTATCGGCTGTCGAACGGCGACGCATTCTCGAAACGCTGCAGAAGCAGCTGAAAATAGACTTTCCCGATCTGCAGGTCGTCATCAGCGAAGAAATCGACGCGCTGCGTTTCCAGGGCGATGGCCTTTTTGCGTCCGGCTCGTCCTTACTTCGGCCGGACAGGAGGACCATCGTCGAAGCGCTGGCCACTCGTCTGGCGGAAATTCTTCCGTGCTACACGCTGGGAGCCCGCTCGAATTGGAAGGCTGACTGCAACCCGGCACATGCCGTGATTGAGGCTCTTCAAATCGAAGGCCACACCGATTCGACGGGTGACTTCGCGTCGAACCTTACTCTGTCGACCGAGCGTGCGAACAACACCTTTTTCACGATACGCGGAAGGGCCCCGGAGCTCGTCGAGCTTCTCAATTTCCGGCGGCAGCCCGTATTGTCGGTCGCCGGCTACGGACAGATGAGGCCAGTCAGAGACAATGCGACGAAGGAGGGCCGTGATACCAATCGCCGCGTGGATCTTCGCATCATCATGTACGCGCCAAGCAAGTCGGAGGAGATCGGGCGGATACGCGAGGCATTGAGCGCAGGCCTCTTGCGAGGAGAGACGAAATGACACTCTCCAAGGCCTTATCGCAGAAGCGCCAATTCAACAGCCCGGCGCTGCCATCCCTGAACCTGCTGATGTCCAGGACCGAGCGGATCATGGCCCGATGGCCCGATGTCGTTGCGAACCCGCCGGAGAAGGATCGCGAGCGGCTCGTCGTCATGGTCCGCGATCGGCTCGATCGCGATGAGTGGAAAGACACCAAGCTATCGCTGATCACGAGCGCTGGCAGGGCTTTGTTCGACGAGGAACGCCGCGAGCGGCCAGACCTCGCCGGACTGCGGGAATTCTATTACCGCGAAACACGTGCTTCGACCCGCGCCGGCTTTCTAGGCGGCATGTTTTCCATCTACATGGACAGCTTCGATGCTGCCGCGGATCATACCCACAAGCTCGCCAGCGCATTGTCGGCGGTGACGGACCGTTTGGGCGCGCGTTGGCGCATGCTGCTGGACGCTACCCCGGAGATGCTGTCGCCGAACGTTGTGGCGGATGCCGTTGCACGGAAAATGATCTCCATGGACGATCTTTGGACCGGCCTGCAGAAGCTCGGTATTCACAGCCCTCACGGTCCCGGCCTTATGAACGCAGTTCATCTGGCTTATGTGACTCAAATCGAACCGCATCTCGACACGAGGGTTGAGATGAAGCGGCTCATTGAATGGTTGAAGCCGGAGGGCCGAGAAGCCAAGAGCACTGGGGCCGGTGAGGCGATTTCGGCCTTGCTCGGGCCCTGGGTAAACTGTGCGCCCCCGGCTAATGATCTTCGCTATCTGACCGAAAACATCATCGGCATCTACGGTGATCCACGAGTCCAGCGCGGCGGGATCTGGTCTGCGGTGCCCGATCATAGGTTGGCTGTCATCCTTCGCTGGCTGACTGGCGAAAATATTCGCTTCTTCCTCGATGTCGTCTCGGCTGTAGAGCGCAGCCATATGTGGGAGCCGCGAAGAAAGTTCTGGCTGGGGTTGCATAGTCGAGGGCGGGTGGACGCCGCGTGGGTGGCCTTCGGTGATACCGCAGAGCAAGAGGCAAAGCAGCGAGGGGGTGGGAGGGGAACTCTAAGCTTCGGACGCCAGACTGCCGGCGGCAGCAGGTCGGATACTTCGCTGCTTGTGCTCAAGATCGGCAGAAAGATCGTTGTCGAAGGCTCTCATAGCTATAAGGTTCACATCTTTGACGAGACCGACAGATCTGCGCCCACCCTGTATCAGTGGCGCTATGATTGTGAGCAGATCAGGCTACTCCCTGGCTCAAAAGCAAGAGCACATGTTGGAAATTGGCAAAGCTGGGTGATGGAGCAGATTTAGGTCGAGCAATGGAGCTTCTTGTATCTACGTCTCCCGACGCGGTCACGCTCACCGTGAAGAGAAAAAGCACGAGCCTGCTTCATCGTCTTGTTCGTCGCGGCGCAGAAGCGGATCTGCAGCACCTCCCTGCTGGGGAGCGGCCGCTCGCATACGCGATCGCCGATTTGCGCGCTGCCGCGGACGCGCTTCGCGAGCGTTTGTCGATCGATTCCGATCGCGTCGTGATGTCTCATCGTATCGCTGCGTCGATCTCGGGTGAGGCAGGCCAGCTGCTGGGATTGCCGCCATTGGTGGATATGACCCTTAGAACCGACGCTGAGGGCATCGTCGGTTCGTCCGGCTTTCGCCTCCGCTACGAATGGTCACGCAACGGCCAGCGCCAGCTGCCGCGACGGACGGGCGCGATGCTGGAGACCGCACAGGGTGCAAGACGGTTGCCTCTCTGGATGCTGGACGCGATCGAGGTCGCGGATTCCCATCAATCCGGTCAAGGCGATGCCGCGGACTGGGAGGCGCTCGGTCGCTTCCGCAAGGCGCTTGATCCTGGCGCGTCGATTGCGGGTAGAGACGAAGCATCGCGCATCTCCATGACCGATTTCCTCAGTGGTCTCGAAGTGCGCCTCGTCGATCGTTTCTCGATCTCACCAAAGGGGGATACGGACTTCGACCTGGTTCCATTTTCGAGCGATACGCTGGATGCGCGTGACGCTGCCTCGGGCTTTGCCGAGCCATCCGAATCGATGAGTGAAGTCGATGGCCCCGATCTTCAGCGATTTCAGTCTCTGGTCAGAGGACGCGGCGCCTTGCCGGCCTATCGCCTTTCTCCAGGACGCTATGTCGTCGTGGAGCGCTCTGCGGCGCCGGCACTTTCTGTCATGGCCGGCATGCAGAAGGCGTCCCCCGAAGATCGCCGCGCCTTCATTCAGAACCCGCTGCCGAAGCTGACCGAGGCAATCGAGGCTCAGCTTCGCCGCTCCGGACAGCTGGACGGATTGTCGCCAGCGGCGGAGCAGGAAGCGATCGAAGCTGCAATCGGCCCTGTTCTGGTGGAGACGCAGGAATTCTCGGAACGCGTGACGGGCATCGTGAAGTACGAGAAGCCCGATCTGGGTGAGATCGAACCGAGCAGCACGACATGGTTGCCCGAAGAATTCGCTGGTCGTCTGGCTGATGCGCTAGGACGGCAGGACGCAGCGCAGCTCGAAGCCCTGCGTGATCGCGTGGCCACAGCGATCGAAAAGCAGTGGCCGACGGTGGAGCTCGAGGATCTGGTGCTGCCGGCACGCCCGGAAATGCTCAAGCTGCTTGACGAGCGGCTTGACAGGATCAACGCCGGGCCTGTCGAGCCGAATGACCGGGAGGTCGATGCCGAAAGAGGCGGACCCTTCGTTTTGGATACCGAAGTCAACTATGAAGACCTCAAATGGCATGCGAAGCTGAAGCCAAGAACGTCCGGTATCGCGGATGCCTTGCCCGGCTCGGTTCGCACGCCGCTCAAATCCCATCAAGTCGAAAGCTTCGCCTGGCAGATCGAGGCGTGGCGATCGGGATTGCCCGGCGTTCTGAATGCCGACGAACAAGGGCTCGGCAAGACGCTCCAGACGATCGCATTCCTGGCATGGCTGAACACGGCGTTGGCGCGTCCCGAGGTCAGGAAACGTGGGCCTGTTCTCGTCGTTGCGCCGACCTCTCTTCTGGAAAACTGGGAGCAGGAGGTCGCCCGTCACATGGATGAGACGGGGCTCGGCCATCTCATTCGCCTCTACGGCTCGAGCCTCGGTGGACGCAGGCGCACCGGTTTTCGGGGAACAGATACCGACAGCGGCGAAGCCAAGCTCGATTTCGGCGCGCTGCACGAGGCTGTGGCGGAGGGCAGGGCGCACCGGTTCTGGATGCTGACGACCTACACCACGTTAACCAATTACCAGCACTCGCTCGCCCGTATTCCTTTCTCGGCCGTTGTCTTTGATGAAATCCAGGCGCTGAAGAACCCGATCAGTCTGCGCGCGGTTGCCGCCCGCTCCATCAACGCCGATTTTAGGATCGGCCTTACGGGCACCCCCATTGAGAACAGTACTGTCGATCTCTGGGCTGTCATGGATCAGCTGGCTGCCGGTTCGCTCGACAGCCTCAAGGAATTTCGCCAACGGTACCTGAAGCCGGAAGAAGGCAATATGGCGGAGTTGTACTCCCGTGTTTTCGAGCGCGGGGGCACAAAGCCACCGCTGGCAATCCGTCGGTTGAAGGAAACAGTCGCTACCGATCTCCCGTCAAAGTCGCGTCGCATTCATCCTCGCCTGATGCCGGATGCTCAGGCGCTGGCCTATGATGACGCGCGGCTCAAGCTTGCCCGTGGCGGGTTGGGCGCGCAGCTCAAGATGCTGCATCATATCCGTAGTGTTTCGGTTCATCCGTCCTTGGATGAAGAAATGAACAATGAAGATTTTACCCGCTCCTCCGGGCGCCTCGAAGCGACAATGGAAATATTGAGGCGGGTGAAGGCAAAGGGCGAGCGCGCGCTGGTCTTCATTGAACACCGCCAGATGCAATACCGCTTCATCGAGCTTGTTCGCAGCGAGCTGGGCCTCGTGCGCGTCGATCTTATCAACGGTGATACGCCGATCCCCCAGCGCCAGGCGATCGTGGACCGCTTTCAACGGCATCTCTCCGAAGATCGTGGGTTCGATCTCCTTGTCCTTGGTCCGAAAGCGGCGGGCACCGGACTTACCCTCACCGCAGCAACGCATGTGATCCATTTGTCGCGATGGTGGAATCCGGCGGTCGAAGAGCAGTGCAATGACCGCGTGCATCGCATCGGCCAAACCCGGCCAGTGACGGTTCACGTGCCCATGGCGATTCACGAAGGTTATCGGGAGCACTCTTTCGACTGCCTTCTCCAGAGTCTGATGATGCGGAAGCGCCGTCTCGCAAGCTCGGCGCTGTGGCCAATGGGCGATGTGGCTGACGATGCAGCGGTTCTCCAGCGAGGGATGGCAAGCGAGCGTCTGCGGGCTGACACTGATCCGCTCGGCAAGGCCATCACGGCCATGTTTGCCCGGGACGAGCTGGGTGTTCCGTCACAGGAGCCAGACGGGTCCTATCTCTTTTACTGAGCTCAAGATGAAGGCGCGTTAGGACTCACGCACGCTCCTACGGTGACCTCTACTACCGGCTATCGGTGGAAGGTGAGTCGCGACTGTGATCCCGAGCGCCCCTTCGACAGGCTCAGGAGAGGGATCTCCTGCGAATAGCGTACTGTGCGTCCCACGCGGGAGATCCCTCGCTGCGCTCGGGATGACGGATGTATCAGCGACCTGCGGTTCCCAGCGCTAGTCGTCCAAAGGCGCCGTTCGTCATCGGCTGCAGGCTAGGCTACGATAGGCCGGCAAGTCCGGATAGCCCACGGATGAGGAGACGCGAGCCATGCGCACGAGCTTTTCCGTCAACGACATGACCATCCACCGGATCGTCGAGCAGGAGAGCGGCTTCACACCGATGCTCGACTTCCTGCCGACCTTGTCAAAGGAAACGCTCAGCGAGAACCTCGCCTGGCTGGCGCCCGGCGGCTATGACAGCGCGAGCGGGAATGTCGTGTTGTGCTTCCAGTCGTATGTCGTCAAGACGCCGCACCACAATATCCTGGTCGACAGCTGCATCGGCAACGACAAGAATTTTCCGCTGCGGCCGGCCTGGAACAAGAAGGCCGACGGCAACTGGATGAGCGCGCTGAAGGCTGCCGGTCTCGGGGTCGAGGACATCGATTTCGTGATGTGCACGCATCTGCACGGCGATCACGTCGGCTGGAACACCAGGCTGGAGAACGGGCGCTGGGTCCCGACCTTTCCGAAGGCGCGCTACCTGTTTTCGAAAAAAGAATACACCTATTGGAGCGAGATCCATCAGAAGACGCCGCTCGACCAGATCACCGACAGCGTGCTGCCGATCATCGAGGCCAACCGGGCCGAACTGGTCAGCAGCGATCATGCGCTCAACGACCATATCCGATTGAGCCCGACCCCGGGCCACACGCCCGACCATTTCGCGGTCTGCGCCGGCAAGGGCGGCGACGCCGCGGTGTTCACCGGCGATCTGATCCATTCGCCGATTCAGGCCCGCTATCCCGAATTGGTCATGCGTGTCGACACCGATCGCGACCAGGCTGTCCGGACGCGCCGGAATTTCCTCGAGCGCTACTGCGACACCGACACGCTGTGCTGCACGATGCACTTTCCGTCGCCCTCGGTCGGCCACATCAAGCGCTGGGGCGACGGCTTCCGCCTGGAATACGCAAAAGTCTGACGGCGCGGAACCGCCGTGCTTGCACGGCGGTAGTGCAGTAACTAGTGCTGGGAATCGCAGGTCGCTGATACATCCGTCATCCCGAGCGCAGCGAGGGATCTCCCGCGCGGGACGCACAGTGCGCCATTCGCAGGAGATCCCTCGCTGCGCTCGGGATGACAGTCGCGATCACCTTCCACAGATAGCCGGCACTAGCCTCTCCAGGGATTGATGATCTCCTTCACCGCCGTTCTGAAATCCGACTCGTTGCGGGTCACGAGCTTGAGCCCGTGGACGTTCGCGGTGGCAGCGATGAACGCGTCCATCACCCCGATCGGCCGGCCCGCGGCCTCGCGGCGTGCCACCACCTCGCCCCAGCGATCAGCGACGGTCCGGTCGACCGACAGCAGGCGGCCCTCGAAGCGAAGCGGGAGCTCGTCCCGCAGCCAGGTATCAAGTCGCCTGCGCCGGTTGCCGTCAGCCAACCGATCGATGCCGTGCCTGAGCTCGGCCAGTGTCACCACGCTCAGGAACACGCGGTCCTCGTCGATCTCTGCGAGCCAGGTGATGACGCCCGCATCGGGCCTCTTCTTCACCCACTCGGAGACGACATTGGTGTCGAGCAGGAAGCTCACAGCGCGGCCTTTCGAGGACGGTCCTTCCTTCGCTTGATCTCGATGCCCGATTCCCGGAGAGGAGAGGTGGCGAAGAACTCCGCCAGATTACCTATTCGCTTCGATTTCCTCTCCCATTCCTCGGCCGACACGACGATGGCCGCGGTTCGACCGTGCTTGGTGACGGTCTGCGGTCCCTTGGCCTGTGCCTGCTCGATGAGTTCGCTGAACCGTGCCTTGGCCTCGGCGACAGTCCAGTTGTTGGCGCTCATGGGGCTATCCCAATCGTAAATGTCTATATGGTCATAATAGTCATTTTTCTTCGCTGTGCAAGATGCGAGACAGTCATCGGTCTTCTCATCCGGCCTTGCGCACCGCGCGCGCCACTTCGCCCCAGCGTTCGAGAGTCTTCGGGTCGACCTCGCGCCAGTGCGAGGCGAGGTAGATGACGAGGCGCGACGCGATGCCCCTGTAGCGCTCGATCAACCGGTCGGCGACGTCGTCCCAGCGCGCCACCACGGCGAACTGCTGAAGGATCTCGTCGGTGATCAGGGCCTGGCTGCGTTCGCTGTCGCCCGTCTTGAGGCAGTCGCGCAGCTGGTCGCGCAGGCCGGTGAAGCCGAGGTCGTCGAACTGGAAGGCATAGTTCGGCGTGGCGCCATAGAAGGCGAGCGTCGTCTTGGCCTCCCTGATCGGCACGGCCTGCTCTTCCGGCGTGTTGCCCGCCGCGACGATGACCGGGATGATCTTGTCGATCTTCGCGACGTCGCGTCCGGCCCGGCCCGCCCCCTCGGCAAGGCCCGGCAGCAGGCGATTCTTGATGTAGTGCATCGAATGCATGGGATGGACGTGCACGCCGTCCGCGACCTCCCCGGCCACCCGCACCATGATCGGGCCGACGGCCGAGATGTCGACCTTGACATCCTCGTGCTCGTGCCGGGACGGGGTCCATTGCTCGGTCAGCAGGCTCAGCTTGTAGTAGGGGCCATCATGATGGAGCGGCCCCTCCCGCCGAAAGGCCGAGAGGCAGGCCTTCACGGCCTGCACGTAGTCCTTCATCTGGGGCGCCGGCTTGTCGAACGTGCTGCCGTATCGCTTGGTGATGTGCGCCTTCACCTGGCTGCCGAGCCCGAGGCGGAACCTGCCCTGCGTGTTCTGGGCCAGCTCCCAGGCGATCTGCGCCGTGATCATCGGGCTGCGCGCGAAGGCGATGGCGATGCCGGTCGAGAAATGCAGGGACGGCGCCGCCAGCGCCGCGGCGGCGATGTTCATCCACGGCACCTGGTGGCCTTCGGTGAACAGCATGCCGGAAAAGCCTGTCGCCTCCGTGCGGCGCGCCAGGTCAGCCACCTGGTTCCAGGTGGTGGCGCGGGTCATGACGTCGAAATCCATGGTCTTGTTCCTGTGCCACGATGCGGTTGGTTGCAATGTGCCGTTGCTGCGGCCTTGCCATGACCGCAGCAGGGGGTGAGTTTGCCACCCGGGGCGCGCACCGACACAGAGAAAATTGAGATGGGCGCTCCCGCAATGACCGCTGCTGGCACAGGTCGGCCGCCCTACACGCGAGCAGGCGCGCTATAGTACCAGGGTGGGATAGGGCGAGAACTGTATCCAGGTATCGCATCCCTGGCGTGGGAAAGCCTGGCACTGAAAGTCCCGAAACCGTTCGACATATCTTTTCATCTTTCGCACTACGCGAAAAGCAACGAGGAGAAGAGGCATGTCAAGGAACTTGCTGGCTGCCGGACTGATGCTGGTTGGCAGTAGCGCGCTGGCACAGACCTGGACAGAGCACATCTCTGAAGGAGGCTTTCGCATCGAGTTCCCGGCACCTCCTGAACTCAGCTCGTCCACTGTTGGCAGCAACGTGAGAATCTTCGAAGCGAAACTGGAAGGCGAAAACCGGGCATATTCTGCCTCCGCCGTGTATCTCATATCTCTTTCAGAGGAACTAAGAATTGATTTGGAATCGCGTGCGGAAAAAAATGTGAAAATCATTAGTAAAATGTTTATTGAAAAGAACGAGTATAAGTTGATGACTGAACGCCGGAGTACCGTTGGCGGTTCCCCGGCTTATTATATGACCTACGAAACCAAAGATGGATATGTTGGCACTTACCTGTATGTCGAGAAGAATGGCAATCTCTACCGCGTCCTCAGCCTCGGAAAGCCCGGCATTGAAGATTCCGAGGTCGTTCAGCGCTTCTTCTCGTCCTTCGTGCTGATTGAAAAGAAAAGAGAAGCGGCTGATCCGGTCAAGTAATAGCGCAAGATCCGAAGGTCCGGGAAGAATTATGGAGGAGTTTTGTAGCCCAATCAGACTCGGTTGCTCGCTCGGCTTGCGTTACGCGAGCGGCAGCAGAGGGGCTTGGATACGCGATCTGTTTCATTCAGGGGGTCAAGAGAGAACGCCTTTGCTCAGGATTCATCTGGAACCTGGCGAGGGCCATCCAGCTGGCAAAGTGGTCGTGCTCAGGCTCTTCCGTATCATTCCTGCCAGGATGGGGAAAATGACGCGCCTTGTCCTCTTTATAGCGATCAATGGCTTGGCCATGGGTGGATTAACCTTCTGGTACTATCTCGAACTTCGGAAAACCGAAGGTGGTCGCCAATTGCTCCAGGAGGAGGTTCGTCTAGGGAGATATCATCGTATCAGGTTGTACGGACCTCTCTTTGTGCGCGTACACCCCAGGACCATAAAGGCGATCGCCAACGGCCATTACGGCGTCCGGGTCAAGCAGGTTTCGAATCGGATGTACCTGCTGGTTGGGCTGTGGCTGATCGTCAGCCTTCTCATGTTCTGGTTTCTTTTCTTACGAGGGGGAACCCAATGACACAACGATCACGCGTCACCTTCCTGATTGAACGAGGCCAGGCGACACTCGGAAGCCGAGACAAGGCGAACCCTGCGGGAGGATGAGGAGCTCGACGAGTGAACAACTCGCGAGATGGCGTCCTAGGGCCTGTTTTCAAACCCCGATCCAGATGAGGATACAGGCGATCAGCGCCATGGCGAGGTAGTTGCGGGCGGTCTTTTCGTAGCGAGTAGCGAACCGACGGAACCGCTTGAGGCGATTGAT
>NZ_VDUZ01000062.1 GCF_008039615.1 Vineibacter terrae | reverse complement strand
TGTCCAGCAACGCGCCTTCGATCTGCTCGACCTGACACCCTCGCTGTAGGCAGCACGAAACACTTCGCAGTCAACAAATCCCTGCGATCACAACAACTTGCTCAATTCCCTCAGGGGTAACTTCGGGATAGAGCGTGAACTTGGGCCCGAAGCCGCCGCCGACATCGGGCGTCACCAGCCGCAGCTTGTCGCGCGGCCGCTTCAGCACGCGATCGCACAGCAGCTTGTGCGGGATATGGGCGCTCTGGGAGGCGAACGTCACGGTCGTGACGTCCGAGGCGGCGTCGTGCGTGGCGCCGATGGCGCGCGGCTCCAGGTAGTTCGCCAGGATGCGGTTGAAGCGCTGCGACAGCGACACCACGCGGGCGGCGCCGGCGAACGCCCGGTCAACCGCGTCCGCGTCGCCTTTGCCCCAGGCGCACATCAGGTTGCCGGGCACGTCATCGTGCAGCAGCGGCGCGCCGGGCGCGAGCGCATCGTCGCCGGCCACGACGGCGGGCAGCGCCTCGTAGTCGACCGCGATCAGCTCGGCGGCATCGCGCGCCTGCGCCAGCGACCGGGCCACCACCATGGCCACGATCTCGCCGGCATAGCGCACGCGGCCACAGGCCAACGATGGCCGCAGCGGCTCGCGATGGCGCAGCCCGTCGAGGCCCTTGATCTCGCTGATCGCGGGCAGGTGGCCGACCTCGCCAGCGGCGTCGGCGCCGGTCAGCACAGCGGCCACGCCCGGCGCGGCGGTTGCCGCCTGCGTGTCGATCCGCGCCAGCCGCGCGTGGGCGTGGGGCGAGCGCAGGAAGTAGACGTGCAGGGCGTCGCGCGCCGCGAGATTGTCGGTGAAGCGGCCCTGGCCGGTGAGCAGCCGGGCGTCCTCCAGGCGTTTGACGGGAGCGCCGAGTCCGACAGGAGCTGTATCGGGCATGCCTGGCCTTCGCGGGTAGGGGATATCTCTGCCCTCCCGAGCAAGGCCTCCATTGGCGGGAAAACAGGCGCCCAGCCTACAATCCCGCCCGCGGGGCGACAATGGCGAGCGAACGGGCATGAAGGCGGCCTTCCTGCATGTCCTGTGGTCGGGCCGCGGCGCTCCAGCGCCGCTCATATGTCCGGCGCTGCGCGCCGGATGCGGCGCTGGAGCGCCGCGGCCCGGCCAAAGGCCAAGCTTCTTCCTGGTCAGCCGCCGCGCAGATAGCGCAGCCCGGCGTCGATGATGGCCTTCGATCCGGTCAGCGACAGCACGAGGTCGTGCTGGTTGACGCGGATGAGGGCGCTGCGGCCCCAGTACAGGTTCTGCAGGAAGGCCCGGTTGATGTTGCGCATCTGCACGGTCGTGTTGTTGGTCCCGATGGCGGTTCCCGAGAAGACCTGGCCATCGATGCTGATCTGCATGTCGTAGGACGCGCCGGGAGTCACCTGCCAGGCCTCGCTGGTGATGCCGAAATCAATCGTGTCCGGGTTCACGATGATGGCCGAGTTGAAGCCACCGCCATCGTCCTCGATGAAGACCAGCTTGCCGTCCACGAGCCAGGCGGTCCAATGGTTCGACCTGGCGATGAAGGTCTGGTCCGATCGGACCGGTGTCGCCGGGACGATTTCCCGTGCCGTCGGAGCAAGGACCTGCCCCAGGGCCGGGCCGTCCAGGCCCAGAAGGACGGCAACGGTCATCAAGACGCGTGCCGCCTCGCGCATCGTTGACATGAGCTCAACCCCCCCCTGTCGACGGTGACCACCGTCGCCGGCTATCTTACTAGGCGGCCCGTGCGGCGGCGTCACCCGATCGGATGAGGCGGGGCAGGCTTGCCCTCACGCCAGCGCACGGCGGAAGGCGGCGAGCGCGGCGTCGATGTCCTCGCGCGTGATGTCCAGATGCGTCACGACGCGGATCATGCTCTGCGAGAAGGCGCCGATGCCGACATTCTCGGCCTTCATCGCCTGCATCAGCCGCGGCGCCGTCCAGCCGGGCTTGGTGACGTTGAAGTAGATGATGTTGGTCTCGATGCCGGCAGGATCGAGGCCGATGCCCTTGATCTCGGCCAGTCCCGCGGCCAGGCGCCTGGCGTTGTCGTGGTCCTCGGCCAGCCGGTCCCAGTGGTGGGCGAGCGCATGCAGGGCGCCGGCGGCGATGATGCCCGACTGGCGCATGGAGCCGCCGAGCTGCTGCTTCACGCGCCACGCCTCATGGATGAAATCCTTCGGCCCGGCCAGGATGGCGCCCACCGGCGCGCCCAGTCCCTTGGTGAAGTCGAGCCACAGCGTGTCGCAGGGGGCGGCAAAGCTCGCTGCCGCCACGCCCGACGCGACGCAGGCATTGGGCAGGCGCGCGCCATCCATATGCAGCGCCAGCCCGTGCCGCCGTGCCGCCGCCGCGACGTCCTCGATCGCGGCCAGCTGCCATACCGCGCCGCCGCCGCGGTTCGACGTCTGCTCGACCTCGACCAGGCGTGAGCGCGGCGCATAGCGGTTGGCGGGGTCCTTGACCGCGGCATCGACCATGGCGCCGCTGAAGGTGCCGCGCGGTCCGTCGAGGGGATGGAACACCACGCCCGAGTTCGCGCCCGGCCCGCCGCCTTCGGAGGTGATGATATGCGCCTGCTTGTCGCAGATGATCTCCTCGCCGGGCCGGCAATGGACGCGGATCGCGATCTGGTTGCACATCGTGCCCGACGGCAGGAAGACGGCATCCTCCTTGCCCAGCAGGGTGCAGACTGTCTCGCGCAGGCGGTTGACCGTGGGGTCCTCGAACTTCTGCTCGTCGCCCACCTCGGCCTCGGCCATCGCCTTGCGCATGCCCGGCGTCGGCTTGCTCTTGGTGTCGCTGTAGAGGTCGATGAAGCGGTTCTGCATGGTGGACCCGGGTCGCGAAGAGGATGACGGCGCCATTGAACATCGCCGGCCGCGGGGCGAACAATAGACGCAACCGGCTTGCTTCCATAGGAGTTCCGCATGGCCCCGCCTGACGCCCTTGACGCGACGGCCGCCGCGGCCGCCAACGAGGTGGTCTACACCGCCGACGGCGCGATCGCGACCATCACGCTCAACGCCCCGCAGCGCATGAACACGATCTCGCGGCCGATGCTGGATGCGCTGTCGGCTGCCCTGGTGCGCGCCGGCGACGATGCCGCCGTCCGGGCCGTGATCCTGACTGGCGCCGGCGACAAGGCCTTCTGCGCCGGCCTCAACCTGGAGGCGCAGAAGACCGGCACCGACAGCATCGGCCTGGGCCAGGGCTTCATGCGCACCACCATCGACCTGCGCAACACGCCGCCGACGGTGCTGCACAACATCGACAAGCCGGTGATCTGCGCGCTCAACGGCTCGGCGGCCGGCTATGGCCTGGACATCGCCCTGGGCGCCGATATCAGAGTCATGACGCGATCGGCCAAGCTGGCGGCCAGCTACGCAAGGCGCGGCGTGCTGCCGGAGTCCGGCGGCACCTGGTATCTGCCGCGCCTGCTGGGCTGGTCCAAGGCGGCCGAGCTGATCTTCACCGGCCGCACGCTCTCGGCCGAGGAGAGCCTGGCGCTGGGCCTGGTGTCGCGTGTCGTCGACGACGGCGGCGCCGTGGCGGCGGCACGCGAGATCGCGGCCGAGATCGCCGCCAACGCGCCGCTGGCGGTGCAGGCCGCCAAGCGCATGATGCGCATGGGCTGGAACGAGCCTTTCACCGAGCACGTGCATCATGTCTTCCTGCAGCTGCTGCCGCTGTTCGGCACCGAGGACATGAAGGAAGGCATTGCCGCCTTCATGGAGAAGCGCGCCCCCCGGTTCACGGGGCGGTGACGCTGCGGCAGCGCTGCGGTTGAACCGGCATGGCCGGCGTGGGATATCGTGACCATGTCGGGCGCCCGGCACAGGCCGAGGATAGGGATGCAGCAAGTGCGGCGATGGGCCGGGATCTGCGCGGCCGTTGTCATGGCGGCGGCCGGGATCGCGTCGGCGGTCCAGGCCAAGCCGGGCCGGCCCCCGACGGAGGCGGCGCCGCCCGCCAGCGCGGCGCTGGAGGCGCTGGTGCGGCGTCTGAACGACCTGGGCGTGAAGAGCGGCAACCAGCCGCTCACGGTCGAGAACGCGCTGCGTGCCACCAGCCTGAACATCGACAGCCGCGCCTGGCAGCATCTCACCGACGAGGACATGGCCCAGCTCGTGCTGCTGCCGCGGCTGGCCAGCATCGATGTCGGGCGTGGCCGCGTCACCACCAAGGGCATCGCCGCGCTTGTGCGGCTGCCGGAGCTGCGCAGCCTCAGCCTCTATGGCCTGGCCATCGACGACAGGCTGCTGGAGGTGCTGGCGACGGCGCCCAGGCTGGCGGCGCTCAACCTCGGCAGCACCACGGGCTGGACCGATTCAGGGATGGCGCATGTCGCCCGGATCCGGAACCTGAAGTCGCTGATCCTCGATCGCGCCGAGATCAGCGATGCAGGCCTGGCGGCGCTGGCTCCGGCCGCCGGACTGGAGGTCCTGTCGCTGCAGCAGATGCCCAACATCACCGACGAGGGCTTGCGGCCGCTGGCGGCGCTCGCGAACCTGCGCGCGCTGGGCCTGAACTTCACGCGCATCAACACCGGCCTTGCCTACCTTGTCTCGCTGAAGAACCTGCAGCAGATCAGCCTGATGAACAGCGCCGTCGACGACAGGGGCGCTGCGTCGCTCGCGGAGATCACGTCGCTGCGGCGCCTCTTCATCTGGGGCACCTCGATCACCGACTCAGCGATGCCATCGATCGGCGCGCTGGTGAACCTGGAGACGCTCTACCTCAACCGCACCCGGATCACCGACAAGGGGCTGGAGGCGCTCGTCAACCTCAAGCAGCTCAAGACCCTGTGGCTGAGCGAGACCGCCGTGGGCGATGCCGGCATGGCGGCCCTGGTCGACCTGCCGCTGAGCCGCATCACGCTGGACGAGACCCAGGTCGGCGACGCGGGGCTGGCGATGCTGAGCCGCATTCCCACCCTGGTGGCGATCAGCGCGCGCAAGGCCCGGTTCACCGAAGCCGGCATCGACGCGGCGAAGAAGGCGCTCCCCAAGCTGCGCATCGCCCGGTGACGGGGCAGTCCCGAAAAATAGGACTGTCATCCCGAGCGCCAGCGAGGGATCTCCTGCGAAAGACGCACGGTGCGCCATTCGCGGGAGATCCCTCGCTGGCGCTCGGGATGACAGTGAAAATGTGTGAATACCGTAGGCGCAGGCGGGGAGAAGGAAAGGCCTAGCCGCCGATCTTCTCGCGCTTGATGGTGACGCCCGCCTTCTCCCGGTCCCAGGTCTCGGCGGTAAGCCCCTGCTGGCGCAGGACGTACTTCTCGACCTTCTGTGTCGGCGTCTTGGGCAGGTCGGTCATGATCCGGAAGTAGCGCGGCAGCATGAAGTGCGCGAGCCGCGGCTTGAGGAACTCGAGCAGGGACAGCGGATCGATGGTCTCGCCCGGCGCCGGCGCGATGATTGCCAGGACGTCGTCCTCGGCGATTTCATTGCGCACCGCGACCACGGCGCATTCGCGCACTTTCGGATAGGCGAGGATCTCGGCCTCGACCTCGAACGAGGAGATGTTCTCGCCGCGCCGCCGGATCGCATCCTTCATGCGGTCGACGAAGAAATAGTTGCCCTGATCGTCCTTGCGGAAGGCATCGCCGGTATGGAACCAGCCGTTGCGCCAGGCCGGCGCCGTCGCTTCCGGGTTCCTGTGATAGCCGGAGTTCAGCGCCCAGGGCGCGTCGGTGCGCACGATCAGTTCGCCGACCTGGCCGACGGGAACCTCGCGGTCATGGGCATCGACGATACGCAGATCGACGCCCTCACGCTGCCTGCCGCAGGTGCCGATCGTCTGCGGGTCGGCTTCCGAGACGATCGGCACGCTCACTTCCGTCATGTTGAACAGCGTGTAGATCGTGCAGCCGAAGCGGCTGCCGAACGCCTGGGAGTCGTCGGGAAGCGGGATCATCGTCACCTTTGCGAGCGAATGGTCGCGGTCGTCCGGCTGCGGCGGACGCTTCGACAGGAAGGTGGACATGACGCCGAGCAGGATCGTGTAGGTCGCGCCGGTGGCGCGGACCGTGGGCCAGAACGCCTCGGTGGTGAAATCGCCGCCCATGCCGATCGCGCCGCCGCGGTTGAGCATGGCGACGACGGGCAGCGTGCCGCCGACATGGAAGAACGGCAGATAGACGAGATAGCAGTCGCTCTCGGCGAGCATCGGGAAGGCCTGCGCGCCGCTCATGTGCCACAGATGGGCGTAGGAGCTGAGCACGCCCTTGGAGCGGCCGGTCGTGCCCGACGTGTAGATGATCGATTGCGTGTCCCAGGGCTCGATCGGCTGCCCGAGCGGCGGCAGGGTCGCGGGATCGGCGTCGAGCTTCTCGAGTGGCGTGTACGCGAGGCCGGGAATGGCCGGCGGCATCGTGCCGGCGATGACGAGGGTGCGCAGCCGCGACCGATCGATGTCGCCGAGGCGTCCGACGAGATCGGCGGCGACGATCATGACCTCGGCGTTGCCATTGGCGATCACATGCGCCAGGACGCCGCCGCGGTAGGCCGTGTTGATCGGCACGTAGACGGCGCCGAGCCAGTTTATGGCAAACCAGACGCGTACCATATCGACGGTGTTGGGCAGCCAGACATTGACATAGTCGCCTTGCTTGACTCCGAGCGCGGCGAGGCCCGCCGCGGTGCGGCGCACGGCATCGCAGAACGCGCCGTAGCTGACCGCGCTGCCGTCCGGCAGCTTCAGGTAGGGGCGATCGGGATGCGCCGCCGCCCGCCTTTCCAGCACGTAGCGCAGCACGCACTCTTCGCGAGGGGGAATGCGCGTGTCGGTCGTATCTGCTTGGGTCGTCATTCTCCGGCTTCCCATTTCATCTTCGGGCAATCATCGCGGCGTCGCGCCGCGCTGACGGCCCCGCTTCATTTCAACTGCATGGTCTTCAGCGCGCGCCCGATGCGCGACAGCATCTCGGCGCAGGTCGACACCTCTTCTGCCGAAAGGCCCTTCGTTCCCTGGCGGTAGAAGTCGATCGTGCGCTGCCGGATATCGGCCCAGGCGTCGACGCCCGCCGGCGTCAACCGCACCACCCTCTGGCGACGATCGGTCTTGCCTTCGAGCCGCTCGACGAGGCCCGCCTGCTCCAGCCGCTTCAGCACGGCGTCGAGATTCTGCCGGCTGACGGAGAGGTAGGTGTACAGATCCGAGAACGGCATGCCGTTGGCGTCGCGCGACAGCGCGCCCAGCGTGGCGCCTTGCACGGCGGACAGGTTCAGCTGCCGCACGGCTTGCGCCTCGTAGATGTTGGCGGCCTGGAAGAGCCTGAAGAACAGCCGGTTGTTCAGGTCATGGCGCTGACCGGCGTCGCTTCGGCCATCTATGCCCGATCCTGCCTCGCCGCTCTTGACCGTCGCTTGCCGTTTCATCTGGGCTCCGCCTATTGAGTAATGATATTGACATAATTTCCCTGGGTCCATAGTTTTTTAGCGACATCCGCGTTTGGGTCCATGGCAACGCGCAGATGCGGTCCGGCCGCCGTCGAGCCTGAAGGATTGAAAATGTCATTGCGTAGGATTCTGATCGCCAATCGGGGGGAGATCGCCCTGCGCATCGCGCGCGCGGCTTTCGAGCTCGATATTGCGACCGTCACCGTCTTTCCTGCTGACGACGCGGGATCCGCGCATGCGCAGGCCGGCGACAAGGCACGGGAGCTGCCGGGTGCGGGTGCTGCGGCCTATCTCGACATCGAGGCGATCGTCCAGGCGGCGCTCGAGACCGGCTGCGATGCGGTGCACCCGGGATACGGCTTCCTGTCGGAAAATCCGCAGTTTGCGCGGGCCGTGACCGACGCCGGCATGACCTTCGTCGGACCGGCGCCGGAAACGCTCGAGCTGTTCGGAAACAAGTCGGCAGCGATATCGCTTGCCCGCGCCAACGGCGTTCCGGTGCTCGAAGGATCGGATGGCGCGGTCACGATGGCGCAGGCGTCCGCCTTCCTCGCCGGGCTGGGAGCCGGCGGCGCGATCATGATCAAGGCGGTCGCGGGCGGCGGCGGCCGGGGAATGCGGGTGGTCCCGGCCGAAGCCGATCTCGCCGGCGCCTGGGAGAGATGCCGCTCCGAGGCCCAGGCGGCATTCGGTGCCGACGGGCTTTACGTCGAGCGCTACCTGCCGAACGCGCGTCATATCGAGGTGCAGGTCGTCGGCGACGGGCAATCCGTCGTTCATCTCGGGGAACGCGAATGCTCGATCCAGCGGCGCCACCAGAAGGTCGTGGAAATGGCGCCGAGCCGGAGCATTCCCGGCAAGCTCCGCGAAGCGCTCTATGGCGCGGCCACCCGCATGGCGGCCAGGATAGCCTATCGCGGGCTGGGCACATTCGAGTTCCTGGTGCCGTCCGAGGGACGCGGCTACGTGTTCATCGAGGCCAATCCGCGTCTGCAGGTCGAGCACACCGTCACCGAGGAGATCTACGGGGTCGATCTGGTCAAGACACAGCTTCGCATCGCTGCCGGCGCGCGTCTCGCCGACCTCGGCCTTGACCGCCCGCCTGTTTCGCGCGGCGCGGCGATCCAGTTTCGCGTCAACATGGAGAAGATGGCCGCCGACGGCAGCGCGCGGCCGAGCGGCGGCATCCTGACAAGCTTCGCGCCGCCGGGCGGGCCCGGCATACGCGTCGATACGTATGGATATGCGGGCTATCGCTCCAGCCCGCGCTACGATTCCCTGCTCGCGAAGGTCATCGCCTATTCATCGGAAGGGATGCATGACGCCATCCGCCGCGGCCGTCGGGCGCTGGAGGAGTTTCGTATCGAAGGTGTCGCGACGAACATCCCGGTCCTGCGCGCCATCGTCGAGAATGACGACTTTATCGCCGATCGCATCTCGACGAATTTTCTGGAGGCGCATATCGGGCCGATCCTCGCGGTGGCCGCGGGATACGAGCCTGAGGCCGCGCCGCCCAGGTCACGGGATGTTCGCGAGATCGACCCACTCGGCATTTTCGATGCAGCCTCGGCCATCGCACCGCCTCGGGCCGATGCCCCGAAGCCTCGTCAGGCCGCACCGGTCCCGGAAGGGATCGTGGCCGTGCCGGCCACGCTGCAGGGCACGATCGTTGCCTGCTCCGTGGCGCGCGGCGAGCGGGTCCATGCCGGCCAGCCTGTGCTCGTCATCGAGGCCATGAAGATGGAGCACCTCGTCGTCTCGCCGGTGGCGGGCACCGTCGAGGACATTCTCGCCGCCCCCGGCGACACGATCTTCGAAGGGGAAACGCTGCTGCACGTGTCGCCTTCGGAGGATGCCGGCGCCAGCGCGGCCGCCGCGCAGGCCATCGATCTCGACCATATTCGCGGTGATCTCGCCGAGGTCATCGCACGCCACGCCGAGCTGCTCGACGACAGCCGGCCCGATGCGGTGGCCCGCCGGCGCAAGACCAATCAGCGGACCACTCGCGAGAACATCGCGGATCTGTGCGATCGAGGCTCGTTCGTGGAGTATGGCGGGCTGGCGCTGGCGGCGCAGCGCCAGCGGCGGACGCCCGATGAATTGCGCCGCCTCAGCCCGGCCGACGGCATGATCACTGGGGTCGGCGCCGTCAATGGCGCGCTGTTCGGCGACGAGGCGTCGCGCTGCGCCATCATGGGATACGACTACACGGTCTTTGCCGGAACGCAGGGGGTCGTCAATCACAAGAAGAAGGATCGCCTGCTCACGCTTGCCGACAAATGGGCGCTGCCCGTGGTCCTGTTCGCGGAAGGCGGTGGCGGGCGTCCAGGCGACGAATGGCCGACGCCCGCCGGGCTCGAAACCACGACCTTCGCACGGTTCGGCAAGCTCAACGGCCAGGTGCCGCTGGTGGGCATTGTCTCGGGACGCTGCTTCGCCGGAAACGCGGCGCTGCTCGGCGCCTGCGACGTCATCATCGCCGACAGGACATCGAACATCGGCATGGGAGGCCCGGCGATGATCGAAGGCGGCGGCCTCGGCGCCTTCCGGCCCGAGGATATCGGGCCGGTCGATGTGCAGGCCCCGAATGGGGTGATCGACGTCCTGGTCGCGGACGAGGCCGAAGGCGTCGCCGTCGCCAAGAAGTATCTCGGCTATTTCCAGGGCCGTGTCGACGGCTGGTCCTGTGCCGACCAGCGCCTGCTGCGCCATGCCGTGCCCGAGAACCGGCTGCGCGCGTACGACGTCCGCCCGATCATCGAGACCCTGGCCGACGAGGGCTCCGTGCTCGAGCTGCGGCCGGCCTTCGCAAAGGGCATGATCACCGCGCTGATCCGGATCGAGGGCAGGCCGATGGGCCTGATCGCGAACGACCCGCGGCATCTCGGCGGCGCCATCGACGCGGATGGCGGCGACAAGGCGGCACGTTTCATCCAGCTGTGCGATGCGTTCGACATTCCCATCGTCTCGCTTTGCGATACGCCGGGGATGATGGTGGGGCCGCAGATCGAGAAAGTCGCGCAGGTGCGGCATGTCTCGCGCATGCTCGTGGCGACCTCGAGGGCGAGCGTCCCTCACTTCACGGTCGTGTTGCGCAAGGGATATGGGCTCGGTGCCCTGGCCATGGCGGGTGGCTCGAGCCATGCGTCGTTCTTTGTCCTGGCGTGGCCCAGCGCCGAGTTCGGTGCGATGGGGCTGGAAGGCGCGGTCAAGCTCGCCTACCGCAAGGAGCTCATGGCGATAGAGGATGCGGCGGCCCGCAAGGCGTGGTTCGATCAGATGGTTGCCAAGTCCTACGAGGAGAACAAGGCGCTGAGCGGCGCGACCTTCCTCGAGGTGGATGACGTGATCGATCCGTTCGAGACCCGCCGCTGGATCGTTCGCGGCCTGAAGGCCACGGCCGCGCCCAATCGCTTCAGCAACCGGAAAGTGACGCGCGTCGACGTGTGGTGATGCACCCAATCAGGAGACGACGATGAATCAGGAAGGGCCGAGCCCGGACTACATGCGCGACGAGCAAAGCTATCTGGCGCATGTCCGCGCCTTGCAGGGCGCCTTGTGGCCGGCGGATGCGCCACGCGACCCTGTGTTCCCGCTGGGGCGCCGTCCTCTCACGGACTATCTGCGTGAATGGGCGCGCCGCCAGCCGGACAAGGCGGCGGTTCTGTTCTATGGCCGGGCCGTCAGCTACGCCGAGCTCGACCGTCTCAGCGATCGCTTTGCCAATCTGCTGTTGCGCCTCGGTGCCCGCAAGGGTGATCGCGTGGCGGTGTTCCTGCCGAACTGCCCGCAATTTCACGTCTGTTTCTTCGGCATCCTGAAGGCGGGTTGCGTGCATGTGCCGGTGAACCCGATGTTCACCCGTCACGAGCTGGCGTACGAGGTCAACGATACGCAGGCGCGCATCGTGATCGCGCACGACCAGGTGGCGCACCTCGTGGCGGAGATCCGCGGCGAATGCGGCATCGAGCAGGTGATCGTCACCAGCTTCCACGACATGCTGCCGCAGGAGGCGGAAGGTCCCTTGCCGCCGGCGCTGACAGCGCCGCGCGTGCCGGTGCCTCAGTCGATCGACCTGATGAGCGCCTTGGCGCAGGAGCCTGATACCGCTCCGCAGGTGGATGTGGCGCTCGATGACATCGCGGCGCTCAACTACACGGGCGGGACGACGGGCATGCCGAAGGGCTGCGTGCATACCCAGTTCGACATGCTCTTCACGGGCGCCGTCATGGCATCGATCTCGATGGCCGTGACCGCCAACGACGTGATCATCAACTACTGGCCGGTCTTCTGGGTCGCGGGCGAGGATGTCGGCATCATCCTTCCCGTGGTGACGGGCGCGACCTGCGTGCTGCTCGCGCGCTGGGATCCGGCCGCCTACATGCTTGCGGTCCAGCGCCATCGCGTCACGGTCTCGAACATGGTCGTCGACAACGCCGTCGAGATCATGGGCCGGCGCGACGCGCAGCAGCATGATCTGACGTCCCTGCGCGAGGTCATGGTCGCGTCCTTCGTCAAGAAGCTCAATCCGACGTTTCGCCAGAATTGGCGCAAGCTGACGGGCACGACCTTGCGGGAAGCTGCCTGGGGAATGACCGAGACGCACTCCTACGATACGTTCACCCGCGGCTGGCAGGAGGGTGACACGGACCTGAAGCAGCAGCAGATATTCTGCGGCATTCCCGTGCCGCAGACCGATTTCAAGATCCTGGAATTCGGCTCCGACCGGCTTCTTCCCCTTGGGCAGGAGGGGGAACTCTGTGTGCGCAGCCCGTCGTTGCTCAGGGGCTATTGGAACAAGCCGGCCGCGACCGCCGAAAGCCTTGTCGACGGGTGGCTGCGCACCGGCGATATCGGCATGATCTCCGAGCGCGGCACGGTCCATTTCCTGGGCCGGCGCAAGGAGATGCTGAAGGTGAAGGGGATGAGCGTCTTCCCGTCCGAGATCGAGGCGGCGCTCGGTCAGCATCCGGCCGTGACGGGCAGCGGCGTGATCGGGCGCGCCGACGAGGCGCGCGGGCAGGTCCCCGTGGCCTTCGTTACGGTGCTGCCGGAGCACAGGTCGAAGGCGACCGAGGAGGCGCTGGCGGCGTTCTGCCGCGAGCGGCTGGCCGTCTACAAGATCCCGGAGATCAGGATCGTCGACACCTTGCCGATGACCGCGACAGGCAAGGTCAAGAAGGAAGAGCTTGCGGCGCTGTATGCCTGACAGGCCGTGGGAGCCGGGCGTCTGACGTAATCCTTCCCCCTACGGGGCAGGGCTATCGCATATGGCACTATCGGCCGAGCCGTCAGAAGGCGAACCACAGAGGCACAGCGCAGCCGTTGGCCGCAACCAAATGGCGGAGGAGTGCTTCATGGTGAGCCTGTCGAACCATGAAGCGCCGCACCACTGTCCGTGCAACGCCTTCATGGTTCGACTCGGTGAATGCTTCGCATTCACCTGTGCTCACCATGAAGGCTACAAAAATCACCGCGGCTTGCGAAGATGCTTGAGGTCAGTAGTACAGAGACACAGAGGTTACACAGAGGAAGACGCCACGGCGCGCCGAAGGCGCGCAACTCCTTGTTCTCTGTGTTGTCTCTGTGCCTCTGTGTCTCTGTGGTTAGCTTTCATGTCGCCACGGTCGTCAGCCGCCTCAGTTCTTCAGCAGCTTGCAGTCGCTGTCGGCGGCCGGGATGAAGGCCTCCGAGCCGGGCATCTTGCGCACCAGCGTGATGAGGTCGGTCTTCCCCTTCATCGCGTCCGGCTTCTTCACCTCGGCATAGTAGATGTCGCGCATCAGCCGGCCGTCGGCCCGGATCCGCGCGCCGCTCGTGAAGAAATCCTCGACCGGCGTGCCCTTCATCTTGGCGAGGACCGCATCGGTATCGGTCGTGCCGGCAGCCTTCACCGACTTCAGGTAGTGGAGCACGGCGCTGTAGACATTGGCCTGCGGATCGCTCGGCATCTTGCCGAACGCCTTCTTGAACCGCTCGGCCCAGGCCTTGGTCTTGTCGTTCTCGTCCCAATAGTAGCTCAGCACCAGGGGCATGCCCTGCGTCGCGGCGTTGCCCAGCGCCTCGACGTCGACGGTCGTGAGCGAGAACGGCACGAAGCGCTGGCCGGTGCGCCCGACGCCGAACTCGGCGGCCTGCTTGACGGCGTTGCTCATGTCCGCGCCGCCGCCGATGAAGCCGATATTCTTGGCGCCGGAGCTCTGCGCCTGCAGCAGGAAGGAGCTGAAATCCAGCGTGTTGAGGGGGAACCTGGCGGCGCCCATGAACTTGCCGCCGGCTGCTTCGATCATCGCGCGGGCATCCTTCTCGATCGAATGCCCGGCGGTGTAGTCGACGGTGATGAAATACCACGAGGCCGGCTTGCCGTCGGACGCGCCCTTGACGGTCAGGTTGGCGACCTCGTAGCCGTCGTTGCCCCATTGCATGCCGTTGGGCGAGCAGGACTTGCCGCTGATGTCACGGCTCGACGCCATGGAGACCACGAGGATCTTGTTCTTCTGCTCGGCGATGCCTTGCACGGCGAGCGAGACGCCGGAGCTGTAGATATCGAAGATCGCGCCGACGCCTTCGACGTCGAACCAGCGCCGGGCGATCGTCGAGCCGACATCCGGCTTGTGACCGTGATCGGCATGCACCAGCTCGATCGGCTTGCCGAACATCGAGCCGCCCATATCCTCGATCGCCAGGCGCGCGGCGGCGACCGATCCCGGGCCCGTGATGCTCGAGTACACGGAGGCCTGATCGTTGAGGACGCCGATCTTGACGGGTTTATCCTGGGCGGCTGCGCTGCCGGCCACGGCGATCGATGCCAGCAGTCCGGCCAAGGCCGGCGCCAGTCCACGCACCATCTTCATCACTCCCTGATATCTGCTGCTTGCCTGAGGCGGCCGGAGAGTTTCACGCCGCCCGAGATACGTCAAGTTATTTACATTATCGGGCGATTCTGTCACTGACACCCTGTCATCCCGAGCGCAGCGAGGGATCTCCCGCGAGGAACGCACGGTGCGTCATTCGCGGGAGATCCCTCGCTGCGCTCGGGATGACAGGTGTATCAGCGGCCAGCGATTCCAGGTGCTAACTGCCGCGCGCCACCGGCAGGCCGAGCGCGTTCCACTGCTCCATGCCGCCGCGCAGGACCGACACGCGCGTGAAGCCGGATGCGGCGAGGCTGTCGGCGGCGCGCGCCGAGCGCTTGTCGGTGCGGCACACCAGCACGACCTCGCGGCTGCGCAGGGCGGCGAGATCGGCCGTGCCGTCCATGATCGTGTCGACCGGGACGTTGAGCGCGCCCGCGATATGGCCCAGCGGGCCGTCGAACTCGTCGGGCCCGCGGATATCGACCACGGCCGGCGGCGTGCCGCCGGCGCGGCCGGCAAGGTCGGCGCACGCCACCCAGGTGATCGGCGGCGTGGGGCGCAGCAGGCGTTTGAGTGTCGACCACATGCGGCAGCCCTCGGTGTCAGGCGCTGACGATCGTGTGCTCGTGGTTGAGCCAGATCGGCGAGCGCGGCAGGTCGATGAAGGTCTGCTCGTCGGCCAGCAGGATCTTGCCGGCGGCACGCGCGGCCGGCGCGCTCATCGCGCGCTCGAACGCCGCCGCGTCCTGCCACCACAGCTCGGCGATGCCGTCGAACGGCTCCGGCGCCTGGCGCGACTGGCGCAGGCCGGCATTGAACGGCGACTCGATCGCATGCGTCTGCACGTAGCGGCAGATGCCGAGCGCCGCGGCGTGGCTGCGCACCAGCGGCCCGTGGCTGTTCAGCCAGTAGTCGTGGAACTGCGCCGGACTCAGATGCGGCAGGCGGTGCAGGCAGAAGGTGAGCTTGATCATGGGCAATCCTCGCATGGTCCACGATGCCATTGGCCGGCGTCGCGTCATAGCGCGAAAGCGCGCGCGCCGAGGGCGACGGCGCCATTGACTTGCGCTGCCGGCGGCTCGACCCTTGCGGCCAAGCACGAAGTACCGGCGTGACGCCGCCGGTTGGGGAGGACAGCTGATGAAGACTGATCATGCCACCATCCGCCGCCGCACGGCGCTGGCCGCGCTGGGCGGCGCGCTTGCGGCTCCCTTGGTGGCACGCGCCCAGGATGCATGGCCGACGCGGCCGGTGCGCTACATCAACCCGTTCCCGGCCGGCGGCGCCACCGACACCCTGTCGCGGCTCTATTGTCAGAAGATGACGGAGCTGACCGGCCAGCAGTTCGTCGTCGAGAACCGCGGCGGCTCGGGCGGCGATGTCGGTGTCGACGTCGTCGCCAAGGCGGCGCCCGACGGCTACACGATCGGCCTGGGCGGCATCGCCTCGCACGCGATCTCGCCGACCTTGAAGAAGGGCCAGCTGACCTTCGATCCCGAGAAGGACTTCACCTTCGTCACCAATCTCTGGTGGCTGCCCAACATGCTGGTGGCCAACCTGGACCTGCCGGCCAGGACGGTGCCGGAGCTGATCGCGCTCCTGAAGAAGAACCCCGGCAAGTACTCCTACGCCTCGGCCGGCAATGGCACGACGCTGCATCTCTCGGGCGAGCTCTTCAAGCAGCTGGCCGAGGTCGACATGCTGCATGTGCCCTACCGCGGCGCGGCGCCGGCCATGGTCGACCTGATGGCCGGCCAGGTGCACATGATCTTCGACAACATCCCGGGCGCGCTGGCGCAGTACCGGCCGGGCAAGGTGCGCGGCTTCGCCGTCACCAGCCTGCAGCGCAGCGCCGCCGCCCCCGATATCCCGACCCTGGCCGAGTTCCTGCCCGGCTTCGATATCCGCTCCTGGACCTGCCTGGTGGGCCCGGCGAAGCTGCCGGGCCCGGTCGTGGAGCGCATGTCGGCCGTCAGCCGGAAGGCGCTCGAAAGCCCCGACCTGGTCAAGGCCTATATCGACCTCGGCGCCACCGCGTGGTGGTCGACGCCGCAAGATGTCACCGCCTACCGCGCCAGCGAGGAGGCGCGGCTGGCCGGGATCATCCGAAAGGCGGGCGCCAAGGTCGATTAAGCAGAATCCTCCCCGACGAAGTTGGGGAGGTGGCCCGAAGGGCCGGAGGGGAGCCGACGTGGTCTCTTGGTCAGCACCACGAGCGCTCCCCATCCGGCCCTTCGGGCCACCTTCCCGGCAAAGTGAGGAAGGGTATATGTGCCTAACTCATTGATCTTCCAGTAATATCGCCGTTTGACTTCATGGCGGCGATGCGTATAGTCGCGCCTCCTTCCGGAGAACGTGGATGGATGCCGCAAGGCATCGTTCCCGCCCGGGCGCAGCCGCGCCCGATCACGGCCTATCCGGACATACATGGCTAAGGAAGACCGAGCGTGAGCAAGCGCGAGAATTCGAAGTACAAGATCAACCGCCGCCTGGGCGTGAACCTGTGGGGCCGGCCCAAGAGCCCCATCAACAAGCGTGAGACCCGCCCCGGCCAGCATGGCGCCAAGCGCACCAAGCCGACCGACTTCGGCAAGCAGCTGATGGCCAAGCAGCGGATCAAGGGCTACTACGGCAACGTCAGCGAGCGCCAGATGCGCCGCTACTACCAGGAAGCCATCCGCCGCAAGGGCGACACCGGCGAGAACCTGATCGGCCTGCTCGAGCGCCGGCTGGATGCGGTCATCTACCGCATGAAGTTCGCGGCCACCGTGTTCGCCGCGCGCCAGCTCGTCAGCCACCGCCACGTCAAGGTCAACGGCCGGCGCGTCAACATCGCCTCCTATCAGGTGCGCGACAACGACACGATCGAGCTCACCGCCTCGGCCAAGCAGCTCACCGTCGTGCTGGAGGCCACCCAGCTCGCCGAGCGCGACGTGCCGGGCTATGTCGAGGTCGACCACAAGGACATGAAGGGCAAGTTCCTGCGCACCCCGAGCCTCTCGGACGTGCCCTACCCGGTGCAGATGGAACCCTCGATGGTGGTCGAGTTCTACAGCCGCTAAGCCTGTAGCTTCATGGTGAGCCTGTCGAACCATGAAGCGACCCTCGGTGTTCCGTGCGAGGCCTTCATGGTTCGACAAGCTCACCATGAAGGCTATTGGGCAGGGTATCAGCCGCTCTCAAGAACAGCTTCATGGTGAGCTTGTCGAACCATGAAGCGCCGCACGGTCGGTCCGTGCGAGGCCTTCGTGGTTCGACGAGCTCACCATGAAGGCCATTTGGCAGGGTATCAGCCGCTCTCAAGAACAGCTTCATGGTGAGCCTGTCGAACCATGAAGCGCCGCACGGTTGGTCCGTGCGAGGCCTTCGTGGTTCGACGAGCTCACCATGAAGGCCATTGGGCAGGGGTATCAGCCGCTCTCAAGAACAGCTTCATGGTGAGCCTGTCGAACCATGAAGCGACGCCCGGTGTTCCGTGCGAGGCCTTCATGGTTCGACAAGCTCACCATGAAGGCTATTGGGCGCTTCGGGACCGCGCCAGCTGCTTGAGCCTTTCCCAGTCACCGGCGATCAGCGCTTCCTTCTTCGCGCGTGACCACTTCTTGATCTGGCGCTCGGAGGCGATCGCGTCCGTCACCCTCTGGAACTCCTCCGACCAGACGAGTTCGACGGGACGTCGCTTGTAGGTATAGCCCTCGTACTTTCCAGCGTTGTGCTCGGCGATGCGCTGCTCAAGGTCAATCTGCGCAACGCCGACGTAGTAGCTCGCGTCGGCGCAGCGCACCATGTAGACCCAGAATGGCATCGGAGATCTCAGGATAGCTTCATGGTGAGCTTGTCGAACCATGAAGCGGGGCGCACCACGGTTCGTGCGTAGCCTTCATGGTTCGACAGGCTCACCATGAAGGCTACGTCCTGCTATTACTGCGGCGCCGACGGCTTCTCGCCGCCGGTGGCGGGCTTGTCGGCGGCGGCCGGCTTCTTGTCGGCCATCATCTTGCCGGTCATGGGCACGAAATAGACGCCGACATCCTTGCGCGAGTGGACCTTGCCGTCCTCGTCCTTGGTGAAGACGTAGAGGAACTGCTCGCGCTTGAAGGGCTGGCCCATCGGGATGACCATGCGCCCGCCAGGCTTGAGCTGGGCCAGCAGCGGCGGCGGCACGAACTGGGCGGCGCAGGTCACCATGATCAGGTCGAAGCCGCCGGTCTCCTCCGGCCAGCCGAAGAAGCCGTCGCCGATGCGGGTCTGCACATTGTCGTAGCCCAGCGGCGCGAAGATGCGGCCGACCTCCTTGCCCAGCGGCTCGACGATCTCGATCGAGCAGGCCTTCTTCACGATGCGCGATAGCACCGAGATCTGGAAGCCCGAGCCGGTGCCGACCTCCAGCGCCACGCTGTCGGCCGTCGGCTTGCACAGCTGCGTCATGTAGGCCTGGCCGCGATAATCCGACAGCGCCGAGCCGAAGCCGATGCGCCAGGGCTTGGACGTCTGCTCGTAGGCGACGGTGGCGAAGGCCGAGCGGGCCGCGAAATCGTAGTGGTAGAACTCGCGCGGCACCTCGTCGAAGGCGCGCAGCACGTTGGGGTCGGCCTCGCCGAAATGCGCCTTGAGCACGCTCTCGATCGTGGCCAGCGCGCCCCTGCGCCGGCCGCGCACCACATCGAACTGCTCGCGGGTCAGCGTCGTGGGCCGGTCGCAGGCCTTCATTGCCGCGAGATAGGAGTCGTAGCCCCAGCCCTTGGCGGGCGGCGCGGGCACCGCGGCGGCCATGCCGGGCAGCAGGCTGCCGGCCGTCGCCAGCGACGAAAGCATGAAGGAGCGTCGATGCATCGGGGCGGGACTCATCTCGGAAGCCGGTCGGCCGGCATTGTTGTAGACCACCATGACGTGGGGTCTTTATACCATCAAACCGCAGCATCTTGAAGTCCCAGAGGACCGTCCTGGCCTGCCCAGCCCATGTACGGGTGCTCGGGTTGGGCGTACGATCACGCCGGACATGCTGGCGCTGGGGGGATTCGATGGACCTGCCGCTGACCGGAATCGATGTCTATGCCCTGCCGCCGGAGCAGGGCGAGTGGGTGCTGCGCCGGCAGCTTGCCGCCGCCTACCGCCTGGTCGACCAGCTCGGCTGGACCGAGTTGATCTACGGCCATCTCACGGCGCGCGTGCCGGGCGACAAGCTGCATTTCCTGATCAATCCCTACGGCCTGAACTATGACGAGGTCACCGCCTCGAACCTGGTGAAGATCGATGTCGACGGCACCGCCGTCGAGCCGACCAACTATCCCGTGAACCATGCCGGCTTCGTGATCCACTCGGCGATCCACATGGCCAATGCCGCGCGCCACAAGGTGGTGATGCACACCCACACGCGCGCCGGCATGGCCGTCTGCGCGCTGGAGGAGGGATTGCTGCCGATCTCGATGGTGTCGACCGGCTTCACCGGCCGTCTGTCCAGCCACGACTACGAAGGACCCAGCCTCGATCTCGACGAGCGGTCGCGGCTGCAGGCCGATCTCGGCGACAACCAGGCGATGCTGCTGCGCAACCACGGCCTGCTGGTGACCGGCAGCAGCGTGCCCGAGGCGTTCCTGCGCCTGTGGCGCCTGGAGCGCGCCTGCCAGATCCAGATCGATGCCGCCGCCGCCGGCCGCCTGCGCGTGCTCGACGATCAGGCGGCACGCCGCTCGGGCGCCGACATGGATGCGTTCTCGCAGCGCGAATCGAAAATCGGGATCGGCGACCTCGAGTTCGCCGCCCTGCTGCGCAAGCTCGACAAGACCGATCCGCACTGGCGGCACTGACACCCGAACCGGCCCCCTCCGGCTAGATGGCAGGGCGATGCATGTCTCCTCGCCCCGCGAGAGCGGGGAGAGGAAGGGGCCCATGCCGAAGGCATGGGAAGGTGAGGGGTGGGAACGATCAAGCCATGCGGCAAAAACAGGGACTGATCGCTCGTACCCCTCACCGTCCCATCGCTTCGCGATGGGCCCCTCCCTCTCCCCGCTGCCGCGGGGCGAGGGGTGAACGGCAGCATATGCGATAGCCCTCGGCTAGACGGGGAGGAAGAGGGGAGCGACACGATGAGCGACACGGAACCACCGGTCAGCCGGCGCGACCTGCTGACCCTGATCGGCACGCTGGCCGGCAGCGCCGTGATGTACCAGGCGATGGCGAGCCTGGGCTTCGCGGCCGACTCGCCGCACAAGGGGCCGCTCAAGCTCGACGGCGATCCCAGAGGCGCATCGGTGCTTATCCTGGGCGCCGGCCTGGCCGGCCTGACCGCGGCGCTGGAGCTGCGCAAGGCAGGCTACAAGGTCCAGGTGCTGGAGTATGCCGACCGCATCGGCGGCCGCTGCTGGAGCCTGCGCGGCGGCGACCGCTACACCGAGCTGGGCGGCGCCGAGCAGCGCTGCGACTTCGACAAGGACCTCTACCTCAATCCCGGTCCGTGGCGGATCCCCTATCACCATTACGCGCTTCTCGACTACTGCCATCGCCTGGGCGTGGCGCTCGAGCCTTTCGTGCAGGTGAACTACAACGCCTGGCTGCACGGCCAGCGCGCCTTCGGCGGCCAGAAGCAGCGCCTGCGCCATGTGCTGTCCGACTTCCACGGCCATGTCGCCGAGCTGCTCGGCAAGGCCGTCAGCCAGGACAAGCTCGACGACATGGTCTCGCGCGAGGACAAGGAGATCCTGCTGGAGGCGCTGCGTCGCTGGGGCGCGCTGAACCAGAACTTCACCTACCGGGCCAGCCTGCGCACCAGCGACCGGCGCGGCTATGCCCGCGACCCGGGCGGCGGACTGTCGGCGGAGCCGGAGGTGTCGCAGCCCGTCGGGCTGGGCGACCTCCTGAAATCGGGCCTGTGGCGCTATCTGGCGACCGGCAATCTCTACGAGTTCCACACCACCTTGCTCCAGCCGGTCGGCGGCATGGACATGATCGCCAAGGCCTTCGCCCGCGCGGTGGGCGACGACGTCATCCAGCTCAACGCCAAGGTCACCTCGATCCGACAGGATGACGGGCAGGTCACCGTCCGCTACCGGGACAGCAGGACGGGCGACAACCCGCGGACCGCGAGCGCGCAGTGGTGCATCTGCACCATCCCGCTGTCGATCCTCAGCCAGATGGAGATCAATGTCGGCGCCGCGATGGCCGATGCCATCAGCGCCGTGCCCTATGGCTCCGCGATCAAGATCGGCCTGCAGTTCAAGCGCCGCTTCTGGGAGCAGGACGACGCGATCTACGGCGGCATCAGCTACACCGACCTGCCGATCGGGCTGATCGGCTATCCCAACCACGGCTACGGCGATCGCGGCAAGGCCGTGGTGCTGGGCGCCTATGTCTTCGACGCGCCCTTCGCCTACGAGTTCACCGCGCTGCCGCCGGCCGAGCGGGTCAGGAAGGCGGTCGAGTGGGGTGCGCAGATCCACCCGCAATACCGCGACGAGTTCGACAGCGGCATGGCCGTGGCGTGGCACCGCGTGCCGGGCACGCTCGGCTGCTACGGGCAGTGGAGCGATGCGGCGCGCAAGATCCACTACCAGAACCTGTGCCAGATCGATGGCCGCATCGCGCTTGCCGGCGAGCACGCCTCCTACCTGCCGGCCTGGCAGGAGGGCGCCGTGCTGTCCGCCATCGACACGGTCACGCGCCTGCACCAGCGCGTGATGGCAAGCCGGTAGGAGACCCACCATGCCGCGCGTCGTTCCACCGGTATCCTCGGCGCTGCTGGCGCTCGTCCTGGCATCGGACGCCATGGCCCAGCCGTCCGACGGCACCTTCGCCAGCAACCAGCGCTTCCTGCCAAAGGATGGCGAGGTGCTGTTCCGCAGCATCTGCCAGGGCTGCCATATGCCTGAGGGGCAGGGCGCCACCGGCGCCGGCAAGTACCCGGCGCTGGCGCGCAACGAGAAGCTGGAAGCCAGCGGCTATCCGGTCTTTGTCGTCCTCAACGGCCTGCGGGGCATGCCGCCCTTCGGCCCGTACCTCGACGACGAGCAGGTTGCCGCCGTCGTCAACTACGTGCGCAGCCATTTGGGCAACGACTACCAGGACAAGGTATCGCCCGACGATGTAAAGGCGGTGCGATAGCGCTCACCTCCTGCGAGGACAGACATGACCATCGCCCCGTTCGCCAGGACCGCCGTCGTCGCCGCCATGCTGTGCGGCGCGCTGCCCGCCGTCGCGCAGGACATCACGCGGCACAAGATCCCGAGCTCGGATTTTCCGATCGCGCTCGCTGTCGAGGTGCCGGCCGGCAAGACCACGGTCTATGTCAGCGGCGCGGTGCCGCCGGTGGCCGACGACAAGGCGGCCCGCAACACGGTCGCCGCCTATGGCGACACCAGGACCCAGACGGTCGGCGTGCTGAAGGCCATCGAAGGGACGCTGAAGCGGCTTGGCCTGTCGATGCGCGACGTCGTGAAGATGCAGGTGTTCCTGGTCGGCGATCCGGCCAAGGGCGGCATGGACTTCGCCGGCTTCATGGACGGCTACAAGCAGTTCTTCGGCACCGCCGAGCAGCCCAACCTGCCGGCGCGCTCGGTGATGCAGGTCGCCGGCCTGGTCAATCCCGGCTGGCTGGTCGAGATCGAGGTGACCGCCGTGCGGCCGTGATTCCTTCTCCCGCTTGCGGGAGAAGGTGGCCGCCGCGACGCGGCGGCCGGATGAGGGCGTCCGGACTCGACGCCGATCACCTCGACTTGTGCCCCTCACCCTCCCATCGCGCTGCGCGCGACGGGCCCCTCCCTCTCCCGCATGCGGGAGAGGGAGCAATCACGCCAGCCGTATCACGCCGTCGGCGTTGATGCGCAGCGCGGCGCCGTCCGGGATCCTGGCCTGCGCGTCGGCGGGCAGGCGGTACAGCGGGATCGTCGGCCAGCTCATCTCGCGGGCAACGACAATGCCCAGCCCGAGGATGGCATCGATGCGGCCCAGCACCACGGCGGCGGGCGCGCGGCCGGTGCGCAGCAGCTCCAGCATCACGGCGCTGGACGACGAGGATCCGCGCGGCTCGGCCACCAGCAGCACACGGCCGGCCAGGGCTTCGCCATGATGGGCGGTGGCGGGGTCGCTCAGCCGGCCGGTGGCCGGGTCGACGCCGCCCCAGAAGCTCAGGGTATCGATCTTCAGCGCGCGCCCCGCCGCGGCGCCGCGCTGCACCACATCGGCGCGCGCGACGGGGAAGGCCAGGACCCGGCTGCCGCTCATCGCCACAGCGCCTCGTCGCGCACCAGGCGGCCGGCCACCGCCGTCTCGACGACGTCCGACAGCGAGCCGTAGACGACGTCGTAGCCCGTGTTGGGGCGACTGTAGTGAGCGAACTTGCCGGAGTTCGTCAGCAGCACGCCGCCGCCCGGCGGCAGGATGGGCGTCACCACCACGCAGGTGTCGGCGACCACCGTGACGTTGGCGGCCTTGACCTCGTCCATCAGGCCGAACTCTTCCAGCTTGTCGATGGTGTGCCGGCCGGTGCAGGCATAGAACGGCAGCCGGCTGCGCCGTCCGTCCAGCAGCCGCAGCAGCCGCCAGAACTCGTCGACCGACAGATGCGGGCTGCCGATGGCGATGGCATCGATCGCAGCGCCGCGCGCCGGCTCGGCCGTCGACAGCCGGTCGCGCGCGGCGTGCAGCATCGCGCCGGTCAGCCGGATCGTCCCGGCCGGCGGCGCGCCGCCGAAGGCGGTCGCGATGTCGGGCGCCTCGGGCGTGGTGCCGATGATGTGGAACAGGCCGACGGCGCCGGTCGTGGCCGCGGCGGCGCACAGCGCCTTCAGCCGGTCGTCGGACAGCCCGGCGGGCAGGCCGTCGATGGCGGCGATCGTGGCGCCGGCGGTGGCGCCCAGCCAGGCGCCGAGCACGGGATAGAACGCATCCTCCGCCATCAGGCGCGGATCGAGGCCGCCCGTGTCGATCAGCAGCGTGGCGCGGCGGTTCTCGTCGCGGTGCAGGCCGGTGTCGGGCGCGCGTCCCGCCAGCGCGGCGCAGATGTCGAGATAGTCGCCGTAGCGTTCGCTGCGGGCGCCCAACACCGAATTGCAGAAGGCGACGGCATTGCTTTCGCCCCAGGCGACATGCGTGCCCGGCGCCGGCCGGTGGCCGGCCTGGTAGGGCGCGCAGGTCCAGGTCGGCCGGCAGCCGAGATCCATGTAGGCGTCCATCATGCGCCGGGCCATGGCGGCCTGGTGGGCCTCCAGGCGCGCCCGTTCGGGATGCAGCAGGTCCAGCGCGCCGACATTGAGCGTCGTCGGCACCCGTACCCGGCCGTCGCCGGCGACGAGCCGCTCTGCGAACAGCGTGCCGGAATCGCCATGGTACAGGCAGCCGTCGATATGCGCCGACTCGATCGGCACCAGGCGCTCGGCGCCCAGCATGCGGGCAGCCTCGGCCACAATCCGCAGTGCCAGCGCCGCTGCAGGTCCCTCGCGACCGTCACGCAGCGCCTGCTCCTCGGCGGTAAGCTGTACCATGTGCCGACTATGGCCTCGGTCATGCGCCGGGGGCAATTGTCAAACCGTCCCGCGGCCGGCATGGTGCCGGCCGCATCGCATTTTTTCCTACAGGCGGAGAGTACCATCATGTCCGGTGCGCTGGATGGCGTCCTGGTGATTTCGGTCGAGCAGGCTGTCGCGGCGCCCTATTGCGCAGCCCGCCTGGCCGACGCCGGCGCGCGGGTGATCAAGATCGAGCGGCCCGAGGGCGATTTCGCGCGCGGCTACGATCATCACGTGCATGGCCAGAGCGCCTATTTCGTCTTCCTCAATCGCGGCAAGGAGTCGGTCTGCCTCGACTTCAAGCAGCCCGGCGACCTGGCGCTTTTGCAGCGCATGATCGCCAAGGCCGACGTGCTGATCCAGAACCTGGCGCCGGGCGCCGCGTCGCGCGCCGGCTTCGGCGCCGCCGATATGCGCGCCCGCCACCCGCGGCTGATCACGGTCGACATCTCCGGCTACGGCGATTTCGGTCCCTACCGCGAAAGGCGGGCCTACGATCTCCTGGTGCAGGCCGAATCGGGCCTGGCCTCGATCACCGGCTCGCCGCACGCGCCCGGCCGCGTCGGCATCTCGGCCACCGATATCGGCACTGGCATGTACGCTCATGCCGCCATCCTGGAGGCGCTGCTGGCGCGGGCGCGCACCGGGCAGGGCCGGCATATCGACGTGTCGCTGTTCTCGTCGATGGCCGAGTGGATGGCGATTCCGCTGATGTCGTGGGAATACGATTCCTACGACTGGCCGCGGCTGGGGCTGACGCATCCCTTCATCGCGCCCTACGGCATCTACCCGACGGGCGACGAGGTGCCGATCCTGATCTCGATCCAGAACGACAAGGAGTGGCTGCGCCTGTGCACCGGCGTGCTCGACCGGCCCGACATGGTGAAGGATCCGCGCTTCGCCACCAATGCCGCCCGCAACGCCGTGCGCGACGAGACCAATGCCATCGTGAGCGAGGTCTTCCGCCGCCACACCTGGGACACCATCACCGCCAGGCTCGACGCGGCGCAGATCGCCTATGCCCGCGTCAGCGCGCTGCGCGATCTGGCGACGCACCCGCAGGTGCGGCGCACGACCATCGCGACCGACCAGGGCATGGTCTCGCTGCCGTCCCTGGCCGCCACGGTCGACGGCGCTGTCCAGCCCCTGGCCAAGGTCCCCGCCCTGGGCGAGCACACCGCCAAGGTCCGCGCCGAGTTCGCGGCGTGAGCTCTCCCCCCCGCTTCGCGGGCGGCGGGGGGAGACCATGATCGCGCTGCGTCTGGCCTCATACGGCGCCGCTTATTTCTTCGTTGCCGGCGTCGGCATGAGCTACTGGTCGGTGTGGCTGCAGTCGCACGGCGCCGATGCAGCCCAGATCGGCACGATCTACATGAGCCGGCAGCTGGTCACGGTCGTGGCCACCCTGGCCATCGGCTGGCTGGCGCATCGCATGGCGCGCCAGCGGCCGCTGATGCTGGCGCTGCTGGCCGCGGCCGTGGCGGCGCTGGCGGCGCAGGAATGGGCCTACGGCTTCTGGCCGCTGTGGCTGGCGACGCTGGTGTGGGGCGCGACCTGGCATCCGCTGCTGTCGCTGGGCGAGGGCGTGGCCGTCAACGCCACGCGCCAGCACGGCCTCGACTATGGCCGCGTGCGCGTCTGGGGCTCTGTGGCCTTCATCGCCGGCGCCGTCGCGGCCGGCACCGCGGTGGCCGGCATCGGCGTGCCCTGGGTGCTCTACCTGTCGCTGATCGGCGCGCTGCTGCTGGCGCCCTGCATCCTGTGGCTGCCGATGCCGGCGCGGCCGGACCCGCCGTCGGCAAGCGCGCCGCCGCGGGCGGTTGCGGCGCGCGACCTGCTGCGGCAGCCGGCCTTCGTGCTGTTCCTGATCGCGGTGGGCTGCACGCAGGCCAGCCACGCCGTCGTCTACAGCTTCGGCACCATCGCCTGGCGCGCGGCCGGCATCAGCGACGGCATGATCAGCGTGCTCTGGGCCGAGGGCATCCTGGCCGAGATCGCGCTGTTCTTCTTCGCCGCCGCGGTGACGGCGCGCCTGGGCGCGGTGCGCATGATGCTGCTGGGCGCCGGTGCCGGCATCGTGCGCTGGACCCTGATGCCGGTGTTGGGCGAATCGCTGCCGGCGCTGCTGGTGCTGCAGGCGCTGCACGGCCTCACGTTCGGCGCCACGCATCTGGCGGCGATGACGTTCCTGCAGCGTGCGGTGCCGGCCGGCGCCATGACCCTGGCCCAGAGCCTCTACTACGGCCTCGCCAACGGATTGCCGGTGGCGCTGATCTATCAGGTGTCGGGCGTGCTCTACGAGCGGGTCGGCACGCAGGCCTACCTGGCGATGACGGTGCTGACGGTGATCGGGCTCGTCGCGGCGGTCGTCCTGGCGCGACGGTGGCAGGGCGGGCTGCTGATCCGGGAGGCGAAGCCGGTCGCGGCCGGCGGGCGCTGACGGACGCGACGGCCTCAGCGGCGCTCGATCTGGTCGAGATACGCCGACAAACCTTCCAGGCCGCGGTCCGTCAGCGTGAGCAGCACCCGTCGCCGGTCGGACCGGTCGTTCTCGCGCTGCACCAGGCCGTCAGTGATCAGCTGTGTGACGCGCCTCTTGGCGTTGGTCGTCGGCAGGCCCGAGGCGACGCACAGGCTGGTCAGGTATGTCTGCCGGCCCTCGAGATGCGACAGCATGAGGTCGAGCAGCATCGTCCAGCCCGGATCGCTCAATGCGCTGCCGCCGAAGATGCGGGCGCGCACCTTGTGCTCGCGCAGCATGGCGCGGATCCGCTCCGATCTTTCCGGCGCCACGGCTCGCATGGCGGTGGACGGCCCGACTGTCACCGGCCGCCGCGCGGCCAGCTTTTGGGCGTGCGGAAATTCTTCGCGGCCCAACCGCGGCGGGACGTCATCGATGGCAGGGACGCTGAGCGATGCTCGCGCGCGTGATCGGGGAGGCTTGAGGTGAGCACGCGACGGCACCGAACCAGACTCACACGAACCGTTTCCCTTGCATATCCAGGGATGTGCCAGGGCACCACTGCCGCAGATACTATGACGATAACAAGTGGTGCCAGCGCCATTTCGTCCGGTTTCGGTTGTATTTTTTCCTCCGTGGAAATGATGGCGGCCGCCATCGGATCCTTGATAGGACCGCTGCCGCAGAAGATCTTCCAATCGTTCTTGGCCGGTGCAGCATGCCCTCTCCAGGTAGGATTCTGGAGTGTGCAAATACAGCAGCCTGCAATGCTGTCGATTGCATCATGCTTTGCGTCGTCAACGCCCTGTAGGCCGCAGGTTGGAAACGAAGAATCCTTTTGCCACAGGCTTTGTCTGTCGCCGGGGCGGCGCGCGCCGTGAAGACGGTGGCGCCGTCAGCTGGTAAGGATCCGCCGCGAAATTGTCGAATCGATCGGGCGGTAAGAACGCCAGGATGGAATCGAGATATGGCTGCCGTGGGCGGTGCGATGGCGATATGTTGGATGGGTGATCGATATTGCCCGCCTTCAAGCGCAGTTTGCGCGGATCGAGCCGTTCCTCGACGAGCGCGGGCGCCGGTTGTATGCGGCGAACGAGGCGATCGCGTTTGGGTATGGCGGCGTGACGGCGGTGCAGCGGCGACGGGGATCGCGCGCAGCACGATCAATCGGGGTATTGCCGAGCTGAAGACGGCGAGCAACGCGCTTGGTCGGCGGGTGCGTCGTGGCGGCGCCGGGCGCAAGAGGGCGGTGGAGCGCCAGCCGGGACTGGTGGCGGCCCTGGAAGGGCTGATCGAGGACGCGATCCGCGGCGATCCGCAGGCTCCCCTGCGCTGGCTGCGGCTCACCCAGCGCAGGGGAGCCAGCGCCACCTTGTGGCGGCCTTGCGCGGGCAAGGCTTCGAGGTGAGCCAGAAGCTGGTCGGGCTTTTGCTGCGCGAGCTGAAGTACAGCTGTCAGGCGAACCGCAAGACCCGGGAGGGAACCAACCATCCCGACCGCGACGCGCAGTTCGCGCACATCAATGCCGTGGTGAAGGCGACGATCGTCGCCGGCGAGCCGGCGATCTCGGTCGACACCAAGAAGAAGGAGTTGGTCGGCGATTTCAAGAATGGCGGTCGCGAGCTGCGTCGGGCCGGCGATCCCGAGGCGGTGCGGGTTCACGACTTCGAGATCAAGAGCTTGGGCAAGGGTCGCCCCTTATGGGGTCTACGACATCGCCGCCAATGCCGGCTGGATCAATGTTGGGATCGATGCCGATACCGCGGCCTTCGCGGTCGAGAGCATCCGGCGCTGGTGGCAGCGGCTGGGCACGGCGCGCTATCCCCGGGCCCGGCGCCTCACCATCACCGCCGACTGCGGCAGCAGCAACGGTGTGTGCGTCCGCCTCTGGAAGCGCGAGCTGCAGCGCTTTGCCGACGAGACCGGGCTGGCCGTGACGGTCGCTCATCTGCCGCCCGGCACCAGCAAGTGGAACAAGATCGAGCATCGCCTCTTCGCCTACATCTCGCAGAATTGGCGCGGCAAGCCGCTCGTCAGCCATCAGGTCATCATCCAGCTGATCAGTGCCACAACCACCGCGACCGGCCTCACCGTCGCCTGCGACATCGACCGCGGCCGCTACCCCAAAGGCATCGAGGTCAGCGACGCCGAGATGGCCACCCTCAACCTCCAGCACCATGCCTTCCACGGCGACTGGAACTAGATCATCGCGCCACGGCAGCGACCCCCACCTTGACGCGTTCGTTTCGCGTCAGACCCTAAGCGTAAGCGTTGTTCCGGCACCACAGGCCGGCCGCGGGCCTACGCGGCAGCCGAGACAGCGCGGGTGGCTTTGAGAGGGGCCGCGTAAGCCCAGGGCAGCAGCTCGTCGACGTCGGCCAGGCGCCGCGGATGAGCGAGCTTGCCGAAGAGCCAGGCGAGATAGGCCTCGGGGTCGATGGCGTTGAGCTTGCAGGTCTCAATGAGCGGCACAAGGATGACCCAGGGCTCGGCGCCGCCGTCGCTGCCGGCGAAGAGATGATGCCCAATGCCTCCTTGAGGACCGGCATCATCGGAAATCAGACAGGCCTAAGCCAAGGTGGGCTCACAACAGCGCTTACCAACAATCCGCTCTATCGCGAGAGCAAGGCCTCTCTGCACATTGATCGCGTGCGCCGCGCCATCCGCCGCGGCGAGCGCGAGGCCGGCATCGTGCGAGATCCGAAAACCGGCCGCGCAAAGATCGAGGGGGAGAAAGGCGGCGCCACTCTCGACGGCAAAGTCTGGCATCAGCACCCTCCAGCCTTCGCCACATCGCCACCCGGCTCAACAAGCGCCTGCTATAGCAGGCGCACATTCTCAAGAGAGCGGACCTATGAGCCTGAAAACCACCACCACCACCACCACCACGCTGGCGCGGTCGGGCAGGCCTGGTTCAAGGAGATCGCCCGAAAGCTATCTCGGCGGCGAAGTTCGCAAGTCCGGTCCGATCAGCGCGCCCAAACTTGAACTCCTGCCGTTATAGAGCTCGCGACAACCCGTACTTTCCGCCATTTCTGCGGCCCGGCTCATGGTCTAATCACGATCGACTTCCTGTGCGCGCGACCGCGTGGAACGAGTAGAGGCGGAAATTCCCCAATGCGAGCAGCACACGGCCGATCTTGGTTGGCAGCTGTGATACAATCGCCCCGCTGACAGAGGGGGTACCGATCAATCCATGAACTGGCGAGTCGGCTTTTTCCGGCTCTGGCTGATCGTCAGCCTTTGCCTTGTCGGCTTCAGCCTGTGGGGGGGTCGCGACGTACCCGGGTGGTCCGATGTGTTCGAGTCCACCCAGCAACGGGCCATGGCTTGGTGCGACGCGCTCCACGACAGCAAGGCAGATTTCAACACGTGGGCTGATTGCGCCATCGACAAGGAAGCCCAGTATATCGATGCCCGATGGACATTCATCTGGTACGTCATCACCCGCACGCTCACCCTTCCCGTGATCCTGCTGGTAGGGGGATGGCTGGTCGGCGTTACCAGCCGGCTGGATCATCAAAGGCTTCAGGCGGCCATCGGCGCCGGCTTGGTACCAGCGCCTTTCAGCGTCGCAACTCCCGCAAGCTGAAGCCGACGAGGCAAAGACTGATGGTTCGACCGGATCAACCGGCCACAGTCATCAGCGCCTGAAGTAGTAGGCCGGCAGCGACATCGCCGCGACCGCACGCGACTGATCAAAGAGCGGCCTAACCGCCATGGGAGAAAGTGCGGGCAGTCGCGGCCCAGCCCGTGGTTCCGACCACGATGGTGTCACCATTCCGCACATGCGTGACAGTGCCTGTGATGACGCGCGGCTCTGCTGCCGCAGCGGCGATGAAGGCAACGGCGCTGGCGGCAACAGGGTGTGGATGGCGACGGATCGGACGAACCGCATCGGCGGCTACCTTCGGTCATGCCTTGTCATATGGCAGCAACTGAACGCCTTCGCCGTACTGCATCGCCATCGCTTGTCCTTGGTCCACTGAACTTCATCAGCGTGGGGGCGCCAGAAATCCTCTCGGACCTCTAACCACATACTTCATGGGACACCCCTGCTAGCGACGAGTGACGAGCGAAGGTACTGCATCAGGATCACGCCGGAAAAGCGCCATGGAGCATGCCCCGGATCGGTGCAGCGTCGATCGTTGGAATTGGTCCACGGCTGGCTGATTGACTAACTGATGATCCGCACCAGCGCGATCAGCACTAGGTCATCAATGCCAAGGGATGAGTGAACAGCGCGCGGTCCACCGTCACGAGCTTCAGGTTTTCGACCTGGCATTGAGCCAGCAGGAGGCGATCAAACGGATCGCGGGTATCCGGTTCGGGGACAGCAGCAACGACCACGTGGCTCGTCTGGATCGGCAGGATGGAAATCCCGAGCGCGTCGAGATACCCGGCGATGTCCTGGAGCGGCATGCCAGGGTCCAACTTTCCAAGCCGAGTCTTGATCGCAGCTTCCCAGAGGCTGGCGACGCTGACAAAGCCCGTGATCGATGGATCGGCGAGGCGGCGCGCGATGTCGGGATGCTGCTTTCCCAGGCTCCGCCGCAGCAGTCCCAGGACAACATGCGTATCAAGAAGGACTCTCATCGAGGGCGGGGCAGCTTGCGGAGAAGAAAGTCCTCCGGAAGCGGCGCATCGAAATCCTCCGCGATGAAGGGCACCGGGCTCTTGATCCCCTTCGCCCTCAGATAAGCCTCGCCGGCGGCGAGGTTCAAGCCGCCGCGCTTGCTGTGTGGCACGAGATCGAAGACCGGCCGGCCATTGCGGGTAACGACAATCGTCTCGCCGCGTTCCACCTCGCGGGCCAGCTCGGTCAGGCGGTTCTTGGCATCGCGAATGGACACGGTCCTCATGGTCATGATTGTGGCCACATGTGGCTACATTGTCAAGTGGTCCACGTGAGGCGGTGCGCACGCCGTGAAGACGATGGCGCCGCCAGCTGGTAAGGGTAGGCGATGTCCTTCCTTGACCATATCGCGCGCTGCAACGCGCATGACCTCTCGCAGTTTCAGCCCTGGCTGATTGGCGCGGCGCGCGCCGGCTGGGTGCATCGCGATTTTGCCGCCGTCCTGGGCAGGCGGCCGGATCTCTTCACCCCGGGCGCCGACTTCTGGCATCTGTCCGAGGCTCTGTCGGCGCCGCAGCGGCGCACGGAAGCGGTCGGCGCCTTCCTGCGCGATCTGGCACGCGAGGGCTGGTTCTCCGCCTGGCGCGACGAGCGCTACCCGGTGACGCCCGACCTGAAGCGGCCGGCGCTGATGGCGATGGAGCGCGCGGCGGTGCCGTATTTCGGCGTGCGTGCTTTCGGCGTGCACCTCACCGGCTATGTCCGCCGCGCCGATGGCCTGCATGTCTGGGTGCCGCGCCGGGCGCGCGACAAGCCGACCTATCCCGGCATGCTCGACAACACCGTGGCCGGCGGCCATCCCGAGGGCCTGGGCCTGCTGCAGAACGTGGTCAAGGAATGCTTCGAGGAGGCCTCGATCCCGGTCGGGATCGCGCGGCAGGCGAAGGCCGTCGGCGCCATCACCTACTGCCACCAGTCAGGCATGGAGCTGAAGCCCGACGTGCAATACGTCTTCGACCTGGAGCTGCCCGAAGGCTTCATCTGCCGCAGCAACGACGGCGAGGCCGAATCCTTCGAGCTGTGGCCGGTCGCCGACGTGATCGCGCGCGTGCGCGACACGTTCGATTTCAAGTACAACTGCAACCTGGTGCTGATCGACTTCTTCGTGCGCCACGGCCTGATCGCCGCCGACGATCCCGACTATTTCGCCATCGTCGCCGGCCTGCGGCGCCACCCGTTCGGACCCGGCGACGCGCCGGGCTGACAGCAAGGCGGCAGTGCGCTCGCCTGCAGCGCCAGGAAGGCAAACCACAGAGACACAGCGCAGCTCTGGCCGCAACCAAATGCGGGGAAAGCGCTTCATGGTGAGCCTGTCGAACCATGAAGCGGCGCACCACTGCCCGTGCGACGCCTTCATGGTTCGACTCGGTGAATGCTTCGCATTCACCTGTGCTCACCATGAAGGCTACAAAAATCATCGCGGCTTGCGAAGATTCTTGAGGTCAGTAGTACAGAGACACAGAGATCACACAGTGTGACGCGCCACCAGGTGGCGCGTCACCAGCGTCTGATCCCGCCACCATGCGCCGCTTCGACCCTTGTGGTCAAAGTTGGCGACTACGGGACGAGCGCGCCCTGGGTCTCCACGTAGGTGGCATAGACCGAGGTGCTGCCGCAGATGAACAGCCGGTTCCGCTTCGGTCCGCCGAAGCACAGGTTGGCGCAGGTCTCCGGAATGTGGATTTTGCCGATGAGATCGCCTGTCGGGGCATAGATGCGGACCCCATCCTCCTTCGGATCGGCCCATCCCATGCTGCACCAGACATTGCCGTCGACATCGATTCGCACGCCGTCGGTGAAGCCCGGCGCGAAGTTCTCGGCGAAGACCTTGTCGGCCGTCACCTTGCCGGTGCCGATGTCCACGTCCAGGACGCGCATGTTGGAGCGGCCGCCATGGGTGAGGCCGGTGTCGATGACGTAGAGCTTCTTCTCGTCCGGCGCGAAGGCAAGCCCATTGGGCTTGTCGAAGCTGTCGATCACGATCGACGCCTTGCCGGTCTTGCCGTCGACGCGGTAGACGCGCGGCGGCTGTTCGGATGTGTCCTTGTGACCTTCGTAGAACCCGAAGATCCCGTAGCCCGGATCGGTGAACCAGATCGAGTCGTCGGAGGCCACGACGACATCGTTGGGGGCGTTCAGCTTCTTGCCGTCGAAGCTGTCCATCAGCACCGTGATCGTGCCGTCATGCTCGGTGCGGACGAGGCGGCGCGAATCGTGCTCGCAGCTCAGCAGCCGGCCCTGGCGATCGCGCGTATTGCCGTTGGTGTAGTTCGACGGCTGGCGAAAGATGCTGAGATGCCCGTCCTCCTCGTTCCAGCGCATCATGCGGTTGTTGGGGATGTCGCTCCAGATCAGGCAGCGATAGTCGCGGACGTAGACCGGGCCCTCGGCCCATCGGAATCCGGTGGCGATCCGTTCGATGGCGGCATTGCCGACCTTGGCCTTGAACCGCTTGTCGAGCACCTCGACGCGAGGGTCGGGGTAGCGCCAGTTTGGAAGATCGCCGAGCGGAAGCGTGTCCGCCTGTGCGGTCCTGACCATGAAGCCGGCAGCAGCCGCGGCCGTGCCCGCCAGGAAAGCGCGTCGTTCCATCGCCTGTTCCTCCCTTGATTGGATGGCTTGGGTTGCCAACAGCCAGACGCCGCCCGGCCTCAGGACCGGACGACACGCAAGCGTGCTCAGGTAGCCCGTACGCGATCGGGGCAAACATCCGTGCGACCGCGCCCCGGATGACATTTTCACGGATGAACGCAGCCGCAGACTGGACCGTTTCAGGTTTCCCGGCAAGGTTAGGGATCAACCGGAGGACAACCATGAGCAGCCGGCAGCGGAGAGGGACAGGCATGACGTACATGAAGCCCGTGGCAACGACTCCCTTCGGCCGCTTCGTCGGGCGTCGTGATGGCGATCTCGACGTCTTCCGTGGCGTGCCCTACGCCCAAGCCCCGGTCGGGCCGCGCCGTTTTGCCCGGCCCGAGCCGCTGCCGCTGTCGGACGAGACCGTCGACGCCGGCGCCGACGGCCCGATTCCGCCGCAGCTGCCCTCGCGGCTGGAGATCGCCATGGGGCCCAGCGCCGGCACCCAGGGCGAGGATTGCCTGAGCCTCACGGTCTGGGCGCCCGCCGACCTCGGCGGCGAGAAGGTGCCGGTGCTGGTGTGGTTCCACGGCGGCGCCTTCATGAGCGGTGCCGGGTCGCTGCCGTGGTATGCCGGCGCGGCGCTGGCGCGCACCGGCCGCGTCGTCGTGGTGTCGGTCAACAGCCGGCTGGGGGCGCTGGGCTATCTGCGGCTGGCCGGCGTCAGCGACGGCAATCTCGGCCTGCACGATCAGCGCGCCAGCCTGCGCTGGGTGCAGCGCTGCATCGCCGCGTTCGGCGGCGATCCCGACTCGGTGTGCATCGCCGGCCAGTCGGCGGGCGCCTTCGCGGTGCTGGCGCTGGTCGTGTCGGAGGAGGGGCGCTCGCTGTTCCGGCGCGCCATCCTGCAAAGCGGCCCCTACGGGCTCGAGCCCGAGCCGCCGGCACGCGCCGAGGAGCGCGGCCGCATCTTTGCCGATGCGCTGGGCGTCAGGCCGCAGGCCGAGGCCTTGCGTGCCGTGCCGGTCGACAGGCTGCTGGTGTCGGCGCGCGCCGTGGCGCAGCATTTCGCGCGCGGCCCCGGCGATTCGACGCCGCCCTTCGTGCCCTGCCTGGACGGCGATCTGCTGAAGGCGCCGCTGCTGGAAGCGACGGCGGCCGGCGCGGCGTCGTGGTGCCCCATGATCGTGGGCTACACGCGCGAGGAGTGCAGCGTCTTCTCGGCCATCGATCCTGCCTTCAAGGCCATGACCCGCGACCAGCTGCGCGCGGCCCTGCACGCCGAGTTCGGCGACAGGGCCGAGGCCCTGATGGCCGAATACGAGGCGCTGCGCGGCTACCGCGATGCCGGCGCGCTGCATGCCGATGCCGCCAGCGACCGTCGCTTCATCGCGCCCGCCCTGGCGCTGGCGCGACATCAGGCCCGGGCCGGCCGTGCCGCCTTCGTCTACCAGTTCAACTGGCCGTCGCCGGCCACCGACTTCGGCGCCAGCCACTGCATCGAGCTGCCGTTCCTGTTCGGCGCCCGCGAGGCATGGGCGCAGGCCCCGATGTTCCGCGGCGCGACGGATGCCGACTACGGCCACATCAGCCGTACCATGCGCGCCTACTGGGCCGGCTTCGCCCGCACCGGCGATCCGAATGCCGGCGGCCTGCTGGCCTGGCCGCGATACGAGGAGCCGGCGCGTCAGACCATGACGTTCGACCGCTACATCGCGCCGATGAGCGATCCGGCCGGCAGCACCTGGCGAACCTTGCTGCGCGCGTCGTGATGCATGCCGCAGCTACATTTATTGCAACAGACGTTATGATGCGAGCCGGCGAGGAAGGCGGACATGGGTCCAGGGGCACGACGCGCGGCAGGATTTCGACTGACGAAGGATGATCGATATGGGATTCATTGAGAACAAGCTTGGTTCAAACGTACAGCCCATACGCGTCGACTTCGGCCGCGTTTCGGTCTTCATGGGCGCCAAGAACGGGAAATATCCAGACGGAAACCAGGTGCTCATCCGCGGCTCGGACACCCGCGCGGCCTTCGACACGCCGGTCGTCTCGAATTTCATCGGACCTGAGTTCGACGCCACTGAACTGGTGATCATGGGCCACGTCCACGAGGACCATATGGCTGGCCTGCACCGCCTGCCCGATGCGCCTGTCCACGTGCACAAGGCCGATCTGCCGGCGGCCCGTAGCTGGGATGGGCTGCTTGCCGCCTTCGGTGTGACTGATGAGGCTCGTGCCCAGGATATGCTGACCCAATTCCGGCGCGACTTCTTCTACGCACCGCGGCCCGACGCACAGGGTTACGAGGATGGTGCGTCCTGGGACCTCGGGCAGGTGCAGGTTCGCGCCTTCCACATGCCCGGCCACACCCCTGGCCACTGTGTTCTGCTCGTCGAGCCGCAGGGCGTGGTTTTCATCGGCGACATCGATCTGACCGGCTTCGGGCCTTACTACGGCGACGCATCCTCGAGCCTGCACGACTTCCGCCGCACCTTGGCGCGGCTGCCCGACGTCCCGGCCAAGGTATGGGTCACGTCTCACCACCGCGGCATCTATACCGATCGCGAGCGCTTCATGCGTGATCTCGCCGCCTTTGCGGCCAAGATCGACGAACGCGAGCAGCGCCTTCTGGCGCTCCTGGGCGAAGCGCCGAGGACACTTGAGCAGTTGGCCGAGCAGCGGCTGCTCTACCCGCCGAACTTCGATAGTCCGTGGGTGAAGGCATCCGAAATGCGGACGATTTCGCAGCATCTCGCCGAGCTCCTCGCCGACGGGCGGGTGCACGCGGACGAGCAAGGCATCTATCGGCTTGGATAGCCCAAGCTGCTTTCACTTCACACAACACGAAACAAGCTGCGTGCCCCGGTCGAGGAAGATGGGGCGCCTCGCCTCTGGGTGAGGACTGAAACAAAGCCGCCGCCGTATCGCTGTGCGCACTGACAAAGAGAGAAGAAGAACGATGCCCTTGCTGCAAGTCCTGCGTCCCGCGCTGCCGATCCTGATCGGTGCTTCCGTCATGCTGACGCTGAGCATGGGGTTGCGGCAGAGCCTGGGCATCTTCATGCAGCCGCTGACCCGCGACATTCAGATCTCGGTGTCCGATTTCACGCTGGCGGTTGCGGTCCAGAATCTCACCTGGGGATTTCTGCAGCCATTCGCCGGCGCCCTGGTGGCGCGGTACGGCTTTCGTCCGCTCATGCTGATCGGCTCGCTGCTCTATATCGCGGGGCTTGCCCTGATGGCGAGCGCGCACGGCGTCGTGAGCGTCATGGTCGGCGGCGGCGTGCTGATCGGCGCCTCGCTCACCTGCACGGCGACGGCAGTCTCGATGTCGGTGGCCGCGCGCGCGGTGCCGGAGACGGTGCGCTCGACCGTGCTCGGCATCGTTTCGGCCATGGGCTCGCTGGGCGCGCTGGTGTCGGCGCCGATCGGCCAGGTGCTCAGCGAAGGCTTTGGCTGGCGCGTAGGCCTTGCCGGCTTCGTCGCCCTGTCGCTGCTGATGATCCCCGCTGCCTGGTACGCCGGTCGCATCGACAGCAATCCGATGCCGAAGCCCACGGCCAACGATATCGGCGACGTCACGGCGGCGACGGTCGTGAAGACCGCGTTCGGCAACATCTCCTTCGTGGTGATGAGCTGCGCCTTCATGGTCTGCGGCATGCAGCTCGTGTTCCTCACCACGCACCTGCCGTCCTATCTGGAGATCTGCGGCCTCGATCCGATGCTGAGCGCGCAGACGCTCGGCATGATCGGCGGCTTCAACGTGCTGGGCTCGCTGTTCTTCGGCTGGGCCGGCCAGCGCTGGAACAAGCTTGCGCTGCTGGGCTCGATCTACATCCTGCGGTCGCTGACGATCGCCTGGTACTTCATGCTGCCGGCGACACCCGGGTCCACGCTGCTGTTCGGCGCCCTCATGGGCTTCCTCTGGATGGGCGTGAGCCCGCTGACGGCAGGTGCGGTTGTCGAGATGTTCGGGCTGCGCTGGCAGGCGATGATCCAGGGGCTCTCCTTCATGATTCACCAGCTCGGCAGCTTCCTCGGCGCCTATGGGGGAGGGCTGCTCTACGACGCGCTCGGCTCCTACACGATGGCCTGGCGCATCGGCGTCGCGCTGGGGCTGGCCGGCGGCATCATCCAGATCACGTTCGCGCTGATCCGCCCGTCGCAGCCGCCGCCAGTGCTGAGAGCTGCATAGTGGTCCCTGCGCATATGTCGCAACGCCCTGCCGCCCTCCTTTCTGTCATCCCGAGCGCAGCGAGGGATCTCCCGCGAATGGCGCACCGTGCGCCTTGCCGCGGGAGATCCCTCGCTGCGCTCGGGATGACGGCAGAGCCGTATGCCAGAATCCCTGTGGCTCACGGCACGGGCTGCGGCTGCGGGAAGCTCCATTTGCCGTTCAGGATCTCGGCACGTGGACGGTAGAGGCGCACCGTGTAGTTCCAGCCGCTGACCGTGGGCAGGCAGTTGGCGGACTTGCCGTCGCAGCCGCCGAACTGGATGGTGATCGAGCCGTCACCATCCTTCTTCGCCGTGAGGTTGTTGAGCGTGTAGGCGTTGTAGGGATTCTTCTCGAAGTAGCCCAGCGCGTTGTAGAGGCTGATGGACCAGAAGGCGTCGACCGGCACATCCTTGACCTTGAGCCGGTAGACGGTGGTGCCGTCGTTCTTCGCCGGCGTGACGTTGAGGTAGGTGGCGTCCTTGTCGGGGTTGCCGCCCCAGCCCAGCGCCGTCCCGATCAGGTGCCGCACCGGGTCGACCTGCGCCTTCGAGCCGAATGCCTTCTTGAAATCGGGCATCGTCGATCCCAGGACCAGCAGGGCGTCGCGCACCTTCTTCTGGCTGGCCGGATCCCATGCCGGCAGCTCCAGACGGCCGGGGGCTTTCTGGGCGACCTTGATCTGATCCTGCAGCTTGTGGACCTGCTGGACATCCGCCGGGCTTGCCGGATCGACCAGCGTACGGATGCCGACCAAGGCGTAGCGGGTGCCGACCTTGGCCCGGGTGAGCGTGTAGCTGCCGGCGCCGTAGACGATCTCGGGGACATAATGGTCCTGGTTGACCACCTGCATCGACATGAAGCGCTTGCCGGCGTCGGGCAGCGTGATCGTCACCGGTCCGGCGTCAAGATCGAACACCGCCGACGAATAGAGCGTGTCGCGGTTGAGGCGGATGACGGTCTGGTTGTCGATCGAAGCGGGCTCGCGACGATGCGCGAGCTTGCCGAGGCCTGCCTCGCCAGCCAGCCGGGCGATATACGTATCGGATTCGGCGCGGACGAAGTTGTCGACGGTGACGGGCAGGGGATTGCCCGGCGGAGCCGGCGCGGCGGGCTGCTGCGCGGTCGCGGCGCCGGTCGCGATCAAGGCGGCGGACAGGGCGACAGCGGCGAGAGCGTGTTTCGATCGAGCCGGGTCGCGCCGATGGTTGGGCGCTGTCATCGCGACGCGTCCGGGTACGAGATTCATGCGGTTCTCCCTGCCGACGTCAGGTCAAGCGCTGCAGCGCCGGTGCCTTCCACGTGCCTTTCAATGCCTCGGGCTTGGGCCAGTACAGGCGCATGGCCATGAAGAACGGCCCCTTCGGCGCCGGCAGCCAGTTCGCTTCCTTGCCGGTGCCGGGCGCCTCGTTCTGTATGTGGAGCGTGATGCCGCCATCGGCATCGCGCTTGAGCGTGGGCAGCATGGGCGAATTGATCAGGTACCGGTTCAGGGGATTCGCGAAGAGAAGGCTCGCCGGCAGCTCATAGAGCGTCAGGGACCAGAACGCATTGACCGGCGGCAGCTGGCCCGGGGCGAAGCGCAGCGTGTAGCGATGGGCACCGTCGAGCTTCTGCTTTGCGGAGTCGACGAAGTAGACCGGATAGATCGCCTCGTCCTGCGCGTTTCCGTAGATGCCGAGCGCGGCCCCGGCCATGCGGCTCATATAGTCGTTCTTCAGGAAGGCACGCGTGCCGAAGCCGCTGCCGCTGGTGCGCTTTCCCGTATCGAGCTGGGTCGCCTTGTATTCGCCGAAGGCCTTCCACGCGTCGGCCATGCCGTCCTCGACGGCCTTGCGCGTCTCGGCGGGGAGAGCCTTGGCGTCGAAGGTCTTGCCTGCGCCGATATCGAGCTTCGCGAAGCGCGCCATCAGCGCCTGCTCGGAGGGGTGCGTGGGGCAGAACTGGAGGATGAAGTTCAGGATGGCGAAGAAGTCGGGTGAGGTGCGTTCCTGCTCGGTGCTGAGCGGCTTGATGAAGTCGACCGCCGGCGCGGCAGCGGGCACCGGCTGGCCGAGGAATTGCGACAGGGCCTGGACCTTGTAGCCGGCCTGTATCCTTTTGACGTTCTCGATGTCGTCCGCATTGAAGAGCTGCGTCCGGTAGAGCACGAACACGAAATCGGTTTCCGACCGGATCACCGATTTGACGCCCTTTGGGGCAGTGCCCTTCCAGCGAGGCCCCGCCAGGAGATAGCTGCCGGTATCGTTGCCGGTGGCGCGGCTGCCGACATAGGCGAAGTTGAACGTGTACATGTCGATGAACTGCAGCGAATAGTACCGGCCCTTGTCGACGGCCGGCACCGTCAGCACCAGCGGCTCGGCACGCAGGTCGGCACCGACGAACGAATAGGGTGTGTCCGAGTTGGGAGTCTGGATCGCCTTGTCCTGCGGCGTGTAGACCCGCGCGGTATTGGTGAGCGTGTTCCACGATGATTTGAATTCGGGATTGCCGCGGTCCACGAAGTAGGAATGCTGGATGCGGTAGCTGTCCACCAGCGGGAAGCCGTAGATGGTGGCGTCCCTGGCAATGGCCCGGGCCTCGTCCGGGGTGACGGCCCGGGCGCTTCCCGGCGCCACGGATGGGCTGATCAGCAGCGCGGACGCACCGAGAAGCGTCTGTCGTCGTTTCATGAAGCGCTCCCCCGGAACCGCCGTGTGATGGATCCGGGTCCGCGGAACGGCGGCCGAACCGGCTCGACGCTAGGCGGTGGGCCTGTCCGGAACTATCCGAAACACGAACCGATCGTGGCCCCGCCTGCACGCAGGGCTGCCCGGGGAAAAAGCCTTCATGGTGAGCTTGTCGAACCATGAAGGCCGCGCACGGCGGCTGGTGCGAGACGCTTCATGGTTCGACAAGCTCACCATGAAGCGTTGCTGCAGCGGAAAGTGCCAGATTCTACCGGACATTTTCCCCGGACAGCCCTGCGCATGCGCGGGAAGGGAGGCGGACAGCCGCAGCCCTGCCGAAAGAAACCCTTATCGCCGCGATCAGCAGAACAAATGGCACGCTGCGCGTGGCGCACGGAATAGGGTGGGGCACGCGCTCGTTAGCACCGTCGTCTCCAATGGTGTCTCGCCGAAGGCCGGCGATCCTCACCACTGCCGAGGGGAGGCGTGCATGCCGATCACCAGGGACGATGTCCTCGCGGTCCTTGCGGACCCGCTTCTCAGCCGGATGAATTTCTCCATCGGCGAGATCTTCGTGAACGCGCGCGAGTACGGCAAGGTCGCCGAGTATATCCGCGACGGTGACATCGGGGTCATTCCCGGCAAGGACCCGGTCGCGTACTATGACGGGCGTCTCAACACCATCGAGACCCAGCAGGGGAACGGGCCCCTCGGCCTCGCCGACCGCGCCCAGATCCTGCACGAATGCACGCACGCCATTGCCGACATCAACGCGCTGGCCGTGCCGCGCCTGAACGACGAGGTCGCGGGCTACCTCGCCCAGCTCACCTACATGCACCTCGCCAACCCGGGGCCGTTCCCGGCCTCGGCCAAGGGCGCCGGTCCCCTGGGCCGGCTGGTCGTCGCCATGGGCGAGGTCATCCAGAAATACAGCCTGCACCAGCCGACGGGTCTTGGCGTGAGCATCAGCGACCTCGACATCTGGAAGCTGGCCACCGACGTGCACCGCATGCCGCTCTACGCCAGGATCAAGCCCTCCGACATGGGCAATCCCAAGAGCCGCGGCGTGCCGGTCAAGAACAACCAGATGCGCGCCCTGCGCGCCGCCCTGACCCAGGGGCGCCGGCAGACGCACACCTACACGCCGTCCCCGCGCATCGCGATCTTCTGACGCCCGCCGCGTTCGGGATGACAGCCAACGGAAGTATCCGGGCAGTCACGGAGGCAATTGGGGCGACACGTTCCTCCGGAGCCCGCCGCACTATTTTCCGCGCGCCTTGCGCGCCGCATAGCGGGCGTCCCTTGCTGCCTTGTGCTCGGCCTCGAGCGCGGCATCGCGGGCTTTCGCTTCCGCGTCGTGCGCCGCCCGCTGCGCCGCTGTCGCGGCGGCGCGCGCCGCCGCCGCGAGCGCCTCAGCGGCGCGTCTGGCGGCTTTGCGTTCAGCGATACGGACGTCGCGTGCCATCGCTGCTGCGCGGCGGGCTTCCTGCTGTCGCGCGAAGCCGGGGCTTGTAGACGGATCGCCGGCACGTGCCCTGAGGAGGCGGGCCTGCGTTGCCGTGGCCGCCGTGGTCAACCGCTCGGCCAGGCTCGTTTCTCTGTCCCTCATCGCTGTCGATCTCCATTGGTCGGGCAGTCGCGGAACCGCACCATGCGTCCCTGCGCATCATCCCAGAGCCAGTAGGCCGCGGCCTTGAGCGCATCGCGCAGTGTCAGGGTCGGTGCCTGCTGCAGCTGGCGACTCGCCGCATGGCAGGCCGCGAGGCGGTAATTGGGAATCCGCGGATTGAGGTGATGTACATGATGGAACCCGATATTGCCGGTGAACCACTGCAGGATGGCGGGCAGGCGCAGATAGGAGGTGCCGCGCAGCGACGCCCCGGCGACTGACCACTCGTCGCGCACGAACCAGTGCGCCGCCTCGAAGCGATGCTGCACCGAGAACAGCCAGACGCCGATGACGGAGGCAATGACCATGATCGGAAGCTGGACCCGCGCCATGGCCCCGAAACCGACAACGAGACCGAGCCCGACGATGGCCGCCGCCAGCACGAGGTTGGTGGCGTGAACCGAAAGGCGCTCTCGCCGCCAGTGCGCTGGCGTATCGAACGGAAAGCGGTAGACAAGCAGGAACACCAGCGGCGGCAGGATGATCAGCGCGACGGCCGGGTGCCGGAGGAAACGGTACCGGACGCGCCGCAACGGGCTGAGTCGCCGGTACTCGTGCGTGGTCAGGCAAGCCGAGTAGATGTCTTCACCGCTTTCCCGCCGGTCGAGGTTGTTCCAGTTGGCGTGATGGGCTGCGTGCTGGCGCCGCCAGTTCGCGTAGGGCGCCAGTGTCGCGAGGCTGCACAGGCGGCCGACCCAGTCGTTGGTGGTACGGGAGCGGAAGAACGCGCCGTGCCCGCAATCGTGCTGGATGATGAAGATGCGGACCAGGAACCCGGCGGCCGGCACCGAAAGCGCCAGCGTCAGCCAGAACGAGACGCCAAGGGTGGCGTACATCACCCCGCACAGCCCGAGGAAGGGCAGGAATGACGAGGCGATCTGACCCAGGCTGCGTGCCGGACTGGCCGTCTGGTGGGACGATAACGTTTGTCGCAGCGCCGCAAGATCAGTGGCCTTGGCCACTGCATCGGTGGTAGGGCCGGTCGTGACCGGTCGTGGGGAAGGGGCGGCCGCCAACGGCGGGGGTGTTGTGGCGATGTCAGTCAACGAGTTGCTTTCGACGGGCGGTCTTCAGCCAGGCGTTGAAGCTGCCGCTCAAAGGCTGATGACGACCATCAATCTTGAATTTTTGATGTCAAGCAGCAGAAGCCCACAGCGTAGATAGTCACTACTGCCGCATCCCGCAGTAGAAATCAGAAAATAAATACGCCGGGCCCGGAAAATTACACGCGCTGAGCGGCGGGTTGCTACTTCTGCCATTGAACATTGACAATGCGATAGCCATGTTCTCCCTGCTGACAATCGGCGCTTCGGCCGGTTCTGTCGGTCTCGCCGTTCGCGGGCCTGTTCTCCGAGTTCCTAAGCATACGGATTGTTTCGGGCCGCCCCATCGTCGGGCCGGCCTGGATTGCTTCTTGCCTCAGGAGATCGCTATGACGACCGGAACAGTGAAGGTCTTCAATGCTCAACAGGGCTATGGGTTCATCCAGCCTGCCGATGGATCGGCCGATGTCTTTTTCCATATCAGCGCCGTGGCAGGGGCGGCCGTGGGAGCGCTCGACGAAGGCCAGAGGGTGAGCTTCGACGTGAATACCGAGGACGGAAACTTGGCGGCGGTGAACCTGCAATTGGCGTAAGCCGCGGCAGGTCGATTGCACCGCGCTCCATGAACAGTCGACACGCCGACGGGTTGAGGTGTCATGGCTGATACCATCCGCTGGAAAGTTGCGCACGGCACCCACAATGCCATCCTCAATGGACGACGATGCCGTATTGTCCTGTATCCGGCCAGTTCGCCGCTGGCGGGTAGGTATGGCTGCTACCTGGATGGTCAGTACAAGGGTGTCGCGAACAGCATCGACACAGCCAGATCGCGATGCCGCACCCTTACCAGCTTTGCCAGCACGGCGCGTGAGCGGACCAATTTGAGAACTTGGCAGTCGCGCTCAATGTCATCCCCGCCAACAGGTTAGCTGCGTCGGTGCCTGAGTTGTTCTCGCACTGCCAACCGCTACCATGGCTTGTCCTTGTGCGGTCGGCCGGCACGAGTGGGTCACCGGGCACGGGTGCTCGCATACGCCGGCAGATCATGCAAGCGCGGGTGGTTGCGTGCCTCGGTTGACATGGATGGAACGGTGCCGGGCGACGAGGTTGTCGGGCCCTGTTGCGCGTTTCGATCAAGCCATCGTGATGGCACGGCGTTGCACGTCGTCCTTCCTGGATCACCGTGGGCGGATGAGAAATCTGTCCCGTGGCAGGCGTCGCTCGAGGCGCGGCGCATTGTGCGGCAGCCGTGGATGGCGAAACGGTTCACGTCGGGCGCGTTGCAGCTGGTCGGCCGATTTCACATGCGCAATGCGGCTCTATCGTTGATTCGGGCGATGTGCATGCCCACTTGTGCTGCGGTGGTTGCCCTCGTCGTCGATCCTCAACGAGGCCCTCGGAGGCGAGCGCATGGCGAACGAAAACATCAAAATCTCCAGTCGCGGCGGATCGGACACGGCCAATCAGGCCACGTTCGATGCCGGCCTGCGCGCCCACATGGTGCGCGTCTACAACTACATGGCCGCGGGGCTGGCGCTCTCGGGCGCCGTGGCGTACGCGCTGTTCAGCTTGCCCGACTTGGCGGATGTGTTCTTCCAGGTAGCTCCGGGCAATCGCGTCGTCGGTCTCAACATGCTGGGGTGGGTCGCAATCTTCGCGCCACTCGGCCTCTTGCTGTTGACCTCCTTCCGCGCCCCTCAGATGGGCGTGACATCGGTGCAGGCAGTCTACTGGGCGATCACGGCCCTGATGGGCGTCAGCCTGTCGTTGTTGCTATTTACTTACACGGGGGCCTCGGTCGCCCGGACGTTCTTCGTGACGGCCGCCGCGTTCGGTGCGCTCAGCCTCTATGGTTACACTACCAAGCGTGATCTCACGGCCGTAGGTAAGTTCTTCTTCATGGGCTTGGTCGGGCTGATCCTGGCCAGCATCGTCAACATGATCTGGCCGTCCGGCATAGTGAGCTTCGTCATCTCGGCCGCCGGCGTCCTGATCTTCTCGGGCCTGATTGCCTTCGACACTCAGAAGATCAAGGAACAGTATGCGGAGGCCTTGGGCAACGAGGCGGCCCAGAAGGTCGCGATCTTCGGAGCGCTCAGCCTTTACCTGGATTTCGTGAACCTGTTCCAGTTCCTGATGAGCTTCCTGGGCCAGCGGCGCTAGGTGGCTCAGCATGCAAGCCAATCACCCGCGAGGCAAGGCCCGGATGGTTATTCGTGACATTCGCGCAACGTGCTCTAGGTCGTCGTGAGACGGTGGTCCGACATTCAGCAAGCCTGCGAGCGAGGGTCACCTGCGGATCATGATTGGCAGCTGATGCGGGTCTGGCCAGCGAGCCGCGGCCTGTTCCGCCAAATGTAGGCCAAGGAGACCGGACCCCAGCATCAGCCCTAACACCAGCGAGATTGTCAGTCGTTGCGTGCATCGGAATCTCGTCGTCGCACGGGGACAGTACGCCTGCCGGCCTCACCTCTCCTTGCGAGAATGAGGGATGAGCGGCGCTCGCGCTGTACCGTTTTGAACACTGCCAACCGGAGGAACCATGCCCACCATGTCTCAAATTCGAGGCATCGTATCTCGTCTCTGAACCCTCCGCCTAAAGCGGGGCACCATGAACGGTCGACAACGCGGTGTAGACGGCACGAGCGAATAGGCCGAGCCAATGCAGAATATTGAACGAATAATCCTCGCAATGCGCAGATTCGTCCCCATGTCTGCTGATACAGTCGACGTCACGCCTGTTCTTCGCCAGCCAGTCTGTTCGTGAGCTTTCGAGCGGCGCTTGCTGCGGTCGGGACAGCTGGCTATCCGGGTGACCGACGCGCGCGGCGGGAAGCAGTCTGACTGGAAGCTTCAACCTGATGTTGCGATCGCTATCCACCGCGGTCCGGGGTGTTATTGGCAACGACGGAAACTGGTGCTGCGGCTGAGAGACCACACGCTCTCACCTGCCGGCACGGACGGGAAACACATGCGACTTCCTATCGGCGTTACTCCAATCCGCCCGGCCTGCGAGCGGTGCGGCGCCAAAACGATGTTTGCTGGCCGACATACACATCCCAGGAGAGGTATGCCGTGGGAACTGCAGACCTTTGTTTGCACGGTATGCTCTGCTGAGACCGTGCTCGACCGCGGCGACGACACGAAGATGCTGTCATCGAGCGATAGCAATGCTGCTCGGCCCTCCGTCGCCTGGGCTGACCAGTACGGTGATCAAACGGCAGTCATGAGCGGCGAAACCTACCGGATTGTCGCATATCCAAGCGCTTCTCCCCTCGCGGGCAAGTATGGCTGCTACTGCGATGGGCGATACCTCGGCCTGAGGGCGAATCTCGCGGCGGCCAAAGCATGGTGCTGTGGGCTGTCTGCGGCCAGCGAAAGCACGAGCATCCTGCCGGCCTGACTGGTTGACAATCCATCAGTGTTGCAGGGCGCCGGTGCTGAGCCTCTGGACATGTTGCCGATCACCATTGCCTTGCCGATCGGCACCATCCTGTGCGGCTGGCGGCCCGGCGGGCGGTGTTAGCCGGATGGTGCAAGTCTGCGGATGTGGATCTGGCCGATGAGATCGCCTGTCGGCGCATGGATGCGGACCGCAACTGAAGCTGCCCCGATAACATAACGCTCGTTTACGAATTGTTCTTGTTCTTGAAACGGGAACGAGCTATATACCTGTGCATGCGTGGTCGAGTCGTGGCGCTGGCAGCCACCACGCGGACGCGGAGGTACAGCGGATGATTGCGGTGCCGGTGGATGAGCAGTCGGCCGAACCGCCACTGGCGCCGGGTTCCAGTGCCGGTGGCGTCGACAAGACATGGCCCGAGCCGGACCTGTCGCTGCTCGACAGCCGACGTGGCGACCTGCCGTCGTTCCCGGCAGACGTGCTGCCTGGTTTCTGGCGCGCCTGGGTCGAGGCGGCTGCGCGCGCTGCGGGCGCGTCGGTCGATCATGTCGCGCTGTCGCTGGCGACGGCGGCCGCCAGCCTGATCGGGGTTGCCCGGTATGTAGCGCCCGTGCCGTCCTGGGCGGAGCCGTGCATCCTGTGGACGGTCCTGGTCGGGTCGGCGTCGTCCGGCAAGACGCCGGCTGCGCAGACGGCGCTGCGCCTGATGGCGGTGCTGGAGCAGCAGCTGGAGTCGATCAACGCAGCGGCGCGCAAGCGGCACGCGGCCGAAGCGAAAGCCATAGTAGATGGCTGGATGAAGCCCGGGAGCCGCGTTGAATCGTTGCCGCCACCGTTCGTGCCGCGCAGGATCACCATCAGCGATGTGGCCATCCGGGCAGTGGTCGACGTCATGACCGGCACGCCGCGCGGTGCTCTGCTGGCGCGCGACCAGCACGGCCCCTGGCTCGTCGACATGGTGCGCAGCGCTGCAACCCGTCGTGACCGCCCGTTCTGGCTGGCGGCATGGTCGGCGACGGCCTTCAGGGCCGACCGCAGCCACCAGTGGCTCGATGACGAGTTCGTTCATCCTGCCGTGTCGATCCTGGGCACGATCCGGCCGGAAGCCCTGTCGTCGAGCCTCGACGGCGATGACGACACGGACAGCCTGGCGGCGCGATTCCTGTTCACTTGGCCACAATCGCCGCCATTTCACGCGTTGACCGACATGGTGCTGCCCGACGGCACGGCGGTTCTCAAGGCGCTGTCGCGCCTGCGCGACATGCCGGAGGAGAGACGCGATCTGCCGCTGGCGCCCAGCGCGCTGGCCGCCTTCGACGGCTTCAGGCGCATGCACCATGCTGAAGCCGGCGAGCGCGAAGGACGTGAGGCCGGCTGGTGGGGGAAAGGCGCTGGTCTGGTGTTGCGTCTCGCCGGCGTGCTGACGTTCCTCGACTGGGCCGGCAGGCCGTCCGGCACGGCGGAGCCGGACAGCGTGCCCGCCTGGGCGGTCGAGGCGGCATCCATTTTATGGCAGGGCTATCTCTGGTCGCATGCGCAGGCGGCGTTCCGGACGGCCGGTGGCGATGCACGCGAGAGCAAGGCCCAGCGGGCGCTGCGCTGGCTGCAGCGGCAGGGCACGGCGGAGATCTCGCGCACGACGTTGCGCCGCAAGGCGCTCGGCCTGAGCTGCAGCGCAGCGGAGACCCAGCGCATCGCCGAGTCGCTCGTGACGGGCGGCTGGCTACGCCCCGTCGAGATCGCCTCGAGCAGCTCAGGCGGTCGGCCGCCGTTGCGATGGGCCGTCAATCCGGAGCTGCATCGGCCGGACGTTCATGTGGGGTGTTGATGCAGGACATTGTGCTGCTGGTGACTGGGCGCCAACGACGACAGGGTTTCTGTCGGTTTCTGTCAGTTCCTGTCGGGCACGACGGATGCGGCCAAGCCGCTGCAATCAGGGCCAAAACCGGTTTCTGTCGTTTCTGTCAAGGCAGGAGCCCATACGAAGAAAGGGCCGCTCGTGGCGGCCCTTTCGCGTTGATGCGAAGCCGGATAGCTCAGTTGTGCTTGGCGATCTCCATGCGGCCGACCTGGTCGCGATGGACCTCGTCCGGGCCGTCGGCCAGGCGCAGGGTGCGCTGATGGGCGTACATGCTGGCCAGCTTGAAGACCTGGCTGACGCCGCCAGCGCCGTGCAGCTGGATGCAGCGGTCGACGATCTTGCTGGTGATGTTGGGCACCGCCACCTTGATCATCGCGATCTGCTGGCGCGCTTCCTTGTTGCCGTACTTGTCCATGGCCCACGCCGCCTTCAGCACCAGCAGGCGGGCCATGTCGATCTCCATGCGCGAGTCGGCGATGATCGCCCGCGTCACGCCCATCTCCGACACGCGCTGGCCGAACGCGACGCGGCTCTTGGCGCGCTTGATCGCCATCTCCAGCGCCCGCTCGGCGACGCCGATGGCGCGCATGCAGTGATGGATGCGGCCCGGCCCGAGGCGGCCCTGCGCGATCTCGAAGCCGCGGCCCTCGCCCAGCAGGATGTTGGCCTTGGGCACGCGCACGTTGTCGTAGATCACCTCGGCGTGGCCGTGCGGGGCGTCGTCATAGCCGAACACGTGCAGCATCTTGACGATCTTGATGCCGGGCGTGTCGCGCGGCACCACGATCATCGACTGCTGGCGGTAGGCCGGCGCGTTGGGGTCGCTCTTGCCCATGAACACGATGACCTTGCAGCGCGGGTCGCCCATGCCCGACGACCACCACTTGCGGCCGTTGATCACGTAGTGGTCGCCGTCGCTCTCGATGCGCGACTCGATGTTCTTGGCGTCGGACGAGGCCACCGCCGGCTCGGTCATCGCGAAGCACGAGCGGATCTCGCCGTTGAGCAGCGGGGTCAGCCACTGCTTCTTCAACTCCGGCGAGGCGTAGCGCGCGAACACCTCCATGTTGCCGGTGTCGGGCGCCGAGCAGTTGGTCGCCTCCGACGCGATCGAGGAGCGGCCCAGCATCTCGCAGATCGGCGCGTAGTCGAGGTTCGACAGGCCCATCGTGCCGTGCGTGTCGCCGCTGTCGCGGTCCTTCGGCAGGAACATGTTCCACAGGCCGCGCTTCTTGGCCTCGGCCTTGCACTCCTCCATCACCGGCGGCAGCTGCCAGCGGTCCTTGGCGCTGTCGAGCTGCTGCTGGTACACCTCCTCGGCGGGGTAGATCACCTCGTCCATGAACTTGCCGAGCTTCTCCAGCAGGTCCTTGGTGCGATCCGAATATTCGAAATCCATCGCCATCGTTTCCGTCTCCTCTTTCTGGCGCGTCTGGCCGACGCCGCCCGGCCCGCCCCCGATGGGCAGGCCCCGGCCAATGCCTCTGTCTCGCCGCGCGCGACTGTAGGCCGTTCGCCCGGCCATATGAACGATCATTTTTGGCTGCGTGAATCGTCCCTTCGGTCCGCGAAACCCGATTTCGAGCCGCTGCACAAGGGTCCGCGACGCGAAACCATAACCCCTCTCCCGCAAGCGGGCTAATTTGAGCACAGATGTTGCAGCGCGAGTCGGCTCGCGGGCGGGGGCTGAGGGTTTGGTGGCGACAGATTCGAATCCGGTGTGGCTTGTGCGGGCAAGTTCCGAATC
>NZ_VDUZ01000061.1 GCF_008039615.1 Vineibacter terrae | reverse complement strand
AGCGGATGTTCACCCTCGCACACGCCTGACGGGGAAAGTACCACCAAAAATCGCGACCCATGACCTCGGTGCTTTCAAAATCACTCAATCAACTACCCAATAACCTCAGTCCGACAGGCTGCTAGCCTGCCGGGAATCCACGCCTTCACGCCAGCACCACGCTGCGGCTGGCGTGGATGGGATCCCGCATGAGCTCGTCCAGGGGGACGCCGATGCCGTAGGCGGCCACCCGGCGTCCGGGGGTGATCCGCAGGAAGCAGATGCCCGGTTCTGCCAGCGCGTCGTGGCCGATGATCGCGTCGAGCCGTCCCGCCTGCATCAGCGCGGCCAGTCGCGGATCCTGGACCGAACAGATTTCCGCCGTGCCCTGGAACTGCACGCATAGCGGCGGCAGTCCAGGGTGCTGGGCCACGGGGATGCAGACAGCCACACGCCGGTTCTGTGCGATGTTGCGCGCCTTCGTGCTCTGCCGGGTGGTGCCGACATACAGGATGCCATCCACGGCCACGTAGAGCACGCCGACCACATGCGGCCGGTTCTCGGCCGACGACGTCGCCAGCGTGCAGAACGAGCCCTCCGCGATCGCTCTCTGCACCGCGTGGCGAAGCTGTTCCGGTTCCGTCATGTCGCCTCTCCATGCTTGGCATGCTATTATGCAGGCTGCCTGCCCATATAGGCAGGAAACCTGCGCAAATCAAGGCCGCCGATGACACCGCCGCAACGGATCGTGACGCTGATTTCATTGCTGCGACGCACATCGCAGCTGATGGTCGATGAGATCACCGAGCGCCTGGAGGCGGCCGGCTTCGCGGATCTTCCTCCGGCCTACCATCCCATCTTCGAGAACATCGACCCGGAGGGCACGCGGCTGACGGTGCTGGCAGCCCGGGCTCGCCTCACTCACCAGTCGATGGGTGAGATCGTGGCCGAGCTGCAGCGGCGCGGCTATGTCGAGCGTGTCGCCGACCCGACCGACGGCAGGGCACGCCTGGTGTGTCTGACGGCGGCAGGGCGTGACGTTGTCCGCACCGCCATCCGCGAGATCGCCGCGATCGAGGCGAAATGGCAGCAGCGCTGGCGGCGCGCGGGCCTGAAAGGCGAGCTGCGCGGCCCGTTCGAGGCGGCGCTGCGGCAGGAGGATGTCGGCGATCCCGCTACTGCACAGCCGTCGCCGGCCACAGCGCGCGCCAAGCGCTGATGCCCGCGCCTTGTTCATCTGCCCCGCCGGCCGGCCCGATGTCGGTGGACCCGACGGCGCGGCAAGGCCGTCGGCCCGCCCGTCAGGGCACGGCAACCATGCGATAGATGGCGCCCAGCAACAGGAAGCCGGCCGTGGCGATGACCATCAGGGCGGCAGCGATCGTCGTCAGGCGGCCGATGGTGTCTGACGCACGTTCCCCGATCAGCAGGCGGTGCGCGGCCATCGACGCGAGCCCGACCACCGCCAAGGTACCAGCCATGCCCACGGCGATGGCAAGCACGCCCAGCAGCCCGGCCCACAGGACGCCGAAGATCGAGGCGATCAGCACCATGACGACGGCACCGGCGCAGGGCGCCACGCCGGCCGCCGTCAGCAGCCCCAGCCCGGCGTCGAGCCGGAAGAACCGGCGCCAGCTCGATACCGGCGCCGCCTTGTGCGCATCAGCATGGTCGCCGTGATGATGGTGGTGGTCGTGACCGCAGGAGGCATGGCCATGATCGTGCCTATGACCATGGTCGTGGTCGTGCCCATGGTCGTGATCGTGCAGGCGGCCCGTCAGCCCGGCATGAAGCCGCCACAGGCCGATGGCCACGATCAGGCCGTACGACACCAGCTCGACCACGCGCACCTGGCCCTGCGCCGTCAGCGGGCGCACGCGGCCCATTGCGGCCAGCACGCCGGCCAGCACCAGGGCGGCAGCGGTATGGGTGACGGCGATCCAAGTGCCGGCGAGGATCCCGTCGATCCAGCCGCGCTTGCGGGTGCCGTCGAGGAAATAAGCGACCACGACGGCCTTGCCATGCCCTGGCCCCAGGGTATGCACGATGCCGTAGAGGAAGCCGGTCACCAGCAATGCCCACAAAGCCGTGGTGGTGCTCTCGTCGCCGAGCGAGCGCAGCTGCTGGGTCACCTCGCGGTTCAGGCGGGCCTGCCATTCGGCCGCGATGCGGCCGACATGGGCGCTGAGATCGCCAAACGCCAGGGCGAGCAGGCTCAGCACGACGAGGGTGGCACCAATCCAGAGCCATGCGGCACGGCCGGACAGGCGTTTGGACATGACTGTCATCATGGACGACCCCAGCTGCTACTCAACGCCCAATGTATCGCGGCAAGCGCACGCCTCATGGCAGCTTGCACGTCACCCGGTCGGCAAAGAACGGATTGCCCGGCCAATATTCGGATTTCGCCGCGTTGTTCTTGTCGACGGCGCAGGTGGCATCGCCGCCGATGATCTCCCACGGTGCCTTCTTGTCCAGCTCGATGCGGACGAAATCCTCGGGGTCGATCACGCTCACGGCCACAGTCTTGGCCGGTTGGGGCAAGGCGTAGCGCAGCGTATAGACCAGGTTGCGCGGTCCCTGGCGCGGCTTGGCGTGCTTGTCCTTGGGCGCTGCCCCCTTCGCCCCGGCACCGGACGGCATGGGGCCGCCGGGCATGTCGGCCGTCGGCGCCCAGTCCTCGGGCATGAAGATGGCGGGATTGGCGATGCGCGCATTGAATACCGGCGCCTTGGGGCGGAAATCCTTGTCGCCGGTATTGATCCAGGTCAGGTAGCCCAGCTCCTTCAGCTCGCCCACCGCCAGCTCGGCCAAAGCCTTGACCTCCTTGGGTGAGAGCTGGCCGTCGCGGTTGTCATCAGCGGCCGCGATCTCCAGCTCGCTCGCCATCGGATCGAAGCGCCATTCGACCTCGACGTGGGTAAAGGCGCCGTCGCTCGCCACGAAGCGCACGACCTGCGAAATGAGGACATGCGGATGCGCCAGCGCCGGTGCCGAGAGCAAGGCCGCCGCCAATCCGCCCAGCAGCGCCGCAGCCCTCATTTCGGCACCGGACGCGGCTTGCCGGCGTCGTCGATGGCGACGTAGACGAAGGTCCCTTCGGTGACCCGGATCGGGGTCGGATCGAGCCGGCGCTGCACGACCGTCTCCATCTTCACCGTGATCGAGGTGGTGCCGACCCGCGTGACCTCGCCATACACGCTCACCAGGTCACCAACCTTGATCGGCTGCACGAACGCCATCGCCGTGATCGCCACCGTCGCGGTGCGCCCCTGGGCGGTGCGGGAGGCCAGCACGCCGCCGGCGATATCCATCTGGGCCAGCACCCAGCCGCCGAAGATATCGCCGTTGCCGTTCATGTCGGCCGGCTGCGGGGCCGTACGCAGGATGGGCTCGCGGGTGAAATCCGGCGAGCGGAAGGGTGCGGATGGGACCTTTTCGGTGTCTGCCATGGAGGGGAAGCCTGACCCGATGTGGTTGCTTTTATCGGGGTTTCCTACCATACCAATGACGACGCGGCCACCCGGGTCCCCTCCTCGGCGGCCGCGCGGCGATGAATCGGACAAGAACATGGCAAAGAACGACGATCTGTTCGACCGGGCGGGCAATCGCAACGGCAAGAGCAACGGGTATTCGGCCAAGGACATCGAGATCCTGGAAGGCCTTGAGCCCGTCCGCAAGCGCCCCGGCATGTATATCGGCGGCACCGACGAGCGGGCGATGCACCATCTGGTGGCCGAGGTGCTGGACAATGCCATGGACGAAGCCGTGGACGGCCATGCCGACACCATCACCATCGAGCTGATGGCCGGCAACCGCATCCTGATCCGCGACAACGGGCGCGGCATTCCCGTCGATCCGCATCCCCGGTTTCCCAAGCTGTCGGCGCTGGAGGTTATCCTCACGACGTTGCATTCGGGTGGCAAGTTCAGCGGCAAGAACTACGCCACGTCGGGTGGCCTGCACGGGGTCGGCGCCTCGGTCGTGAACGCGCTGTCGGACGAGTTGATCGTCGAGGTCGCACGCGACCGCGAAGCCTGGAGCCAGAGCTATTCGCGCGGCAAGCCGACCAGCAAGCTGAAGTCGCTGGGCGCAGCGCCCAACCGCCGCGGCACCACCATCACCTTCCACCCCGACCCGCAGATCTTCGGCAACGCCAGGTTCTCGGCCGAGCGGCTGTACCGGGCGGCGCGCTCGAAGTCGTACCTGTATGGCGGCGTCGAGATCCGGTGGAAGTGCGACCCCACGATCCTGCCCAAGGACGGCTCGGTGCCGGCCGAGGACACGTTCCATTTCGCCGGCGGCCTGCGCGAGTACCTGGAGTCGGAGATCGGCCAGCGCGCGACCCTGACGCCGGCGCCGTTTGCCGGCTCGGCCAAAACCGACCTCAACGGCAGGGAATCGCGCGTCGAGTGGGCGATGTGGTGGCCGCAGGACGAGGACGGCTTCCTGCGATCCTACTGCAACACCGTGCCTACGCCGGAGGGCGGCACCCACGAGAACGGCTTCCGCACCGCCCTGGTGCGCTCGCTCAAGCGCTATGGCGAGCTGGTGAGCAACCGCAAGGCGGCACAGATCACGGCAGATGACGTCATGGACGGGTCCGCCGGCCTGGTGTCGATCTTCATCCCCGAGCCGCAGTTCCAGGGCCAGACCAAGGAGAAGCTGGTCAGCGTCGAGGCGACACGCTTCGTCGAGTCGCTGGTCGGTGACAACTTCGACCACTGGCTGACCGGCGACAAGGAGTCGGCCAACGTCCTGCTCGAGCATTTCATCACACGCGCCGAGGAGCGCGCCCGCCGCAAGCAGGACAAGGAGCAGCAGCGCAAGACAGCCACCCGCAAGCTGCGCCTGCCCGGCAAGCTGGCGGACTGCGCCTCGGCCAAGCGCGACGACACCGAGATATTCCTCGTCGAGGGCGATTCGGCCGGCGGCTCGGCCAAGTCGGCGCGCAACCGCGAGACACAGGCGATCCTGCCGCTGCGCGGCAAGATCCTGAACGTCGCCAGCGCCTCAGCCGCCCAGATGCGCGAGAATCAGGAGATCTCCGATCTGATCCAGGCGCTGGGCTGCGGCACCAACAGCCACTACAACGAGGAACGGCTACGCTACGACCGGGTCATCATCATGACCGACGCCGACGTCGACGGCGCCCATATCGCGTCCTTGCTGATGACCTTCTTCTACAAGGAGATGCCGCAGCTCATCGAGAACGGCCACCTCTTCCTGGCGCAGCCGCCGCTGTACCGCCTGGCTCGCGGCGGCCGCATCGAGTACGCGCGCGACGACGCCCATCGCGACGAGCTCATGAAGACCGCATTCGCCGGCAACGCGAAGGTCGAGATCAGCCGCTTCAAGGGCCTGGGCGAGATGCCGGCCACGCAGCTGCGCGACACCACCATGGACCCCAGGCGGCGCACCCTCATGCGCGTGACGGTGCCCATGGCCGCCAGCGAAGAGGAGCGCCGGGAGGCCATGCGCACGTCGACCCTGGTCGACGACCTGATGGGGCGCAAGCCGGAGAAGCGCTTTGCCTTCATCCAGGAGAACGCCAAGTTCGCTCACGACCTGGATGTGTAGGACATCGTCGGGCCACCACTGCCTCTGACTGCGCGCTGACCGCGGACACACAGAACTGTGTCCGCTACGGTCAGTGCGGCATCAGCGTCCGGGCACTTTGTAGCGGTTGCCGACGCAGCAGGCGTCGCTCTGTCCCGCATCGAGCTCAGGAGGCCCCCATGAGGCCCGCCACCATCGTCGCCTTGTCCGCGATCGCGCTTGCTGCCGGCTTCACGCCGGTCCGCGCCGCCATCATTGTGGGTGATACCGTGGAGAGCGGCTATGACCACAGCGACTTTGTCGCCGCGGCCGACGGCAAGCAATTCAAGGTTGTCGTCATGATCCCCGACCCGAACCTCAGGCACGGCCGCGAAACCGAGCAGCTCATCCTATCGAGCCTGCAAGCTGCCGACCCTGCCGACGTGCGGACGACGTTCGTCGCCGGTCAGGCAAGCTTTGTTCCCAACGTCACCGATTATCACTTCGTCGTCGCCATCAATCTCGGCGGCAATGTCACCGGCGAGGACCTGTGCGCCCCCAACCCGAAGATGACGCCGGCGGCGACCGGCCCAGGGAGATTGCGCATCACGTTGTCGTTCTGCCGCACCGACGAGCTGCTCAGCACGGCGACGGCGATCACCAACGCCTCCCTGGATGACCCGGTCGCGCTGCGGTCAGCCATGTCGGAGCTGATGACAGTGATGCTGCCGGCTCACACGAATCATCGGACCACGAATGCTACCGGCAATGTGAAGTGATCGGTCACTCAATTATTGACTTGCGGCGAGAGACCCATCAGGATAAGGCGGAACTTGTCATGCGCTGTCCGCTCGTTGGCAGCGCTGCAAAAGGAGGTCCGCCGCCATGCGTCGTGTCATCGCCGCGTTGGCCATTGGCTTGGCCATTGGCGCTGTCACGGGGTGCGGCCCGCAGACCACCGTCATCACGTCCGAGGGAGCCGAGTCACCGTACAGCTACCAGGAGTACCTCGCCGCCGCCGACGGCCGCGACTTCCTGGTCGAGGTGCGCGGCATGCCCTTCCCCGGCATGACCCAGGACGCCTTCAACCAGGCGCTGATGGGCGTCCTGCAGGCCGCGCGGCCGGCCCGGCCGGCGGCCACCTTCACGACGCGCCCCGGTGGTCCCACCATGGTGCCCGCCTATCGGCTGGTGCTGGTGTTCAACCCGGCGGTCAACCTCGCGCACGAGACTCAGTGCCGCGCGCTCGACTCGATACGGCCTGGCCAACCAACGGCAGGACAGGTTCGCGTGTCGGTGGCGTTCTGCCGCAAGGACGACCTGATGAGCAAGGCCGTCGCCCACAATGGTGCCACCGGCGTCGATGACCCGGTGTTCCGGCAGATGTTCACGGAGTTGTTCCCCGTGATGTTCCCGCCCCGCAACCCCTTCATCGAAAGCCCAACGCCCAACTTCGAGTAACGCCATGCTTTGGCCTTCGATTTGTGGTCAAGCTACGCAGTCCATGAGCGCCGGTGCGGAATATCACTGGCAGTAGCGTGTACGTGCCGTTGATGCCGCCTCCGGTAAGGAGAGAAGGATGAAACGCACCACAATTGCCCTCGCGCTGGCTCTGTCCGCCGTGTCGGCGGCACCTGCCGCAGCCGCCGTGATCACGTCGGAAGGTGTCGAGGGGCCCTACTACCGCAGCGAATACATGACCGCCGCTGACGGGCGGGAGTTCCTGATCGAGGTGCGCGGCGTGCCGTTCGCCGGCATGAGCCAGGAGGCCTTCGACCAGGCGCTCATCAGGGTGATGATGTCGGCCCGGCCATCGAGCCCGGCGACGCAATTCACGACCCGGCCGATCAGCGGCAATGCCGATCCTGCCTATCGCCTAGTGCTGGTCTTCGGCCCGGCCCGAAACCTGGCCTTCGAGACCCAGTGCCGCGCTCTGGACCGGGCGCGCTTCGAGCCGGTGGCCGCGGGCGAGGTCAAGGTATCGGCCGCGTTCTGCCGTGGGGACGACCTGATGAGCCGCGCCGTCGCACGCACCGGCGCGACGGACATCAACGACCCTGCCTTCCGCCAGATGTTCGTCGAGCTGTTCCCGGTGCTGTTCCCGCCGCGCAATCCGTTCCAGGACGGCGACGACCACAGGCGCTTCATGCGCCGCCGGCATTGATCCGCCGCCCAGCCGCGCCGCAGGCCGGGGCGCGACTCTGGGGGTGACGCGTGCACAACCTGTCTGCTAACCAGCCGTGATGACCGGCTGGTATCGTCTCGTCGCCCCTCTACTTGCGCGCATCGATGCGGAAACCGCACATCGGATGGCGATCAATGCCCTGCGCGCGGGATTGGTGCCGGCCGACCGTGGCGGCGACGACCCGATCCTGGCGACCACAGCCTGGGGCCGGCCGTTCCCCAACCCGATCGGACTGGCCGCCGGCTTCGACAAGAATGCCGAGGTGCCCGATGCCATGCTGCGCAGCGGCTTCGGTTTTGTCGAGATCGGCACGGTCACCCCTCGCCCGCAGATCGGCAATGATCGGCCGCGCCTGTTCCGGCTGGCCGAGGACCATGGCGTGGTGAACCGCATGGGCTTCCCCGGTGAAGGGCTGGAAGCCGTGGTGCGGCGGCTGAAGGCGCGGCCGCGGGTCGGCCTGGTCGGGGTCAATGTCGGCGCCAACAAGGACAGCGCCGACCGCGCCGCGGACTATGCCGCCTGCGTCGCGGCCGCGGCACCGTGGGCTGACTATCTGGTATGCAATGTCTCCTCGCCCAACACGCCGGGACTGCGCGATCTGCAGGGCCGTGGCGATCTGCTGCGGCTGCTGACCGGCGCACGAGCGGCGCGGGGCCAGCATGACGACGTGCCGCTGCTGGTGAAGATCGCACCCGACCTCTCCGAGGGTGACGTCGAGGATGTCGCCGGCGCGGCGGTGGAGGCCGGCATCGACGGCATGATCGTGGGCAACACCACGGTGTCCCGTCCTGCCAGCCTGCGCAGCCCGCGCCGCACGGAAAGCGGTGGGCTGAGCGGCGCCCCTCTGCTCGACCTCTCGACCGCTGTCCTGAAGCGCGCCGCCCGCGCCGTTCAGGGCCGCCTGAAGCTGGTCGGCTGCGGCGGTGTCGCGACCGGCGCTGACGCCTATGCCAAGATCCGCGCCGGCGCGACGCTGGTGCAGCTCTACACGGCGCTCGTGTTCGAGGGACCAGGTCTGGTCCGGACGATCAAGGCTGAGCTTGCCGCCCTCTTGAAACAGGACGGGTTTTCGTCGCTTTCGCAAGCCGTCGGAGCGGATCTCTAGCCTCTGGCGCCGGCTCGATCCGTTTCATCATGAACCATCGGGCATGCCCCGTCGGGTAGTCGGGCAGGCTGCCGAACACGCTGTAGCCCTGCTTCTCGTAGAACGGGCGCGCCTGCCAGGCGAAGGTGTCCAGCCAGACGCCGTGGCATCCCAGGCTTTGGGCATGGCGCTCGGCTTCGGCAATCAGCTGCGCCCCGACGCCGCCGCGGCGGATCTTCTCCGACAGGAAGAAGTTCGCGATGAAGAGCCATTGGTAGTAGATGACGCCCTGCAGGCCGCCGATCAGCGCCCCACGCGGCGAGCGCGCCTCGACGAGGAAGTGTGCGTTGGGCAGGTCGCCCACCACGCGGCGGTTGAAGCTGCGCAATCCCCGCCAGACGAACTGCAGGTCCTTGCGTGCCGGCTTGCGCCGGATGCAGACCGACACAGCGGGCGCTTGGGCCCTGGGCTTGGGCATTGTCCTCCCCCTCCCCATTGTCATCCCGAGCGCAGCGCGGAATTTTCGCGGCGGCGCACACTGCGCCCGGCGGAAGATCCCGCGCTGCGCTCGGGATGACAATGGGGCCGCGGCGCCCCCCGGCGCTACATCCGGAAGACACCGAAGCGGGTCGGGCCGATCGGTTGGTTCAGGGTGGCGGACATCGCCAGCGCCAGCGTGGCACGGGTGTCTAGGGGGTCGATGATGCCATCGTCCCACAGCCGCGCCGTCGCGAAATAAGGGCGGCTCTGGTCGTCGAACTGATCGCGGATCGGCTTCTTGAAAGCCTCCTCCTCCTCGGCCGGCCAGGTGCCGCCCTTGGCCTCGATGTTGTCGCGGCGCACCGTGGCCAGCACGCTGGCCGCCTGCTCGCTGCCCATTAGCGCCACCTTGCCGGTCGGCCACATCCACAGGAACCGCGGGCTGTAGGCGCGGCCGCACATGCCATAGTTGCCGGCGCCGTAGCTGCCGCCGATCACCACCGTGAATTTCGGCACCTGCACCGTGGCCACGGCCGTGACCATCTTGGCGCCGTCCTTGGCGATGCCACCGGCCTCGTATTTGCGCCCGACCATGAACCCGGTGATGTTCTGCAGGAACAGCAAAGGGATGCCGCGCTGGCCGCAAAGCTCGATGAAGTGCGCCGCCTTCATCGCCGATTCGCTGAACAGGATGCCGTTGTTGGCCACGATCCCGACGGGGTAGCCGTGGATATGGGCGAAGCCGGTCACCAGCGTGGTGCCATAGAGCTGCTTGAACTCGTCCAGCTCGCTGCCGTCGACCAAGCGGGCGATGACCTCACGCACGTCGTAAGGAGTGCGCGGGTCGGTCGGAATGATGCCGTAGAGCTCGTCCGCCGCATACAGCGGGTCGCGTGGCGCCTGCATCAGCAGGGTCGGCTGCTTGCGCCAGTTGAGGTTGGCAACGATGCGCCGCGCAGTGCCCAACGCGTGGGTGTCGTTCAGCGCGTAGTGGTCGGCCACCCCCGAGGTGCGGGCATGAACATCGGCGCCGCCCAGGTCCTCGGCGCTCACCACCTCGCCCGTGGCAGCCTTCACGAGCGGCGGGCCGCCGAGGAAGATCGTGCCCTGGCGCCGGACGATCACGGTCTCGTCGCTCATGGCCGGCACATAGGCGCCGCCGGCGGTGCAGCTGCCCATCACCACCGCGATCTGCGGGATGCCCTGGGCGCTGAGATTGGCTTGGTTGTAGAAGATGCGGCCGAAATGATCCCGGTCCGGAAACACGTCGGGCCATTCCGGCAGATTGGCGCCGCCCGAGTCGACGAGATAGATGCAGGGCAAGCGGTTCTGAAGGGCGATCTCCTGCGCCCTCAGATGCTTCTTGACCGTCATCGCGTAGTAGGTGCCGCCCTTCACCGTGGCGTCGTTGCACACGATGACGCATTCGACACCCGATACCCGCCCGACGCCGGTGATCACGCCGGCCGAGGGCGCGGCGTTGTCGTACATGTCGTAGGCAGCAAGCTGCGACAGCTCGAGGAAGGGCGAACCCGGGTCGAGCAGGGTGCGGACCCGTTCGCGCGGCAACAGCTTGCCGCGCTTGATGTGCCGTTCGCGGGCCTCCGGGCCGCCGCCCAGCCGGACCTGCTCGACCTTGTCGCGCAGCTCATCGACGCGCGCCTGCATGGCGGCGACGTTTTCCTTGAAGGCGGAGGAACGGGTGTCGAGGGCAGACCGGAGGACGGACATGGTGACTACGGCAGTTGAAACTGCTGCACCGTACCCATCTGGGGTCTCAAGGCAAGGGGCTTGCTGAGCTACGCTCCACACCGGCGCTGAGGCCGACTACAAACGCAGACATCACCTTCCCAAGCAGACTGTTCTGAGCCGGGGAGCCACGCCTCGCGCAAGGTGCCCCCCGACGCCCTGGCACCCTACTGCTTCTTCTTGGCCGCCTTCTTCTTGGCCGCCTTCTTCTTGGCAACCTTCTCCTTGCCAGCCTTCTTGGCCGCATTCTTCACGGCCTTCTTGGCGGCCTTCTTCGGTGCCTTCTTGGCTACCTTCTTCGGTGCCTTCTTCGCAGCCTTCTTGACCGCTTTCTTTGGTGCCTTCTCGGCTACCTTCTTCGCGGCTTTCCTGATCGCCTTCTTCGCTGCCTTCCTGGCGGCCTTCTTCACCGCAGGCTTCCTGGCCGCCGCCCGCTTGGCACGGGGCGCGGCTGGCGCTGCGGCAGCGCCTGGCAGCTCCATCGGTGCATCGGCGATTCCGCCAACGGTCGGTGTATAGGGGTTGGGACCACCACTGCTGTCATGGCTGCCGATTTCCACGATCATCCACTCCTCCCTTATAGGAGAGCTGAAGCCGTCACCGTTGCGCCGAGAGTCGGGCCGGCGCCCTGCCCGATCCGGTCACGGCACCGATGCCAACCATCGCGTAAGCCGGTCCGGGGTCCAGCCACACCGGTGACATCGCTGACCACCGGCGCCCTGGCACGAGAAACCTAAGCAAGTCCAGGCCGCCGTGCCGTACGACGACCACTGCCATCACCGGGAAAGCGCGCGGTGCCGGGCACGTTCTGGCGGCTGGATGGCCGGGCTTGCCGATGCCGGCATCCGGACAACAGCCACGTGCTTCATCACCGAACTCCCCGCTCGCATTTCGTTCTCGTTTGAACGGAGAGTATCGTGCCTTGTCGGGAAGTCAACTCGCGCGCGCATTCGATGACGCGGATGAATCAAAAATGCTGCGTACAACTTCCAATGCCGCGCAGTGCGATGACGCGGTTGGCGCGCGCATGATGCACCGCTGTCTCGAGACGCACCCCACAAAGAGATCGTTGTTGCTCGCAGAGCTGCACCAAGGACTGGCGCCGTCATGCCGCGCATTGCGCCTTCAGCGCCTGCGCCACCTTGGAGGCCGGCTCACGCCCCAGGGCAGCGCAGATGAAGCGGCCGGTCTCGGCGATGGCGTCGAGGTCGACGCCGTGGGCGATGCCCAGACCGTTGAGCATGTAGATCACGTCCTCGGTCCCGACATTGCCCGAAGCGCCCTTGGCATACGGGCAACCGCCCAACCCGGCCACGGCAGTGTCGAAAACCGTGATGCCGCGCCCCATCACCGCCAGGATGTTGGCGAGGGACTGGCCGTAGGTATCGTGGAAATGCGCCGCCAGCTTCTCGCGCGGCACGTGCTGGGCTACGGCATCGACCATGGCGACGCACTTGGCCGGCGTGCCGACACCGATGGTGTCGCCCAGGGAGATCTCGTAGCAGCCCATGCGGAACAAGCGGTCGGCGAGGATCGCAACAGCCTCGGGCGCCACATCGCCGCTATAGGGGCAGGCGACCACGGTCGAGATATAGCCGCGCACCCGCATGCCGTGCTTCTGCGCCGCCTCGATCACCGGCGCGAACCGCTCGAAGCTTTCATCGATCGAGCAATTGGTGTTCTTGCGGCAGAACGCCTCCGAGGCGGCGGTGAACACCGCCACCTCCTCGCATCGGGCCTCGACGGCGCCGTTCATGCCCTGCTTGTTGGGCACCAGCACCGGGTAGGACACGCCCGGCTTGCGGTTGATGCGGGCCATCACCTCGTCCGTGCTGGCCATCTGCGGCACCCATCTGGGCGAGACGAAGCTGCCTGATTCGACGGTGGTGTGGCCAGCCGCCGTCAGCCGGTCGATCAGCTCGACCTTGACGTCGACGGGTACCGGCTTGGCCTCGTTCTGCAGGCCGTCGCGCGGCCCGACCTCGACCAGGCGCACGCGCTTGGGCAGATCCATGATCCTTGCACTCCACAATGGCTGGGCTAGCTTGGCGCAGGAAACGCCGACTGTCATCCCGGAGCCCAGCATGAGCGCCCTGTCGAATACCCGCGTCGCCTGGTTCAACGGCCAGTTCATGCCCGAGGGGCAGGTGATGATCCCGTTCCGCGACCGGAGCTGGAAGTATGGCGACGGCGCCTTCGACATGACCCGCACGTTCGAGGGCCAGCCTTTCCGGCTGAAGGAGCATATCGACCGCTTCTACCGCTCGCTGCGCTATCTGCGCATCGATCCCGGCGTGTCGCCGAAGGAGATGGTCGCGATCAGCGAGGAGATCGTCGCGCGCAACGAGCACCTGCGGGCGGCGCATGGCGACTGGTGGGTCGGGCAGCGGGTCAGCCGCGGCGTCGATGCCGTAGGCGACGAAGGCTGGGAGCACACCGGTCCCAACGTCGTGGTCGAGGTGCTGCCCCTGCCGCTCAAGGCCCGGGCCCGCCATTTCCGGGACGGTGCCGATGTGGTCGTGCCGCCGCAGCGCCGCACGGCGCCCGACATGCTCAGCCCGCGCGCCAAGACCCACAACTACCTGAACATGATCGTGGCCGAGCAGCCCGTCAAGGCGGCCGATCCCGAGGCCTGGGCCGTGCTGCTCGACGTCAACGGCAATCTGGCCGAGGGCCTGGGCAGCAACATCTTCATCGTGCGCGATGGCGCGCTGCAGACGCCGCGCGAGAAGTTCGTGCTGCCCGGCGTCAGCCGGCAGATGACCATGGACCTTGCCGGGCAGCTGGGCATCGCCTGCGCCGAGCGCGACATCGACCTGTTCGATGCCGCCAACGCCGAAGAGATGTTCCTGACCTCGACCAGCCTGTGCATCCTGCCGGTGCGCAGCTTCAACGGACAGGCGGTCGGCAACGGCAAGGTTCCCGGACCGATCACCAAGCGCCTGACGGACGCCTACATCGCGACGGTCGGCTGCGATTTCGTGAAGCAGTACCTGGACCGCCTGTAGCTCCAGCGTGGGACCGGGCTAGACGACCCGCCGGAACAGGTCCGGGTAGGTCACGACCAAGCCGTCCGCATCGACCTCGACCTCACGGACGAAATCGCTGTCGAGCGATTCGTAGCGATAGCGCCGCATCGGCTCGAGGCAGGTGTAGCGCTGCGGGTCGACGCTGACCGTGAACGCCGGCAGGATGACGTAGACCACACGCAGGTCCGCGGACTGTCCGGCGCGCAGGTCCAGCCGCCGTATCGGCAGCGTGTTGGTGAAGGGCGTCAGCGGCAGATCGACATCGATGGCGCCGGCCAGGCCAGACAGCGTCCTGCCGTCCGCGTCATGCCAGGTGCCCTCGCCGTCGCCAACCAGGTCGATGCGGCGCTCGTCGCCCAGGACGCTGGCCTGCAGCCGCCGGGTGCGCCAGGCACCGTCGCATTGGATGCGAAAGCTCGCAGCGACGCGCTCGCCCTCCTCGGCCCCTATCACGCTGACCTCCGCGACGATCTGCGCCGGCGCCTCCGTCAGGACGAGCTGCTGCAGCCCCTCGCCGGCCCAGTCCTGCCAGCGCGCCACGATAGTCCTGATCATGCCGCGATCCTCCACTGACGCCGTGCCCCAACGTCCGGATCCTGCCGCCGCCGCAGGCGCCTGCGAAGAGGTAAATCGCGACTTTCGGACCTGATGGTCGACCGTTCTATGCCAGCTCGTGGCTGCCGCTGGCGATGATCGCAAAACGGTCCGCCAGCTCCGCCAGCGCCACCTCATGCAGGGTCTGGGCGGTCACGACGCTGCCGCCGAGGCCCGGCAGGTCGCGGGTCGCGCAAGCGCTGGCATCGATCGTCACGCGATAGCCGAGGTCGGTGGCGGCCCGCGCCGTCGAGCTGACGCACATATGGGTCATGAAGCCCGCGAGGATCAGGTTCTTGCGGCCCGTCGCGGCCAGCAGCTCATGCAGGTTGGTGCCGGCGAAGCTGTTGGGCAGCGGCTTCTCGACGACCGCCTCGCCTATCGCCGGGGCGAGGACGCTGACGATCTGCCCACGCTCGGCGTCGCGGTCGAACAGGCCGCCGGCCCGCCCGCGATGGGCGATGTGGAAGATCGGCGCCTGCGCTCGCCGGGCGGCGTCCAGCAGACGCTGCGCCGCCGCTACCGCCGGCTTCGCGTCGGGCAACGCGATCGGTCCCGCGAGGTACTCGTTCTGGATATCGATCAGCACAAGCGCTGCCTCGCTCACCTTGGCGGGGGCGAGGTCGGCATTGGCGAGCTGCAAAAGCGTCTTGGGCATGGGTGGCTCCTGGTCCCTCATCAGCGACCCGGCCAGCCATGCGCGACGCCGGGCCTGCAATCACGCCGAGACTTCGCGGCCCCGGGCTGCATTCTTGCAGGTCGGACGGCGGCCCGCCTACGATCGCGCCATGAACTGGGACGACCTGCGGATCATCCTGGCGGTTCGCGACGGCGGCACCTATGCCGCTGCCGCAGCGAGCCTGCGCGTCGACGAGACCACCGTGGCGCGGCGCATCGCGCGAGTGCAGAAGGCGCTGGGCGTGACGCTGTTCGATGCCGTCGACGGAAGGCGCCGGCCGACATCGGCCGGTGTCGAGGTCGTGAGCCGCATCGAGGCCGTCGCGCGGCAGGTGGGTGCGATCCGCCACGTCGGCCAGACCCGGGACACGCTGACCGGCAGCTTCCGAATCGCTTCCACGGCGTCGCTGGCCGAGGAGATCCTCGCGCCGCAGGCCGTCGCGTTCCTGCAGCAGAATGCCGGCATCAGCCTCCGCCTCGTGACGGCGAGCGAGAACGTGAACTTCTCGCGGTGGGAAGCCGACTTCGCGCTGCGGCTGCGGCGCCCCGAGCGCGGCGACTTCACCATCTCCAAGCTGGGCGACTACAGCCTGTGGCTGCTCATGCCGCGCCACCATGCCGGTGACGACCGCCCCGTCATCTGCAGCTACCCGGAAGATCTCGCCTTCACGCCCGAAAGCCGGCATCTCAAGGCAGCGGGACTGCAGGCAGCCTCCCGTCTGGTGACCGACCAGGCACGCATCATCCGCGAAGCGGTGGCCTCGGGCGGCGCTGCGGGCATCCTGCCCGAGTACCTGTGCCGGGACCTGCGCGAGCACCCCGGCCTGATCGCGACGCGGCTGCGGGACACGCGCCCGATCTGGCTGCTGATGCAGAGCCACCTGAAGCGCGATGCGGCGGCGCAGGCGGTGCTTGCCTGGCTGCGCCGCTGCTTTGCACCATTCCGTTGAGCTGTGACAGGGTGAGGGCCATGAGCGATCCATCGGCAGACCGGGAGATCATGTGGCGGCGGGTCATGGATGACCTCAGCTTCGAGCTGGCGCGCCTCTCGCGACCAGCTGCCGGCCCGGCGCTGTCGGGCGTCGTGCTGGTCGCCGAGGGCGGCGCGCCGCTGCGGATGGACTACCGCGTGCACTGCGATGAGGCCTGGCGCACCCGCTCGGTGGACGTGGCGCAGACCTACCAGGGCCGTCGCCGGGCGCTGGGGCTGACGCACGACGGCGACGGCACATGGCTGGTGGATGGCAAGCCGGTGCCGACGCTGGCAGGCTGCACCGATGTGGATCTCGGCATCAGCCCCTCCACCAATGCCCTGCCCGTGAACCGGCTGCGGCTCGGAGTCGGCGAGTCGCAGGTCATTCGCGCCGCCTGGGTGCGCTTCCCCTGCCTCGAGATCGTGGCGGCAGAGCAATCCTACGAGCGGGTGGCGGCGATGCAGTACCGCTACCGCAGCCTGACCAGCGGCTTCGAGGCCCTGATCGATGTCGATGATGACGGACTGCCGACCGACTACGCCGGCATCTGGCGGCGCCTGGCGGAGGGCATGGCCAGCGGCTGACCGATGGCCGGCTCAGTCGATGGCCAGCACCGTCTTGGCGACACCCTCGCCGCTATAGGCAAAGGCCAAGGCGGCGCGGAACTCGTCGAAGGGAAAGACCCGCCCCACCGGCGGCTCGAGCTTGCCCTGCCCGACCCAGCCGAGCAGCTCGTCGAGCTGCGCCTGGGCCTTGTCGGCCTCGAAGACCTGGGCGAACTGGCGGACATCGACGCCGACCAGCGCCGCGCCCTTCATCAGCGGCAGGTTGGCGGGCAGCGCCGGGATGGCGCCGCCGGCGAAGCCGATCACGAGGTGGCGCCCGCCCCAGTTCAGGGACCGGAACGCCGGCTGGAACAACGGACCACAGACCGGATCGAACACCACGTCGATGCCGCAGCCGACCGCCGCCTTCAGGCGGTCGCGCCAGCCGTCGACCTCGCGATCGAGCGTGATCTCGGCGCCGTGCCGGGCGGCCAGCGCCCGCTTCTCGGCGGTTGAGGCGACGGCGATCACCTTGGCGCCCAGCAGCCGGCCGATCTGGACAGCCGCCAGGCCGACACCGCCGGCCGCGCCGATCACCAGCAGGCGCTCGCCCGGCGCCAGATGGGCACGGTCGCGCAGCCCATGCAATGCGGTGAGGTAGTTGGTGCGGAACCCGGCCGCCTGCTCGAAGCGCATGACGTCGGGGATGCGCGCCACGGCCACGGCCGGCACGACGGCGTATTCCGCGAAGCCGCCGCGCGCCTGGCCGATCACACGATCGCCGACCGACAGGCCGCTGACGGACGCGCCGAGCGCGTCGACCACGCCTGCAACCTCGCTGCCCGGGATGTGCGGCAGCGGCGGCTTGACCTGATAGCGGCCCAGCGCCACGAGGGCATCGACGAAGCCGATACCGCAGGCGGCCACCTTGATGCGCACCTCGGTCGCGGCCGGCGCCGGCTTCGGCAGCTCGACGGCGGCATAGGCGTCCAGCGAGTCCAGCGTATCCGATTGAACTGCGCGCATCGTCACATCACCCCGTCCCAGGCCAGGCTCGGACTCCTGTATACGCAGCCATGACACGGCCGGGACAGGGTTGGTTCAGGCGACGTCGCGCTGTGCGAGATGGTCCGGCTGCTTCGGAAAGAAGCGGTTCTCGGGCCGTGGCAGGCCGAGATTCTCGCGCAAGGTCCGGCCTTCGTACTCGCGCCGCAGCAGGCCGCGACGCTGCAGCTCGGGCACGACGCGGTCCACGAAATCGTCAAGCCCCTCGGGCAGGTAGGGGAACATCACGTTGAAGCCGTCGCTGCCGTTGGAGAACAGCCATTCCTCCATCTGGTCGGCGATCATCGCCGGCGTGCCGACCATCGCGGTGCCGGAGAAGCCGCCCAGGCGCTGCGCCAGCTGGCGCACGGTCAGGTTCTCGCGCCGGGCGAGCGCGATCGCCCGCTCGCGGCCGCTCTTGCTGGCATTGGTCTCGGGGATCTCGGGCAGCGGCCCATCCGGATCGAACTTCGACGCATCGGTGCCCAGCGCGATCGACAGCGAGGCGATGGCGCTGTCGTAGTGCACGAGGCTGTCGAGATGCAGCCGCTTGCGGCGCGCCTCCTCGGCGCTGTCGCCGACCACCACGAAGCAGCCGGGCAGGATCTTCAGATGGTCGGGATCGCGCCCCAGCTTGCGCATGCGCCCCTTGATGTCGGCATAGAGGCGCTGTCCGTCGGCCAGGCTGCCGGTGCCGGCGAAGACCACCTCGGCGGTCTCGGCCGCGAGCTGCTTGCCGGCCTCCGATGCCCCGGCCTGCACGATCACGGGCCAGCCCTGGACCGGGCGGGCAACGTTGAGCGGGCCGCGCACCGAGTAGTTCGGCCCCTTGTGGTTCAGCACATGCATCTTCTCGGGGTCGAAATAGATGCCGCTCTCGACATCACGGATGAAGGCATCGTCGGCCCAGCTGTCCCACAGGCCGGTGACGACATCGAAGAACTCGCGCGCCCGCGTGTAGCGCTCGTCGTGCTCGACATGCTCCTCGAGGCCGAAATTCAAGGCCGCGTCGGGGTTCGACGTGGTCACGATGTTCCAGCCGGCACGGCCGCCGCTCAGGTGATCGAGCGACGCGAAGCGGCGCGCCAGATGATAGGGCACGTCGAAGGTGGTGGAGCCGGTGGCGATCAGCCCGAGATGCTCGGTCACCACCGCCAGGGCCGGCAGCAGGGTCGCGGGATCGAACGACGTCACGGTCGCGCTGCGCTTGAGCGCGTCCATGGGCATGTTCAGCACGGCCAGGTGGTCGGCCATGAAGAAGGCGTCGAAGCGGCCGCGCTCCAGGGTCTGCGCGAACCGCTTGAGGTGGGCGAAATTGAAGTTGGCATCGGGGAAAGCGCCGGGGTAGCGCCAGGCCGCGGTATGGATGCTGACGGGCCGCATGAAGGCACCCAGACGCAATTGACGAGAGCTGGCCATGGTCACCTCGTGCCTCTCTGCCGCAAGTCGTCCCCCTGATGTCGGCCCTGGCCGCGCGCCGCGCCACCGAGAATAACTTAAGCGGCAATAAGATTTTGTTTAGCGCGCCGGGCTACTTGCGCCGCTCGCGGTAGTCGCCGAAGGCGGCGTCGCGCTCGCTCAGCAGCTTGGACACGCTCTCGCCGTCGCGCCGGAACCGGCTCATATAGGCCCGGCTCGACTCGGTGTTGAAGCACAGCGCCTGCAGCTCGGTGCCGGCCCGGATCGCCGCCCGCATGCCCATAATCTCCATGGCGCGGTGCACGCTGCGCTTGTTGATCTGCTGGATGTCGCTGGGGACCTTGGCCACCCGCTCGGCGAGCTTCAGCACCTCGGCCTCGAGCTGCGCGGCGGGCCAGGCGCGGTTGGCCCAGCCCCGCGCCGCCGCCTCGGCGCCGCTGAGCGAATCACCGGTCAGCATCGACTCCATGGCCTGGCGCATGCCCATCAGCCAGGGATGGAACTGCATGTCGGGCGGGCTCATCAGCCGCACCGGCGGATAGCCGATCTGGGCGTCCTCGGCGACGTAGACCAGATCGCACGAGGTCGCGAGCTCGGTGCCGCCGGCCAGGCAGTAGCCATGCACCTGCGCGATCACCGGCTTGGCGAGGTCCCAGACATGGAACCAGCCATCGACCACGTGCCGCGGCCATTGCCCCAGCCCGCCGGCGGTATGGTACGGCTGCTCGACACGGTTGTCCGCCGACAGGTCATAGCCGGCGCAGAACGCCGGCCCCGCCCCGCGGATCACGGTGACCTTCACTGCCGAGTCGCGATCGTTGGCTTCGAGCGTCTGGAACACCTCGCCGCGCAGCTGGTTGTTGAGCGCGTTGCGCTTCTCGGGCCGGTTCAAGGTGATGCGGCTGACGCCGGGCAGCGGCGTGTCGACAAGGATATGGGCTGGTGTCGTCATCAGGTCCTCGTTTGGGCTATCCGCGCAGGTGGCAGGCCACCAGATGTCCGTCCGGGCCGCCCTTGAGCGTCGGCACCTCGGTGCTGCACAGCGGCAGCTTGCGGATCGGACAGCGCGTGTGGAAGTGGCAGCCCGACGGCGGCCGCAGCGGGCTGGGCGGGTCGCCCTGCAGCATGATCCGCTGGCGCTTGACCGACGGATCGGGGATCGGCACCGCCGACAGCAGCGCCTCGGTGTAGGGATGCAGCGGCCGGGTGTAGAGATCGCGCGCCGAGGCGATCTCCACGATGCGGCCCAGATACATCACGGCGACGCGCGTGCTGATGTGCTCGACCACCGACAGGTCGTGGGCGATGAACAGGTAGGTGAGGCTGAACTGCTGCTGCAGGTCTTCCAGCAGGTTGATGACCTGCGCCTGGATCGAGACATCGAGGGCCGACACAGGCTCGTCGCAGACGATCAGCTTGGGCGACACGGCCAGCGCCCGCGCGATCCCGATCCGCTGGCGCTGGCCGCCCGAGAACTCGTGCGGGTAGCGCCGCATGTGGTCGGCGTTCAGGCCGACCGTCTCGAGCAGCTCGACGATGCGGTCCTCGAAGGCGCGCCGGCTCTTCGCCAGGCCGTGGATGGTCAGCGCCTCGCCGATGATCGCGCCCACCGTCATGCGCGGGTTGAGTGAGGCGTACGGGTCCTGGAAGATGATCTGCATGTCGCGGCAGAGCGCGCGCAGGGCGCCCTTGCCGAGCGCCGGCACGTCCTTGCCCTCGAACCACACCTCACCGGACGTGGGCTCGAGCAGCCGCAGGATGCAGCGCCCGGTGGTCGACTTGCCGCAGCCCGACTCGCCCACCAGGCCCAGCGTCTCGCCGGCGCCCAGCTCGAAGCTCACGCCGTCGACGGCGTGGACGTGGTCGACCACGCGCGACAGCAGGCCGCCCTTGACCGGGAAGCGCTTCACCAGGTCCTTGACGCGCAGCAACGGCTCGGCCATCGGCGGTTCCCTCTTCGACGCTTACAGGATGCAGGCAACCTTGTGGCCCGGACCGACCTCGCGCAGCGCCGGCATGGCCTCCAGGCAGGCGGCCCGGGCGTGGCGGCATCGCGGCGCGAAGCGGCAGCCGGCCGGCGGGTCGAGCAGGCTCGGCACCACGCCGGCGATCGCCTCCAGGCGCGTCTTCTTCACCGACGCGGTGTCGATGCGCGGGATCGAGCGGATCAGGCCCTGGGTGTAGGGATGCCGCGGCGCGCGGAACAGCTCGCCCACCGGCGCCTCCTCGACGACCTTGCCGGCATACATCACCACCACCCGCTGCGCCGTCTCGGCCACCACGCCCATGGCATGGGTGATCAGCATCACCGCCATGCCGAACGTCGACTTCATCTCGGCCAGCAGCTCCAGGATCTGGGCCTGGATGGTGACGTCGAGCGCCGTCGTGGGCTCATCGGCGATCAGCAGCTTGGGCTTGCACGACAGCGCCATCGCGATCATCACCCGCTGGCGCATGCCGCCGGAGAACTGGTGCGGATAGTCGTGCACACGCCGCTGCGGGTTGGGGATGTTCACCACGCGCAGCATCTCGGCAGCGCGGTCCAGGGCCGCCTTGCGCCCCAGGCCCTCGTGCAGGCGGATCACCTCGGCGATCTGGTCGCCCACGGTATAGACCGGGTTGAGCGAGGTCATCGGCTCCTGGAAGACGATCGCGATCTCCTTGGCGCGGATCTTGCGCATCTCGTCGGCGCCGAGCGGCACCAGGTCGCGCCCCTGCCACAGGATCTGGCCGGCGACGATGCGGCCCGGCGGCATCGCGATCAGCTTCAGCACCGACAGCGCCGTGACCGTCTTGCCGCAGCCCGACTCGCCCACGACGCCCACCGTCTCGCCGCGGTCGATGCTGAGGTCGACGCCGTCGACCGACCGCACCATGCCGTCGTCGGTGGCGAAGTGCGTCTTCAGCCCCTTTATCTCGAGCAAGCGCTCGGCCATGCAGCCACCCTGATCGTCATCGCTTATTGATGAACGGCCTCGAGCTTGTAGCCATCGAGGTCGATCACGAACGCAGCATAGTACTGCGCGCCATAATGCGGCCGCAGCCTCGGGCCGCCGGCATCCTGCCCGCCGCCGGCGATCGCGGCGGCATGGAAGGCGTCCACGGCAGCGCGGCTGGGCGCATCGAAGGCGAGATGGAAGCCCGCCCCCGGCGCCACCACCTGCCCCGGCCGCGCAAAGAGCGCCAGCTTGTCGCCGCGCCCCTTCTCGCCGAAGCCGACGCCGCGCTCGTTGCTCCAGACGCGCTCGAAGCCCAGCGGCGCCAGGATGCGATCGTAGAAGCGCGCGGCCCGGTCAAGGTCCTCGACGCCAAAGGACAGATGGCCGAGCATATTCGTCACTCCCTTCCCCAACGCAGTTCGGGGAGGTGGCCGAAGGCCGGAGGGGGAGCCCACGCGGTCTCAGCTACCAAAACCACGTCGGCTCCCCTCCGCCCCTTCGGGGCACCTCCCCAGCAGAGCTGGGGAGGATGGCGGCACGTGTGCAGAGCGACTCCATTCCTACATCACCTTGCGCGGGTCGAGGGCGTCGCGCAGACCATCGCCGATGAAGTTGATGGTGAGCACGGCCAGGAAGATCGCGACCCCGGGCGCCAGCACCCAGTGCGGCGCGAAGTCGATGTTGTCCTTGGCGTCGAACAGGATGCGCCCCCAGGTCGGGATGTCGGGCGGAAAGCCCAGCCCGAGGAAGGACAGGGTCGATTCGGCGATGATGGCAGCCGCCACGTCGATGGTGCCGGCCACGATCACCGGCCCCAGCGCGTTGGGCAGGATGTGGCGTATCACCAGGCGCGGCGTGGAGGCGCCCAGCGCCCGCGCCGCCTCGACGAACTCCTTCTCGCGCAGCGAGAAGAACTGTGCCCGCACCAGCCGCGCCACCGGCATCCAGCGGAAGCCGCCGATCACGATCACGATCAGGATGAACATCCCGATCTCCGGCCCCGCCACGTCCTTCAGCTGGTCGCGGAACAGGTAGATGATCAGCAGCAGCAAGGGCAGCTGTGGCAGCGACAGGAACAGGTCGGTCAGCCACATCAGCGCCGCATCGACGCTGCCGCGCGAGATGCCGGCGACGGCACCGACCACGACGCCGACCACGATCGCCACCAGCATCGCCGCCAGCCCGACGGCCAGCGAGATGCGCCCGCCATAGAGCATGCGGGCCAGCAGGTCCTGGCCCAGATCGTCGGTGCCCAGCGGGTGCTGCCAGGACGGCCCCTGCAGCTTGGCGGAGAAGTCGATCTCGTTGATCGGCACCTGCCAGACCAGCGGCCCGATGACGACCAGGAGCACCATCAGCCCCAGGATCACGACGCTGGCGACGGCCAGCCGGTGGCGGCGGAACCGGCGCCACGCCTCGCGCCAGGGCGATACGTGCTTGCGCTGGGCGGCACGCACCTGGGGGCTAGCGATAGGCGATGCGAGGGTCGAGCCAGCCATAGAGCACGTCGGCGATCAGGTTGAACAGGATGACCAGGCAGGCGAACACGAAGGTCACCGCCATGATCACGGGCGTGTCGTTGGCCAGGATCGCGCTGATCAGCAACGAGCCGATGCCGGGGATGCGGAAGATCTGCTCGGTGACGATCGCGCCGCCGAAGACGATCGGCATCTGCAGGGCCACCAGCGTCACCACCGGGATCATGGCGTTGCGCACGACGTGCTTGACCACCACCGTGCCCTCGGCCAGCCCCTTGGAGCGCGCCGTCGTGACGTGGTCCAGGCGGATCATGTCGAGCACCGACGAGCGCACGTAGCGCGTCATCGACGCCCCCTGGAACAGGCCGAGCACGGCGATCGGCATCAGCGCCTGGCGGATATGCTCCCAGTACCAGCGCCAGCCGGTGGCGGTGACGTCGCTGTACACGAACGGCAGCCAGTCGAGATAGATGCTGAACACCAGGATGAACAGCAGGCCGGTGAAGAAGGTCGGCAGCGAGAAGCCGACAAAGGCCAGGGTGTTGGCGATCTGATCGAACACCGAATACGGCCGGGTCGCAGCGTAGACCCCGACCGGCAGGGCGATGATCAGCGCCAGCACCTGGGCCGAGCCGATCACGAACAGCGTCGTCGGCAGGCGCTGCAGGATCAGGGTGTCGGTGTTCACCCGGCTGGCGAAGGAGAAGCCCCAGTCGCCCTGCAGCATCGCCAGCAGCCAGTGCAGGTAGCGCGCATAGATCGGATCGTCGAGGCCGAACTGGGCGCGCAGCGAGGCGCGCACCTCAGGCGGCACCGCCGGGTTGGAGGCCAGCTCCTCGAACGGATCGCCGGGCGCCAGCGCCAGCACGGTGAACAGCACGATGCTGATTCCGAGCAGGCTCGGAATCGCGATGATCAGTCGCCGGGCCAGATAATGGGCCACGAGCCCGGCCCTAAGCTTCCCGGTACCAGTCCTTCAGGGCCCAGAGGTCGTTGTCCCAGCCGCTCATCCGCGCCCGCAGCCGGCTGGAGATCGCCGCCACGCGCGGCCGGTACACCACCGGGATGACGGCCCAGTCGTTGCACACCATGTCGTTCATCTTGATGAACAGGGCGGCGCGCTTGACCGGGTCGAGCTCGCCCTGCGCCGCCTGGAATGCCTTGTCGTATTCCGGGTTGCGCCAGCGCGTGATGTTGCGGCCCTGCCACTTGTTCTCCTTGGTCGCGACCTCCACCGTCAGGAACTGCAGCATGAACTGCTCCGGATCGGGCTGCACCATGGTCGTGGTGTACATCTCGATGTCGCAGTAGAACTTGGTGTAGGTGTCCGGGTTGGCGACGTCGGACGAGAAGAACACCGAGGCGGTGATCGACTTCAGCTCCAGATCGATGCCCGCCTTCTGGCAGGCCTGCTTGATGATCTGCTGCGTCTTCTGGCGCGGCGCATTGATCGAGGTCTGGAACACGAACTTCAGCTTCTTGCCGTCCTTGGCGCGGATGCCGTCCGATCCCTTCAGCCAGCCGGCGGCTTCAAGAACCTGGTTCGCCTTGTCGATGCTGAACTCCCATTTGGTGTTCTTGGACTTGAAGCGCTCCGGATTGTTCACGAAGTTGCCGGTGGCCACGCCGGTGCGGCCATAGACGTGGTCCTGCACCGACTTGCGGTCGACCAGCAGGGCCAGCGCCTGGCGCACGGCGGGATCGGACAGCAGCGGATGCTTGGTCTTGAGGCTGGAACGCTCGCCGTCGACCTCGGTCCAGGGATCGGTGAAGTTGACCGCGATGTACTCGATGTTGCCGCCCTGGGTGATCACGGCGTGTCCCTTGCCGCCCTTCTCCAGGCGCTGCAGGATCTCGTCCTCGACCTGCATGTTCCAGGCGTAGTCGTACTCGCCGGTCTGGATCACGGCACGCGCCGCCGACACCGCGTCGCCGCCGCCCTTCATCTCGATCGAGTCGAAATAAGGCTTGTTGGGCTCGTGATAGTTGGGGTTGATCTCGCCGCGGACCATGTCGCCGGGCTTGAAGTCCGCGAACTTGTAGGGGCCGGTGCCGACCGGCTTCAGGTTGGTCGGCGCATCGCGCGACGCGGCGCCCTTGTAGGCCTCGAACAGGTGCTTGGGGATGATCATGCCGCGCGTGCCGACAAAGGCGTCGGCCCAGAACGGCGTCGGCTTCTTGAACTTCACGCGGACGGTGTGGGAATCGACCTTCTCGACGTCGACATCGCCATAGGTGGAGACGGTGTAGGTCGCGGTCGCCGGGTCGCGCGCGTATTCCCACGTGAAGACACAGTCGTCGGCCGTGAACGGCTTGCCGTCGTGCCACGTGACGTCCTTCTTGAGCTTCCACGTCACCGACATGCCGTCCTTGGCCAGCGTGCCGTCCTCGACGCTGGGGATCTCGGCGGCCAGGACCGGCACCAGGTTGCCCTCCCCGTCCCACCCGGCCAGCGGTTCGTAGAAGATGCGTGAGCCTTCCTGGTCCTTGGTGCCCACGGCGAAGTGCGGGTTGAGCAGGGTCGCGCCCTGCCACCACAACAGCTTCAGCGCGCCGCCGCCGCCGCGCTTGGTCGGCTTGTAGTCGAATTTCGTCTGCGCCAGCGCCACCCCGGCATGGGCCAGCATCTGCCCAGCCAACGGGACAGCCAGCCCCAGCCCCACCATCCGGTTGATGAAACCGCGCCGCGACAAGCGCCCGACCTGCACGTCCTCGATCAGGCCGCGCAATTCTTGTTCGTTCATGAGAGCCCCCTTAAGCGAAACCTCCATCGCCGAGTATACGTCAACGCAAATTGGATGCCAGCCATGCCGCGCACGCGAAGCGGCCGCTCACGTTGACGCCGGCTACGCTGCGCGGCGGTCCCACCAATCGCGAAAACGGTACCAGGCGCCGACGACCGGCAATGCCCAGGACGGATCGCCGTTGTAGAAGCGCCGGGTCGGGAAATCGTCGGTGTCGAAGGCGTTGGCCGGCGCGTTCGAGCCGCCGCGGATCTTGCGCGCGGTCTCGCGGCCGAGATAGGTCATCATGGCCACGCCGTTGCCGTTGCACGCCATCAGGTAGCGCAAGCCGTCCGGCGTGCGGCCCATGTGCGGCAGCCAGTCGAAGGCGAACGCGACATTGCCGGTCCAGGCATGGGTGATCTTCACGCCCTTGAGCTGCGGGAACCGGTCGGTCATGTAGCGATGCAGCACCGGCGCGCTGACCTGCGGCGGCGCCTGGGTGAAGCGCGCCCGGCCGCCGAAGATCAGGCGCTTGCCGTCGGGCGACAGCCGGTAATAGGTCAGCACGCGCTTGGTGTCGGCCACTGCCCGGCTGTTGGGGATCAGCGTCTCGGGCAAGCCGTCCGGCAGCTCCTCGGTGGCGATGATATGGCTGGCCACCGGCACCAGCCGGCGCCTCAGGTAGGGCGTGACGTCACCGGTATAGCCGTTCGTGGCGACGACGACCTCGGTGGCCTCGATGGCGCCCTTGCTGGTCCTGACCACGTAGCCGCCGCCCGGCTTGCGCTCGTAGGCCAGCGCTTCGGTCTGGGCGCAGAGCACCGCCCCGGCCTTGTGGGCCGCCGCCAGCAGGCTGCCGTAGTAGCAGGCGGGATGGAGATGGCCTGCGCGCTCGACCAGCATGCCGCCGCAATAGTAGTCCGACCCGATCGCCTCGCGCTGGCGCTCCCGTGGCAGCATCTCGGCGCCGGCCTGGGCCAGGGCATTGAAATCGTCGACCTTGCCGGCGAGGTCGGCATAGTGCGCCGGGGTGAAGGCGCCCATGAAGCGGCCATGCCGGATGTAGTGCGCCTGCAGGCCTTCGCGGGCGATGATGTCCTCGATCGCGGTCATCGATTCGACGCCGCTGGCCAGCAGGGCCTTCTTGCGCGCCTGCCAGCCGTCGGCGTCGCGGCTCTTGCCCGAGATCCCCTTGCCCAGGTTCACCCCGCCGCTCACCATGCCGCCGTTGCGCGAGCTGGCGCCGACGCCGAAATCGCCCTTCTCCAGCACCACGGCGTCGATGCCGCCGCGCCGCAGTTCCAGCGCCGTCGACAGCCCGCCGTAGCCGGCGCCGACGATCAGGACGTCGGTCTTGCGCGGTGGATCCTGCGACAGCGCGTTGGACGGGTGCCACCACTCCCACCACCAGGGCGCCGCCTTGAAGTCGCGATGGAAGATGTCAGCGGCCACGGCGCGTCCTCCCACTCATACGCAACTGCCCGGTCCTACTCCGCCGCCGTCGGCAGCCTGGGCACGTAGGGCTTCGAGGCGAAGTGCTCCTGGTCGCTGCGCGAGAACGCCAGTCCGGCACGCAGGATGGCGGCGTCATCGACCTTGTCGAGGGGCACGTAGTAGCGGTCGTCGTCCCGGGTGATGGTGTCGTTGTCGACCCGGTTGTAGCAGATCAGCAGGGTCCACCGGCGCTTGTCGGAGCGGTTGGCATCGCTGCGGTGGATGGCGTTGCAGTGGAAGATCAGGACGTCGCCCGCTTCCAGCTCGCAGTAGGCGATCGGGTGGCGCGCCAAGATATGCGTCATCCGCTTGGGGTCGACCTCGTTCTGGCCCTGGGTCAGCGGCGTATGGTCGATGCGGCCCAGCCGGTGGCTGCCCTCCACGATCTGCAGGCAGCCGTTCTCCCGGGTCGTGCGGTCGAGCGCGATCATGCAGGACAGCATGTCCGGCCGCAGGCAGCCATTGTAGTACCAGTAGCCATAGTCCTGGTGCCATTCCCAGGCGCCGCCGACCGCCGGCTCCTTGGCCGTCAGCTTGGACTGGTAGTGGTACACCGCGCCGCCCAGCAGCGTCTCGCTGGTGTCGACCATGCGCGCGCATCGCGCCGCCAGCCCATAGACGCTGTCGCCGGCCCGGTTCCACAGCGAGATCCGGGTCGAGCGCCCCTCGCCGTCGAGCCGGTCCAGCACGTGGCCGCGCACCGCCGGGTCTTCCTCCATCGCCCGCGTCAGCAGATCCATCTCCGCCGGCGAGAACATGCCGCGCGCGATGACGAAGCCGCGCTCGTTGTACTCGGCGATCTGAGCCGGGCTCAGAACGGATGGCATGGCGCTTCTCCCGCATAGGCCTTGTTGTGTTGGATCGACTATTGCAACACCATAACGGGCTGGCAACCGCGCCGTCACCAGCGGCCCCTCGGTCGCGGCAAATGCGGACAGATCGGTCAGGATTGTCTGCGCCATTTGCGCTGACCGCGCCATGCGCGGTTCCCTGTGTCATCCCGCGCGAAGCGAAGATCTTTTAGACGTCGTTTTGCACGAACGGCGTTGGCGCAGAGCGTCATCGTTGGCTCCCGTGCAGTCCGATGGCCAGAGGATCCGTCGCCTCACCCAGGATGACAGCCGACCTCCAGCACGATGTGTCACCCACAGTGCCTCGCGGGGGAAGGCGATTTCTTCCGACAGAAACGACAGAAACTCATTTTGGACGCGCTTCCAATGAGTTGAGCGGCTTTTTCGGGGCCGACAGAAACTGACGGAAACCGACAGAAACCCCGCAACGCCGAACTGGAATCCGATCACGCCGGCACGGAATACCAGTGCCATCACACTATTTGTACTCGATCGGCGGCCAAATATCAAGAACAAATCGGCAACCAATCGCCTCCCAACAGTTTGACGTGTTGCAGGATCACCGGCCGCCACACGTGATCGTCCTGTCCTCCGGAGAAGGAATGGATCACACGCCCGGAGCGTTCCGTTTTGACCGCCCCTTTGCGGTCAAGCGGCGTGGACGGAAATGCACGTCGATCGCGCGTCGCATCGCTCGCACGAAGCGCGACTCGTCGCGCTGGACGTCCTCGACCCAGCCGGAAATGCCGATCGCCAGCGGCCGCATCCGCGTGCCGTCGAGATCCGGCAGCCGCATCGAGATGTGGCCGCCCCCGGGCGTCACGAGCTCCCTGGAAAAAAAGTAGCCCTGCCGGCGAAATGTCCGGACATGCTCCTGGACCGCGGCGGCATTGATCTTCCGCCGCCCGGCCACCACCTCGCTGCGGGTGCGATGGACCATCGACTTGATCCAGGAATCGTCCATGTCGCTGATCAGCGCGAAGCCGGCTGCCGACCATACGAGCAGCCGGTTCGTGCCTGTGGGCGTGTGAAGCCGCAGCGTGCTGGTCGCCTGGATGACGTGGATGTACTGGGCATAGATGCCGTTGCGCGACGACAGCGTGATGGTCATGCCCGTTTCCTGGCTGAGCTCCTCCATCAGCTCCATCACCGGCGCGATGCTGCCTTCTGCATTCGATAGCCAGGCACCAAGCAGCGCCACGCGCGCGGACGGAAGATACGTCCGGCCGGCGGGATCGAATTCGAGATACCCGATCTGAGCAAGGCTTTTCAGCAACACCGAGGTCGACGACTGCGGGAAGCCAAGCCGCTCGGCGATCTCGCCCGCCCGCGCGGCACGCTGGATGTCGCCGAACAGCTCGAAGACACGCAGGACGCGGGCGGCCGACTTGACGACCGCCTGCTCGTCCGTTGCGGGCTCGATGCTGGCGACTGACTGGCTGCGACGTTCCACGCTTCCCCCGGTGCGACGCAAGGTTATCGCTCCTACACCCCTCCCCGCGAGAGCGCCATGGCGTGGACACATCCCGGAGGTCAACGCCGCTGTCATCCTGAGCGCAGCGAAGGATCTTTTGGGCCGTGGGACCGCACGGGAAGCACCCTCGATATCCGTGCGCCGATACGTTCCGCTCGTGCGAAACGACGGTCCAAAAGATCCTTCGCTGCGCTCAGGATGACAGATGAGTGCTTCGCGCAAGTCCGACATCAGCAGGCTGATATTCGCATATCACCAACATGATGGCGTTGCCATCGCTCCATCCCTGCTCCTACACTCTCCCGCGACCGATCAGCCGATGGCGGCGAGGAGTGGTGGCGATGCATGACCTGGTGATTCGCAATGCGTTGATCGTGGACGGCACGGGTGGCGAGCCATACCACGGCGACCTCGCGGTGAACGGCGATCGCATCGCCGCGATCGGCATCGGGCTCGGGCACGGCCGCGAGACCGTCGACGCCGACGGCCTCGCCCTCATGCCCGGCATCATCGATGGCCATACGCACTATGACGCGCAGGTCACGTGGGATCCGTTCGTCGATCCCTCCCCTGCGCTCGGTGTCACGACCGTCGTGATGGGCAATTGCGGGTTCACCATCGCCCCCTGCCGTCCCGAGGACCGCGACCTCACGATGCGCAACCTCACGCACGTGGAAGGCATGTCCCTCGACGCGCTGCGGACCGGCATCGCGTGGGATTTCGAGACCTTTCCGGAATACCTAGCGATGATCGAGGCCCGCGGCGTGGGCCCCAACGTCGCGGCCTTCGTCGGCCACTCCTCGGTCCGCACCTATGTCCTTCGCGAGGACGCCTCCCGTCGTGCCGCCAGCGATGCCGAGATCGCGCGCATGGCCACGATCGTGAAGGAGGCTGTCGAGGCCGGCGCGGCCGGGTTCTCCTCCACGACCAATGAGCCGCACAACGGCGAGAATGGCATCCCGATGCCGTCGCGGCTGGCCGACAGGCGGGAGATGGAAGCCCTGACGGGCGCGCTCGGCGAGGCCGGGCGTGGCGTGTTCATGACCACCAAAGGGGCCTGCACGAGCATTGCCGAGATCGAGTCGCTGGCCGCGCGATGCGGCCGCCCGGCCCTGATCTCCGGCTTCCTTCACAACCCCGCCAACCCCGGTCGTGCGCAAGGCTTCCTTGATGAGATCGCGGCGGGACGCGCCCGCGGTGTCCGCATGTGGGGTGAGGTGTCCTGCTGCCCGCTCACCATGGATTTCACCATGAAGAGCGCCTACATCTTCGAAGGCCTGCCGGCATGGAAGCCCGCCATGGAGGCGAAAGGTGCCGCGCTCAGCCGCCTTTACGCCGACCCTACGTTCCGTGACTCGGTCAAACAGGACCTCGTCAAGTTCCGCGGCCTGCGCGCCTTCAACAGCGAGTGGCACAAGCTGCATGTCGTCGAGACGACGCAGTCCGGCAACGCCGCGCTTGAAGGCCTGTCGATCGAAGAGCTGGCCGGCTCGCGGCATGCCGCCCATCCCCTCGATGCGCTGCTCGACCTGGCGCTGCAGGAGAACCTCGACACGCTGTTCACGGCCGTGCTCCTGAACGCCGACGAGGAGGCGGTGGCGTCCCTCGTCAATCATCCCGACAACTATGTCACGCTCTCCGACGCGGGCGCGCACCTGACCTTCCTGTGCGACGCCGGGTTCGGCCTGCACTTGCTGGGCCGCTGGAGCCGGGAGCTCCAGGTGATGAGCCTGGCGGAGGCGGTCCGCAAGCTGACGACCCAGCCAGCCGACATCTTCGGTATCCAGGACCGCGGTCGCCTGGCAGCCGGCCTGGCGGCCGACCTTTTCCTGTTCGATCCGGCCACCGTCGCGCGCGGCCCCAAGCGGCGCCAGCGCGACCTGCCCGGCGGCGCCGCACGACTCGTCACACCGGGGCTCGGGGTGCACGGCGTATGGGTGAATGGCCGCCCGGTCGCCGATGAGCGCGGTGTCGTGCCGACGCCGGTGCGGCCCGGTCGCGTGCTGCGCGACTTTGTTTGACGCGAGCGTCAAAAACAAACGCCGCCGGCGTGAGGTTCGCGGTCGTCCTGCATTCGGCTGCGCTCCACATACATAATATCGAAATATCACATGGCTGAACGAATTGCCCCGCGGCGCGATCCGGACTATCGGTGAACGACGATTCATTCGGCGTGCCGGGGCAACCCGCGCCTCAGACAAGACCAAGAAAAGCCCACACAAGGAGGAGACACATGTTCCGATCGCTTGCCCTCGGCCTCGCTACGGCCCTGGCCCTTTTCGCGGCGACGCCTGTCGCCGCGCAGACGACAACCTTGACGGTGAGCACGTGGGTGCCGCCGGGTCACCCGATCAACACCACGATGCTGCCGGCCTGGTTCAAGCAGGTCGAGGAAGCGACCCAGGGCCGGGTGAAGTTCCGCGTCCTGCCTAAGACCGCCGGTGCCGTCGGTGGACAGGTCGACGCCGTGCGCGACGGGTTGGCGGACGTCGGCTACACGGCGCATGGCTACAATCCGGGCCGCTTCGTGCTGCAGGAGCTGGCCGAGCTGCCGCTGCTGGGCGAGACGTCGCTGGAGAGCAGCATCGCCTACTGGCGCATCTTCCAGAAGCACCTGGCGAAGTTCAACGAGCACGAAGGCATCGTCGTGCTGAGCACGATGGTGAGCGAAGGCCGCCTGCACAATGCACGGCACGAGATCACCTCCGTCGGGGATCTCAAGGGCCTCAAGATCCGGGTCGCCGGCGGCAACACCATCGAAACCGCCAAGCTTCTTGGAATCGTCCCGGTCCAGAAGCCGATCAACGAGATCTACGAGATGCTGTCGGCGGGGATCGTCGACGGCGCCATGATGCCCATGCTGACGGTGCAGAGCTTCGGCCTGCTCGACAAGCTCACGCATACGCTTGTGGTTCCCGGCGCGCTCTACAACTCCAGCTACTCGCTGTTCATCAATCCCGCGAAGTTCGCGAAGCTGTCGCCGCAGGACCAGGAGGCGTTGCGCAAGACAGCGGGCGAGAATTTCGCCCGCATCTGGGGCGGCACGGCCCGTGACGGCGACATCAAGGCCGAGGCCGAGGCCAGGCGAGTCGGCAACAAGGTGACGAAGATCAGCCCGGCGTTCGAGGCGGAGCTGCGCAAGGCCCTCGAGCCGATCGACCGGCATTGGATCGAGCGGGCCAAGGCCAAGGGCCTGAGCAACGCCGAAGAAATCCTCAAGGAATTCCGCGCGGAAGCCAAACAGGCATCCGCCAGCCACTGACCTTGGGCGGCGCGACGATGTCCGAGCTGCCGACCGACGCCGAGGTCGAAGAACGCGTCGGCATGACCAGGATCGAGCGCTTGATCTCGCGCTCGTGCCTGGTGCTTGCCGGAGCCGCCCTGGTCCTCATGTCGCTCCTGACCACCGCCGACGTCGTGGGCCGGGCCTTCGGCCATCCGGTGGGGGCGGCGACAGAGCTGACCGAGCTCCTGATGGTCGTCACCATCTTCTGCGCCCTGCCGATCGTCACGCGTCGGCACGAGCATATCTCGATCGAGATCCTCGACAGCGTCATGCCCCGGATGGCGCAGCGGCTGGCGGCCATAGGGACCGGCCTGCTGGGCACCGTCTGCCTCGGCGTGGCGGCATGGCGGGTCTGGGAGCTGGCAAAGCGCGCTTTCGCCGGCGGTGACGTCACCGCCTACCTGAAGATACCGCTGGCGCCGATCGTCACCTTCATCGCCATCATGTGCGTGGTGCTGGCCGGCGCCTTCCTGCTGACGGCCTTGCGGCCCCCGAGGCACGGCCGATGACCGTGACGCTCATCGGCTTCGCCGCCCTCTTCTCGCTGATCTTCCTTCGCGTGCCGATCGGATTGGCGCTGGGCTTCGTCGGCTTCCTCGGCTACGCGACGATCGTCGATGTCGGACCCGCAGCCTCGCTGGTCGCCCAGACCATCCGCGACGCCGGCCACTCCTACACCCTGTCCGTCATCCCGATGTTCGTGCTGATGGGCAACCTGGTCGCCCGGTCCGGGCTCGCCGACGACCTCTATGCCGCGGCGAACGCTTTTATCGGTCACCGCAAAGGTGGGCTGGCGATGGCGACCGTGATCGCCTGCGGCGGCTTCGCATCGGTGTCGGGCTCGTCCGTCGCCACGGCGGCGACGATGTCCAAGGTGTCGTTCCCGGCCATGCGGCGGTTCGGCTACAACGATCGCCTCGCCACGGGCGCCATCGCCGCCGGCGGCACGCTCGGCATCCTGATCCCGCCCAGTGTCATCATGGTGATCTACGGCGTGATGACGGAAACCCATATCGGCAAGCTGTTCGCCGCCGGCCTGCTGCCCGGCCTGGTGGGCATCGCCGGCTACATCGCTGCAGTGCGCTGGACGGTGTGGCGTGACCCTGCCTCCGGCCCGGCCGGCCCGCGCATGCCGTGGCGCGAGCGCTGGCGGGTGCTGCGCGGTGTCGTCGGCGTGCTGACGCTGTTCCTGATCGTCATGGGCGGCATCTACGGCGGCCTCTTCACGCCGACCGAAGCCTCGGGCATCGGTGCTTTCGGCGCCACGGTCTTCGCCGCGTTCCGCAAGCGCCTCACCACGGCCGTCACCTACGACGTGCTCTCGGAGACGGCACGCACGACCGCCATGATCTTCTTCGTCCTGATGGGCGCCCTGATCTTCGCCGAGTTCGTCAGCTTCGCCGGCATGCCCGAGGCGCTGGTCGAGCTGATCCGCTTCATGGCGCTCTCGCCCCTTGCCGTCATTGCCGTGATGATGGGCATCTACCTCGTCCTGGGCTGCGTGCTCGACTCGCTGGCCATGATCCTGCTGACAGTGCCCATCTTCTTCCCGATCGTGATGGCCCTGGGATACGACCCGGTCTGGTTCGGCGTCCTGATCGTTGTGGTGATCGAGATCGGCCTGATCACGCCGCCGATCGGCATGAACGTGTTCGTGCTCAACGCCATGCTCGCGGACGTGCCGGTGACATCGATCTTCCGCGGCATCGTGCCGTTCCTCGGCGCCGACATCGTTCGACTCGCCATCCTCGTCGCGCTGCCCGGCATCAGCCTGTTCCTGCCGAAGCTGTTCTTTGGTTAGGGGCGCCGTCGCGATTGTGAGATGAGCATGCCCGATCCCCGAATGCCGCCGCGCGAATCGGTCGTCACGCGCGAGCTGATCGACGGCTATGCACGGCGCATCCCGGACAAGGTCTATGTGCGCTTCGAGGACGGCTCGACCTGGACTTACGCCGAGCTCCGCGAGCGCGTCATCCAGGCGGCGGTCGGCTTTCAGGCGCTGGGCGTCAGGCAGGACGACTTCGTCCTGTCCTGGCTACCCAACGGGCCGTGGGCGCTCGCGACCTGGTTCGGGCTGAACTATATCGGCGCGGTCTACGTGCCGGTGAATACCGCCTACCGCGGCTCGCTGCTGCAGCATGTCATCGCCGACTCGCGCGCCCGGCTGATGATCGCCGACAGCCGGCTTGCCCCTCGCCTCGCCGAGATCGACCGCGCCGGCCTGCGCCAGGTGGTGTGCGTCGGCGCCGACCTGCCGGCGATCGCCGGCCTCGACATCCTGCCGCAGGATGTGCTCGTGCCGCCGGATGGCGCGCTGGCCGATCTCGAGCGACCGATACAGCCCTGGGACACCCAGGCCGTCATCTACACCTCGGGCACGACCGGGCCGTCCAAGGGCGTGCTGTCCTCGTACATGCACATCTGCAGCACCGGGCGGGCCTATCCGATCGACGGCGAGGACCGCACCCTCGTCAACATCCCGCTGTTCCACGCCAGCGGCACGGGCGCCGTCTACCGCATGCTCATGCATGGCGGGTCGATCGCGATGGTCGAGGCGTTCAACACCTACACGTTCTGGGATACGGTCCGCGCCACAGGCACGACGACGCTGACATTGCTCGGCGCGATGACGCCCTTCCTGATGAAGCAACCGCCCGGCGACCGCGACCGCGACCACCCGCTGCGAAAGGTGACGATGGTCCCCCTCGGCGAGGACTCGGCGGCGTTCACCGAACGCTTCGGCGTCGACGTCTACACCGCCTTCAACATGACCGAAACGTCGTGCCCGATCTTCTCGGACCGCAATCCGCAGAGGCGCGGGACCTGCGGCCGCCCGCGCCCTGGCGTTCAGGTCCGCGTCGTCGACGGGAACGACTGCGAGGTGCCGGTCGGCGAGATCGGCGAGCTCGTGATCCGTACGGACATGCCCTGGGCGATGAACCACGGCTACCACAACAATCCCGAAGCCACGGCGCGCGCCTGGCGCAACGGCTGGTTCCACAGCGGCGACGCCTTCCGCTGCGATGCAGAGGGCAACTACTACTTCGTCGACCGGATGAAGGATGCGATCCGCCGGCGTGGCGAAAATATCTCCTCGTTCGAGGTCGAGGCCGAGATCTGCATGCATCCCGACGTCCGCGAGGCCGCCGTCGTCGCTGCCGCCAGCGAATACAACGAGGACGAGGTGCTCGCCGTCGTGGCCCCGGTCGCGGGCCACACGATCGACCCGATGACGCTGATCGACTTCCTCGCCAACCGGCTGCCGCACTTCATGATCCCGCGATATCTGCGGATCCTGCCCGAGCTGCCCAAGACGCCGACGCACAAGGTGCAGAAGCACATCCTGCGCCACGACGGCGTGACGCAGGACACGTGGGATCGGGAAAAAGCCGGAATCGTCTTCAAGCGCCAGGCGCTGCGCTAGAGCATGTCCCGATCGAATGGCATCACCCCTGGAAGTTTCGATCGATCATGCCGATCTGAGCCGCCCCTGGACCGGCGAACCACCGGAAGAGAGCCATGACATACGAGACGATCAAGATGTCCATCGACACGCGCGGCGTGGCGACGTTGATGCTGGCGCGGCCGCAGGTCCACAACGCCATGAACGGCGTGATGTGGCGTGAGCTGCTGGACGCCGTCCAGGCGCTGGAGGCGGACGGCAGTGTGCGAGTGGTCGTCCTGACCGGGGAGGGCCAGACCTTCTGCGCCGGTGGCGATCTTGGCTACCAGCAGGCGCAAGGGGGCGCCAGCCTCGACGACAGGCTCGACGAAGCGCGGCGATTCTCGGCCTTGCTCCACGCGCTCGATTCGCTGTCGAAGCCGCTGATCGGCCGCATCAACGGCGCGGCGTATGCCGGCGGCTTCTCGCTGATCTCCGTCACCGACGTGGCGATCGGCATCGATACGGCCAGCTTTGCGATCACCGAAGCGCGGCTGGGGCTGGTCCCGGCCGTCATGCTGCCCTTCGTGGTCCGTCGGCTGGGCATGGTGAACGCCCGCCGCCTCTTCCTGACCGCCCGGCGCTTTCCCGCTGCCGAAGCTGTCTCCTATGGATTGCTGCACGCCAGCGTCCCGCCCGGTGCCCTGGATGCCGCGGTCGAGGACGAGGTCGCCCACGTCCTGCGCTGCGGGCCGCAGGCGTTGCGGACGATCAAGCACCTGATCGCACAGGCGTCACGGCACGGCATCGACGTGCCGCATGAGCATACGATCGGCCAGGTTGCCGCGATGTGGGATTCGGCCGAGGGCCGGGAGGGTATCCTCAGCTACTTCGAGAAGCGCAAGCCGGCCTGGACCACGCCCGCCTGAGATCTGCCTCTTCGCCTTTCAGGTTTGACAGCCGCCGCGCCGGCGCCACAGACTTGCGCCCCCTTCCCAAAGCACCCCTCAATCCGTGTCCGCGGAGGCCATCCATATGAAGACTGTATTGCTGACCGGCGCGGCGGGATCCATCGGATCGGCTCTGCGCCGCGAGCTGAAGGGCGTCTATGGCGAGCTGCGGCTGGCCGACATCAAGGCCATCAACGATGTCGGCCCGGGCGAGACGTTCCACCGCGTCGATGTCGCCGACATGGGCGCGCTGAGCGCTGCGATGGAGGGGGTCGACGGCGTGATCCACATGGCCGGCCAGTCTGTCGAGGCCGACTGGGACACCGTCCATCGCCAGAACATCGTCGGTCTCTACAACCTCTATGAAGCTGCCCGCAATGCCGGGGTGAGGCGCGTGATCTACCCCAGCAGCAACCATGCTGTCGGCTTCTACCCGCGCAACCGGCGCGTGGGCGCCCGCGCCGTCTTCCGGCCCGATGGCCGCTACGGCGTCAGCAAGGCGTTCGGCGAGCTGGTGGCGGCGCTGTATGCCGACAAATACGACATCGGCTCCCTGTGCATCCGCATCGGCAACGCCAACGACAAGCCCATCGACAAGAGGCGGCTCAGCATCTGGGTGAGCTGGCGCGACCTGGCGCAGCTCGTGCGCATCGGGCTCGAGCACCCCGACATCCATTTCGAGATCGTCTATGGCGTTTCGGACAATGAGCGGTCCTGGTTCGACAATGCCACTGCCTACCAGCTCGGCTACCGGCCGCAGGACAGGGCGGAGGACTACGCCGCGGAGGTCCTCGCCCGCGAGCAGCCCGAGGACCCGGCCAAGGTCGGGCCGCGCGTGATCGGCGGCACCTTCGCCGACGAAGAGTATGTCGGCGACCCCGACCGGATCGAGAAGTTCAGGTACTGATCCGGGGTCGTCCGAATCCCAACCGTCGTCCCGAGCGCAGCGAGGGATCACCTGCGAAAGACGCGCGGTACGCCATGCGCGGGAGATCCCTCGCTGCGCTCGGGATGACAGTGATGGCTGCTTCCGGATCAGCCGGGGTGACGCTTGAGGAACGCCTCGAGCACGCGTCGCGTGAGGCGCTGGTTGCTGCGATTCCAATCGTCATCGGTCGCGAACACCGGTTCCGACGGATCCCATCCGCTGCATGTAAAATCGGACTGGCGCGCGAAGAAGCCCACGAACGGCTCCTGCTGCCGCCATGATGCGATCGGCTGGCTGTCAAAGGCGGCGCCGTCCTGGATCTCGCACAGCATCACGCCGTCCTTGGTCCGGATCAGCCCGTGGCCGCAGTAGTCGCGGTGATATTCGACGATCACGCCATCGCCGGGCGGCATCCGCATGAGGGCCTGCCACAGCGCATTCGCCAGCTCGGCGCCGAACGGCTGCCGGTCGAGCCGGTCACGCAGCGCCTCGCCTACCCGCCGCCTCTCCTCGAGATAGCGCTTTTCCTGCGGATCGCCCGCGCCGTCCGGGATCGCCTTGGCCTTTTCACGCCGCATCGCCAGCAGGCCGATTGCTGCGAGCAGCAATCCTGCCGCGATCAGCCATCCAGGCATCGCCGCGCGCGCGATGGCGGACGTTGCTGCTCTATTGCCACGTTGCCTTTCACGCCACCAGGCGGATGCCTTCCTGCTCGACCGTCGGGGCCACGTCGGCGACCGTGGTGCGCTGCACGCTGCGCTTGTGGGCCAGGTCGTCGAACGGCCGGCCGCGATGCATGGTGCAGCGGTCGTCCCACATCACCAGGTCGCCGACGCGGTAGCGATGCGTGTAGACGAACTGCCGCTGCGTGGCATGCGCGATCAGGTCGGCCAGCAGCGTTTTGCCCTCCGCATCGTCCATGCCGAGGATCCGGCCGGCATGCGAGGCCAGATACAGCGTCTTGCGCTTGGAGCCGGGATGCGTGCGCACCACGACCTGCGGCACCGGCGGCAGCTGGTCCCGCTCCTCCTGGCTGAAATTGCTGTATCCGGTCTTGGCGCGCGACGTGAAGATCGAGTGCTCCGCCACCAGCCCCTCGAGCCGGCGCTTCATCTCGTCGGGCAGCGCATCATGGGCGGCACGCAGGTCGGCGAACTCGGTGAAGCCGCCGAGCGGCGGAATCGCCTTGGCGTAGAGCAGCGAGCACTTGGCCGGCACCCGCTTGAACGAGCTGTCGGTGTGCCATAGCTGGTTGCCCAGGTTGAACATGCGCCGCCGGTCATCCGGCTTCAGCAGCTCGTTGTTCTCGTCGAGGTTCGAGACATCGGCCAGGTCCGAACGCAGGCGCTGCCTGGTGTCCGTGCGGATGTTGCCCATCGAGGTCTCGAGCGGCCCGAAGCTCAGGCTGAAATCGACCTGCTGCTGGTCGCTCAGGTCCTGCTCGACGAAGATCAGCACCGAGAAGCGATTGAAGGCGTCCTCGATGACCCTCAGATCCCCCCGCTCGACCGGCCGCCGCAGATCCAGGCCGCCGATCTCGGCGGCGAAGCTGTCGGTGATCGGGTTGACGACTACAGGCATGGCTTCCTCCGGCACGCTTTGCCCGCAAGAGTACGCCCGCCTGCCCCGCCCGACAATCGCCGGGCGCCGAGCAACGCACCGACGCCGTCTCCTCTCCCCGCGAGCGGGGAGAGGAAGGGGCCCATGCCGAAGGCATGGGAAGGTGAGGGGTAGGAACGATCAAGCCATGCAGCAAAAATGGGGACTGATCGCTTGTACCCCTCACCCTCCCATCGCTTTCGCGATGGGCCCCTCCCTCTCCCCGCTCACGCGGGGCGAGGGGTCAACGACAGCGCAGCATCACGTTTGCGCGTACAATGGGGGCCATCCGCAGCCTGCACGACGGTGGCTCGCATGAGGGTCCTGGTCTTTGGCGGCGCCGGCTTTGTCGGCCTCGGCATTGCCGAGGCGCTGCTGGCGCGTGGTGATGACGTGACGCTGCTCGATCGGCGGCCGCCGCCGCAAGCGGCCCGCACCGCCTTCGGCAGCCTGCCCGGGCGCCTGTCGGTGGTCGCCGGCAATGTGCGCGACGAGAACGATGTCCGCTACGCCGTGGCCGACATGCCGGATGTCGTGATCTACGGCGCCGCGCTGACGGCCGATGCCGCGCGGGAAGCGGCGGAGCCCGATCGGATCCTCGACATCAATGTCGGCGGGCTGGTGCGGGTGCTGCAGGCGGTGGCGGCCGGTGCCGTTCGCCGGACCATCCTGCTGAGCTCCGCCTCCGCCTATGGCGAGAGCGCCTACCAGGACGGCCCCATCGACGAGACGGCGGCTGCAGCGCCGCGGTCGCTCTATGCCGTCAGCAAGCTGGCCGGCGAGCAGTTCGCACGACGCCTGGCCGAATTGGGCGGGCTCGACGTGCGCATGGTGCGGCTATCGAGCGTCTTCGGCCCGTGGGAGCACGAGACAGGCGTGCGCGACACGCTCAGCCCGCCATACCAAGTGGCGCTGGCGGCGCTGGAAGGCCGGCCCGCCCTGCTGCCGCGGCCCTGCATGCGCGACTTCGTCTATGTCCGCGACGTGGCCGAGGCTGTCGTGGCGCTGATCGATGCGCCCTCGCCGCGATACGACCTCTACAATATCGGCCCGGGAGCGAGCTGGAGCCTGCTGGACTGGGGCGTGCAGCTGCGCGACATCGCCCGGCCCGGCTTCGAGTGCCGCGTGCGTGCGGCCGGCGAAACGGCAACGATCAACCTGCACGGTGATCGCGACCGTTCGCCGCTCGCCATCGGGCGCCTCACGGACGACCTGCTGTACAAGCCCCGCTACGGATGGGCGCGATCGGCGCAGGACTATGGCGCATGGCTGGGCCGGCACGGCGTCAGCCTCATGCTGCCCTGATCCGATCACACCACCGGTGACATGCCGCCGTCGACATTGATGGCGACACCGTTGATGTAGGAGCCCGAATCGGAGGCCAGGAAGCAGGCGGCGTTGGCGAATTCCTCGGCCTCGCCCAGCCGGCCGATCGGCAGGTTGCGCGCCTTGGCGAACTCGTCGAGGTATTCGCGGTAGCTCTTGTTGGTGCCCGGGTTCTGCTTGTAGCGGCGCATCCACTGGTCGCTGTCGATGAGGCCGACCAGCAGGGCGTTGACCAGCACGTTGTGCGGCGCGCCCTCGCCGGCCAGCACCTTGGTGAGCGCCATGCCGGCGGCGCGCGACACGCTGGTGGGCGCGGTGTTGGCGCCCGGCGTCTTGGCGTAGGTGTTCAGCACGTTGATGATGCGGCCCCAGTGCCGCTGCTTCATGCCGGGAAACGCCAGCCGGCAAAGGCGGATCGCCGGCCATAGCTTGATCGCGAAATCAGTTTCCCACTCGGCGTCGGTCACCGACTCGAACGGCTTGGCGGCCGAGGCGCCGGCATTGTTGACCAGGACATCGACCTGACCGAAATCGGCCACCACCTTGGCCCACGTGGCCTCCAGCGCCGCCTTGTCGGACACATCGCAGCTATAGGCTTCGACCTTGGCGCCTGACTTGGCGACCTCGGCCTTGGCCTCGGCCAGGACATCGGGCCGGCGCGCCAGCAGCGCGACCTTGGCGCCAGCGCCGGCGAACTTCAGCGCCATCGCCTTGCCCAGGCCCATGCTGGCGCCCGTGATCAGGGCGACCCGCCCGTCCATGCGACTTTCCATGCCGATATCTCCTGTTGTCCGGCGCCACGATGCCACAGTCGGCAGCAAGGCAGGAAGCCGGGCAGGTGCTCTCGGCGGTCATGGATGCGTTGCGCCGGCCCTCAGGCGCGGCGACGCCAGAGCAGCCCGATCAGGCTGAGCGCGCCCGTCAGCAGCGCTGCGGCACCAAGGAGCCAGACATTGCTGCCGTAGCCGGGCTCGAGCGACCCGGCTAGCCGGACATGGCCGGGATCGGACGGGTCGTAGACCACGCGCATCACCTGCCCAACCCGGATCTCGCCACGGTCGAGGGAGTCGAGCGTGGTGCCCTGGACCACCCTGCCATCCCCGATACGGTAGCTGAAGGTGGGATGATAGGTGGTGGCGAGGTAGTCGCCGCGCCGGCCGGTGTGGCGGACCTCCTTGTGGCCGATCATGGTGCCGTCGGCCGGCAGGCCAACGGCGATCATGTGCAGACGATCCGCGGCGAGCGTCCACGCGCCGTACGCGAAGCTCAGCGCCAGCAGCAGACCGATCATGCAGGCGGCCAGGACGCCCCCGCGCGATATCTTCGCCGCGCCCCGTGGCGCGGCCGCCTTGCTCGCTACAGCCATGCGAGGGAAACACGCGCCAACCGGCGATCTTCCCTCGCAGCGGAAATATCACCGGTCGTCAGTGGCCAGCGAGCGGCAGCGCGACCAGCGGCACAAATCCACACGTTCCGCAGCCTGCTTCGGCGCCGCGACGAGGATGAAAGGTGCGTCGAACGGCCAGTGCCGGGATGACAGGGTGTGTATCAGGGAGAAGCGAGGATCTGCGGGCGATTGTCGCTAACGGTGCCGCCACACGGGCTTGGTGTACCAGATCCCAGGGACCTTCTCGCTGACACGCCCTGCCGTGACGGCGACCCACATGTCCTCGTTCCATTTCATGGGGGCCTTGCCGCGTAGCGTCGGGCGTGCGCTGCGCATGGCTTTTTCCACCTTCTTGGCGTTCGCGGCGTCAACGTTGTTCAGCAGCTGGATCGGGCGCATGCCGTTGATGTAGAGGCTCTTCACGGCCAGCAGCGTTGCCTGCTGGTTCTTCGACATGCCCTCTCCGGACCAGTTGTCGAAGGCCTCGCCTGGATCATCGCCGTCCTCCCGGTAATCGCCGCCCGGCCCTTCGACGATGTTCCACCCTTGCCACGTGAGCTGGGTCAGGAGCGCGTCGCGGTCCACGGTCAGGGCGCCGGCCTTCAAGCCCTGGATGACCACCGGGACGCTGGGCGCACCGATCAGCCCGAGATACTCCGCGACGGCATCCCAGTGCCTGCCCTCAACCAGGCCGTTCCACACAGCCCGCAGGCAGTTCCAGGGAATCGTATGGTGCCATGTGAACGTGATCGACGGCGTCATAGCCGAGTGCTTCCATTCGTGAGGCTCGTTGCCGCGGTGCTCTGTGACAATGCCGTTCAACGCCATGGGCATGAGGACTCCTCCAACCAACTAACCAATCAACCAAGGCGATACAGTGCCAGCGACGCTGGTGCTGGCAACCGGAACGGGCGCACGATATGGTCGCATGTGGATCAATCCCTGCTACCAGAAGCAAAGGGCGCCACGATCCGGACATATCACGCGGGAAGCACGCACTGTCATCCTGAGTCCTTCGCTTCGCGAAGGATGACTGTGGGCTTCAGGATGACAGGGGGTTCAGAATGCGGCGCAGACCGGCGTTTCGACCTTCAGCACCGACTGCTGCCGGAAGCGGTGCTTGTAGGCATCGATCACAGCGTCGAAGCGCGAGCGTGCCGCTGCAGCATCATCGACCACGATAGTGAGGCGCTTGCTGCGCTCGCGGCTGATCCTGCCGCTGGCGGTGTCCCGGTACTGGCCATGAGCATCGAGGACCGTGAGGCCATCGGGAAAGCGCGGCGTCACCTCCTGGTCGACGAACAGTGACCATTGAGCGTCCGACACCCCGGCCGTGCCGCCGATGTCGCGGCCGAAATAGAGGTCGACTTGCGTCGCGGGCTTCGCCGGCGCCCGACAGATTGGCGCGGCGGCGCAGGCGGTGAGCAGCAGCACGAGGGCAACGGGTGCAGCGAGCGATCGCGTCGTCCCTCGTTGTCCCGAGCGAAGCGAAGGACCTTTCGGTGGTGGGGCCCGACCTGCGGCGGTTCCGGTGACGGGTCGGACCGCGTCGCTCCAGCGACGCTCTTCTTCATGCATCATGAGCGCCGCTGGAGCGGCGCGGTCCCAGCCGTCACCAGCGCCGTCAGTGTCGCACGCACCACCGCAAGATCCTTCGCTTCGCTCAGGATGACAAATGGTGGGCGGCCAGCCGAACGCCTCCAACAGCCTACCGCAGCGAGGCGTTGATCTTGTCGAGCGTCGCCTTGCCGGGGCACAGCTCGGCGGCGTTGAGCTTGTTGAGCGGCGCGTCGACGGTGTTGAGGTTGGCGTGCAGGTCCTTGGGCATCGCCTCGACGTAGAGCAGGCCGGTGGCCACCTCGCCCGCCGCCTCGGCCGCCTGGATGTACTGCATGGCCGCGATCTTGTCGCAGGGATCGTAATCCGGCGCCAGCTTGCGCAGGCGCAGCAGCGAGCCGTCGTGCTGCTGCACCTCCTGCACCGTGCCGGGATCGTACTGCGTGGTGATCTCCTCGCGGGTCTCGATGAAGTCCAGCCGGTTCACCGCCTCGTTGTGCTCGCGCACGTACTCGTAGCTCTTGGTCGAGCCGGCGTGGTTGTTGAACGCCACGCAGGGGCTGATCACGTCGAGGAACGCCGCGCCCTTGTGGTCGATGGCGGCCTTGATCAGCGGCACGAGCTGCTGCTTGTCGCCGGAGAAGCTGCGGGCCACGAAGGTGGCGCCCATCAGGATCGCCATCGACACCATGTCGATCGACGAATCGGAGTTCGCGACGCCCTTCTTGCTCACCGAGCCACGGTCGGCGGTGGCCGAGAACTGCCCCTTGGTCAGGCCGTACACGCCATTGTTCATGACGATGTACACCATGTTCACGCCGCGACGCATGATATGCGCGAACTGGCCCAGGCCGATCGACGCCGAATCGCCGTCGCCCGACACGCCCATGTAGACGAGGTCGCGATTGGCGAGGTTGGCGCCGGTCATCACCGACGGCATGCGGCCATGCACGGTGTTGAAGCCGTGGCTATGGCCCAGGAAGTAGGTCGGCGTCTTGGACGAGCAGCCGATGCCCGACAGCTTGGCGACGTGGTGCGGCTGGATATCGAGCTCGTAGCAGGCCTGGATGATGGCGGCGCTGATCGAGTCGTGGCCACAGCCGGCGCACAGGGTCGACACCGACCCTTCGTAGTCGCGCCGCGTGTAGCCGGCCTTGTTGCGCTGCAGCGAGGGGTGGTGCAGCTTCGGCTTGGTGATGTAGGTCATCGCAGACTCCGGACCCTCATACCTTCAAGTGTCATGTCGAGCGCAGCCTTCCCCCGCCGGGCAGGGCTAGCGCATGTGGCGCCGGGAAAGAAAACCACAGAGGCACAGAGACACAGAGGCAACACAGAGAGAAAAGCGTTGCGCGCCTTCGGCGTGCGATAGTGCCTTGCTCTGTGTGATCTCTGTGCCTCTGTGCCTCTGTGGTTCGTCTTTCGACAGTTCGGCCGGCAACGCCACATGCGATCGCCCCGCCCCTGCGGAGGAAGGACAAAATGCGCGGGGTGGCGTGGGATGGGCATGATCACTCCGCCGCCAGGCGCTTGGGCGCGATGTGGCTCATGATGGCATCGGTGATGAAGCGCGCCGTGATGGGCGTGCCGTCGTAGTGCAGGATGGGCACGATCTTGCCCGGATCGGCGCCCAGATCGCTGAGCATCAGCATGCGCAGCTGGCCGTCGCGGTTCTGCTCGACCAGGAACACCGTGTCGTGACCAGCCACGAAGTCGGTCACCGCCTGGCTGAGCGGATAGGCGCGCAGGCGCAGCGCGTCCATGTGCACGCCCTGCTCGTCCAGCCGGTCCAGCGCTTCCGTCATCGCCGGGCTGGTCGAGCCGAAATAGATCACGCCTGTCCTGGTCGCCGACTTCGCCGGCCGCAGGACGGGCTGCGGCGCGATGGCCTTGGCCGTCTCGAGCTTGCGCACGAGACGCTCCATGTTGTCGACGTAGACCGGCCCCTCCTCGCTGTACTTGGCGTAGCGGTCCTTGGTGGTGCCGCGCGTGAAGAACGAGCCCTTGGTGGGATGCGTGCCCGGATAGGTCCGGAACGGGATGCCATCGCCGTCGACGTCGAGATAGCGGCCGAACTTGGCGGTCGCAGCCTGCAGGTCCTCGGCCGTCATCACCTTGCCGCGGTCATAGGCGCGGGCATCGTCCCATTCGAACGGCGCGCACAGACGCTGGTTCATGCCGATATCGAGATCGGTCATCACGAACACAGGCGTCTGCAGCCGGTCGGCGAGGTCGAGCGCCGTCGCCGCGAGGTCGAAGCACTCCTTCGGGTCCTCTGGGAACAGCAGCACGTGGCGCGTGTCGCCATTGGACGCCAGCGCGCAGGACAGGATGTCGGCCTGCTGGGTGCGCGTCGGCATGCCGGTCGACGGGCCGCCGCGCTGCACGTTGATGATCACCGCCGGGATCTCGGCGAAATAGGCCAGCCCGATGAACTCGGTCATCAGCGAGATGCCGGGGCCCGATGTCGACGTGAAGGCGCGGGCGCCGTTCCAGCCGGCACCGATTACCATGCCGATCGAGGCCAGCTCGTCCTCGGCCTGCACGATGGCGTATTTGGCCTTGCCGGTCTCCTTGTCGTGCCGGTGGCGGCGGCAATGGGCCTGGAACGCCTCGGCCAGCGACGAGCTGGGCGTGATCGGATACCAGGCGCAGACCGTGGCGCCGCCATAGACGCAGCCCAGGGCGGCAGCGTTGTTGCCCTCGACGAAGATGCGGTTGCCGACGGCATCGGCGCGCCGCACCTTCAGCTTCACCGCCGACGGATCGAGGTTCTTGGCGACCCAGTCGCGGCCGAGATGAAGCGCCTTGATGTTGCTGTCGAGCAGCTTCTCCTTGCCCTTGTACTGCTCGCCGAACAGCCGCTCGATCTCCTTGGGATCGATGTCGAGCAGCACGCTCAGCGCGCCGACATAGATGATGTTCTTGAACAGCTGGCGCTGGCGGGCGTCGGTGTAGGTGGCGTTGCAGATCGCCGTCAGCGGCACGCCCACGATGTTGATGTCCGGCCGGAACATCGACGGCGGCATCGGCTTGGTGGCGTCGTAGAACAGGTAGCCGCCGGGCTCGATCTCCTTGATGTCCTCGGCCCAGGTCTGCGGATTCATCGCCACCATCAGGTCGACGCCACCGCGCCGGCCGAGATAGCCCTTCTCCGTCACCCGCACCTCGTACCAGGTCGGCAGGCCTTGGATGTTGGACGGGAAAATGTTGCGCGGGCTGACCGGCACACCCATCCGCAGGATCGCGCGGGCGAACAGCTCGTTGGCCGACGCCGAGCCCGATCCGTTGACGTTGGCGAACTTGACGACGAAGTCGTTCACCGCCTCTAGCGCTTTTGGCATGTGTGCCCCGCGTGCGTCATCTCGATGTAGTACTTGCGCATGTCCCACGCGCCTGTCGGGCAGCGCTCGGCGCACAGACCACAGTGGAGACAGACGTCCTCGTCCTTGACCATGACGCGGCCTGTCTTCAGGCCGTCGCCGACATAGAGATCCTGCTCGGTGTTGAGCGCCGGCGCCATCAGCCGCCCGCGCAGCTCCTTCTCCTCGCCGTTCTCGGTGAAGGTGATGCAGTCCATCGGGCAGATGTCGACGCAGGCATCGCACTCGATGCAGAGATTGCCCGTGAACACCGTCTGCACGTCGCAGTTCAGGCAGCGCTGCGCTTCCTTCCAGGCGAGGTCGAGATCGAAGCCGAGCTCGACCTCGGCCTTGATGTCCTTCAGCGAGATTGCCTTGTCGCGATGCGGCACCTTGAAGCGCGACACGACCGAGACGTCGTTGTCGTAGCTCCACTCATGGATGCCCATCTTCTGGCTGACGATGTTCATCCCCGGCGCCGGGCGATCGCCGACGTCCTCGCCCCGCAAGGACTTGTCGATCGAGATCGCCGCGTCGTGGCCGTGCGCCGCCGCCCAGATGATGTTCTTGGGACCGAACGCGGCGTCGCCACCGAAGAACACCTTGGGGTGAGTCGAGGCCAGCGTGACGGTGTCGACCTTGGGCATGTGCCACTTGTCGAACTCGATGCCGATGTCGCCCTCGATCCAGGGGAAGGCGTTCTCCTGGCCGACGGCGACCAGCACGTCGTCGCACTCGAGATGCTGATCGGGCTCGCCCGACGGCACCAGGCTGCGGCGGCCCTTGTCGTCGTAGACCGCCTTGACCTTCTCGAACACGACGCCGGTCAGCTTGCCGTTCCTGTGCGTGAACTCCTTGGGCACGAGGAAGTTCAGGATCGGGATGTCCTCGTGCATGGCGTCCTCCTTCTCCCAGGGAGACGCCTTCATCTCATCGAAGCCCGAGCGCACGACCACCTTGACGTCGCTGCCGCCCAGGCGACGCGACGTGCGGCAGCAATCCATCGCCGTGTTGCCGCCGCCCAGCACGATCACGCGCTTGCCGATTTTCTCGATATGGCCGAACGAGACGTTGGACAGCCAGTCGATGCCGATATGGATGTTGGCGGCGGCTTCCTTGCGGCCGGGGATATCGAGGTCGCGGCCGCGCGGCGCGCCGGAGCCGACGAAGACCGCGTCGAAGCCTTCCTTCAGCAGCGCCTTCATCGACTCGACCCGGCGCTGACGGAACTCGATGTTGCCGATGCCGGTGATGAAGGCGACCTCCTCGTCGATCACCTGCTCGGGCAGACGGAAGCGCGGGATCTGGGTGCGGATCATGCCGCCCAGCTTGGGATCCTGATCGAAGATCACGATGTCGTAGCCGAGCACGGCGAGGTCGCGCGCGACCGTCAGCGAGGCCGGCCCGCCGCCGACGCAGGCGATCGTCTTGCCGAGCTTCTGCGGCGGCGCCTTGGGCATGCGCTCGATCACGCCGTTCTTGTTGTCCGCCGCGACGCGCTTGAGCCGGCAGATCGCCACCGGCTCCTTCTTGCCCTTGACCAGCGTCTCGTCCTCGACGCGGCCGCGCCGGCACGCAGGCTCGCACGGCCGGTCACAGGTGCGGCCCAGGATTCCCGGAAACACGTTGGACTTCCAGTTGATCATGTAGGCGTCGTCGAAGCGACCATGCGCAATCAACCGGATGTACTCGGGCACCGGCGTATGTGCCGGACACGCCCACTGGCAATCGACGACTTTATGAAAATAGTCGGGATTGCCGATATCCGTCGCTCTCAAACTGCTTCCTCCAGGGACGCCCGCCGGGGGCTGGGGGCTCCCGAATTCTCGTGGATTGAGAGTTATTTACCCGACTCTGACGACCTGAACCACCGCAATCAGGCAGTGCCGCCCCGCGTCCCGCGTATTCCCATAGCGGGGCTAGGGTTTTGATGCACTGCACCATCCACCGCTACCGTTCTTCATATGGGTAGTACGGCAAGCAGATGCACATCGTTCCCGACCGTATCCGGCCCTTCTGTCATCCCGAGCGCAAGCGAGGGATCTCCCGCGAACGGCGTGCCGTGCGTCATTCGCAGGAGATCCCTCGCTTGCGCTCGGGATGACAGTCCTGACCCGCGCTCAGTTGCCGCCGTAGAGGTAGTTGGGCAGCCACAGCGTCATGCCCGGCCACACGTACATGATCGCCATGCACAGCACGACGATCAGCATGTAGGGCATCATCCCGGCGAAGATCTGGTTGATGGTCACGTGCTTGGGCGCCACGCCTTTGAGATAGAACGCCGACATGGCCACCGGCGGCGACAGGAAGGCGGCCTGCAGGTTCACGAACACGATCGTGCCCCACAGGATCGGATCGATATCGAAGTGCTTCAGCAGCGGCAGGAAAATGGGCACGAAGATGATGATGATCTCGGTCCATTCCAGCGGCCAGCCGAGCAGGAAGATGATCAGCTGCGAGAGCAGCATGAACTCCAGCGGCGTCAGGTTCAGCAGCAGCACCCATTTCTCGATCAGCGCCTGGCCACCGAGGATGGCGAACACGGCCGAGAACAGGGCCGAGCCCACGAACAGCCAGCACACCATGGCCGTGGTCTTGGCGGTGAGGAACACCGCCTCCTTGGTGCGCTTCCAGTCCAGGGTGCGTGCCTGGAACGCCAGCAGGAAGGCCCCGGCGGCGCCGACCGCCGCCGACTCCGTGGCCGTGGTGATGCCCAGCAGGATCACGGCCAGCACCACGACGGTGAGGATGCCCAGCGGCATGACCGATGCCGTCAGCAGCTTCAGCACCTGGAAGCGCTCGGCGCCCATCTTCCAATAGTAGCGCAGGACCAGCAGCGCCAGCGCCGCGGTGATGCCCCAGTACCAGAGGAAGAAGGCCTGGCTGGGTCCGCTGGGCGCCGCCGAGGCAGCGCTGCTGCCGGCCGAGCCCAGCGGCTCCAGGCCGCCCGACGCGGCGGCCTCGGTGCCGGCCTGCTGGTAGATGGCGACATACCACCACACGCCGGCCATGGTGATGACCGCCAGCAGCAGCGGCACCAGGGCATAGCCCATGTTGCCCAGCAGCGCGCCATAGCCCATGCGCCCGCCCTTCTCGGCCTCGAGGCCCATGGCGCGGCCGGGCGCCAGCAGCGCCCGCAGCAGCGACACGAAGACGTTGTCCGAATAGGCCGCCTGCAGCCGGCGCACCCAATCGGGCACCGGCACGCGCATCTGCTCCTCCGGCAGCCTGGGAGCAATCCTGGGATTGATCATCGCCCAGCCGATCACATAGGCGACGTACAGCAGCGCCAGGAAGAAGCCGGGGAACATCGCCGCGGCATAGAGCTTCACCACCGACTGGCCGGCCACGGCGGCGTAGACGATGATCATGACCGAGGGCGGGATCAGGATGCCCAGCGTGCCGCCGGCGGTGATGACGCCGGATGCGAGCTTCACGTCGTAGCCGGCGCGCAGCATCGGGTTGAACGCGATCACGCCCATCAGCACCACGACCGCGCCCACCAGCCCGCTGGCGATGCCCCAGAACGTGCACACGACCAGCGTCGCCACCGCCAGCGGCGCGGCCACGCGCCGGAACGCGAGCTGGATGGCGTAGAACATCTTGTCGACGAGCGCGCCGCGCTCCATCACGTAGCCCATCAGCACGAAGAGCGGGATGGAGATCAGCACGTCGTTGGTCATGGCGCCGTAGGTGCGCTGGACCATCAGCTCGAACACGTGGTTGTCCGCCCACGGCTTGGACGGATCGTAATAGGCGATGAAGCCGAAGAAGATGCCCAGGCCCATCAGGGTGAAGGCCGTCGCGAAGCCCATCATGATCACGACGACGATGAGCCCCAGCATCAGGAGGCCGAGTGCCGGTTCGCTCATGTCATCAGGTCCCCGCCCCGCCCGCGCTGGCGCGCGGCCTCGTCAATATGCTGCGCCTGCGCGATCGCGCGTTGGCGCGATTCCTCGTCGACATACTCGCTGTGCGCCAGCTGCTCCTCGACCACGTCGATCTCGGCGACGTCCTTCAGGCGCGACGGCCAGACGCCCGTCCTGAGGCAGACGACGCAGCGCACCACCTCGGCGAAGCCCTGCAGCAGCAGCAGCGCGCCGGCGATCGGGATCACGGTCTTGAAGTGGTAGACCGGCGGGCCGTCGGCGGTGACGTTGGAGTGCTCGCGGATGCGCCAGGCGTCGGCGGCGTAGTCGACACCGGCATAGATCAGCGCCGCTATGCCCGGGAAGAAGAAGACGAAGTACAGGATCAGGTCCAGCGTCGCCTGCGTGCGCGGGCGCATGGAGCTGTAGAGGAAGTCGCCCCGGACATGGGCGTTCTGCGCCAGCCCGTAGGCGCCGCACAGCATGAAAAGCGACCCGTACAGCATGTTGTTGAGGTCGAATATCCATGCCGTCGGCATGTTCATGATGTAGCGCTTGAAGACCTCGGCGCAGACGACGAGCATCAGCCCGATGATCAGCCAGGCGGCAGCCTTGCCGACCCAGGTGCTGATGCCGTCGATGCCGTGCAGGAAGCGTTCGACGTTCATGGGGTATCGGTCCGCATTGAAGCCTCATCCTCCCCCACGCAGTGGCTAGGGCGTCTACACATCTTGGCGCGTTGGCGCGGCAGATTGACTCGGGCCGAGGATAGCGGCTTCCCGTGCGGGTGGGCGATGTGATTCTGTATGGCGCACTTTGGTTCAGCTGGAGTGCCGCCA
>NZ_VDUZ01000060.1 GCF_008039615.1 Vineibacter terrae | reverse complement strand
GCCACGGCGCCGTCACGCCAAGACCCAGTGCCAGCACCCGATTCCCGTCCAACCCAACCCCCGCTCCGTCTCTCGGCGAAGGTTACCAACAATTCCCCCCAATTCCATTCGCCACGTCGAGGAGCCGCAGAACATCGTCCATCGCGATCTGTCGCCGGACAATGTCGTGCTGCGCAGCGGCGACCTCGATCGGGCGACCATCATCGATTTCGGCATCGCCAAGAAGACCGACGGCATCGCCACGAGCCTTATCGGCAGCAGCTTCGCCGGCAAGATGGAGTACGCCTCGCCCGAGCAGATGGGCTTGTTCGGCAACGTGGTCGACCAGCGGTCGGACATCTACAGCCTGGGCCTGGTGCTGGCCGAAGCGGCGCTGGGCCGTCCGCTTGGCATGGCGCCCACGCCGGCGCAGGCCATCGAGCAGCGCAAGCGCCTGCCGGACCTGTCGGCAGTGCCGGACTCGCTGCGCGCCGAACTGACGGCGATGCTGCAACCGGACCCCGAGCGTCGCCTCGGGTCGATGCGCGAGGTGCTGGCGCTCGATGACGGCATCGTGGCGCCACGTCGGGCGCGCGCCGGCACGCGGCGCTGGTGGATCGCGGCGGGCATCGTCGCCGCTGTGGCCGCGGTGGGGGGCGCGATCGGCGTTCTGCGGCCGGATTGGGCTAGCGAGGGCATGGACCGGATCGCAGGCTTGGCCGGATCGGTACCGGCGCCGAAACCAGGCAGGAATGCGGAAGATGCCGAGGAGGCGGCCTGGAACCGCGCCAAGGCTGCCGGCACGATGCCGGCCGTGCGTGAGTACCTGAGCCGGTATCCGGCGGGGCGGTATGTGGCCGACGCGCGGGCGCTCACCCAGGACATCGAGCGGCGCGAAGCGGCGCAGTCGACGCCGGGCCAGAGCTTCCGGGACTGTGCCGATTGCCCGGAGATGGTGCGGCTGCCGACCGGGGCGTTCGTGATGGGCTCGACGCCCGAGGAGCGGCAGCGTGAGGGCGTGCCGGCGATCTGGACCGAGTCGGAAGGGCCGCAGCGGACAGTGACGATCGGCCACAGCATCGCGATCGGCAAGTACGAGGTGAGCCTGGGCGAGTTCGCGATGTTCGTGCAGACCACCGGGCATTCCATGAGCGATTCGTGCTGGCGCAACCCGGGGTTCGAGCAGACCTACGGCGATCCGGTGGTGTGCGTGACCTGGCACGATGCCAAGGCCTATGCCGGCTGGCTGAGCCGTATCACCGGCAAGACCTATCGCCTGCCCACGGAGGCGGAGTGGGAATACGCCGCGCGCGCCAACACGACGACGGCCCGCTATTGGGGCGACAGCCTCGATCAGGTCTGCGCCTATGCCAATGTCCTGGAAACCGCCGTCAAATGCCAGGACAGCTACAGCTACACCGCGCCGGTCGGGCAGTTCCGGCCCAATGCCTTCCACCTGTACGACATGCTGGGCAATGTCTCGGAGTGGGTCGAGGATTGCTGGACGCCGCGCTATGACGGGGCGCCGACGGACGGCAGCGCCGTGTCGTCCGGCAATTGCGCCCTGCATGCCACGCGCGGCGGGTCATGGAACGCCGATCCGTGGCGCATCCGCGCCGCGGCCCGCGCCAGCGCCGCGTCGGGCACCCGCAGCGGCGATGTCGGTTTCCGCCTGGTCCGCGTCGACTGACCGCCTCCTGTGGCTCATTTTCAGGCGGCCCGGCTTGCTCCTCTCGGGGGGAGGGGCTAGTTTGCCGAGTTAAATCAAGGCTCGGCTTCGGCACGCGCGCCCAAGGAGATCATCATGTTCAGCGGATCGCTCGTCGCGCTCATCACGCCCTTCAGGAACGGCGGCGTCGACGAGAAAGCCTTCCAGGACTTCGTGTCCTGGCAGATCAAGGAGGGCACCGACGGGTTGATCCCGTGCGGCACCACCGGCGAATCGCCGACCTTGAGCCATGACGAGCACAAGCGCGTGGTCGAGCTCTGCATCGAGGCCGCCAAGGGCACGGGCGTGCCGGTCATCGCCGGCACGGGGTCGAACTCGACGGCCGAGGCGATCGACTTCACCCGCCATGCGAAGAAGGCCGGAGCCGACGCTTGCCTGGTGGTCACGCCGTACTACAACAAGCCGACGCAGGAAGGCCTCTACCAGCATTTCAAGGCGATCAACGACGCCGTCGACCTGCCGATCATCATCTACAACATCCCACCGCGCTCGGTGGTCGATATGTCGATCGAGACCATGGCGCGGCTGGCGGCCGACTGTAAGAACATCATCGGCGTCAAGGATGCGACCTACGACATGGCCCGCGTGACCCTGACCCGGCTGAAGATCGGCAAGGACTTCTGCCAGCTATCGGGCGAGGATGCCTCGGCGGTGGGCTTCCTGGCGCAGGGCGGCCATGGCTGCATCTCGGTGACGGCCAATATCGCGCCGCGCCTGTGCGCCGAGATGCATGACGCCTGGAAGGCGCGCGACCTCGACAAGGTTTTCGAGATCCAGGACCGGCTGATGCCGCTGCACAAGGCGCTGTTCGTCGAGACCAGCCCGTCGCCGGTCAAGTATGGCGCCGAGCTTCTGGGCAAGTCGGACAGCAAGGTGCGCCTGCCGCTGGTGGCGCCGTCCGACGCGACCAGGAAGCAGGTGCGCGACGCCATGGTGAATGCCGGGCTGCTGAATTAGGACACGAGAAGATCAGGTGCGGGCCGCGCCGGCGCTGTCGGCGCGGCCCGTGCCGTCAGGGATGTTGACGTCATGGCACGGCCGACGCTGATCGAAGGGCGCATCGCGGCGCATAACCGCAAGGCGCTGTACAACTATTTCATCGAGGAGCGGCTCGAGGCGGGCATTGCGCTCAGCGGCACCGAGGTGAAGTCGCTGCGCGGCGGCAAGAGCAACATCATCGATGCGCATGCCGCCGTCGAGCGGGATGAGCTATGGCTGGTGAACGCCTATATCCCGGAATACACCCAGGGCAACCGTTTCAACCATGAGCCGCGGCGCAAGCGCAAGCTGCTGCTGCACCGCCGCCAGATCAGCCGGCTGACCGGCGCCATCCAGCGCGAGGGCTACACCCTGGTGCCGCTCTCGATCTTCTTCAACGACCGCGGCATGGCCAAGGTCGAGCTGGGCCTGGCCAAGGGCAAGAAGCAGCACGACAAGCGCGACAGCGAGAAGGCCCGTGACTGGCAGCGCGACCGCCAACGCCTGCTGAAGCGCGGCGAGTGAATCAAGATTGCCATCCCGAGGGCAGCGAGGAATCTCGTGCGAATAGCGCACCATGCGCCTTGCTCCAGGAGATCCCTCGCTGCGCTCGGCATGACAGCGGGCTACGCTGACCGCAAGACGGCGATGACAGGGGCGCTGGCCGCGGACTAGGCTCCTCTCCAGGACACTTCCGGGAGGACAGCCATGACCGCGGCGTCACGGTCCGTCGTCGACACGACCAAACGCAGCCGATACAGCGAGGCCGAGTGGCAGATGCGGCTGGACCTGGCCGCCGCCTATCGCCTGATCCGCCATTTCGGTTGGGACGACCTGATCTACAACCACGTCACGGCGCGCGTGCCCGATCAGGACGACCGCTACCTGATCAATCCGTACGGCCACAATTACCACGAGATCACGGCGTCGAGCCTCGTGCGCATTGACATCAAGGGCAATCTCTGCGAGCCGACGCCGTACGAGATCAACCCGGCCGGCTATGTCATCCATTCGGCCGTGCACGAGGCGCGCGAGGACGTGGTCTGCGTCCTGCACGTCCACAGCCACTACGCCACGCTGGTCTCGACCGTGGAGGCGGGCTTCATGCCGCTCACGCAGGCCGGCTTCCAGTTCTACAACCGCGTCGCCTACCACGACTACGAGGGCTTCGCGCTCGATCTCGAGGAGCGCCGGCGGCTGGTCGCGGATCTGGGCGATCGCGACCTGATGGTGCTGCGCAACCACGGCGTGCTGACGCTCGGCCGCAGCGTCGCCGAAGCCTTCCGCCGGCTGTATTATTTCGAGCAGGCGTGCCGCACCCAGATCGACGCCATGGCCGCCGGCAAGGTGCGCCAGCCGCCCGGCCAGGTGATGGAGCACACCGCCCGGCAGTGGGAGGGCGGCGCCGCCGGCATCGGCGGCGGCGCGACCACCCGCGAATGGCCCGCGCTGCTGCGGCTGCTCGACGAGAAGGACCCCAGCTGGCGGACCTGAGTCTTCTGAGGAGATCGAGATGCCAACATTGCTGATCACGGGCGCCAACCGCGGGCTGGGGCTCGAGTTCGTGAAGCACTACGCTGGCGCCGGCTGGCGGGTGCATGCCTGCGCGCGCCAGCCCGAGGCGCCTGAGCTGACGGCGGTGGCAGGCGATGTGCGCCGCCACAAGCTCGAGGCGACGGACTGGGGCGGCATCGCGGCGCTGGCCCAGTCGCTGCGCGGCGAGGCGATCGACCTGCTGCTGGCCAATGCCGGCATTGCCGGCCAGGCGGCCGGCGATCTCGGCACGATTGATCCCGACGTGTGGGCGCAGACATTCCTGACCAACGCCCTGGCGCCGGTGAAGCTGGCGGAAGCCTTCGTCGAGCATGTCGCATCGTCCAAGCTGCGTCTGATGATCGCGATCACCAGCCGCCTGGGCAGCATCTCGCTCAACGACGGCGGCGGGCGCTATGCCTACAACGCCAGCAAGTCGGCGCTGAACATGGGGTGGAAGAGCCTGTCGGTCGACCTGAAGGGCCGGGGCATCACCTGCGTCGTGCTGCACCCGGGCTGGGTGTCGACCGACATGGGCGGGGCGCAGGCGCCGGTCACGCCGCCGCAGTCGGTCGCCAGCATGACCAAGGTGATCGCCGGCTTGAAGGCCGCCGATTCGGGCAGGTTCTTCAATTTCGACGGTGAGGCGCTGACCTATTGAGGGTTGCTGTCATCCCGAGCGCAGCGAGGGATCTTTCCGAACGACGCACCGTGCGCCTTCTCGGAAAGATCCCTCGCTGCGCTCGGGATGACAGTCGTAGCTCACTGAAAGCAGGCGTCGAACACGGCGTTGAAGCGGCGGACAGCTTGCGTCGGCCCGTCGGGATGAGCCCAGACGCCGTTGGCGACGGCAAGGAAATCGGCGCCGGCCTCGACCAGCGGCCGGCAATTGTCGGCCGTGATGCCGCCGATCGCGACCGACGGCACGGTCATGATCTCGCTCCACCACGCCAGGATATCGGGCGAAGCGGGCGTGGTCGCTTCCTTGGTGCTCGACGTGAAGAAGGCGCCGAAGGCGACATAATCGGCGCCGGCTTCGGCGGCTTCCATCGCCAGGTGGCGTGATGCCTTGCAGGTGACGCCCACGATGCGGTCGGGGCCGAGCAGGCGGCGCGCATCGGCGTAGGGCGCGTCCTGCTGGCCGACATGCACGCCGTCGCAATCGAGCTTCAGGGCCAGGTCGGGCCGGTCGTTCATGATGAAGGCGACACCGCGCTGCTGGCATATCGGCCGCAGCACGTCGGCCGTGCGTGCGACGACGTCGTCCGGCACCTCCTTGAGGCGCAGCTGCAGCACGGCGACATCGCCGCCATCGAGCGCCCCGCGCAGCTCGTCGGCGAACAGCGCCGGATGCGCGATCGACGGCGGCGTGATCAGATAGAGCCGGCAGCGGGCCGTTTCCGGGGTGTCCATGTCAGCACCGCTGCCGGTGCGCGTCACATCTTGCCTTGATAGATCGCGATGATCTTGTCGAGCATGTCGAGCGCCTGATCGCGCGGGCGCTGGAACGTGTTGCGGCCGATGATCGAGCCGTTGGCACCGCCGTCACGCAGCCCGCGGATCTCGTTGTACAGCCCGTCGAGGTCCTTGGCTTCGCCGCCCGAGAACACGACGATGCGCCGGTTGTTGAACGCGGCCTGCATGACGTGCGCGATGCGCTTGGGCAGGGTCGAGATGTCGATGTTCTGCTTTTCGTAGACCGCCTTGGCCTCGGGCTGCCACAGCACGTCCGTCGGCGGCTTCACCTTGATGATGTGCGCGCCCAGCAGTGCCGCCATGTGGGCGGCGTAGGCGCACACATCCATCGCCGTCTCGCCGGCCTTGTCGAGCTTGCCGCCGCGCGGATAGGACCAGACCACGACCGCCAGTCCGTAGGACTTGGCCTCGCTGGCCATGTCGCGGATCTCCTCGAACATCGCGTACTGGTCTTCCGACCCGGGGTAGATGGTGAAGCCGATCGCGGCGCAGCCCAGGCGCAGCGCGTCCTTCACCGAAGCCGTCACGGCCTGGTCCTTGTTGGTCGACAGGCTGTTGGCGCTGTTGACCTTGAGGATGGTCGGGATCGCGCCGGCGAAGCTGTCGGCGCCGGCCTCCAGCGGACCCAGCGGCGCGGCATAGGCATTGAGCCCGGCGTCGACCGCGAGCTGGTAGTGATAATGCGGATCGTAGGCGTCCGGGTTGGGCGCGAAGGACCGCGCCGGCCCGTGCTCGAAGCCCTGGTCGACCGGCAGGATCACCATCTTGCCGCTGCCACCCAGCTTGCCGTGCATGAGCATGCGGGCGAGGTTGCCTTTGGTGCCGGGATTGTCGCTTTCGTAGTTGTCGAGGATCTTCTTGACCGTCCGGGTGATTTTCACGGTGTCACTCCTTGCATCGATTTTGGCGACAGCCCACCGGGGCAGGTGGACATCACGGCACGCTGAAAATGCGGCGTTTTCTTAGCGATGCAAGGGGTATTTGTCTATCCGCAGGGTCATCGCACAGGCGCATGGCTACCCCTGGGGCACCTTCTGTCACTCCCGGCTGCGTTCCGATGACAGAAGATGCAGGCCATCATTCGTTGAGGCCCTTGCCTGGATAGGGGTGTGTGGCAATCCAGTGACGCGCGATGTCGGCGCGGCGCGTGACCCATACATCCTTGTGCTGCATGACATGGTCGAGCAGCCGCTGCAGGCCGGCGGCGCGGGCGGGGTGCCCGATCAGGCGCATGTGCAGGCCGACCGACATCATCTTGGGCTGGGCCGCGCCCTCGACATGCAGCATGTCGAAAGCATCGCGGATGAAGGAGAACCACTGCTCGCCCGTGCCCATCCAGCCGGCGTACTTGCTGTCGTTGTTGGTGAGGGAGTAGGGCACGACCAGATGCGGCTTGCCATCGACCGTCTGCCAGAAGGGCAGCTCGTCGGCATACGAATCGGAATCGTAGAGGAAGCCGCCTTCCGCCGCCACGAGCCGGCGCGTGTTGACGCTGGGTCCATAGCGGCAGTACCAGCCAAGGGGCCGCTCGCCGACCGTCTTCTGCAATGACGCGACGGCCTTCTCGATGTGCTCGCGCTCTTCGGCCTCGCTGAGCTCGAAATGGTTGATCCAGCGCCAGCCGTGGCAGCAGACATCGAAGCCTGAATCGCGGATCGCCTGCGCCGCAGGCGGGTTGCGCTCCAGGGCGAGCGCGCAGCCGAAGACCGTGAGCGGCAGGCTGCGTTCCTGGAACAGCCGCATCAGGCGCCAGAAGCCGACACGGCTGCCGTATTCGAACATGCCTTCGCCGGCAAGGTCGCGGCCGGCCTTGAGCTCCGGCGCACGTCCCCAGGCCTCGGTGAGCCCGGTCTCGGTGCGGCCTTCGCCATCCTGCATCGAGGGCTCCGAGCCCTCCTCGTAGTTGATCACGAAGTTGATCGCCAGCCGCGCGCCGTTCGGCCATTTTGGATCCGGCGGATGGGCGCCATAGCCGATGAAGTCACGCTGGGGCTGCCAAGCCATGGTGGGGGAACCTCCGCTATCTCCGTGATGCGCAAGCAAGCGCCTTTAGCCCGGCGCTGCGACCGTGAACGGCTCGACGGTCACGAACTCCTCGTCGCCCTGCGTGCCGTCGCGCCACATGAAGACGGCGAAGCTCGCCGGTCGGTCCAGCACCGTAAGTCCGTGATGCCAGGTGTTGGGACGGTAGGTGACGCCTTGCCCGCCGCTGGCCACGAAGGCGATAGCCTGCGCGGCATCGGGCCCGCCGCCGGGCGCGTGCGGGCAGACGATGATCAGCCATCGCGACGCGTCGGTAGGCACGAAGGTCTGCGACGAGAACTCGTGACGCTCCAGCAGCGTCACCTCCAGCGGCAGCCCGTCGATGGGCGCGCGATTGACCATCGAGAGGCTGGCATGTGCGCCGGGGCGCAGGTTGCCCAGGCCGGCTTCGAAATACTGCCGCCCGGCTTCGGCGGGCGCGGTCAGCACGTCGCCGTAGGGTGCGAACGCCTCGGGCGTCAGCGCCTTCACGATCAATGGCATCATGATCTCCTAAGCCTGCCCCGGCGCGAGCAGCCGGCGGCAGGCGCGCAGGGCGTCCTTCTCGTGGACGAGGTCGAGGGTCGCTTGTGGCCGCTCCAGCAGGTGGGCACGGTGCTTGGCGGCGATATCGGCCAGCCGCGCATGGGCGGCGGCGTTGCCGTCGAAGATCAGCCGCTTGAGGCCGACCCGCAGCGCCGCCATGACATGGCCGGGGGCGCCGTCGCAGTCGACGATCAGCGCCGCGTCGACATCGGCGAACAGCTCCCGCCGACGCTTCTCGATGGCGGCCCAGAAGCCGACGCCGCCGGTGTAGGTGGCCCCGGGCGGCGCCAGAAGCGTGACCGGCCGCTCCGCTTCGCGGGCGGCGGTCAGGGCGGCGGCCACGTGCTTCCAGCCATGCACGCGCACGACCACCGCGTCGTGGCGCGGTGGGGCCGCATGGCGGCGCGGTCGTGGCAGGGCGATGACGTTGTCGTTCAACGAAGCGGCTCGGGTTCGGCAAGCGAGGGCGGGCTGATCGAGCATGGCCCAAGCCGGCCGGCCGGAGAAGGGGATTGCACGGCCCTCAAAGAAGAAGGCCCCGTCATGGACGGGGCCCTCGCGGTCTTGGCGCTGGCGGCGCGAAGGTCAGCCCAGCTTGCCCATGGCGACGGCGGTGTCGCTCATGCGGTTGGAGAAGCCCCACTCGTTGTCGTACCAGCTCATGACGCGCACCAGCGTGCCGTCCATCACCTTGGTCTGGTCCATGTGGAAGATCGAGGAGTGCGGGTCGTGGTTGAAGTCCATCGAGACGTTCGGGCTGTCGGTGAAGCCCAGGATGCCCTTGAGCTTGTTGCCCGCAGCGCGCCGGATGGCGTCGTTGACCTCTTCCTTGGTGGTCTTCTTCTTGGCGACGATCTTGAGGTCGATCACCGAGACGTTGGGGGTCGGCACGCGGATCGAGACGCCGTCGAGCTTGCCGCTGAGCTCCGGCAGCACGAGGCCGATCGCCTTGGCGGCGCCGGTCGAGGTCGGGATCATCGACAGCGCGGCCGCGCGGCCGCGGTAGAGATCCTTGTGCAGCGTGTCGAGCGTGGGCTGGTCGCCGGTATAGGCGTGCACCGTGGTCATGAAGCCCTTGTCGATGCCGACCACCTCGTTCAGCACCTGGGCCACCGGCGCCAGGCAGTTGGTCGTGCATGAGCCGTTGGAGACCACGAGGTGCTCCTTGGTCAGCTTCTCGTGATTGACGCCGTAGACGACCGTGAGGTCAGCATTGTCGGCCGGCGCCGACACCAGCACGCGCTTGGCGCCGGCGGCGAGGTGCGCCGAGGCCTTGTCCTTGCTGGTGAAGATGCCAGTGCATTCCAGCGCCACGTCGACGCCCATGTCCTTGTGCGGCAGCTTGGACGGATCCCGCTCGGCCGTGACTCTGATCTTGCCGCGGCCGGCGTCGATCGAGTCGCCGTCGACCTTCACCTCGTGGGGAAAGCGGCCATGCACCGAGTCGAAGCGCAGCAGGTGGGCGTTGGTCTCGACCGGGCCGAGATCATTGATGGCGGCGACCTCGATGTCCTTGCGGCCCGACTCGATGATGGCGCGCAGCACGTTGCGGCCGATACGGCCGAAGCCGTTGATGGCAACTCGAACAGCCATGATGATGAACCCTCCATTCGTTGCGGATCGTATCGCGCAGCCGTCGCGCGCGACTACGCCATTCTTGTGACCATTGTCCTCGCGGCTGCGGCGATCGCGTCGGACGTGATGCCGAAAAGCTTGTAGAGATCCTGGTACTTGCCCGAGCCGCCGAAGCCCGACATGCCGATGAAGGTCCCGTCGGTGCCCAGCCAGCGTTCCCACCCGAAGCCGCTGGCCGCCTCGCAGGCGACGCGCGCGGTGCCGGGCGCGCCCAGCACCTCCGCCCGGTAGGTGGCGGGTTGCCGCTCGAACAGCTCCCACGACGGCATCGATACCACGGCGGCGGCGATGCCGTCCTTGGCGAGCGCCTCGCGCGCCGCCATGGCGAGGTGGACCTCCGAGCCGGTGGCGATCAGCCGCACCTTGTCCGCCGCCGCGCCGGCCAGGATGTAGGCGCCCTTGGCCGACCGGTTCTCCTGGCCGGCGCCGCGCACCGTCGGCACATTCTGGCGCGTGAGCGCGATGACGCTGGGATGCTCCGTCGTGCGTAGCGCCAGCTCCCAGCACTCCGCGGTCTCGATCGCGTCGGCGGGACGGAACACCAGCAGGTTGGGGATGGCCCGCAGGGCTGCCAGCTGCTCGACCGGCTGGTGTGTGGGGCCATCCTCGCCCAGGCCGATCGAATCGTGCGTCATGACGTAGATGACGCGCTGCTGCATCAGCGCCGACAGTCGGATGGATGGCCGGCAATAGTCGGTGAACACCAGGAACGTGCCGCCATAGGGGATGACGCCGCCGTGCAGCGCGATGCCGTTCATCGCCGCAGCCATCGCGTGCTCACGGATGCCGTAGTAGACGTAGCGGCCGTCGTAGCTGCCGTGCTTGATCGGCGCCATCGTCGCGGTCTTGGTGTTGTTCGAGCCGGTGAGGTCGGCCGAGCCGCCGACGGTTTCCGGCAGCAGGGGATTGATCACCTCCAGCGCTTCCTGGCTCGCTTTGCGCGTTGCCCACGCCGGCTTCTCCGTCGCGACCTTCGTCTTGAAGGCATCGATGGCGGGCGCCAGCGACTCCGGCAACGCGCGGGACTGGCGGCGGTTCCATTCCAGCCTGTCGGCCTCAGGCAGCGCCGCCACCTGCTTCTCCCAGTCGGCGCGCCGCGCCGCGCCGGGCCGGCCGACGGCGCGCCAGGCATCGAGGATCGGTGCCGGCACCTCGAAGGCCGGATAAGGCCAGCCCAGCTTGGCGCGGGCCCCGGCGACTTCGTCCTTGCCCAGCGGCGAGCCGTGCGTTGCCGCCGTGCCCGCCTTGGTCGGTGCGCCGAAGCCGATGGTGGTGCGGCATGCGATCAGCGATGGCCGGTCGGTGACCGCGCGCGCGTGCTTGATCGCGGCCTCGACCTCGGCCGGGTCATGGCCGTTGACGCGCGATACATGCCAGTTCGCGGCGGCGAAGCGCATCAGGTGGTCTTCGGACGTCGACAGCGAGGTCGGCCCATCGATCGAGATGCCGTTGTCGTCGAACAGCACGATCAGGCGGCCCAGCCCGAGATGGCCGGCCAGCGTCGTCGCTTCCTGGCCGACACCCTCCATCAGGCAGCCATCGCCGACGATGGCATAGGTGTAGTGGTCGACCATGCCGGCGCCGAAACGGGCGGCCAGCACGCGTTCCGCCAATGCCATGCCGACGGCATTGCCCAGTCCCTGGCCGAGCGGGCCGGTCGTGGTCTCGATGCCTGACGCGTGGCCATACTCGGGATGGCCGGCGGTCTTCGAGCCGATCTGGCGGAAGCGCTTGATCTCATCCAGCGTCATGTCGGGATAGCCGGTGAGATACAGCAGCGCGTACAGCAGCATCGAGCCGTGGCCGGCCGACAGCACGAAGCGGTCGCGGTCGGGCCAGCGCGGCGCCAGGGGATCGAACTTCAGAAACTTGGTGAACAGCACCGTGGCGACGTCGGCCATGCCCATCGGCATGCCGGGATGGCCTGAGTCGGCCTGTTGGACGGCGTCCATGGCCAGGGCCCGGATGGCGTTGGCCATGGCGTTGTGGGTAACGGACGGCGTGTCCGCCCCGGGGGCGGGGTTATCGGGCATCTGACCCCTGATCGACGTCGGTGGGCATGCCGGCACGGTTATACCGCCCGGGCCTCGGAAGGCGGCCGCAAAATGCCGGCCATGCGCTGTGGCGTCAATCCGCCTTTTGCCGCGACCGAACTCTGCGCGTTGGTGTTTCTCTGTGGACAACCCACGAGATATAGTGGACGAAATCAGGGTTTTACCGCCAGATATTGACCTTTCCGTCCTTGAGCTTCATGCTTATGCGCAAGCTATAGGATCGAGCGGGTTGGGAATGCAGGCAATGTCGAAACTCGACGAAGCGAAGGGCAAGGTGAACACTGCCCTCAGCCGTCTGGAGCGGATGGTTGAGGACCGATTGCGGGTCGAGACCGAACGCGCCGACGAGCTCGCAGCCAAGCTCACGCGGCTGGAACAGGACCACGAGCAGCTCAAGCGCGTGGCGACCGACGTAGAGGCGCGGCTTGAGCGCGCCATGGAACACATCCGCACGCTGCTGGCCGACGACCAGCAACGTTGACCGAAGAGGAGGCTTCGGCGACAGTCTTCACGTCAGAAATGAAGAACGACACTCCCCCTCGAGAGAATCGTATCATGCCCCAGATCTCCATTCGTATCGGCTCCCGCAGCTATGACCTTGCTTGCGGCGATGGCCAGGAGGACCGCACGCATGCGCTGGCCGCCGAGGTCGACGCGTGCCTCACCGAGCTGCGCATCCAGATGCCCAATGCGCCGGAAGCCAAGCTGCTGGTGTTCGTGGCCCTGATGATGGCCGACCGGGTCCAGGAGGCCCAGCGCGAGGTGGCGACGGTGCAGGCGGAGCTCGCCGAAGCGCGCGCCGCGATTGAGGCCGACGCGCCGCCGCCCGTGGGCGAGACCATCCCGGTGGAGGAGCTGTTCTCCCGGCTGGAGAACCGCATCGACACCATCGCGCGCAAGGTGGCCGCTGCCTAGCGCATTGCGCTTGGCGGCGGAGCGCGGACGTCGCGCCCGCATCGACGCGCAGTGCCGGGCTCATCGTCTCGTCCTTTGCTTGCGCTATGGGCGACTGCAGGCGTGCGCTCCGAGGTTCGCTAGCGCACCGCGCGCGAACGCCGCGCCACGATCGGTTGCCGAATGGATGCGCCGCCCCTACATTGCAGCGGGGCGGATGTCTGCGTGGTGCGTCAGCCGCACTGAACCCTGGGGCCAATGCTCTCCTCTAGGGAGCTGTCCCTGGCCTTGACCCTGGTCTTGGCCACACGGCGCCCACCTGCGTTTGCAGGCCACAGAGGTTAGACACGGCGAACGGCCAACGTGGTGCCGCCCCACAATCTTTTCCTGCGTTATCGGTGCTTTGCTGTGGCAGGCTCCTCCGGCAACAAGACCTGGAGGATGCCTGATGACCACGCAAGCCGCGCCGCCTCGCCTCGGCAACGTGTTCCCGCCCAACGCCGACTGGCTTGCGAAGTGGCACGAGGATGCGCTGGAGCCGAGCCTGCCGATCGTCGATCCGCATCATCATCTGTGGGAGCGGCCCGACCATCGCTACCTGATGTCGGACCTGCTTGATGACACGGGCAGCGGCCACAACGTGACCGCCACCGTCTTCGTCGAATGCATGGCCATGTACCAGGCCGGCGGGCCCGAGGCGCTGCAGCCGGTGGGCGAGACCGAGTTCGTCAATGGCGTCGCGGCCATGAGCGCCAGCGGCGGCTATGGAGAGACGCGGCTTTGCGCCGGCATCGTGGGCTTTGCTGACCTCGCCCTGGGCGACCGCGTCGCGCCGGTGCTGGAAGCGCATGTCCGCGCCGGCGGCGGGCGCTTCCGTGGCATCCGGCACGCTGCCGGCTGGGACCCGAGCGCCGACATCCGCAACAGCCACACCAATCCGCCGCAGGGCCTGCTGCGCGATTCAGGGTTTCGCGCCGGCTATGCACGCCTGGCGCCGCTTGGCCTGACGTTCGACGCGTGGCTCTACCATCCGCAGCTCGACGATCTGCTGGATCTCGCGCGTGCGTTCCCCGGCACCACCATCATCCTCGATCATGTCGGCGGCCCGCTAGGCTACGGTCCCTATGCCGGCAAAACGGACGAGACGTTCGCGCGCTGGACGGCCTCGATGCGGGCGCTGGCAGGCTGCCCCAACGTCGTGGTGAAGCTGGGCGGGCTGGGCATGCGCATCGGTGTCTTCGATTTCCACAAGCGCGATGCGCCGTCGCCGTCGCAGGCGCTTGCCGCTGCGTGGAAGCCCTGGGTCGACACCTGCATCGAAGCCTTCGGCGCCGACCGCTGCATGTTCGAGAGCAACTTCCCGGTCGACAAGATCACGTGCAGCTACGCCGTGCTGTGGAATGCCTTCAAGCGTCTGGCGGCCGCCGCCTCGGCATCCGAGAAGGCAGCGCTGTTCAGCGGCACGGCGAGCCGGGTCTATCGGTTGTGAGCAGCGCGTGACTGGCGCCGACCAGGTCTTCGAGGACGAAGCCTCGGCCGCCATCTACGACCACTTCAACCGGTGGTCGGCGAGCGATGCGTTCTACCTCGACCTGGCGCGCCAGACAGGCGGCCGCGTGCTCGATCTCGGTTGCGGCACGGGCATGCTTGCCTGTCGTATCGCGGCGGAGGGCTGCGACGTGGTCGGGGTGGATCCAGCCGACGGCATGCTGCGCGTGGCCCGGACACGGCCTGGGACCGAGAATGTCCGGTGGGTGAAGGGCAGTGGCCAGAGCCTGGAACTGCCGTGCCGCTTCGATCTCATCTACATGACCGGTCATGCGTTCCAGACGCTGCTGAGCGACGAGGACGTCCTGGCGACGCTCGGCAATGTGGCGCGGCACTTGGCACGTGACGGGCGCTTTGCCTTCGAGACCCGTATCCAGCGGCGCAAGCATGGCGCCACTGGACGCCACAGCAGACGCGTTCGGTGGTCGAGACACCCGAGCACGGGCGCATCGAGGAGTTCTTCGATGCCGTGGCGGATATCGAGACTGGAATCGTCGATATCGCCCAGCATGATCGCTATCTCGACACCGGCGTGGAGCGCATCGGCCGTAGCCGCATCCGCTTCATCAGCCAGGCGCATCTGGCCGGCCTGCTGGCGCAGGCCGGATTGGCGGCTCTGGCCTGGTATGGCGACTGGGACCACAGCCCGTTTCTGCCGGCCAGCGCCGAGATCATCGTCGTGACGGGTCAAGTCGGCTGACGCTTGGTCACCCGGCGGAAAGTGGCCCCGGTGCAGACCTGATGCGTGAGGGAAGCGCTTCCGCAACCACGAGCTGATGACTCATCATGCGCGTCGCGCGTTCGATCGCGGCCGGAGGATGCACCTTGCTGGGGCGTTTCCTGATGGTCCTGCTGGCGTCCGCCTGGGCCTGGCCGGTGCAGGCCGAGCCGCCGCCCAACATCGCGCTGCTGGGCGACAGCTTCGCGGTCGGGTTGGCGCCGTTCTTCAAGGTCCGGGTGCGGCACGCGGTGATCGGCGGGTCGGTCCAGTACTACTGGGAGGACACGCCGGGCATCAACAACCAGACCCATGTCGTGGTCGTGCTGGGCACCAACGACAGCCTCGAATATGGGCTCGAGAACAGCGTCGCCTACACGCATCAGGTCGAACGCATCGTGACCCACCTGGTGCAGCGCGGGCGCGAGGTGCTGTGGGTCGGACCGCCATGCATCCTGCCGGGGCACACGACGTTGTCCGATGACCGTGTGCGCGAGGTGGATGCGCTGCAGGAGGAGACGTTGTCGCGCCTGGGATTGCGCCAGGCACGCCATGTTTCGCTGCGGCCGTTGACCGAGCGCAGTGGTGTCTGCGTGACGGACAACCGCGAGCCGGACCAGGTCCACTTCACCGCCCGCGGCTACGAGGCGGTTACGCGCTTCATTCTCTCGCAGCTGCGGTCGCTGCCCTGATGACGCCGGCTGACGTCAGGCGGCGCGGCCGGCGGCATCGCGGCGCAGGGCATCGACGGCGCGCGCGATCTGCCAGCCCAGGGCCTCGGTGGCACGGTCGGCCTGGGCCGGCTCGGCCCAGGCTTCGACCCGCAGCGTCGCGCCGGCCGCATCCATCACCGTGACGCTGACGGTGGGAGCGGCGTCGGCCGCCATGCCCGGGGTCTCAGCCGCGGCCTTCAGAACGGCGGCGCGCGCTTTCTCCAGGTCCTGGGTCCATGGCACCACGCAGCTGGCCGCGACCCGCAGGCGAGGGTTGGTGCTGAGGTTCTGGATGATGTCGCCCCATACCTTGCCGTTGGGCAGGATGACCCGCACGTTGTCCAGCGTGTCGAGATGCGTGGTGAACATGTTGAGCTCGCGCACATGACCGCGGTGGCTGCCGAGCTGCACCAGATCGCCGATGGTGAAAGGGCGGAACAGCAGCAGCATCGCGCCGGAGGCCAGATGCGAGAGGGTGCCTTGCAGCGCCAGTCCGATCGCCAGGCCCGTGGCGCCGAAGATCGCGATGATGCTGGCCGTCTGGACACCGAACTGGTTGAGGACGGCAACGCCCACCAGCGCCAGCACACCATAGCGCACGACGCTCGCGAGGAACCCGACCAGCGTGCCGTCGATGCGCGGCACGCGGCCCAGCACGCGTTCCGTGGTGCGGCTGGCCCATCCGGCAATCAGCCAGCCGGCGATGAGGATCGCGATGCCGCCGATAGCGCTCAGCGCATAGGTAGCGACCAGCGCCCACAGGGTCTTGAAGGCTTCTTCGATCGGCACGGCGTCGTTCCACGAAAGTGAGTTCGGCTCCCCGCGCCGCCGCGAGGGCGCGCGCTGCGGGCAGCTATCCCGCAGGCTGCGGCATGCGTTGTAAAGGCTTGAGGAATGGCCGCCCTGTGCCCGTTTGGTGGCCTTGCCCTCGCGCGACGAGTTCGGACTTGGGGGGAGAACTGCCGTCCGACGCCACGCAAGAGCAAGGCCGATGAACCGGCTTTCGCCGGCCGCCACGTCAACGCGAGCCGGTGCGGAAGGTTCCGTGGCGCTGGACCGCGGCGGTGTCCTTTTGCATGGTGAGGGCATGACGGTCGAGGAAGACAAGAAGGCGCTGCGGTCGGCGATGCACGCGCGCCGCGCCGCGGTGGCGGCGGCGGATCGGGCGGCGGCGGGCGCGGCGCTGGCTGCGACCTGGCGGCGCGAGCAGCCGGTGCTCACGCCGCACCCCGATGGCCGCGCCACGGTGGTCGCCGGCTTCTGGCCAATGGGCGAGGAGATCGACCTGCGCCCGCTGCTGGGGGCCCTGCACGATGACGGCTACGCGGTGGGCTTGCCGGTGACGCCGGCCGCGGCCGCGCCGCTGCGCTTCCGGCAGTGGACCCCTGGCACGCTGCTGGTCGGCGGGCCCTTCGGCACGTCCGAGCCGGCAGCGGCGGCGCCCGAGGTCGAGCCTGACGCCCTGCTGGTGCCGTTCCTGGCTGTCGATGCCGACGGCTATCGGCTGGGCTATGGCGGCGGCTACTACGATCGCACGCTTTTGGAGCTGCGTGCGCGACGGCGGGTCATCGCCATCGGCGTCGGCTTCGAGGCGCAACGCGTCGATCGCGTGCCGCGCGGCCCGCATGACGACAGGCTCGATTGGCTGCTGACCGACCGCCGCCTGCTGGCCTTCGCATGAGGCGCGTCACGCGGCGGCCAACGCCTCCTTCAGCGAACGGTGGAACTCGTGCAGGCCAAGCTCGTTGCGGCCGAAGATCACGTGGTCCTGGGCGCCGCTGGAGAAGCCCTGCTGGATGGTGCGGGCCATCGGGAAATCCTCGACCTGGACGGTGCCGCGCAGGATCTCCCAGTTCTTGTCCCAGCGCACGCGTTCGGCCTCGCTGACCACCTTCTCCGGGCTGAGCAGCCACAGGCGCACCATGCACCGGTTGGGGTCGTCGCCATCCGGCACTGCCGTCCAGAACTCGACGTGGTCGCGCTGCCAGATCACGATCCCGTTGGGGAACACGCGATTGATGACGACGCTGTGCTCGGCGACATCGCGCTGCTCGGGCGGGATGTCCCGGAGGGCGGGCACGAAGCTCTTGCGCGGTGCGATGAAGCGGCTGTGTGGCCCGAACTGCTCGTGCAGCGCGCCCTTGCCCTCGATGAAGCGGCCCACGGTCTTGGTGTGCAGATAGGGCAGGTGGTAGAGCTCGAGAAAGGTGTCGACCACCAGCTTCCAGTTCATCTTCTCCGGGAAGCGCTCAAAACGGAAGACGGCGGCGTCCTCCATCTTGAGCTGGGCCAGGCAGGGTCCCATCGGGCCGAGGAACGCGTCCAGATCCAGCTCCAGGCCTGCGGTCGGCAGCAGCCAGACCAGCCCATGCCGCTCCGCCACCGGCAGCGGCACCAGCCCGCGCTGCGCGCGGTCGATGCCCGGGAAGCCTTCAGCCATCGGGACGTGGCGCAGCGTGCCGTCGCCGCCGTAGACCCAGCTGTGGAACTTGCAGGTGAAGGTGCGCGCCGTGCCGCACTCGGCGTCGACCACGCGGCAGCCGCGGTGCCGGCAGACATTGTGGAAGGCGCGCAGCGAGCCATCGTCCTGGCGCACGATCACGGCCGACATGCCGTCGATGTCGACGGTGCGGAATTCGCCCGGCCTGGCCAGCTCGTCGGACGCCGCCACGATCAGCGGCGTGCGGCGAAACAGCAGGTCACGCTCGCGGCGGGCATGGCCGGGATCGACGTAGTCGGCCACCGGCTGCACGTACTCCCGGTCGGCCATCTGGGTGGTATTGGCGGCCAGCAGGGCAAGCATCTGATCGCCCCAACGGCGCTGTGTTGTCGCGTCCATGGTGTTCCTCCACCATGCACTATGACGCAGAGCGGCCGCTCCCGCGAGCAGGACGACGCAGACCGGTCATGCCGATGGGTGGCACCGGACCCTGGGAACCGGATATGCTGGGGCCATGAAGGTTCTATTCTGCGGCGACATCGTCGGGCGCTCAGGCCGCGATATCGTGATCCGCGAGGTGCCGGCGCTGCGCGTCCGCCTCGGGTTGGACTTCGTCGTCGTCAACGGCGAGAACGCGGCTGCCGGCTTCGGCATCACCGGCCGGATCTGCGAGGATCTGCATGCCGCCGGCGTCGACGTCATCACGGGCGGCAATCATTCGTGGGACCAGAAGGACATTCAGGCCTACATCGCCCAGGACAAGCGCCTGCTGCGGCCCGTCAACTATCCGCCCGGCACGCCGGGCTTCGGCAGCGGCATGTACGAGACGGCCGCCCGCAAGCGGGTCGTGGTCATCAATGTCATGACGCGGCTGTTCATGGATCCGCTGGATGATCCCTTCCAGGCCCTGGAGGCCCAGCTCAAGCTGCATCGGCTGGGCGCGACGGCCGACTTCATCCTGATCGACGTGCATGGCGAAGCCACCAGCGAGAAGCAGGTCATCGGCTATGCCTGCGATGGCCGCGCCTCGCTCGTGGTCGGCACGCATACGCACGTGCCCACGGCCGATGCGCGCATCCTGCCCGGCGGCACGGCCTACCAGACCGACGCCGGCATGTGCGGCGATTACGACTCGATCATCGGCATGAAGAAGGAGATCGCCATGCCGCGCATGATCCGCAAGCTGCCGGGCGAACGCCTGGCACCGGCGGAAGGGGCTGCAACCCTGTGTGGCATCTTCGTGGAGACCGACGACCGCACCGGCCTGGCGGTGACCGTCAAGCCGCTCCGTCTTGGCGCAAATCTCGAGGTCTCTGACTTATAATCATTAAAAATCAATACATTAAGAGATGACACTCGATCAATGCGGAAGGCGGATTGCAGGAAGGAGCGAGAATGTTGTTATGCAGGTATTGTGCAATTAAAAACTTAGGTCGATATGCAAAAATAAAATCCATGAAGATCAGATCGATAAAAAATCTTCCTCATCTATTGAATGAGGCTTGGAGGGGCTGATCGAGTGAATCTGGGTTCGCAATGGGAGCCGGGCCAGCCAGTCCGCCATCGCAATGCCACATTAACGCAGGATGTTGTATGCTCCTATCATGCGACAACCCCAGGGGCAGTAGGTTGCACTTCCCTGTTGACGACGTCGCAAAAAGAATCAAAAGTCATTGTTATTGAACGGTTTTTAACCCGACCGTTCGCCGGAATTCACGGTTAGAGGGGGCGTCGGAACCACGGTTCCGACGTTTTTTAGGCGGGGGTCTCGTACCCCCGCCCTTTTTTTGCGCGCCCTCAGGATCCGGGCCGGGCCGGCGCCGATGCCAGCAGGGCGCGGCTGCGGTTCAATATTTCCAGGGTGGATTTGGCGGGTGCGCCGTTGTCGAACGGTGGCTGCGGGTCGTACTCGATGGCGAGCTGAAGGGCCTGCGCCGTGATCGGATCGGCAAGCCGCGCCGCCAGCGCAAGCGCCATGTCGATGCCGGCCGAGACGCCGGCGGCGGTGATGATCTTGCCGGCCTCGACCATGCGCGCCGTGACGGGCGTGGCGGCGTGCTTGCGCAGGCTGTCGAGCACTGCCCAATGCGTGGTCGCGCGCTTGCCGCGCAGCAGCCCGGCGGCGCCCAGCACCAGCGCGCCGGTGCAGACCGAGGTCGTCCAGCGCGTCGTGGCGTCGATGGCGCGCACCCAGTCCAGCACGCGCGCGTCCTGCAGCAGCGGCCGCACATCGCCGGCGCCGGGAACGAGCAGCACGTCGGCGCGCTGCAGGTCGGCGATCGGGGCGCAGCGATCGAAGGCCAGGCCGGTGTCGGCGGCGATCCGGCCACCGTTGGGGCTGGCGACGCGCGCGCGGGCGCCGGGCAGGCGCGACAGCACCTCCCACGGCCCGATGGCATCCAGCGCTGTCATGCCGTCGTAGAACAGGAAGACGATATCCAACGACACCTCCCTCGTGGCCCGCGGCGGCATCTCGGCTCTTGCGGTCCGCATCGGTCCCGCGCTACCAGACGCCGGCGAGGCGGCAGCGCCGATAGGCGCGGCCCGCCCCCTATGGTATAGCCCACTACCGACAAATACAGGATTTCGGGACCGCGCATGGCCGGCCATTCCCAGTTCAAAAATATCATGCACCGCAAGGGCGCCCAGGATGCGAAGCGCGCCAAGGTGTTCACCAAGATCATCCGCGAGCTGACGACGGCGGCGCGCAGCGGCATGCCTGACCCGGCGGCCAATCCCCGCCTGCGGGCGGCCGTGATTGCGGCGCGCGAGGCCAACATGCCCAAGGACACGGTCGACCGTGCCATCAAGCGTGGCGCCGGCGCCGATGCTGCCGACAACTATGTCGAGGTGCGCTACGAAGGCTACGGACCGGGCGGCGTCGCCGTGATCGTCGAGGCCCTGACCGACAATCGCAACCGCACCGCCTCCGACGTGCGCTCGACCTTCACGAAGTACGGCGGCAATCTCGGCGAGACGAACAGTGTGTCCTTCATGTTCGATCGCGTCGGCGAGTTCCGTTATCCGCTGGCGGCCGGCAGCGCCGACGACATCATGGAGAAGGCGATCGAAGCCGGCGCCGAGGACGTGCAGACCGTCGAGGGCGAGGATGGCCATCACGAGATCGTCTGCGCCCAGGACGATTTCAGCGCCGTGCGCGATGCGCTGGAGAAATCGCTGGGGGCGCCCAGCAGCGCCAAGCTGGTGTGGCGGCCCAAGAGCGCGACCGCGATCGACGCCGACACGGCGCAGACGCTGTTCAAGCTGATCGAGATGCTCGAGGACAGCGACGACGTGCAGTCCGTCTACGCCAACTTCGAGGTCTCCGAAGACACGCTCGCCCGCCTCGCGGGCTAGCCATAGGGCATGGTCGATGGCCAGCGCTCACGTCCGTCATCCCGAGCGCAGCGAGGGATCTCCCGCGAATGGCGCACCGTGCCTCATCGGCAGGAGATCCCTCGCTGCGCTCGGGATGACGGAAGGGCGGCAACACTCCCGCAGCGGCATGCCATGCGCCTGATCGGTCTCGATCCCGGGCTGCGCAATACCGGCTGGGGTGTGATCGACGCCGAAGGCAACCGGCTGGTCCATGTCGCCAACGGCGTGGTGCATTCCGATGAGGACCGGCCGCTGGCGCAGCGCCTGTGCCAGCTGTTCGATGGCATCGCCGCCGTGATCGGCCAATGGCAGCCGCGCGAGGCCGCCGTCGAGGAGACCTTCGTCAACAAGAACCCGGCCTCGACGCTGAAGCTGGGCCAGGCGCGCGGCGCCGTCCTGATGGCGCCGGCCAAGCTCGGCCTGCCGGTCCTCGAGTACGGCGCCAATCACATCAAGAAGTCCGTGGTGGGCGCAGGCCACGCCGAGAAGCGGCAGGTGGAGATGATGGTGCGCCGCCTGCTGCCGGGCTGCGATGCGACGGCTGACGCCGCCGATGCGCTGGCCGTCGCCATCTGCCATGCGCACCACCGCGGCACCGCGGGCAAATGGACCACCGCCGCGGTCATGGCCGGCGCCGAGGGCGGCGATGTCGGCGCCGTGCGCGGCGGACGCGTCGGCGCCGGCCGCGGCAAGAGCGGGCTGCGCGGCTCGACGACGGCATGGCACAACGCGCTGCTGGCGCGCGCCGCTTCCAGAACGAGCGGTCGATGATCGGCAAGCTGCGCGGCATCGTCGATGCGGTCGCCGACGATTCATGCCTCGTCGATGTCGGCGGCGTAGGCTATGTCGTCTTCGCTTCCGGCCGCACCCTGCGTGACCTGATGGCCGGGCGCGAGGCCACGCTGCTGATCGAGACCATCGTGCGCGAGGACGCGATCACGCTGTACGGCTTCCTCGCCACCGCCGAGCGCGACTGGTTCCGCATCCTCACCACGGTGCAGGGCGTCGGCGCGCGCGTGGCGCTGTCGCTGCTCTCGACGCTGGCGCCCGATCAGCTCGCCAGCGCCATCGTGGCGCAGGACAGGGCCGCGCTCAGCCGTGCGCCGGGCGTCGGCCCGAAGCTCGCCGCGCGCCTGCTCACCGAGCTGAAGGACAAGGCCATCGCCTGGGGCGCCACGCCGGGCGTGGCGCGGGCGCCGGCCGCTGCGGCCGACGGCGCGGCGCCGGCCGCATCGGTGAACGAGGACGCCGTCTCGGCGCTGGTCAATCTCGGCTACAAGCGTCCCGAGGCGTTCGGCGCCGTGGCCCGCGCCGCCACCCGCCTGGGCACCGACGCCCGCATCGACACCCTGATCCGCGAGGGCCTGCGGGAGCTCGCTCGGTAGCCAGGAGCGCGCCACGCCGATAGCGCACCCGCGGACGGCTTGCCTACCCTGGGGCCGCTGGGCATGGTAGGAATGCTTTCAACCCTCTGCATGGCCGGCCGCCGGCCAAAGAACAACGACCACCAATGAACGATTCCCGCCTGACGTCTGGCGCCCGCAGCGACGAGGACGCGGCCGAGGTCAAGCTCCGGCCCCAGGTCCTGGACGATTTCATCGGCCAGCGGCAGGTGCGCGAGAATCTGAAGGTGTTCATCGCCGCCGCGCGGGCGCGTGGCGAGCCGCTGGACCATACGCTGTTCCATGGCCCGCCGGGGCTGGGCAAGACGACGCTGTCGCAGATCGTCGCCAAGGAGATGGGGGCGGGCTTCCGCGCCACCTCGGGGCCGGTGATCGCCAAGGCCGGCGACCTCGCCTCGCTGCTCACCAACCTCGAGCGCGGCGACGTGCTGTTCATCGACGAGATCCACCGCCTGAACCCGGCGATCGAGGAGATCCTCTATCCCGCGATGGAGGACTTCCAGCTCGACATCATGATCGGCGAGGGGCCGGCGGCGCGCTCGGTGCGCATCGACCTGCCGCCTTTCACCCTGGTCGGCGCCACGACCCGCTCGGGCCTGATGACGACGCCGCTGCGCGAGCGCTTCGGCATCCCGCTGCGGCTTGAGTTCTACGCTCCCGACGAGCTGGAGACGATCGTGCGCCGCGCCGCGCGCGTGCTGAACGTCGCCATGACCGACGATGGCGCCGCCGAGGTGGCGCGCCGCAGCCGCGGCACGCCGCGTGTCGCCAACCGCCTGCTGCGCCGGGTGCGTGATTTCGCCGCTGTCGCCGGCACGGCGGTGATCGATGCCAAGGCCGCCGACCAGGCGCTGCGGCGGCTGGACGTCGACCATCTCGGGCTCGACCTGATGGACCGCAAGTACCTGACCTGCATCGGCGAGAGCTACAACGGCGGCCCCGTGGGCGTGGAGACGCTGTCGGCGGCGCTGAGCGAGCAGCGCGACGTCATCGAGGACGTGATCGAGCCCTACCTGATGCAGCTGGGCCTGCTGATGCGCACCCCACGCGGCCGGGTGCTGGCGGAAGGCGGCTGGCGGCATCTCGGGCTGAAGATGCCGCGCACGGCGCGGGCGCAGCTCGACCTGCTCGACCCCGACACGGAGGCCGCCGGGTGATGCGGGGGCCGGCCCCGGTGTCGCCCCCAGTGCCGCCGGCCAACGTGCTGCCGGCCCACGTGCTGCCGGTCCGCGTCTACTACGAGGACACGGACGCTGGTGGGATCGTCTACCATGCCAATTATCTGCGTTTCATGGAGCGCGGCCGCACCGAGATGCTGCGCGTCGTCGGTCACGACCTTGCCGCCCAGCGGCAGGCGCAGGGGATCAACTGGACCGTGTCGCGCCTGGCGATCCGCTACCTGAAGCCGGCGCGGCTCGACGAGGCGCTCGAGGTGGTCACGCAGGTGGCGGCGCTGCGCGGCGCCTCGGTCGACCTGGTGCAGCAGGTCCGCCGCGCCGATGGCGGCGGCACCGGCGCGCTCTTGAGCGATGCCACGCTGACGCTGGCGTGCATGGGCGCCGACGGCCGGCCGGTGCGCCTGCCGGCCGACGTGCGCGCCGCCCTGGCGGTGGCCCCGGCTCGGGGCGGGGCGTGAGGGGCCACCCAAATCCTTGTTTGTGTTGCGGAAATGCAACTGCCAGCGCCGCCGTGACGCCACATTCCCTCGCTACCCGGCTGTAACAAACTGGAGTCCCAATGGATCCGCTCACCCTACTTGCGCAGGCAACCCCCCCGCCTGTGCCGGTGCCCTCCACCCCCGTGCCACCGCCGCCAGGCGCGGGCTCGACTGTCGCCGGCACGCTCGCCAGCGGCACGGGCACCATCGACGTCAGCTTCGTCGGCATGTTCCTGCACGCCCATCCGGTGGTGCAGATCGTGATGGTGATGCTGCTGCTGGCGTCGATCTGGTCGTGGGCGATCATCATCGAGAAGACGCTCAAGCTGCGGGCCCTGCGCCGCAAGGCCGAGGCCTTCGAGGACACGTTCTGGTCGGGCGTGTCGCTCGATGACCTCTATGACCGCGTCGGCGACAAGCCCGAGGAGCCGCTGTCGAGCATCTTCTCCGGCGCCATGCGCGAGTGGCGCCGGTCGCTGAGCAAGGGCCTGGCCGCCACCGCCGCCGCCCGCCACAACCTGCAGGCGCGCATCGAGCAGGTCATGGCGGTCACGGTGCAGCGCGAGATGGAATCGATCGAGAAGCGCATGACCTTCCTGGCCTCGACCGGCGCGGCGGCGCCGTTCGTCGGCCTGTTCGGCACGGTCTGGGGCATCATGACGTCGTTCCAGGGCATCGCTGCGTCGAAGAACACCTCGCTCGCCGTGGTCGCGCCCGGCATCGCCGAGGCGCTGTTCGCGACCGCGCTGGGGCTGGTGGCCGCCATTCCGGCGGTGCTCGCCTACAACAAGATCAGCAGCGACATCGGCCGCTACGGCCAGCGCCTGGAGAACTTCGCGCAGGAGTTCATCACCATCCTGTCGCGCCAGCTCGAGGAGCACAACTGATGGCCGTGCAGATGGGCGGCGCCATGCAGACGCGCGGCGGCAGCCGGTTCCGCCGCCGCATCTACACGCCGATGGCCGACATCAACGTCACGCCGTTCGTCGACGTGATGCTGGTGCTGCTGATCATCTTCATGGTGGCGGCGCCGCTGATGAATGTCGGCGTGCCGGTCGACCTGCCCAAGACCACCGCCGATCCGATCCAGGGCCAGGACGAGCCGCTGGTGGTCAGCGTCAAGGCCAAGGGCGAGGTCTTCCTCGGCGACACCGAGTATTCGGTCGACGACCTGATCGGCAAGCTCAAGGCCGTGCAGGCTGAGAAGCCGGACCAGCGCATCTTCGTGCGCGGCGACAAGGCGGTCGACTACGGAAGGGTGATGGAAGTGCTGGGCGCGCTGCGCGCCGCCGGCTTCACCAAGGCCGGCCTGGTGGGCGACCTGGCGACCGGCGACAGCAAGCCGTCGGGCACGGCGCCGGCAGCCCCGGGGGCGAAGGCGCCGGCAGGGCCCGGCCGCAAGAACTGATCGGAGGAGCAGGGGCCATGCGCTGGCGTGGCGACTCCAGCGGCGACATGACAACCCCGGCCGTGGTCTCGGCCGGGGCGCATGTCGTTCTGCTGGCCGCTGCCCTGTTCGGCTTCCCGAATTTGACGCGGCCGCCCGACGATTCGCTGGCCGACGTGCCGATCTACGACGCCACCGAGATCGGGCCGCAATCCAAGGCGCCGGTGGTGTCGCAGGAGCGGCCGCAGGACCGCAAGCTGCCCGAGGCCGAGAAGAACACGCCGGCGCCGCCGGCGCCGCAGGTCGAGGCCGCGCCCAAGCCGCAGCCCGATCCCAAGCCGCAGCCCAAGCCGGAGCCGCAGGTCGCCGCCGTCCAGCCCAAGCCCGAGGAGAAGCCCGCGCCCAAGCCGGAGCCCAAGGCCGAGAAGCCCAAGGAGCCGGACGCCGAGCCGCTGAAGCCCAAGCCGGAGCCGGCCGTCGAGCGCAAGCCCGAAACCAAGCCCGAGCCGCCCAAGCCTGAGGCCAAGAAGCCCGAGCCGCCCAAGCCGGAGCCGCCGAAGACCGAGACCAGGAAACCCGAGCCGCCAAAGGCGCCGCCCAAGACGCTGGACCAGATCCTGGCCGAGCAGACCAGCCGCTCGCCGCGGCCGCCGCAGCCGGTGGCCGGCGAGGGCCGGCCCAACGTGCCGGGAACGCGCACGCAGCAGTCGGCGTTGGCGGCCGGCCGGCTGACCGCCAGCGAGAACGCCGCCATGGCCGACAAGGTGCGGCCGTGCTGGTCGGTCAACGACGGCGGCCGCGATGCCTCGCAGCTGATCGCCTACATCATCGTCGACATGGCGCCCGACGGGCGGGTCACCGAGGCCCGCATCTCCGACGAGACACGCTCGGCGATGGCGGCCAATCCGTTCCTGCGGTCGTATGCGGAAGCAGGCCAGCGCGCGGTGCTCAACCCGCGCTGCCAGCCGCTGCCCTATCCGCAGCACAAATACGAGCAGCTCAAGCGCTTCGTGTTCAAGTTCGATCCGCGCGACCTGCGCTGACGTGGAGCGAAAACTGAGAGAGAGAGAGTGGGGAGTAACGAGAGATGATACGATCAACGATGCGCCGCCGCCTGATGGCGGTGGGCGTCGCCCTGGTGGCGGTCCTGGTCGCGCCGCTGGCCTGGGCGCAGACCCGGGGCTTGCAGCAGGTCACGGTCGAGGGCGCCAGCGCCAACCCGATCCCGATCGCCGTCACCGACTTCGTCGGCGATGCGACCGGCGCGCAGATCTCGCAGGTGATCAGCGCCGATCTCGAGCGCTCCGGCCTGTTCCGTCCCATCGACCGCGGCGCCTTCATCGAGCGCATCAGCGATCCCGGCCGCACGCCGCGCTTCCAGGATTGGCGGGCCGTCAACGCCGACGCGCTGGTGGTCGGCTCGGCCACGCAGCAGGCCGACGGGCGGCTGCGGGTCGAGTTCCGCCTGTGGGACGTCGCCGCCGGCGCCCAGATGACCGGCCGCGCCTATTTCACCCAGACCGCCAACTGGCGGCGCATTGCCCACATCATCGCCGACGAGATCTTCAAGCGCATCACCGGCGAGGACGGCTTCTTCGACACGCGCGTCGTCTATGTCGCCGAGACGGGTCCGGGCAACGCCCGCGTCAAGCGGCTGGCGATCATGGACCAGGACGGCGCCAACCACCGCTACCTCACCGACGGCCGGTCGCTGGCCCTGACGCCGCGCTTCTCGCCGACGCTGCAGGAGATCGTCTACCTGTCCTATGCCCAGGGAACGCCCCGGGTGTACCTGATGAATGTCGACACCCAGCGCCAGGAGCTGCTGGGCAACTTCCCCAGCATGACGTTCGCGCCGCGCTTCTCGCCCGACGGCAACCGCGTGGTCATGAGCCTGGCGACCGACGGCAACACCGACATCTACGCCATGGACGTGCGCTCGCGCTCGATCAGCCGGCTCACCAACCACCTCGCCATCGACACCTCGCCGAGCTATGCGCCCGACGGCGGCCGCATCGTCTTCACCTCGGACCGCGGCGGCAGCCAGCAGATCTACGTCATGAGCGCCGGCGGCGGCGAGGCCCAGCGCATCAGCTTCGGGCAGGGCCGCTACAGCACGCCGGTGTGGTCGCCGCGCGGCGACTACATCGCCTTCACCAAGCAGGAAGGCGGCAGCTTCTCGATCGGCATCATGCGCCCTGACGGCTCGGGCGAGCGCATCCTGGCCTCGAGCTATCTCGACGAGGGCCCGACCTGGGCGCCGAACGGACGCTACCTGATGTTCTTCCGCCAGGCGCCCAACGCCGGTGGCCGGGCCGGTTCCGTGCGGCTGCACATGGTCGACATCACCGGGCGCATCCTGCGACCGGTGGCGACACCCACCGATGCGTCCGACCCGGCGTGGTCGCCGCTGATCCCGCAGTAAGGCCCGATATGTGTTCGCCGGCCTGCATTTCACCGTGGCGGCGGCGCCTGCCGCGGCGGCTTGAACGGAGTCCGGCGAATGTTATGATGCACTGCGAAATGACCCGGGGCTCGAGCGCGTCAGCGATTGATAACCCGGGTCATCCTTTTTCCAGATCATCCCGGATCGGAAGAGGGATGGCGGTTCCCCTCAGTCAATGGCCGCCGATGCAAGCCGGATGACGCAGCCGGCATGTACCGGTTGCGCAGGAGAGCGACAATGAAATTGAGCATCAAGATACTCGGCGCGGTGGCGGTGATGTTGCTGGCGGCAGCCTGCGGCAGCTCCACGACACCAGGGCCCGAGGGCGCGACGGCCTCGGTGGCGCCGGGAACGCCGGGACATTTCCAGCAGGTGGCGGGTGACCGCGTCTACTTCGAGACCGATCAGTCCACCCTGACGCCCGACGGACGCGCGACGCTCGATAAGCAGGTGGCTTGGATCAGGCAGTACGGTGACCGCTACCAGACCTTCATGATCGAAGGCCATGCCGACGAGCGCGGCACCCGTGAATACAACCTGGCGCTGGGCGAGCGCCGCGCCAACATGGTGCGCACCTATCTCGCCGCTCAGGGCGTTCCCGCGGCCAAGCTGCGCACCATCAGCTACGGCAAGGAGCGGCCCGAGGTCGTGGGCAGCGACGAAGGCGCCTGGTCGCGCAACCGCCGCGCCGTGACCGTCCTGCAGTAGCGAGGGGCTGAGCCCTGAAAAACGCCGGCCGGCTTCGTCCGACCGGCGTTTTTTTCGTTGCGGGAAGGACGCTGGTCAGGCCCGCGAGCTCTGGCGATAGAACGGCTGGTGCTGCGCCGGGTCGAAATAGTTGGCGTAGAACTTCTTCACATGCGGCAGCAGGGCCTTCGACAGCTTGCGCCGCTCGACCTCGTCGTCGGACAGGGCGCGCGCCAGGTCGTCATGCAGCGCCTTGAGCGCGCCGTCCCGGTCGACCTTGGTGAACTTGCCGTCCTGGTAGATCACCTCGCCGTCGCACATGGTCATCTTCACGCCCTCGGCCTTGGCGCGCTGGATCACGGCATCCAGCAGCGGCATCTCGGTGTCGAGGTAGGGATAGGATATCTGCTTCCAGTCGAGCAGCGCCATGTCGGCGGCCTTGCCTTCCTCGAGCACGCCGATGCGCTCGCCGAAGGCCGTCGTCCTGGCGCCGCCGATCGTGGCCATGCGGAAGACCTGGGCCATCGTGGGAACCTCCTCGCCGATGCCCGGCACCCGATGCGCCCGCAGCACCAGCCGCATCTCCTGCAGCATGTCGCGGTCGTCGTTGATGCCGGCCTCGTCGAGCCCGATCGCGGTGTTGATGCCCTTGGCCTCGAAGACGTTGAGCGGCGCCACGCCGGAGCGCAGGCGGAAGTTCGACGAGCAGTTGTGGCAGACGCAGGTGCCGGTCTCGGCCAGCCGGTCGATGTCCTTCTCGTTGAGCCATACGCCGTGGCCCAGCGTCAGCCGCGGCCCCAGCATGCCGAAGCGGTCGATGTACTCGACGGCGGTGCAGCCGCCGCGCCGCCAGGCGTATTCCTTCTGCAGCGCGGTCTCGACGAGGTGCATGTGCATGGGCACGTCGTGCGTGCGGGACGCATCGGCCAGCACGCCCAGCGCCCGGTCGGAGCACCAGTGCAGGTTGGCCGGCGCCAGCTGGATCTTGACCCGCCGCTTGTCGTGATGGTGCCCGCGCAGGTGCTCGAACATCGCCATGCCGTCGTCGAGCCCCACCTTGAAGCTCTCGAACCAGCGCTTCATCGGGTCCCGCAGCTCGGCGGGCAGGCCGGCCACGAATTCCTCATCGGCCTGGTAGACCAGACGGTTCTGGTCGCGCACCGCGAAGCAATAGGACACCCGCATGCCGACGTCCTCGTAGGCGCGGATCACGTCGCCGGCCCGGGCCTCGACCTCGGGCAGGTGGCCGGGCAGCCAGCCATGGATGTGCTGCACCGTGGTGATGCCCGAGCCGATCATCTCGAACGCCGAGTAGAGCGTGTCGAGATAGAGGTTGAGGTTGCGGCTCACCAGGCGGGTGATGAACCACAGCTCCAGCGGCATGTCGGGAGAGCCGAGCTGCACCGGCGTCAGGCCGACATGGTGGTGGCCGTTGACGAAGCCCGGCACCAGGATCTCATTGCCGCTGCCGATCACCGGCGTGGTGGGGTAGCGCCGGCTGAGCTCGTCATAGGTGCCGACGGCGGCGATGATGCCGTCCTCCTGCAGGACGGCGCCGTCGGCGATCTCCTTCCAGGTGTGACGGTCGAGCGCGCGCGTGATCATGGCGCGACTGCGAACGATGGACGTGGCCACGAAACGAACTCCTTGCTGTCTTGCCTTCATTCCGCGGCGGCGGAGAAGGTGCCCCGAGCGGGGCGGATGGGAAGCGTCACGACGTATAGCGAAGCGCGGGAAGGGATTGCTACACCGCCTCCTGCTCGGCGAAGGCGCGATCGACCTCGGCGCGCATCAGCTCGGTGAGCTCCTTGCGCAATGCCTCGCTTTGCGCCGAGAACGGATCGCGCGGCCGCGGCATGTCGATCGGCACGATGGTCTTGATGCGGCCCGGCCGGGCCGTGAAGATGACGACCCGGTCGGCCAGCGCCACCGCCTCGTCGATATGGTGGGTCACGAACAGCACCGATGCCTCGCTGTCGCGCCAGACATCGAGCAGGAAGTCCTGCATCTTGGCGCGCGTCTGGACGTCCAGCGCCGCGAACGGCTCGTCCATCAGCAGCACCTTGGGCCGCATGGCCAGCGCCCGCGCCACGGCGACGCGCTGGCGCATGCCGCCCGACAGCTCGTCGGGCCGCTTGTCCATCGCCTCGACGAGGCCGACGCGCTGCAGGGCCTGGCGGGCGGCCTCCTTGCGGGCCGCCGCCGGCTCGCCCCGGATCGACAGGCCGAAGCTCACGTTCTGCCAGACCGTGAGCCAGGGAAAGAGCGAGGTCTCCTGGAAGATCAGGCTGCGGTCGGGCGACGGCGTGGCGACACGATCGCCGAACGCCCAGATCTCGCCGTCGCTCGTGTCCTCGAGGCCGGCAATGAGGTACAGCAGCGTGCTCTTGCCGCAGCCCGATGGCCCCAGCAGCACGATGAACTCGCCCGGCGCCACGTCGAGGTCGACGTCGCGCAGCGCGACATGGGCACGGTCGGTGCCGGCCGACCAGGTCTTGCCGACGCCGCGGCAGACGACGGCGTCGCGCGAGGAGAACGGCTTGGTCGATCTAGAGGCCACGCAGCACCCCCGCGGTCTGGGGAACCCAGTAGAGCAGCTTCTTCTGCAGCAGGCGCAGCACCCAGTCGGACAGGAAGCCGAGCAGCCCGATCAGCGCGATGGTGAAGAACACCAGCGACGGGTTGAAGGTGTTGCGCGCCAGCATGATGACCTGGCCCAGCCCGTAGCCGACGCCGGTCGATTCGGCGACCAGCACCACCATCCAGGCGCCGAACAGGTTCAGCCGCAGCACCATCAGCATGCCGGGCAGGATCGCCGGCACGATGACGCGGCCGTAGATCTGCCGCTTCGAGGCGCCCATGGTGCGCGCCACGTTGATCAGGTTGCGGCTGACGCCGTCGATCTGCGCGATGGTCGCCAGCACCATGTGGAAGAACAGCGCGATCACCACCATGAAGATCGCCGGCGCGTTGCCGATGCCGAACAGGAAGATCGCCACCGGCAGCCAGGCGATCGGCGATACCGGCGACAGCAGCGTGATCGTCGGCAGCGTCAGCTTCTCGACCGCGGCGAAGTAGCGTATCGCCACGCCGATCGCGATCGACAGCACGGCAGCGATCAGCAGGCCCACCAGCACGCGCGCGCCGGATGCCAGGATCGTGATCAGCACCGCGCCCTGCGGGCTGGGCCCGGTATTGAGACCGACGCCGATCTGCCAGCGCTGCGCGGTGTTGAAGAACTTGGCCTGCTCCGGGAAGCTGCCAAGGAAGATGTGGGGCGGCGGCAGCAGCTTGGGGTCGGCGATGTCGAGCGCCCACAGGATCTCCCAGATGCCGCAGAACAGGCCGACCGACAGCAGGGTCGTGCCCAGGCGCGACAGGACCGGCGCCAGGCGGCCGGCCAGCGGCAAGCGGCGTGTCGCCGGCGCGTTGGGCGTGCCGGCAGCGGCGGCCCCGTCCGTGTCGCCTGCGTCGGCCGGGTGCGATGCCGTCGACACGTCAGGCGGCCTTGTGCTTGAGCTGGGCGTGGAGGTCCTTGTTCTCGGCGATCACCTGCTCCAGCAGGGTCCAGTCGATCGCGTCGCGGCCCGGCTTCTTCTTGATGTAGCCCATTTCGACCAGCGAATCGGTGCGCTCCAGGATGAACCGGGTCTGGTCGCGCGCGTCGACCACGGCCGGCTGCTTGCTCATGGCCAGTCGCGCATTCTCGGTCGAGGTCTTGTAGTACGTGCCGACCACCTTGCTCAGCACGTCGTCCTGCCTGGTCTCGGCCATCAGCTGTGCCTTCATCATGCCCTTGATCAGGGCCTTCAAGCCGGCCGGGTTCTGCTTGATGAGCTCGCTGCGGCAGGCCAGCACGCAGTCGGTGTAGCCCCGGCCGTAGATATCGGTGCCGTCGGACAGCTTGTGGGCGCCTTTGACATCGTTCAGCAGCGCCGTGCCGTAGGGCTCGATGGTGCAGGTCCAGTCGATGGCGCCGGCCTTGAAGGCTTCCACGGCCTCGGGCGTCGAGCCCATGTAGCGCACCTTCACGTCCTTGAAGGCGACGCCGTGCTTCTTCAGCCAGTCGTAAGGCATCACCTCCAGCGTATCGAGCTGGAAGGTGCCGAGCGTCTTGCCTTTCAGCTTCTCGGGGCTGTCCAGGCCGGGGCGCGAGACGATCACGCAGCCCTCGACGCCGCCGCCGGCCACGACCTTCACCGGCGCGCCGGCATCGAACAGCGCAATGAAGCTGGTATAGGGCATCAGGCCGACATCGACCTGGCCCATGGCCAGGAACGTGACTTGCTCGGCGAAGGTCGGCGTGTTCACGAACTGCAGATCAAGCCCGTCCTCCTTGGCGGTCTGCAGGGCATGCGCCAGGAAGATGTTGAGGTTGCAGAAGCCGGTGCCGTGGGTCGACTTGATCATGCCGTCGGCGGCGTGGGCCATGCCCGCGAGGCCGGGGCCGATCGCGATCGTCAGTGCGCTTGCCGCGGCCGTGCGCATGAAGCTGCGCCGGCTGAAGTCGATCGACGTCAGGTGGAGTGGTGTGGTGCATCCATAGCGTGCGCACATGTCGGGTGCTCCTGTTGGGCGGTCGCCGCGCGCGGGCGCGGCCGGTCCAGCGTGTTGTCGTGGGAGGGTGGCGGCCGGGATGGCCGGCGGCCGTGACGCTCAAGCCGTCTGGTGCGGCGCGGCCACCTCCTTTCTCCGGACATGGCTGGGCGCATGTGCCGTCGACGACGCGGATTGAAGGGCGCGCCATTTGCCGGTGCCTGTGCCGTCACCACCGGCATGCTCACCGGGACGGTCCGGCGCTGCCGCGCCAGGACCGTTGAGGGATGCGATCATCGCCATCACCACAACACCTGCGTGGCACGCCCACCGAAGCCATCGCCGAGGCGACGCTGCGCTGATCCGGCCGATGCATTGACCGTGCCAAGCCGCAACGGCGGTGCGGCTGCGGCTTCCGCGGCGCGCTGGCGATCGCGCGGGTCGCGGCATGCTCCGAGCTTTGGCATCTGCCGCATTGCGCGCCGGCCGGCGGCGCCGTCGTGAGCAGGCCGGGCCCCGATCGCCCTCAATTCGCCGCCCTTCGGCCCGACCATGGGCCGATTCGGGCGCGAGCCTGCGACGGCGCGTCTGATCGCGTGGCGGCCATCAGGCTTGATCCGTAAAAGGCCGTTGCCGATAGTCGCCGTGGCCGCCCGCCCCTCGGGCGGCCTTGACCGCCGAGGAGGCCACGATGAACCGGATCGCGAATGCGACCATCGCTCTTATGCTCGCCGTTGGGAGCCTGGCGGCCCTGGCCGTGCCGCCGGCGATGGCGCAGGGCAACTATGCGATCGAACAGCGCTTCCAGGACATGGAGCGACTGATCACGCAGCTCACCGGCCAGGTGGAGCGGCTGCAGAACCAGGTGCAGCAATTGCAGGAGAAGCTGGATCGCCAGCAGGCGGACTATGACTTTCGCATCCAGCAGCTTGAATCGGGGCGGGGCGGGGCGCGGCCGCCGGCGCCACGGCCGACTCCGGGGCCGCGCGGTGACGCCACGCCGCCACCCGCGCCGATGACGCCGGGTGGCTTGTCGCCCGGCCAGCAGGCCGATACGCGGCCGCTGGGCTCGACGCCCTCCAGCGGACCGCCGCCGGCGCCGCCGCCACCCGCGGCCGGGCCCGAGCATCTCTACAACGAGGCCATGATCGCCATGCGCAGCGGCGAGTACGCCGTCGCCGAGCGGGAGTTCCGCAACTTCCTCGCCAAGAACCCGCGCCACCAGCTCGCCGGCAACGCCCAGTACTGGCTGGGCGAGACCTACTACGTGCGCAAGGATTACGCCAACGCCGCCACCGCCTATGCCAACGGCTTCAAGACCTATCGCACCAGCTCGGTGGGGCCGGATAATCTCCTGAAGCTCGGCATGTCGCTGCAGGCCAGCGGCAAGTCGGCCGATGCCTGCATCGTCTATGGTCAGTTCAACCAGGTCTATCCCCAGGCCACGGACGCGCTGAAGCGCCGTATCGCCGCCGAACGCCAGCGCAGCCGCTGCTGAGCCGGATCATCACGCCGGCGGCACGCAAGCCGATGGACACATCGCCGGTCCTGCCATCCGAATTCGCCGCCCTGATGCGGCCGTTTGCACCGTTTGAATCCCATCCTGTCCTGGCGCTGGCGGTCTCCGGCGGCCGGGATTCGCGGGCGCTGGCCCTGCTGGCGTGGCAATGGGCCGCGCGTCGCGGCGGTCGCGTCGTCGCCCTGGTGGTCGATCACGGCCTGCGCGCGGAGGCGGCCGCGGAAGCGGCCCAGACCAGCCGGTGGCTGGCCGCCCGCGGCATCCCGGCCCATGTGCTGTGCTGGCGGCCCGCAGCGAAGCCGCAGGCTGGCGTTCAAGCGGCGGCGCGGCAGGCCCGCTATCGCCTGCTGCTCGACTGGTGCCGGCAGCACCAGGTGCTGCATCTGCTGACCGCGCATCAGGCCGACGACCAGGCGGAAACCTATGCCCTGCGCGCAGCGCGCGACAGTGGTCCGTCCGGGCTGGCCGCGATGTCAGCCCTGGTCGAGTTCCCGGAGGCTCGCTTGCTGCGGCCGCTGCTGGCCGTGACGCGCGCGCGCTTGACCGCGACCCTGCAGGCGCGGGGACAGGACTGGATCGACGATCCGAGCAACATGGATCCGCGCTTTGCCCGCGGCCGCTTGCGGCGCGAGGGCCTGCCCCTGACGCCGGCGCGGGCGCTGGCCGCGGCCACGCGCTTTGCGGCACGCCGGGTGACGCAAGAGGGCCGCGTCGCGGCGGCGCTTGCCGATTGCGCCATGCCGCACCCGCTGGGGGTCGTGATGATCGATCACGCCGCATGGCGTGCCCTGCCGGCATCGCTGGCGCGGGTGGTGCTGGCGTCGGTGATCGCGACCGTGGCCGGTGCGGCCTATCCGCCGCGTCAGGACCGCACCCAGCGCGCCGTCGAGCGGATGCGCGCCGTGCCGCGGCAGTCTCTCTCGCCGCCATCCGGCCTGACCGTGGGCGGCTGCCGCATCCTGTGGCGCGGCGGCGGCTGGCTGGTGGTGCGCGAGCCTGCGTCAATCCGACTGCAGCCGCAGGGGGGCCGGCAGGACGAGCCCTGGGATGGCCGGTTCACAATTTGCGGCGAGGATGGCAGAAGAATCACGGATGCGGTTCGTGTAGCAGCACCACATGTGGCGCGAACAGATTGGTCCGATTGGGAAAAAGCGTGGCCGGCCATCGCCGGCCTGCCGGCGATCGTGGCAGCATTGCCGTGCCGCGGCGCGGCGGGGCGGCCGTTGCCGGTCCCGGTCCCAGGCGGCATGATCGCATCGCATGCCGGCCGGGAGGCCGCCTGGGCGCGGTTTCAGCCCCGGCAACCGCTCGCAGCGGGACCATTTTTCCCTTGTTTTGCCTTTGGCAAGGGCCAAATAGTGAACCTGTAACCACCGCTGCCAGGAGGAGATGGCCTCTCGGGTGGCGCCGATCGGACGAGTGCCGTGAACCTGTTCAATCGCAACGCCGCCCTGTGGGTGGTGATCCTTCTGCTTCTTGCGCTGCTTTACACCGTCTTCCAGGGGGGTGTGGGCAGCAACCGCTCGTCCGCGATGGCCTATTCGGAATTCCTGCGGCTCACGGAGAGCGAGCAGGTCTCCGAGGTCCGCATCCAGGGCAACAACATTTCCGGCACGACCAAGGACGGGCGCACCTTCAGCACCTACGCGCCGTTCGACCCCGATCTGATCAACCGGCTGAAGGGCAAGGTCGATCGCATCTCTGCCGGGCCGCCGGATGAGGGCGTCAACCTGGGAAGCGTGCTGATCAACTGGCTGCCGCTGCTGATCCTGGTCGGTGTCTACGTGTTCTTCATGCGCCAGATGCAGGGCAACGGCCGCGGCGGCGCCATGGGCTTCGGCAAGAGCCGCGCGCGGCTGCTGACCGAGAAGCACGGGCGCGTCACGTTCGACGATGTCGCCGGCATCGAGGAAGCCAAGGGCGAGCTTGAGGAGATCGTCGACTTCCTGAAGGACCCGCAGAAGTTCCAGCGCCTGGGCGGCAAGATCCCCAAGGGCTGCCTGCTGGTCGGCCCGCCGGGCACCGGCAAGACCTTGCTGGCGCGCGCCATCGCGGGCGAAGCCAACGTGCCGTTCTTCACCATCTCGGGCTCCGACTTCGTCGAGATGTTCGTGGGCGTCGGCGCCAGCCGCGTGCGCGACATGTTCGAGCAGGCCAAGAAGAACGCGCCTTGCATCATCTTCATCGACGAGATCGACGCCGTCGGCCGCCATCGTGGCGCCGGCCTGGGCGGCGGCAACGACGAGCGCGAGCAGACGTTGAACCAGCTGCTGGTCGAGATGGATGGCTTCGAGGCCAACGAGGGCGTGATCCTGATCGCGGCCACCAACCGGCCCGACGTGCTCGACCCGGCGCTGCTGCGCCCCGGCCGCTTCGACCGCCAGGTCGTCGTGCCCAACCCCGACATCGTCGGTCGCGAGAAGATCCTGAAGGTGCATCTGCGCAAGGTGCCGATCGCGCCCGACGTCGATCCCAAGGTGATCTCGCGCGGCACGCCCGGCTTCTCCGGCGCCGACCTCGCCAACCTCGTCAACGAGGCCGCCCTGCGCGCCGCCCGGGTGGGCAAGCGGCTCGTCACGATGGCCGACATGGAGCACGCCAAGGACAAGGTGCTGATGGGCGCCGAGCGGCGCTCCATGGCCATGACCGAGGAGGAGAAGCGGCTGACCGCCTATCACGAGGCCGGCCACGCGCTCGTGAACATCCACATGCCCAAGAGCGATCCGCTGCACAAGGTCACGATCATCCCGCGCGGCCGCGCGCTGGGCCTGACCATGATGCTGCCGGAGCGCGACAAGTACGGCCACTCGAAGATCGAGCTGGAGAGCAAGCTGGCCATGAGCTTCGGCGGGCGGATCGCCGAGGAGCTGATCTTCGGCGAGGAGAACGTCACGACCGGCGCTGGCGGCGACATCCAGCAGGCCACCGCGATGGCGCGGCGCATGGTCACCGAGTTCGGCATGTCCGACAAGCTCGGCCGCGTGCGCTACAACGCCAACGAGCAGGAGGTCTTCCTCGGCCACTCCGTGACCCAGCAGCAGAACGTCTCCGAGGCCACGTCGCAGCTGATCGACGCCGAGGTGCGCCGGCTGATCGAGGAGGCGGAAGCCAAGGCGCGGCGCGTGCTCACCGAGCACATGGACGACCTGCATGCGCTGGCCAAGGGGCTGCTCGAGTACGAGACCCTGTCGGGCGACGAGGTGCAGACCCTGTTGCGCGGCGACAAGATCGTGCGCGACGAGACCGGCGGCGCCGGCCCGTCATCGGGCAAGCCGCGCCGCGCCTCCGTCCCGACCAGCCGGCCGACTCCGGCCTCCGACGGCGACCCCGCCCCGCAGCCCGGCGCGTAGTCCGCCGACATCCCGACGTAGCCGTCATCCCGAGCGCAGCGAGGGATCTCCCGCGAATGGCGCACCGTGCGTCTTTCGCAGGAGATCCCTCGCTGCGCTCGGGATGACAGCAAGACCGCCTACAGCGAGCGCCAATCGGGGTTGAACGTCACGGCATGGTTGAGCGGGCCATGGCCGCCGCCGAAGCCAGGCGCTGTTTCGATGGCGCGGCGCACATAGTCGCGGGCGCGGGTCACGGCATCGGCTAGCGTCAGCCGCTGCGCCAGGCCGCAGGCGATCGCCGAGGCGAGCGTGCAGCCCGTGCCGTGCGTCGAGCGCGTCGCGATCCGGGGATGGGTGAAGCGTGTGACGCCATGGGCGTCGACCAGCAGGTCGATGACGGCGTCGCTGTCCTCGAGATGGCCGCCTTTCACCAGGACGGCTGCCGGCCCCATTGCCAGGATCGCCTGCCCGGCGCGGGCCATGTCGGCCTCATTGGCGACGGCAAAGCCGGCCAGCGCCTCGGCCTCGGGCAGGTTCGGTGTCACCAGTGTGGCGCGCGGCAGCAGCTGCTCGATCAGCGAGCGTTCGGCTGCCGCCTGCAGCAATCGATGCCCGCCCTTGGCCACCATCACCGGATCGATGACCAGGGGCGTGGCCGGCGCATGCGCCGCCAGCGCGCTCGCCACGGCCTGGATCACCGCCGCGCTGTGCAGCATGCCGGTCTTGATCGCATCGGCGCCGAGATCGGCCAGGACCACCTCGATCTGCTGCGCGATGAAGGCGGGCTCGATGCCGACGACGCCATGCACGCCGTGCGTGTTCTGTGCCGTCAACGCGGTGATGGCGGTCATCGCGAAGCCGTCAAGCGCGGTGACCGCCTTGATATCGGCCTGGATGCCGGCGCCGCCGCCGGAATCCGAGCCGGCGATGATCAGCACGCGTCCTTTCATGCCTTGTCGCCTCCGAGAATCGCGGCGATGGCCAGCACGAAGATGCTGGCGAAGATATGCTCACGCTCGCCGTCCGCGGTCATTCCGCTGCCTGTGGCTCGGCTTGGCCGATCGTGCGGCACAGCTCCGCGACCACGCTCTCGACGAGGCGCGCGTCATCACCTTCGGCCATCACCCGGATCAGCGGCTCGGTCCCGGATTTGCGCACCACCAGGCGTCCGCCCGACAGGCGGGTTTCGGCAGCCGCCAGCGCGGCCTTGATCGGTGTCGTGCCCAGCAGGCGGCTGGCATTGGTGCCGGGCGCGAGCTGCACGTTGCGCAGCAGCTGGGGAACGGGACGGAAGCGGCGGCAGACCTCGGAGACCGGCCTGCCGGCCTGCTGCACCGCTGCCAGCACCTGCAGCGCCGCCAGCAGGCCATCGCCGGTGGTGGCGACGTCGGTCATGATCAGGTGGCCGGACTGCTCGCCGCCGAGATTGTAGCCAGCCTCGCGCATGCGCTCCAGGACATAGCGGTCACCGACCGCAGTGCGCTCCAGATGCAGGCCGCGCGCCTGCAGATGGCGCTCCAGGCCCAGGTTCGACATCTGCGTCGCCACCACGCCGCCGCCCCTGAGACGGCCTTCGTCGGCCCAGATGTCGGCGATGGTCGCCATGATCTGGTCGCCATCGATGATCTCGCCGCGCTCGCTGGACAGCACCAGGCGGTCGGCGTCGCCATCGAGCGCGATGCCGATGTCGGCGCCGCGCTCCTGCACGATTTCGGCAAGCACCCCCGGGAAGGTCGAGCCGCACTCCTGGTTGATGTTGAAGCCGTCCGGCGCCACCCCGAGCGGAATCACGCGCGCGCCCAGCTCGGCCAGAACGCGCGGCGCCACCTTGTACGCAGCGCCGTTGGCGCAATCGAGCGCCACCGTCAGGCCATCGAAGGTCAATCCGCGCGGCAGGCTCGCCTTGACCGCCTCGATGTAGCGGCCGCCGGCATCGTCGATGCGCTGGGCGCGGCCCAGCGCGCGGCTCTCGGCGCGGTGGCCGGCGAGATCGTTCGCCATCAGCTGCTCGATCTCGATCTCGATCTGGTCCGACAGCTTGAAGCCATCCGGCCCGAAGAACTTCACGCCGTTGTCGTGGAACGGATTATGCGACGCGGAAATCATGACGCCGATATCGGCACGCATCGAGCGCGTCAAGTAGCCGACCGCCGGGGTCGGCACCGGGCCCAGCAGCAGCACGTCCATGCCGATGGACAGGAAGCCCGCGGTCAACGCCTGCTCGATCATGTAGCCCGAGAGGCGTGTGTCCTTGCCGATCACGACCTGGTGGCGGTGATCGCCGCGCACGAAGCGGGCACCTGCCGCCATGCCCAGCCGAAGTGCCGTATCGGCCGTCATCGGCTCCAGGTTCGCGCGCCCTCGGACGCCGTCCGTTCCGAATAATTTTCTTGCCATGTCAATATCTTACCAGAAGATGGCTGGCCGTGGACAGAGCCCCGCAGGGACTGCGCGGACCGGTTGCGGCTTGCAGCGCCGGCGGCGCGGGCGTAGATGATGCACCCAAAAGCGGCCACCTTTGGGTGGCCCATAATCGCTCCGGCACCGTCGTCCGGATCGAACGGGCGGGGGGCGGCGAGACGGCGCCATCGGCAGGATCGAGCGTGCGTGCATCATCACTCAGAATCGCAGGCGTGTTCGCCTTCGCAGCAGCGCTGCTTGCGTCTGCTCCATCATGCGCCTGGGCGCAGCAGAGCGGCAATGCGCCGGCGCCCGCGCCGTCGATGGCGGAGACGCCGAAGGAACCGGGCGGCAAGCCCGACGCCGACGGACGCACCAAGCTGCGCATGCAGACGGCGTTCAATCCCGGCATCTCGGTGCTGGGCGAGGCCAGCCGGCAGTTCACCACCGCGGTGAAGACGATGTCGGCCGGCATGGTGTCGATCAAGATGCTCGAGGCGGGCGCCAAGGCGCCGACGGCTGACCTGCTGGATGCCGTCCTGAATGGCGACGTCGATGCCGCCTTCACGTCGCCATCCTACGCCGCGGCCAAGATGCCGGCGCTGCTGGTCTTCTCGTCGCTGCCCTTCGGGCCCACGCCCGAGGAGTATGTCGCCTGGATGATCGCTGGCGAAGGCGGCCGTTTCCATCACGACCTCTACGACAAGCTCGGCGTGCATGCCGTCATGTGCGGCGTGGCCGGGTCGGAAGCCGGGGGCTGGTTCCGCAACGAGATGCGCTCGGTCGCCGATCTCAAGGGACTGCGCGTCCGCTATGCAGGCTTGGCGGGCGAGGTCCTGGCCCGCTTCGGCGCCGAGATCGTCACCTTGCAGCCGGGTGAGGTCTTCTACAAGCTGCAGCAGGGCAAGATCGATGCGGCGGAGTTCTCGATGCCCTCGGTCGATCGCGCGCTGGGCTTCGACAAGCTGTCGCTGATCTACTACTTCCCCGGCTGGCACCAGCCGGCGTCGCTGATCGACTTCTACATGCGCAAGGACAAATGGGAGGAGCTGCCGCCGGAACGGCGCGCCCTGATCGAGACCGCCTGCCGTGCCAACGTCACCTGGACCCTGGCTCGGGCGCCGGTCGAGCAGGCCCGCGCCATGGAGTATTTTCGCAAGCAGGGTGTCGTGATCCGCGTGTGGCCGGCCTCGGTGATGGAAGCCTTCCGCGAGACCTCGTCGGATGTCCTGCGTGAGCAGGCTGACAAGGATCCCGAGTTCAAGGCCGTCCTCGACGACCTGCGACAGTTCCTCGACGGGCCGCGGGCCTGGAAGCGGCTGGTGCGGCCGTAGCATCGGGCCGCGTCGCCACCGTGGCGGCTACGGTGTTTCTCTGTCACCCCCGATGCAGCGAGGAATCTCCCGCCAATGGCGCACCGCGGGAGGGTACGACGCCGGCCGCCCGGATGAAGTGAATAGCAGTCGGTTCGCTCCCGCACAGGTGGGCGCAGCGGGCCGGCCGGGAGGTCCGTTCGGATGCGGCAGGCCACGGAGGCTGCGGTGCAAGGCGCCATCATTCGGCAAACAGGAAATCAGCGTGAGCGGCTGAGTGAGTTATCACTTCTTTATGATTTGAAATGTCAACAATAAAACTATTTATGATCAATTAGTTAGTGGTATTTCTTGATAATTTAGATAGCGAAATTCGATGCCTCGCCGGCATTGCCATCCGGCCGGCTCTAGGGGATGATGAACGGTGTGGTTGCCGCTGCGGCCTGTGGATGATGAGGGAGCGGGCGCTGTTGGCAAAGGGTGCGGGAGTCGGGTCCGACGTCCGCGTCAGGCGAACGTGCCTGGGCTCAGCTTCCCGCTTCATGGGAGGAGAAAGCCCATGTTCGTGTCCGATATCCTGCAGAATAAGGGCACAAGGGTGGTGGCGGTCACGCCCGACGAGACGTTGGCGTCAGCCATCGCGACGCTGTCGGCGCGGCGCATTGGCGCCGTGCTGGTTCTTGACGTGGACAAGAGCCTCGTCGGCATCCTGTCGGAGCGCGATATCCTGCATGCCTTGGCGCGGCGGGCTGGCGATGCGTTCGGCCTGCGGGTCGAGGAGGTGATGACGACGCCGGTGGTGACCTGTGGCCCTGATCACACGGTCGAGCATGTCATGGCGCTGATGACCGAGGGCCGCTTCCGCCATCTGCCGGTGGTCCAGCGGGGGGTGCTGATGGGCATCGTGTCGATCGGCGACGTTGTCAAATGGCGGCTGGATGAAACACGTCAAGAAGCCGAGGATCTGCGGCAATACATTGCAACGTGAGGCGGCGGGCCGGGGCAGCTGCGCCTCATCGTCCGCGGCGGTGCTGAGGATCGGCGCCGGCGCCGCGCCTGCAGTGGCGCCGGGAGTCGCACGCATCCTGCAACTAGAGAGTCGCCGCCTTGATTTTTTGCCTTTATAATCAGACAGTTGACGGTAAGGATTCGCCGGGGCTGAGGGCGGTGATATCCAATGCATGCGTGAAGCGTATGTCAATTGACCGATATAAAACAGTGCCTTATAACGTATTCTGAATGTATGACGTTAACATTGTTGCGTAGAGGTCTGTAACTTTCTGACGGGAAGGGCGAATGCTACGGATTTACCTGCTGGGCGGCTGTCGGGTGACCCTTTCGGATGGTTCCGACGGAACGCCACGGGCGAAGAAGACCCGCGCCGTGCTCGCCTTCCTGGCGTTGACACCCGATGCGTCGGCGACCCGCGAGCGTGTCGCCGGCCTGGTCTGGAGCGACCGCCTGGAGGAGCAGGCGCGCGGCTCGCTGCGCCAGGCGATCACCGAGCTGCGGGCCTTGTTCCGCGACGGCGATGCCGGTGCGCTGCATATCGATCGCGACGTGATGCGGGTGAATCTCGACCAGGTGTGGATCGATGCCCGCGAGGTCGAGCGCATGGCGGACGGGCCGCTGGAGGAGAAGCGGCGGATTCCCGAGCTGTATCGCGGCGATCTGCTGGCTGACCTGTCGGCGATCGGCGGAGCGTTTCAGGACTGGCTGTACGGCGAGCGCGCCTGGCGCCGCGAGCAGGCATTCGGCGGCATGGCTGCAGCGATGCGCGAGCTGATCGTGCTGCGCGACCTGCCGGCGGCCGAAGCCATCGCGCGCCATATGCTGGCGCTGGAGCCGTCGCACGAGGAGGCGCATCGCGGCCTGATGGAGGCCTTCGCGCGCAGCGGCGACAAGGCGGCAGCCCTGCGCCAGTTCCAGGTCTGCGTCGATGCCCTCAAGCGCACGCTGGACGCCAAGCCGGGCCAGCCCACGATCCAGCTCTACGAGCGCATCCGTGCCGACCGGCTGGACACGCCCATGCCGGAGCTGCAGACGGCGATGCCGACGGCCGCGCCGCCGCCCGCAGCTGCCGTCGGCGCTGCCGTCAAGCCGGCTCCGGCGGTGGCCGAGGGGCAGATCGAGACACTGCCCGTCGCCGTGCTGCCATTCCGCAATGTCGGTGGCGATCCGGAGCAGGAGTATCTCGGCGAAGGCTTTGCGGAGGACATCGTCAACGGCCTATCCCGCTTCAAATGGTTGTCGGTGATCCCGGGCGCCTCGTCAGGTGTTTTCAGAGGCCAGGATGTGGACCCACGGGACATTGGGCGACGCCTCAATGTCCGCTACGCAATTGAGGGCACTGTGCGTCGTCAGGGCGGCGTCGTCCGGATCGGTGTGCGGTTGGTCGATTGCGAAGACGCGCGAGCGCTGTGGACCGATCAGCGGACCGTGGAGTTCGTGCGGTTGTTCGATGTGCAGGACGAGATCGTCCGGGGCATCGTGGGGCAGCTCAATCCCAAGATCCTGCAGGCCGAGATTGACCGGGTCCGGCGCCGCCCGCCCGACAACGCGAACGCCTATGACTGCATGCTGCGCGCTGTGCCGCTCATCTACCAAGCGTCGCCAACTGCGTTCCGAACCGCAGGTGAGTTTCTGGAACGTGCGCTGCGGCTGGATCCTGGATATGCGCATGCCCACGCCTGGATGGCGTTCTGGCATCTGATGGGAGTCGGCCAGGGGTGGCTGACTGATCGTGAGAAGAGTGACGCCGCTGCCGAGCGTCATGCACATGCCTCGATAGAGCTTGATCCCGACGATCCGATGGGGTTGTCGTTCGCGGCCCATGTCGAGGCGTTTCTGCGGCACAACTACGATCTTGCCGAGCACTTTCACGAACGTTCGCTGACGGTGAATCCCAACTTTGGCCTCGGCTGGGCACTGAGCGCGGCCGTCGCCTGCTATCGCGGCCGTCCGCTTGATGCGTTGGAGCGCATGGAGCGCTATCGCACGCTCTCGCCGTTCGACAACTTCCGTTACTTCTGGGAAACGGTGACAGTGATCTCGCTGACGCTCGCTGGTCGATATCAGGATGCAGTCGTGGCGGCCCAGCCGATCCTGCGTGAGCATCCTAACTTCATGGCGGTGTATGTTCCTGTCATCGTCAGTCTCGCCTATTTGGGACGGGGTGACGAGGCGCGTAATCTTTCACGTCAGCTCCTGGCGGTACAGCCCGGATTCTCCATCAAAATGTTCGAAACAATCACGCCGCTTGAGAGGCCTGAGGACCGTGAGCGTTATGTGATTGGTCTGCGAATGGCTGGCCTCTCTGAGCACTAGGACAGTTCAGGAAGTGAGCCTAAGTTGTTGGATTGCCTTTTTTCGCAGATCGTTCGCGATCGATTAACGGAGCTTTCGTCACTCAGAACACATTCTGCTCACGCACCGCATCGGGGTTGATGCGGGTCGGTTCGCGGGGCGGGTCGCCCCGGTTGCCAGTCGCAGCCGGTCGCCCCTCAAGCCGAGGTCTTATGAGGAGGATGCAAAAATGACTAAGGTCCGCATTGGTATGCTTGCCCCCACTTTCGGCACGTCGAAGGTGAATCTTGGCATGCTCGCGCCGTCGTTCGGTGCGAAGAAGGTGAAGCTGGGCATGCTGGCTCCGGCCTTCGGCGCGAAGAAGGTGCAGCTGGGCATGCTGGCTCCGGCCTTCGGCGCGAAGAAGGTGAAGCTGGGCATGCTGGCCCCGGCCTTCGGCGCGAAGAAGGTGCAGCTGGGCATGCTGGCCCCGGCCTTCGGCGCGAAGAAGGTGAAGCTGGGCATGCTGGCCCCGGCCTTCGGCGCGAAGAAGGTGCAGCTGGGCATGCTGGCCCCGGCGTTCGGCGCGAAGAAGGTGCAGCTGGGCATGCTGGCCCCGGCCTTCGGTGCGAAGAAGGTGCAGCTGGGCATGCTGGCCCCGGCCTTCGGTGCGAAGAAGGTGAAGCTGGGCATGCTGGCGCCGACGTTCTGATCGGCAACAAGCGAATCATCCAGTTTTTTTGAGAGGCAAGCGTGGCGGGGATGCTGCGCTTGCTTTTTTTGTGTCGACGTCGGTGTGACGAGTACGTTTCGGTCAAAACCGAATTGATCGGCGTTTGCGGCTGAGCGAGAACTACGCGAACCAGCCGTCTTTGTCGGCCGATCGGATGTGCCTGTGTTGGTAGAGTCATGAGCAAGACAGCCAAACCGGAAATTCCCAAGCCTCTCATCACGTTCTACCGGATGCTGCCGGATGCCCGGCCGCCTCTGCGGGCCGATCAGGCGGCGGGAGGGACCTATCCAACGCGTGCCTTTCGCTATTGCGAGCCGATGCGGACAGCCTCGGCCTTCGGCTGGTACCTGTTTCCCCCGATGGATTTTCAGGTGCTATGGGACGGCCGCGAGACGTTCTGGAGCCACGAGGGCGCGGGCGGTCAATGGCTGCCCCTGGGCCAGTCTCACTATCCCGACTTCGACACTTATTTCGATGAGCGGGTGCCGGAGGATTGCCGCGGTTTCGCGCTGCCCTTCCTGGGCGCGCCGAACGAGCCCGGCCTGCTGCAGATCTGGAGCGGCTACGTCGCTCGGACGGCCCCCGGCTGGAGCGTGCTGGCGCGGCCTCTCGCCAACTTCCCGCGCCCGTCCGGATATGAGGCCTATGAAGGCATCATCGAGACCGACCGCTGGTTCGGACCGATCTTCACCAATGTGCGGCTGACGCGCACCGGCACGCCGATCCATATCCGCAGCGAGGTGCCGCTGCTGCAGCTGCAGCCGTTTCCGCGCTGGCTCTATGCCGACGGCGTGTCCGAGAATTTCGATCTCGTCGAGAGGCTCGAGGATTTCAAGGACGACGATTGGGACCGTTTCCGTGCCACCATCGTCAATCCGATGAACGATGAGAACCGGCCGCGCGGCGAGTATGCCGTGAAGGTGCGCAAGCGGCGCAAGCAGGAAGACGAGTAGCAGCGACGGGCGGCCGGCAGCGCTGCCGGCCGCCCGTTCGTCACTTCACGTGAACAAAGCGCAGCGGGAAGCGGTTGTCCGCCGGCTGGTACAGCTCGATGTTGCTGCGCGTCGCCCAGATCACCGCCTGCTGGTGCAGCGGGATGACGGCATAGTCGTCGGTGTAGAGCTTGGTCGCCTCCAGGATCATGGCATCCCGCTTGGCCTTGTCGGTCTCGACCGCCATCTTGTCGGCCAGGGCATCGAGCGCCGGGTTCGAGTAGCCGCCGACGTTCAGCAGTCCCTTCTTGGCGTCCTTGTTGGGCGTCTGCAGCAGCGATTCGATCACGTTGTGCACGTCGTAGGTCACGACCGGCGACCAGCCCAGCATGAAGAACGCCGTGTCGCCGGGGCTGTTGTCGGCCTTGCGCAGGATCTTGGCGAAGAACTTGTTACGAGTCTGCGCCAGCAGGTTCACCTTGACGCCGATGCGCGCCAGCATCGCCACGACCGCCTGGCAGATCTTCTCGTCATTGACGTAGCGGTCGTTGGGACAATCCATGCCGACCTCGAAGCCGTTGGGATAGCCGGCCTCGGTGAGCAGCTTCTTGGCCTCTTCGGGCTTCAGCAGCGGCGGGCGCTTGTCGAGATCCTTGATGTAGCCGTTGACCCCCGGCATCACCAATAGCGCTGTGGGGAAGGACTGGCCGCGCATGACCGTGCGCTTGATGGCCTCGACGTCGATGGAGCGGTAGAACGCCTCGCGCACGCGCCGGTCCCGGAACGGGTTCTTGCCCTTGACGTTGGACTCCGTCAGCTCGTTGCGCTCGACATCGAAGCCGAGAAAGATCACCCGCAGCTCGGGCCCCTCGAGCACCTTGAGCTTGGGGTCACGCTTGAGGCTCTCGGTGTCCTGCGGCGGCACCTCGTAGGTCATGTCGATGTCGCCGGCCCGCAAGGCGGCGATACGGGTCGCCGGGCTGGCGATCGGCGTGAAGATCACCTCGGTGAGATTGTGCTTCGGGGTGTCCCACCAGTTGGGATTGTTGACCAGGACCGTCTTCTCGCCGGCCTTGCGCTCCTTGAGCATGAACGGGCCGGTGCCCATGGCGTTGCGGGTGGCGAAGTTCTCCTCGTTCTTGGTGGCATCGGCAGCCACGGCGGTGTTGTTCTTCTCCGCCCAGGCCTTGGACATGATCAGGACGACGGCCCATTTGGAGGCCAGCAGCGGATCGGGATAGGCGGTGTCGACCTCGATCCGGAAATCGTCGACCTTGCGGATCGTCTTCACTGACGCGAAGTAGGATTTCATGTTCGAGCCGCCGCCGGCGGCGCGGTTCAGCGAGAACACCACGTCGTCGGCCGTGAACGGTGTGCCGTCGTGGAACTTCACGCCGCGGCGCAGATCGAAGAACCATGTCGTCGGCGATGTCTGGCCCCACTTCACGGCCAGAGCCGGCTCCAGCTCCAGCTTCCGGTCACGCCGCACCAGGGGCTCGTAGATGTTCTCCAGGAATGTCAGCAGGAACGTCTCGTTGCGGTAGTACGGGTCCATGGCGCTGACGTCGCCGGCATTCGTCCACTTGAACGTCTTGGCCTCGGCCGCCGGCACGGCACCCAGGCACAACATCAACGCAGCCGCTCCGGACCATGCCCAGCGACGTAGATCGACCGTCATCTCCCACACCCCCACTTTCGCGCGTCGTGCCTGTGCGCGGCGGCGGAGATAGGAGCATTCCCGGAGCGCACACGTCAATCTGCGTTGTGTTGAAAAGTTCATTGAATGTGGTCCATAAACCATTGAGAGGTTTTTGAAAAACACGGTTACAAAAGGTATTGTCGAAGCTGTATTATTGACTGCTCATTCACCCATCGGGCGATCGGGGCAGTCGCGGCCGGGAGGCTCGTGCGGCGCCCCGGATAGTGACGCGCGGCTGGAGTCGCGCCGCCTCTGCCTCTATGGTGCGCGCCCAACGCGGACCTGCGCTTGATGAGGAGGAGAGATGGCCGGCAGCAAGAAGAAGAAGGGCACGGGGGCCAAGGCCCGGGCGCTGCATCCCAACCCGACGCTGGACAAGGCCAAGCTGCCGAGCCGCCATACCACGGTCGGCCCGGAGCGGGCGCCGCACCGCTCCTACCTGTACGCCATGGGGCTGACCGAGCAGCAGATCAGCCAGCCGCTGGTGGGCGTCGCGACCTGCTGGAACGAGGCGGCGCCGTGCAACATCGCTCTGTCGCGCCAGGCGCAGGCGGTGAAGAAGGGCGTCAATGCTGCCGGCGGCACGCCGCGGGAGTTCACGACCATCACCGTCACCGACGGCATCGCCATGGGCCACCAGGGCATGAAATCGTCGCTGGCCAGCCGCGACCTGATCGCAGACTCAGTCGAGCTGACCATGCGCGGCCATTGCTACGACGCCATGGTGACCCTGGCCGGCTGCGACAAGTCGCTGCCCGGCATGATGATGGCCATGCTGCGCCTGAACGTGCCGTCGGTGTTCATGTATGGCGGCTCGATCCTGCCCGGCAAGTTCCGGGGCCGCGACGTCACCGTGGTCGATATCTTCGAAGGCGTCGGCATGCACGCCGCCGGCAAGTTCAGCGACGCCGATCTGCATGAGCTGGAATGCGTCGCCTGTCCGTCGGCCGGCTCGTGCGGCGGCCAGTACACGGCCAACACCATGGCCTGCGTGTCGGAGGCGATCGGGCTGGCGCTGCCGGGCTCGGCCGGCGCCCCGGCACCCTACGAGACTCGCGACGAGTACGCGACCGCCTCGGGCGAGGCCGCCATGAACCTGCTGCGCCTGGGCATCCGGCCGCGCGACATCGCCACACGCGAGGCCTTCGAGAACGCCGCCGTGGTCGTCGCTGCCACCGGCGGCTCGACCAATGCCGCGCTGCACCTGCCGGCGATGGCGCATGAGTGCGGCATCAAGTTCGACCTGCACGACGTGGCGCGCATCTTCAAGAAGACGCCGTATGTTGCCGACCTCAAGCCCGGCGGCAAGTATGTGGCGCTGGACATGTTCCGCATCGGCGGCATCCCGGTGGTGATCAAGGAACTGCTCGACAACGGCCTGCTGCACGGCGACTGCCTCACCGTGACAGGCAAGACGCTGGCCGAGAACCATCAGGACGTGAAGTTCCCCGCGGATCAGGACGTCGTCTATCGCGTGAAGGATTGCATCACGCCGACCGGTGGGGTGGTCGGCCTGAAGGGCAACCTGGCGCCCGATGGGGCGATCGTGAAGGTCGCGGGCATGAAGAAGCTGACCTTCCGCGGGCCGGCGCGCTGCTTCGACAGCGAGGAGGCGGCGTTCCAGGCCGTCGTGAAAGGCAAGTTCAAGAAGGGCGATGTGCTCGTCATCCGCTACGAGGGCCCCAAGGGCGGGCCGGGCATGCGCGAGATGCTGTCGACCACGGCCGCGCTCTACGGCCAGGGCGTCGGCGAGGATGTGGCGCTGATCACCGACGGCCGCTTCTCCGGCGGCACGCGCGGGTTCTGCATCGGCCATATCGGGCCGGAGGCAGCCGTCGGCGGCCCGATCGGGCTGCTCAAGAACGGCGACATCATCAGCATCGACGCCAACAAGGGGAGGCTCGATGTGGAGCTCTCCGACAAGGAGCTGAAGGCCCGCGCCAAGACGTGGAAGCCGCGCAAGAACGGCTACACCTCGGGCGCGCTGTGGAAGTACGCGCAGCTGGTCGGGCCGGCGGTCGACGGCGCCGTGACCCATCCCGGCGGCAAGAAGGAAAGCCACGTCTTCGCCGATATCTGATGCGCTGCCGCCCCGGGACGCCCCGGGGCGGCATTGACCCTGCCGAGAGGCCCGGTCTACCGTTCCGCCCGTCGACACAGCCCGCGTCAGATGGGCGATCGGGGCGGAAAGGGCGGGGACCATGCGACGGGCGATCGCGTTCTTGGCGTCGGCTTGGATGGCCTTTGCGCTGGTGGCTGGCGCCGCATGGGGCCAGCCGGCGGACTACCCCAACAAGCCGATCCGGCTGGTCTCGCCGTTCAACCCTGGCGGCGCGATCGACGTGCTGAACCGGCTGATCGGCGAACGGCTGTCGGCGCGGCTGGGCGTGCAGGTCGTCGTCGACGCACGGCCGGGCGCCAACACGATCATCGGCACCGAGATCGTGGCCCGCGCGCCGGCCGACGGCTACACGTTCCTGATCACCACCAACTCGACACACACCAACAATCCGGCGCTCTACAAGAGCCTGCCCTATCACCCGGTGAAGGACTTCGCGCCCATCACCCAGGTCTCGCTGGGCAGCGTGCTCTTCGTGGTGGCGAAGGATGCGCCCCATGACGACATCAACGGCTTCATCGCCTGGGCCAAGGGCCTGGGCCGGCCGGTGAGCTACGGCAGCTGGGGCATCGGCTCGTCGGGCCATCTCTACGGCACCCTGCTGGAGAAGGCGGCGTCCGGCCGGCTGAGCCACGTTCCCTACAAGGGCGAGGTGCAGGCGATCGGCGACGTGCATGGCGGCAGCCTCGACAGCACCTTCTGCAGCCCGGTCGGGGCCAAGCCGCAGATCGCTGCTGGCCGCATCAAGCCGCTGGCCATGACCGGCGCGCAGCGTTCGGCCGCGATGCCCGAGCTGGCGACCTTCAAGGAGCAGGGCGTCGAGGGCCTCGACCTGACGCTCTACGTCGCCGCCTACGCGCCGGCCGGCACGCCTGCGGCGATCGTCGAGCGCCTGCAGCGCGAGATCAAGGCGGTGATCGCCGAGCCCGACGTGCGCCAGAAGATGCTCGACCAGGGGCAGACACCGGTCGGCTCCACGCCGGCCGAGCTGCAGGCCGTGCTCGCCCGCGAGGCGCCGAAATGGGCCGAGCTGATCCGTGTGTCCGGCGCCAGGGTGGAATGAATATCCTCCCCAACGAGGTTGGGGAGGTGGCCCGAAGGGCCGGAGGGGAGCCGACGTGGTCTCTCCACAAGAAGCATCACGTTGGCTCCCCATCCGCCCTTCGGGCACCTTCCCCACGCTGCGCGCGGGGAAGGGAGCGCAATCGAAGGAGTGGATCCATGGACGGACGCCAGCCGCCATCACGCCCGGCCCATGACGGCAGCGCCTATCATCTGGAGAAGCCGGCCTATAATGCGCGTCTGACCGAGGTCGGCCGCTTCACGCCGATGGGCGAGCTGCTGCGCCGCTACTGGCATCCGGTCGGGATGGCGCGCGATGCCGGCGCGACGCCGCGCACGGTGCGGATCCTGGGCGAGGACCTCATCCTGTTCCGCGACGGCAGCGGCCGGCCGGGCCTGGTCTACCCGCGCTGCTGCCATCGCGGCACGACGCTGTACTACGGCAAGGTCGAGGATCGCGGCATCCGCTGCTGCTACCACGGCTGGCTGTTCGACGTCGAAGGGCGCTGCCTGGAGCAGCCCTGCGAGCCCGAGGGCGGCCGCCAGCGCGACCGCGTGCGCCAGCCCTGGTATCCGGTGCAGGAGCGCTACGGGCTGATCTTCGCCTATATGGGTCCGCCCGAACGCCGGCCCGTGCTGCCGCGCTTTGAGTGCCTCGAGGTCCTGGAGGCGGGCGAGCACGTCGAGGCCGACGATTCCAGCATCGGCAGCGGCGGCATCGTGATCGCGCCCTGCAACTGGCTGCAGCATTTCGAGAACGTGGTCGATCCCTACCACGTGCCGATCCTGCACGGCTCGTTCAGCGGTGCGCAGTTCGTCGAGCAGATGGCCGTGATGCCCAAGGCGAAGTTCGAGTATGGGCCGCGCGGCATCAAGAGCACGCAGCTGCGCGCTCTGCCGGATGGACGAGCGTTGCGGCGCATCACGGAGGCCGTGCTGCCGACCTTGCGCGTGGTGCCCAGCCCGCGCGTCGGCCGCTATGGCCGGGTCGAGTCGATCGGCTGGACCGTGCCGATCGACGACACGCATTACCGCATCTATGTCGCCGGCCGTGTGCGCGCGGCCGGCGAGCTGGCGCAGATGAAATCGCGCTACAACGGCAAGACCTGGGCCGAGCTGACGCCCGAGGAGCACCAGCGCTTCCCGGGCGATGTCGAGGCGCAGACCGGGCAGGGCCCGATCACCTTCCATTCCGAGGAGCACCTGGTCTCCAGCGACCAGGGCGTCTCCATGCTGCGCGTCCTGCTGCAGAAGCAGCTCGATATCGTCGCCGCCGGCGGCGACCCCGTCGGCGTCGCCTTCAACGACGCCGACGCCTGCGTGACCTTCGACGCCGGCCAGTACCTGGAGTGATCTTCTTCTTTCGGACCGCGCGCGTCCACGCGCGCACCGGCGCGAAAGCGCCGGATCATGAGCGCGCGTGG